>NZ_JAAQWO010000006.1:0-539242 GCF_012985525.1 Pseudomonas sp. WS 5059 | reverse complement strand
ACGACGTTGATAGGTTGGGTGTGTAAGCGCTGTGAGGCGTTGAGCTAACCAATACTAATTGCCCGTGAGGCTTGACCATATAACACCCAAGCAATTTGTTTCTCGAAAGAGCATCAGATTGCGGTGTGTGAAGACGAAATGAACCGAAAGTTCGAATCTCACAAAACACCGAAAGCTGTCACATACCCAATTTGCTGAAGCGAGGCACCTGCCGCGACTCAGTACCCGAATTTCTTGACGACCATAGAGCATTGGAACCACCTGATCCCATCCCGAACTCAGCAGTGAAACGATGCATCGCCGATGGTAGTGTGGGGTTTCCCCATGTGAGAGTAGGTCATCGTCAAGATTAAATTCCAAAACCCCAATTGCGAAAGCAGTTGGGGTTTTGTTTTGGGCGGTCGAAAAGGCGCTGGCATTACACCATTGTTCATCCCGACAAATTTGCACAGTTATTTCCCAACCAGAACACTAGAATAGACCCCTGATCATTTTAGACTTAGAGCCCTATATGTCCGACCCGGTTGATACCACCCAGGTGTCCGACCTACCGCTGGAGGACCTGGTTGCCTGCCACGAGTGCGACTTGCTGATGCGCAAGCCAGAGCTTGCGCACGGTGAAAAGGCCCAATGCCCGCGCTGTGGTTATGAGATGTACGCCCACCGCTACAATGTCGTCGAGCGCAGCCTGGCCTTGGTGATCGCCGCGTTATTGCTGTACATCCCGGCGAACTTTTTACCCATCATGCAGCTCAATCTACTCGGGCAGTCTTCTGAAGACACGGTCTGGAGCGGTGTAGTCGCCCTGTTCAATACCGGGATGCAAGGCGTCGCAGTGGTGGTGTTCCTGTGCAGCATGGGCATCCCGTTGCTCAAGCTGCTGTGCCAACTGGCGGTGCTGCTGAGTATTCGCTGGAACATAGGCCGCAGCTACGGCCTGTTGCTCTACCGTATTTATCACCATATGCGCGATTGGGGGATGCTTGAGGTCTACCTGATGGGCGTGCTGGTGGCGATTGTAAAGCTGGCCGACATGGCTGCCCTCAGCGTAGGCCTGGGGCTGGCCTGCTTTGTCAGCCTGTTGATGGTTCAGGTGCTGCTGGAGGTGGTCATGTCACCGCACCAAATCTGGCAGGCATTGTCCGGGGAGGACGAACATGCGGGCGATTGATGCTGGCATTCTGATCTGTACCGAATGCCACGAACTGAACAGGCAGGACCCGGAGACCGACGAGCAGACCTGCACCCGTTGCGGTGCGTTGGTCCATGCCCGCCGCCCGAACAGCCTGATGCGCACCTGGGCTTTGCTGATTACTGCGGCAATTCTGTACATTCCGGCTAACCTGTTGCCAATCATGACGATCAACTCCCTGGGGCAGGGTGCGCCGAGCACTATCATGGCGGGCGTGATCGAACTGGTTCAGCACGGTATGTTCCCGATTGCCGCCGTGGTGTTTATTGCCAGTATCCTGGTGCCGACCTTCAAGCTGGTGGGCATCGCCCTGTTGCTATTCTCGGTGCAGCGTCACCAGCCGCTTTCCGCCCGACAACGCATTATCATGTACCGCTTTATCGAATTCATCGGTCGCTGGTCCATGCTGGATATCTTCGTGATCGCCATTCTGGTGGCGGTCGTTAACTTTGGGCGACTTGCCAGTATCGAGGCCAATCTCGGTGCCGTGGCGTTCGCCAGTGTGGTGATCTTGACGATGTTTGCCGCAGTAACTTTCGATCCCCGACTGATTTGGGATAACACGGAGTCGGACGACGACCATGACTGATTTGCCAAAGGCTAAAACCCGCCCCGCTTCGAACTGGTCGGCCATTTGGGTACTGCCGTTGATCGCCCTGGTGATTGGCGGCTGGCTCGGATGGCGTGCCTACACCCAGACGGGCATCGAGATCCAGGTACGCTTTGAAAGCGGCGAAGGTATCCAGGCCAACAAGACCGAAGTGGTCTACAAAGGCATGCCCGTGGGCAAGGTCAAGACCCTGGCCCTGGATGACGAGGGCAGCAATCGCGGGGTGATTGCCACCATCGAGATGAACAAGGATGTCGAGCAATACCTCAAGGCCAATACGCGCTTCTGGCTGGTCAAGCCCAGCGTGAGCCTGGCCGGGATCACCGGCCTCGAAACCCTGGTCTCGGGCAATTACATCGCCGCCAGCCCTGGTGACGGCGAGCCTACGCGCAAATTCAAGGCGCTCTCCGAAGAGCCGCCATTGTCCGACGCCAAGCCCGGCCTGCACCTGACCGTCAAGGCCGAGCGGCTCGGCTCGCTCGACCGTGGCAGCCCGGTCTTCTACAAACAGATCCAGGTTGGCCAGGTCAAAAGCTACCTGCTGTCAGCCGATCAAAACACCGTCGAGATAAAAGTCTATATCGAGCCGACCTACGCCAACCTGGTGCGCAAACATACGCGTTTCTGGAACGCCAGCGGCATCAGCATCGACGCCAACCTGTCCGGGGTCAAAGTGCGCAGCGAGTCCCTGGCCAGCATCGTCTCCGGGGGGATTGCCTTCGCCACGCCGGAAAACCGCAAGGACAGCCCGCCCACCGACCCAAGCCTGCCGTTCCGTCTGTACGAAGACTTCGACGCCGCCGCCGCGGGCATTCGCATCAAGGTCAAACTCAGTGACTTCGAGGGCCTGCAAGCCGGGCGTACGCCGGTGATGTACAAAGGCATCCAGGTCGGCAGTCTCAAGGCCCTCAAGGTCGACTCCGACCTGTCCAGCGCCAGCGCCGACCTGACCCTCGACCCATTGGCCGAAGATTACCTGGTGGAAGGCACACAATTCTGGGTAGTCAAGCCGTCCATCTCCCTGGCCGGTATCACCGGCCTGGAAGCCCTGGTCAAGGGCAATTACATTGCCATCCGTCCCGGCGACAAAGGCGCCAGTCCCCAACGTGAGTTCGTCGCCCGGCCCAAGGCGCCACCGCTGGACCTGCGCTCCCCAGGCCTGCACCTGGTCCTGCTCACAGAAAACCTCGGCTCCCTGGAGGTTGGCAGCCCGATCCTCTACAAACAGGTCAAGGTCGGTTCGGTCCAGAGCTATCAGTTCTCGCGCAAGCGCAAGCAACTGGTGATCGGTGTGCATATCGAGAAGGAGTACGAAGGCCTGGTCAACGGCTCGACGCGTTTCTGGAACGCCAGTGGCGTGACCCTGACCGGCGGGCTCACCGGCGGCATCCAGGTCAAAAGCGAATCCCTGCAGAGCCTGATGGCCGGGGGGATCGCCTTTGAGACCCCAGAGCCAAACGTACCGCTGAGAAATCGCATCCCGCGTTTCCGCCTGTTTGCCGATCACGAAGCCTCCACCCAGCGTGGCACCCTCATCACGATCAAGGTCGACCGCGCCGACGGCCTGCGCCCCGGTACGCCGATTCGCTTCAAAGGCCTGGACGTGGGCAAGATCGAAAGCGTCGACCTGAGCGCCGACATGCAGTCAGTGATGCTTAGTGCACGCATCACCGAAGTGCCTGAGCGGATCGCCCGCACCGGCAGCCAGTTCTGGGTGGTCAAGCCGGAGTTGGGCTTGATGAAGACCGCCAACCTGGAAACCCTGGTCACCGGCCAGTACATCGAAGTCTTGCCGGCGGTGAAAAGCACCGGGGCACAAAAGAACTTCGTGGCCCTGGCCCAACCGCCCGAGGCTAACGTGCAGGAAGCCGGCTTGAGCCTGGTCCTCAGCGCGGCCCGCCGCGGCTCGTTGAAAGTCGGCGTGCCGGTTACCTACCGCGAAGTCACGGTGGGCAAGGTCACCGGCTACGAGTTGGGCAAGACGGCCGACCGTGTGCTGATTCATGTGCTGATCGAGCCCAAGTACGCCCCGCTGGTGCGTGGCGGCAGCCGTTTCTGGAACAGCAGTGGCTTTGGCCTGGACTTTGGCCTGTTCAAGGGCGCGACAGTGCGTACCGAATCCCTGGAAACCCTGGTCCAGGGCGGCATTGCCTTTGCGACGCCGGATGGCGAGCGCATGGGCAACCCGGCACTGCCCGAGCAGACCTTCCCGTTGTTCGACAAGTTTGAAGACGAGTGGCTGATCTGGGCGCCGAAGATTCCCCTGGGTAAATAAATCCAGGAGCCACAAAAAAGGCCGCGATCCAAAAGATCGCGGCCTTTTTAATGCCCTGCTAGGCGCCGATCAGACCTCATCCAACTGCGGCTCATCCGCCTGAACATTGATCGTCGCCTTCACCACATCATGGCGGCGGATGTACTTCCAGTCCGCCTCATCGATGTAGATCCCGTTCGGCCCACTGCCGCCCTCCAGGTCGATCGCCACCTGGGCGGAAACCTGCGGCTTCACACTGGCCAGGATCGGCACAAAGCCCAGTTGCAGGCTGGTCTCCAGCAATGCTGCCTGGTTCTTCTCATCGATATCCGCCGCCTCGTCGAGGTAGTACGGCAGGCGCACGCGACCGGCCTGGTCGCGGTCCATCAAGTGCAGCAACAAGTACATGTTGGTCAGAGCCTTGATGGTCATGGTGGTGCCGTTGGACGCAGCGCCATCGATGTCGGTGTGAATGATCGGCTGGCCGTTGACCTTGGTAATCTCGAACGCCAGTTCGAACAGGTCCTTGAGCCCCAACTGGTTGTGGTTGGCGGCCACCAGGCGTGCCAGGTATTCCTTGGCCTCTTCGTTTTTGTTGTCCTGCTCGGCGCTTTGGCTGAGGTCGAACACCGAGAGGGTTTCGCCTTCCTCATACTGACCGGCACTGTGAATGATCTGGTCGATATGCTTGAGCGCTTCCTTGTTCGGCGCAAACACGATACGGAAGCTCTGCAGGTTGGATACCTGGCGCTTGTTGATCTCGCGGTTGAACAGGGCCAACTGGTGCTCGAGGCTGTCGTAGTCGCTGCGGATATTGCGCAAGGTCCGCGCGATATCAGTCACCGCCGCGCGGCGCGCCTTGCCCAGGGTCAGGGCTTCGTCGGTGCGGTGCGCGTAAGCATTGATCAACAGATGCAGGCGGCGCTCCATATCGTCTTCGCTGTCGAACTTGGCCACGCCCTTGAGGCGCACTTGGGCGTACAGCGCGTCGATCTGCCCGTCGGCGCGCAGCAACCCCTGCCAGCTGTCCTGATAGTCATTGAGCAGCGGCAGCAGATTGTCCATGGAGTCGTCGACTGGATCCATGAACGGCGTGCCAAATGGCAAGTCGGCCGGCAACAACTGGCGACGGCGCAGGGCGTCATCCAGGGTGCGCTGCTTGGCTTCCATATCGCCGATCTGGCGGCCGACCAGTTGCAGCTTGGCCGACAGCTGCTGCACACGTTCGGTAAACGCATCGCTGGAGCGCTTGAGTTCATCCTGGGCGGCTTCCATCTGCGCCAGGTTTTCCAGCTTCTCGCCTTCCTCGGCACTCAGCGTCTGGGCGCGACGGTAGTCTTCCAGGGCTTTCTGCGCATCGAGTACCTGCTGGTACAGCGCTTCGGTCTGGGTCTTGCTTGCCGCGCGGTCAGAGGCCACCGCCTGCTGGGTCTTGAGTTGCTTGAGTTCTTTTTCCAGGCGCTCCTTCTGGTCGCGCAATGCCGCGCGATCCGCCAGGGCCTGCAAGGCAGGGGGCTCGATGTGCGAGATGTCGATGGACAGCCCCGGTACTTCAAAGCGCTCGCCCTTGAAGCCATCGAGGATCAGCTCCAGGGATTTGACCCACTGGCCGTCTTCATCCAGGGTGATGCCATGCTCGCCCAGCGGCAGGCTGAACAACGAACTGTTGAACAGACGCATCAGACGCTCGACGTCCTGCTGTGAGAATTCTTCCCGCAGCTTGGCGTAGCTGTTGTTGTCGGCGTGATCGAGTTGTTGCTTGACCGACTTCAGGCGCTTTTCCAGGTCGCGCAGGCGCTCATCCAGGTCCTCGGCGCTGAACTGTCGCGATTGCGCCAGGGCGCCGGCCAGTTCGTCGTGGGCATCCTTGGCCGCCAGCAGTTGCTGCTCCAGGACCTTGACGTCATCCACCAGGGCAAAGCGATGCTTGAGCACCGACAACTCGCCCAGCCAGCGCTGGATGCCGCTGATTTCCCGCTCCAGGCGCATCAGCTCCTGGGTGCCGCCGCGCTGATCGTTCTGCAGCGCATCCTGCTCGTTGCGGTAGTGTTCGGCCTGGATCGTCAGCTCTTCCTTGCGCGCACTGGCGTAGTCCGACCAGGTACCCAGCAGCGAATCGAGCAGCGGCGACAGGCGATGCAGTTTGCCGCGCAGGATGTCGCGCTGTTTCACGCCATTGGCCAAGGCCTCGACCAATGGGCCGGCGGCTACCAGTGAGTTGTAGTCCTGCTCCATGCGTCGCACATCGCGGAACGCTTCTTCACACGCCGCAATGTAATCCACACTGCCCGAGCGCAGGCTGTGCTCGAACGCATCGAGGAACAACTGCTTGAGCTTGGCCGCGGTGATTTCGCGCATGTGCAGCAGGTTGATAAACAGCGCACGGAAGGTCTTCAGGCTCTGCTCGCTGGTGGAACGCAGCGGAATCAGGGTCAGGTCCAGCGGGATCGAGGTATGGCCACCCACCAGCAAGCGCCGCAGCTCATCGGGCTTGAGTTCATAGGCCTTCAGGCCCTCGCGCTCAAGGTTGGTGAACAGCTCTTTCTGGCGCAGGCAGGTGTCGTTCTTCTGGTAGTGAGCCAGGTCCAGCTTGCCGGCGTAGGCGAAGAACTGGTGACCGAAACCGCCCCCTGGGCCGCGCCCGACCACGCCAATCACGTGCGGGCCGTGGGGCAGGGAGACTTCGACGAGGATGTAGCTGGTGTCGGTGGCAAAGTAGAAGCGCCGCGACTGTTCCAGGGTGTACTTGCCGAAGCTCATGTCCGACATGCGCGCCAGGATCGGGAACTGCAAGGCGTTGATCGAAGCCGATTTACCGAGGTTGTTTGCGCCATACACCGACAGCGGCTCTTCCAGCGGGAACAGGCCCAGGCTGTAGCCGGCGGTGTTCAATAGGGCGAAGCGGCGAATGCCATAACGTTCCTTGCTCATGCATCGGTCTCCTGTTCTTCGGCAATGGCACGGGCGAGGGCATCTTCTTCGCTTTCAAATTCACTCAAGTCCAGCGGGTCATCGGTCTGCAGCAGCTTTTCATCACTGTCTTCGTCGATGATCACCGGCGCCGGCAACGGCAGCACACTGTGGACGCTGGCCGCCAGGTCGCGGTCGGCCTGGACCGACAGGCACACGTCGAGGAAACGGTGCATCGGTGGCAGGAAGCGGTAAATACCGTTGTCTTCACCGGCAAAGCCGAGCTGGGTCATGCGGCGCATGATTTTTTCTTCCAGCTCCTCAACGGTCTGTACTTCGGCCTGGATAAACAGGTCGCGGTACTTCTCCAGCAACGAGGGCAGCTCATCGCGGCCCAGGCTGCCACCGTCGAGCACGGCAATCGGGTCGCGGCCCTGGTCGGCCAGGTGCTCGACGATGATGAAGGTGAACAATGCCAGGCGCTGCGCGGTCTTGTTCACCTGCGCGGCGGCCACGGCGGTGTCCGGCACGAAGTAATAGAAGCCACGGGTGTCGCATACCAGCTCAAAGCCCAGGGCCTTGAACAGCGTGCGGTACTGGTCCTGGAAGTTCGACAATTGCGCGTACAGCTCCGGGTCGCGGCGGCTGACGTGGTAACCCTTGAACAGCTCGCGAAAGATCGGCGCCAGCTGGGACAGTTCGGATAGATCAAGATGCATAGGGTGTGCTCGCAGAATTCTCGGCTACGTCGGTGCTGGCCGGGAGCAGGGCGAATGAGCGCAGGCTGACCTGGTGCTCGTGAGTGTGGTAATCCCGGCGTTCCAGGCGCTCGCGCTTGAAACGCTTCTCCCGCGACAAACGCGAGAACCAGTACAGCAACTCGTCGGTGGCCCCGTCCGGTTCCTGTTCCAGCAGCCAGGTCATCAGGTCCGGCATCGGCAGCGCGTCTTCGCAACGCTCCAGCATCTCCTTGACCGTGCGTGGCGCACGCTGGGCTTGGCCCTTGTGGGATTTGTGGGCCTTGGGGAACCGCGCAGGCTTGGGTTCGAAGTTCGCCAGGGCATACACATAGGCTTCGACCTGGCTGGCACTACCGAGGAAGGTACTTTGTGGCCGGGTGAACATCGGCATCGCCGCTTGCGGCACCGCGTCCAGGCCCTTGCGCCGGATCGCCGAGAGGGCCAGCGCCGCGCCACGGGTCACGGCGTTGTGCCGGCGTGCCTCTTCGCGCAGCGGCAGCAGCAGCTCGCGGGCATGACGCAGGGTCAGTTGGGCGCTGGTCTGCATTTCGAGGATGCGCGCGTGGGTGCGCAGCAACATATCGTCATCCACCAGGTGGCCCAGGCGCTGTTGTTCGGTGAGCATGCGCAGCAGCACGTTCTCAACCTTGCGCACGCCTTGCTCGAAGGCACCGTCGGCGTTCACCAGTTGGATCATCGGCTCGACGTACTCGTCCCAGGTCGCCAGGACCTCGGCATAGCGCTGGCGCAACGGGATCTGCCGGTCGCTGGTCTTGGCGCGGTCGGCCACGGCCGCGAGGGCCTGTTCGTCATTGGCGAGTTTTTTCAGCACGTCGCGCACGCGCATGTCCAGCAGCCGCAGTTGGCGAGCCAGGTCATGGCCGTCGCGGATGTCGAAGGCGTCCTGGATATAACCGGCCAGGCGCTCGAGGTGGCGCAGGTAGGCTTCGATTTCCAGGCACAGGCCTAGCCGGTGCTCCTTGCGAAGATAGGCCAGGAAGTCATGGATCTGCGCGTTGAGCTCGAAACGGTTCGGGCTCTTGGCGACAGGCACCAGGATATCCAGGCGAATCCACACGTCCAGCAGGCTGGTGATGTCCTGTGGCGTGCTGTCCAGTTGTTGGGCGGCCAGTTGCGCGCGCAACTCGCCAAGGCTCAGGGTGCCTTGGTCGAAGTGTTCGCACAGTGGCTCAAGCAGGGCCCAGTGTTCGGCGAGGGCGCGCAAGACGCGCTTGGGTTCGATCATCGGAATGGCCGGCTGGTTGGCGAATTAAAAGCAGCGATTGTACTGCATCAGGCGCGGGATTTATCCACAGCCGGTCAGGGCGCGTTCGCGATGGGCGGTCAGCAATGCAGAGAAAATCATCAACGGTGGGCGATCGTCGTCGAAGGGCGGTAGAATCTGCGCTCTTTAGTTATCCACAAGTGGTCGCGCCTTGCTTATCGAGTCCCGACGTCGCGCTTACTTGACCGCCATGCAGGTGGTCAACTGGCTGCCGCGCACCGAATTGCCCTTTGCCGCCCCGTCGCGGCCCGAACTGCTGCAGCCGCTGGAGCCGTTCGAGCCATTCGACGCCTCGGGCGAGGAAGCGGCGCCGCCGGTCGCGCTGGTAAAGCCTGTGGCCGAGGTGCCTGTGCGGCCATCGGAGCGGGTCAAGATCGAAGTGCCACGCCCTTCGGCGGCGCCCAAGCCCGCTGCAGTGGCCGACGCTGCCCCGGTGGCCAAGGCCCCGGTCGTGCCGCCACCGCGTTTTGCCCTGCAATTGCTGCGGGCCGGGCGCTGCCTGTTGCTGGTCGAACTGCCCACCGGCGAACGTTTCCAGGCGCGCGACCCGGCCTACCTGCTGCTCAAGGACATGCTGCGCGCTGCCGGCCTGCCCGACAGCCCGCAGATCGTCGGCGAGCCGGTGCGCTGGCCGTTGCTGGTGCGCGGCAATATGGACCAGGGGCCGGACGCCGCGCGTGACTTCGTGCAGGGCTTTGTCTCGGCCCGCCTGGAAGATGAACCCTGTGTGTGCCTGTGGCTGATCGGCCTGCCGGCCGTGCGATTTGCCGGCGAAGCCAACGCCGAGGCCTGGTACCGCGAACTGCAGGTCGAAGGCCTGGGTTCGGTCTGGGCCTTGCCGGGCCTGGAATTATTAATGGAAGAGCCACAGCGTAAGGCTGATGTCTGGCAAGCCATGCGCCGGCTGATGGCGCGCTGGAAAACAACCGATGAGTGAGGCTTTATCCTTCCGCCCGATGACCGAGGCTGACCTCGACGCCGTGCTGAAAATCGAATACGCGGCGTTCAGCCATCCCTGGACCCGTGGCATCTTTCTCGACGGGCTGGGCAAGTACCAGATCTGGTTGATGTTCGAAGGCGAGCAGCAGGTGGGCCACGGCGTGGTGCAAATCATCCTCGATGAAGCGCATTTGCTGAATATCACCGTCAAACCGGAAAACCAGGGCCGCGGCCTGGGCCTGGCGCTGCTGGAGCACCTGATGTCCCGGGCCTATGCCGCCAGTGCGCGGGAATGCTTCCTGGAAGTACGCGACAGCAATACCGGGGCATTCCGCCTGTATGAGCGCTACGGTTTCAACGAAATCGGCCGTCGCCGCGATTACTACCCGGCCGTCGGTGGTCGCGAAGACGCCGTCGTCATGGCCTGCACCCTGGTCGACTAAAACACACGATCCCGTGTGGGAGCAGTCTTACGTGGGAGCTGGCTTGCCTGCGATAGCGGTGGTGAATCCAGCGCCGCTATCGCAGGCAAGCCAGCTCCCACACCGCCATGCTTCACCATAAGTCAGGCGCTGTGTCAGCGGTTGCCGTCGACCGGATCAATGTCCGCCAACTCGGCTTCATCCAACCCATTACCGCCGCCAATCTCGTCCTCATCGACGATACTCAGGTCCCAATCCGCCTGCTCGCCTTCACCTTCTTCGCGGGCATCGCGCGCGCCATCTTCATGGATCAGGGTTTCGGGGCTCATATCATCATCCGTGGGCTCATGATCCGCCGTCGAAGCCCCGGTCATTCCGGCCTCGCGCACCCGCTCGTCGGGCATCAGGTGCTCGCGCTCTCCACGCGGGATCTCATCGCCGATTTCCGCCGTCGGCTCTTGCTCGTCAAAATCCAGCTCGCGCATCGAGCCCATGCGATCTTCGTTGTCATCAATCGGTGCCGGCGTCGGGGCGCCGTAGGGACGTCGTGATTGCGTCATGGCCAATCCTCATACTGTGGGGCTTATAGTGTGTGGACAGGCCCGGCCTCCCAAAGATTCAAGCTAATTTGCGTGGGGCGTGACCTGGGCGAGAGGTTGTCAGTCACAAAACTGCGCATCATTCCTGAGGCTTTCCTGATGAACGAACTACAAGACCTGCTTGATAACAACGAACGCTGGGCGGATGCGATCAAACAGGAAGATCCCGAATTCTTCGCCAAGCTTGCCCGCCAGCAGACCCCGGAATACCTGTGGATCGGCTGTTCGGACGCCCGGGTACCGGCCAACGAGATCGTCGGCATGCTGCCGGGCGACCTGTTTGTGCACCGCAACGTGGCCAATGTGGTGCTGCACACCGACCTCAACTGCCTGTCGGTGATCCAGTACGCGGTGGATGTGCTCAAGGTCAAACATATCCTGGTCACCGGCCATTATGGCTGCGGCGGCGTGCGTGCTTCGATGCAGGACCGCCAGTTCGGCCTGATCGACGGCTGGCTGCGTACGATCCGTGACCTGTACTACGAGAACCGCGAAGTACTGGCCCAGTTGCCCACGGAAGAAGAACGCGTCGATCGCCTGTGTGAACTCAACGTCATCCAGCAAGTGGCCAATGTCGGTCACACCAGCATTGTGCAGAACGCCTGGCATCGTGGGCAGAGCCTGTCGATCCACGGTTGCATCTACGGGATCAAGGACGGCCGCTGGAAGAGCCTCAACGCCACCATCACCGGGTTCGAGCAACTGCCGCCGCAGTACCGCCTGCGCCCGATCGAGGCCATTTAATAGCGTTTGCGCTGGCGCCACTGTTCCATGAACAGTTGGCCCTCGGCGTTCAAGGGCTCTTTCATGCCGGTGATCCAGCCTCGGCAGTTGCCGGCGCCGCAACGGCACGGGAACTGCCGGAACAGCACGTCCTCGGTGCTGGCGTAATCCATGGTCAGCAGCGCGCCGGGGCGGATCGCCTGGATCGACCACAGCTCCAGTTCGCTGATATCGAGGAACACATTCGGGTCGCATGAATGCAGGAGCAAGCCGCTGAACCAGGGGTCGTACAAGTGGATGCGCGAAGACACCTGCAGCGTGTGCAAGCGCCGTTCGCTCAGGGCGTGCCCGGAAATCTTGGCGATACGCACTCGGCTGTCGAAGGCGACCTTGGCCTTGATCCCGGTTCCACGTCCGTTGCGGGTGCGCACCACCTCGAAGTCACGACGCGAGGGGTAACCTTTTTTCGCCAGCAGTGTTGCGAAGGGATACAGACAGTCACTCGCGGCCGCAGGTGCTTCTTCCATGACTTGGGTTTTCATAGGGCTCCTTGTCGGGCTGCATCGACCTCCTGATATTGATTAGACTGCCGGTCTTGCAGCAAATGGGCACCGTCCAAGATTTACGCAAAAAAACGCCGATAGCTACTGTCAAATCTGACAGTAGCTATCGGCGTTTTTTCGCGTAAGACAATGCTGATAAAGCCAGGAACCTACAGGGCCGGCGCCGGCACAGAGGCTTCTGGCATGGGGCTTTTCAGGCGCTTGAGCTGGGCCTTGATCGACGCGTTGCTACATTTTTCCTTGGCCTGCTCGGCGGGCAGCTCTCGCACCGAGGTATAGAACAATTCACAGGTCTGCTCCTTGCGCGTCACCTGCCAGGTATTCATGCAACCCTTGAGCAGCACATTGGGGTCGCTGGCGGGCTGCTGGCCCATTCCAGCCTGCCAGCAGGCGGCGCTCAAGTCCTGGCCCATGACTTTCAAGCCGGCCTCGTCGGCTTTCTGTTCGTCACCGCCGTAGCTGGCCGGGTCGGCGGCGTACCAGATGTAACTGGGGTGATTGGCCCCCAGTACGGCGACATAGCTGCCCTCGGCCGGGCTGATCTGCCCCAGGCCCAATACCCCGAGAGTTTGCCCGTACTGTTGCTGGATCCAACTGCGTACCGGTGCGCCGAAGGCGACCATGGGCAATGAGCCTGTGGGGTGCAGGCTCAACTCGCGGACTATCCGGGTCTGGTACTCGGTGAAGTAGCCATAGACCCCTTCCAGGTCCTTGCCAGCCGTGGAGGGCGCGGCAATCGGCGCAATATCGATGATGGTCTGGTATTCCGGGGTCTGGGCCGCCGCTATGCCATTGGCGGTCAATAACGTGGCCCAACGGTCGGTGGTGGCCGACTCCAGGTAGTCCTGGTAATGGGTCAGGGAGTAGTCGGGCGGGAAATGCATCAACTCGATGCTCTTGCGGTTCTCCAGGGCCATGCCCAGCGGCAGGAATAGGTACCAGCTAAATTGCCATTTGCCATCGCGGTTCAACTGGCTGGCGCCTTCATAGGCCAGGTCAGCGGTATGCAACAACGCGGTCAAGGGCTGGCCATAGCCACCGGGTACACCGGTAAAGTGCGCGCGCACCTGATCCTGCTGGGTTTTCACACTGACCCTGGCCCGACTGTAGCCATCACGTTGCAAACTCTGGGTCAGGTAGTGTTCAACTGTCTGTTCCAACGTCAGCGGCCGAAAGCAGATCACACTGCAATTGTTGGGGTAGGCGAACAATTGCCTGACCCGTTGCGCAGTGCCCAGGTCGAGTTCGACATCGGCTTGTACGACCGTGCTCACACTAAGTGCGACAAGGGTGAAGGACAGCCTGGTCAGTTTAAACATGCGTGTTTCCTTGTCAGCTAAAGCCCGTCTGCGCGGGATGAATGCCTACCCTCACACAGTAGCGGCTGACCGGGAAAATGCGTCGGCAAATGCGGTTTTTTTGTAGGGCTTGGCCGCCTCTCATATATCGTGACGTGCAACGCATTGCTTCGGTTATCCATGGGATTGCAATTAGACCCGAGGTAGTTGCAACACTTGTAAGTGTTCAATATAGGCTGCGAAGCCGGAATGCTTGCTGAGAAGTTAGCCTTTAAACGATACAACAGGCTTGAAAAGATTTTTGTTAGGGTTTGACTCTGCAAAGACTATTCTTCCCGCCGGTTGGCCGAACGCCGATTTGAACTGTTTGAATTTTTTTAGCTGGGGGTTTTGCTGTTGGCTGGCTTCTTGGGTGTTGCCCGCCTCAGCACTGTTTTGAGAGGCAGGCATGTTAGTTGTAGGCGTGATATTCATGGGCGCTCCAGTTATAGCTCTAAATAATTTAGTGGTGGTCTCTTAGTTAAGTTGAAGATTGTCCCGTGCTACTAAAAGACACTATGTAGTTGGTTTTACAGTAGTGGTGGGTTCCCTCCTTGAAATGTTCAGTGAGGGAAAAAGGCGCTCAATGTCGGCCTGGCTGCACCCGCCACAACGACGGGCGCAACGTCCAATGACTAAGGCATCACCGGCGGCATGTACTTCAAGGTCGTCCCCAGCGCCCACAGTAAAAACAGCACCAGCGGCGTGTGCACCAGCAGTTGCACAAACGAGAAACCAATCAAGTCCCGTGCCTTGAGTCCCAGTACGCCGAGTAATGGCAGCATGTAGAACGGGTTGATCAGGTTCGGCAGGGCCTCGGCGGCGTTGTAGATCTGCACGGCCCAGCCCAGGTGATATTGCAGGTCATTGGCCACCTGCATCACGTACGGCGCCTCGATGATCCATTTGCCGCCGCCCGATGGGATAAAGAACCCCAGCACCGCCGAATACACGCCCATCAGCAGCGCATAGGTGTCGTGGGAGGCGATGGAGGTGAAGAAGGTCGAGATATGGTGGGCCAGGGTCTGGCCGTCACCGCCCTTGACCACGGTCATCAGCGCCGCGATGGAGCCGTACAGCGGGAACTGGATCAGCACCCCGGTGGTGGTCGGCACCGCGCGGGCCACGGCGTCGAGGAAGCTGCGCGGGCGCCAGTGCAGCAAGGCGCCGGCCATGATGAACAGGAAGTTATAGGTGTTGAGCCCCGAGATCGCGCTGATCGCCGGCTTGGTCGAGAACTCATGGAACAGCCAGCCGGCAGCCAGCAGCGCCAGCAAAATGGTCAGCAGCGGGCTGTGTTCCAGCCATTCTCCCGGACGGCTTGGCGGTTGTGGCTTGGGCAGGTTGAATGCCGGGTCTACGCCACACGCCTTGGCGTCACGGGCCGAGTTGGGGCCCGGTGCGGTGACGTAGGCGATGATCAGCGACACCACGATCAACGCCAGCAACAGCACCCCCGATTGCCACAAAAAGATGGTGTCGGTGAAGGGAATGGTCCCGGTGATCGCCAGGATCGAAGGCGGCAGGCTGGCCGGGTTGGCCTGCAATTGTGCGGCCGATGACGACAACCCCAGCGCCCACACGGCGCCCAGGCCTAGATAGGCCGCCGCGCCGGCCGCGCGATAGTCCATGCGCAAATCCGTGCGCCGGGCCAGGGCTCGCACCAGCAACCCGCCGAACACCAGGGACAGGCCCCAGTTGAGCAACGAGGCGACCATCGAGATCAATGCCACCCACGCCACGGCCGAGCGGCCGTTTTTCGGGATGCGCGCCAGGCGGTCAATCAACTTCACGGCGGGCGGCGAGCTGGCGACTACATAGCCGCCAATCACCACGAAGGCCATTTGCATGGTGAACGGGATCAGGCTCCAGAAACCATCGCCGAAGGCCCTGGCCGCTTCGGTGGGCGCGGCGCCCATGCCCAGGGTCGCCACGGTGACAATGATCACGGCGAGGGCGGCAAACACCCAGGAGTCAGGAAACCAGCGTTCGGCGAAATTCGAGCAACGCAGGGCGAAGCGGGCATAACGGCTATCTTCGATAGGATCGGCCACGTGGGATTACCTCTTGTAGTTATTTTGGCAAGGTATCGCCGCATCTTGGCCCACGGCCATTTATTTGGGAATGTTGTTATTTTCATGGATCAATGAGTAAACCCAATATATCCGCGGCGATTGCCAGGATCCGGTCCAGCTCATAACCTGCACGCCATTTTGTCTGTCTGCCGAGCTTCTTTCATGACTGCCAGCACTTATCCACAGGCGCAGCGTTTTTCCCGCTCCGACTACAAGACCCTGGGCCTGGCCGCCTTGGGCGGTGCCCTGGAAATCTACGACTTCATCATTTTCGTATTTTTCGCCCTGACCCTGAGCCAGCTGTTCTTCCCCCCGGAAATGCCCGAATGGCTGCGCCTGCTGCAAAGCTTCGGGATTTTCGTCACCGGCTACCTGGCGCGGCCATTGGGCGGGATCCTGATGGCGCACTTTGCCGATCACCTGGGGCGCAAGCGCGTGTTCAGCCTGAGCATTCTGATGATGGCCCTGCCGTGCCTGCTGATCGGGATCATGCCGACCTACGCACAGATCGGCTATTTCGCGCCGCTGATCCTACTGGCGCTGCGGGTCTTGCAGGGCGCGGCGGTGGGCGGTGAAGTGCCCAGCGCCTGGGTCTTCGTCGCCGAACACGCGCCGGCCAACCACCGCGGTTATGCCTTGGGTTTCCTGCAAGCCGGGCTGACCTTCGGTTACCTGCTGGGGGCATTGACGGCGACCTTGCTGGCGCAGATGTTCACCGCAGAACAAATCCTGGATTACGCCTGGCGCTTCCCGTTTCTGTTGGGTGGGGTGTTTGGCGTGATCGGTGTCTGGCTGCGGCGTTGGCTGAGTGAAACCCCGGTGTTCCTGGCCATGCAGGCGCGCCGCCAGGCCGACGCCGAACTGCCGCTGCGCACGGTGTTGCGCGACCATCGCCAGGCGTTGCTGCCGGCCATGTTGCTGACCTGTGTGCTCACCTCGGCGGTGGTGGTGCTGGTGGTGATCACGCCGACCATGATGCAGAAAACCTTCGGCATGAGCCCCAGCCACACCTTCGCCCTGAGCGCACTGGGCATCGTCTTCCTGAACATCGGTTGCGTACTGGCCGGCCTGCTGGTGGACCGCATCGGCGCCTGGCGCGCGGTCCTGGTCTACAGTCTGCTGTTGCCGGTGGGCATCGCCGTGCTCTACGCCAGCCTGATCGCCGGCGGCGTGTGGCTGGGCGCGGCCTATGCCATTGCGGGGTTGAGCTGCGGAGTGGTGGGCGCGGTGCCATCGGTGATGGTCAGCCTGTTTCCAGCGCAGATTCGTGTGTCGGGTATTTCCTTTACCTACAACATTGCCTACGCGCTGTGGGCGAGTACTACGCCTTTGATGCTGATTGCATTGATGCCCAGCAGTCCGTGGATCTGCGTTTTTTACTGTGTAGTGATGGGCGCGGTCGGCGTGGCCAGTGCATTGCGGTTTGGCCGGCGCCCGGTGTTTTAACGCCGCCGCATTCCCCTGTGGGAGCGGGCTTGCTCGCGAAAGCAGTGGGTCAGTCAACATCAATGTTTGCTGGGCCGACGTCTTCGCGAGCAAGCCCGCTCCCACAGGGGATCTGCGCTTAACTGACTGGCATTGGGGCTTGAGGGTGTACCGCTATCCCAGGCAAGCCAGCTCCCCCATGTGGTTAACACCCCGCTGGCAGCGTTATGACAATTGTGAAATCCATACCAAAGGTTTCCCCTTATCGCTCTATGATCAGCGCACATCCCCCCACGAGGAATCGCCATGAGTGCAGGACACAGCCACGCCACCGTACGCGCCGGCCACGAACGCAAGTTATGGCTAGCCCTGGGCCTGACCGGCAGTTTCATGATTGCCGAAGTGATCGGTGCCTTTGTCACCGGCAGCCTGGCGCTGTTGTCCGACGCCGCGCACATGATGACCGACACCCTGGCCCTGGCCATCTCCCTGGTAGCCATCCAGGTCGCCAAGCGCGCCGCTGACCGCAAGCGCACCTTCGGTTATGCGCGTTTTGAAATCCTCGCCGCCGCGTTCAACGCGTTGCTGCTGTTCGGGGTGGCGTTCTACATCCTCTACGAGGCTTACCTGCGCCTGCAGGCTCCGGCCGAGATCCAGTCCACCGGCATGCTGGTGATTGCGGTGCTGGGGCTGATCGTCAACCTGATCTCCATGCGCCTGCTCAGCGCGGCCAGTGGCGAGAGCCTGAACGTCAAGGGTGCCTACCTGGAGGTCTGGAGCGACATGCTCGGCTCCATCGGCGTGATCATTGCGGCCGTGGTGATCATGCTCACTGGCTGGGCCTGGGTCGACTCGGTGGTGGCCGCGGTGATTGGCTTCTGGGTCGTGCCCAGAACCTGGACCCTGCTCAAGGCCAGCATGAATGTGCTGCTGCAAGGCGTGCCGGACGGCATCGATATCGACGCGGTCGAGCAGGCCATCTGCGCGGTGCCTGGGGTCAAGGAGGTGCATGACTTGCATATCTGGGCCCTGACCAGCGGCAAGAACGTGCTCAGCAGCCATCTGGTGGTGGAGCCGGCGCTGGGCAGCGAGCAACAGATCCTCGCCCAGGTGACCGAGTTACTGCACGAACAATTCGATATTTCCCACGTCACCATCCAGATCGAAGGCGAGGGTTTTCATCCGGAACCGATCGCGCACTGACCGCTATTCGCGGTCTTCCAGCACGTAGCCAACCCCGCGCAAGGTGTGGATCAACTTGCGCTCGAACGGGTCGTCGATCTTCGCCCGCAGGCGGCGGATCGAGACCTCGACCACGTTGGTGTCGCAATCGAAGTTCATGTCCCACACAAACGAGATGATTTGCGTGCGTGACAGCACCACGCCGCTCTGGCGCATCAGCAGGTGCAACAGGGCGAATTCCTTGGTGGTCAGGTCAATGCGCTGGTTGCCGCGAAAGGCCCGGTGGCGACCCTGGTCCAGTTCCAGGTCGGCCACCCGCAGCACGTCCGGCACCGCCGCTTCGACGCTGCGGCGCATCAGGGTGCGGACCCTGGCCAGCAGTTCGGGAAACTCGAAAGGCTTGACCAGGTAGTCGTCGGCGCCCAGTTCCAGGCCTTTGATTTTGTCGGCCAGGCGGCCTTGGGCGGTGAGCATCATGATTCGCGTGTTGCTGGTCTGGCGGATCCGCTGCAGCACATCCCACCCGTCCATGAGCGGTAAGTTCACATCCAGAATCACCAGGTCATAGGTGTGTTGCCGCGCCAGGTGTACGCCGTCGGCGCCGCTGGCCGCGCAATCGACCACATAGCCACTTTCGCTCAGTCCCTGATGCAAGTACTCGGCTGTTTTCAGTTCATCTTCGATAACCAGGATGCGCATGTCGAGGGTGCCTCGGTGCAAGGGAAAGTATCTGCAATCGCCGCGAAGGTTAAAGCAAAAGCCCGGACCAGAGCCTTTGCTAACGGATTTGTAATGTTTCGGCCACCCCTCTGATAAGTAGCGAAAGTTACATTGCCCCTGCTTGGATTTGTCCGCCAACTCATGGGTGTGGAACGCTTGTTATGCCAACGTTTTTAAGAACAATTGTGTGCTCCGTAGTGGGGGTCTTGGCGATGGCCCAAGTGGCAAGCGCCCAGACCCTGACCCTCGAATCGGCCCTGCAAAGTGCGTTTGCCGACAACCCGGACCTGGCCGCTGCGCAATGGGAAATCGACATCGCCCAGGGCGGTCGGCAGCAGGCCGGGCTGATCCCCAACCCGGTGGCCTCCTGGGACGCCGAAGACACCCGCCGCAGCACCCGCACCACCACCGTCAAGCTAAGCCAGACCCTGGAGCTGGGCGGCAAGCGCGGGGCGCGCATCGATGTGGCCTCGCGGGCACAAGATGCGGCGGCCCAGGAGCTGGAACAGCGGCGCAACCTGCTGCGGGCCGAGGTCATCGATGGCTTTTATGGCGCGCTGCGGGCCCAGGAACGCCTGGAGCTGGCGCAACGCTCAATGGCGCTGGCCGAGCGCGGCCTGGTGGTTGCCAATGGCCGGGTCACGGCGGGCAAGTCGTCGCCGGTCGAAGCCACTCGCGCCCAGGTGCAGGTCTCGGAAATCCGCCTGGAGCGCAGCCGCGCCGAGATCGGCGTGAGCGATGCCTATCGCCGCCTGGCCGCCATCACCGGCAGCGCCAACATCAGTTTTGAGCGTGTCGAGGCAGGTGCCGTGAATACGCCAGCGCTGCCTTCGGCCACCCAACTGCTGGCGCGCCTGGAGAGCACCGCCGAGCTGCGCCTGGCGCAGTTGCAAATCCAGCAACGGGAGGCCGGCCTGGGCCTGGAAAAGGCCCAGCGGATTCCCGACCTGGATATATCCATCGGCAGCCAGTACGACGCCAGCGTGCGCGAGCGGGTGAACCTGGTGGGCGTGTCGATGCCGATCCCGCTGTTCAATCGCAACCAGGGCAATGTGCTGGCCGCCAGCCGCCGAGCCGACCAGGCCCGGGACCTGCGCAACGCCACCGAGCTGCGCCTGCGCACCGAAACCCGCCAGGCCCTGGACCTGTGGGCGACGGCCAACAATGAGGTGAGTGCCTTTAATAAAGTGATCCTGCCCGCCGCCCAAAGCGCAGTGGACAGTGCCACCCGTGGCTTTGAGATGGGCAAGTTCAACTTCCTCGATGTACTCGACGCCCAGCGCACCCTGATCGCCGCCCGTACCCAATACCTCGCCGCACTCGCCCAGGCCACCGACGCCTGGGTGCGCATCGAACGGATTTACGGCGACCTCGCCCGCATTTGATCTTTCAGGAGTTCCCCATGAACAAACAACAAGGCCTGGCTTTGGCCGTCGCAGTGGCCATTGCCCTCGGGGTGATGGTGTTTTGGCCGGCCACCAGCGTGGCGCCCCAGGCACCGGTCGCAAGCGTCGAAGCGCCGGAGGAAGAAGAGGAAGAGGGTGTGCTGGTGCTCAACGAGCAGCAGATCCAGGCTGCCGGCATTCAATTGGCCAAGGCCCAGCCCCGGCAGATCAGCACACTGCTGTCGCTACCGGGCGAGGTGCGCTTCGACGAAGACCGCACCTCCCATATCGTGCCCCGTGCCGCGGGTGTGGTGGAGTCGGTCAAGGTCAACCTGGGCCAGAAGGTCAAGCAGGGTGAGCTGTTGGCCGTGATCGCCAGCCAGCAGATTTCCGATCAGCGCAGCGAGCTGGCGGCCAGCGAACGCCGGGTCGAACTGGCGCGCACTACGTTCCAGCGCGAGCGTCAGTTATGGCAGGACAAGATCTCTGCCGAACAGGATTACCTGCTGGCACGCCAGACCCTGCAAGAAGCCGAGATCGCCCTGAACAACGCGCGGCAAAAAATGAACGCCCTGAGTGGCAGCACGGTCCTGGCCGGCGGCAATCGCTATGAATTGCGTGCGCCGTTTGCTGGCGTGGTGGTGGAAAAACACCTGGGCGTCGGCGAGGTGGTGAGTGAGACCAGTGCCGCCTTCACCCTGTCGGACCTGTCCCAGGTGTGGGTCACCTTTGGCGTGTTTCCCAAGGACTTGAACAAGGTCCAGGTGGGCCGGCCGGTGAAGGTCAGCTCCACGGAAATGGGCACCGACGTGATGGGCACCGTGGCCTATGTCGGCAACCTGCTGGGCGAGCAGACGCGTACCGCGACGGTGCGGGTCACCGTGGCCAACCCCGACGACTCCTGGCGCCCCGGGTTGTTCGTGGCGGTGCAGGTGGCGACGGATAGCTACTTGGCAGCGGTCAGCGTGCCGGTGGATGCGATCCAGACCGTGGAAGACAAACCCTCGCTGTTTGTGCGCACTGCCGAAGGCTTTGTCACCCGCCACGTTGAACTGGGTGTCAGCGAAAACGGCTTTGTCGAAGTGCGCCAGGGCCTGGAGGCCGGCGCCCAGGTGGCGACCGTTGGCAGCTTCGTCCTCAAGTCCGAGCTGGGCAAGGCCTCGGCCGAGCACGCCCATTGATCCTGCGAGTGATTCCCCATGTTTGAACGTCTGATTCAATTTGCCATCGAGCAGCGCATCATCGTGCTGCTGGCGGTGTTGTTGATGGCCGGTGTCGGCATCGCCAGCTACCAGAAACTGCCGATCGACGCAGTACCGGACATCACCAACGTCCAGGTGCAGATCAACTCGGCGGCGGCCGGCTTCTCTCCGCTGGAGACCGAGCAGCGCATCACCTTCCCCATCGAAACCGCCATGGCCGGCCTGCCGGGCTTGCAGCAGACCCGCTCGCTGTCGCGCTCGGGCTTGTCCCAGGTCACGGTGATCTTCAAGGACGGCACCGACCTGTTCTTCGCCCGCCAACTGGTCAACGAGCGCCTGCAAGTGGCCCGCGAGCAACTGCCGGACGGCATTGAAACAGCGATGGGGCCGATTTCCACGGGCCTGGGGGAAATTTTCCTGTGGACCGTGGAGGCGCAAGACGGCGCGCGCAAGGAAGACGGCTCGGCCTACACCCCGACGGACTTGCGGGTGATCCAGGACTGGATCATCAAGCCGCAGTTGCGCAACGTGCCCGGCGTGGCCGAGATCAATACCATCGGCGGCTTTGCCAAGGAATACCAGATCGCCCCGGACCCCAAGCGCCTGGCGGCCTACAACCTGACCCTGAGTGACCTGGTGACGGCGCTTGAGCGTAACAACGCCAACGTCGGCGCCGGTTATATCGAGCGCAGCGGCGAGCAGTTGCTGATTCGCGCGCCGGGTCAGGTGGCGTCCATCGACGACATCGCCAATATCGTGATCAACACCGTGGACGGCACGCCGATCCGCGTGCGCAATGTGGCTCAGGTCGATATCGGCCGTGAGTTGCGTACCGGCGCGGCCACCGAAAATGGTCGCGAGGTGGTGCTTGGCACGGTGTTCATGTTGATCGGCGAAAACAGCCGCACCGTGTCCCAGGCGGTGGCGAAAAAACTCGAAGAGATCAACCGCTCGCTGCCCGAAGGCGTGGTCGCGGTCACGGTCTACGACCGCACCAACCTGGTGGAAAAAGCCATCGCCACGGTGAAGAAAAACCTCTTCGAAGGCGCGCTGCTGGTCATCGTGATTCTGTTTTTGTTCCTCGGCAACATCCGCGCGGCGTTGATTACCGCGATGGTGATCCCGCTGGCCATGTTGTTCACGTTTACCGGGATGTTCACCAACAAAGTCAGCGCCAACCTGATGAGCCTGGGCGCGCTGGACTTCGGGATTATCGTCGATGGTGCGGTGGTGATCGTCGAGAACGCCATCCGCCGCCTGGCCCATGCGCAGCAACGCCATGGCCGCCTGCTGACCCGCAGCGAACGCCTGCACGAAGTGTTCGCCGCCGCCAAGGAAGCGCGCCGCGCGCTGATCTTCGGGCAACTGATCATCATGGTGGTGTACCTGCCGATCTTCGCCCTGACGGGCGTTGCCGGGAAAATGTTCCACCCCATGGCATTCACCGTGGTCATGGCCTTGCTGGGCGCGATGATTTTGTCGGTGACCTTTGTCCCGGCGGCGATTGCGCTGTTCGTCACCGGCAAGGTCAAGGAAGACGAAAACTGGGTGATGCGCAATGCGCGCCGGGGTTATGCACCGGTGCTGGATTGGGTGATGGCGCACCGTACCTGGGCGTTTGGCCTGGCGCTGTTGACCATCGTGGTGTCTGGCGCCGTGGCCAGTCGCATGGGCAGCGAGTTTATCCCCAGCCTCAGTGAAGGTGACTTCGCCCAGCAAGCCTTGCGCGTGCCGGGTACCAGCCTCACGCAGTCGGTGCAGATGCAGCAGCAACTGGAGAAAACCTTGATGGAACAGGTGCCGGAAATCCAGCGGGTATTTGCCCGCACCGGCACCGCAGAAATCGCCTCCGACCCGATGCCGCCGAACATTTCCGACAGCTACCTGATGCTCAAGCCCAAGGACCAGTGGCCGGACCCGAAAAAATCCCGCGAGGCCTTGATCGCCGATATCCAGCGCGCCAGTGCGATTGTGCCGGGCAGCCAGTACGAGTTGTCGCAACCGATCCAGTTGCGCTTCAACGAGCTGATTTCCGGGGTGCGCAGTGACGTGGCGGTGAAGGTGTTTGGCGATGACCGGGACGTGCTGAACAAGACCGCCGGGGAAATTGCCGAAACCCTTCAGAAGCTCAATGGCGCCTCGGAAGTGAAGGTGGAACAGACCTCCGGCCTGCCGGTGCTGACCATCAATATCGACCGCGACAAGGCCGCGCGCTTTGGCCTGAACGTGGGCGACGTGCAAGACACCATCGCGGTGGCCGTGGGTGGACGCCAGGCCGGCACGATGTATGAAGGCGACCGACGCTTTGACATGGTGGTGCGCTTGTCGGAAACCCTGCGTACCGATATCGAGGGCTTGTCGCGGCTGTTGATCCCGATCCCGGCGCTGGCCGGCAATACCACGGGGCAACTGGGCTTTATCGCCTTGTCGCAAGTGGCCAGCCTGGACCTGGTACTGGGCCCGAACCAGATCAGCCGCGAAAACGGCAAGCGCCTGGTGATCGTCAGCGCCAACGTGCGCGGGCGGGATATTGGCTCGTTTGTCGCAGAAGCCGAACGAGTGATGGCAGAGCAGGTGAAAATCCCTGCCGGCTACTGGACTACCTGGGGCGGCCAGTTCGAGCAACTCAAGGAAGCGTCCGAGCGCTTGCGGGTGGTGGTACCGGTGGCGTTGCTGCTGGTGTTCGGATTGCTGTTCATGATGTTCAACAACCTCAAGGATGGGCTGCTGGTGTTCACCGGGATTCCCTTCGCGTTGACCGGCGGGATCATGGCGCTGTGGCTGCGGGATATTCCGTTGTCGATTTCCGCCGGGGTGGGTTTTATCGCGCTGTCGGGGGTGGCGGTGCTCAATGGCCTGGTGATGATCGCGTTTATCCGCAACCTGCGTGAGGAAGGGCGCTCGCTGTCGGTGGCGATCAACGAAGGCGCGCTGACCCGCTTGCGCCCGGTGTTGATGACCGCGTTGGTCGCGTCCCTCGGGTTTATCCCCATGGCCCTGGCCACCGGCACCGGCGCCGAAGTGCAGCGGCCGCTGGCGACGGTGGTGATTGGCGGGATTATTTCTTCGACGCTGCTGACGTTGCTGGTATTGCCTGCGCTTTACCACTGGGCCCATCGCCGCGATGAAGAGCAGGCAGCGTCTTGATCGCGGGGGCGCTAGGGGACTTGTGGGGTGGTCGGGCGGTTGGGAAATATCAGCCGGAACAGGGTCACCTCGCCCGGCACACTGCTGGCCTCGGCCTGGCCCTGGTGCAGGCTCATGATCGAACGCACGATCGCCAGCCCCAACCCGGTGCCACCTTCGGAGCGGGCGCGGCTGTTGTCGGCGCGGTAGAAACGCTCGAACAGGTGGGGCAGGTGTTGCGCTTCAATCCCCGGGCCCGGGTTGCTCACGGCCAGCGATATGCGCTGCTCGTGGCTGTCGACCTGCAGGGCGATACGCGAGCCGTGCGGGCTGTGGCGGATCGCGTTGGACAGCAGGTTGGAAATGGCCCGCTGAATCATCAACCGATCCCCCTGGACCCAGGCGTCGCCGGCCTGGGTCAACTTCAACCCTTTGTCTTCGGCGCTCAAGGCAAACAGCTCCATGACCCGCAGCGTTTCATCCCGCAGGTTCACCGTGGTAAACGAAGCCCGCGCCGCCGGATGGCTGACCTGCGCCAGAAACAGCATGTCGGCGACAATCCGGGCCAGGCGGTCCAGCTCTTCGGTGCTGGACTCCAGCGCCGACTTGTACTCGTGCGGCGCCCGGGCGCGGGACAGCGTGACCTGGGCCTTGCCCATCAGGTTGGTCAGGGGCGCGCGCAGTTCGTGGGCCAGGTCGTCGGAAAATTGCGACAACTGCTGCACGCCAGCGTCCAGCCGATCGAGCATCACGTTGATGCCCCGGGCCAGTTCGCTGAGTTCCCTGGGCAGGTTCTCGACGGACAGGCGATGGCTCAGGTCCTGGGTGGTGACTTTGCCGGTGACGCGGCTGAATTGCTGCAACGGCGCGAGCCCGCGCTGCACCAGCCACCAGGCGCCCATGCCAATCAGGATCAGCAGCATCGGCAGGGCGATGACCGTGGATTGCAGGTAGGCACTGAGCAATGCCTGATCGTCGGAACGGTCCAGGGACAGCAACACCCTTACGTTTTCCCCGGTGTGCAGGCGCATCAGGCTCGACGCGCTGAGGATCTGGTTGTCGCGGCCATCGGTCCAGTTGAGAAAACCCAGGGTTTGCCCGGCGGCAAAGTCCAGCAGCAACGGTTCCTGGGGCCTGGCGCCGACGCTCAGCAGCACCGCGTTGGCGGGCGCCGGGCCGATGATGGTCAGGTAGAAGTTGTCATGGCCCATCACCAGGTCCAGCAGTGAATGGGGCCGGGCGCTGATGTCGCGGGTGTTGAGGTCCTGGAGCAGGCTGTGCTGGATCTGCTCCATCTTGCTTTCCAGGCCCTTGCGCGCGAGGTTTTCCAGCTCGTGGGTGAGGGCCAGGTACGCCAGGCTCGCCAGCAACACCACCAGGCCCGCGCCCATCAGGCTGACGGTGAGCCCCAGGCGCATGGATAGACTGCCGGATCTCATTGGCGTACTTCCAGCACGTAACCCACGCCACGAATGGTATGGATCAGCTTGACCTCGCTCTGGTCATCGACCTTGGCCCGCAGCCGGCTGATCGACACCTCCACCACGTTGGTGTCGCAGTCGAAGTTCATGTCCCACACCAGGGAAATGAGCTGCGTGCGCGTCAGCACCTCGCCACTCTGGCGCATCAATACCTGCAACAGCGCGAACTCTTTGGTGGTCAGGTCAATGCGCCGCGTGCCCCGGTAGGCGCGATGGCGACGCGGGTCCAGCTCCAGGTCCGCGACGCGGAAGATCTCCGGCATCGCAATTGGCTCACTGCGCCGCAGCAACGAGCGCACCCTGGCCAGCAACTCGGGAAACTCGAAGGGTTTGACCAGGTAATCATCGGCGCCCAGGTCCAGGCCCTTGATCTTGTCGGCCAGACGGCCGCGGGCGGTGAGCATCATCACCCGCAGGGTGCTGTCCCGGCGCAGTTGTTCGAGTACCTGCCAGCCGTCCTTGCCCGGCAGGTTGACGTCCAGGATCACCAGTTCATAGCGCTGCTGCCCGGCCAGGTGCAGGCCGTCGATGCCGCTGGCGGCACGATCGACGACATAACCACTCTCGCTCAAGCCTTGATGCAAGTAGTCGGCAGTTTTTGGTTCGTCCTCAACCACAAGGATACGCATGCAGATTGACCTCTTACTGATAAGCAAACAGGCGACGGGAGCTACACCGAGTAGGGCTGTAGTCCCAAAAGTAGGAAAATTCTGAGCCTTGAAGTAGCTTCAGGGTCAAGGGCGGCGTTGGATGATATCGAGCGGGCAAAAAAAAGCGCCCGTGAGGGCGCTAAAAATTCATCTCCTTCCAAAGGAGCTCCACAAAAAAAGCTTCAAGAGATGAATGTGCACAGGGTGCGCCGCTCAGGTGGCCTTTGGGGCCGGCGTATCCGAGGGGGCTGGTGTTTGCTCGGTCACGGCTTGGCTGCCGTGGATCTGTTGCTGTTGCTGGCGAAACTCGACCAGCAACTGGCGGGATCGCTCACCGCCGTCGTCGGCCAGGGCAGCGCTGGATGCCGCGCTGATGACAGCGATGAATAAAATGTGCAGTGGCTTCATGAACGTTCTCCGCAAAAGACCCGTGCCGTTAGTTCGCGGTCGGTCGATGCAGGCAGTATATGAAGTGCAACTTAACGAGAACGTGAGGCGCATATTACAGTTCTGACAGGCTGCAAATTGTGAAGAAGTGCTAGTCAACGGCAAGTGAATGTAAGCACTTGCCGTTGAGTGTCATCAGAGGATGGCCAGCGGGTATTCCATGATCAGCCGGAATTCTTCCAGGTCTGACTCAAAGGCACTCGAGCGTACCGTCGCCTGGCGAATGCGTATCGACAGATCTTTCAGGCTGCCACCCTGAAACACGTACTTGGCCTCGATATCGCGCTCCCAGCGGCGCTGGTTGGTGAGCGGGTCACCCAAGGCGTCGCGGCGCATGTACACCGAGTTGGCGTTGCTGTAGTCAGCGCCCGTGCCCTTGCCATAGCGGGTCATGAACGACAGGCCGGGGATGCCCAGGGTCTGCATGTCTAGGTCATAACGCAGCGCCCACGAGCGCTCCTTGGGCGAGTTGAAGTCGCTGTACTGGATCGAGTTGTCGAGGAAGATCGAGTCTGACTGGCGCAGGTAATCGAAGTCGTTGTTGCCATTGTTGCGCTGGTGGGACAGGGCCAGGCGATGGGCACCGACCTTCACCCCAAGCTTGGCGCTCCAGATATTGTTGTTGAGCTCGCCCAGCAATCGCTTGCCCTCGTCCTGGGCGTTGTAATAGTTGAAGCCGGCAAACATCGCCACCTCTTCGGTCAGCGGAAAATTGACCGCTGTACCGAAGTAGTACTGGTCCCATGCGTCCTTGAGGCGGCTGCTGTACAGGCTCAGGCTCCAATGTTCAGTGGCCTGGTAGTCGCCGCCGAAGTAGCCGACCCAGGGTGCATTCACATTACCTGCGTAAAACGTCGCAAAGCCCTCGCGCATGCCGCTTTGGGTGGGCTGGCTCATGGCGTGCAGGCGCCCACCTTGCAGGGTCAGGCCTTCCAGGCTGGTGTTTTCCAGGGTCACGCCCCGAAAGCTTTCCGGCAGCAGGCGTGAGTCACCGTAGTGCACCACCGGGGTTTGCGGGAAGACGTCGCCGACTTTGACCACTGTATCGAGCAGGCGCATTTTTACCGCGCCGCCGAGTTTGCTGTAGTCGTCTTCGGGGCGGTTGCCGCTGTCCACCGGCAGCATGCCGAATGAGCCCTTGCCGCCGCTGCGCCCGGTGCCGGAATCGAGCTTGAGACCGTACATCGCGAACGCATCCAGGCCAAACCCCACGGTGCCCTGGGTGAACCCGGACTCGAACTTGCCGATCAGGCCCTGGGCCCACGCTTCTGAATAGCCATTGCCGGTCGGGCTGGACTGGCCCTTGCGGTCATCGCGGTTGAAGTAAAAGTTGCGCGCCAGCACGTTCAGCGTACTGCCTTCGATAAAGCCCTCGGGTTTGTCTTCGGCGGCCATGCCCGCCAGCGGTGTAGCGCTGGCCAGTGCCGCGATGATGGAAAGGGAAAGTGTGCGGTTAGTGCGCATGTATCGCTCCTCGGTGTTGGCAGCTATGAGCTTTTTTAGTCGCCTTGGGCGTTCTTATTGGAGAGCTATCCCTGATGCGGGGAGCCCGGCTCATAGTTGCAAACAGCGGATAACGCGGAGGTGGCACGCGCATTACAATTTTGCCAGTTCAGCGATCTATTACGGATACGTAATGCGCCCGTGAAGCTGCTGACAGGAAGTGTTGGTTACCCTCGAGCCTGAACTTTCAACGACTTGAAATCAGACGAGGACACTTTAATGAAGCGTTTAACACGAGCCCTGGGTGTAGTGGTTTTTGCTCTGTCCATGGGGGCGATGGCCGAAGGGGGCGGGGATCGCGCCATCGCGCAAATGATGGAAAACAACCAGCAGGCCATGGCTCGCTACGCTGCCAACCAGGGCAAGCCGGCGCCTGAGGTGCAGGCCTATCGGTATGGGATGAAGCTGGATATCGCCCGGGTGGTGAGCGTCACGCCGCCGGTCCGTAGCTGCAAAGTGGTGCCCTCGCGCATGACGTATGAAGACTCCAGCGGCCAGCTCAAGACCCTTGAATATCAGGTCATGGGATTGTGCCGGAACAACGGCAGTTGAGGTGCTGAAAAAATAGTTGAGTCAGGGCCTCAAGCACTCTTCAGAAAATGCTGGATGCGCCGATGGTTAGACAATCCACTATTGACTGCCCTCCGGTGTTCCTATGTTCAATACCCGCTTGAAGCAGGAGCTGTCCGCTCTTCGCGAAGAACTGTCCAGCCTGCAGCAGGTCAAGGAAAGCCTGGAGAGCGAGATGCTGGCCCTGAGCCTCGACCCCGAGGGCCGGATCGAGTCGGTCAACCAGAACTTTCTCGAAGAAATGCTCTACAAGTCCAGCGACCTGCTGGGCCATGCCATCCATGGGTTTGTGCCCGAGCATGTGAAACGCGACGAGTTCCAGCAGCGCTTCAACAACGCCTTGAGCCGTGGCGAACATTTTGCCGGCACCGTGCGCCTGCTGCGCGGCAATGGCAAGGAAGCGTGGTTGCGCTCCATCGTGCAGCCGGTGCGGGGCGCGGATGGGCGCATCAAGCGGTTTTCGGTGTACTCCAGCGACCTGACCCGCACCATCGAGGCGTCGCGCGAGCACGAAAACCTGATCACTGCGCTGGTGCGTTCCACGGCGGTGATCGAGTTTGACCTCAATGGCAATGTGCTGGGCGCCAACGAGCGCTTCCTGCAGGGCATGGGTTACAGCCTGGCGCAGATCCAGGGCAAGCATCACCGCATGTTCTGTGAGCCCCAGGATTACAACAGCGCCGAGTACCAGGCGTTCTGGAAACGCTTGAACAGTGGTGAATTTGTCGCCGGGCGCTTCAAGCGCGTTGATGCCCATGGCCGCGAAGTCTGGCTGGAAGCGTCCTACAACCCGGTGCTGGATGCCAACGACCGACTGTACAAAGTGGTCAAGTTCGCCACGGTGATCACCGACCAGATCAATCAGGAACGCGCGGTGGCCGAGGCCGCCAACATTGCCTACAGCACCTCGTTGCACACCGACAGCAGCGCCCAGCGCGGTACCGCCGTGGTCACCCAGGCGGTGGAGGTGATGCGTGACCTAGCCAAGCACATGGAACAGGCCGGCGAGGGCATCGAGGCGCTCAATGCCCAGTCCCAGGTGATTGGCAGCATCGTCAAGACCATCAGCGCGATTGCCGAGCAAACCAACCTGCTGGCGCTCAACGCCGCCATTGAGGCCGCCCGTGCCGGCGAGCAGGGGCGCGGGTTTGCGGTGGTGGCCGATGAAGTGCGGCAGTTGGCCTCGCGTACCAGCAAAGCCACTGAAGAAATCGTCGGCGTGGTGCGTCAGAACCAGGACATGGCCCGCGATGCCGTGGCGCTGATGACCGATGGCCGGTTGCAGGCCGAGCAGGGATTGTCCCTGGCGGCAGAGGCGGGCACGGTGATCGTCGAGATCCAGGACGGCGCGCAGAAAGTGGTGAGTGCGGTTGGCCAGTTTGCCAATCAGTTATCTACCTAGATGCCTGGCTCAAGGCCGGGGCATGCACCTCGAACAGCAGCAGGTCGAACCACTGCCCATCGAGCAGGAACGCCTTGCGTGAATGCCCGTACTGGGTAAAGCCGCTGCGCTGCAACACCCGCAGCGAGCCCGGGTTCTCTGGGCGTACAGTGGCTTCGATGCGCTTGAGGGCGTGCTCGCCAAAGGCTTTCTGCAGGCCCAGTGCCACGGCCTGCCTTGCCAGGCCGCGGCCGGTGAACTCGGCCCCCATGCGATAGCCCAGGGACGCCGAGTGATAGTAGCGGCGGCGCACCTGGGTAAAGTTGATGCGCCCCACCAGCACGCCGTTTTCGCGGATCAGGTACTGATAGGCGCGGTCTTCACTGGCCTCCAGCAGTGCGTTTTCGATGGCGCGCTGTACCCCTTCGACGTTGTAGTACGCCTCGGGCCGGGCATTGATCCAACGTTCGAAAAAGGCCCGATTGGCCAGCTCGAACGCCAGCAGCTCGTTCACGTCATCCCACTGGGGGGGCGTCAATGTCAGGTTCATCCGTGGAAAACCTCGCGGTGGCGATAGCGCATCCTTTCTTCTCACACTCGGGGCGCCGGGTTCAAGTTCTGCTTACCATTGCGCCTGTGCCAAGGCATCGGCAAAGGCGATCAACTTCGGCGAATACTGGCGTGACGGTGGATACACCAGGGAAATTGCGCGGCTGCGCCCCGCAAAGTCCTGCAGCAATGGCACCAGGCGCCCGGCGGCGAGGTCGTCGCGCACGGCAAAATCCATCACCTGGGCAATTCCGAAGCCGCCCACCGCACCGTCCACCAGGGCATCGCCAAGATCGAAAATCAACCGCCCCTCCACATTCACATCGCGCACCTTGCCGTCGAGCATGAACTGCCAGTCCACCATCCGCCCGCTGCGCAGGTTGCGCACCGTGAGGCAGTTGTGGTCGCGCAGTTCTTCGACGGTTTGCGGCGTGCCAAAGCGGGCCAGGTAGGTGGGGGAGGCGACGGTTACCCAGCGCAAGGGCGTCAAGGCGCGGGCAATCAGGCGCTGGTCCTGGATCTCGCCGGTGCGCAGCAATGCATCGAAACCCTCGTCGACAATATCCACCAGGCGGTCGGTCATCACCGCTTCGATGCGCAACTCGGGGTAGCGCAAGGTCAGCTCCCCGATCACGGGCATCACCACCTTGCGCCCGAACAACGACGGGGTGCTGATTTTCAGCAAACCGGAAGGTGTGCAGCGCCGATCGAGCATGAGCTTTTCGGCTTCGGCCAGCTCGGCCAGCAACGGTGCGCTGCGTTCATACAGCATTTGCCCATCCGGGGTCAGGCTGACGCTGCGGGTGTTGCGTTGCAGCAGGCGTACGCCCAGCTCGGCTTCCAGGCGCGAGATAGCGCGGGACAAGCCCGATTGCGTGAGCCCCAGGTCAGCAGCAGCGCGGGTGAAACTGCGGGTTTCAGCGACGCGTACCAGCAGGCGAACGGCGTTCAGGTCCATGATTAAAGTCATAACTGAAAGAGTGTTATGGCTATTTATCATCTGTTGGGCATGAAAGACACTGGCCGCACTCTTTTTTTGCACAGGATGTTGTGATGCCTGCCATTCCCTCAAGTCGTCCTTCGGGCTGGATGCTGATGTTGCTGGCTACTGCGCAACTGATCATCGCCCTGGACGCGACTATCGTGTTTGTTGCCTTGCCGCAGATCGGCAGCCACCTGGGCTTTTCTGCCCAGCAATTGCAGTGGGTGGTCAGTGCCTACACGGTGGCGTTTGGCGGTTTTCTATTGCTCGGAGGCCGGGCCACGGACTTGCTGGGCAAGCGCCGTTTGTACCGGGTGGGCCAGTCGTTGTATGCGCTGTCGTCGTTGGCGGCGGTACTGGGCGGTAGCGCGTTGCTGCTGGTGCTGGCGCGTGCGGTGCAGGGGGTGGGCGGCGCGCTGTTGTTTCCGGCGACCCTGGCCTTGATCAACACCCACTACGCCGAAGGGCCGCAGCGCAACCGGGCGTTTGCGGTCTGGAGCGCGGCATCCGCTGCCGGGCTGGCGTTGGGGGCGTTGCTGGGTGGCGTGCTGACTCAGTGGTGGGGCTGGGAGGCGGTGTTTCTGGTCAACGTGCCGTTGGCAGGTGGCTGTGCCCTGGCGGCGCGTTACTGGATCCCGGCCGACGGTGAGCGCAGCCGTGGCCGCAGTTTCGATCTGAGCGGTGCGTTGACCGTCACGGTCGGCGGCACGCTGCTGGTGTTCGCCCTGGTGCAGGGGCCGGAGTGGGGCTGGACGGCGCCCGCGACCCTGGGCTGCATGCTGCTGGCGCTGGTCTTGCTTGGGCTGTTCGCCTGGATTGAACACCGTGGCCGCGACCCATTGATGCCGCTGCGCCTGCTGGGCTACCGCGAGTTGCGCATGGCCATGGTGCTGACAGCGGTGTTTATGAGCAGCTTTGGCGTGCAGTACTACTTCCTCGCGCTGTACTACCAGCAGGTCTACGGCTACAGCGTGTTGCAGGCGGGGCTGGCGTTCTTGCCGGCGACGTTGGTGTGTACTTTGGGGATCTGGCTGGCGGAGCGCGCGCTGGTAAAAATCGGCTTGCGCAACACTCTGGTCAGCGGCCAGTTGGCGGGGGCGCTGGGGATTGCCCTGGTGTGCCTGGCGCTGCCCACCGGCGCGGGATTCTGGTGGTTGTTGCCTGGGATCTTTATCTTGAGCCTTGGTCAGGGCATGACCTGGACCGCGATGTGGGTGGCCGCAGGCCTGGGTGTCAAACCGGGGGAGCAGGGTGTGGCGGCGGGCATGGCCTCGACCACGCAGCAGATCGGCGGCGCGCTGGGGTTGGCGGTGCTGGTGTCGCTGGCCAATGCCGGTGGGGCGACGGGGGCGGGTCAAGCCCAGGGCATCGAGTTGGCATTGTGGTGGAGCGCGGGGATTGCCCTGGCCGGGGCGGTGGTGGCGATGCGGCTGCGAGCTCCACGGCAGGAGGCGCTAGCCGAAGCCACATAGGTTGCCCACCGTTGATCGGGTTTTAGCGGCCGAGCATCTTCACCCACCGCGACGGTGGTATGCCAAAGGTGCTGCGAAACTGTCGGGTCATGTGGCTCTGGTCAGTGAAGCCTGCGATCAGCGCTGCATCCACCAGTGACTGGCCCTGGCCCAGCAGATTACGCACCAGGTCGAGGCGGCGCATGGTCAGGTAGCGATAGGGACTGGTGCCGAACAACAGGCGAAAGTCCCGCGACAAGGCCCAGCGATCCCGCCCGCAGTGCGCGGCCATTTCATCCAGGGTGATGCTGCGCCCCAGGGCGCTGTGGATAAATTCCCGGGCGCGTTCGGCGGCCTGGTAATCAAACGTCTTGCGGCTGACGCTGATACCCGACGCGTTGTTCAGGGCATGGGCCAGGTCGAACAACGCGTCCTGCTCCTGCATTGGGTCCAGCGGGCAGTCGAGCTGCTGCACAAAGGCCTGGCAGGCCCGGTGCAGCCATGGGTCGTTGGACAGCCCGTTGTGGATAAACGGCAACGGCTTGCCGCCGAGAATCTGCTGGATCTGCGCCGGCTCCACATAAATCATCCGATACTTGAAGCCCTCGTCGCTGCCGGCCCAGCCATCGTGGACCTCATCCGGATGGATCACCATGGTCGTGCCCGGCAGGCTGTGAGTCTGGCTGCCGCGATAATGAAAGCTCTGCACACCGAACAGGGTATGGCCGATGGCGTAGGTATCGTGGCGATGAGGGTCGAAGCCGAACCCGGAGAAATACGCCTCGATTCGCTCCAGCCCGCTGGCATGGGGCGCCCGGTGCAGCCAGTCGATGTTTGCGGTGGGTTTGCCCATGGGATGTTTTTCGAAAGATGTCGGATGGAGTTACGTTAACTGAGTCTGGGGCGGCTGTCTGCCAGGGTCTTGTACGATTGTGCGCGGCTTCAACGGTGGCAAATTGCTGACCGCTCGTGGTAATAAGCCCTACATTTCCGATGTGAGGCAGGCTATGAGCAAGTTGCGGGTGGGTATTATTTTTGGCGGGCGTTCGGCCGAGCATGAAGTGTCCTTGCAGTCGGCCCGCAACATCGTCGACGCCCTTGATCGCACACGCTTCGAGCCGGTACTGATCGGCATCGACAAGGCCGGCCACTGGCATCTCAATGACACCTCGAACTTCCTGCTCAACCAGGAAAACCCGGCGCTGATCGCCCTCAACCAGTCCAACCGTGAACTGGCGGTGGTGCCGGGCAAGGCCAGCCAGCAATTGGTGGAAACCTCGGGCCAGGGCTTGCTGGAACATGTCGATGTGATCTTCCCCATCGTCCATGGCACCCTCGGCGAAGACGGCTGCCTGCAGGGGTTGCTGCGCATGGCGGACCTGCCGTTCGTGGGGTCCGACGTGCTGGGCTCGGCGGTGTGCATGGACAAGGACATCAGCAAGCGCCTGCTGCGCGATGCCGGTATCGCGGTGGCGCCCTTCATCACCCTCAACCGCGGCAACGCGGCACGCACCACCTTCGACCAAGCCCGGCAAAAGCTCGGTTTGCCGCTGTTCGTCAAACCGGCCAACCAAGGCTCCTCGGTGGGCGTGAGCAAGGTGGCTGACGAAGCCCAGTACCTGGCTGCAATTGAACTGGCCCTGGGCTTCGATGAAAAAGTGTTGGTGGAGTCTGCCGTCAAAGGCCGCGAAATCGAATGCGCGGTGCTGGGCAACGAGCGTCCCATCGCCAGCGGCTGTGGCGAGATCGTGGTACGTGACGGCTTCTATTCCTACGACAGCAAATACATCGACGACCAGGCCGCCCAAGTACTGGTGCCGGCGGATATCAGCGCCCAAGCCAGCGAACGCATTCGGGCCCTGGCCGTTGAGGCCTTTGAAGTGCTGGGCTGCGCCGGGCTGGCGCGGGTCGATGTGTTTCTGTGCGAGGACGGTGAAGTCCTGATCAACGAGGTCAACTCACTGCCCGGCTTCACCCGCATCAGCATGTACCCCAAGTTGTGGCAGGCGGCGGGGATGAGCTACAGCGAACTGGTCAGCCGCCTGATCGAACTGGCACTGGAGCGGCATGGGGTGCGCAAGGGGCTGAAGATCAGTCGCTAAGCTTCAACCGCCATCGCCGGCAAGCCGGCTTCTACAGGGTGTGGCGTATCCTGCCGTTAACCTTGTAGGAGCCGGCTTGCCGGCGATGAGGCCCGTAAAGGCGATACAACCCTGGGTCAATCCCCCAACGCTTCCCCCTCACGCCGCGGATCCGCGCCACCACTCCAGGTCGCCTTACCCTGGGCATCACGTACTCGCACGATGGCCTGGGTGCCGCTGGTCATCTCGATCTCGCTCAAGGTGTGCCCTCGCGCCTTGAGCGCCGCCTTCAATTGCTCGCTGAACAGCCCTTGCTCCAGCTCGGTCGCGCCGTTGCGGCTGCCGAAGTTGGGCAGGCTGATAGCGGCTTGCGGGTCGAGGTTCCAGTCGAGCATGCCCACCAGGGATTTGCTCACGTATTCGATGATCTGCGATCCGCCGGGAGAGCCGACCGTGGCCAGCAGCTCGCCGCTTTGGCGGTCGAAGACCAGGGTCGGCGCCATGGACGAACGGGGGCGTTTGCCCGGCTCGATGCGGTTGGCTACCGGCTGGCCGTTTTCCTCGGGGATAAAGGAAAAGTCAGTCATCTGATTGTTCAGCAGGAAGCCCTGGACCATCACGTGGGAACCGAACGCGGCTTCGATGGTGGTGGTCATCGACACCGCGCCGCCCTGGTCATCCACGGCCACCACTTGCGAGGTGGAAATACGCAGTGGCGAGCGATCCGGCGCGTAGGCCACCTGAACCCCCGCCGGTTGGCCGGGCGTGGCCACGCCCATGCTGCGCTCACCCACCAATGCGGCGCGGCTGGCCAGGTAGCCGGGGGCGACCAGCCCCGCGACCGGCACTGGGACGAAGTCGGTGTCGGCGATGTATTGGGCGCGGTCGGCATAGGCCAGGCGATCGGCCTCGGCAATCAAATGCACGGCCTCGGGTACGGGTTCCAGGCCGGCGGCTGTTGCGGTCTGCACCGGCTTGAGCGGCGCCAGGGCCCAGCGTGGGTCGCGGGCTTCGAGGGCCTGCAAGGTGCCGAGGATCTGCGCAATGGCCACCCCGCCCGAAGAGGGTGGCGGCATGCCGCACACTTGCCAGCGCTTGTAGTCGGTACACAGCGGCGCGCGTTCCTTGGCGCGGTAGCCCTGGAGATCGTTCAGCGCAAGGCGGCCAGTGTTGTGATGGCCCTGGACCTTGCGTGCAATCTCCTCGGCGATTGGACCGCTATAGAGTGCCTCGGGCCCCTCCTTGGCGATACGCTTGAATACATTGGCCAGCGCCGGGTTTTTCAACAGCGTGCCCGTGGCTTTCGGGCTGCCGTCGGCGTTGAGGAAGTACGCCGCCATGTCCGGTGACTGGCTGATGTAGCGGTCGGCGGCGATCAGGCTGTGCAGGCGCGCAGAAATCGCAAAGCCTTGTTCGGACAACTGGATCGCCGGTGCAAACAACTGCGCCCAGGGCAGGCGACCGCTGTGTTCGTGGGCCATTTTCAGCGCGCGCAGCACACCGGGGGTGGCAACCGAACGACCACCGATCTGCGCCTGGGCAAAGGCCATCGGTGTGCCGTCGGCATTCAACAGCATATCGGCCGTGGCGCTGGCCGGTGCGGTTTCACGGCCGTCATAGGCCCGTACCTGCTTGCCATCCCACAGCATGATAAAGGCGCCACCGCCGATCCCCGAGGACTGCGGCTCTACCAGGGTCAGCACCGCTTGCATGGCGATGGCCGCATCGATTGCCGAGCCGCCCAGGCGCAAGATCTTGCGCCCGGCTTCGGCCGCCAGCGGGTTGGCCGCCGCCGCCATATGGCGCTCGGCGTGGCGTACTTTCATGTCGGTGCGATAACCCGAGCCCAGCTCCGGGGCGGGCGGCAGGTCGGGGGGGCTGGTGCTGTGGCAGGCGCCGAGGCTGAGGGCGGCGGCGATCACCGAAAGGCTGGTGAGGCGCTGCAAGCGTAGGTTGAAAAGCACGCGCTGAACTCCGTTCATTTTGAGAATGATCTGTTGTCCCTGGGGTGATGCTTTGCGATAAATCGCACCTGGCAGATATCTGCGGGGAAGGAGGGCGGACACTAACAGCGGGGATGCAAGAGCGTCAAAAACCGATGGGTAACAGAATCGATCTTGCGCAAATCCCGTGCGGGCAAGACAATGCGATTAATTATCAATTGAATTATTGGTCTTTACCGCCCATGTCCGCTCCCGATCATGCTGCGCTGCACGTGTTGTACAGCGAACACAATGGCTGGCTCAAAGCCTGGCTGCGCGCGCGCATGGGCAATGCCAGCGATGCCGCGGACCTGGCGCAGGACACCTTCGTGCGCCTGTTGACCTCCCGGGACGTGGCACAGATTCGCGAGCCGCGGACCTACCTCAGTGCCATCGCCCGGGCGTTGATGATCGACAAATTCCGCCGCCGTGCGCTCGAACAGGCTTATCTGGAGGCCCTGGCCCTGCGCCCGGAACCCCTGGAGATTTCCCCGGAAACCCGCCTGCTGATCTTTGAAACCCTGGTGGCGGTGGACACCTTGCTCGACGGCCTGGGCGAACGTACCCGGCAGATTTTCCTCGCGGTACAGCTGGAAGGCTTGAACTATGTGGCGACCGCCGAGCGTTACGGCGTGTCCGTCACCACGGTCAAAAAGCACTTGATCCGCGCCATGACCCGCTGCCTGCTGCTCACGGAAGATTGATGAGCACCGCCCTGGATATCCAGACCCTGGAAGCCGCGGCCACCTGGTACGTGCAACTCAAGGGGACGAACCCTTGCGATGCCGACCGCCAGGCCTGGCGCACCTGGCTGCAGGCAAGTCCCCAGCATGCGCGGGCGTGGGCCCGGGTGGAAAAACTGCACAGCCAATGGGCCGGCCTGCCGGCGGATGTGGCGTTGCCCACGCTCGCTGGTGGGCGCGCCCGGCGCCGGGAGGTGTTGAAGATCCTTGCGGTGTTGCTGGCGGTGGGCGGCAGCGGTTGGCTGGCCACCGAGACCGTGCCTTACCAGGCGCTGATGGCCAATCAACGCACCGCTACCGGCCAGCGTCGCCATCTGCGTCTTTCAGATGGCAGCCAGGTCGACCTGAACACTGACAGCGCCATGGATATTGTCTTCAGCGGGCAACTGCGCGCGATCCATCTGCACCGTGGCGAGATTCTGGTGCAGACCGCCCGCGATGCCCTGGGCCGGCCGTTTGTGGTGCAGACACCCCAGGGTACGGTGCGCGCCCTGGGCACGCGTTTCACCGTGCGCTGTGGGCCCGGTCACACCGATGTGTGTGTGATCGAACAGGCGGTGGAGTTGCGTCCCCTGGATAACCCCGCGCAGGTCTTGCGCCTCGATGCCGGGCAACAGTCCGGTTTCAATCGCCAGCAGGTCGGCCCGATGACTGCGGCCCCGGCAGGCGCAGGCGCCTGGAGCCAGGGGATGTTGACGGTACTGGACTGGCGCCTGGCGGATTTCCTCGCCGAGTTGGGGCGCTATCGTGCCGGCGTGCTGCGCTGTGCGCCGGCGATTGCCGACCTGCGCCTGAGCGGGGCGTTTCGCATTGATGACACCGACACCGTCCTTGACAACCTGCGCCAATCCCTCGCGGTCAATGTGCGTTACGTGACGCGTTACTGGGTCACGGTGGAACCTGCCTGAGCGACCTCTGCTTTTTTTTGCGAATTATTCCCATTGGCGGTTGCTGATTTTCATTTTCGTTCGGCCATGTACCGAAAGCAGCGATTACGACTGTTGCTATGTTCTGCCAACGGAAGGAAACCCCCATGTCACGATTCTCTCTGCGGGCCGCCCGGCCGCTTGCCAAGGCGGTGCACCTGGCATTGGCCCTTGGTGCCTTTTCGGCCCTGAACCTGGCGCCAACCCAGGCCATGGCGCAAAGCCTGCCGGTGGTCTACCAGATCCAGCCGGGCGCCCTGGGCTCGGCGTTAAGCCTGTTTGCCACGGCCGCCAACGTCACTTTGTCGTTCAGCAGCGAGCAGACCCAAGGCATGACCACGCCGGGCCTGAGCGGTACTTATAGTGTCGAGGAAGGCCTGTCGCGCCTGCTCGCCGGCAGCGGCTTGCAGGCCCAGCGCCAGGGCAATGGCACTTACATCCTGGTGCCGGCGGTGCAGGGCGACACCCTGCAATTGGGCGCTACCACCATTTCCGGCCTGGGGACTACCAGCGAGGGTACGGGGTCCTACACCGTGGCGTCGACCCAGACCGCGACCAAGCTCAACCTTTCGCTGCGCGAAACCCCGCAGACCGTCAGCGTGATCACTCGCCAGCGTATCGATGACCAGAACCTGCGCAGCATCGGCCAGGTGCTGGAGCAGACGCCGGGGATCAACGTACAGAGCCCCGGCAGCGACCGCTTGTATGTATTTTCCCGTGGGTTGGCCATCGACAACTATCAGTACGATGGCATGCCGACCACATCCTTCGCGTTCAGTCAGGCATTGCCCCAGGCCTTGTCGGACATGGCCATCTACGACCGGATTGAAGTGCTGCGTGGCGCTTCGGGCCTGATGTCGGGCGCCGGTGATCCGTCCGGCACGGTGAACCTGATCCGCAAGAAACCGACCGATACGTTCAAGGGCTACGTCAGTGCCGGGCTGGGTTCGTGGGACTTGTACCGCAGCGAAGTGGACGTGTCCGGGCCCTTGACCGAAACCGGTAACCTGCGTGGCCGGGCGGTAGCGGCGTATCAGCAGGGCAACAGCTTCACCGACCATTTGCAGCAGGAAAAGACCATTGTGTATGGCGTGGTCGAAGCCGATTTGAGTGAGACCACCCTGCTGACGGCGGGCGTGGAATACCTCGATAACGACCCCAAGGGCTTTTCCACCACCGGCCTGCCGCTGCTGGACAGCAATGGCAAGCGCCTGCACACCTCGCGCTCCGACAACCCGGCCAGCCGTGACAGCAGCAACCGCCAGGAGTCGGTCAACACCTTCGCCTCCATCGAGCAGAAACTGGCCTATGACTGGACCCTGAAAGTCTCCGCCAATGCCATGTATGGCACCCGCGACTACGACTCGATCATCGTCGGCACCACCACAGGCTTCGTGAATGCCCAGACCGGCAATGGCCTGAGCTATACCGCCACCAAGGGCGACAACACCCAGGAACAGAAAGGCCTGGATATCATGTTTTCCGGCCCGTTCCAGCTGATGGGGCGCGAGCATGAGCTGGTATTTGGCTTCAACTTCCAGGACTACGAAAACCGTCGTAACGGCTTCGGCAACCTGCTGGCCGACGGCACCAGCAACAACGGTGTCAGCGGCAAGCCGGTGAATATCTACAGCTGGAACAACTATGCGCCGCATGCGTCCTACAACTTCAACCGCGAAGACGACAACATCGACCAGTGGCAGAACGGGGTTTACCTGGCCACGCGCCTAAAACCCAGTGATGAGCTGTCGGTAATCCTCGGGGCACGGGTCAGCAACTATCGGTATGACGCCTCGCTGCATTACAACGTGGCGAACATGGTGCGCTTCAACACCGACGACAGCGTGCGGGTCAATGGTGAGGTCACGCCATATGCGGGCGTGGTCTATGACCTCACGCCCAACCACTCGCTGTACGCCAGCTACACGAGCATTTTCAAACCCCAGCCCTACCGTGACAGGAGCGGCAGGCTGCTGGACCCGCGTGAGGGCAACAACTACGAAATCGGCCTCAAGAGCGACTACTACGGTGGGCGCTTGAACACCTCTGTTGCCTTGTTCGAGGTCGACCTGGAGAACGACGCCGTGGCCGATGGCATGGTCGCCGGCAGTGACACCCTGACCGCCTATGCGGCGAAAAAAACCAAGACCCGGGGGGTGGATATGGAAGTCAGCGGCGAGCTGCTGCCCGACTGGAACCTTGCCGCCAGCTACAGCCACAGTGTGGTCAAGGATGAGCAGCACGAACGCGTCAAAAGCAGCATCCCCGCCGACCTGGTCAAGGTCTGGACCACCTACCGCCTGCCCGGCGAACTGGAGCGCCTGACCCTTGGCGGCGGGGTGAACTGGCAAAGCGCGATCAACCTGACGGTGGACTCCTGGCGCTTCAGCCAGCCCGCCAAGGTCAAGCAGGGCGACTACGCCACTGTCAACCTGATGGCCCGCTATCAACTGACGCCACAATGGTCCGCGACCGCCACGCTCAACAACCTGTTGGACAAGAAGTACATCAGCTCCCTGGATGGCAACTTCTACAGCGGTTCCTACGGCGAGCCGCGAAACTTCATGCTGAGCACCAAATACGCTTTCTGATGGCATTGCTGCCCCGCAACGGTCCTGATTCAGGCCATTGCGGGGCGGCGAGCAGGGCATTAATTCGAATTTTTAGTAAATACTTTAACGTTGCAAAATATCATCTGATTGACGATTTAATCGGCTTTTCGCTGTGTTTCGAAGAAAATAAATCTATTTGAAATGTATGGAATTGTGTCGACATTGTCATAAATGCTTTTCTAAATGATAAAGATTTGCATTACACTCCGCGACCTTTAGTGCTCCGTCTTGGTGCATATCGGCTCAACAAGGACTGTTTGCAATGAATAATCCCCCCTACCTGTTCAGCTCTCTTTTCCTGGCCGTCGGCATGCTGATCGCCGCCCCGGCGTTGCAAGCAGAAGAGATTGGTGAGGTCGATAAACACGCCGTCACCGAACTCGACACCTCGTTCGTCACCGCCACCGGCGGCGCCACGGACCTGCGCGATGCACCCGCGAGCGTCAGCGTGATTACCCGCGAAGAAATCGAGCGCCAGCCGGTGTATGACCTCAACACTCTGCTGCGGCGTGTGCCCGGCGTTACCGGTGGCTTCGGCCCGGTGGGCGAGCAATCGAAAATCAAACTGCGTGGCCTGGACGACAAGTACACCTTGATCCTGGTGGACGGCAAACGCCTCGGCGGTTCCGGGGATTTGAGCTATCGCCGCGACCTGGCGCGCCAGGACCTGAACTGGATCACCCCGAACATGATTGAGCGCATCGAGATCGTGCGCGGCCCCATGTCTTCGCTGTACGGCTCGGATGCCATGGGCGGGGTGATCAACATCATCACCCGCAAGGTCTCGAGCACCTGGAGTGGTTCGGCCAACGTCAACACCACGATTCCCGAAGACTCCGACCGGGGCCAGACCACCCAGACCAGCCTCAACCTGTCCGGGCCATTGACTGAGTCGGTGGGCCTGCGCCTGGGCGCCAACCTGACCCGGCGGGCCGCCGATGAGGTCACGGCGCGCCTGGATAAGGATGGCGAGTTCATGTACGGCGACGGCGCTGGCGGCGCCAAGGACCATAGCGTCAACGCCTTGCTCGACTGGAAGATCAACGATGAGCAGAGCCTGTCGTTCGAGGCCGTGCATGGTGTGGAGCGGTCCTGGTCGAGTAAAAAGACCTTTGGTGACTGGGGCGAAACCATCGGTGGCAGCTTTGGTCCTGGCCGTCTGATTCGTGACAGCTACTCCGTTTCCCACAGCGGGGACTGGAGTTTCGGCACCTCGAAGGTCGACCTGTACCTGAACAAATTCAAGAACGATATCGACTGGGGCAAATCCAGCGCCGAAGAAAAAATCGCCGAAGGCAGCCTGAACATTCCGTTTGAATTGCTCCTCAGCCAGCGCATGACCGTGGGCGGGCAGTGGAAGCGTGAAGAGCTGACCAACAGCGACACCCTGGGCACGGTGCCCGTGGACTATCAGGGCGCTGCGGTTTCCGGCTCGTCGCTCAAGGGGGACTACTCGGCTGCGTTTATCGAAGATGAATTGTACCTGCTCGACAACCTGGCCCTGACCCTGGGCAACCGTTTCGACCACAGTCAAGACTACGGCAACCACAACAGCCCGCGGGCGTACCTGGTCTACCATCCGCACCCGGACTGGACCGTGCGCGGTGGTGTGTCCAAGGGCTTCCGTGCGCCAAGCCTGAAAGAGGGCAGCGCCGGTGCCGCCACCGAGTCCGGCGGTCGCGGTTGCGGCTCGTTGAAACCCCTGGGTTATGTGAGCGGCAGTTGCTGGATGGCCGGTAACCCGAACCTATCGCCAGAGACCAGCGTCAACAAGGAAATGGGCGTGTCCTTCGACCGTGATGGTTGGGAAGCCAGCCTGACGTACTTCCATACCGACTTCGAAGACAAGATCGAATATGCGCCACTGGGCCAATTCCAGGGTCGCTGGTGGACCATGCTGGAAAACGTCGAAAAAGCGCGCACCCGCGGCTGGGAAGGCTCGGTTCGCGTGCCGCTGACCGACTCCCTGGACTGGCGCACCAACGCCACCTACATGCTGGAAAGCAAAAACCTGTCCACCGGCGAAGACCTGATCAGCGCGCCCAAGTTGTCTGCTTTCAGTGCAATCAACTGGCAGGCCACCGACAAGCTCAACACCGAACTGTCGGCGCAGCATGTGGGTAAACAGCGCGGAGTGGGCAATGACTTCGTCAAGTCCTACACCACCTACGACCTGACGGCGAACCTGGCCGTGACCAAGTGGCTGACGCTCAATGGCGGCGTGCAGAACCTGCTGGACGAAGATGCGCGGGATGGTTCGACGACGTTCTATGTGCCGGGCCGGGCGTTTTTTGCCGGGGCTACGACTTACTTCTAAGGTGTAGACATGGCCCGTGAGCTATAGCTGCTCGCGGGCTTGCTCTCCAGGATTTCTGCGGGCAAAAAAAAACGGCCTACCTTTCGGTAAGCCGTTTTTAGTACTTGGTGGCTACACAGGGACTTGAACCCCGGACCCCAGCATTATGAATGCTATGCTCTAACCAACTGAGCTATGTAGCCAAGTGGCGCGCATTATTCGCGGAGAACGGGAATGCGTCAAGCGCTTTTTTTGAAAATTTATCTACGCTATCAACTGTTTAAGCAAAAACATCGGGTGAGGCGACCAGTGGCTGGGGATTTGTGCGGTTCCTCAGGTCGCGAAAATCAAAGTGTGGGAGCGGGCGTGCTCGCGATGACGGTGGGCCAGCCAATACAGGAGTTGACTGACCCAGCGCCATCGCGGGCAAGCCCGCTCCCACCTTTGATGTGGGGTGTTCTTACCAGGCACAAGGCCGAAGGATTCTCTAGGAAATGTCCCTCATATTAGACGGATCCATCTTGTTGGCCCTTTACAACCCATGAGCGCTGCATCGATTCACCTACTCGTTAGCCTGCTAACGGGATAGCCTTCCTGCCCCGAAAAATGGCACATTGTCGCACCTGCACCTGTGCATCCATCTGCTGTACGGAAACGTTCCTCATGGCTCTTACCAATTCCCAGCCTTCAGTGGCTACGACGCCGGCCGCGGCGCAATCCAGCCCGTTGGTCATGCGTATCATCGGCGCCGTGGCGCTGGCGCACTTGATCAATGACTTGATCCAGGCGGTGTTGCCGTCGATCTACCCGATGCTCAAGCAAAGTTATGGCCTGACGTTTACCCAGGTCGGCCTGATTACCCTGACGTTCCAGCTCACGGCCTCGCTGCTGCAGCCGTGGGTGGGGTATTACACCGACCGCCATCCCAAGCCGTTCCTGCTGCCCTGCGGGATGATCTGTACGCTGGTGGGGATTTTGATGATGTCCCAGGTCGGCAGTTTCCCGCTGATCCTACTGGCGGCGGCGTTGATCGGCATTGGTTCCTCGACCTTTCACCCGGAGGCGTCCCGCGTGGCGCGCCTGGCCTCGGGTGGGCGCTATGGCCTGGCGCAGTCGACCTTCCAGGTTGGCGGTAACGCAGGTTCGGCGTTTGGCCCGTTGCTGGCGGCGGCGATCATCATTCCGTATGGCCAGGGCAATGTGGCGTGGTTCGGCTTGTTCGCGGTATTCGCCCTGGGTGTGCTGTATGCGATCAGCCGCTGGTACCGCAACCATTTGAACCTGTTCAAACTCAAGCAGGGCCAGGCCGCTACCCACGGCCTGTCGAAAAACCGCGTGCTCGGTGCGTTGGTGGTGCTGGGGCTGTTGGTGTTTTCCAAGTACTTCTACATGGCCAGCTTCACCAGTTACTTCACCTTTTACCTGATCGAGAAGTTCGACCTGTCGGTGGCCAGCTCGCAGTTGCATCTGTTCCTGTTCCTGGGGGCGGTGGCGGCGGGCACGTTCTTTGGCGGGCCGATTGGCGACAAGATCGGCCGCAAGGCGGTGATCTGGTTCTCGATCCTGGGTGTGGCGCCTTTTACCCTGCTGTTGCCCCATGTCGACCTGTTCTGGACCAGCGTGCTCAGTGTGGTGATCGGCTTTATCCTGGCTTCGGCGTTCTCGGCGATTGTGGTTTACGCGCAGGAATTGGTACCGGGCAATGTGGGAATGATCGCCGGGGTGTTCTTCGGCCTGATGTTCGGGTTTGGCGGGATTGGTGCGGCGTTGCTGGGCTACCTGGCAGACATCCACGGCATCGAGTACGTGTACACGCTGTGCTCGTTCCTGCCGTTGCTCGGGGTGCTGGCGATTCTGTTGCCACGTTCGAAGAAGGCTTGAAGCCGGGGGAGGGCCCTATCCATGGGCATTCCCTCTCCTATTGGAATGGATGAGATTTTGTCGCGCGTTTGAGCTGTTCCCGTGCCCGGGACAGGCGGGAACGGACGGTACCAATCGGGATCGCCAGGGCATCGGCGGTGTCCTGGTAGCTACCGTCGGTTTCCAGTGAGGCATACAAGGTGTTGCGCATTTTCAGGGGCAGGTTCTGGATTGCGCTGAGGGTGTTTTCCAGCCGGCGGTTGATCTCGAATTGGCGCGCCAGGTCCTGCTCTTCGTTATGTCCATGGGACAGCGACTCATCGAACTCGCAATGCACCGGCTTGGCATAGAGGCGGCGGAAGTGATTGCGGATCAGATTCAGCGCGATCCCGCACATCCACGTGCTTAATGATGCCTGCGCGCTGAAGTGATGGCGGTTACGCCAGGCCTCCAGGTACGTCAGTTGCAGGATGTCGTCCGCATCCTCCGGGTTCAATACGCGTTTATGAATGAACCGGCGCAGGCGTTTGTGGTGGTCGTCGGACAGATCTTGGATGGATTGGCCAGGGTCACGGGGAAGATTAACTAAAACACTGATAGGGATATCCATGATTTTTCCTCAGGGTATAAGCAGTCGAAATGGCTTCGACGAGAACCCTGTTAGCACCGCTTGTGCCAATCGGAAATTGTCTGTATCTAATTGATATATATAGCGAAATATCTTGTTTTAGGTGTTTTTCATGCAAGAGCTTGCGCAAGCCGCCGTGGGTTTGTGCGGGTATTTTCATTGCTGATGCAAAGCGGATGAGGATGGAACCGTATGGGCTGTCCCAGCCACACAAGGATACGAATCTCTTGTGCTGGCACTCCCATGAAAGTCGATCCCAATCTTGAAGTGCAAACCCCCGCGCCCCTGAATCAACCGGCCCCGGCACGGATTGAGGGTGGGCTGCCGGTTCCGATAAACGCTCCGGTTGCTGACGATCTGAGTGTGCTGTTTACCCAGGAGGTCGAATTCAATGGCCGGGCGCTGGGCCAGCGCCAACTGGGCCTGCGGGCCCCAGCGGCCGAGCAGTTGACGCAGCTCTATGATCAACTGGGGCACCCGGCGCAGACGACAATGGCGACCGTTGCCCGTAACGTCAGGGTGCAACTGCTGGTCGGCGCCAAGGTCGGCAAGTTGATGGATATCACGGGCAACGACCCGGCGCGCGCGTATGTGGTGCTCAAGCACGTGGCGCTGCAGGCGGACGCCGAGGGGCGTACCGCCGAGGCGAGCCTGGCGCGCAGTTCGCTGGTTGACCTTGAGGCCCACTACAAACCACAGATCCAGGCGGGCCTGAACACCGCACTGGCATTGCAGGCCGGCAGTGATGACCCGCAGCTGCGCCAGGCGGTGCGCAGCCTGTATTACACCAGCGTGGTCACGACCCAATCGCTGGCGACCATTATGCAGTCGCTGCTGGGGCTGTTCGGGGGCGGGGACTTTGAGTCCGGGCTCAAGCTGATCCGCCGCGCCCTGGCCGACGATATTGCCGCGCAGACCTCTTCGGTAGACCGGGGCCAGTTGCGCACCCTGTTGCTGGGCTTGAATGACTGCAGCCGCCTGAGTGGTGTGCTCGCCCGCTGCAAGGATCTGATCGGCAAGTTCCTTCTGTTGTACCCCGAACTGCCCCTGGACGCGGTGGGCCTGTTGCAGCGCTTGCTGGGGTATGCGGCCAGCGGTCTTGCGCCCCACGAAATCAAGCACCTGGCCCGGGACCTGGGGGGCGATCAGTGGGCTCACCAATTACAGTCGCTGAGCACCTTTTTCCCGGAGCTCAAGGCCTTGCCGCTGGCTTGGTGGTGTGATGCAAGACGGCGCGAGGAGGCACTGAACAGCTACAAGCAGGTCCTGCTGGAGTACGCCACCCAGGAGCGAGGCACGCGGCATACCCACACGTGGCCGGAATTGAAGGCATGAGTGCTTTGCGGGCCATCAACGGCGTGCTGTTGAAGGTTGCACAACGCGCCGAGGTGCTGGGCGCGGTGGTGGTCATGGCCATTGTGTTTATCTTTATCGTGCCGCTGCCCACCTGGCTGGTGGATATCCTGATCGCCCTCAATATCTGTATTTCTTGCCTGTTGATCGTGCTGGCGCTGTACCTACCGGGGCCGCTGGCGTATTCATCGTTCCCGTCGATCCTGCTGCTGACCACGATGTTTCGCCTGGCGCTGTCGATTGCCACCACGCGCCTGATCCTGCTGGAGCAGGACGCCGGCGACATTGTCGAGGCGTTCGGCAACTTTGTGGTGGGCGGCAACCTCGCGGTGGGCCTGGTGATCTTCATGATCCTGACCCTGGTTAACTTCCTGGTGATCACTAAGGGTTCGGAGCGGGTTGCGGAAGTGGCGGCGCGTTTCAGCCTGGACGCGATGCCCGGCAAGCAAATGTCCATCGACAGCGACCTGCGCGCCGGCCTGATCGACGGCAACCAGGCCCGGGACAAACGTGAGCAACTGTCACGCGAAAGCCAGTTGTTCGGGGCCATGGACGGGGCCATGAAGTTCGTCAAGGGCGACGCCATCGCGGGGCTGATCATTGTCGTGATCAACTTGCTGGGCGGTTTCGCCACCGGCATGTTCCAGCATGGCATGAGTGCCGGCGAATCCATGGCTTTGTACTCGGTACTGACCATCGGTGACGGCCTGATCGCGCAGATTCCGGCCCTGCTGATCTCGTTGACCGCCGGCATGATCATCACCCGTGTAGCGCCTTCCGGGCGCAATAAAGGCAGCAACAACATGGGCGCCGAGATTGCCCGGCAAATGACCAGCGAGCCCAAGAGTTGGATGATTGCCTCGGTGGGCATGCTCGCCTTCGCCACGCTGCCGGGGATGCCCACGGTAGTGTTCATCCTGATTTCGTTGATGACCGGCAGCCTCGGCTATTTCCTGATGCGCCGCCGCCAGCGTGAGGAACAGTCGCAGGAACCGGCCACCGATACCGTCCCCCCAGAGCAGAACGGGGTGGAGGATCTGCGCGGCTTTGACCCGTCGCGGCCGTACCTGTTGCAGTTTCCGCTGGCCTTGCAGGAGAGCCCGTTGGTATCGGATGTGATCCACGGGGTGCGCCAGAGCCGCAATAGCCTGGTGACCCAGATTGGCTTGACCCTACCGCCGTTTGAAGTCGAGTTCGCCCCGGCATTGGCCGACGATGAGTTTCGTTTCTGCGTGCATGAAGTGCCGATATTGAAGGCCACGCTGGGACATTGGGTGGGCGTGGAAATGGCGGCATTTGCGGGCGAGCCCGCAAGCGGCAGCAGGGGCCTGGCGGAGCGCGACGAACAGGATTGGATGTGGTTTGCCCCCGATGACCCGCTGCTGGCGGACGAGCATCTGGCGCGCTCGACGGCCTACAGCCTGCTCCAGGAGCGCATGACGCGAGCGATGCTGCTCAGCGGCCCGCAGTTCCTCGGCATCCAGGAGAGCAAGGCGATTCTCAGTTGGCTGGAGTTCAACCAGCCGGAATTGGTGCAGGAACTGCAGCGGATCATGCCGTTGTCGCGTTTTTCGTCGGTGTTGCAGCGCCTGGCCGGCGAGGGCGTACCGTTACGGGCGGTGCGCCTGATTGTCGAGGCGTTGATCGAGCACGGCCAGCATGAACGTGAGCCGGATGCCCTGGCCGACTATGCGCGTATTGCCCTCAAGTCGCAGATCCTGCACCAGTACAGCGAAACCGATGGCCTGCATGCCTGGCTGTTGTCACCGCACACCGAAAACGTGTTGCGCGACGCCCTGCGCCAGACCCAGACCGGGGTGTTCTTTTCTTTGGATAACGAAAGCAGTGCGGCGCTGGTCAGCTTGCTCAAGCAGGCCTTCTCCGTGCGCCCCAAGAGCAAAAGCGTGCTGCTGGTTGCGCAGGATCTGCGCAGCCCCTTGCGCACCTTGTTGCTGGAGGAGTTCAACCATGTGCCGGTGCTGTCGTTTGCTGAGTTGAGTGCATCGTCCAAGGTCAAGGTGCTGGGGCGTTTTGATCTGGCCCAGGAGAATCTGTTTCGAGAGGAAGTGGCATGAGGCCTGGCGATGTTTGAGCTACGAGTGCTGGATGGTTCGCGCCAGGGGGCGGCGTTGCCGCTGTTTGGCGGGCAATGGAGTATTGGTGCCCATCCGGAGGCTGACCTTTCGCTATATGACGAGGGGATTGCCGAGCGCCATGTGGTGCTGCGCTATATCGAGCAGTGCTGGTCGGTACAGGCCCAGGAGGGACTGGTGCGCGCCAATGACGGTCGGCTCCTGGCACAGATTGCCGACCTGGCACTGGATGTGCCGTTTTCGATTGGCAATATTCGACTGTGTGTGACCCTGGCTGATCAGCCGTGGCCGCAAGCTCCGGCTGCCGCGCCTGTTCCGTCACCCGCCAGGTCGGTCAAGGAGGCGGCTGCGGGGCTGACGTTGTCGTCGATCTCCGGGTCGCAGCAAAAGCGGTTGATCAGCCTGGCGGTGGTGGTCGCGGCCATCATCATGGCGGTGGGGCTGGCCACAACGGGAGAGCACGAGGCCCAGGCATCGTTGATGCCGGTACAGAACCAGAAAAGCGCGCTGGACTCACCCTACGAAGTCCGTCAGCAACTGCTGAAAATGCTCGTCGAGCGGGAGTTGAGCCAGCGCGTCAGCCTACAGGTGGTGAATGGCCAGGTGGCGCTCGACGGTGATGTTTCCCAGGAGGATGTGGGGGTGGTATCACGCATGCTCAGTCGTTTTGGCGAGCAGTTCGAGACGCCTGTACCGGTGATCAGCCGGGTCAAGGAGCGCAGCTCGGTGTTCCCGTTCAAGATTCTGCAGATCGTCGGCGGGCCCAATGGCCATGTGGTCCTGGATGAAGGCAGCCGCCTGTTTGTCGGGGATGAAGTAGATGGCTTGCGCCTGGTGCTGATCGACAACAGCAAAGTGGTGTTCGACGGCGTACAGCGCTATGAGGTGCGCTGGTGAGTGCCGAATTGCAGGCACGCCTGGCCGCCTGGCAGCAGGACCGATCACAGGCACTGGCCAATTTCGCACCGGTCTCGGTGCGTGGGCGGATCCAGCGGGTCAATGGCATGTTGCTGCAATGCCGCTTGCCTCATGCGCGTATCGGCGATTTGTGCCAGGTGGAAAAGGCCACGGGCGACTACATGCTGGCCGAGATCATTGGCTTCGATCAGCAGGATGCGGTGCTCAGCGCCTTGGGCAATCTTGAAGGCGTGCGGGTGGGCGCCAGTGTCGAGCAGTTGGGCGTCTCACATCGGGTGCGTGTCAGTGATCAGCTGTTGGGTCAGGTACTGGACGGCTTTGGGCGCCCGATCACGGGGCAGGGCGCCAGTGCATTTGTCGAGGCGCAGGCCGAAGACACCAGCCTGGTGTTGTGCGAGGCGCCGTTGCCCACCGAGCGGCCGCGGATTCATCGGGCGTTGTCCACTGGGGTCCGTTCGATCGATGGCCTGCTGACCCTGGGCGAAGGCCAGCGCGTCGGCCTGTTTGCGGGCGCCGGTTGTGGCAAGACCACCTTGCTCGCGGAGATCGCGCGCAACGTTGACTGTGATGTGATTGTGTTTGGCCTGATTGGCGAGCGTGGCCGCGAGCTGCGCGAGTTCCTCGACCACGAACTCGATGACCAGCTGCGGGCCAAGGCGGTGTTGGTGTGTGCGACGTCCGACCGCTCGAGCATGGAGCGTGCCCGGGCTGCCTTCACCGCCACTGCATTGGCCGAAGGTTATCGACGCAAGGGCAAGCGGGTGCTGTTGCTGATCGACTCCCTGACCCGTTTTGCCCGGGCCCAACGTGAAATCGGCCTGGCTGCCGGTGAGCCGCTGGGGCGTGGCGGCCTGCCGCCGTCGGTGTACAGCTTGCTGCCGCGCCTGGTGGAGCGTGCCGGGCTGACCCGCGAGGGGGTGATCACGGCGATCTATACCGTGCTGATCGAGCAGGACTCCATGAGCGATCCGGTGGCCGATGAGGTGCGCTCGTTGCTCGATGGCCATATCGTCCTGTCGCGCAAATTGGCCGAGCGCGGCCACTATCCGGCGGTGGATGTGCTGGCCAGCCTGTCACGGATTTTGAGCAACGTCGCCGAGCCCGTGCATATCCAGGCCGGGACGGCACTGCGCCGCTTGTTGTCGGCGTACCAGCAGATCGAGTTGATGCTCAAGCTGGGGGAGTACCAGCCCGGCAACGATGCCCTGACTGACCTGGCCGTGGACAGTCGCCAGGCGGTGGATGGCTTCCTGCGCCAGGACTTGCGAGAACCGGCATCGATGTCGATGACCCTCGATCAATTGATGAGCCTGACGACCCATGTCCCTTTCTGAAATCGACACGTTGCGGCGCCTGCGCAGGCATCGGGCCGACCGTGCCGAGCGGGCGCTGCGTGAGGCCAAGCGGCACCAGCAAGCCTTGCTGGCGCAAATCCAGCAGGCGCAAGACGCACTTGAGCAAACCCGCCTGGAGGAAATCCAGAAGTCCGCGCAGTTGTTGAATCAGCATCAAGGGCAGGTGCTCTCACTGCAGCAACTCAAGGCCTGGAGTACCCAGGAGCGCTCATTGGCTGCCGGAACCCAGCGCGAAGAAGGGCAGTTGCAGGCACTACAGGGCCGGCGCGAGGAACAGGTGGTTCACGTCGCCACTGCGCAAAAGCAGGTCACCCAATGCCTGCGCGAGGTTGAGAAGCTCCAGGAGTTGTCCGTTTTATTGACCCAGGAAGAGGTACAGGAAGAGCTATGACGCAAGTTCCAGCAAGCAAGCCTGAACGACCGCGCCCCCGTGAGCCACGCGCGGAACAGGAGCCTGCGCTGTCGGGTGTGGTGCATTGGGAGCAAGGACTGTTGTTTGCCCAACTGCTGGGCGGTGATGCGGAGGGTGCAGGTTACGGCACCTCGGCATCGGCAGCCGGAGTGTCAGCCGATGCCTTGATGATCGAGGCGATGACGGCGCAATTGACTCCCCGGATTCACGGGAGCGCGCAATGGCCCCTGCACGCGGTGCTTTACCTGCCGCGCCTGGGGCGGATCAACGCCAGCGTGCGCCGTGAACAGGGGGGCTGGAACATCGAGCTGGCGGCAGAGCAGGAACTTGCCGCGCGCTGGCTGACCGGCGTGCGGCAGGGCTGCCAGGAGCACCTGGCCGAGGTGCTGGGCCAGCCCGTCGATTTGCATCTGGTCAATGTGGGCGCGGCATGATCATGCCTGCTTTAGCGCTGCCGCAGGTCAAGAGCGCCACGGTTGCGGCACGCCTGCGACTGGGGCGAGGCCTGCGCATGCCGTTCCAGGTGACAGGCCAGCACGGAGAGCTGCTGCTTGAGCCTGGGCGTGCGCCCAGGAGTGCTGCCGCGCTGTACTTCGAAAGTGCCTGTGGGCTATTGGCCTTCAGCGAGCCAGGGCCAATGTTCAGCCTGCTGGGGGAGTGCCCGGTGACGCTGGCAGAGGCCGGCAATGATCCGGACTCCTGGTTCTGGGAGTTATTCCAGCATCACTTGAGCCCTCAAGTGCGAGCGCTGTTCGGTTACCTGCGGCTGCGCACGGCCCCTGGAAAACTGAACTTCGGTTGCCGGCTCACGGTGACGCTGGGGCCCTCCAGGGTGGTGGGGTATCTGTTGCTGGCCCCCGAGAGCTTGCTGGCGCTGTGTGAGACCGGGCGCTGGCAGCCGACGGCCTTGCCATTACCGCCCTCGTTTCAGTTGGCGATTGCCGTGACGCTGGGGCGCTTGCTACTGCCCGTGACGCAGGTGCGCAGCCTGCGGGCCGGCGACGTGCTGATGCTCGAACAAGCCTTTTTTGATGTGCGGGGCAATGGCCAGGTGCGCGCTGGCAAGCATCGCTTGCGCGGGTGCATTGACGATGAATCCGGGCCTGTGTGCCTGACACTTACATCTATCGAGGAAACGTCCGTGGACGAGGATCTTTCAGCACAACACTACTCGGAGTATGAAGACAATGATCTTGATGAACCGGTGGTGGATGTCTTTGGCCATGAGCCTTTCGACGAGTTGAGCATGGCCCTGAATGTACGCTGTGGCACCCTGAACCTGACCCTTGGCGAGCTGCGCAACCTGACCCCCGGCGCGGTATTGAGTATCGCCGGCTACGCCCCCGGCATGGCTGGCCTGTACTACGGCGACCGGCCGATTGGCCAGGGCCAGTTGGTCGAGATGGATGGACGCCTGGGCTTGCAGTTGTCCCGTGTGATTTTCGCGCGATGACGCTGCAGGGGGTTGAACCCCTTATCCTGGCGCTGTTCATCGGGGCATTGGCCTTGATGCCGATGCTGTTGATCGTGTGCACGTCCTTTCTGAAAATCATCATTGTGCTGATGATCACCCGTAACGCCATCGGCGTGCAGCAAGTGCCCCCGAGCATGGCGCTCAACGGCATCGCGCTGGCGGCAACGTTGTTCATCATGGCGCCGGTGGGCTATGCGATCGTCCAGAACGTCAAGGACGCCCCGGTAGACCTGAGCAGTGTGCAACGGCTCCAGGAGACGGGGCTGGTGGCCATCGAGCCGCTGCGCCTGTTCATGACCCGCAACACCGACCCCGACATCCTGACCCACCTGGTGGAAAACACCGCCCGCATGTGGCCCCCGGAAATGGCGCAAAACGCCCACCGTGACGATCTCATGTTGCTGATCCCAGCCTATGTGATCTCGCAATTGCAGGCCGGGTTCGAGATCGGCTTCTTGATCTACATCCCGTTCATCGTCATCGACCTGATTGTCTCCAACCTGCTGCTGGCCCTGGGCATGCAGATGGTCTCGCCGATGACCATTTCCCTGCCCCTGAAATTGCTCCTGTTCGTGCTGGTTTCCGGGTGGTCGCGGCTGCTCGACAGCTTGTTCCTTTCTTATCTGTGAGTGATCTATGGAACCGATCGTGCTGTTCAAGCAGGGCATGCTGCTGGTGGTGGTGCTCTCGGCGCCGCCGCTGATCGTCGCGGTGATTGTCGGGGTGATGACGTCCCTGGTGCAGGCCCTGATGCAGGTGCAGGACCAGACCTTGCCCTTTGGGGTCAAGCTGGTTGCCGTCGGCATAACCCTGATATTGACCGGGCGCTGGATCGGCGTGGAGTTGATTCAACTGATCAATATGACCTTCGACATGATTGCCCGCTCGGCACTGAACTGAGGAACAGCCTTTGCTCCTTTATCTGGAATTTTTGCCCAGCCTGCTGATCAGCATGGCCCGCATCTACCCCTGCATGTTCCTGGTGCCGGCGTTTTGTTTCCAGCATGTGCGCGGCATGACCCGGCACACGATTGTGATGGTGCTGGCCTTGTTCCCCACGCCCGGCATCCATGCCGCGTTGATGGGCAAGGATTACTCGGCGCTGCTGCTTGCCGGGCTGGTGCTCAAGGAAGCGGCCCTGGGCCTGTTGCTGGGGGTGTTGCTGTTCATGCCGTTCTGGATGGTCGAGTCGGTCGGCGCGTTGCTCGATAACCAGCGAGGCGCCTTGGCGGGCGGGCAACTCAACCCCTCGCTGGGGCCGGATGCCACGCCGGTCGGGCATCTGTTCAAGCAGTTGGCGATTTTTCTGTTGATCACCACCCTCGGGCTGGGGGCGTTGACGCAGGTGATTTGGGACAGCTATCTGATCTGGCCACCCACGGCCTGGGTGCCACTGCCCGCAGTCAATGGTTTCAGCGTGTTCCTGGGCCTGCTTGGCGATACCTTCGTGCACATGATGCTCTACGCCGCGCCGTTCATCGCGGTGCTGTTGCTGCTGGAGTTCGGCTTTGCCCTGCTGGGGCTCTACAGCCCGCAGTTGCAGGTGTCGACCCTGGCCATGCCGGCCAAGAGCCTGGCAGGCCTGGCCTTTTTACTGCTGTACTTTCCCCTGTTGGAAGATTTGATCGCCGGGCGCATGGGCCTTTTGCTCGACCTCAAGCACTCCCTGGGCGTGATGATTGGGGGCGTGGGGTCATGAGTGACTCAGGCGAGAAAAAACACGCGGCGACCCCCAAGAAACTCAAGGACCAACGCAAGAAAGGCCAGGTCGCACAGAGCCAGGACGTGGCCAAGTTATTGGTGCTTACCGCGATCAGCGAGATCGCCCTGTTTACTGCCCAAACCAGCCTGCAGCGCTTCCAGCAGTTGATGGCGCTGCCGTTTTCGCGCATTGGCCAACCGTTTGTTCGCGCCCTGGAAGAAGTGTTGATGGACGGCCTGGTGGTGTTTTTTTCGTTCGGCCTGTTGATGTGTGGGGTAGCGATTGCCGTGAAGCTGATGAGCAGTTGGCTGCAGTTCGGTTTTTTGTTCGCTCCGGAGAGCTTGAAGCCGGACTTCAATCGCCTCAACCCGCTCAATCAGGTCAAGCAGATGTTTTCTGCCCAGTCAGTGATCAACCTGTTGATGGGGCTCGCCAAGGCATTGCTGCTCTCGTTGATTCTGTATGTGGTGATCACCCCGTCCTTGGGGGTGCTGATCAACCTCGCCACCAGCGACCTGCAAAGCTACATCGTGGCGCTGATTACCTTGTTCCGCCATTTGCTGCACGCCTGCCTCGGGCTGCTGCTGGTGCTCGCGCTGGTCGACCTGGCCATGCAGAAGTACTTCTTTGCCAAGCGCATGCGTATGACCCAGGTGGAGGTGGTCAAGGAGTACAAAGACATGGAGGGCGATCCTCACGTCAAGGGCCAGCGCCGCTCCCTGGCCTATCAACTCGCCCAGGAAGAACCCAAGGTCAAGCTGCCCAAGCTTGAAGAGTCCGACATGCTGGTGGTCAACCCGACGCACTATGCCGTGGCGCTGTACTACAGGCCTGGCAAGACGCCGCTGCCCATGTTGGTCGACAAGGGCACGGATGCCCAGGCCCGCAAACTGATTGGCCGGGCCAAGGCTGCTGATGTGCCGGTGATCCAGTGTGTGTGGTTGGCGCGCATGTTGTATGAACGCAAGTTGGGCGCGCCGATCCCGCGGGAGACCTTGCAGGCGGTGGCGTTGATCTATCGCACCTTGCGTGAGCTGGATGATGAGGCCAAGCGCCAGACCCTGGAGCTGCCGGAGTTGGCGCGCCGCTAGGGCGCGCGGTGCACATCCAGGGCCTCGAGCCTGGCCAGGGAGAGCAGCCGGCTGACGATGTCATCGTGCGAATGGCCTTTTGGCGACCATGCATGCCAGATCACCAGGCTGCCCTTGGCATCGAGATAGACAAAGCAGCCATCGAACCCGATCGCGTGGGCAAAGCGCCGCTTCAGCACCTGGTCCAACTGGCCAGGCTGCAACGCCTCAGGCGCAATCTGCAAGGCCAGGCCAGCTTGGCGCCCGGCATTCAGACGGCATAGGCCAATGCCCGGACACAGCGACTGGTAGGCGGCATTGCCGCTTACCAGGTTGTCCAGGAGTACCTGGCGACGCGCACCCTCGTCGGGCAATCCCATGCTTGTCATTGCTCCAGCGAGATCGTCTGGTAATCGGCCCTTTCGCCCGAGGGGCCGGGTTCGACCCGCATCTGCGGCGGCCACCAGACCACCAGCTTGCCGGCGCTCGATTGTGGCCGTGAACAGGAGTCACCTTTGCACGTTGGTGTACAACCGCCCATCAACAGAGCCAGTGCGAAGAGGGTGATGCCGGCGAGTGGTTGTTTCATGGCGCAGTCTTCCGTGTTGGGGTGAGCAGGGACGGGCGGGAGATACCGATGTGTTCATCCTTGACCACCGGGCGCATGGCGATGAACACCTCAGCCTCTTCGCCCGGCTTGAGCCAGGCCCGTGGCCAGACGCTGACGGCCAGGGTCTGGGCGTTGCTGCATTCGTTTTCATCGATGCGCACGTTGCGTTTGAACTGGTTGCGCATCACCACCACCGCCACGTTGAACTGCGGGCCGGCGTACCACTGGCTGCGTTCGGTATTGAGCGCCAGCAACTCGCGAGGGTTGCACAAGGTGTTCAGGCCCAGGGGCATGGGCGCGGCCTTGAACGCATCGGGTACCTGGCCGGTGACGAGGTGGGCGAGGGCGCTGGTGATCTCGCTGCGCTTGATCACCGGCGGGTGCCCGGCATAGCGCCTGGCCAGCGGCTTGAGGGCTGCTTGCAGTTCCACCTGGTCGTCCTGGGGCAAGTAGCGTGACGGGTCGGCCTGGTCGCCGATCACCCGTGGGGTCAGGATAAACAGGCGTTCACGCCGGTTGTTTTTGCGCTGGGTTGAAGAAAACAGCGCCTTGCCCAGCAAGGGAATATCCCCCAGTACCGGCACTTTGTTTTTCTGGTCGGCGCTTTCGGTGACATGGAACCCGCCGACCACCAGCGAGCGTTTTTCCGCCATCACCGCCTGGGTGCTGACCTTGCCCCGGCGCACATCGGGGCCGATGCGCTCAGGGTTGGACTCGTCGAAGTTGCCGTCCTCGATATCCACCGCCAGATAGACCTGGTGGCTGCCGCGCGAGGTGATGACCCGCGGCACCACCTGGAAACTGGTGCCCACGGTGATGGGCAAGATGGTTGCGTTTTCGACGCCGGCGGTCAGGTACTGGGTGCGATTGAAGTCAATCACCGCCGGCTGGTTTTCCAGGGTCAACACTGACGGGTTGGACACCATGGTCGCCAGTCCCTTGGCCTCCAGGGCCCGGATGTCGGCGTAGAAACGGTCACGGTTCTCGATCGATATTTGCGCGGAGGTGCCGGGCGCCATGTTCACACCGGCGCGAAAGCGACTGTTCTGAAAGCCCCAGTTGACCCCGAACTCGCGCAGTTGCGTGCGCTCGATATCAAGGATGATGGCGTCTATCTCCACCAGCTTGCGTGCCACATCGAGTTGAGCGATCAGTTCGCGGTACATTGTCTGGCGCTCTGGCAGGTCATAGATCAATACCGCGTTGTTACGCACATCGGCCTCGACACGGATCTTGCCTCGGGCAGGCGGTGCCCGGGATGTGAGCGCCATGCTTGGCCCCGTCTGCCCCAGGGACGCTTGCGAGCCGAGCATCTGGTCCAGCATCGGGTTGCCCAGGCGGGGCAGGATCGGGGTTATGGGCGAAGGCTGCGATGACGAGGTGGGGCGCGGGTTCATTGACGACAGTGCCGAGGCATCGCGAGGCTCCAATAACCCGCGCAACATGCTGGCAACCCCCGGGATGACCAGCTTTTCGCCACGGTAATCAATCGGGCGGTCCGCCGCGTTGGCGAACTTGAGCGGGAACGTCAGCACGCTCTGTTTTTCGTCGGGAGATTTACGCTGGCTGCTGAAGTTCTTGATCTGCTCGATATAGCGCTTGGGGCCTGAGACCAGCACCACGCCATCGTCGGGCAGTTCGCCCCAGCCAAAGCGGCTATCGAGCAGGCCAATATCGGTCAATGCCTGCTTCAAGTCAGCCACGGTCTCGGCGGCCACCTCCAGGCGCGCGGACTCTTGCTGGTCCAGGGTGCTGATGTACAGCGTGTTGTTGTACATGTACCACTGGAAGCGGTGTTCTACCCCCAGCCTATCGAGCATCGACTGCGGGGTGTTGGCGCGTATCTTGCCATTGACGTTGCCCTCCAGCAGGCCGTCGATCTGCAATTGCGTGCCAAAGGTCTGGGCGAAATCCTCCAGTACATCGCGCACCGGCTTATGTTCGGCTTCATAGGCGTATGCGGTGTTTTTCCATTCGGCGGGGATAGCGGCGAGGGGGCTCTGCAAGGGCGCCAGCAACCAGGGCAGCACCAGCAGGCAGCACCAACGGCGGCTTTTTTGGGGGGATGCAGGCGAGACGGCGCGCAAGCAAGTGCGCTTGTGGTTTTTGTTATACATGGAGCGTTCCCTGATTAGTGCGGCAGCGATCGGAGTGACGTGGGCTGGAACCTTGGGGTTGGTTTTGTGAGGCGCGTAATCATTGCGCGCCAGGTATCGCGCTGGTTGAGCAGGGCTTCGAGACTGTCCAATAGATGCTTTTCGCCGGCGCTGTGCGGTAGACACTGGACGAGCCAGAGCACACCCGTTGCAGGCGCCTGGGCGAGCGCTCCCTGAAAGTGACTCAGGCTTGCATTGCCCAGGCGCATCCAGGTGTGGAGGTGTGATTTGTCAGGCCGGCTTGAGGTCAGTTGGACGCGCAGTAACAGGGTGTCAGAACCGCGGCTGAGGATTATTTCGTCGTCATCCTCAAACAGTATTAGTTCTTCAGTGCGGCTGTTCAACCAGTTGCAAAGTAGCTCCTTCAATTTACTGCCCGCTGTCCAGGCCAGACTTGAGCAGCATATGCCTGGCTCTAATATGCTCGGTGTAAACGTATTCGGATTTGCGATTCTTCCTCAGAAGTTCGTAGAACAAAGCCATATCTTCCTCAGATCCAGAGTTGTCTTCCATCAAGTCGCGGACATCGTTTCTAGTGAGCTTCGCATCCTGTACAAGTCGTGCTCTATAACCTTCGTAGTAGTTCATGGCTTCGCTCCTCTTGTGTTTCCTCTCTGTGGTTTGTATTTCGAATTGGTTCCAGATGTAGCCATTTATTTTGGATACATATGCGTGTTTAAAATCAGCTGCTCAAGAACTTGTCGCTTTGTTCCTGGAAACTATCGCGCATGGCGGCCCAGCCGATACAGAAGTCTCCCTCTTCGGTCTGTAGCAGCAGTGTTTGAGGTTTGACCGTATCGTCAGCACGCAACGCCCAGAGCGTATTGTTGTGGCCGGCCAGGAAGTGCCTGGCGGCTTCCAGTTCCTGTGGATGGCATAGCAAAGCCGCCTTGACCAGCGGAACCTGGCTTGCCATCAATTGCTTGATCAGGGCCGCCATGCGTTGTGCTGGGGGCGTTTCTTCGAGCAGCAGATCAATAGCCTGGTTGGCGATAGACGAGGCATAGCGCTCAAGGTTGTCGTACATCGCCTGGCGCTCGACTTCCCAGCGTTTGAACTGCGCATCGGCACGTTGCCAGATCTCAAGGCCGGCCTGTTCCAGGAGCTTTTCACGCTGCTTTTCTGCCAACTTCAGCAATTTCCTGGCCTGGGCCTTGGCGTGTTCCAACACAGTGTTGGCCTGGGCATAACCCGCCAGCGTTTCGCGGGGGATCAGGGTTTCGGGAGTGGCAGCGGCACCTTTGGGCAAGTCGATTTTGTGTCGGCAAAACATCGTTTTCAGTCTCCATGGTCCTTGGCGTAAGGCGCTTTACCGTCGCTGTTGATCGTTGCAATCCGCCAGACTACGGCGTGCCAAAGGGTATCGAGGCGACTGTACGAGTCGCCCAGCGAAAGGGCGTTTTTCTCCAGCTCCAAGACGCGCCTGCGAGAAAACCTCAATCTGATTCTCTGCCAGGTTGGCGGGCTGACCCAGGTTCGTAGTAATTGCAGGGGGTCGTCATCGGACAACAACATATCTGCAGGCAACGCCTTGGAGAGTCGGTTGCACCACTGGAGGAGGCTTTCATTCAATAGGCTGGCGTGGCTCGGGCGACACGTGCTGTCGACCAATGCCAGCACCAGGTCCAGTTGGTCCGGCGAGGCGAGCGCCAATTGAAGCAGGGTGGGCTGGGGCGGAGGAGGTAGGCAGGGGGCGATGCCGTATATCTTGCCTACCCATGAATGCCGACTGCGATACAGCCCATTCAGCGCAGGGTGTTCATCAGCCGCTCTCCAATCTTCACGCGAATACATCCAGGGGGTTGCCCACCACTGGACCCAAGCCAGGTTACTCATCGGGCGCGTGGGCCGGGGCGTTAGGGGATGGCGGCGGTAGTACGCGCTGGCCTCGGATCCGCCAGAACGTTACAGCGATAATCAGCAGCACCAAAACGATCAGGGTGAATGTGACACTGGCCCGCCAAAATCCAATGTCGTCCCCGGGAACCAGGAATGGACCGAAATAGGCCAGGCGTTGCTGCTCCATGTAGGCCGTTGCCGGGACGAATACCACGGTCAATTTTTGCGGGTTTTCGGCAGTGTTGGTCATGCCAGGGATACTGCTGGCAACCAGCCGGCGCACACGGGCCTGGATGTTGTCGGGGTCGAGCCGGGGATCGTGTTTGATGAACACCGATGCGGAGGCGGGTTGCACCGGTTCACCCGGTGCGACTCGCTCGGGCAACACCACGTGTACCCGGGCGACGATGACTCCGTCGATATTCGACAGCGTTGTTTCCAGCTCCTGGGACAAGGCATAGATATAGCGCGCCCGTTCCTCAAGCGGGGTCGAGATGACCCCTTCCTTGCGGAACGTCTCGCCCATGGTGGCGCGGGCGGCCTTGGGCAATCCCACTGCATCCAGGGTACGTACGGCGCGCCCGATGTCGGATGCGTTGACCATCACGACAACACCGTCTTTGGCGGGAACTTTGCTGGCGCGTATATGTTTGTCTGCCAACTCCGCGAGGACCTCGTTGGCTTCCTGCTCAGAGAGTTGACGGTGAAGTTCGACACGTTCACTACAGGCATTGAGCATAAATGAAAGCGCTAGAACTAATGCAATACGCAGGGTGCGAGTCATGTTTATCTACTGAAGATTGCAGATTTTATCCACGCATTGTGCGGTTTTACCGACACTCTTGACGAGTAAATGCGTGAGCAATAGCGTATCGGACAGTTGGTCCGGGTATTTGCGCGCTTCGTCAAACTTATCGTCGCCACTCAGGGCACGCAGACTTTTGGTCATGCGTTGGGTTACGGAGGATAGTTTGCCTGATGCCTCGGAAAGCATACTTTGTGGCGTCGTATAAGTTGTCGTCGAATTTGCCGGCATTGACGGTGCCATGATTGAGGCAAAAAAGTTCACGTCGGTACTAGAGACAGATGAGTCTTGTGCGCTTGCGGCGCCAGCAAGATTATTCTCTTCAAAAGAACTTACTCTTCCTATAAACATATGGCGCCTATTACGTAAGTACTCAGGAGGGGAGGTGTAGCGCAGACTTTAAGTGGCCTTCCCGCTATCAAGCACCAGGAAGGCCAGAGGGCTGCCGGACTGATTACAAACGGAGTGCGTCAGCGGCTGTTTTTATACCTGCGGTATTTTGGTTCTCCGCAGTTTTCCAAGCGTTTTTCACACCATCTGCCCTCTTTTTTGCTTCTGCGGCTTCAAGGCCCGCGTCGGCCTGTTCTACACTCATACCACCAGCGCCGCTGCCGTAAGGGTTAGATCCGGAAGAGCCAATAGAACCGATACTCATATTTTTTACTCCGTACTTAACGTTGATCTCACTGGAATAGGGCGATCCTGAGAGGTGGTGTGTCACATCCAGTTTCGCTGTTCCATGATTTATGTGGCGCAGAAGATGTATGCGTTCCACGTGTTTCTGGAGGGTGTATTTCAAAAGGTGTAACTTTTTCAGCGCCGTGCGGGTGAGTTGTGCAAGGTACTCAGGTCAGTGATATTTCCAGTTGTTTCATCCGGTAATAAAGTGTGCGCTTGGCAACGCCTAGTTCGATGGCCACCACGTCGACGTTGTGGGCGTGGCGGTTCAGTGAGGCTTCAATCAGTGATTTTTCTATCTGCTGTAGCCGCTCCTTGAGAGGCATGTTCATGTCTGCGCGCGCTGCCTCGGGGACGCAAAGGGGGGCTAACCCCAGGACGAAACGCTTGGCCGTCGAACGCAGCTCGCGGACATTCCCCCGCCAGGGATGACACAGTAATTGTGTTAACAGGTGGCTGGGGGGGGCCGGCACAGGGCATTTGAAATACTCGGCCTCCTGCCGGATCATTTTCAGGAACAAGGGGATGATGCGATCTCGTTGCTCGCGCAGGGGCGGCAGGTTGATGTTGACCACGTTCAGGCGAAAGTACAGATCGCGCCTGAACGCTCCTTGCTCGACCATCTCATGCAAGGATTGCTGCGCGGAGGCGATCACGCGCATATCCACTGGAATAAATCGGGTTGAGCCCAGGCGCTCAACCCCCCGCGACTCCAACACCCGCAGCAATTTGGCCTGCAGGGTCAGCGGCATGCTGTCTATTTCGTCAAGATACAAGGTCCCCAGGTGCGCGGCCTCGACAGAACCTGCACGTGACTGCATCGCCCCTGTGTAGGCCCCGCTGTTGACACCGAACAGTTGGCTTTCGGCAAGGCTCTCCGGTATTGCCGCACAGTTGAGTGCGACGAAATTCCCCCGCCGCCCCGATAAGCAATGAACACGTTGCGCCAAGGTGTCCTTACCCGTCCCCGTTTCCCCCAGCAGCAGCATGTCAATGTTGAGCGGGGCGGTATTTATGATAGTTGTTTCGATGTCTGGGTATTCGTTGAATGGCGTATCTGTTTCAACTTCGTTCTGATAGGAGGCCGACATATTGCTATTGCTCCAATAGAGTTGTCGCTTCACTATTGTTTGAATTAGCGAATGATATTGACCAGTAGACCGCAAAATATCCAGGTTGTCATCGCGAAAGGATGTTGGAATGCGCCGCTGTTGTGCTTTAAGTGTTTAGGGCGTTGTTCTTGGGAAATATTCAAGTTTTTGTAGGAAGGTTATTTGTAGCTGTTGGTAGGAGAAGTCTTAAATGATTTATGAATGTTATTGATTAAGCAAATCTCATGCTTGAAGTGGTTGCGTCCTGTTTTTTAGATGTCTTTATTAAAAATATTTAACGATTGCTTGATGTTTCATGGGCCGCTTGAACTGTTGGAGATCGGCGTCGTTATTGGTGCGGCCATAAAAAAAGCCGATGCTGGGCATCGGCTTTTTTTGTGGGGGCATAGGCCGCCGGTGAAGCGTTATACGTTGAAGCGGAAGTGCATCACATCGCCATCCTTGACGATGTATTCCTTGCCTTCCAGGCGCCATTTGCCGGCTTCCTTGGCCCCGGCTTCGCCCTTGAACTGGATGAAGTCGTTGTAGGCGATCACTTCGGCGCGGATAAAGCCTTTTTCGAAGTCGGTGTGGATCACACCCGCAGCCTGTGGCGCGGTGGCGCCAACCTTGACGGTCCAGGCACGCACTTCTTCGACACCGGCAGTGAAGTAGGTCTGCAGGTGCAGCATTTCGTAGCCCGCACGGATCACGCGGTTCAGGCCAGGCTCTTCCAGGCCCAGGGCCTCGAGGAACATGTCTTTCTCTTCGCCGTCTTCCAGCTCGGCGATTTCCGCTTCGATCTTGTTGCACACCGGTACAACCATCGCGCCTTCTTCTTCGGCAATGGCCATGACCACGTCGAGCAGCGGGTTGTTTTCAAAACCGTCTTCAGCCACGTTGGCGATGTACATCACAGGCTTGGTGGTCAGCAGGTGGAAGCCTTTGATCACGGCCTTTTCGTCGGTGCTCATGCTCTTCATCAGGCTGCGTGCAGGCTTGCCCAGGGTGAAGTGTGCGATCAGCTGCTCAAGCAGGGCCTTCTGGACCACTGCGTCCTTGTCGCCGCCCTTGGCGTTGCGCGTGACCTTTTGCAGTTGCTTTTCGCAGCTGTCGAGGTCGGCGAAGATCAGTTCCAGGTCGATGATCTCGATATCGCGTTTCGGGTCGACGCTGTTGGAGACGTGGATCACGTTCTCGTCTTCAAAGCAGCGGACCACGTGGGCGATGGCATCGGTCTCGCGGATGTTGGCGAGGAACTTGTTGCCCAGGCCTTCACCTTTCGACGCACCGGCTACCAGGCCTGCGATGTCGACGAACTCCATGGTGGTCGGCAGGATGCGCTTGGGATTGACGATGGCCGCCAGGGCCTCCAGGCGCGGATCGGGCATTGGCACGATACCGGTGTTGGGTTCGATGGTGCAGAAGGGGAAGTTCTCCGCCGCAATACCGGACTTGGTCAGGGCGTTGAACAGGGTGGACTTGCCGACGTTAGGTAGGCCGACGATGCCGCAATTGAATCCCATGGTGTTTCCCCTCGGATAAGAGTCAGGCCTTCTGGCTGTGCAGGTTTTTCATCGCACGGTTCCATTCACCGGCGAAGATATCCGGCAGCACGCCGAGGGCAAAATCGATGCTGGCATCGAGTTTTTCCTGTTCGGCGCGTGGCGCACGACCCAGGACGAAATTTGAAACCATACTGGCAACGCCTGGGTGGCCAATGCCGAGCCGCAGGCGGTAGAACGTATTCTGATTGCCCAACTGCGCGATGATGTCGCGCAGGCCATTATGACCGCCGTGGCCGCCGCCTTGCTTGAGCTTGGCAACGCCGGGTGGCAGGTCCAGTTCGTCATGGGCCACCAGGATTTCCTCGGGTTTGATCCGGAAGAAGCCCGCAAGCGCCGCGACAGCCTGGCCGCTGCGGTTCATGTAGGTGGTGGGAATCAGCAGACGAACATCCTGACCCTGATGCGAGAAGCGCCCGGTCAGGCCAAAATATTTGCGATCGGCCACAAGGTTTACACCTTGGGCGTGGGCGATACGCTCAACAAAAAGGGCCCCCGCGTTATGCCGGGTCTGTTCGTATTCGGCGCCTGGATTTCCCAGGCCAACGATCAGTTTAATGGCAGTCACGACAGGGGCCCTTCCTTTGGAGTTGTGGATAACATCGCCGCAACCAACGGGCGGCGAAAGTGGACAACAAGAGATCATTTACTCAAGAGTAAACGCCGCGTTATCGCCCGCTTTCTCGCTACGTTTCGGTCCGCGATGTTTCCTCAAGCTCCGGCATTACAGAGTGAATTACTCTGCAGCGCCTTCTTCAGCTTCTGGTGCAACGCGCGGAGCGTGAACGTTTGCAACAGCTTTGTCATCACCGTGAGCCAGTGCGACGAACTCAACGCCTTTAGGCGCCTTGAGGTCGGACAGGTGGATGATGTCGCCGATTTCAGCAGCCGACAGGTCGACTTCGATGAACTCAGGCAGGTCTTTCGGCAGGCAGGTCACTTCGATCTCGGCTACAACGTGCGAGATTTCGCCGCCTTTCTTGATCGGAGCAGCTTCGCCAACGAAGTGCACAGGTACGATAGCGGTCAGTTTCTGACCGGCTACAACGCGTACGAAGTCAGCGTGCAGCACGTGGCCTTTAGCTGGGTGACGTTGCAGGGCCTTGATGATGACGTTCTGCTTTTTGCCACCTACGTTCAGCTCGATGATGTGGCTGTAGGCCGCATCGTTTTCGAGCAGTTTGGCAATTTCTTTAGCCAGCATGCTGATGGATTCAGGGGCTTTTTCGCCACCGTAGACTACAGCTGGAACCAGGCTTGCGAGACGACGCAGGCGGCGGCTCGCACCTTTCCCCAGGTCGGAACGCACTTCAGCATTCAAAGTAAAATCGTTCATGTTGTATCTCCAAAATAACCACATTCGCCCCAGCGTTTGCGACCAGCGCTAAAGGCGATATGGGCAAAAAAGCCCCGCCCCAGCAGAGTGCTGGGGCGGGGCGCTTTTCGTCAGGTTGATGCTGCCAAGGTTTGACCCTTAGCGGAACATCGCGCTGATCGATTCTTCATTGCTGATACGGCGAACCGCCTCAGCAACAACCGGGGCGATATCCAGTTGACGGATACGCGCACAGGCTTGAGCAGCTGCGGACAACGGGATGGTGTTGGTCACCACCAGTTCGTCCAGCACGGAGTTCTCGATGTTCTCGATCGCTCGGCCCGACAGCACAGGGTGTGTGCAGTAGGCGAAGACTTTAGCCGCACCGTGCTCTTTCAAGGCTTTTGCCGCGTGGCACAGGGTGCCGGCGGTATCGACCATGTCATCGACCAGAATACAGGTACGCCCTTCGACATCACCGATGATATGCATCACTTCAGAGTGATTGGCTTTCTCACGGCGTTTGTCGATGATCCCGAGGTCCACGCCCAGGGATTTGGCAACAGCCCGTGCACGCACGACGCCACCAATGTCCGGGGACACGATCATCAGGTTTTCAAAGCGCTGGTCTTCGATGTCATCCACCAGGACGGGGGAGCCGTAGATGTTATCTACTGGAATATCGAAGAACCCCTGGATTTGGTCAGCGTGCAGGTCAACCGTGAGAACACGGTCGATACCTACCACGGTCAGCATGTCAGCGACGACTTTCGCGCTGATAGCCACACGTGCAGAACGCGGACGGCGATCCTGACGGGCATAACCAAAGTAAGGGATTACAGCTGTGATTCGAGTCGCTGAGGAGCGGCGGAAGGCATCAGCCATCACGACGAGTTCCATCAGGTTATCGTTGGTCGGAGCGCAAGTCGGCTGAATAATGAAAACATCTTTACCGCGGACATTTTCATTGATCTCGGCTGTAATCTCGCCATCGGAAAATTTACCGACAGAGATGTCACCGAGAGGGATATGCAGCTGACGTACAACACGCCGAGCCAGATCGGGGTTGGCATTCCCCGTAAAGACCATCATCTTGGACACGCGCAGTACCTAGAGGCTGAGGGTAACCTGGATGAGTATAGAAAATGGCAGGGGCGGCTGGATTCGAACCAACGCATGGCAGGATCAAAACCTGCTGCCTTACCGCTTGGCGACGCCCCTGTATCTGTTGCAACGAGTACCCAGTACTCGGTTCCTTTAGAGCAGACTTTGCAACTTGCGATGCAACATCGAAACGTTGCTTCCCTTTGCTACAAACCCTGTAAGGGTCTCTGTAAGAAGGGCCGAGACTTTATCAGCTTCAGCTTTGTTTGGGAAGCCCCCAAACACACAACTTCCAGTTCCGGTGAGTTTTGCTTCGGTAAATTTACCTAACAAATTCAAAGCGTTACGTACATCTGGATAACGCCTTGCTACCACCGGTAAGCAGTCATTTCGACTGTTTCCCTTGGGAACGGGGCGCACTTTAATGGGAGAAGAGTTACGTGTCAACAACGGATCTGAAAAAATTTCTGCTGTACTTACAGATACTTGCGGAACAAGCACGACATACCACGGCTCTTCGGGGTCTACGGGTGTGAGTTTTTCCCCGACACCCTCAGCAAATGCGGCGTGTCCACGCACAAAAACCGGGACGTCGGCGCCCAGGGTCAGGCCCAGTGCGGCCAGGCGATCTTCGTCCCAACCCAGTTGCCATAAGTGATTGAGACCGAGCAGGGTGGTCGCGGCATTCGAGCTGCCGCCGCCGATGCCGCCGCCCATGGGCAGGATTTTATCGATCCAGATATCGATGCCCAGCGTACAACCGGATTGCTGCTGAAGTTTTTTTGCGGCCTTCACGATCAGATTGCTGTCGTGGGGTACATCGGCAAATTCGGTGTGCAGTTGAATCACGCCATCGTCGCGCACGGCGAAGGTCATCTCGTCGCCGTAGTCGAGAAATTGAAACAGCGTCTGCAACTCGTGGTAGCCGTCTTCACGACGACCGAGGATGTGCAGCATCAAATTGAGCTTGGCCGGGGACGGCAGCGTCAGGCGTTCAGTCATGTCACTGCCCCAGTTTGCGTGGTTGCCAGTCCTTGATCACCAGCGTGACATCAAGGTTGGAGCCGTGCAGCTTGATACGTTCGGGCAGCCAGTAGCCGCTTTGTTCCACGTAGCTCAAGTATTCAACCTGCCAGCCATCCTGTTCCAGGGTGGCCAGGCGACTGTCGCCATTGAGGCTCAGGCGGCTCTTGCTGTCAGGTGCGGGCAGCCCGCGAACCCACCAGACCAGGTGCGAGACTGGCAGCTTCCAGCCGACCTGCTCTTCGAGCAAGGCCTCCGGTGACGGCGCTTCGTAGCGGCCCTGGTTGGCTACTTCCAGGCTCACTTGCCCCGGTCGACCGGTCAGGCGTGCAGCGCCACGGCCCAGGGGGCCGGAGAGGCGGATGTCGTAATAGTCCTGGCGTTGCAGCCAGAACAAGGTGCCGCTGCCCGAATCCTTCGGTGCGCGAACCCCGATCTTGCCCTCGATCTGCCAGCCATCAATGCTGCTGAGCTGATCCTTGTGCTGTCGCCATTGAGCCGGGTTGCCCTGGCCTTCGACGGACTCACGGGCACCGAAGCCCGCACAACCGGCGAGCAAGGCGATAAAACTGAAAACGATGGCGTGGCGCAAAAACATAGAATTAAAGAGTCTCGGATCCGGTCAGGCGCTTGATGGTGCTGCGCAGGATAGGGCTGTCGGGTTGTTCCTTGAGGAACTTGGCCCAGATTTGTCGGGCTTCGCGCTGGTTGCCTTTGGCCCAGAGCACTTCGCCCAGGTGCGCGGCGACTTCCTGGTCGGGGAACCGCTCCAGGGCCTGACGCAGCAGGCGTTCGGCCTCGTCGAGGTTGCCCAGGCGGTAATTCACCCAGCCCAGGCTGTCGAGCACCGCCGGGTCTTCCGGGTTGAGCTGGTGGGCCTGTTCGATCAGGGCCTTGGCCTCGGCATAGCGCGTCGTACGGTCTGACAAGGTGTAGCCCAGGGCGTTCAGTGCCATGGCATTGTCCGGGTCGCGCTTGATGATCAGGCGCAGGTCTTTTTCCATCTGGGCCAGGTCATTGCGTTTTTCGGCCTGCATGGCGCGGGTGTACAGCAGGTTCAGGTCGTCGGGGTATTGCAGCAGGGCCTGGGCGAGGATTTTCCAGGCGCGCTCCCCCTGATTGTTGGCCGACAAGGTTTCGGCCTGGATCAGATACAACTGAATAGCGTAGTCCGGCTCGGCATCACGGGCAGCGGCCAGGCGTTTTTCGGCTTCGTCGGTGCGGCCGTTATTCATCAGGATATCGGCCTGGCGCAGTTGTGCCGGCAGATAGTCATTGCCGGGGCCGACCTGGGCGTATTCGATCAGTGCGCCTTGCGGGTCATCCCGTTCCTCGGCGATGCGCCCCAGATTCAGGTGGGCCGAATCGACATGGCTTTCCCGCGCGATCAGGTCTTCGAGGTAGCCCTTGGCTTCTTCCCAGGCCTTGGCTTCCAGGCAGACCAGTGCCAGGGAGTAACGCAATTCGTCATCGTCCGGGTATTGCTGGACCAGGCTGGCGAACTCTACCTTGGCGTCCTCCATGCGGTCCTGTTCCACCAGCATGCGTGCGTAGGTCAGGCGCAGGCGCTTGTCGTCCGGATACTTCTTGATGCTTTTTTGCAGCAGCGGCAAGGCTTCCTTGCCGCGATTGAGGCTTTGCAGCAGGCGTGCGCGCAGCAGCAGCGGGGCGATTTCACCTTCTTCCGGCGGGTTCTGCTCCAGCAGCTTGAGAGCCGCTTGCGGTTCATCATCCTGTTGCAGCAGCAGCGCCTTGCCAAAGACCAACTGGCCATTGCTTGGGTGCTTTTGCAGCAGGCGGTCGAAACTCTTCATCAGGCCATCGCGGGTGTCCTGGTCGGTGTCGGCGGCCGACAGGGCGAGGAAGTCGAAATGGGTGTCGCCCTTGCCCTGCAAGACTTTCTCCATATAGACCATGGAGTCGTCGTAGCGCCCGGCACGTGCCAGCTGGATCGCCGCGGCGCGCTGGGCTTCCAGGTCGTCCGGGGCGTTTTTCGCCCAGATCAGCGCGGTATCCAGGGCGGCCTGGTCTGCGCCCAGGTATTCGGCGATGCGAAACGCGCGCTCGGAGATCCCTGGGTCCTGGGTGTTGATGGCCTGGGTCACGTAGTTATCCAGGGCAATGTCGAAACGATTGCGCTGGCCGGCCAGCTCCGCGCTCAGCAGGCTGAACACTGTTTCTTCGCTGAACGAGGAATAAACCTTGGGTTTTTCAGGGGCGGGGGTGCTGTCTTCCACCGGCGCAGGATTCTGCGGCGATACGGGGGCCATGGACTGGCAGCCGCCGAGGAAGGCAAGGGCAAGGAGCAACGCGGAAGATCTATTCATATAGGAAGAGGACGACTAACCTGCGGTCGGATCATCATGACACAAGCCCTCGGCCAAACATAACCGAGTCTCAATTGGCGCCTTTATAGACACAAGGCATTAGGACAATAGACGACGGTGGTTGTTCTGGATGAGTCGAAGTAGGACAATTGTCGGCTTCTCGACATCATCAGCGATATTGAATGGCCTTCCTTGCTCTGGGTATCAACCACAAGACTGCTTCTGTAGACGTCCGCGAGCGCGTGGCGTTTACCCCGGAGCAGTTGGTTGAGGCTTTGCAGCAGCTGTGCCGGCTCACCGACAGCCGCGAAGCTGCGATCCTTTCCACCTGCAATCGCAGTGAGCTCTATATAGAGCAGGAACATCTTTCGTCGGATGGGGTGCTGCGCTGGCTGGCTGATTACCATCATTTGAGCCTGGATGACCTGCGCGCCAGCGCTTATGTGCATGAAGATGATGCGGCAGTTCGTCACATGATGCGTGTGGCATCCGGGCTCGACTCCCTGGTTTTGGGCGAGCCGCAGATCCTCGGCCAGATGAAATCGGCCTACGCCGTGGCCCGTGAAGCCGGGACCGTGGGGCCGTTGCTGGGGCGTCTGTTCCAGGCCACCTTCAATTCGGCCAAGCAGGTGCGTACCGATACGGCGATTGGCGAAAACCCGGTCTCCGTGGCATTCGCCGCTGTCAGCCTGGCCAAGCAGATCTTCAGCGACCTGCAACGCAGCCAGGCCTTGCTGATCGGCGCCGGCGAGACCATCACCCTGGTCGCCCGGCACCTGCATGACCTGGGGGTCAAGCGGATTGTGGTGGCCAACCGAACCCTGGAGCGCGCCAGCATCCTGGCCGAAGAGTTCGGCGCCCACGCGGTGTTGCTCGCCGACATCCCGGCGGAACTGGTGCGCAGCGATATCGTCATCAGCTCCACCGCCAGCCAGTTGCCGATCCTTGGCAAGGGCGCGGTGGAAAGCGCGCTGAAGCTGCGCAAGCACAAGCCGATTTTCATGGTGGATATCGCCGTTCCCCGGGATATCGAGCCGGAAGTCGGCGAGTTGGACGACGTTTACCTCTATAGCGTCGACGACCTGCACGAAGTGGTCGCCGAAAACCTCAAGAGCCGCCAGGGCGCTGCCCAGGCCGCCGAGGAAATGGTCGCGATCGGCGCCGATGACTTCATGGTGCGCCTGCGCGAGCTGGCCGCCGTGGATGTGCTCAAGGCCTATCGCCAGCAAGGCGAGCGCCTGCGTGACGAGGAATTGATAAAGGCCCAGCGCCTGCTGGCCAATGGCGGCAACGCTGAAGATATCTTGATGCAATTGGCCCGTGGCCTCACCAACAAGCTGTTGCATGCTCCCAGCGTACAGCTTAAAAAACTGACAGCCGAAGGCCGCCTCGATGCGCTGGCCATGGCCCAGGAACTCTTTGCCCTCGGTGAGGGCGCGTCAGACAGCTCTTCGGATAAAAAACTGCAATGAAAGCGTCACTGCTCAATAAACTGGACGTGCTCCAGGACCGTTTCGAAGAACTGACCGCCTTGCTCGGCGACGGCGAGGTTATTTCCGATCAGACCAAGTTCCGTGCCTATTCCAAGGAATACGCCGAAGTTGAGCCGATCGTGACCACCTATTCGCAACTGCTCAAAGTGCAGGCCGACCTCGAAGGCGCCCAGGCGCTGCTCAAGGACAGCGACCCGGACATGCGTGAAATGGCCGTGGAAGAAGTCCGCGAAGCCAAGGAAAAGCTCGTCGAGCTCGAAGGCGACCTGCAACGCATGCTGCTGCCCAAAGACCCTAACGATGGGCGCAACGTCTTCCTGGAAATCCGCGCCGGCACCGGCGGTGATGAGGCGGCGATCTTCTCCGGCGACCTGTTTCGCATGTATTCGCGGTATGCCGAGCGGCGCGGCTGGCGCGTGGAAATCCTCTCCGAGAACGAAGGCGAGCACGGCGGCTACAAGGAAATCATCGCCCGCGTCGAAGGCGAGAACGTCTACGGCAAGCTGAAGTTCGAATCCGGCGCGCACCGCGTACAACGTGTGCCCGCCACCGAGTCCCAGGGCCGTATCCACACCTCGGCCTGCACCGTGGCGGTATTGCCAGAACCGGACGAGCAGGAAGCCATCGAAATCAACCCGGCGGACTTGCGCGTCGACACTTATCGCTCATCGGGCGCCGGTGGCCAGCACGTCAACAAGACTGACTCGGCGATCCGCATCACCCACTTGCCGTCCGGCATTGTGGTGGAGTGCCAGGAAGAGCGTTCCCAGCACAAGAACCGGGCGCGGGCCATGTCCTGGTTGTCGGCCAAGCTCAACGACCAGCAGACCAGCGCCGCGGCCAACGCAATTGCCAGCGAGCGCAAGTTGCTGGTGGGCTCGGGTGACCGCTCCGAGCGCATTCGCACCTATAACTACGCCCAGGGCCGGGTCACCGACCATCGGGTCAACCTGACCCTGTATTCCCTGGACGAAATCCTTGCCGGTGGCGTGGACGCAGTGATCGAGCCGTTGCTCGCCGAATACCAGGCCGACCAACTGGCCGCGATAGGTGAATAAATGACCATTATTGCCAGCTTGTTGCGCGCCGCCGACCTGCCAGATTCGCCTACCGCCCGCCTGGACGCCGAATTGCTGCTGGCCGCTGCCTTGGGCAAGTCCCGCAGCTACCTGCACACCTGGCCGGAAAAAATCGTCAACAGCGAAGACGCGCTGCGCTTTGCCGATTACCTGCAACGTCGCCGCAGCGGTGAGCCGGTGGCCTATATCCTCGGCCAGCAAGGCTTCTGGAAGCTCGACCTGGAAGTCGCGCCGCACACCCTGATCCCACGCCCGGACACCGAGTTGCTGGTGGAAGCAGCCCTGGAGTTGTTGCCCGCCACCCCGGCCACTGTCCTGGACCTGGGCACTGGCAGCGGCGCCATCGCCTTGGCCCTGGCCAGCGAGCGCCCGGCCTGGCGCGTGACGGCGGTGGATCGCGTGCTCGAAGCGGTGGCCCTGGCCGAGCGCAATCGCCAGCGCTTGCACCTGGATAACGTCACGGTGCTTAACAGTCACTGGTTCAGCGCCCTGAAAGATCACACCTATCACCTGATCATCAGCAACCCGCCCTACATTGCCGACAGCGATCCGCACCTGGTGGCGGGCGATGTGCGTTTCGAGCCGGCCAGCGCACTGGTGGCCGGCCACGATGGCCTGGACGACCTGCGCCTGATCATCGCCCAGGCGCCGCAGCACCTGGAGGCTGGTGGCTGGTTGCTGCTCGAACACGGTTATGACCAGGCCCCGGCCGTGCGTGACTTGCTGCTGACCCAAGGTTTCGAAGAGGTCCACAGCCGTATCGACCTCGGCGGCCACGAGCGCATCAGCCTGGGGCGCCGGCCGTGCTGACCGATCAGGAGCTGTTGCGCTATAGCCGACAGATCCTGTTGCAACAGGTGGACATCGACGGCCAGTTGCGCCTGAAAAACAGCCGCGTGCTGATCGTCGGTCTCGGCGGCCTCGGTGCCCCGGTGGCCCTGTACCTGGCGGCTGCCGGCGTGGGTGAGCTGCATCTGGCGGACTTTGATACCGTCGACCTGACCAACCTGCAACGCCAGATCATCCACGACACCGACAGCGTTGGCCTGAGCAAAGTGGACTCGGCCATCCGCCGCCTGAGCGCGATCAACCCCGAGGTCCGGCTGGTTGCCCATCGCACGGCGCTGGACGCCGACTCGCTGGCCGCCGCCGTGGCCGATGTGGACCTGGTGCTCGACTGCTGTGACAACTTCACCACCCGTGAGGCGGTGAACGCGGCGTGCGTGGCGGCTGGCAAGCCCCTGGTCAGCGGCGCGGCGATTCGCCTCGAAGGCCAGCTCTCGGTGTTCGACCCACGCCGCCCGGAAAGCCCCTGCTACCACTGTTTATATGGGCACGGCAGCGATACCGAATTGACCTGCAGCGAAGCCGGCGTCGCCGGCCCATTGGTAGGCCTGGTCGGCAGCCTGCAAGCCCTGGAAGCCCTGAAGCTGCTGGCTGGCTTTGGCACACCGCTGGTTGGGCGCCTGCTGTTGATCGACGCCCTGGGCACACGTTTTCGCGAACTGCGGGTCAAGCGCGACCCCGGTTGCAGCGTCTGCGGTAGCCAGCATGGTTAAGGATGCACCGATTGGTGTGTTCGACTCCGGTGTCGGCGGTCTGTCGGTGCTGGACGAAATTCATCGGTTGTTGCCCCATGAATCGCTGCTGTACGTGGCAGATTGCGGGCATATCCCCTATGGCGAGAAAACCCCTGCATTCATTCGCGAACGTTCGCGGGTGGTCGCAGAGTTTTTCCGTGGGCAGGGCGCCAAGGCCTTTGTGATTGCCTGCAACACGGCAACCGTGGCGGCGGTCGCGGATTTGCGCAGTGATTACCCGGACTGGCCGCTGGTGGGCATGGAGCCAGCGGTCAAGCCAGCCGCCGCCGCAACCCGCAGCGGTGTGGTCGGGGTGCTGGCCACTACGGGCACCCTGCAAAGTGCCAAGTTCGCTGCGCTGCTGGATCGTTTTGCCACCGACGTGCGGGTGATTACCCAGCCATGCCCGGGGCTGGTGGAGCTGATCGAAGCCGGCGACCTGGACAGCCCGGCGCTGTGCCAGATGCTGCAAGGTTATGTCGCGCCGCTGGTCGAGGCCGGATGCGACACCATCATCCTTGGTTGCACTCACTATCCTTTCCTCAAGCCACTGCTGGCGACGATGCTGCCACCGTCGATCATCCTGATCGACACCGGGGCGGCCGTGGCGCGCCAACTGCAACGCCTGCTGGGTGAGCGTCAACTGCTGGCCGAGGGCAATCCTCGGGCCGCGCAGTTGTGGACCAGCGGTGATCCGCAACATCTCAGAAATATCCTACCCACACTATGGAAATTCAGCGGCGTTGTGCGAAGCTTCGCCCTGTGAAAAATTCGTGAAATAGCGGGTTTTCCGGCTGAACTTCTGCGTTGTCCGTGATTTCTATAGCTCTTGATGAGCAGTACAAAACCATACAACTTCGTTTGGAAAGGATGTTTCTTATGAGGCGCTTGTTCTGTTTGGCTGCGATTGCGGCCGTCGTGGTGGGACACTCGGTTTCGGCCCAGGCTGCCGGCCTGGAGTTTGCGGTGGGGCATACCAGCGATTCGACCATGACTTATCGTCTGGGCCTGCAATCGGACTGGGACAAGAGCTGGTGGCAGAGCGATGTGGGGCGCCTGACTGGCTACTGGAGCGGCGCTTATACCTTCTGGGACGGTGACGAACGGGCGAGTGTCAGCAGCCTGTCGTTTTCGCCGGTGTTTGTGTATGAATTTGCCGGTGAGTCGGTCAAACCCTACATAGAAGCGGGGATCGGGGTGGCGCTGTTCTCACGCAGCCGGGTCGAAGACAACAACATTGGCGGCGCTTTCCAGTTCGAAGACCGCCTGGGCTTTGGCTTGCGCTTTGCCGGTGGGCACCAGGTGGGGATCCGTGCCACGCACTATTCCAACGCTGGCATCAGCAGCCACAACGATGGTATCGAGAGCTATTCGTTGAACTACACCATGCCGCTCTGATTTTCCCCAGCACAGCAGAACCCATGTAGGAGCGGGCTTGCCCGCGATGCAGACGACTCGGTGCTTCAGACAAACCGAGGTGATGCTATCGCAGGCAAGCCAGCTCCCACATTTGCCCTGGGATCAGCGGTAGACCGTCGCAATCCCCAGGCGCTCTTCAAGGCACTCCGGCGCGCCCATCTCGAATTCCCGGCAGATCAGCGGTCGTTTCTCATAGATCGTGCACATCATCGTGTCGCGATCCAACGCCGCGCACCAGCCGTCGTCCAGGCGCAGCATGACTTCGCCGCCCCAATCGTCCGTATCGATAAAGCGATCAGGCACGCCAGTGTCGGTGATCAGCATGACTTCCAGCTGGCAGCAGCAGGCTGCGCACGTGGAGCAGGTGACGGCAGGTTCGGTGATTTGGGTGTGCGGGATGGTGGTCATAGGCGCGCAGTGTAAGGCAAGCCGGTCTAGCGCGTGTGAAAGCTCTGACAAACGTCAGCGCGCGAGCCGGTGCAGGCCAGGAAATACCACAGCCCACAGCAGCGCGATTGCCACCAGGGTTGGCACGGTGGCAAACCCGAAGCTCACACCGGCCAACTGGCTGCCGGCGTAGTACGACAGCGGCCCGCCCGCAGCTCCGAGCAGGCTTGCGCGCCACCAGGGCCGGGCGCTCCAGGCCAGGCAGTGGCGTAGGGTGGTCGCCAGCAGCGCCCACAGCAGGATCAGCCACGCAGGAATCAACGGGCCTGGATCACTGAATTCAAACACCCCGAGCGTGCGCAGCAGCGTGTCCAGCAGGGTGCCCAGCACGGTCACGCTCAAGATCAACCGCCACTCAACGGCCCACGAAGTTATCCACAGCAGGTGGACCGCCAGCACGCCCAGCCCGACCAACAACCACAGGCTGTCACCACCGATCACACAGGCAAACCAACCGCACTGGAACAACGCGGCGTTGGCCAGGTTTTTAAGCATTGAAGCGCCCGAGCAACGGTTGTGTCACCGCGCAGGGCTTGGCCAGCAGCAACTGCGCGGTGCCGATGGTGCGTTCCATAAAGCCGCCTTCGCAGTAGCACAGGTAGAACTCCCACAAGCGCAGGAAGTATTCGTCGTAGCCCAGTTCCGTCAGTCGACCGTGGGCGCGGCGAAAGTTCTCATGCCACAAGCGCAAGGTTCGCGCGTAATGCAGGCCGAAATCCTCCATGTGCAACAGGTTCATATCGGTGTCGCGGCTGACGATCTGCAACATCTTCTGTACACAGGGCAAGGCACCGCCGGGGAAGATGTAGCGCTGGATGAAGTCGACGCTGCCCTTGGCCTGTTCATAACGTTGTTCGCGAATGGTGATGGCCTGCAACAGCATCAACCCGTCGCTCTTGAGCAAGTGCGCGCATTGCTTGAAGTAGGTGGGCAGGAAACGATGGCCCACGGCCTCGATCATTTCGATGGACACCAGCTTGTCGTACTGCCCGCTCAGGTCGCGGTAGTCCTGCAACAGCAGCGTCACCTGGTCCTGCAGCCCCAAGGCCTGGATGCGCTGTTCGGTGTAGGCAAATTGCTCCTTGGACAAGGTGGTCGTGGTGACCTGGCAGCCGTACTGCTGCGCTGCATACAGGGCCATGCTGCCCCAGCCGGTGCCGATTTCCAGCAGGTGGTCCGATGGCTTGAGTGCCAGTTTCTGGCAAATGCGCTCCAGCTTGTTAAGTTGTGCCTGCTCCAGCGTGTCGTCGGCGGTAAGGAACTGCGCCGCCGAATACATCATGGTCGGGTCAAGAAACTCCTGGAACAGGTCGTTACCCAGGTCGTAGTGGGCGGCGATGTTTTTTTGCGAGCCCTTGTGGGTGTTGCGATTGAGCCAGTGCAGGCCTTGGGTGAGCGGGCGGGCCAGCTTGGCCAGGCCGCCTTCGAGGGCGTCCAGGACATCGAGGTTGCTGACCATCACGCGCACCACGGCGGTCAGGTCCGGGCTGCTCCAGAACCCATGGATAAACGCCTCGCCGGCGCCGATGGAACCGTTGGCGGCCACCAGGCCCCACACCGCCGGGTCGAGGATCTGGATCTCCCCCAGCAAGTGCGCTTCCCGTGCGCCGAACACCTGGCGCTCGCCGTCCTCGATCACCACCAGTTGGCCATGGCGCAGCTTGCCGAGTTGGCGCAGCACGGCTTTGCGCAACAGCGCGCCGGTCAGGCCGTTGACGTTCAGGCGGTTGGATTTGACCGATAAGCTAGGGGATTTCATGGCGACGATCCTTGGGATAGCCAATTGCACAGGCGCCATCGGCGGCCTGATGGGGAAAAATCGGTGTGCGTTTAAAGAGCAGGCGCAGCGCTTGCCAGTAGATGGCCAGGCAGGTCTTGGCGGTCATCCACGGAAAGCGCCGCAAGTAGCGATGCAGGCTGGCGCGGTCGAGGGCTTCGCGTTGCAGGCTCAAGGTGGCATCGAACACCTTGGTCTCGCCTTGCCAGTCGGCCATATGCACGCCCAGGCGCTGGCTCGGCGGGCTGAAGCTCATGCGGTATTCCAGGTCTCGGGGCAAAAACGGCGACACATGAAACGCCTTGGCCACCGCGAAATGCTGATGCTCGCCAACCGCCAGGGCCTGGGCCGGCAGCACGTAGTGATAACGCTCGCGCCATGGCGTGTTGGTCACTTCACAGACAATCGCCGCCAGTTGCCCGTCGGCCTCAAAGCAATAGAAGAAACTCACCGGGTTGAACGCCAGGCCCCAGCTGCGGGCCTGGGTCAGCAGGCAGATGTTGCCCTGGGGGGTATGCCCCAGCGCCGTGCCGACCACTTGGCGCACGGCATCGATCAAGCAGGTGCCGTCGCGGGTCAATTCACGCAGGTAATCCTGCTGGCGAAACGCAAAGGGCGCGAAGCGGCCATGACCTGCTAAGGGCGACAGCCCCAGCACCTGTTCCTGTTCGCTCAGATCCAGGTACAGCAGGCCGATGCGATAGCGAAAGGCATGGCCTTTGGGGGTGAAGCGCCGGTGGGCGATCCAGCCGCTGTAGAGCGCGCTGTTCACAGGGTTTCCCCAAAGGCTTGGGCCACGCGCAGGGCGCTGACCACGCCGTCTTCATGAAAACCGCTGGCCCAGTAGGCCCCGCAATAATAGGTGTGCCGGGCGCCATGCAGTTCTTCCCAGCGCGCTTGCGCCGCCACCGCCGCCAGGCTGTATTGCGGATGGGCATAGGTATAGCGGGCGAGAATCTTCAGCGGGTTGATAATCGCCGTCTGGTTGAGGCTCACACAAAAGGTGGTGGGGCTGTCGATGCCTTGCAGGATGTTCATGGCATAGGTGACGGCTGCCGGCTTGTGCGTGCTGGCGTCCATCCGATAGTTCCAGCTGGCCCAGGCCAGGGGGCGATCGGGCAGCAAGCGGGTGTCGGTGTGCAGGGCCACGTCATTGTCGGCGTAGGTTATCGCCCCAAGAATCTGCTGTTCAGCCTGGCTGGGATCGTCCAGCAGGGCCAGGGCCTGGTCGCTGTGGCAGGCGAAGACGACCTTGTCGAAAATTTCACGGCCATCGGCACTGTGGATAACCACGCCTTCTGGCGTGCGCTCGACTTTTTGCACCGGGCAGTTGAGGCGGATCTGCTGGCCAAACGAGCGGGTCAGCGGCTCGATGTAACGACTGGAGCCACCCTCGATCACACACCACTGCGGCCGATTGTTCACCGACAGCAAGCCGTGGTTCTTGAAGAACCGCACGAAGAACTGCAGCGGGAACCCGAGCATGTCCGCCAGGGGCATCGACCAGATGGCCGCGCCCATGGGCACGATGTAGTGGCGGATAAACCGAGGGCCGTAGTTGCCCGCCTGCAAGTATTCGCCCAGGGTCATCTGTGCGCTGATGCGTTGCTCCTGCAAATCCAGGGGCGCCTGGCGATTGAAACGCAGGATGTCGCGCAACATGCCCCAGAAACCCGGGGACAGGAGATTGCTGCGCTGGGCGAACAGGCTGTTGAGGTTGTTGCCGTTGTACTCGACATTTTCCTCGGGGTCGCACACCGAAAAACTCATTTCGGTCGGTTTGAACGGCACGCCGATCTGCCCCAGCAGGCGGATGAAGTTGGGGTAGGTCCAGTCGTTGAACACAATAAACCCGGTGTCCACCGCATACCGCGTGCCCTCGACGGTCACGTCTACCGTATGGGTATGGCCGCCAATCCGGTCGGCGGCTTCGAACACCGTGATGTCGTGACGGCGGCTGAGCAGATAGGCACTGGTCAGCCCGGAAATACCGCTGCCGATTATGGCGATCTTCACAGGTCGTCCTTCTGCGGCGGCGGGCTGCGCAGCATTCGTTTGCCGATGATCAGTTGCGCGCGGTTCGGCAGTTTCGACAGTGGCCACAGTGTGGCGATGAACAGCGCTGGGAAGGCGATTTCCAGCGGGCGTTTTTCCAGTTTGCCGAAAATATGCCGCGCGGCCTTGTCGGCCGGCCAGCTCAGGGGCATGGGGAAATCGTTGCGTTCGGTCAGTGGCGTATCGACGAAACCGGGGCTGACTACCGTGACATCAATGCCTTCGGGAGACAGGTCGATGCGCAGGGATTCGAACAAGTAGCGCAGGCCGGCCTTGGACGCGCCATAGGCTTCTGCGCGGGGCATCGGCAGGTAGGTGACGGCACTGGCGACCCCCACCAGGTGCGGGGTGTGACCGGCACGCAGCAGCGGCAGCGCGGCTTCGATGCAATAACTGCTGGCCAGCAGGTTGGTGCGCACCACGTGTTCGATAATCGACGCATCGAACTGCCGGGCATCCACGTACTCGCAGGTACCGGCATTCAGGATCACAGTGTCCAGGGCGCCCCAGGTCTGTGCGATCTGCTCGCCGATTTCCCGTACGACCTGGCTGTTGGTCAAGTCTCCGGCCACCACCAGCACTTGGCCGGGGTAACGTTGGGCCAGTTGTTCCAGCGGCGCCTTGGAACGTGCGCTCAGCGCCACCTGCGCGCCACTGCCGAGCAACTCTTCGGCCAGGGCGGCACCGATGCCACTGCTTGCTCCTGTCAGCCAATAACGGCGTGGCGATTTCAGGCTCATGCCATTCTCCCTTTCAACCAACGGACCAGCCGGCCAAGTACCGGCAGGTGTTCGTAAAGCAGCGCTCCGGCATCAAAGTAATCGCGGTGCCGGTAGACCTTGTCGTGCCATAACAGGTGGGAGCAGCCTTGCACTTGAATCTGTTGGCCGCCCGCCAGGCGCGGGTGGCAGAAACTCATGGTCCAGCGTAGATAACCCTCGCCTTCGGCCACGTGGTCGAAGCCGTGGAAGTCAAAATGCAGTTGCTTGACGTTGCTGTAAAGCTCGGCGAAGTACGCATTCAGCGCGCTGATGCCGTGGACCTGGTGCAGTGGATCGCTAAACGATATGTCCTGGCTGTACAGGCTGTCGAGCCGGTGCAGGTTGTGTTTGTTAAGACCGGCGAAAGACTCGGCAAACTGGCGCAGGAAATCACTCATACCCACCTCCTGCCGCCTGGCGCGGGGGCAGGGCACGAAAGGCCGCCAGCGCCCGCTCGCGGGAAGACTTCAGGTCGACGATGGGCCGTGGGTAGTCGGCCACGCCAAACAGGCCGCCGACGGCGTCGGGGTTGTGCACTTCCTTTTTGTTCAATCCCGCCAGTTGCGGCAGCCACTGCTTGATAAAACGCCCTTCGCCGTCGAATTTCTCGGACTGGCTCAACGGGCTGAAAATGCGGAAATACGGCGCCGAGTCGGTGCCGGTGGACGAACTCCACTGCCAGCCTCCGTTATTGGCCGCCAGGTCGCCGTCGATCAGGTGCCGCATAAAAAAGCGCTCACCCTCGCGCCAGTCGATCAAAAGGTTCTTGGTCAGGAACATCGCCACCACCATGCGCAGGCGGTTATGCATCCAGCCGGTTTCCAGGAGCTGGCGCATCGCGGCGTCGATGATCGGCAGGCCGGTGCGTGCCTCTTGCCAGGCGGCCAGGTCGGCGGGGGCGTGGCGCCAGGCCACGGCTTCGGTTTCCGGGCGAAAGGCACGATGGCGCGACACCCGTGGGTAGCCCACCAGAATATGTTTGTAGAACTCACGCCACAGCAGCTCGTTGATCCAGGTGATTGCACCGATATCGCCGCTTTCGAATTCACCCTGGTTGCTTTGCAGCGCCGCATGCAGGCACTGGCGCGGCGAGACCACGCCAGCAGCGAGGTACGCGGAGAGTTGGCTGGTGCCGGGCTTGGCCGGAAAGTCGCGTTCGTCCTTGTAGTAGCTGATCTGGGCATCGGCAAATTGCCCGAGGCGCCGCTGTGCCTCGTCTTCACCGGCCGGCCACAGGGCGCGCAGGGTGTCGCTGGGCGCGGCGAATCCTCTGACCTGTTCGGGAACCTCGTCGCTGACCAGTGCCAAGGCCGCCTGGGCCTTGGGCGTCGGCACCCGGCGTGGCAGGGCACTGTGCAGGCGGTTGTAACAGACCTTGCGAAACTGGCTGAACACTTGGAAGTAGGTGCCGGTCTTGGTCAGTACGCTGCCGGGTTGGAACAGCAGTTGGTCCAGGTAACTGTAAAAATCCACCCCTTGTGCTTCCAGGGCCTGGGCTACGGCGGCATCACGCCGGCTTTCGTGGATCCCGTACTCTTCGTTGGCGTGGACGGTCTCGACCGCCAAGGCCTGGCACAGCTCGACCAATACCTGTGGCACTTGATCCCATGTATCCGCGTGGCGGATCAGCAGTGGGATATTCAATTCACCCAGGGCCAGGCCCAGACACTTGAGGTTGCGCAGCCAAAAGTCGACTTTGCACGGCGCATCGTCATGGGCCAGCCATTGCTGCGGCGTGATCAGGTACACCGCCGCCGTCGGGCCACGCTGGCAGGCGGCAGCGAGGGCGGTGTTGTCATGTAGGCGCAGGTCGCTGCGCAGCCAGATCAGGTGCATTTAAAGAAGCCCACGCTGGATCAGGAGCTGATGGGCCGACAACGGGTCTTCGGCCAGCAACAGTTCAGGGATGTCTTGGGTTAATACCGCCAACTCGGCCTGGTGGATGCACACCGTTGGTCCGGCGAGGAGGATTGGGCAACTACTGCCGCTCAAGAGTTTCGGCAGCGCCGCCAGATTGATGGCCTTGCTGGAGTAGAGCACCACGGCGCGTGGTTGCAGGTGTTCGACCGCCAGGGCCAGTTCGCCGGTGGGCAACGGCCAGTCGAAGACTTCCACCGGGCAATCGGCGCTGCTGGCCAACCAGGCGCTCAACCACAGGTGCGGCTCCAGCGGCAGGTCGCAATGGTTGATCAGCAATAACGGGGAGCCACTGAGTTGGCGATTGTTGTGATACATCCGCGCGCCAAATTTGCTGCGCAGCCAAGAGTGGAAAAACACCCGCTCCATCTGCGCGCCGAACTGGCCTTGCCAGCGCTGTTCCAGTTCCTTGAGCAGCGGCAGCAACAGTTGCTCGCACAGGGTGCGCGGCGGGTAGAGGGCCATGGCCTGGTTGAACACATCATCGACCCGGCGCTCGGCCAGTTGGCTGATGGCTTGCACCAGGGTCTGGCGCAGGCCCTGCCATTCGTTTTCGCCGCTGTCGTCCACCGGCTGGGCGCTGTCGATCAACTGCTTGACCTGGCTGACCGGCACGCCACGGTTGAGCCAGGTCAGGATGGCCTGGATGCGCTGCACATGCTCGGTGTTGAACAGCCGATGGCCCTTGGGCGTGCGCTGCGGCACGATCAGGCCATAGCGCCGTTCCCAGGCACGCAGGGTCACGGCGTTGACCCCGGTCTGGCGCGCCACTTCGCGAATCGGCAGCCAGCCTTGTTCCAGGGCCTGGGCGACGTCTTCGACGGGGTGGGTGGGGTGGTGCAGGGAAGCATTCATGGGTTAGATCGCATTACGCAGGCTGAGATTTTCCGGATGCGGTTGCAGGTAGGCCTGCTGCGCGATGTAGCGGTCCGGATGTTGGCGAAAGTGATGTTTGAGCAAGGTCAGCGGCACCACCAGCGGCACGATACCGTGGCGGTATTGGCCGATCAGGGTTTGCATCTCCTGTTTGTCCTCGGCGCTGAGGGCTTGCTTGAGATAGCCGCTGATGTGCTGCAGCACGTTGGAATGGGTGCCACGGGTGGCGCACTTTTTCAGGGCACTCATCAGCTCGCTGAAATAGTCCCTGGCCAAGGCATGCAGGTCGCAGCCCTTGCCCATGCTGCCCAGCAGATGGCCGAGGCTTTTGTAGTGGGCCGGGCTGTGGGCCATCAGCAGGTATTTGTAGCGCGAGTGAAAGGCCAGCAGGCGGTGGCGGGTCAAGCCCTCGGCCAGTAGTTGCTGCCAGCTGGCATACACAAACACCCGGGTGAGGAAATTTTCGCGCAGCACCGGGTCATGCAGGCGGCCATCTTCTTCCACCGGCAGATTGGGGTGGCGGGCACAGAATGCCTGGGCATAGATGCCGCGCCCGCCGCCATCCACCGGGGTGCCGTTGTCGCGGTAGACCTTGACCCGTTCCAGGCCGCACGACGGTGACTTCTGCATGAAGATGTAGCCGCACAGGTCGGTGTGCTCGGCGGCCATGTCCTGGCCGTAGGTGTCCAGCGCGGCGGTCACGTTCAGTTCGCGGTGCACCGTGCCCACGGCCTGCGGTTGCTGCGGGTCGCCCACCAGGCGAATCGGCTCACGGGGGATGCCCAGGCCGATGGCCACTTCCGGGCACAGGGGCACGAAGTCGAAGTAGTCAGCGAGGGTCTGGCTGCACAGAGGGGATTGTTTGTGCCCGCCATTGAAGCGCACGTTCTCGCCGAGCAGGCAGGCGCTGATGGCGATCTTGGGTTTGCCGGTGGCGGACACAGGGGTGGACATGGCAAAACCTCTACAAGATTCCTGTACAGAATGTAATTCCTGTACAACTTAATCTCATCATAGGTCTGAAGCTATACAAGTCAAATTATTTGTACAGGTTTTTACTGCCAGCCGATTTTCCACTGCCCGGCATCTTGCAGGCTTTGCCAGGCCAGGCGCTCTGCGCGACGGGTCAGGACCGCTTGCAGTTCTATCTCCAGCACGCGGCCTTGTTCATCGCGAAACAACTCAGTGACCAGGAAATGCTTTTCCTTGTGCCGAGGCTGGGTGGCGGTCCATTTCGAGAGCAGCAATTTCGCCGGGTTGATGCGCTTCATTGCAGGTGCTCAAGCAGGCGCCGCGCGGCTTCCTGGCCGCTGAGCCATGCACCTTCGACCCTGCCTGACAGGCACCAGTCGCCGCATACGTAGAGGCCCAGGTCGGCATCCGCCAGCACTCCCCATTCATGGCTGCCCGCCGGGCGGGCGTACAGCCAGCGGTGGGCGAGGCTGAAGGAGGGCGCCGGCATGCTGCAATGCAGCAGTTCGGCAAAGGCGCCGTGGAGCAATTCGATGATGGCTTCCTTGGGCAGGTCCAGGTGCCTTTTGCTCCAGGCACTGGTGGCGTGCAGGATCCAGGTGTCTGGCGTGGCGTCACGCCCTGGTTTGCTGCGGTTGCGGGCCAGCCAGTCGAGGGGGCTGTCTTGTACGAAACAGCCTTCCATCGGCGTATCCAGCGGCGTGTCGAAGGCCAGGGCGACAGCCCAGGTCGGGTCCATTTTTACCCCGGCCGCCGTGCTCGCCAGTTTGGGCGCCGCCGCCAGCAATGCCGTGGCCTGGTGGGCCGGGGTGGCGATGATCACATGGCTGAAGGGGCCATGGTTGCCGCCGTCGGCGTCCAGCAGGTTCCAGTGTTGCTGGCCCTGGAACACTTCGGTGATCCGGCAGCCAAACTCCACCGGCAGGTCATCCAGCAATGCACGGGTGATGGCGCTCATGCGCGGGGTGCCGACCCAGCGGGTCTGTTCGTCGGGGGAGGGGCTCAGTTGGCCGGATTGGCAGTTGTAGAGTTGCGGCTCCCACTCGGCGGCCCAGCCATTGGCTTGCCAGCGTTGCACTTCATTGACGAAGCGCCGGTCGCGCGCAGTGAAGTACTGCGCGCCCAGGTCCAGTGCACCGGCCTCGCTGCGCTTGCTGGACATACGCCCGCCACTGCCACGGCTTTTATCGAAGAGTTGTACAACGTGCCCGGCATCTTTTAACGCTCGGGCGGCCGAAAGTCCGGCGATGCCGGTACCGATGATCGCGATGGGAACAGTCATGGGAGGCCTCGTTTTACCGTTGGGTACAGACTACGCCGACACCAATAGCTGTACAATATTGTTTTTTGGTATAAGTTTCGGCATGCCTGAATGTGTCGCGTGACCTATGGTTAAACCCAGGTCGCGGCCGATTAAAAAGATCCCTGTTTATAAAATAGACCAGCGATGCCCGGCCAACGTTACAGGAGGAAGATCTCATGCATATTTTGCTGACCGGCGGTACAGGTCTGATCGGCCGCCAGCTCTGCCAGCACTGGAGCGCCCAGGGGCATCGGTTGACGGTCTGGAGCCGCAACCCCGCGCAGGTCGCCACGTTGTGCGGTGCGCAGGTGCAGGGCGTGGCCCGTTTGCAGGACGTGACGCAGCCGGTGGATGCCGTTATCAACCTGGCCGGCGCGCCGATTGCCGACCGCCTCTGGACCCACAAACGCAAGGCGCTGCTGTGGAGCAGTCGCATCAGCCTGACGGAAACCCTGCTGGCCTGGCTTGAAGGCCTGGCGGTAAAACCTGCGGTATTGATCAGCGGTTCGGCGGTGGGCTGGTACGGCGATGGCGGTGAGCGCGAGCTGACCGAAGCCAGCGGCCCGGTGCAGGACGATTTCCCCAGCCAGTTATGCATTGCCTGGGAAGAAACCGCCCAGCGCGCCGAAGCCTTTGGCCTGCGGGTGGTGCTGGTGCGTACTGGCCTGGTGCTAGCGGCGCAGGGCGGCTTTTTGTCGCGGCTGTTGCTGCCCTTCAAGCTGGCGCTGGGCGGGCCTATCGGCAACGGTCGGCAGTGGATGCCGTGGGTGCATATCAAGGATCAAATCACCCTGATTGATTTTCTTCTGCACAAACCTGACGCCAGCGGTCCTTATAATGCCTGCGCGCCGCAGCCGGTGCGTAACCGCGAGTTCGCCAAGACCCTGGGCCAGGTGCTGCACCGCCCGGCGTTCATGCCGATGCCGGCGTTTGCCTTGCGGGTGGGTTTGGGCGAGTTGTCCGGGCTGTTGCTGGGCGGGCAGAAGGCGTTGCCCGAGCGGTTGTTGGCCGCCGGTTTCACTTTTCAGTTCACTGAGTTGCACGCGGCCCTGGACGACTTGTCCAGCCGCCTCTAGAGATAGGATGTTGCATGACGGATCACGCGTTGTTACTGGTCAACCTGGGCTCACCGGCGTCCACTTCGGTGGCCGATGTGCGCAGCTACCTCAATCAGTTTTTGATGGACCCGTATGTGATTGACCTGCCGTGGCCGGTCCGGCGCTTGCTGGTGTCGCTGATCCTGATCAAGCGTCCCGAGCAGTCGGCCCACGCCTACGCCTCGATCTGGTGGGATGAAGGCTCGCCGCTGGTGGTGCTCAGCCGTCGCCTGCAACAGCAGATGACTGCGCAGTGGACCCAGGGCCCGGTGGAGCTGGCGATGCGCTATGGCGAGCCGTCGATTGAGAGCGTGCTGACTCGCCTTGCTGGCCAAGGTATCCACAAAGTCACGCTGGCGCCGTTGTATCCACAGTTTGCCGACAGCACCGTGACCACGGTGATCGAAGAAGCGCGGCGTGTGGTGCGCGATCAGCAGCTCAACCTGCAGTTCTCGATCCTGCAACCGTTCTACGACCAGCCGGAATACCTCGACGCCCTGGTGGCCAGTGCCAAGCCGCATTTGCAGCAGGATTACGATCACCTGCTGTTCAGCTTCCACGGCCTGCCGGAGCGGCACCTGAACAAGCTCAACCCCGGGCATTCCCTGGAAGGCGCGGGCGACTGTTGCGCCAATGCGTCGCCGCAGGTGCGCACCACCTGTTATCGCGGGCAGTGCTTCAGCGTCGCCCGCGATTTTGCCGCGCGCATGGGCCTGGCGGACGATAAATGGTCGGTGGCGTTCCAGTCGCGCCTGGGCCGGGCGAAGTGGATCGAACCCTATACCGAGGCCCGCCTGGAGGCCTTGGCCCGGCAGGGGGTGAAGAAGTTGCTGGTGATGTGCCCGGCGTTTGTCGCCGATTGCATCGAGACCCTGGAAGAGATTGGTGATCGCGGCCTGGAGCAGTTCCGCGAAGCCGGCGGTGAGGAGTTGGTGCTGGTGCCGTGCCTCAATGATGATCCGCAATGGGCGGCGGCGCTCAATACCTTGTGCGAAAGAGCGCCTGTCAGCCTCTAGTGTGGGGGCTTGTGTAGGAGCTGGCTTGCCTGCGATGCAGGCACCTTGGTGTGTCATTCATACCAAGGTGATGCTATCGCAGGCAAGCCAGCTCCCACACAAGTCAGCCCCAGGCAAGTCCTACACAAGCAGGCTCCCACATGGCTTCAGTGGTGTTCACTCATGATGGGGCTGGCCGAGGAAGGTCAGTGAGCTGAACAGCGCGCGCGCCTGTACCTCGCTGTCACCCTTGACCGGCACTTCTGTCTGCGCCGCAATCACATTCAACGCCTCGTTGCGCACCAGTACCTGGGCCCGGCCATCCTTGTCGGTCTCGGTGCTCAGGGTATTGGGCGCGCTGCGGTAGTCACCAATCAACTTGATCCCGGCGGCAGGCTTGCCGTCGATCAGCACCCGTACGGGCAGCGATTGGCCGGGGCCGACGGTCAGCGGGTCGACCTCGGGCACAATCACCATTCTCAATTGATCCAGCTTGGGCAGCTTGGCCCCGGCCTGATAGATCGCCAGGCTGTACTTCAGGGCCTGGGTGGTTTCGACGGCGCCAGGTACCTGGCTGCGGCCCTTGTTCACCCACTTCTTGTCCGGGGTTTGCGACCACAAGCCGTTATCAAAGGCCACCGCCAGCACGGCAGGCGGCTTGAGCGGTTGCAGGCGCGCCTGATCGTCCAGGCGCTGCACGGTCACCGGGATCATCCGGCCACTGGAGTCGTAGGCCCAGGCGCCGCTGACTTTCCTCGCCTTGAAGGCTTCATCCTCGGCACCGTGGCCGTAGACCACCTCGACATGGCCCCGGCGTTGTTCGGTCCACAGGCCATGGGCCGAGACCTGGGTGGCGAACAGCAGGCCGAGCACGGCCAATGATTTGAGCGCTTGCATGGTGAGGTCCTTTTACAGGTTGAGGGTCAGGCTGACGGTGAAGTTGCGCGGCTCTCCGGGGTTGACCCAGTAGTTGCTGTAGGAGCGCTCGTAATACTTTTCGTCGAACAGGTTGTTGAGGTTCAGGCCCACGGTGACGTTATCGCTGGCCTTGTAATGGGCCAGCAGGTCGACGGTGTGGTAGGCCGGCAACTCGAAGCTTTTACCGGCCTCGCCCGAACGGTCGCCGACGTAGGTAAACGCCGCGCCCAGGTCCGAGCCACGCAGGGCGCCATCCTGGAACTCGTACACGCCCAACAGGCTGCCACTGCGCTTGGCCACGCCGAGAATGCGGCTGCCGGTGGGGATCTCTTTGTCGCCCTGGGTCACTTCGGCATCGATGTAGGCAAACGCGCCAATCACCCGTATGGCATCCGTCAGTTGCCCAGTCAGTTGCAGGTCGAAGCCCTGGCTGCGGGCCTTGCCGATGGCGCGCTTGGTGTCGGTGGTCGGGTCCGTGGCCAGGGTGTTTTCCTTTTCGATATGGAAGGCGGCCAGGGTAGTGCTCAGGCGGTCGTCGAACAGCTCGCTCTTGATCCCCACTTCATAGCCGATGCCTTCCTCGGGCTTGAGGAAATTGCCGGCTGCGTCCAGCTCACTTTGCGGTTTGAACGAGGTGGAGGCGTTGGCAAACAGGCCCACTTGCGGGGTCAGTTGATACAGCAGGCCCGCCCGTTGGGTCATGACATCGTGGGTTTTCTGGCTCTTGGCACCGTTCCGGGTGAAGTCCTCCGAGCGTTGCTCGACATGCTCCAGGCGCACGCCAACCACACCGCGCAGGCGGTCGGTAAAGACGATCTGGTCTTGCAGGTTCAGCGCCTGGCTTTTCACCTGGGTGAAAAAATCACTGCCGGTGCGCTCGCCATTGGGCTTGGGCTGGCCATAGACCGGACGGTAGATATCAATCGGGTAACGGCCGGCGATGGCGGTCACCCGTTCTTTCTTGCGGTAGTCCTCGTACTCGGTGCCGATCAGCAGTTCATGCTGCCAACTGCCCACCTCGAACAGGCCGCGCAACTCCAGTTGGGTGATGCTGTCGTGCCAACCCATGGAGCGTTGGCGGTAGCGGCGGTTGATAGTATGGCCGTCGGCATTCAGCGCGCGGTTTTCCGACGCTTCGCCCCACAGGCTGCCCTGTTTGTAGTGGCTGGCCAGGCGCAGCTTCCAGGCATCATTCAAGTGATGTTCGAGGGTGGCTTGCAGGCGGTTGTTGTGGTTGTCGATATCGCCGTCGTTGGGCTCGCCGAGGAAGGTCGAGCGGGACATGCCGCTCCAGCGGTTGTTGGGGGCGACGAGGCCGCGGTCGAAGGTCGAGCTGTGGCGCACGAACTCACTTTCCACCAGCAGGCTGGTGTCCGGGTCCAGTTGCCAACTGAACGAGGGCGCGACAAACACTCGCTTGCTCTGCACATGGTCGCGGAAGCTGTGGTTGTCCTCCACTGCCAGGTTGACCCGCGACAGCACATTGCCTTCGCTGTCCAGCGGGGTGTTCATGTCGATGGCGGTACGGTAGCGGTCCCAGCTGCCGGCGCTGGCCTGCACGGTGGTGAAGGCTTCGGCTTGGGGCTTCTTGGTGACAATGTTCACCGTGCCGCCGGGATCACCACGGCCATACAGGCTGGCGGCGGGGCCCTTGAGCACTTCGATGCGTTCGATATTGGCCACGTCCGGTGTGCTGGGGTAGCCGCGGTTGGCGCTGAAACCGTCCTGATAGAACTGCGAGGTGGTGAAGCCACGAATGCTGTATTCGTAAAGGGTCAGGCCACCAAAGTTGTTCTGCTTGGACACGCCGCCGGCAAATTCCAGGGCGCGCTCGACGTTGTTGCTGCCCAGGTCCTTGAGCACCGTGGCGGGAATCACACTGATCGATTGTGGGATATCGCGCAGGGCCGTGTCGGTCTTGGTCGCGCTGGCCGAGCGGGTTGCGCGGTAGCCCTTGACCGGGCCGGTGGCGGACTCATAGGCCTCGCCGGTGATGCTGGTGGTGCCCAGTTCAAGGGGGTGGGTGTCTTCGGCAAACACCGGGTCTACCAGCAATCCCAAGGCGAGACCGGCCAGGGGCGCAAACTTTCGAGACGTCATGGTCTAACATTCCAATATCAATATTGAAATAATATAACATGACTATTGAGAGTGTATCTCTTTAAGGATCGTCGTTTATTCCTGCTCTTTCACCGTTGCCGGTGCCGGCGGCGGGCGCAGGCCCACTTCGGCCAGCAGCTTGATTTCCTTGCCGTTGCGCATCACCTGGATCGCGACCTTTTCCGTTGGTTTGATTCGCGCCACCTGGTTCATCGAACGCCGGCCATCGCCCGCCGGTTCGCCGTCGATGCTGAGGATCACATCGCCCACCTGCATACCGGCCTTTTCCGCCGGGCCGCCGCGCAGGATGCCGGCAATCACGATGCCTGGGCGCCCGGTCAGGCCAAAGGACTCCGACAGCTCCTTGGTCAGCGGCTGCACTTCAATCCCCAGCCAGCCGCGAATCACCTGGCCGTGCTCGATGATCGACTTCATCACTTCCATCGCCAGCTTGACCGGGATCGCGAAGCCGATGCCTTGGGAGCCGCCGGATTTGGAGAAGATCGCGGTGTTGATGCCGGTCAGGTTGCCACTGGCATCCACCAGCGCGCCGCCGGAGTTGCCCGGGTTGATCGCCGCGTCGGTCTGGATGAAGTCTTCGTAGCTGTTGAGGCCCAGTTGATTGCGCCCGGTGGCGCTGATGATGCCCATGGTCACGGTCTGGCCAACGCCGAACGGGTTGCCGATCGCCAGCGCCACGTCACCCACGCGCAGGCCCTCGGAGCGGCCGATGGTGATGGATGGCAGGTTCTTCAGGTCGATCTTCAGGACGGCAAGGTCGGTTTCCGGGTCGCTGCCCACCACCCGCGCCAGGGTTTCGCGGCCATCACGCAGGGCCACGACAATCTGGTCGGCGCCGGTGCTCACATGGTTGTTGGTCAGGATGTAGCCTTGCGGGCTCATGATCACCCCGGAACCGAGGCTCGACTCCATGCGGCGCTGCTTGGGCGAGTTGTCGCCGAAAAAGCGCCGGAACTGTGGGTCTTCGAACAGTGGGTGCGCCGGTTTATTGATGACTTTGGTGGTGTACAGGTTGACCACCGCAGGCGCGGCCACCACTACCGCATCGGCGTAGGTCACCGGGCCCTGTTGCACCGCGCTGGTTTGCGGCGCCTGTTGCAGGTTGACGTCCAGGCTTGGCAGGCCGACCCATTGCGGATAACGCTGAATAATCAGCATCGCGATCAGCACGCCGGCCAACAATGGCCATCCAAAATAACGCAGTGCCTTGAGCATCAAGTAAGTCCTGACAGGTTGCAGGGGGCGCGGGAGCGCCCATAATGTCGCGCATTATACGAGGCCGCGAGCGCCTCTGAACGGGATATTTAGGAGTCTTTTATGGCCGTCGCCCTGAGCACCTTGGTTGAAGAAGCGGATCGCTACTTGAACAGCGCGAAAATTGCCGATTACTGCCCCAATGGCCTGCAGGTCGAAGGCCGGCCGCAGGTGTTGCGCATTGTCAGTGGCGTGACCGCCAGCCAAGCGCTGCTCGACGCGGCGGTGGAGGCCAAGGCCGACCTGGTGCTGGTGCATCACGGCTATTTCTGGAAAGGCGAAAGCCCGTGCATCACCGGCATGAAGCAGCGCCGCCTCAAGACCCTGCTCAAGCACGACATCAGCCTCTTGGCCTACCACCTGCCGCTGGACCTGCACCCGGAAGTGGGCAACAACGTGCAATTGGCCCGCCAGTTGGACATTACCGTCGAAGGCCCGCTGGACCCGGACAACCTCAAGGTCGTGGGGCTGGTGGGCTCCCTGGCCGAGCCGCTGTCGGCGCGGGATTTCGCCCGGCGCGTGCAGGAAGCCATGGGCCGCGAGCCGTTGCTGATCGAAGGCAGCGCGATGATCCGCCGCGTGGGCTGGTGCACCGGCGGCGGCCAGGGCTACATCGACCAGGCCGTGCTGGCCGGGGTGGATTTGTACCTCAGCGGCGAAGCCTCGGAGCAGACCTTCCACAGCGCCCGGGAAAACGACATCAGCTTTATCGCCGCCGGCCATCACGCCACCGAGCGTTATGGCGTGCAGGCCCTGGGCGAATACCTGGCCCGGCGCTTTGCCCTGGAACACCTGTTTATCGATTGCCCCAACCCGATCTAAGCCCCCATTGCGTCCACTGTAGGAGCCGGCTTGCCGGCGATGAGGCCCTTGAGTCATGCATTGATTTCAAGGACACCATCGCCGGCAAGCCGGCTCCTACGGGGCGATGTACGGCCAAACGAGGCGGTATATCCATATACCGTTTCGATCTAGCTGGCTCCCTGAATAGAAGAAGGTGCTGTGCTAGCATGCCCCGCTCGAACACGGCCCGCAGGCCGTCCAAAAAGAATCGTTTTTCCGTGAGTAGCCATGGTCGATAAACTGACGCATCTGAAACAGCTGGAGGCGGAGAGCATCCACATCATCCGTGAGGTTGCCGCCGAGTTCGACAACCCGGTGATGCTCTACTCCATCGGCAAAGACTCCGCCGTGATGCTGCATCTGGCGCGCAAGGCATTCTTCCCGGGCAAGCTGCCGTTTCCGGTGATGCATGTGGACACTCAGTGGAAATTCCAGGAAATGTACAAATTCCGCGACCGCATGGTCGAGGAACTGGGCCTGGAGCTGATCACCCACGTCAACCCGGACGGCGTGGCGCAGGGCATCAACCCGTTTACCCACGGCAGCGCCAAGCACACCGACATCATGAAGACCGAAGGCCTGAAACAAGCCTTGGACAAGTATGGTTTCGACGCAGCGTTCGGCGGCGCCCGTCGCGATGAAGAGAAATCCCGCGCCAAAGAGCGCGTGTACTCGTTCCGCGACAGCAAGCACCGCTGGGACCCGAAAAACCAGCGTCCGGAGCTGTGGAACGTCTACAACGGCAACGTCAACAAGGGCGAGTCGATCCGCGTGTTCCCGCTGTCCAACTGGACCGAGCTGGATATCTGGCAGTACATCTACCTGGAAGGTATCCCGATCGTGCCGCTGTACTTCGCCGCCGAACGCGAAGTGATCGAGAAGAACGGCACGCTGATCATGATCGACGACGAGCGCATCCTCGAGCACCTGTCCGACGAAGACAAAGCCCGTATCGTCAAGAAGAAAGTACGTTTCCGTACCCTTGGCTGCTACCCGTTGACGGGCGCGGTGGAGTCCGAAGCCGAGACGCTGACGGACATCATCCAGGAAATGCTCCTGACGCGAACTTCCGAGCGCCAGGGCCGTGTCATCGACCACGATGGCGCCGGCTCGATGGAAGACAAAAAACGTCAGGGTTATTTCTAAGGGGTTGTCATGTCGCACGTATCTGATTTGATCAGCGAGGACATCCTCGCCTACCTGGGCCAGCACGAACGCAAGGAAATGCTGCGCTTTCTGACCTGTGGCAACGTCGACGACGGCAAGAGCACCCTGATCGGGCGCCTGCTGCACGACTCGAAGATGATCTACGAAGACCATCTGGAAGCCATCACCCGCGATTCGAAGAAAGTCGGCACCACCGGTGACGATATCGACCTGGCATTGCTGGTCGACGGCCTGCAGGCCGAGCGTGAGCAGGGCATCACCATTGATGTGGCCTACCGCTATTTCTCCACCGCCAAGCGCAAATTCATCATCGCCGACACCCCCGGCCATGAGCAGTACACCCGCAACATGGCCACCGGTGCGTCCACCTGTGACCTGGCGATCATCCTGGTGGACGCGCGCTACGGCGTGCAGACCCAGACCCGTCGCCACAGCTTTATCGCCTCGCTGTTGGGCATCAAGCACATCGTCATCGCGATCAACAAGATGGACCTCAACGGTTTCGACGAGAGCATTTTCGAGTCGATCAAGGCCGATTACCTGAAGTTCGCCGATGGCATTGCGTTCAAGCCGAGCACCATGGCCTTTGTGCCGATGTCGGCGCTCAAGGGCGACAACGTGGTGAACAAAAGCGAGCGTTCGCCGTGGTACACCGGCCAGTCGCTGATGGAGATTCTCGAAACCGTCGAGATCGCCAACGACCGCAACTACACCGACCTGCGTTTCCCGGTGCAGTACGTCAACCGTCCGAACCTGAACTTCCGTGGTTTTGCCGGCACCCTGGCCAGCGGCATCGTGCACAAGGGCGACGAAGTCGTAGTGCTGCCGTCGGGCAAGAGCAGCCGCGTCAAATCCATCGTCACCTTCGAAGGTGAACTGGAGCACGCAGGCCCAGGCCAGGCCGTGACCCTGACCATGGAAGACGAGATCGACATCTCCCGTGGCGACCTGCTGGTGCATGCCGACAACGTGCCGCAAGTCACCGATGCCTTCGACGCCATGCTGGTGTGGATGGCCGAGGAGCCGATGCTGCCGGGCAAGAAATACGACATCAAGCGCGCCACCAGCTATGTGCCGGGTTCGATCACCAGCATCGTGCATCGTGTGGATGTGAACACCCTCGAGGAAGGCCCGGCCAGTGCCTTGCAGTTGAACGAGATCGGCCGGGTCAAGGTCAGCCTCGATGCGGCCATTGCCCTGGACGGTTACGCCAGCAACCGCACCACCGGCGCCTTTATCGTGATCGACCGTTTGACCAACGGCACCGTGGCTGCGGGCATGATCATCGCCCCGCCGGTCAGCCATGGCAGCGCCGCGCAGCACGGCAAGTTGGCCCATGTGGCCACCGAAGAACGCGCCCAGCGCTTCGGCCAGCAGCCGGCCACCGTGTTGTTCAGCGGCTTGTCGGGCGCTGGCAAGAGCACCCTGGCCTATGCGGTCGAGCGCAAACTGTTCGATATGGGCCGTGCGGTGTTTGTGCTGGATGGGCAGAACCTGCGCCATGACCTGAACAAAGGTCTGCCCCAGGATCGTGCCGGGCGTACCGAGAACTGGCGGCGTGCGGCCCACGTGGCGCGTCAGTTCAACGAAGCCGGCTTGCTGACCCTGGCGGCCTTCGTCGCACCGGATGCCGAAGGCCGGGAACAGGCCAAGGCGTTGATCGGCAGTGACCGTTTGCTGACCGTGTACGTGCAGGCCTCGCCGCTGGTGTGTGCCGAGCGTGACCCGCAAGGCCTGTACGCCGCCGGTGGGGATAACATCCCTGGCGAGTCGTTCCCGTACGACGTGCCGTTGAATGCTGACCTGGTGATCGATACCCAGGCACTGTCGCTGGACGACAGCGTCAAGCAAGTGCTGGAGCTGTTGCGCCAGCGCGGCGCGATCTAAACCTCGCCGCCACAAAAAAGCCCGCCACCGAGCACTCGGTGGCGGGCTTTTTTCACACTCTAAAGGTCAACACCGTCAATGTGGGAGCTGGCTTGCCTGCGATTGCAGGAGGCCAGGCAATGCACTTACCTCTGACAGACCGATGTCGCAGGCAAGCCAGCTCCCACATAGTGATCACCTATTGCCTGGGTACTCGATGTGAAGTCGGCTCAGCAGAGCATCCTTCTCTTCCCATAACTGGTTGATCCAGCCCTGGAACGCCAGCCGATATTCCCCATCCTGCTCATAATTCTTGCCAATGAACTCGGCCGGGATCTGCACCTCTTCAAACTGCACCACCACCTCCTGCACATTGCCGCACAGCAAGTCCCAGAAACCCGGGCGGCCGCCCGGATAGTGGATAGTCACGTTGACCAATGACTTCAACTGCTCACCCATGGCATCCAGCACAAACGCAATGCCACCAGCCTTGGGCTTGAGCAGGTAACGAAACGGCGACTGCTGCTGCGCATGTTTGCCTGGGGTGAAGCGCGTGCCTTCGGCAAAGTTGAAAATACCCACCGGGTTGTCGCGAAACTTCGCACAGGTCTTGCGGGTGGTTTCCAGGTCCTTGCCTTTCTTCTCCGGGTGTTTTTCCAGGTAGGCCTTGGTGTAGCGCTTCATGAAGGGGAAGCCCAGCGCCCACCAGGCCAGGCCAATCACCGGCACCCAGATCAGCTCCTGCTTGAGGAAAAACTTCAGCGGGCGGATCCGCCGATTGAGCACGTACTGCAGCACCATGATATCGACCCAGCTCTGGTGGTTGCTGGTCACCAGGTACGAGTGCTGGTAGTCCAGGCTTTCCAGGCCCTTGAGGTGCCAGCGTGTGCGGCGCACCAGGTTCATCCAGGTGTTGTTATTGCTGATCCAGGCCTCGTGGGTCTGGTTCATCAGCCATTCGCTGAAGCGCTTGGCGAAGGGCAGTGCCTTGAACAGCGCGACGATAAACAGGAATGAACACAGCAGAATTGTGTTCAACGCCAGCAACAGCGAGGCGATTACCCCACGCAGGGGGGCAGGCAGGAATTCCAGCATTTAGGCATCCATAGGTCGGTTGGCGGCTTGAATCGCGGTCAGGGCGATGGTGTAGACGATATCGTCCACCTGGGCCCCACGGGGCAGGTCGTTCACGGGTTTGCGCAGGCCTTGCAGCATGGGGCCGAGGCTGACGCAATCGGCACTGCGTTGCACCGCCTTGTGGGTGGTGTTGCCAGTGTTGAGGTCGGGGAATACAAAGACCGTGGCCTTGCCCGCCACCAGGCTGTTGGGCGCCAGTTGCCGGGCGACGTTTTCGTTGGCGGCGGCGTCGTACTGCAACGGGCCGTCGATCAGCAGCGAGCTTTGTTGCTCGTGGGCCAGCAGGGTGGCTTCGCGGACTTTCTCCACTTCCTCGCCACTGGCCGAGTCACCGCTGGAATAGCTGATCATCGCCACGCGTGGGGTGATGCCGAAGGCGGCGGCCGAGTCGGCGCTTTGCAGGGCGATTTCCGCCAGTTCCGCAGCGCTTGGGTGTGGGTTCATCACGCAGTCGCCGTAGACCAGCACCTGCTCGGGGAACAGCATGAAAAACACCGATGACACCAGGGTGCAGCCCGGCGCCGTTTTAATCAGCTGCAAGGCCGGGCGGATGGTATTGGCGGTGGAGTGGATGACCCCGGAGACCAGGCCGTCTACTTCATCCAGCGCCAGCATCATGGTGGCGATCACCACGGTGTCTTCCAGTTGCTGCTCGGCCATCGGTGCGTTGAGGCTTTTGCTCTTGCGCAGTGCCACCATGGGCTCGACATAGCGCTCGCGGATCAGGTCCGGGTCCAGAATTTCCAGGCCTTCAGGTAGCTCGATGCCATGGGCGCGGGCTACGGCTTGGACATCGGCCGGCTTGGCCAGCAGCACGCAACGGGCAATGCCGCGGGCCTGGCAGATGGCGGCGGCTTGCACGGTCAGCGGCTCGCTGCCTTCGGGCAACACAATGCGCTTGTTGGCGGCCTGGGCGCGCTGGATCAACTGGTAGCGGAACACCGCCGGCGACAGACGCATCTCCCGTGGCGTACCGCAACGCTGGTGCAGCCAGCGCGCATCCAGGTGGCTGGCGACGAAATCGGTGATGATCTCCGCACGTTCGCGGTCATCAATCGGGATTTCCTTGTTCAGGCTGTTGAGCTGGTTGGCGGTGTCATAGGAGCCGGTACTCACCGACAGCACCGGCAACCCGGCCTGGAATGCGCCACGGCACAGGTCCATGATCCGTGGGTCGGGCAGGGTGTCGCTGGTCAGCAGCAGGCCGGCCAGGGGCACGCCATTGATCGCGGCCAGGCTGACAGCGAGGATGATGTCGTCGCGATCCCCCGGCGTCACCACCAGCACGCCGGGCTTGAGCAGCTCCACGGTGTTGCGCATGGTGCGCGCGCAGATGATGATTTTGTTCATGCGCCGGGTTTCATAGTCGCCGGCGTTGAGCACTTGCGCGCCCATCAGGTCGGCCACATCGCGTGTGCGCGGGGCGTTGAGCTCGGGCTGGAACGGGATGCAGCCGAGCAGGCGGAAATCGCCACTGCGCAGCAACGGCGAATGCTCCTTGAGGCGGGCGGCGAAGGCCTCCATGCTCTCGTCGGTCTGCACCTTGTTGAGGATCACCCCCAGCACTTTCGGGTCTTTCGGGCCGCCGAACAGCTGCGCCTGCAATTCCACACGGCCGGACAGTTCGGTCAGCACCTCGTTTTCCGGGGCCGAGACGAGGATGACTTCGGCATCCAGGCTTTTTGCCAGGTGCAGGTTGACCCGTGCCGCATAGCTGGCGCTGCGGGTCGGCACCATGCCCTCGACAATCAGCACGTCCTTGCCCACGGCCGCCTGTTGATAAAGGGTGATGATTTCTTCGAGCAACTCATCGAGCTGGCCATCGCCGAGCATCCGCTCGACATGGGCCAGGCCCAATGGCTGCGGTGGTTTGAGGCCATGGGTACGGGCCACCAGCTCGGTGGAGCGCTCAGGCCCCGTGTCGCCGGGATGGGGCTGGGCAATGGGCTTGAAAAAGCCGACTTTCAGCCCGGCCCGTTCAAGGGTACGCACCAGCCCAAGGCTGATGGAGGTCAGACCCACACCAAAATCGGTGGGCGCGATAAAAAAAGTCTGCATGCGAATTCTCTGAAGGTGCATGGCTTCGGTGGTGCGCTATGGCTGCGCGCCGACCGGGAATCAGCTGCCAAGGGTATCGTTATCCGGGCGCTGCGCACACCAGCCACAGGCAAAGGGCTGGCCTATTTTTGCCAGGCGTTGCGCCGGATCCATCACCCAGCCCCGGGATTGCCAGGGCGGCTGGTGGCGCAGGTGCTGCGTATGGCCGCAGGACAGCGCGGCGACCCAGTGGCCATCTGCATCCTGGTGAAATCCGACGACCGTCGGGTCACCGGATCGACTCCGTCTGTCCGGGTTGTGTTCGCTTTCGGGCAAATCCTTGTTTAGACTTGTCCGTTCTTCATTCTTATGCAAAAGGTCTCGCCCCATGCCGATCGCCGCCAACAAGGCTGTCTCCATTGACTATACCCTGACCAACGACGCTGGTGAGGTCATCGACAGCTCCGCCGGCGGCGCGCCGCTGGTCTACCTGCAAGGCGCAGGTAACATCATCCCTGGCCTGGAAAAGGCCCTGGAAGGCAAAGAGGTTGGTGATGAACTGACCGTTGCCGTAGAACCTGAAGATGCCTACGGCGAGTACTCGGCCGAACTGGTCAGCACCCTGAGCCGCAGCATGTTCGAAGGCGTCGACGAACTGGAAGTGGGCATGCAGTTCCACGCCTCCGCTCCGGACGGCCAGATGCAGATCGTGACCATCCGCGACCTGGACGGCGATGACGTGACCGTCGACGGCAACCACCCGCTGGCAGGCCAGCGCCTGAACTTCCAGGTCAAGATCGTTGCCATCCGCGACGCTTCCCAGGAAGAAGTGGCTCACGGCCACGTACACGGCGAAGGTGGTCACCACCATTGATTGACGGGCCACGTCCAGTCAGTTGAAAAGAGAGGCGCCTTCGGGCGCCTTTTTTGATTGGCGGCTATTCTTGCCGACTTGGCGGCTGTAATCTCGAATGGCCGTTACACAGAATATGGGAAACCTGGAGTTCTTCATGAGTGCTTTCCACGACCTTAAACTCAAAGCCCTGGATGGTCAGGAGCTGCCTCTGGCGCCCTACAAGGGGCAAGTCGTGCTGGTGGTCAATGTCGCCTCCAAATGTGGGCTGACTCCACAATATGCCGCGCTGGAAAACCTCTACCAGCAATACAAGGGCCAGGGTTTCACCGTGCTGGGCCTGCCGTGCAATCAGTTCGCAGGCCAGGAGCCTGGGACCGAAGAAGAGATCCAGGAGTTCTGCAGCCTCAACTATGGCGTGAGCTTTCCCCTGGGCAGCAAGCTTTCGGTGAACGGCCCTGATCGCCATCAGTTGTACCGCCTGCTGGCGGGTGAGGGGGCAGAGTTCCCGGGGGATATCACCTGGAACTTCGAGAAATTTTTGCTGGGCAAGGATGGGCGAGTATTGGCGCGGTTTTCTCCGCGTACCGCGCCTGATGATCCGAGCGTGGTCCAGGCCATCGAAAAAGCCCTGGCCTGACCTGCTGTAGGCGCCGGCTTGCCGGCGACCCGCAGTAACGGCCATCGCCGGCAAGCCGGCTCCTACGGTGTTTTATGTGGCTCACGGCTTTTACCCCTTAATCACCGCAATCAATAGTGCTATCCGGCACTGCCCGCGTTCCATATTATCCGCATCATAAAATCCCTCTCGTGCGGAGTGCTCCCATGCCTGTCCAAGCCTTGTTCAAACCTTTCCAGCTCGGTGCGCTGCAATTGCCGTCCCGTGTGGTCATGGCGCCGATGACCCGTTCGTTTTCCCCGGGTGGCGTACCCAATTCCAAAGTGATCGAGTACTACCGCCGTCGCGCGGCGGCCGGCGTAGGTTTGATCATCACGGAGGGCACAGTGGTGGGCCACCAGGCTTCCAACGGTTATCCGAACGTGCCGCATTTCTACGGTGAAGCGGCATTGGCCGGCTGGAAGAAAGTGGTCGATGCGGTGCATGCCGAAGGCGGCAAGATCGTCCCGCAGTTGTGGCATGTCGGTAGCGTGCGGCGCATTGGCACCGAGCCGGATGCCAGCGTCCCGGCCTATGGCCCGATGGAAAAACTCAAGGATGGCAACGTGCTGGTCCATGGCATGACGGTCGAGGATATCAAGGAGGTGATTGCCGCCTTCGCCCAGGCCGCCAAGGATGCCCAGGCCATCGGCATGGACGGCGTGGAAATCCACGGCGCACACGGTTACCTGGTCGATCAGTTCTTCTGGGAAGGCAGCAACCAGCGTACGGACGAATACGGTGGCAGCCTGGCCAACCGTTCGCGCTTTGCCATTGAGTTGATCCAGGCCGTGCGGGCCGCCACAGGTCCTGGATTTCCGATCATTTTCCGTTTCTCCCAATGGAAGCAGCAGGATTACACCGCGCGCCTGGTGCAAACCCCCGAGGCGTTGGGTGAGTTTCTCAAGCCGTTGTCTGACGCGGGCGTGGATATTTTCCACTGCTCCACGCGGCGTTTCTGGGAGCCTGAGTTTGAGGGGGCCGAGCTGAACCTGGCGGGTTGGACCCGTAAGCTCACCGGCAAGCCGACCATCACCGTGGGCAGTGTCGGCCTGGATGGCGAGTTCCTGCAGTTCATGGTCAACACCGACAAAATCGCACAGCCGGCAAGCCTGGAAAAACTGCTGGAGCGCTTGAATAACGACGAGTTCGACCTGGTGGCCGTGGGGCGTGCGCTGCTGGTCGATCCGGATTGGGCGCTGAAAGTGCGTGAAGGGCGTGAGGGCGATATCTTGCCGTTCAGCCGTGAGGCGTTGACTACCCTGGTTTAAGGGGGGAATTGACGGGCTCTATCGCGGGCAAGCCCGCTCCCACATTGGAATGCAAGCAACCTGTGGGAGCGGGCTTGCCCGCGATAGGGCTCGTCAGGTCAGCTTCGAGCTGCCCGTCTCCAGCAAGTCCTCGCCACACGCCCCGCGCAGTTGATGTTCAAACCGCTCAATAATCGCCGGCCAGCCCTGGCGACTGGCATGCTGGCGCGCATTCAGGCGCACGCGGCGTAAACTCTCCGGCTCTTCCAGCAACCAACTGGCGGCATCGCAGAACGCATCCTCATCCCCCGGCATCGCCACGGCACCGCTGTAGCCGTGGCGGATATGCTGGGTGGCGGCCGCCTGGTCGTAGGCCACCACACCCAGGCCCGATGCCATGGCTTCCAGGACCACGTTGCCAAAGGTCTCGGTGAGGCTGGGGAATAGAAACAAATCCCCGGACGCATAGTGCCGGGCCAGCTCCTCGCCGCGTTGCGTGCCGCAGAACGCTGCTGCAGGGAGGGTCTTCGCCAGGGCTTCGCGCTGCGGCCCGTCGCCGACGACGATCAGCTTCAAGCGACGCTGTGGATAAGTCGCCTGCAACGCCTCGAAGCAACGTTTGAGCAAGCCGAGGTTTTTTTCCGGTGCCAGGCGTCCGACATGCAGGACGGCAATATCTTCATTACCCAGGCCCCATTGCTCACGCAAGTCATTGTCACGCCTGGCCGGGTGGAACAATTGGCTGTCGACGCCGCGTGACAGTAGGTCCAGGCGCTCGAAGTGGCGGCGCTCCAGCTCCAGGCGCTGGCTGACGCTGGGCACCAGGGTCAGGGTGGAGCGGTTGTGGAACCAGCGCAGGTAATGGGTCAGGAAGCGGCTGAGCATGCCCAGGCCGTATTGGCTGGAATACTGCTGGAAGTTGGTATGGAAACCGCTGACCACGCTGATCCCCAGGCGCCGTGCCGCACGCAAGGCGGACAAGCCCAGCGGGCCCTCGGTGGCAATGTACAGCACGTCCGGGCGCTGGCGTTTCCAGCGCCGCAGCAGCTTGTGCATCGAGGACTGGCCCCATTGCAGGCCGGGATAGCCCGGCAAAGGCCAGCCGCGACACAGCAGCAGGCCGTCGTCACTGATGCGACTCAAGTCGCCACCCTGGCGCGGGCGCACCAACTCCACCTGATGCCCACGCGCGCGCAGGCCATCACACAGGCGGCCAAGGGTGTTGGCCACGCCGTTGATTTCCGGTGGGAAGGTTTCGGTAATCAGGGTGATGTTCAGGAAGGCTGTCGTCATGCAGCCAGTGTCGGCGCGGGCCATGTCGCCATTGTGTCATCGCAATGACGGATTTATGACGACAGGGCCCGGCATTGGCTTAGTTGAACGGCGTAGGACGCGGGGTCTTGGCCGAGGACGGCGGCAGGATCGGCAGCTTGAAGTCCGGCTGGTCGCCGGTCAGGGTGTCGAGGAACGCGACAATCTGGCTGACCTCATCGGTGCTCAACTTGCGGCCCAATTGCAGGCGGGCCATGACGTCCACCGCTTCGCTCAGGTTCCAATAGGCACCGTCGTGGAAGTAGGGGTAGGTCAGGGCGACGTTACGCAAGGTCGGCACCTTGAACATCATCCGGTCCTGATCCTTGCCGGTCAGGCCGGCCACGCCCTGGGCCGGGTTCTTGGTGGCGTAGGGTTCGACCATGCCCATTTTCTGGAAGGTGCTGCCACCGACCGCCTCGCCGTTGTGGCAGGCCACGCAGCCGATGTTCTTGAACAGCTGGTAGCCCTGGGCAGCCGTGGCGCTGATGGCTTTTTTGTCGCCCAGCAGCCAGCGGTCGAATGGGGCGTTGGGGGTGACCAGGGTTTCTTCGAAGGCCGCGATGGCGTTGGTCACATCGTCGAACTTGATGCCGTCATCGCCATACACTTTCTTGAACGCGGCCTGGTACTGGGGGATCGAGCGCAGCACGTCCACCGCCAGGTCATGGGTGAAGCCCATTTCGCCCGGGTTGGCGATCGGGCCGCCGGCCTGCTCCTGCAGGGTCGCCGCGCGTCCGTCCCAGAACTGCGCGACGCTCATGCTCGAGTTGAGCACCGTCGGTGAGTTGATCGGCCCCTGGTGCCAGTTATGCCCGATGGAGGTGGGCAGATTGTCGCTGCCGCCCATGCTCAGGTTGTGGCACGAGTTGCAGGAAATGAAGCCGGACTTGGACAAGCGTGGGTCGAAGAACAATTGCTTGCCCAGTTCGACCTTGTCGGCATCGGTGATCTTCGCCGGTTGTACCGGCAATATGGGCTCATTGGCGGCGGCGGCCCCCCAGGCCCCACCGCCCAACATCAATCCGAACATCAGCATCAACGGTCTGTACATGGTGCGCTCCCCACAGGCTTATAGTTTTAATAACCATGTGCTCTGTATGGGCAAATCGCCATGATCCAGGTCAATCGAACAGCCTAGGGGTTTTTCGCCAGCATCGTTTCGGCGCCTTGCTCACGCACCCAGAACAACGTCGCCCCGGCCACCGCTGCTGGCATCATCAGCAGGTTGACTACCGGCACCAGCAGCACCAGGTAGACGATCCCGCCAAAGCTCATGCTCTGCCAGCGCTTCTGGCGCAGCCAGGCGAGCATTTCGTTCCAGCCCAGCTTGTGGTTGTCGGCCGGGTAGTCGATGTATTGGATCGCCATCATCCACACCCCGAACAGCAGCCACAGCGGTGCGGCAATCAGGTTGACCACCGGGATGAACGACAGGATAAACAGGCCGATGGCCCGGGGCAGGAAGTAGCCCAGTTTGCGCATTTCCCGGGCCAGGGTGCGCGGGACCATGGCAAACAGCTCGGCCCAGCTGAAGGCGGGGAAGTCATCGGTGCCGCGCACCACCACTTCGACTTTTTCCGCGAGGAAACCGTTGAAGGGTGCGGCGATGATATTGGCGAGCATGGTGAAGCTGAAAAACACCATAAACGCCACCAGCAGCACGAACAGCGGCCACAGGATGTAGCTGAGGAAACTCAGCCAACTGGGCAGCGTCGGCATCAAGGTGTCGACCCACAGGCTGAACTGATGGCCAGCAAAATAGATCAATCCGACGAACAGTATCAGGTTGATCGCCAGGGGCAGCAGGACGAACAGGCGCAGGCCTGGGCTCAAGACCAGTTTCAGGCCTTCACGCAGGTATTGTGGGCCTGACAGAACGGGGGCGGGCATGGATAACTCCGGGCAAAAGGGCGAACGCGCCGACCTTACCGGCTTTGCCGATACGGTGAAAGCACGGTCAGCAAGCCGACATTAACGGTAACAAACATGTTGATTAATAGGTGCCACGGAATAGAGACCGCCTATGAGCTGGATTGTTAATCCGTATTTCCTTAATCTTGCCCCCCTCTATACGCTGCACCCATTATTTTCAGGGCCTGCGAGTTCAAGCCTTCCCCAAGTGCTTCGCGGTCCTTTTTTATTCCAGCCGCCCTGTAGTCCGGGCGGTCGATAGGAGTGAGTCATGTCTGATACCCGTCATTCGCGAGTGATTATTCTCGGTTCCGGCCCTGCCGGTTACAGCGCTGCGGTCTACGCAGCCCGGGCCAACCTCAAGCCGTTGCTGATCACCGGCATGCAGGCGGGTGGTCAGTTGACCACCACCACTGAAGTCGACAACTGGCCGGGCGACGTCCACGGCCTGACCGGCCCGGTGTTGATGGAGCGCATGAAAGAACACGCCGAGCGTTTCGAGACCGAAATCGTCTTCGACCATATCAATACCGTGGATTTCTCGAAAAAGCCCTACAGCCTGACCGGCGACAGCGGCGTCTACACCTGTGACGCGCTGATCATCGCCACTGGCGCCAGCGCTCGCTACCTGGGCCTGCCATCGGAAGAAGCGTTCATGGGCAAGGGCGTTTCCGCCTGCGCGACCTGTGACGGTTTCTTCTACCGCAACAAGCCCGTGGCTGTGGTCGGTGGTGGTAACACCGCAGTGGAAGAGGCGCTGTACCTGGCCAACATCGCCAGCACCGTGACCCTGGTTCACCGCCGCGAAACTTTCCGCGCCGAGAAGATCCTGATCGACAAGCTGCACGCGCGGGTTGCCGAAGGCAAGATCATCCTCAAGCTCAACGCCACCCTGGATGAAGTCCTGGGCGACAACATGGGCGTGACCGGTGCGCGCTTGAAAAACAACGACGGCAGCTTCGACGAGCTGAAAGTCGACGGCGTGTTCATCGCCATCGGCCACACCCCGAACACCTCCCTGTTCGAAGGCAAGCTGACCGCCAAAGATGGTTACCTGGTGGTGCAGGGCGGCCGTGAAGGCAATGCCACTGCAACCAACATCGAAGGTATCTTTGCCGCTGGCGACGTGGCTGACCATGTCTACCGCCAGGCCATCACCTCGGCCGGCGCCGGTTGCATGGCGGCCCTGGATGCCGAGCGTTACCTCGACGGCTTGAAAGACGCTTCTTTCTAAACCGTTGCCATAAAAAAACCGGCCAAAAGGCCGGTTTTTTTTGTGTGTAACTGGACGAGCAGCGCAATCTCAATCTGGAAATCCAATCAATGTGGGAGCTGGCTTGCCTGCGATGGCGGTGTGACAGCCACTACCGCCATCGCGGGCAAGCCCGGCTCCCACATTGACCGGGTTTGCAAGCTGGATCAGCGGCGGGTCAAAGGCGGCTGGACAAACTTTACTCCCGCCAACCCATGCTCGATCAGCGCGCGGATATTGGCGTGATCTGTGCCCTCAGGTGTCGCCAGCACCGAACGATAATGCTCGCCAAACGCCAGCAAGGCATGCTGGTCGCTCAACCCTTCCAGCAGCGCCAGGCCCAGGGTCTTGCACGAGCCTTCGTTCTGCCCGGCGGCGTTTTCTACGCTGCCATTGGTGAAGGCTTGTGGCTGGTAGTCGTAGCCGGCGGCGATAAAGGCCAGGGTGTCGGCAAAGAGGTGTTCGCCGCTGTCGAGGCGGGTGCGCAGGGTGTTCAGGTCAGTCATGGGGTTTTCCTTTGGCAAACGCCGCTTGTTGTTCGGCGCTAGCTTCTTGCTGGTATTGGGCTTTCCACTCGGCGTACGGCATGCCGTACACCACTTCGCGGGCGTCATCGAGGCTGACCTCGATCTGGCGTTCGTCAGCCTCGGCTTTGTACCACTTGGACAGGCAGTTGCGGCAGAAACCGGCGAGGTTCATCAGGTCGATGTTCTGCACATCCTTGCGGCTGTCCAGGTGCGCTACCAGCCGGCGGAAGGCGGCGGCTTCGAGTTCCAGGCGTTGTTGGTCGGTCATGGGATTCACACAGATTCAGGGGGGTTAACGGCTGGCTGCCAGGGTGATCGACACCGACTCGGCAAAGCGCAGCGCATGGGGCTTGTCGACTTCGACTTCGGCGTACAGCACCGACTCGTTGCTCATCACCAGGTCCAGCAGCTCCTGGGTCAGGCGTTCGAGCAGGGCGAAGCGGTTGCCTTCGACGTGGGCGATGATGGCCTTGGTGATGGTGCGGTAGTTCAAGGCGTGGTCGATATCGTTGTCGCGCACGGCGTCTTGTGCGGCATACAGGATGGTCAGGTTGATCAACACATCCTGCTTGTTGAGGATCTCTTCCTCGTTGATGCCAATAAAGGTACGCAGACACAGGTCCTTGACCCGGATGCGCGCCATACCTGGTTGAAGTTGTGGCATTGCTACTTGCTCCGTCCAATCAGTTGCAGGAACCCCAGGCCGCTGGTGTTCGGGTTTACTTGACATGCCGCCCGCCATTGACGGTCAGGGTGGTGCCGGTCACATAAGGGTTGTCCAGCAGGTAACGCACGCTCTGGTAAATCACCTCGGGCCCGGGTTCGATACCCAGTGCCGACTTGGCCAGGACCTTGGCACGATAAGCCGCGTCGTCGCCGTCGTTGAACATCACCATCGCTGGCGCGATGCCATTGACCTTGATCCGGGGCGCGTATTGGGCGGCGAAGGACAGGGTCAGGCTGTCGAGCCCGGCCTTGGTGGCACAGTAGGCAATATGCTGGCGGCTGCCCTTGCGGGTCACGTCGTCGCTGATGTGCACAATGTCGGCCGGCGTCGAGCGCCGCAACAACTCAGCACAATGCAGGTTGATCAGGTACGGCGCAAGCATGTGCACGCTGAACATATCGATAAAGGCGTTGGCCTCGTCACCGGGTGTTTCTGGGGCCCAGGTCGAAGCATTGTGGATGATCGCCCGCAGGCTGTCGGTATGGGTCTTGAGTTCGCTAATGAACGCCAGGATACCGGCCTCGGACGAGAAGTCGGCAAACACGCCAATCGCCCCGCGCTCGCGCAGGGCCTGCACGCCTGGACGTTCACTGCGATAGCTGAAGATCACCGGTTGCTGTGCATCCAGCAGGCGCTGGGCGCAATGCAGGCCGACACGTTGGCCGGCGCCGGTAATCAGGATCGGTGCGGGAGAGGTCATGGGAGGCTCGGGTCACGGGCAAGCTAAAACTATACCAGCGACCGGCCTGTTGCGGATCGGCTCAAACGGCCGCTTCGGCAGGTTTTACCCGCGGCGGGGTAGGATTGAGCCAGCCTGCCAGCAAATGGGTCGACAGCGGAATGAACAGATAGACCATCAACGGCGTCAGGGCCAGGGTGCTGACCAGCACGCGGCTGAACATGCCCAACTCGGCGAGCAACGGCTCAAGGCCAAAGTTGAACAGCAGTGAAACCGGGAAAAACGCCAGCCAGATCGCCACGGCCTGTTTCCAGCGCGGCGGGCGCTGGCCCACGGCGCCAAACCAGCCCTCCATGCCGCTGACGCGATGCTCCATGGGGTCGGCGAACAATTCGCTGCCACGGCCCAGCCAGGCGCTGCGCGATGCCGAGAACTCCCAGGCATGCAGGGTCTGCTCGTCGGCGAAGCGGAAGATGATCTGGAATTCGCCGCCATCGGCAGGCGGCGCAAGTACGCCTGAACCCAGGTAGCCGGGGAAGTCCGTGGCCAATTGCTCGCCTTCGCGCAGCCAGCTCATCATGTCTTGATAACGGCCTTGGGCAGCACGGCGTGCAACCATCAAGGTGACGGGTTGGGTAGACATTGTGTATCTCCGAATGTGTGGGCGCGTTGCACCGGGTAGGTGGCGTCCCAGGCGAAGCCGCAGGGTAGGGCGGCGACGCAAAAAAACACGCAAGGATTATTCCTGATTTGACGAAATACGCCAGCGGCATTGGACGGCTGGGCAGATCCCTTGAAAAAGACAGGTATAAAAGCGTTAAATGGGATCCAACTACGTGCCAATCTTCGGTCCTTTGATGTCTGTAATCACAGCTCCATCCCCCGGTCTTGAGCAAGGTGCCCTACGCATTGGCGATGAGTTGTTCCCGATTCGTGAAGTCTCAAGATTGACAGGTATCAATCCGGTCACCCTGCGCGCGTGGGAGCGCCGTTATGGGTTGATCCAGCCGGTGCGCACCGAAAGTGGGCATCGCCTGTACACGCAGAAGGACATCGAGACCGTTCATCGCATTCTGGATTGGATCGAGCGTGGTGTGGCGGTCAGCAAAGTCGGCAAGATCCTCGCTCGGGACGATGGGCAATCGTCATCACTGCACCACCTGCAGGAAGGCAGCGACCATCATGAATGGGCCCAGTGGCAGCAGCAGATGCAAACTGCCATTGGTGCGTTTGATGAGCTGCAACTGGAGCGCCTGTACGGCCAGGTCTTTGCTGCGTACCCCGCTGCGGTGGTGTTCCAGGACATCCTGATGCCCCTTTGGCACCAGTTGTTGCGCCATCAGGGACGTTTCGGCCAAGCCAGCGAATGGCTGTTTTTCGACAGCTTCCTGCGTGCGCGGATCTCCCAGCGCCTGCAACTGGCCCGCGCTGGCCGCACGCCGCAGGTATTGCTGGCGGCGATTGCCGGTGAGTGCCGCGAACTGGAACTGCTGGTGGCCGGGCTCATGCTCGGTGGTGATGAACGGGTGGTGCATGTGCTGAGCGTCGGCCAGCCCCTGGATGAGTTGACGCTGATCTGCGAGAAGATCCGCCCGCAGGCCCTGGTGCTGTTCTCCAATCGCGCGCCAACCCACGAACTACCCAAGCGCCTAGGGCGCCTGGCCTTGACCCTGGACTGTCCGCTGCTGCTGGCCGGTGATGCCTCGGACATGGCCCAGCAGCAACTGGCCGGTAGCGTTATCGGTTGCCTGGGCAGTGAAGGAAGGTTGATGCAGCGGCGCTTGCAGCAGTTTCTCAGTGGAACCCTGGATACCTGAGATCAGGCATGCACTTCAGGGTGGGCCAGGCGATGCTGTTGCAGGATGAACTGGCGCAGGCGCTCGGTTTCATCCACATCGCCCTGGTTCAAGCGGTAGGCAAACAGCCCGCGCGCGGTCTCGCGTTCCAGGGTGCCACGCACCGCAATTCGCTCGTAGCCAGAGGGGCTGAACCACATCGAGAACGTCCTGGGTGGTTTGCTACGGCCTCGGGACTGCACCAGCAGGCCCTTGAACGACACTTCATGCACCCACAGTGAACCAGGCTGGCCCCTGACATTCTCCAGGGCCACCGGCTCTTCGAGCACCAGGCGCCACGGCCGGATCATCGGCCCGTCTTCGAAAATGCTCGGCACCCCAAGGCGCAAGTGCAGCGCATGGAACTCGTCTTCCACCAGTTGCAGAGGAAAGGTCATTTGCTGGTTATCGAACTGCGCCTGGATCGTCACCTGCTCATGGGCCGCGAGGCGCGTGAGCAGATCGCGGATCTGCGCGCCGCCGTTGACCGTCAGGCTCGACGACACATCCCGCACATTCAGTTGTGGGTTGTGGTGCATGTTCTGGATGAAGTCCAGTTCGTCCTGGGTCAAAAGGGCGTCGCGTTGCATTGATGTGGCTCAAGGAAATGCGTGATTAAACGGATTATCACCCTAAAGACCGTATTTTCTAAAGTTTGTTAGATCCGCTCGTCGCCCGGAGTGCGGCCAACTCGGCTGTAAGCTGCGCCACCTGGGCTTCCAGCTGGGCAACACGCTGTTGGGCCTTGACCTGAACCGTGACGTCTTTCTGCACGCCGACGAAGTAAGTCTGCCCATCCGCCTGGTTATAAACCGTCGATAATGACAGCTCATTCCAAAAGTGCGTGCCGTCCTTGCGGTAATTGCGCAGGATTTCCCGGCAGGCTCCGCCACTGTCCAGGGCTTCGCGAATGGCCATCAGCGCTGGCTGGTCACGGTCGCCTGACTGCAGGAAGCGGCAATCCTGATAAAGGATGTCGTCCAGGTTATAGCCGGTCATGCGTTCGAAGGCCGGGTTCACGTAAATCAGCGGCTTGTCCTTGCCTTCCCGTTCCGCCACGACAATCCCGTCGTTGGAGGCATTGACCACCATCTGCATCAGCTTGGCGTTGATCATTGAACGATCCATAGCGTGTTTGTGGATTTCTTAGTGTAGGGCAACCGAGCCGGCTGCCAGCTGTTAATATCCCAGGTTTTCACTCAACTACAGGATCAGATTGATGAAAGTCGCCATCCTTTCCGGCTCGGTCTATGGCACGGCAGAAGAAGTTGCACGCCACGCCATGGGTATCCTCAACGCAGCCGGTTTCCAGGCCTGGCATAACCCGCGGGCGACCCTGGCCGACGTGCAGGCCTTCGCCCCGGACGCCTTTCTGGCCGTCACTTCCACCACCGGCATGGGCGAACTGCCGGACAACCTGATGCCGCTGTATTCGACGATCCGCGACCAACTGCCCGCCGCCTGGCGCGGTTTGCCAGGTGCGGTGATCGGCCTGGGCGACGCCAGCTACGGCGACACCTTCTGTGGCGGCGGCGAGCAGATGCGCGAGCTGTTTGGCGAGTTGGGCGTGCGTGAAGTGCTGCCGATGCTGCGCCTGGATGCCAGCGAAAGCGTCACCCCGGAAGCGGATGCCGAGCCTTGGCTGGCGGAGCTGGTCACGGCACTGCGCGGCTGATCGGGTACTCGCGCAAAAGCGCGAGCCAGGCCTGGGCGGCTTTCGACAGATAGGCGCCTTTGCGCCAGATAAAGGCGATGTCCCAGCGTAGGAAATCGGGCGCCCTGAGTGTCAGGCGCACCACACCGGGGCGCCCAAGGCCGCGCGCGACCACACTGGGCAGCAGCACTACGCCCTGGCCTGCGGCCACCAGGGCGACGAGAAAATCCGCCTGGCCGCTGCGCCCACTTTCCCGTGGCGTGAAGCCCAGTTGCTGGCAGGCCTGGAGCAGCCGGTCATTGAGCACAAAGCTGCGCTGGTACATCAAGAACGGCGTGTCGGCCAACTCCTCCAGGCCAATCTGGGCCCGCTGTGCCAACGGGTGGTCCACGGGCAGCAGCGCATCCAGCGGTTCATCACAGAAGGCTTGCCAGGCGAAGGCCGGGTCGGTGGGCAACAGGCTGCCGCCGACGTCCAGTTCACCTGCGAGGATGGCCTGCTCAATATTGCGGCTACCGCCTTCAAGCAACTGGATGCTGACATTGGGGTAGCGCCGGCGATATTCGGCAAACAGCCCGGCAAACAGCGTATCGCCCCCCAGTTGCGGCAGGCCCATGCGCAACTCGCCACGGGTCATTTGATTCAGGTCGTCCAGCTCACTCACCAGCTCGGTCTGCAAGCGCAACATGGCTTCGGCCCGTTGCAGCACCACCTGCCCGGCGGCGGTCAGGTGCACGTGCGAACCGATGCGGTCGAGCAGGGGGGTACCGAGGCTCTGTTCCAGTTGCGCCACTTGCTTGCTCACGGCGGACTGGCTGATATGCAGGGTTTTCCCGGCCTGGGTAAAACCGCCACGGTGCACCACTTCGATAAAACTGCGCAGCTGTTTGAATTCCATTGCACCAATTCCAGTTTGGAATGGCTTGCAGTCTAACAATTCGCTTTGGGGATGCCAGAGGGCTCTTTAAAATGAGGGCCTGCGAGGAACCCATGTCGACTAAACGTTTCACCTTCAAACACCTGGGCCGGCTGCTGGTTGAGCTGCTGGTATTGCTGGCGATCTACCTGCTGGGCTGCCAACTGGCCGTATGGCTGGCCTGGCCGATCCCCGGCGGAGTGATTGGCCTGGGCCTGCTGTTGCTGGTGTTCGCCAGCGGGCTGATCAAGCCGGCGGCCCTGCAATTGGGCGCTGGCATGCTGATGGCAGAAATGCTGTTGTTTTTTATCCCGGCGCTGATGAGCCTGCTCGATTACGGTGGCCTGCTGCGCCATGACGGCTGGCGGATCATGCTGGTGATCGCCCTCAGTACCCTGATGGTGATGCTGGTCACGGCGTTTACCGTCGAACTGGTCTGCCGCTGGAAGCTGCGCCATGAAGCTTGAACTGATGCCGCTGTTCTGGCTGGCCCTGACCCTGCTGGCCTATGGTTTCAGCCGCTGGATCTACCGGCGCACCGGGCGCTACCTGCTGTCACCGCTGATTTTGGTGCCCGCGCTGCTACTGGCGGTGGCCGTACCGCTGAACACCGCCTATGCCGAGTACGCCACCGACACCCATTGGCTGATGCTGGTACTGGGCCCGGTCACGGTGGCATTCGCCATCCCGATCTGGCAGCAGCGCCAATTGTTGATGCGGCACTGGTCGGCGTTGCTCCTGGGGATGCTGGCCGGTAGCGCCGCGTCCATTGGCACCTCCTTTGGCTTGGCCAAGGCGCTGGCCCTGGACAGCGCGGTGACGATGTCGTTGGTGCCACGCTCGATCACCACCCCCTTTGCCATGCCCCTGGCCCACGATCTGGGCGGCGTACCGGAGCTCACGGCGGTGTTTGTGATGTTCACCGGTGTGTTCGGCGCCATGCTCGGCGGGGTCCTGCTCAAGTGGCTGCCGCTGCGCAGTGCCTTGGCGCGGGGCGCGTTGTTTGGGGTGGGCGCCCACGGAGCGGGCGTCAGCCGTGCCCACGAAGTGGGCGGCGAAGAAGGCTCGGTGGCCGGGCTGGTGATGGTCCTGACGGGCTTGCTCAACCTGTTTGCCGCACCTTTACTGGCGTCGCTTCTCTGACACCACATTGTACGAATCCGAACTATCCTCACGGTTGACTCGCTCGGTCATCAAGCTGGCTGCCAACGCAACTACGGCAGGCCTGTGGTCTGACTAGACTGGCCCTTCAGCCCAAAAATAATAAGAACACCACCGCGTCGAGGTCCTTGCCGTGAACCTAGCCCCCGTTCCATCGATACAGAGTGTAAAAGACCAGGTCAGCGCCGCCGAATGGCAGGCACGGATCGACCTGGCCGCCTGCTATCGCCTGGTGGCCATGCATGGCTGGGATGATCTGATTTTCACCCATATCTCGGCCAAGGTGCCGGGCACCGAAGACTTCCTGATCAACCCGTTCGGGCTGATGTTCCACGAAATCACCGCCTCCAGCCTGGTCAAGGTCGACCAGGCCGGCAACAAGCTGATGGACAGCCCCTACGAGATCAACCCGGCGGGCTATACCATCCACAGCGCGGTACACGAAGTACGCCACGACGTGGTCTGCGTGCTGCACACCCACACGGCGGCGGGCGTGGCCGTATCGGCGCAGAAGCAGGGCGTGCTGCCCATCAGCCAGCAGTCGCTGTTCGTGCTCTCGAGCCTGGCCTATCACGCCTACGAAGGTGTGGCGCTGAACCACGAGGAAAAGGCCCGCTTGCAAGCCGACCTGGGGCCGAGCAATTTTTTGATGCTGCACAACCATGGCCTGCTGACCTGCGGCGCGACCATTGCCGATACCTTCCTGATGATGTTCACCTTCCAGCGCGCCTGCGATATCCAGGTGCTGGCGCAAAACGGCGGGGCCGAATTGATCGCCATCGAGCCGCAGATTCTGGCGGGGGCCAAGGCGATGATTGCCGGTGTGACCAAGAGCGCCCAAGGCATGGGCGGCGCGCTGGCCTGGCCGGCGCTGCTGCGCAAGCTTGATCAACAAGACCCTGGATACCGACTCTGATGCCACTGGCCGAGATCCCCCTGAGCGCCTGGCGCAAGCGCGGGCAGAGTTTTGTCTTTCGCGGGCAGACCATCCGTTACTGGGTGGCCGGGCAGGGCGAGCCCTTGCTGCTGATCCACGGTTTCCCCAGCGCCAGTTGGGACTGGCATTACCTCTGGCAGCCGCTGGCCCAGCGCAACCTGGTGATTGCCTGCGACATGCTCGGCTTTGGCGACTCGGCCAAGCCCCTGGACCACACCTATTGCCTGTTGGAACAGGCCGACCTGCAACAGGCGCTGCTGGCCCATCTGCGGATTCAACAGCCGGTGCATGTCATGGCCCATGACTACGGCGACAGCGTGGCCCAGGAACTGCTCGCCCGGCACTATGAGGGGCGGTTCCAGCTGGCCAGTTGCGTGTTTCTCAATGGCGGGCTGTTCCCCGAGACCCACCGCGCGGCGCTGGTGCAAAAACTCTTGCTCAGCCCGTTGGGCTGGATGATCGGCCGCGCATTCGGGCGCAATGCCCTGGCCGACAGCTTCAAGCAGATCTTCGGCCCCGACACCCGCCCCAGCGAAAGTGCCCTGGATGACTTCTGGAGCCTGATCGAAAACAACGATGGCCCACGGATCCTGCACAAACTCATCGCCTACATCCCCCAGCGCCGCCGTCAACGCGAGCGCTGGGTGGCGGCGATGCAGCGCGGCGAAGTGCCGTTGCGGGTGATCGATGGCGAAGTCGACCCGATCTCCGGCGCGCATATGGTCGCGCGCTACCGCGAGCTGATACCGGATGCCGACACGGTGTTACTGGCCAACATCGGCCACTACCCGCAGATTGAAGCGCCGGTGCAGGTGCTCAAGCATTACCTGGCGTTTCGCGAGGGTATCGAGGCCAGCAAAGACCCGCTATGGGAACTGGCTTGTGTGGGAGCTGGCTTGCCTGCGATGGGTACACCTCGGTAAATCAGTTGTACCGAGGTGATGCAATCGCAGGCAAGCCAGCTCCCACACAAGCCAGCTCCTATACGAGCCGATCATCCCCGTGCCTTATTGCGCACCATTCACCCCCGCCCGTATTTATTGTGACCACAAGCCCCGTGCCTGACACTCAACCCATCGTCCACTGTCTTCGCTGGAGTTCCCTATGAGTGAGTCTGTGCAGTTCCAAGATAAAGTCGTGATCGTCACCGGTGCCGGGGGTGGCTTGGGGCGTGCCCATGCGCTGCTGTTCGCCAGGCACGGGGCCAAGGTGCTGGTCAACGACCTTGGCGGCTCGACTCAGGGCGAAGGCGCCAACGCTTCGGCGGCCGACCGTGTGGTGGCCGAGATCCGTGAGGCCGGCGGGATTGCCGAGGCCAACCACGATTCGGTGACCGACGGCGAAAAGATCGTGCAACACGCCCTCGAGGTGTTTGGCCGCATCGACGTGGTGGTGAACAACGCCGGGATCCTGCGTGACAAAACCTTCCACAAAATGGAGGACAGCGACTGGGACCTGGTGTACCGCGTGCATGTCGAAGGTGCCTACAAAGTCACCCGCGCCGCCTGGCCGCATCTGCGCGAGCAAGGCTACGGCCGGGTGATTTTCACCGCCTCCACGTCGGGCATCTACGGCAACTTCGGCCAGTCCAACTACGGCATGGCCAAGCTCGGCCTGTATGGCCTGACCCGCACCCTGGCGCTGGAGGGGCGCAAGCACAACATCCTGGTCAATGCCATCGCACCTACCGGCGGCACGCGCATGACCGAAGGCCTGATCCCGCCGCAGGTGTTCGAAAGGCTCAAGCCTGAACTGGTCAGCCCGCTGGTGGTGTACCTGGGCAGCGAGGCGTGCCAGGAAACTTCTGGGCTGTTTGAAGTGGGCGGCGGCTGGATCGGCAAGACCCGCTGGGAACGCAGCCTGGGCGTTGGGTTTGACCCCGAGGCGGGCTTCTCGCCAGAGGATGTGGCGGCGCATTGGCAGCAGATCTGCGACTTTGAAGGGGCGGCCCATCCCAAGGACAACATCGAAGCCTTGAAAGAGATGATGGACAACCTGCAGAAATACAGCCTGTGATCGTTACCTGAAAAACAGTCAATCCTGCGGGGCGCTTATGGCGTCCCGCTTTGTTTCAGGCATAAAAAAGGCCGCTGCATAAGCAGCGGCCGAAGTAAGACGTTGGATCAAGGAGCTACAAATCAACGTCAGTGAACACCGGTAACAGACTGAAAATACGCTTCAATCCGTCGAAAACTGGCTTTCGTGAAGCAGGCGGTTCGCCTTGAAAGCCCGGTAAGAATAGTCCGTTGTAACAGAATGAAAAACACTGATTCAGGACAAGGACTGTTACCAAAACAACAACAGTGGCGCGCCTGACGGGCGGGGTATCCATTCTCTTGATGGCGCTCCATCCACTGCGTCGATAGCCCCGCCAATACCCACGCTAGAGCCTGCGTTAATCCTTTGGAGCGACACAACGAATACCTCCTTGGTGCGCTTATCGCTCCTGATGGCGGGCAGTAGGGTGGGGCCTTCTGTCACACCACCGGGGAAGACGCATGACAAAAACAACAATGCGCGCCATCTTCAGGCCACAGGCGCTGGCCGCTGCGGTTGCTTTGGGTTGCTGCGTTCAGGCGCAGGCTGTTTCATTCAATATCGGCGAGATCGAGGGGCAGTTCGATTCGTCGCTGTCGGTGGGTGCCAGCTGGGGCATGCGCGATGCCGACCGCAAGCTGGTGGGCACGGTCAACGGCGGCAGTGGCCAGGCTTCCACCGGGGATGACGGGCGGCTGAACTTCAAGAAGGGCGAAACCTACTCGAAAATCTTCAAGGGCCTGCACGACCTGGAGCTCAAGTACGGCGATACCGGGGTGTTTGTACGGGGCAAGTACTGGTACGACTTCGAACTCAAGGACGAAGACCGTGAGTTCAAGCCGATCAGCGACCACAACCGCAAGGAAGGCTCCAAATCCAGCGGTGCACAGATCCTCGATGCCTTCGTCTATCACAACTATTCCCTGGGCGACCTGCCGGGCACCGTGCGTGCCGGCAAGCAGGTGGTCAGTTGGGGCGAAAGTACCTTCATCGGCAACTCCATCAACAGCATCAACCCCGTCGACGTCTCGGCCTTCCGCCGGCCTGGCGCCGAGATCAAGGAAGGCCTGATCCCGGTGAACATGCTGTTTGCCTCCCAGGGCCTGACCAACCAACTGACCGTGGAAGGCTTCTACCAGTTGGAATGGGACCAGACCGTACTGGATAACTGCGGCACCTTCTTTGGTGGCGACGTGGCGGCCGATGGCTGCACCAATAACTACACGGTCGGCAGCCCGGCGATTCGCCCGCTGCAACCTGTGGCCGCTGCGTTCGGCCAAGGCTTTGGCGTGACCAACGAAGGGGTGATCGTGCGCCGCGCTGCCGACCGTGATGCACGGGATTCCGGGCAGTTCGGCATGGCCTTGCGCTGGCTCGGCGATGACACCGAATACGGCCTGTACTTCATGAACTACCACAGCCGCACGCCGACCGTGGGCACCCTCACGGCCAACACTAACCTTGCGACCATCGGCAATATCATCAATACCGCCAACGGCATTGCCCCCGGCAGCGGCGCCGGCCTGGCGCAGAGCGTGATGCTCGGACGCGGCCAGTACTACCTGGATTACCCGGAAGACATCCGCCTGTACGGCGCCAGCTTTTCCACGACCCTGCCCACCGGCACCGCCTGGACCGGGGAAATCAGCTACCGCCCCAACGCCCCGGTGCAACTCAACACCACCGACCTGACCCTGGCCCTGGTCAACCCGATTGCCGGTAACACCGTGTCGCCGATCAAGAGCTCATTCGGCGCTGACAACACCGGCTACCGGCGCAAGGAAATCACCCAGTTCCAAACCACCATGACCCAGTTTTTCGACCAGGTGCTGGGCGCCGAACGCCTGACCGTAGTGGGCGAGGCGGCCATCGTGCGGGTGGGCGGGCTGGAGAACAAAACCAAGCTGCGCTACGGCCGTGATTCGGTCTACGGCCAATACGGTTTTGGCGGTGATACCGACGGCTTCGTCACGGCGACTTCCTGGGGTTATCGCGCCCGGGCGATCCTGGACTACAACAACGTGATCGCCGGGATCAACTTCAAGCCCAACCTGTCCTGGTCCCATGACGTCAAGGGTTACGGCCCCAATGGCCTGTTCAACGAAGGGGCCAAGGCGCTCAGCGTCGGGGTCGATGCGGACTACCGCAACACCTACACCGCGAGCCTGAGTTACACCGACTTTTTTGGCGGTGACTACAACACCCTGACCGACCGTGACTTCCTCGCCCTCAGCTTTGGCGTGAACTTCTGATTCGGCTAAAAAAGAACAAGGACAACAACCATGCGTAAGATGATTTTGCAGTGCGGTGTACTGGCCCTCAGCCTGGTGGCCGCCAACGTGATGGCCGCCGTGTCACCGCAAGAAGCAGCCAAGCTCGGTACGACCTTGACCCCAGTGGGCGCCGAGAAAGCCGGTAACGCCGATGGCTCGATCCCGGCCTGGACCGGTGGCATCCCGAAAAACGCCGGCGCGGTGGACAGCAAGGGCTTTTTGGCCGACCCGTTTGCCAATGAAAAACCGCTGTTCGTGATCACCGCGGCCACGGTCGACAAGTACAAGGACAAACTGTCGGACGGCCAGGTGGCGATGTTCAAGCGCTACCCAGAGACCTACAAAATCCCGGTCTACACCACCCACCGCACGGTCAACCTGCCCGACGATATCTACGAGTCGATCAAGCGCAGCGCGCTCAACGTCAAGTCGATCAACGACGGCAACGGCCTGGAGAATTTCACCGGCAACCGCTACTACGCCTTCCCGATCCCGAAAAATGGCGTCGAGGTGTTGTGGAACCACATCACTCGCTATCACGGCGGCAACCTGCGACGCATCATCACCCAGGCCACACCGCAGACCAACGGCAGCTACACGCCGATCCGCTTTGAAGAAGAAGTGGCAGTGCCACAACTGATCCCGGACATGGACCCGGCCAAGGGCGCCAACGTGCTGACCTTCTTCAAGCAGTCGGTCACCGCGCCCGCCCGCCTGGCGGGTAACGTGCTGCTGGTGCACGAAACCCTCGACCAGGTGAAAGAACCGCGCCTGGCATGGATCTACAACGCCGGCCAACGCCGCGTGCGCCGTGCACCGCAAGTGGCCTACGACGGGCCGGGCACTGCGTCCGACGGCCTGCGCACCTCGGATAACTTCGACATGTTCTCCGGTGCGCCAGACCGCTACGACTGGAAACTGGTGGGCAAGAAGGAAATGTACATTCCCTACAACGCCTACAAGCTCGATTCGCCGTCCCTTAAATATGACGACATCATCAAGGCCGGCCACATCAACCAGGACCTGACCCGCTACGAGCTGCACCGGGTCTGGGAAGTGGTGGGCACGGTGAAACCAAGCGAGCGGCACATCTACGCCAAGCGCCACATGTACATCGACGAAGACAGCTGGCAAGTGGCGCTGGTGGATCACTATGACGGCCGCGGCCAACTGTGGCGCGTTGCCGAAGGTCATGCGCAGTTCTACTACAACCACCAGACCCCGGCCTACACCGTCGAGACCCTGTACGACATCATCGCCGGCCGCTACATCGCCCTGGGCATGAAGAACGAAGAGAAGAGCAGCTTTGTATTCGGCTTCAACGCCAAGGCGGCGGACTACACCCCATCGGCCCTGCGCGCCTCGGGAGTACGCTGACCTAAGGTTGTAAACCCAATCACTGTGGGAGCAGGCAAGCCAGCTCCCACATAGGCTCGGGTTTTAACCTGCCAATCCTGTGCCGGGCTCAAATGAAGCCCGGCTTTTTTATGCCCGGCAATCAGCCCGCTGAATACTTCTTCAACAACGCCCATTGACAGGACTACGGTAGACCGCACGCCGCATAACAATAAAAAAGGGACGTTGTAATGACCGCCATGACCCGTCGCCTGGATCGCCCTGGATTCATGCCACGTCTGTCTTCCCACCATTTGCTGCGCCCACGCCTGGCCGAGCCGTTGCTGGGGGCCGAGGCGCGGGTCCGGTTGCTGTGCGCGCCGGCCGGTAGTGGCAAGAGTGCCTTGTTGGCCGAATGCGCCCTGCAGGCCCCGGCGAGTTGCCAAGTGTATTGGCTGCCCCTCAACGGTGCGGCCCTGGACCCGCTGGATTTCTGTCAGGGCCTGGCCCAAAGCCTGGGCCTGGTGTTTGTCGATCAAGCCAGCTTGTTGCTCGACCTGAGCCGCTGGCAAGCGCCGGCCTGGCTGTTTCTCGATGACTATTGCCGGGTGGCGGCGCCCGCATTGGATGCCTTGCTCGACCGGGTGCTGGCGGCCAGCAGCCCGGCCTTGGTCTGGTGGCTGGGCGCGCGGCGCCGGCCGGCCTGCAATTGGCCACGGCTGTTGCTCGATGATGAGTTGTGGGAGTGCGGCGGTACCGAGTTGGCGTTCGATCAGCGCGAGGTCCAGCAACTGCTCGAACATCACGCCGCGGGCGGGCAGGCCGCTGATAAAGTCCTGCAGTTCAGCGCCGGCTGGTGCGTCGGCGTGCGTATCGCCCTACTCGAAGGCGACAGCCATCCCGACAGCGGTGCCTGGCATGGGCGCTCCCAGACCTTGCTCGATTACCTGCAACACGAACTGTTCAGCACCTTGCCCGAAGAGTTGGAGGAGGCCTGGCGCGTGTTGGCGCACCTGCCGCGTTTCAACCCGGGGCTGTGCGAACACCTGTTCGGGTTTGGCGATGGCGCCGACTACCTGCGCGAGCTCCAGGCCCTCGGCGCGTTTATCGAGCCCTGGGAAGATTCGCCGGAGTGGCTGCAGGTCTTCGCGCCCCTGGCCCAGTTACTGCGCGACGAACCCTGGCCGGCCCGGCGTTCCTGGCACCGGCGCGCCTGCCAATGGTTTACCGCAGCCCAGGACTGGCAGGCGGCGTTTGAGCAGGCGCTGCTGGCTGAAGAGTACGAAGTGGCGGTCAGCCTGTTGGAGCACTTCAGCTTTGAAGACTTGTTCCGCCAGCAAAACGCCGTGCTGTTGTTGCGCCTGCATGAGCAACATGGCGACGAGTTGATGCTCGGCTCGGCGCAACTGGTGGGGCTGGTCACGGCGGCCTTGCTGTTTGCCGGGCGTTTCGACCAGGCCGCGCAATGCATCGATCAACTGGCGCGCTTCACCCCGCAACCCACCGCCGCGCTGCAACGCCATCTGCTGGCGCGCTGGCAGGCGCAGTGGGGTTGGTTATTGCACCTGGGGGGGGAAGCGGTGCCTGCGCGTGGGCATTTTCTGGAGGCATTGAATGACTTGCCGGACAGCGCCTGGACGTCGCGCCTGATGTGCCTGTCCGGGCTGACCCAGCAAGCGCTGTTGCGCGGCGAACTGGACGTGGCCCAGGCGCTCAATCGCGAGGCGCTGTGCCTGGCGCGGGCCCATGGTTCGTTGCTGCTGGAGGCGGTGCTGGAGCTTGATCATGCGCAACTGCTGGAACAGCGGGGCGCACCGTACCGGGCCCAGAGCCTGTTGGAAGGCGTGCAGGCCATGCTGGTGCAGCAGCGCCTCAAGGCCGGGCCGCTGATGGGCCGGATTGCCTTGCGCCGTGGGCACCTGGCACTGCGCCAGGGGCATGACGCGCTGGCCACCGACTGCCTCGAAGCCGGCCTGGGCATGTGCCTGCATAGCCAGGATAAGCGCGTGCTGTACGGCTTCCTCGGGTTGGCGATGCTGGCGGCCAACCGTGGCGACTACGCCCAGGCGTTTATCCAGTTGCGCGACGCCGAGCGCCTGATGCAGCGCCGGCAGGTGCCCGACACGGTGTACCGGGCGGTGTTGTTGTTGCTCAGTGGGCACTTTTGGTTGCAGCAGGGGCGCGCCGAACTGACCCTGGAGGCCGTCAGCCGGGTGCTGCGCCACTATCATGGCCCGCAGGCGAAACAGGCACCGCCGGCGACCCTGGAGCTGATCCCCCGGCTGGAATACTTGCTGGTGCTGGCCCAGGTCAAGCTGCGCCGGGCCGAGCAACCCATCCAGCGGCTCACGGCCTTGCTCGATACGGCCCGCGAGCGTGGCATGCAGTGCCTGGAAGTGGAGTTGCACCTGGTGTTGGGCGAGGTGGCCTGGCAACTGGGCGAGCGCGCGAACGCGGTGCGCGCGCTGCAAACCGGGCTGGCCCTGGCGGCGCGCTGCCAGGTGCAACAGGCGGTGCGCGAACTGCGTCTGCGCCAGCCGGGGTTGCTCAGTGAACTGGGGCTTGAACCTCAGGATGCAGTGGCGGCGCCAGGGGAAAACCCGTTGAGCCAACGGGAACTGGAGGTGCTGCAACTGATCGCGCTGGGTAACTCCAACCTGGAAATTGCCGACTTGTTGTTTATCTCGCTGCACACGGTGAAGACCCACGCGCGGCGGATTCACAGCAAGTTGGGGGTGGAGCGGCGCACCCAGGCCGTGGCCAAGGCCAAGACCCTGGGCCTGATGGCCTGATTACTCCCAGCAATGCCGATCAACAGGTGGGAGCTGGCTTGCCTGCGATGACGGTGTATCAGTCGCAGAATGTATCACCTGACCCACCGCCATCGCGGGCAAGCCCGCTCCCACAGGGGATCTCGGCTGGGCACAGGACTTTGCACACACCACTCACCAACTGTGGGAGCTGGCTTGCCTGCGATGACGGTGTATCAGTCGCAGAATGTATCAACTGACCCACCGCCATCGCGGGCAAGCCCGCTCCCACAGGGGATCTTGGCTGGGCACAGGACTTTGCACACACCACACACCAACTGTGGGAGCTGGCTTGCCTGCGATGGCGGTGTATCAGTAGGCAAATGCATTAACTGACCCACCGCCATCGCAGGCAAGCCAGCTCCCACATTTGCCCACATGCATTCAGTTGCAACGGGTCAGGGCTGGTAACCCATCCGCCAACTCACCGCCTGGCTCGCCGCCAGCAATTGCCGGGCCGCCGGTCCATCTTCATCGGCATGGAACAACGACGTCGGCCCCACCACCGTCATCACCGCCACCACCTGGCCCATGGCATTAAAGACCGGCGCCGACAGCGCATCGACCCCGGGCATCAGCAAGCCATGCACAAAGTGCAGGCCCCGCTGGCGAATCTGCGCACAGGCCTGCCCATACGCCTGGTCGTCCGCCAGCGCATGGGCGGTGCCGGCCTGGATCTCCTGCGTGCGCAGGTCCACGGTTTCGCGCTCTGGCAAAAAGGCGCTGAACACCAGGCCCGTGGATGAGCTGAGCAGCGGCAGCACCGACCCCAGTTGCGTCACCACCGTGACCGCGCGTACCGCCGGTTCGATATGCACCACCGTTGCGCCGTGGTTGCCCCACACCGCGAGAAAGCAGGTTTCATTCAACTCGTCGCGCAGCTGCGCCAGGGGCAGGGTGGCAACTTTCAGCACGTCCATGCTGCCCAGCGCCGCCAACCCCACGCGCAAGGCTTCGCGGCCCAGGCCGTAATGGTTGGTGGCCGTGTTCTGTTCGGCAAAACCCGAGGCAATCAACGCCTGCAAATAGCGGTGGACCTTGCTCGCGGGCATCTGCACATGTTCGGCCAGGCGCGACAGGGACGTGGCCGGCGACAGTTCGGCCAGGGCCTTGAGGATGTCGGTGCCGACTTCGGCCGAGCGGACTTTCTGTTTACCGGTGTCGCGGGGGGCGGGGGGCTTTTCCATGGAGAGCGTGTGTCCGAAAGACGAATGGCGGTCTTTATAGCTTGACGGTCGATACGGAGCAAATTACGTTATGCGTAACTGGATTACGATAAAAACAACTTCCTTACTGAGGACGATCCATGACCCTCGATTACCAATCGGGCTTTGGCAATGAATTCGCCAGCGAAGCCTTGCCAGGTGCACTGCCGGTCGGCCAGAACTCCCCGCAAAAAGCGCCCTACGGGCTGTACACCGAACTGTTCTCCGGCACCGCCTTCACCATGGTGCGCAGCGAAGCGCGGCGTACCTGGATGTATCGCATCCAACCGTCGGCCAATCACCCGGCATTCATCAAGCTGGAACGACAACTGGCCGGTGGCCCGCTGGGCGAGGTGACGCCCAACCGCCTGCGCTGGAACCCGTTGGATGTACCTGCAGAACCCACCGACTTTATCGACGGCCTGGTCGGCATGGTGGCCAACGCCGGCGCCGAGAAACCCTCCGGCATCAGCATCTATCACTACCGCGCCAACTGCTCCATGGAGCGGGTGTTCTTCAACGCCGACGGCGAACTGTTGATCGTTCCCGAGCAAGGCCGCCTGCGCATCGCTACTGAACTTGGGGTGCTGGAGGTCGAGCCGCTGGAAATCGTCGTGCTGCCACGGGGCCTGAAATTTCGCATCGAACTGCTGGATGCCCAGGCTCGCGGCTACGTCGCCGAAAACCATGGCGCGCCGCTGCGCCTGCCGGACCTGGGGCCGATTGGCAGCAATGGCCTGGCCAACCCCCGGGACTTCCTGACCCCGGTCGCCCACTACGAAGACCTTTCACGGCCCACGCCGCTGGTGCAGAAGTTCCTCGGCGAGCTGTGGGGCTGCACCCTCGATCACTCGCCGCTGAACGTGGTGGCCTGGCACGGCAATAACGTGCCGTACAAATATGACCTGCGCCGCTTCAACACTATCGGCACAGTGAGTTTCGATCACCCGGATCCGTCGATCTTTACCGTGTTGACCTCGCCTACCAGCGTCCACGGCCTGGCCAATCTCGACTTCGTGATCTTCCCGCCGCGCTGGATGGTGGCCGAAAACACCTTCCGGCCACCGTGGTTCCACCGCAACCTGATGAACGAATACATGGGCCTGATCCAGGGCGCCTACGACGCCAAGGCCGAAGGTTTCCTGCCCGGCGGCGCGTCGCTGCACAGTTGCATGAGCGCCCACGGCCCGGATGGCGAGACCTGCACCAAGGCCATCGCCGTGGACCTGGCGCCGCACAAAATCGATAACACCATGGCCTTCATGTTCGAGACCAGCCAGGTGCTGCGCCCGACCCGCTTCGCCCTGGACTGCCCGCAACTGCAAAACACTTACGACGCTTGCTGGGCCACGCTGCCGGCAACCTTCAACCCGAATCGGAGATAAACCATGACTCAGTCCACTCTCACCCGTAGTTGGGTGGCCTCGGCCAACGGTCACCCGGATTTCCCCCTGCAGAACCTGCCCCTGGGCATCTTCAGCCTCACCGGTTCGGCACCGCGCAGTGGCGTGGCGATTGGCGAGCATATTTTTGATCTGCAAGCGGCCCGTGACCTGTTTGACGGTGAAGCGCGCCGCGCCATCGATGCCATGGCGGACGGCCAACTGAACGCCTTCTTCGAGCTGGGCCGTGGCCCACGGGTGGCACTGCGCGAACGCCTGCTGGAACTGCTCGCCGAGGGCAGCAGCCAGCAAGCCAAGCTGCAAGCCCTGGGTACCCAAGTGTTGCCACTGGCCGCCGATTGCCAGATGCACCTGCCAGCGAAAATCAACGATTACACCGACTTCTACGTCGGCATCGAGCACGCGCAGAACGTCGGCAAACTGTTCCGCCCGGACAATCCGTTGTTGCCCAACTACAAGTACGTGCCAATTGGCTATCACGGCCGCGCGTCGACGATCCGCCCGTCCGGCACCGAGGTGCGCCGGCCCAAGGGCCAGACCCTGCCAGCCGGCCAGACCGAACCGACCTTCGGCCCGTGCGCACGCCTGGACTACGAACTGGAACTGGGCATCTGGATCGGCCAGGGCAATGCCATGGGCGACTCGATTGCCATTGGCGACGCCGCCGAGCATATCGCTGGCTTCTGCCTGCTCAACGACTGGTCGGCCCGCGATATCCAGGCCTGGGAGTACCAGCCGCTGGGGCCGTTCCTGTCGAAAAGCTTTATCACCAGCGTCTCGCCCTGGGTGGTCACGGCTGAAGCCCTGGAGCCGTTCCGCAAGGCCCAGCCCGCACGCCCGGCTGGCGATCCACAACCGCTGCCGTACCTGCTGGACACCCGCGACCAGGCCGCTGGCGGCTTTGATATCGAACTGGAAGTGCTGCTGACCACCGCCGCGATGCGCGAGCAGAACCTGGCGGCCCATCGCCTGACCCTGAGCAACACCCAACACATGTACTGGACCGTGGCGCAAATGGTCGCGCACCACAGCGTCAACGGCTGCCAGTTGCAGGCCGGCGACCTGTTTGGTTCGGGCACCTTGTCGGGCCCGGAAGCGGGGCAGTTCGGCAGCCTGCTGGAAATCACCGAAGGCGGCAAAAAGCCGATCGAGCTGGCCTCCGGCGAAGTGCGCAAGTTCCTTGAAGACGGCGACGAAATCATCCTGCGCGCCCGCTGCACGCGTGATGGATTTGCCTCCATCGGCTTCGGCGAATGCCGTGGCACTGTGGTCGCCGCGCGCTAAGGGGGCGAGGGGATGGAACTCTATACCTACTACCGTTCCACATCGTCCTACCGGGTGCGCATCGCCCTGGCGCTCAAGGGCCTGGACTTCACCGCGCTGCCGGTCAACCTGCTGGTGCCCAAGGGCGGCGCCAACCGCCAGCCCGAATACCTGGCGATCAACCCCCAGGGCCGTGTCCCGGCCTTGCGTACCGACGAGGGCGAACTGTTGATCCAGTCGCCGGCGATCATCGAGTACCTGGATGAACGTTATCCACAGGTGCCGCTGCTCGCCAAGGATCTGGCAGCCCGCGCCCATGAGCGCGCGGTGGCCTCGATCATCGGCTGTGACATTCACCCGTTGCACAACTCCAGCACCCAGAACCTGTTGCGCCAGTGGGGGCATGACGAGGCGCAATTGCTGGAGTGGATCGGGCACTGGATCAGCCAGGGCCTGGGCGCCGTGGAGCAATTGATCGGCGAGCAGGGTTACTGCCTTGGCGACCAGCCTGGGCTGGCGGATACGTTTCTGATCCCGCAGTTGTACGCGGCAGAGCGCTTCAAGGTGGCACTGGATGGCTACCCACGAATCCTGCGCGTCGCAGCCTTGGCTGCCAAACATCCTGCATTTATCCAGGCCCATCCCTCCAACCAACCTGACACCCCCTAACCCCTGCAGGAGCCGGCTTGCCGTCGATGGCGCTTCACCTGATACACCGCCATCGCCGGCAAGCCAGCTCCTACAGGCGGATATCCAATAAAAAAAACAGGTACCTTGCGATGCACAATCAGATTGCCAGCTTTCGCGCGGCACTCGACGCCCGTCCGGTGTCGCGCTACCAGTGGTTGATTCTCCTGTTGTTGGCGTTGTTGCTGGTCACCGATGGTTACGATGCCCAAGTGTTGGGCTACGTGGTCCCGGCCCTGGCCCAGGACTGGGGCCTGGAAAAAGCCGCCTTCGGCCCGGTGTTCAGTGCCAACCTGCTGGGGCTGACCTTAGGTTCCCTGGCCGTGACGCCCCTGGCGGACCGCTTCGGCGTGCGCCGCATCCTGCTCGCCTGCGTACTGATCTACGCCAGCCTCACGGTGCTGATGGTATTCGCCAATTCCCTGAACACGCTGATGGCCGCACGCTTTATTTGCGGCATTGGCATGGGTGGCGCGATGCCCAGTGCCATGGCCTTGATGTCGGAATATTCGCCACCGCGTATGCGCACGTTGATGGTGACGCTGGCGGCCTGTGGTTTCTCGTTCGGTGGCGCGGCGGGTGGTTTTGTCGCGGCGGGTTTTATCGACAGTTTCGGCTGGCAGGCCGTGTTCCTCGCCGGTGGTGTGACGCCGTTGCTGCTGTTTCCCTTCCTGGTATGGCTGCTGCCTGAATCCTTGCCACGTTTGTTGCGCGATGCGCCGCCCTATGCGCGCCTGCAGAAAGTCACGGCGCGCATGCTGCCTGGTTGGCAGGCGCCGGCGGCCAGCGAAGAACAGAATCGCCAGGAGCAGGGCAGCAAACTGACGGTGGTGGAGTTGTTTCGCAATGGCTATGCCCGGCCAACGCTGCTGATCTGGTCGACCTTTTTCGTCAGCCTGATCCTGCTGTATTTCATGATCAGTTGGTTGCCATCACTGTTGCTGGAAAGTGGCATGGCCTTGAACAAAGCCAACCTGGTGACCTCGATGTTCCTGTTCGCCGGCACGTTGGGCGCGATTGGCATGGCGTGGTTTGCCGACCGCCTGAAAAGCAAGGTCCGCCTGCTCTCCGGTGTGTTGGCGGCCGCGGCGGTGTGCACGATTCTGCTGGGGCTCAATCACGACAACCCGCGTTACCTGGTGGCGTTTGTGTTTGCGGCGGGCTTTTGCATCATCGGTGGCCAGTTGACCCTCAATGCGTTTGCCAGCAACTTTTACCCGGCCCATGTACGTGCGACGGGCACGGGCTGGGCGCTGGGTGTCGGGCGGTTTGGTTCGATCCTCGGGCCGCTGTTTGGCAGCATGTTGCTGGCGATGCAGGTACCGGTGCAGCAGATTTTCTTCTTCTGCGCGATTCCAGCGGTGATCGCCGCGCTGCTGATCATTCAGGTGCGCTCCCCCGAGCCCACGCCGCCGGTTGAGATCCTCCAGCACCCGCTTGAATCCTGAAGGGCAACCCCCTTATTTGTAGGAGCTGTCGAGCCCCGGCGAGGCGGCGATGAGGGCGACGCGGTTCACCGGTCGCCCCCTTTAATGCACCACCGCCCCAGGCGGCAAATGCCCCAGCCGTTCCGTCAGGCGCAGCCGCTGCACCGGGTCTTCACTGAGCAACAGCGCGTGCTCAAGATCGAAGCGCTCGGCATTCGGGCAATCCAGGTGCTTGTACAGACTGGCCCGCGCCAGATAGTCGGCGGCGCTGGCATCGCCCAGTTCCAGCACGCGCTCGGCGTCGATCAGCGCCGCGAGGTGATTGTCATTGGCCAGGTGCAGTTGCCGCAGGTTGCGCGACAGCCGTTGCAGGATCAGCCGTGGCTCGACGCTGCGCAGGTGCTCCGCTTGCAGCTTGAGATTGGGGCCGTACTGGCGTTGCAGCAATTCGCGGCAGTCGTTGGGGTACAGCCGCCGCCCGCCACAGGGGTCGAGCAAATGATCGGCACCGCTTACCCTTAGCAGGAAGTGCCCGGGGAAGTTGACCCCGACCATCGGGATCTCCAGGCGCCGCGCCAACTCCAGGGCAATCAGCCCCAGGGCCAGAGGCTGTCCGCGGCGGCGCTGCAACACCTTGTCCAACAGCGCGGCGGCGGGGCGCAAGGGGGTGAAGTCATCCTGGGCGAACCCCAGGTCGTTCAGTATCCGCAGCAACGGTTGGCCCAGCTCATCGGCCGGCAGCAGCGGCATGCCGAGGCTTACCTGCTGTTGCAGCACCGCGAAGTCAGCCAGGATCGCCCGTGGCTCCACGGCGGGGTCGTGCTCGGCAGCGATCCATAAGGCGGCTTCAAACAGCGCCGCAGGCGAGCGGTGCAGGCAGTCGAAAAAGGCTTGGCGGGGATTCATTGCATTCTCCGTCGGATGTCTCGTTTTAGCCTTGCCGAGAACTTTCGTCCAGCTTCTTGAGAACCAGCCTACTTGTTTATGTCACAAAGCCTGAAATTGCGGTCGGCTTATTCCCGCGTGCTCCGGCAATCTTTTACCGGCGGCCTATACTTGGCGACTACAAGAAGTGATTCGGGAGCTTGACGATGTTTGCTCTCATGCACAGCACCCGCCTTGAATCCCTGCACCTGAGCGTTGACCCGGTGAGCGGGTTGAAGGCGGTCATTGCCATTCACAGCAGTCGCCTGGGGCCGGCCCTGGGCGGCTGTCGCTACCTGGCCTACCCCGACGACGAAAGCGCCGTGGCCGACGCCGCGCGCCTGGCCCGAGGCATGAGCTACAAAGCCGCGCTGGCCGGCTTGCCGGTGGGCGGCGGCAACGCTGTAATCATCCGCCCGGCCCATGTGGAAAGCCGCGCCGCGTTGTTCGAAGCCTTCGGCCGGTGCATCGAGCAACTCGATGGCCGCTACATCACCGCCATCGACAGCGGCACCTCCGTGGCAGACATGGACTGCATCGCCCAGCACACGCGCTTTGTCACCAGCACCACCGCCGCCGGCGATCCGTCTCCCCATGCGGCCATGGGCGTATTCGCCGGCATCCGCACGGCCGCCATGGCCCGCCTGGGCAGCGACAACCTGGAAGGCCTGCGTGTGGCAATCCAGGGCCTGGGCAACGTCGGCTACGCCCTGGCCGAACAACTGCACGCTGCTGGCGCTGAATTGCTGGTGAGCGATATCGACCCTGGCAAAGTGCAACTAGCCATGGAGCAACTGGGCGCCCACCCGATTGCCAACGACGCCCTACTCAGTACCCCATGCGACATTCTCGCGCCGTGCGGCCTGGGCGCTGTCCTCAACCGCCAGAGCGTCGCCCAACTGCGCTGCGCCGCCGTGGCCGGTTCCGCCAGCGCGCAGCTGACCCACCTGCAAGTGGCCGACCAATTGGAAGCGCGCGGCATCCTCTACGCACCGGACTATGTGATCAACTCCGGCGGCCTGATCTACGTCGCCCTCAAGCACGGTGGCGCGGACCTGGCGACCATCACCGCGCACCTGTCCAACATCGGCACACGCCTGACCGAAATCTTCGGCCACGCTCAAGCTGAAAAACGCTCACCCGCCCGAGTGGCCGATGAACTGGCCGAGCGCCTGCTGTACGCCTAGCCCTTATTAAAAAGGCCCTGAATCAACGATCCAGGGCCTGTTCAATTCGGGCTTTATTCCGCCGCCGGGTTCAGCAACTCGGACAACGCATCCGGCTGGCTCTTGAACGCCTTGGCAAACACATCGCGATTCTTCGCCATGTAGATCCCGGCTTCCTCCACCTGCTGCTCGCTCAGGGACGGCACGGCTTTTTGCAACACTTCTGCCAGCAACTCAGCGAGTTCAAGCATCTTGTCATGACGGTCAGCTTCGGCTTTATCCATGAACAAACGCTCCAGATCTCGGCTGCTGCGGTATACCACTTCGACGGCCATTCACCACCTCACATGCCTTCACGATAGTTGTCTATTGCGACTACTGTATTTATATACAGCTAAAAGGATAAGCCAATCCAGGGGGTTTGGGTAGCAGCTTTTTAATGTAGTTGGGAAATGGGGTTTGTCAGATGTCAGTGCCGCAGTCGCAAACCCCAAAAGGCAAGAGTAAGTGTCTCATGTCATTCCACCATCATCTCATTCTGCAATCTCTGGCCTTCTTTCTGCATGCAGAGAAATCGTCATGCCAAACGGGCATTATCCCCCGCGAGTCGAAGCATGGCTTAGGCAGTGGCAAATAGTTGGCTATTTTTTAAACAGTGGTGGTGAGCAATGACAGAAATGAAGTGGGCCGACAAAGTGCGCAAAAGCCTGCACGCGAATGCAGATTCCCTGGGCAATCTGGCGGTGGAGGCGTTTCACTACCTCGCGCTTTTTGGTATCGGTGCAATCACCGCTTATGCGGCAATAATGACCTTTATCGACATGTTGCAAAAAGGCGGCATCAGCGTTGATGACATCCTGCTGCTGTTTATCTACCTGGAGCTGGGCGCCATGGTGGGGATCTATTTCAAGACCAACCACATGCCGATCCGCTTCCTGCTGTACGTGGCGATCACCGCATTGACCCGCCTGCTGATCGGCGACGTGTCCCACCACAATGCCCCGGACCTGGGGATTATTTACCTGTGTGGCGGGATTCTGTTGTTGGCGTTCGCCATCCTAGTGGTGCGTTTTGCCTCGTCGCGTTACCCATCAGTCAAGGAAAAGTCCGACTCCTGAGTCAGAGCCCGGCTGTGATTGGCGGCCGGGTGCTCGGCGGGCGCTGCAACAGCTTGTGACTGTCGCCGTCGGTCATCACTGCCAAAATCTCCATGGCGCTGTGCCCCTGTTCAATGGCAATGCCAAATTGCACGCTTTGCACCAGGCGTTTGAGCCGTTGTGGGTCGTTGCGCTGTTCGGCGCTGATCATGCGTTTGGCAACTACGCCGCTGTCGTCGGACAGGGTCAGCATGATGCTGCCGTCCAGGCGCTGGATGCTCAGGTTGACCCGGTATTGGGGGGTGAACGTGTCGGTGATCAGCTGAAAAGGATTGTCCATGGTGCGTTACCGCCTGATAAGAACATGCACTGATTGACGACCGGTATGGCGATTGGTTCGTGTTGCCTGACCACCGGTCGCAAGCTCCGTTTTCCTTCATGGGGTGTACAGCAAGGGCCGTGCCGTACAGCTATCTTTCTGACAACGAGTTGTCCCTGTGGGAGCGGGCTCGCCCGCGATAGCGGTGGATCAGCCAACCATTGCGTGACTGATGCAGCGCTATCGCGGACAAGCCCACTCCCACAGGTTGATCTGTGCAGTGGGCTGTTTCAGGGCACCAGCGAGAAAATGACCGCAGACAGCGCAATCAGCCCCACCAACACCACAAACACATTCGACACCTGGCCCGAATACTGGCGCAAAGATGGCACGCGCCGGATTGCGTACATCGGCATCAGGAACAGCAAACACGCAATGATCGGCCCGCCGAGGGTTTCGATCATGCCCAGGATGCTTGGGTTGAACGTGGCCACGGCCCAGCAGCTGAGGATCATGAACACCGCGGTGCAGCGTTCCAGCCAGCGCGCCGACAGGGTGCGGTTGCGGCCACGCAGGGATTTGACGATCAGGCCCTGGAAGCCTTCGCTGGCGCCGATGTAGTGGCCGAGGAAGGATTTGGTGATGGCCACCAGCGCGATCAATGGCGCGGCGTAGGCAATAACCGGGGTTTGGAAGTGGTTGGCCAGGTAGGACAGGATCGAAATGTTCTGCGCCTTGGCGGCGGCGAGGTCGGCGGGCGACAGTGCCAGTACGCAACTGAAGCAAAAGAACATCACCGTCAGCACCATCATGCCGTGGGCCATGGCCAGGATGCCGCTGCTCTTGCGTTCGGCTTGGGCGCCGTACACGCGTTTCTGGTCCACGGCGAAGGCCGAGATGATCGGCGAGTGGTTAAACGAAAACACCATCACCGGGATCGCCAGCCATAGGGTCTTGAAGAACACCGGCAGGGGCATGCCCTCGCTGGCCGAGGCGAAGAACGCGCCGTTCCAGTTGGGGATCAGGCTCAGCGCCAGCAGCAGCAAGGCGGCGACGAACGGGTAGACCAGCACGCTCATGGCCTTGACGATCACGCCCTGGCCGCACCGCACAATGGCCATCAGACCGAGGATCAGCACCAGGGACAGGATCGCCCGTGGCGGTGGGGTCATTTGCAGTTGGTGTTCCATGAAGCTGCCGAGGGTGTTGGTCAGCGCGACGCTGTACACCAGCAGGATCGGGAAGATGGCGAAGAAGTACAGCAGGGTGATCAGCTTGCCGGCACCGACGCCGAAATGTTCTTCCACTACGTCAGTGATGTCGCCGGATTTGCCTGACAGCACAAAGCGCGTCAGCCCACGGTGGGCGAAGAAAGTCATGGGGAAGGCCAGCAGCGCCAGCACGATCAGCGGCCAGAAGCCGCCGACCCCGGCGTTGATCGGCAGGAACAGGGTGCCAGCACCGATGGCGGTGCCGTAGAGGCCCAGCATCCAGGTGGTGTCGTGTTTGCTCCAGCCGCTCGTTACGGTTTGTGTGGCAGAAGCGGGATTTTCGGCAGCAGGTGTACGTACATCGGTCATCGTTATTGCCTCGTTATTATTTTTGCGCGGGCTCACGTATGGGGCGGGTAGGCGTGCTCCTCAGCACTCCACCCAGCTGACCGCCAGGCCGCCCCGTGAAGTTTCTTTGTATTTGTCATGCATATCGGCGCCGGTATCGCGCATGGTGCGGATCACCCGGTCGAGGGAAATGAAGTGCTTGCCATCGCCGCGCAGGGCCATTTGCGTGGCGTTGATGGCTTTGACGGCGGCAATGGCGTTGCGCTCGATACAGGGCACCTGGACCAGGCCGCCCACGGGGTCGCAGGTCAGGCCAAGGTTGTGCTCCAGGCCGATTTCGGCGGCGTTTTCCAGTTGCTCGGGGGTGGCGCCAAGGATATCTGCCAGGCCAGCGGCGGCCATGGCACAGGCCGAACCGACTTCACCCTGGCAGCCGACTTCGGCACCGGAGATCGAGGCGTTTTTCTTACACAGGATGCCGACGGCGGCTGCGGCCAGGAAGAAGTTGACTACATCGTCGTCGGACGCGTCGGCATTGAACTTCATGTAGTAGTGCAGCACTGCTGGGATGATCCCGGCCGCGCCGTTGGTCGGTGCGGTGACCATGCGCCCACCGGCGGCGTTTTCTTCGTTGACCGCAAGGGCGAACAGGTTGACCCATTCCATGGCCGACAAGGTCGAGGTGATCACATTCGGTTTGCCGATTTCCAGCAGGCTGCGGTGCAGCTTGGCGGCGCGGCGCGGCACATCCAAACCGCCGGGCAAGATGCCTTCATCGCGCAGGCCTTGCTCGACGCACTCGCGCATCACCGACCAGATATGCAGCAGGCCGCTACGGATTTCTTCGTCGCTGCGCCACGCGCGTTCGTTGGCCATCATCAATTCAGAAACACGCAGGTCATGCTTGTTGCACAGGGCCAGCAGTTCGACGGCGCTGGAAAAGTCGTAGGGCAGTTCTACATCGCTGGTGGGAGCAATACCCGACTCGGCTTCCGCAGCCTCGATAATGAAACCACCGCCCACCGAGTAGTAGGTCTGTTCGCTCAACAGGCCGTTTTTGCCGTAGGCATGCAGGGACATGGCGTTGGGGTGGTAGGGCAGGCTTTCCTCCAGCAGCAGGAGATCGTGCTGCCAGTTGAAGGAGATTTCTTGGGTGCCGGCAAGCAACAAGCGGCCAGATTCGCGCAACTGCTGGATGCGCGGCCCGATGGAGGTAGGGTCCACTCGATCGGGCCATTCTCCCATCAACCCCATTACGCAGGCACGGTCGGTGGCATGGCCCACGCCGGTAGCCGACAGTGAACCGTACAGGCGCACTTCCACGCGCTGGGTTTGCTCCAGCAACTGTTGGTCGGTGAGGGCCTGGGCGAAGGTTGCCGCTGCCCGCATGGGGCCGACGGTATGGGAGCTCGACGGGCCAATGCCCACCTTGAATAGATCAAAAACGCTGATAGCCATGCTAAAGCCTTACAAGCAATGGAGTAGGAATCGCTGCCATGTTTTGTAGGACAAGCGGAAGTGGCGCGATACTGAGCCTCTAGATCGGCACTGACCAACGAATTATCCTAAGACACCCTTTAGCAGGACTAAACTCTATGGCTCGCCCGCTTCATGCCCAGACCTATGTCTGGTTGCACGTATTTGCCTGCGCCGCACGGCATTTGTCCTTCACGCGTTGCGCCGAAGAACTGCACATCACGCCGGGGGCGGTCAGCCAGCAGATTCGCCAATTGGAAGAACGCCTGGGCTTTCGCCTGTTTCATCGCCGGGCGCGTGGCGTGGAGCTGAGTGCCGAGGGGCAGCGGTTGGCGATTACGGTGAGTGAGGCCTACGGCAGCATCGATGCCGAGTTGCAGCGCCTGGATGCGGGGATGATCAGCGGCACCTTGCGCCTGCGCTCGATTCCGTCATTTCTCGGTAAATGGCTGACACCGCGCCTGCCGCGTTTGCAGCAGCGTTTCCCGGATATCCAACTGCGCCTGGTGGCCGAAGACAGCAGCATTGCCCTGCACGAAGGCGACTTCGACCTGGCCATCGACCTTAACGACGGCAGCTATCCGGGTTTGTTATCCACAGCCTTGCTCGATGAGCAGATATTCCCGGTGTGCGCGCCGAGCCTGCTGCGCGGACGGCCGCCGTTGCACGGCCCGGCCGACCTGGCCCACTTCCCGCTGTTGCACGACATCACAGCCTGGCGTGGGAGTTATGAGTACGCCGAGTGGGAGTTTTACCTGAATGCTATCGGCTATCACGACGCCGACGTGCGGCGTGGGCATACCTTCAACCGCAACCACCTGACCATCGAGGCCGCCATTGCCGGCATGGGCGTGGCGATTGCCCGGCGCACCCTGCTCAATGACGAATTGGAGCGCGGCACCCTGATCGTGCCGTTCGGGCTCGCGGTGCCGAATCACAAGCGCTACGTGCTGTTGTATGCGCCAGGCGCGCTGAACCATCCCGGCGTGCGTGCGGTGCATGACTGGCTGGTGGAAGAGGCGGGGATTTTTCGCGGATTGCACCCCTTGGGAGAGGGGCAATTGTGAGGATTTGCCCGGGTGGGCGGGTGTACCCAACTCCCGACCATAACAGCGCTTTGGGCGATTGTCAGACTTAATTTGTAATGTAGGATTTATCTTTGAATAGGGGTTGAATTGTTCCCTCAGGTGCTCAATTGTGTAATCAAGAGGTCATGGTTTCACCGCATCGGTGTTGCAGTTGTGACCTCTGGCGAGCTAGCTGAAATAAGGGAAACACTATGCAAATCCTAGTCAACAGCGATAACCATATTGAAAGCAGCATCCGACTGGAGGAGTGGGTACGTACTACCATTGAGAGCACGCTCGAACGTTATGAAGAAGACTTGACCCGCATCGAAGTCTTTTTGAAGGATGAGAACGGCGACAAGCCGGGCCCACACGATTTAAGTTGCCGCCTGGAAGCGCGGCCAAAGGGTCATCAACCGATTTCGGTCATCCATAAAGCCGACACCCTGGAACAAGCCATCGACGGGGCGGCCACCAAGCTGGATAACGCGCTGGAGCATCTGTTCGGCAGATTGCAAGGCAAGCCGCGTGCAGAGAAACGCACGCCCAACAACCAAGTCGATGAAGCCGGGCTTGAAGAGGAATTCCTGGAAAACGAACAGGCTGCGCTTAACAGCTGATTGCTGAATGTTTTTCAACCCCATACAAAACGGGCCTGCAGATGCAGGCCCGTTTTTTTGTGGCGAATATATATCAAATGTGGGAGCTGTCTCGCCTGCGATGGCGATCTGCCATTTACTGAAGTTGCAGCTGACCCACCGCCATTGCAGGCAAGCCAGCTCCCACATAAGCCAAGAGTGTATTCAGGCTATTCGTCAGAACGCGACCGAGGTCTGCACATACACCGTGCGCGGCTCACCCACGTATTTGCCCTTGTTGTTATCGTCAAACGAACGGGTGAAGTACTGGGTGTTGAAGATGTTCTTCACCCCCACCGCCACATTCAAATCCGACAACTGCGGGCCGAAGTCGTACGCCGCGCGGCTGCTGAACAGCATGTAGCCGGGGATGCGCCCATTGCTGCCATCCACGCTTTCGGCCTGGGTGTTGGCGTTGTCGGCGAACTGGCTGCTCTGGTAGGTGCTGTCCAGGTTCAACTTCCATTGGCCCTCGGTGTAGCCCACGCCCAGGGTGCCTTTGTGCTTGGACGAGAAGGGCACGCGGTTGCCTTTGTTCGGGCCGTCTTCGCGGATGGTTGCATCGACATAGGCGTAGCTTGCGTACACATCAAAGCCGGCCAGCGCGGGGCTCAAGCCGTCGAGGGCGTAGTTGAGGCTGGATTCGATGCCCTGGTGCCGGGTTTCACCCCGGGCGATCACCGAGTCGTTGGTCTGGTTGCTTTCATACTGGTTGTCGAAGTTGATCAGGAACGCGCCGATTTCTGCGCGCAGCGCGCCATTGTCGTAGCGGGTGCCGACTTCCCAGGTGCGGGCCTTTTCCGGCTTGACCGCGCCGCTGCTCACACGGTTGGGCATCTGGCTGTACTGTACGCTGCCGAAGGAGCCTTCGGTGTTGGCGTACAGGTTCCAGTCGTCGGTCAGGTGATACAGCACGTTCAACGCCGGCAGGGCGGTGTTGTAGTCGCCCTTGTATTTGACGTCGGTCAGGTTGTTGGTTTGCTGGGACTTGATCATCTCGTAGCGGATGCCAGGGGTTACGGTCCACTTGCCGATATCGATGCGGTCGTCGATAAAGAATGCGTTGGCTTCGGTGCCGCCGCGGGTGTCGCGGTCGTTGCGGCTGTCGGTATTGGGCAGTTGCTGGTTGGCGCTGATCGGCGTGCGGTAGCGCAATTCGTGGCCAGCTTCGTTGATGTAGCGGTAACCCACGCCAACCTCCTGGCTGGTCGGGCCGAGGTCGAAGCCTTGGGCCAGGCGGGTTTCCAGGCCGCGTACCCAATACTCGCGCGGTGACAGCGAAAGGAAGCTGCCCTGGTCCAGATAGCCGCTGCGCAGGGTCTTGGTAAAGAAGCTGTTGACGGTGAATTCCCGGCGATCTTCCTGGTAGCGATAGCCCACGTTAAACATCGTACGGCGGCCCCAGAATTTGTCGTAGGGGCGGGTGGACTGATACGGGTCGGCCTTGTAGGCCGCCGTGCTCAAGCCACCGGGCATATCGGCCTGACCTTCGTAGTACTGGGCCATGGCATTGAAGCTGTTGGCTTCGTCCAGTTGGTAATTGCCCTTGAGGATCAGGTCGTCGATTTGTGTGTCGCTGTGTTCGCGCCAATCGCCGCCGCGGGTGCCGGAATACAGCAGCGCGCCGCCCAGGCCATTGTCGGCGGTGCCGCCGGCCAGCAGGTTGCCGGTGGTCTTGAAGCCATCGTGGCTGGAAGACGGGCTGGTCTCGGTCTGCAGGCCGCCCTTGACCGTCGGTGCATCGGGAATTGCCCGGGTCACGAAGTTGACCACGCCGCCGACGTTCTGCGGCCCGTAACGCACTGCGCCACCGCCGCGTACCACGTCCACTGCATCCATGTTGCCCATGCTGACCGGCGCGAACGACAACTGCGGCTGGCCATACGGCGCGAAAGGCACCGGAATGCCGTCCATCAATACCGTCGAACGCGACGCCAGGCGCGGGTTGAGCCCGCGAATACCGAAGTTCAGCGCCATATCGTGGCTGCCGGTGCCGTTGTTTTCCGGCGCGTTGACCCCGGGAATACGATTGAGCACGTCACGGGCCTGGGTCGCCCCCTGGCGCTCGAACTCTTCGCGGCGAATCACATCACGGGCGCCGGGGTGTTCGAAGACGTTGGTTTGCGCCGCGTCGCCCAGCCAGTCGCCCACCACATTGGAGGTGCCCAGCTCCAGGGTGGCCGGCGCGTTCAGTGGTTGCAGGCTGTAGGCATTGTTACCTTCGGCGCGGGCTTGCAGGCCGGTGCCCTTGAGCAATGCGTTCAAACCTTGCAAGGTGGTGTAGTTGCCCTGCAGGCCCTGGCTTTGCGCGCCGGCAGTCACTTCGGAGCCAAACGAAATCAGCACGCCGGCCTCGCGGCCAAACTGATTCAGCGCCGCCTCCAGGGATGCCGGGGCGATGTGATAAGGCTTGGCCTCGGCCGCCATGGCGTAGGGCAGGGCGCTGAAACTGAGGCTGGCGCCCAGCAGCAAGTGGCGCAGCGTACGGGCAAGTGGCGTCAGGCGAGTCGGTTGCTGGGGCATGAAGAACGTTCCTCAGAGGTGGGAAACAGGGTGGCTTTCCCTCTCTGTCACGCGAGGTACGGAAAACGGCTCACAGGTGCCTGAAAATAATTCAGGCGCGGGCTTCGACACTGACCCAATAGCGGGTAAAACGCCGAATTTTGACCGGCAGGCTGATTTGCAGCAGGTCGAGGATGCGTTCGCTGTCGTCCAGCGGGTAGCTGCCGGAGATCAGCAGGTTGGCCACCTGCGGATCACACTGCAATTGGCCCCGGCGATAACGGCTCAGTTCCTCTAAGAAATCTGCCAGGCGCATGTGCGACGCCACCAGCATGCCGTCGGCCCAGGCGCCGGTGTTGGCATCAGTGAGGCGCGGCGTATCCCAGCCTTTGCGGGTGAGGTTGGCCTGGCGGGATTTTTCCAGGGTCAGCGGTAAGCCGCTGTAGGACCTGGGTGCAATCTCGACCTGGCCATCCAGCACGGCGACCTGGGTGTGATCATTGAACTGGCGCACATTCACCTGCGCTGCCCGGGCGGTGACGATGCCCTGGCCGGTGATGATCTGCAACGGGGTGCTGGCGCGCAGCAGTATCTCGCCTTCGAGCAGGCGGATCAGGTGCTGTGGGCCATCGAATTGCACATCCACCGCACTGGCGGTGTTGAGTTGCAGTTGGCTGCCGTCGGCCAGTTGGACCTTGCGCCGCTGGCCGAAGGGGCTGCGGTAGTCGGCGGTCAATGGCGCGATCAAGTGCTGCTGGCGCAAGCCCCAGGTCGCTGCCGAGCCGGCGCCGAGGACCAGCAACAGCTTCAGCGCCTGGCGCCGACTGTTCGATTGCGGTGCGTTCAGCGCCGCGTGGGCCAGGGGCGAGGGCATTGCGCGCAAGCGCTGGTTGACCCGCTGTATATGCTCCCACGCCCGTTGATGCTCGCTGTGGGCATCCAGCCAGCGCTGCCAGTTTGCCTGCTGGCGCGGGTTGAGCGGGCCTTGCTGCATTTGCATCAGCCACTGCACCGCCTGTTCGGCGACCTGGGTCGAGAAGTTCGCGGCGCGGTTCATAGGGCGAAATAGCAGCGCATGGCGGCTTTATTCAAATGTCGTTTGACGGTGGCGATGGAGATCCCAAGTTCGGCAGCGATTTGCCCGTAGGTCAGGCCGTCGAGCTGGGCCAGCAGGAAGGCGCGCTTGACCGGCACGGGCAAACCGTCGAGCAACTGGTCGAGTTCCATCAGGGTTTGCAGGATGATCGCCCGCTCTTCTTCCGATGGTGCCGCAAGTTCCGGCATCTGCGCCAAGGCGTCGAGGTAGGCGCGCTCCAGGTCCTGGCGGCGGTAATGGTTGAACAACACGCGCTTGGCGATGGTGGTGAGGAAGGCGCGGGGCTCGATCAGTGTCGGGGTTTCGCGGCCGCTCAACACCCGGATAAACGTGTCCTGGGCCAGGTCGGCGGCGCTGTGCGGGCAGCCGAGCTTGCGTCGCAACCAGCCGGTCAGCCAGTGGTGATGGTCGTGATACAAGACTTCGACGGTATTGGACGGCCGCAACGCGAACACTCCGGCAGCATCAGCGTGCTTTAGATAACGAGAATTGTTCGCATTGTAGGGTGGGCGGGTGGCATTCGGCAATCAGCATAAGACCGATAGCCGCTTTTATCGCCACAGAACCCTGTGGGCTGGCTTGTGTGGGAGCTGGCTTGCCTGCGACAGCATCATCTTGTTCTGCCAGACACACCGAGGTGGCTGCATCGCAGGCAAGCCAGTTCCCACACAAGCCCCACCTCTGTTTTTGGTGCCCGCTTCATCCGTTCTCTTTTGCTTATGAGAATATTTATCATTAGACTCTCGCCCCTGACGAACCAGGCGCCACTGGCATGAAAAGCAAAGCATCACTTCCTCTTTCCTACCGGCTCGGTGTGACGTCGCGGCTGCTGGCGGCTGTTGTCGGCGGCTATGTGCTGGCGTCCCTGGCCAGCGTGTGCCTGACCTTCTGGCTGCCAATCTCCCGCGCCGATGCGGTGGTCAGCGGCATGCTCAGTTCCTTTGTGTTCTACCTGCTGGCGGTGATCTGGTGCTTTGCCTGCCGCAGTGCGGCCCGCGCCTGGTTCGGCGTGCTGGTGCCCTGCGCGATACTGGCCACCCTGGCTGGCCTGGCCTATTGGATGGCACGCCCATGAAAGAGGGTTTCCGTCAGGCCATGGCCTGGTTGCACACCTGGGCCGGGTTGATTTTCGGCTGGTTGCTGTTCGCGATTTTCCTCACCGGCACCCTGTCTTACTTCAAGGGTGAAATCACCCACTGGATGCAGCCCGAAGTGCCAGCCCATGCGGTGGACGATGCGCGCAGCGTGGCCGTGGCGCAAAGCTACCTGGAGCAGCACGCACCCACGGCGGCCCGTTGGTTTATCGGCTTGCCCAACAGCCGCGACCCTGGTTTATCGGTGATGTGGCAAGACAAGATCGACCCTGGCCGGCGCGGCAATTTCATCGAGAAAATGCTCGACCCGGTCTCCGGCGAACAACTCCAGGCCCGGGAAACCATGGGCGGCGAGTTCTTCTACCGGTTCCACTTCCAGTTGCAGATGCCTCATCCGTGGGGCCGCTGGTTGTCGACCATCGCGGCGATGGTGATGTTCGTCGCGCTGATCACCGGGATCATCACCCACAAGAAAATCTTCAAGGACTTCTTCACCTTCCGCCCGCGCAAGGGCCAGCGCTCCTGGCTCGATGGGCACAACGCGGTGGGCGTGCTGGTGTTGCCGTTCCACCTGATGATCACCTACAGCAGCTTGGTGATTTTCATGACCATGGTCATGCCTGCCAGCATCCTCGCGTCTTATGACGGCGACACCCGTGGGTTTTTCAATGAGTTGTTCCCGGCCACCGACAACGCCCCGGCCCTCGGCCAGCCGGGCAAGCTGCTGCCTTTGGCGCCGCTGGTGGAGCAGGCCCGGGCGCAGTGGGGCGGTGGTCATGTGGGGCGGCTGGCGGTGAACAACCCTGGCGATGTGAATGCCTCGGTCAACGTCTCCCGCGCCGGCTCTGACCGGGTGGTGCATGATTTCGGCAGCACCGTGTCCTTTAATGGCAGCACCGGCGAATTGCTGCGGGTCAGTGCCGAGCAGTCGCTGCCGATGGCAATCAGCGGCAGTTTCTACGGCCTGCATATGGGTCACTTCGCCGGCCCGGTGCTGCGGTGGTTGTACTTTATCTGCGGCCTGGCGGGCACGGCGATGATTGGCACCGGCCTGGTGATCTGGCTGGGCAAGCGTCAGCTCAAGCATGCCAAAACCGGGGTGATGCCGTTTGAGTTGCGCCTGGTGGAGGTGTTGAACCTTGCCAGCATGTCCGGGCTGGTCATCGCCATTGCTGTGTTTTTCTGGGCCAACCGCCTGCTGCCGGCGACCTTCGCCGAACGTTCGGACTGGGAGGTGCAGAGCTTCTTTATCGCCTGGGGCCTGACCTTGCTGCACGCCATGCTGCGCCGTGGCCGCCGCGCCTGGGTCGAGCAACTGGGCCTGGGCGCCGTGCTGTTTATGGCGGTGCCGCTGCTCAATGCGCTGACCACTTCCCAGCACCTGGGTGTGTCGCTGGCCAAGGGCGATTGGGCCATGGCCGGCTTTGACCTGACCTGCCTGGGCAGCGGCCTGTTCCTGGCCTGGGCCGCCTGGAAGATGCAGCACCGCAGCGCCGCCCAACCCCGTGCCGAGCGGGCCCGCCCACTGACCCTCAAAGGCGAGGTGCACTGATGTTGCTGGCCTTGTTGCTGTGCTACGCAGGCTTTGTTGCGCTGTGCCTGTCCCTGGACCGTCACCATGGCGAGTTGCTGCACAGCAAACCTTCGCCACGGCGGCGCCTGGGGTTGCGCGTGGGTGGCTGGCTGCTGTTGGGGCTGTCGATCTGGCCGGCGGTGCACCTGGCCGGCTGGAGCCGGGGCCTGGTGGACTGGTGTGCGGTGCTGATGCTCAGTGGGCTGTTGCTGGTGTTGCTGTTGCCGTATCGGCCAAGGCTGGCCTTGATCCTCGCGGGCGTTGGCCTGCTGGCCAGCCCCGTTGCGGCCTTCGCGACCCTCTGAGCACCTTTGATGATCACCACGCCGCCCGAGCCCCAGGATCACCCTCACGCTGAATCGTCGGGCGGGCGCGCACATTTCCTACAGGTGTTTTTGTCCCAGCGCTCACAGATGGAGGCGTTGGTCAGCCGCCGCGTAGGCTGCCGTGCGACGGCGGCGGACCTGGTGCAGGATTTGTTCCTGCGCTTCTGGCGCCGACCCCTGGTGCAGGTCGAAGAACTCAGCACCTACCTGCTGCGCTGCGCCGGCAATATCGCCATCGACCACCTGCGCAGCGAAAACGCGCGGGTGCGCGGCACTGAAGGCTGGTTGCCGGAGCAGCACGACCATCACAGCTCCGAGCCCCAGGCCGCGTTGGAAGCGGGCAACGATCTGCGCCATGTGGAAGCGGCGCTGCGCAGTTTGCCGGAGCGTACGCGGCAGATCTTTTTGCTCAACCGTATCCACGGGCGCAAATACGCAGAAATCGCCAAGGCCATGGGCCTGTCCCAAAGTGCCGTGGAAAAACATATGATGCGTGCCCTCGAAGCCTGCAAAGCCAGCCTTCGGCAAGCCCATCCGCCACGCTCGCCAGGGAAAGCACCGTGAACGTCACCCCGACGCCCGCCCAGGAACAGGCCGCCCTGGCCTGGCTCAGCCTGCTGCACGATGCGCCCAGCAGTGGTGACCAGGCCACTTTCAGCCACTGGTTGCGCGCCGACCCGGCCCACGTCGAGGCGTATGCCCAGGCCCAGGTGCTGTGGGAATTGAGCGAAGTGCCGGCGCGCACCCTGGCCGCCGAAGACGCGTTGGCCCTGCAGCGTTACCTCAAGGCCATGGACGGCGCAAAACGCTCCCGTATGCGCCGCTGGTCGGCGGCACTGGCGATGGCGGCGTGCCTGGTGCTGATGGTGTCGATGGGCGCCGGTTGGCAGCCACAGCGCTGGGTCGATGACCTGGGCGCCGATTACGTCAGTGCGCCGGGTGAGGTCAAAACCGTGACCCTGGCCGATCAAAGCCAAGTCACCCTGGATGCCGACAGCGCGATTGCCGTGGATTTCAGCCACGGCGAGCGGCACATCCAACTGCGCCGTGGCGCCGGCTTTTTCAGCGTGACCCACACCGGGCAAGCCTTTGTAGTGCACGCAGGCAGTGGCGAAGTGCGGGTGTTGGGCACGCAGTTCGAAGTGCGCCTGCAACCGGCGGGCGCCCAGGTGACGGTGTTGTCGGGGCGGGTCGGGGTTACACCCTCGGCCCAGGGTACTCAGCAAATTCTGACGGCCGGCCAGCAAGTGGCCTACGCGGAGGGTGTGGCTGATGAGCGGCACGCGGTGGACAGTGAATCGCGCCTGGGCTGGCGCGACGGCTGGCTCAACTACTACAAGACCCCGCTGGCCGATGTGCTCAAGGACCTTGGCCGTTACTACCCTGGCCGCATCCTGCTGCTTGATGACGACCTCGGCGCCCGCCGGGTCAGCGGCAGCTTCCCGAGCAAGGACCCCGAGGCGGTGCTCAAGGCATTGCAAGCGGTGCTGGGTTTTGAGCAGCACAATGTGTTGGGGCGGTTGATCGTCGTCCGCTGAAAACCAGCCACCCCCTGTGGGAGCGGGCTTGCCCGCGATGGCGTCTGTAAGAGCAGCGCAACCCTTCAGGGGCCATCGCAGCATGAGTATCGACACAACTCGCTCTGTGTACATATCCATTCCTGCGGTCACGGCCACTTAGGGTTCCGCCCTTACGGCGGGTCACTTTTGGGACCCAAAAGTAACCAAAAGGTCCTCGCCCCACCACTCGGTGCCTCGCCTAGGCTCGGCATGCCCGCAGTCAGGCAGTGCTCCGTGGGCCCGCCGCGATCGGCCATCCATGGCCGTGTCGCGGCTACCCCGGCATCCATGTCGGGGTGCCCACTGCGCAATACCTGCCTGCGGCCAGCGTGGTTTAGCGGGGCGCCTGAGATCAAAAGCCAGATCAAAAGCACAGCAACAGCAACAGCAACAGCAGAGCCAGAGCGCGAAGCTGCGTTCCTGTGGGAGCTGGTTTAGGGGATGGTCCGAACAAAGGTTGATAACTATTCTTATTTGCATTTATGATATGTTATTACATCCCTATCAAGGAGCCACCCCATGAAAGTCCTGTCCTCACTCAAAGAAGCCAAGAACCGCCATCGCGACTGTCAGATCGTCAAGCGCCGGGGGCGGATCTATGTGATCTGCAAATCCAACCCACGCTTCAAGGCCCGGCAGGGCGGGGCGAAAAACAAGAACAAAGGCTGAGGGTGAAATTATTTTCAATTTCACCTGAGGTAAAACCCCGCGCCATTCGTGTAGTGCTTGAAACTGCGATCAATTCGCATTAACAGCGTTCTCTACACGGGTTCTCAAGTATGAAGTCCAGGGCAAAGTCGGCGGCAGGCAGTTCGGTTAAACAGTGGCTGGGAGCCTCCCTTCTGGCCGCTTCCGGCCTGGCATTACAGCCCCTGAGCCTGGCGCAAGCGGCGCAGGAGCAGAGCGCAGTCTTCAGTTTTGCACTGCCGGCCAAGCCGTTGCCCCAGGCGCTGAGCGATTTCAGCCGGGTGACCGGCATCAGCGTGGTCTACACCGACGAAGCTCCCTACAACCTCAACGCCCCGGCCGTCAGTGGGCGGATGAGCGCCGCCCAGGCCATGCAGCGCCTGTTGGGTAACTCCGGCTTGACCTTCCGCCAGATCGACGCCCGCACCCTGGCCCTGGAACCGCTGCCTAGCGAAGGCGCGGTCAATCTTGGCGCCACCACCATCAGCGGCGTCAACCAGCAGCAAGCCACCAGCTACCAGCCACCGCCCACCAGCTCGGTCATGCGCTCCCAGGGCCTGCTGCTGGAAACCCCGCAAACCGTGAACATGGTGCCGGCCCAAGTGATGCGCGACCAGGTGCCGCGCAACCTCGACGATGCCTTGGCCAACGTCAGCGGCATCACCCAGGCCAACACCTTGGGCAGTACCCAGGATGCGGTGATGCTGCGGGGCTTTGGCGACAACCGCAATGGCTCGGTCATGCGCGACGGCATGCCTGTGGTGCAGGGCCGGGCGCTGAACGAAACCGCCGAGCGCGTCGAAGTGCTCAAGGGCCCGGCGTCGTTGCTGTATGGCATCCAGGACCCCGGCGGGGTGATCAATATCGTCAGCAAGAAACCCGAGCTGACCCCATCCACCGCCCTGACCGTGCGCGGCTCGACCTATGGCAGCGGTAAGAACGGCAGCGGCGGCAACCTCGACACCACCGGCCCGATTGGCGACAGTGGCCTGGCTTATCGTTTGATTCTCGACCACGAAGATGAGGATTACTGGCGCAATTTCGGCACTTACCGCGAAAGCCTGATCGCGCCATCCCTGGCCTGGTACGGCGACGCCACCAAGGTGTTGCTGGCCTACGAGCACCGCGAGTTTCTCTCGCCGTTCGACCGTGGCACGGCCATCGACCCCACGACCAATCACCCCCTGGATATCCCCGCCACGCGCCGCCTGGATGAGCCGTTCAACAATATGGAAGGCCGCTCCGACCTGTATCGCCTTGAGGTCGACCATGACCTGAACGACGACTGGAAGGCCCACTTCGGCTACAGCTGGAACCGCGAAACCTACGACGCCAGCCAGGTGCGCGTGAGCAAGGTCAACGCCAACGGCGTGCTGACGCGCAATATGGACGGCACCCAGGGCGCGCTGACCACCGACCGCTTCACCACCATCAGCCTCGAAGGCAAGGTGGACGTGGCCGGCATGCGCCATGACCTGGTGTTTGGCCTGGATGACGAATACCGCAAAATCTACCGCGCCGACCTGATCCGCCAGGCCAGCCGCAGCGTGTTCAACTACAACGACCCGGTGTACGGCCGCGAAGTGGCGGGCACCACCGTCAGCGCGCCGGACAGCAACCAGACTGACCTGCTGCGCAGCGACTCGGTGTTTTTCCAGGACGCTATCCACCTGACTGACCAGTGGATCCTGGTCGGCGGTGCGCGTTTCCAGACGTACGACCAGTACGCCGGCAAGGGCCGCCCGTTCACGGCCAACACCGACAGCAACGGCCAGAAGTGGGTGCCCCGCGCCGGCCTGGTGTACCGCTACACCGATGAGCTGTCGTTTTATGGCAGCTACACCGAATCGTTCAAACCCAACTCCACCATTGCGCCGCTGGACAACAAGATGGTGATCGACGGCAGCATCGCCCCGGAACAGTCAAAGTCCTGGGAGCTTGGGGCCAAGTTCGATATGCCGGGGCGCATTACCGCCAACGTGGCCTTGTTTGATATCCACAAACGCAACGTGCTGGTGTCGATCACCGAGGGCGCGACCTCGATCTACAGCGTCGCCGGCAAGGTGCGCTCCCGTGGCCTGGAAATGGACCTGAGCGGGCAGTTGACCGACCAGTGGAGCCTGATTGGCAGCTATGCCTACACCGATGCCGAAGTCACCGAGGACCCGGCCTACAAAGGCAAAGGCCTGCAAAACGTGGCGAAAAATTCCGGCTCTGTTTCAGCCGTGTACGACTTCGGCACTATCGTCGGCGGCGACCAGCTGCGCGTCGGTGCCGGTGCGCGTTACGTCGGCGAGCGGGCCGGCGATGCACTCAATAGCTTCGACCTGCCGGGCTACACCGTGGCCGATGCGTTTGCCACCTATGACACCAAGGTCGACGGGCAGAAGGTCAAGTTCCAGCTCAATGTGAAGAACCTGTTTGACCGCACCTACTACACCTCGGCCGTCAGCCGGTTGTTTGTGTCCATGGGCGATGCGCGCCAGGTGTCGTTGTCCAGCACGTTGGAGTTCTGACCGTCGGCGATGACGCTGGCGGCCTGAGCTGCTAGCGTTGCGCTCTTTGAGGATTGCCGGGACGGTTTGATGCAGTTGGGACGATGGATACACACCAGCGCCATGCTGGTGGGCGTAAGCCTGTTGTTGGGTGGCTGTGCCAGCCCTTCGAAAACCGGCGAGCAGGCGCTGGAGCAATTGCTGGCCGATCCGGCCCTGGCCGGGGCCAGCGTTTCGTTGGTGGTGCGTGACGCCCGCAGCGGCAGCACGCTGTACCAGCACAACCCCCGCACGCGGCTGGTGCCGGCCTCCAGCCTGAAACTGCTGACCACGGCGGCGGCCATGGATGTACTGGGCCCGCAGTATCGGTTTTCTACGCAGTTGCTGAGCACCGGCAGCCGACAAGGCTCGCGCCTGCTGGGCAATCTGTACCTGCGAGGCCTGGGCGACCCGACGATCCAGTGGGCGGATTACCAGGCCCTGGCGGCGAACCTGGCCGCGCAGGGCATCCGGCAGATCGACGGCGACCTGGTGTTCGATGACAGCTGGTTCGACGCCGAACGCCTGGGTGTGGATTGGGCCCACGACGACGAAGACAAGTATTACGGCGCGCAGATTTCCGCACTGACCGTGTCGCCCAATGCTGATTTTGATGCGGGCACCTTGATCGTCACGGCCAAGGCGCCCATGGCGGTCGGCCAACCGCTGGGCGTCACCCTCAGCCCGCCTACTGATTATGTGCAACTGAGCAACCTGGCGCTCAGCGGTCCGGGCAACAGCTATGGGCTCAATCGCCAGCATGGCAGCAACCTGCTGCGCCTCAGTGGCACGCTGACGCCGGGGACGCAAAGCCGGCAATGGGTCAGCGTGTGGGAGCCGACGCAACTGGTGGCCAATCTGTTCGCCCAGGCCTTGGCGCAGCAGGGGATCAGCGTGCAGGGTCGGCGCGTGATCGGTGGTGTCAGCCCGGCCACCGCCACGGTGTTGGCGACGCACCAGTCGGCGCCGTTGCAGGAGCTGATCCGGCCCTTGCTCAAACTGTCCAACAACAGCATGGCCGAAGCGTTGCTCAAGGCCATGGGACGTCAACAGGCCAACGCCGGCACGGCGGCGGCCGGGGTTGCGGCGGTGGCTGACTTTCTCAAGCGCCAGGGCCTGGACCCGGCAACATTAAGCCAGGTGGATGGCTCGGGTTTGTCGCGACGTAATCTGGTGTCGGCGCAGAACTTCACCGACCTGTTGCTGGCCATTAACAAGCAGCCGTGGTTCAACGCCTGGTACGACGCGCTGCCCATCGCCGGTAACCCGGATCGCCTCGGTGGCGGCAGCCTGCGTTACCGCCTGCGCGGGACTGCGGCGCAAAACAACCTGCAGGCCAAGACGGGGTCGATGGGTGGGGTGTCTTCGTTGACGGGCTACATCACCGATGCGGGTGGGCGGCGGTTGGTGTTTTCGATGCTGACCAACAACTATGTGGTGGAGGGGAGTCGGATCAAGGCGTTGGAAGATCGAGTGGCCGTGGTCCTGGCGCAAAGCCGCGATTGAACAATGTGGGAGCAAGCCCGCTCCCACAAAATCCCATGCCCTATTAGTTTTGTGTCAAGGCAACTAGGGTCGGAACGCCTGCCGATATTCCCCCGGTGTCGCTCCCATCGCCTGGCGAAACCGGTTGGTAAAGTGGCTGGCGCTGGAGAACCCGCATGCCAGGGCAATCTCCCCCAGCGGCATTGACCCGCTGCGCAACAGGGCCTGGGCCTGCGCGAGGCGGCGGGTCAGCACATATTGGTGGGGCGGCAGGCCAAAGCTTGTGCGAAACATCCGCGCAAAGTGGTATTCCGACAAGGCGCACAGCCCCGCCAGTTGCCCCAGGCTGATCGGCTCGGCCAGTTGCTGCTCGATGTAGTCCACTAACTGGCGGCGTTGATGCGCCGCCAATCCGCCCTTGAGCCGCAAGCTGTCGCGCAGGCCGACCTGGCTGAGCAGGGTGTGGCTGAGCATTTCATGGGCCAGGCTACTGGTCAGCAGGCGTTCGGCGGGTTCCTGCCAGTTCAGCCCGATGAGTTGGTGAAAGCGCCGGGCTTGCTGCGGGTCTTCCAAAAATGTGCTTTCGCGCAGTTGCAGCGCCCGGGGTTCGCGGTCCAGCAGGGTGATGCAACCCAGGGCAAATTGCTCTGGGCTGAAGTACACGTGGGCCAGGCGGATCTCGCCGTTGATCACCCAGGCCGACTGATGTTCGGCGGGCAGGATGCACAATTTATCGGGGCCGCCCTTGGTGCCGGGCTGGCCACGGCGAAATGTCTCGGTGCCACCGCCCACGTAGCAGGACAGGGTGTGATGGCTGGGCGCTTCGTAGTCCTGGGAGTCGTGGTGGTTGCTCCACAAAGCCGCAGACAAGCCGTCACCGAGCTCGGCGCACAGCTCAAGGCGAGCGTTGGGCGAACTGTTCAGGGCGTTGAAGACTTGTAGGTTTTCCAGTGCAGGCATGGGGTTCTCTCCGACGCCTTGCATCCTACTCCCGGCGGCCGGCGCTGTGATCCCTCGGCCCGACAAAAGCGCAAGAATCTGCAAGTGCCTGGCAGCAAGGCGGGGTGAAACTGTGGCTCAACCACCGGAGTGCGCCATGAACCTATCTTTGTATTTACTGACCGTGCTGATCTGGGGCACGACCTGGATCGCCCTCAAGTGGCAGTTGGGCGTGGTGCAGATTCCGGTCTCGATCGTCTATCGTTTCGGCCTGGCGGCGCTGGTGCTGTTTGTGTTGCTGCTGCTCAGCCGCAAACTGCAGGTGATGAACCGCCGTGGGCACCTGATCTGCCTGGCCCAGGGCTTGTGCCTGTTTTGCGTGAACTTCATGTGCTTCCTCACGGCCAGTCAGTGGATCCCCAGCGGCCTGGTGGCCGTGGTGTTCTCTACCGCGACGTTGTGGAATGCGCTGAATGCCCGGGTGTTCTTCGGCCAGAAAATCGCGCGCAATGTATTGCTGGGCGGTGGCCTTGGTTTGCTGGGCCTGGGGTTTTTGTTCTGGCCCGAACTTGCCGGGCACACCGCCAGCCCCGAGACACTGTTGGGCCTGGGCCTGGCGCTGTTGGGGACCCTGTGTTTCTCGGCGGGCAACATGCTGTCGAGCCTGCAACAGAAAGCCGGGCTCAGGCCGTTGACCACCAACGCCTGGGGCATGGCCTATGGCGCCTCGATGCTGGCGCTGTACTGCGTAGTGCAGGGCATTCCATTTGAGATGGAGTGGAACACCCGCTACATCGGCTCGTTGCTGTACCTGGTGATCCCCGGTTCGGTGATTGGCTTTACCGCCTACCTGACCCTGGTCGGCCGCATGGGCCCGGAGCGGGCGGCGTATTGCACCGTATTGTTCCCGGTGGTGGCGCTGAACGTCTCGGCGCTGGTCGAAGGCTACCAATGGACCGCCCCGGCGCTGGCCGGGTTGGTGCTGGTGATGCTGGGGAATGTGTTGGTGTTTCGTAAGCCCAGGGCGGTTGCAGCTGTGAGCCCACTTTTTCAGCCGAAGCAAACCTAATGTGTAAGAAGATCTAATGTGGGAGCTGGCTTGCCTGCGATAGCGGTGAATCAGCAATGCCTATGCTGACTGACCCACCGCTATCGCAGGCAAGCCAGCTCCCACAGGGTGATCCGCGTTACTTCAGGCCCAGGCGCTTGGCCATGCGCCCCAGGTTGGCGCGGTCCAGGCCCAGTTCGCGGGCGGCGCTGGCCCAGTTGTGCTGGTGGCGCTCCAGGCAAGCGCCGATGACTTGCCTTTGGTAGTGCGCGGTCGCCTGGCGCAGATCGCCGGCCACCGGTGCGAGTTCCACGGGCGCTTCGATCAATGGCGCAGACTCATTGGGTAGGTCGAGGTCCTTGGCACTGAGGCTGAGGATCTTCGGCCGCTCGCGGCAATTGCCCAGGGCCTTCAGCGCGCTGCGGCCAATCAAGTGTTCCAGCTCTCGTACATTCCCGGGCCAGCCATAGGCCAATAACGCCGCCTGGGCATCGCTGGTCAGGCGCAGGCTGCCCAGGCCCATGCGCGAGCGGTTCTGTTCAAGGAAAAAGCCTGCCAGCAGCAACACATCGCGCCCGCGTTCACGCAGGGCCGGCACTTGCAGGGGGTACACGCTCAAGCGGTGATAGAAGTCGGCGCGGTAGCGGCCGTTGCGTACTTCCTCGGCGAGATCGCGGTTGGTGGCGGCGATCAGGCGCACGTCCACTTGGTGCTCCTTATCCGAACCGAGCCGCTGCAACTGCCCGCTTTGCAGGACCCGCAGCAGCTTGGCCTGGACCGTCAGCGACAACTCACCCACTTCATCGAGGAACAGGGTGCCGCCATTGGCCAATTCAAACTTGCCCCGACGCTCATTCAGCGCGCCGGTAAACGCACCGCGCACATGGCCGAACAGCTCGCTTTCCACCAGGGTTTCGGGGAGGGCGGCGCAATTGAGGCTGATCAACGGTTTCTCGGCGCGGGGCGAGGCCGCGTGGATGGCCTGGGCCACCAGCTCCTTGCCAACCCCGGTCTCGCCGGTGATCAACACGGTCAGGTCGCTGCCGCCCACCAGTTTGATTTCTTCCACCAGGCGTTTGTGGGTCTTGCTCTGGCCGATCATTTCCTTGTGCTGCTGGCCGCTGGCCTGGCGATAGATTTCCGCGCGCTGGTGTTCGTCCTCGGCACGCAGGGCCAGGTGTTCCATGCGTTCGGCCACATTGACCGTGGCGGCGGCGAGGCTGGCGAAGGCCTGCAAGGCGTCCAGTTCGACGCGCTCGAAGCGTTCGGTGTCGAGGGCATCCAGGGTCAGCAGGCCCCAGGGATGATCGTCGACAAACAGCGGGCAGCCCATGCAGTCGTGGACTTCCAAGTGCCCGTGCAGGCCATCGACCAGGCCGTCGTAGGGGTCGGGCAGTTCGCTGTCGCTGTCGAAACGGGTCGGGCCGGGGCTGCTCAGCAGCACGGCAAAGCGCGGGTGTTCGCTGATCTTGAAGCGCCGGCCCAGGGTGTCCGGGCTCAGGCCGTCCACGGCCAGCGGCACCAGCCATTCGCCGTCCAGGCGCAACAGCGCGGCGGCGTCGCAGGGCAGCAGGGTGCGCATGGCTTGCAGCAGGCGTCGGTAACGTTCGCTTTCCGGCAGTTCGCGGGACAGGTCAGCCACCAGTGGCAGCAGGGTGGTGAGCAGGGAGTGTGCAGTCATAATGACTCCTTGTAGTCCTAATGACTATAAAGTGTAGGAGGTCATATTGACTACTTCTAAATTAACTCACTGATAAATATAGGTTTATTAGTTGGCACGAATACTGAGTGCTACAGGGTAATCATTCAGAAGCCCCAAAGGCTCAGGAGTCTCCCCATGCTTAGCGTTCAAGACCGTGCCATCGTCAAGTCCACTGTGCCGCTGCTGGAAAGCGGTGGCGAAGCCCTGATCACCCACTTCTACCGCATGATGCTGTCCGAATACCCCGAAGTGCGCCCGCTGTTCAACCAGGCCCACCAGGCCAGCGGCGACCAGCCCCGTGCCCTGGCCAACGGCGTGTTGATGTACGCGCGGCATATCGACCAGTTGGACCAGTTGGGCGACCTGGTGGCCAAGATCATCAACAAGCACGTGGCCCTGCAAATCCTCCCGGAGCACTACCCGATTGTCGGCAACTGCCTGCTGCGGGCGATTTCCGAGGTGCTGGGTGACGAAATCGCGACCCCAGAAGTGATGAGCGCGTGGGGCGCGGCCTATGGTCAGTTGGCCGACATCCTGATCGGCGCAGAAAGCGCGATCTACGACGAAAAAGCCCAGGCCGTTGGCGGCTGGCGTGGGGCGCGCCCGTTTTTGCTGGTCAAGCGTGTGGAGGAGAGCAGTGAAATCATCTCCCTGTACTTTGCCCCGGTGGACAACGGCCCAATCCTCGCTGCCGAGCCCGGCCAGTACATCGGCCTGAAGCTGATCCTCGATGGCGAAGAAGTGCGCCGCAACTATTCATTGTCGGCGCGCACCGACGCGGGCCTGTACCGCATCAGTGTCAAGCGCGAAGCGGGCGGGCGCGTGTCCAACTATCTGCATGATCAGATGCATGTGGGCGCGACCATCGACCTGTTCCCGCCATCGGGAGAATTCACCCTGGTGCCCAGCGACAAGCCCCTGGTGCTGATCAGCGGCGGGGTGGGCATCACTCCCACCCTGCCGATGCTGGAAGCGGCGCTGGCCACCGAGCGCCCGGTGCACTTTATCCACTGCGCGCGTAATGGCGGCGTGCATGCGTTTCGTGATTGGGTCGATGCCCTGGCTGCACGTCATCCGCAATTGCAGCGCTTTTACTGCTATGCCGAAGACGACGGCATCAGCCCGGCGGCGGACAAGCTCGGCATGCTGACCCAGGAGCAACTGGCGGCGTGGTTACCTGAGGAGCGTGATGTGGATGCCTACTTCCTGGGGCCGAAGGGCTTCATGAGTGCGATCAAGCGTCACCTCAAGGCTTTGGGTGTGCCTGAAAAGCAGAGCCGGTATGAGTTCTTCGGGCCGGCGGCGGCGCTGGAATAAGCGGCCGCTCTTCAGCACCGTATTGGCCTCTTCGCGAGCAAGCCCGCTCCCACATTTGATCTGTGAATACATTCAAATGTGGGAGCGGGCTTGCTCGCGAAGAGGCCCGAAAGACCACCACATTAATGTGTCGTTAACCCGCCTGCGCCTAAGATGCCGACGCCTACTGCTAAATTTTCACCTCCTGTGTGTAAACTTGCGGCCATTGGCACACCCATCATTAGGCAAAGGGAAACGGGGATGATTGACGAAATGCGGTTGGGGCGGGAGCGGCGCTTCCTGGTGTTGCTGGGGATCATCTGCCTGGCGCTGATCGGTGGCGCACTCTATATGCAGATAGTGCTGGGCGAAGCGCCATGCCCGCTGTGCATCCTGCAGCGCTATGCCTTGCTGCTGATTGCGCTCTTTGCCTTTATCGGCGCGGCCATGCGTACCCAACGCAGTGTCACGGTCTTTGAAGTGCTGGTCGTGCTCAGCGCCCTCGGCGGTGTCGCTGCCGCCGGGCATCATGTGTACACCCAGTTCTACCCGGCCATCAGTTGCGGCGTCGATGTGCTGCAGCCGATTGTCGATGACCTGCCCCTGGCGAAGATCTTCCCCCTGGGCTTCCAGGTCGATGGTTTCTGCAGCACGCCATACCCGCCGGTGCTGGGCTTGTCCCTGGCGCAGTGGGCGCTGGTGGCGTTCGTGTTGACGGTGATCCTGGTGCCCCTGGGCATTTACCGCAATCGCAAGCACAGCGCTTAAATCGTCCTACAAAACGCCCCGGTCCTGCTGATGCAGGCCGGGGCGTTTTTGTGTGCGGGGATTTTGTGAAAGGACCGTGACGCTGGACAAGATTGGCGGCGCGCAACGTGCGACACGTTGTCACACTGAGGGCGTCGCAGGACGTTTCCCACCCCGCGCCAGGGCGCTTAATCGACCATTGGTCGGGGGCTGCTGCCTGTCACTTTCCACCCCGGCCGACCCCGCGCACGGCGTGCTCTCGAGAACTTCCGGTGATCGGCGAATGCCTTGCTTTTAGCGGGCTTGCCTGGGGTTTGGCGACCCTGAAAGGGGCCTTGAGGTGCGACACATTAGGCAATAACACAGCATTTTTTGTGGTTTTTGTTGAGAATCAAACGCGATAGGATCCCGAACCTTTGCAACAATGGCGCAGGATTATTGCTGGAATCGATAAAAATTATTTCTTTATAAGTCATGGTTTATACATCGCTAGCTAACTACAATCGCCCGCACTGAGTGTCCGGTGCTGCTCAACCCTGAGCAAATAGGGCGGTCGAGAGGCGAAAACATTGCTTCATGCGACCCCAGGTGCCGGCAGCCTTTCAACTATCCGCACCAAATGGAATTGGTCTGTAACAAGGCCTTTGACCAACGAAATCGAATAAGAATTCACCGCCAGACCTGGACGTGTCGATCAGCGCATGAAGCGCCGGGCAGGCCCTTATTCAATCGAAGAGAAATGCCAACCCTTGGCAGGGTGAAGTGTTGGCGATCAAAACCCAACTGCATTGCGCAAGCTGCTTTAGAGGTCGTGAGATGAGTAAAAACAGGTACACCCGATTACTAGGCATAGTGCCGCTTTTCGGCATGTTATTGCTGGGAGGCTGCAACTGGACGCTGCTCGACCCTGTGGGTCAGGTCGGCGTGGAGCAACGTAACCTGATCATCACGGCCACTTTGCTGATGCTGTTGGTCGTGGTGCCGGTGATCGTGATGACCTTCGCGTTCGCCTGGAAATACCGCGCGTCCAACACCAAGGCCACCTACGCGCCGAAGTGGTCGCACTCCACCAAGATCGAGATCGCGGTGTGGCTGGTACCTGTACTTATCATCATCGCCCTGGGTTACATCACCTATAAGTCGACCCACGAGCTGGACCCTTACCGTCCGCTGGAATCCGACGTGCCGCCAATCACTATCGAAGTGGTCGCGCTGGACTGGAAGTGGCTGTTCATCTATCCCGAGCAAGGGATCGCCACCGTCAACAAGATCGTGTTCCCGGCCAACACCCCGATCAACTTCAAAGTGACCTCGGATGCGGTGATGAACTCGTTCTTCATCCCGGGCCTGGGTGGCCAGATCTACGCGATGGCGGGCATGCAGACCAAGCTGCACCTGATTGCCAACCAGAACGCCGAGCTCGACGGTATCTCCGCCAACTACAGTGGCGCGGGCTTTACCGGCATGAAATTCAAAGCAATCGCCACCACCCAGGAAGACTTCAACGCCTGGGTACAAGAAGCCAAGAGCTCACCAAAACAGCTTGAAAAAGCTGAATACGAAGCCCTTGCCAAGCCAAGCCAGAACAACCCTGTAGAGCTGTACTCCTCGTACACGCCGGACCTGTTTCAGAAAATCATCGATAAGTATGAAGGGATGAAGCCAGGCAAGCCGGTCAAGCACGAGAAGAAAGAAGTGGCTGCTGTGGAAGGGACGGACGCAAATTCGCATTCAGCTGCCGGGGCAGAGGAGTAAACGATGTTTGGTAAATTAAGTTGGGAAGCGGTCCCATTCCACGAGCCGATCGTGATGGTGACCATCGCCATGATCGCGCTGGGTGGTCTGGCGCTGTTTGCGGCAATCACCTACTTCAAGAAGTGGACCTACCTGTGGACCGAGTGGCTGACGTCGGTCGACCACAAGAAAATCGGCGTGATGTACATCATCGTCGCCATGGTCATGCTGCTGCGTGGTTTTGCCGACGCCATCATGATGCGTACCCAGTTGGCCATGGCCACCGAGGGTTCGCCTGGCTACCTGCCGCCTGAACACTATGACCAGATCTTCACCGCCCACGGTGTGATCATGATCATCTTCATGGCGATGCCTTTCTTCACCGGCCTGATGAACCTGGCAGTGCCGCTGCAGATCGGTGCGCGTGACGTTGCGTTCCCGTTCCTCAACTCCCTGAGCTTCTGGCTGCTGGTTTCCGGCGTCGTGCTGATCAACCTGTCCCTGGGCGTCGGCGAATTCGCCAAGACCGGTTGGGTTGCCTATCCGCCGTTGTCGGGGCTGCAATACAGTCCGGGCGTGGGGATGGATTACTACATCTGGGCGCTACAGCTATCCGGGCTGGGTACGACGCTGACGGGGGTCAACTTCCTGGCCACCGTGCTGAAAATGCGTACCCCAGGCATGAAGCTGATGGACATGCCGATCTTCACCTGGACCTGCACCTGGGCCAACGTCCTGATCGTGGCTTCGTTCCCGATCCTGACCGCTACCCTGGCCCTGCTGACGCTTGACCGTTACATGGATTTCCACATTTTCACCAATGAACTTGGTGGCAATCCAATGATGTACGTGAACCTGTTCTGGGCATGGGGTCACCCTGAGGTGTACATCCTGATCCTGCCAGCGTTCGGTATCTTCTCCGAAGTGATCTCGACCTTTACCGGCAAGCGCCTGTTCGGTCACCACTCGATGGTCTACGCCTCGGGCGCGATCTCCGTACTGGGCTTCATGGTCTGGCTGCACCACTTCTTCACCATGGGTTCGGGGGCCAGCGTCAACGCCTTCTTCGGCCTGGCGACGATGCTGATTTCGATCCCGACGGGGGTGAAGCTATTCAACTGGTTGTTCACCATCTACCACGGCCGCCTGCGCTTCACCAGCCAGGTTCTGTGGACCCTGGGCTTCATGGTGACCTTCGCCATCGGCGGCATGACCGGCGTACTGCTGGCCATCCCGGGTGCTGACTTCGTGCTGCACAACAGCCTGTTCGTGATCGCGCACTTCCACAACGTGATCATCGGTGGTGCGGTATTCGGCTACATCGCTGGCTTCAGCTTCTACTTCCCGAAAGCGTTCGGCTTCAAGCTGCACGAAGGCTGGGGCAAGGCTGCATTCTGGTTCTGGATCACCGGCTTCTTCGTCGCGTTCATGCCGCTCTATGCACTGGGCTTCATGGGCATGACCCGTCGTCTGAACGCCACTACCAACCCTGAGTGGGTGCCGTACCTGTACGTCGCCATGTTCGGTGCGGTGATGATCGCTGTCGGTATTGCCTGCCAGTTGATCCAGCTGTACGTGAGTATCCGTGACCGCAAGCAAAACGCCTGCGACTCCGGCGACCCATGGAATGCACACACCCTGGAATGGTCGACTTCGTCGCCACCGCCGTTCTACAACTTCGCCGTGCTGCCTAAGGCCGAGACCATCGATCCGTTCACCGAAGCCAAGGAAAACGGTACTGCGTACCAGCGTCCTGTGCGCTACGAGCCGATCCACATGCCGAACAACACCGCCACTGGCGTGGTGATGGGCGCGCTGTTGACGGTCTTCGGTTTCGCGATGATCTGGCACATCTGGTGGCTGGCCATCGCAAGCCTGGCTGGCACCGTGATCTATTTCGTGATCCACGCGGCTCGTGATGATCAAGGCTACATGGTGCCGGTCGACGTGATCGAGCGCATCGAAGCCGAGCAGCACGCTCGCCTGGTAGCCGAGAAGAAGATTCCGGCCAACCGTGTTGAAACCTCGTTGGAACAGGCTTAAACCATGTCGAACTTAGTGACCAATGCTGGACACGCCCATGTCGATGACCATGGGCACGATGACCATCACCACGACTCGGGCGAGATGACCGTATACGGTTTCTGGCTCTACCTGATGACCGACTGCATCCTGTTTGCATCGATCTTCGCGGTATACGCGGTACTGGTAAACAACGTAGCGGGTGGCCCATCGGGCCACGACATCTTCGAACTGAATTACGTACTGGGCGAAACCGCCTTGCTGCTGTTCAGTTCGATCACCTACGGCTTCGCCATGCTGGCGTTCTTCCGTGGCAACAAGGCGGGCGTGCTGAAGTGGCTGGGCCTGACCTTCCTGCTCGGCCTTGGCTTTATCGCCATGGAGATCAACGAGTTCCACCTGCTGATCTCCGAAGGCTACGGCCCTAGCCGTTCCGGCTTCCTGTCGGCGTTCTTCACCCTGGTCGGTACCCACGGTCTGCACGTCACCGCCGGTCTGATCTGGATGGCGATCATGATGTACCAGGTCAACAAGCATGGCCTGACGTCGACCAACAAGACCCGCCTGAGCTGCCTGAGCCTGTTCTGGCACTTCCTGGACGTGGTCTGGATCTGCGTCTTCACCGTTGTCTACTTGATGGGGACTCTGTAATGGCTAATGCACACTCCCATGACAGCCATGATGCGAGCCACGGCAGCGTAAAGTCTTACGCTATCGGCTTCATCCTGTCGGTGATCCTGACGATCATCCCGTTCGGCCTGGTGATGTACCCAACCTTGCCGAAGGCCACGACACTGGCCATCGTGCTGTTGTTCGCGGTGATCCAGGTGGTTGTCCACCTGTATTACTTCCTGCACCTGGATCGCTCCCAGGCCCAGCGCAACAACGTGATTGCGTTTGTGTTCACGGCCATTGTGATCCTGCTGCTGGTCGGCCTGTCGTTGTGGATCATGTTCAGCATCCACACCTACATGATGGCGAAGTGAGGTAAGACCCGATGTCGCTCAAGCACTTTATCCAAATCACCAAACCGGGGATCATTTTCGGTAACGTGCTTTCTGTGGCAGGCGGTTTCTTCCTGGCCTCCAAGGGGCATGTCGATCTGGCCATCTTCCTGGCGGCAATGATCGGCACTTCCCTTGTTGTGGCATCCGGTTGCGTGTTCAACAACTGCATCGACCGTGACATCGATATCAAGATGGAACGCACCAAGAATCGTGTGCTGGTCCAGGGCCTGATCTCCCTGAAACTGGCACTGATCTTCGCGACCGTCCTCGGTGTTGCCGGCGTGGCATTGCTGTACACGGTGGCCAATCCGCTGGCGGCGTTGTTTGCCGTGATCGGCTTTGTCATCTACGTCGGCCTCTACAGCCTGTACCTCAAGCGCAAGTCGGTTCACGGCACGCTGGTGGGCAGCCTGTCGGGGGCGATGCCGCCGGTGATTGGTTATGTCGCTGTGACCAATAGCTTCGACATGGCTGCGCTGGTGCTGCTGGTGATGTTCAGCCTGTGGCAGATGCCGCACTCCTACGCCATTGCGATCTTCCGTTTCAACGATTACCTGGCGGCTTCGATTCCGGTATTGCCGGTCAAGCGCGGCATCCAGGTGGCGAAGAAACACATCCTGCTCTACATCCTGGCCTTCCTTGTGGCGACCTTGATGTTGACCTTCAGTGGCTACGCCGGCATGAGCTACCTCGCCGTCGCCGCGGCCATGGGCATGTACTGGTTGTACATGGCCTGGACCGGCTACAAGGCGGTGGATGACACTGTCTGGGCGCGCAAGTTGTTCGTCTTCTCGATCTTCACCATCACGGCCTTGAGCGTGATGATGTCCCTGGATTTCCAGGTGCCGAAAGAGTTGCTGCTGACTTACGCCCACTGAGTTGGGATGCAATGAAAAGCCCCGCCTTCGAGAGAAGCGCGGGGCTTTTTTGTGGGGGTGGTTTGGTATGAGTACATATCCATTTCTGCGGTAACGGCGGCCTAGGGTTCCGCCCTGACGGCGGCTCACTTTGGAAAAGCCCCAAAGTAAGCAAAGGGCTCTTGCCCCACCACTCGGTGCCTCGCCTAGGCTCGGCATGCCCGCAGTCAGGCATTGCTCCGTGGGCCCGCCGCGATCGGCCATCCATGGCCGTGTCGCGGCTACCCCGGCATCCTGCCGGGGTGCCCACTGCGCAATACCTGCCTGCGGCCATCGTGATTTAACGGGGCGCCTGAGATCAAAAGCAACAGCAAAACCAGAGCGCGGAGCTGCTTACCTGTGGGAGCGGGCTTGCTCGCGAAAGCGGTGTATCAATCAACAAATAAGTGACTGACACTGCGCATTCGCGAGCAAGCCCGCTCCCACATTTAGAGGGGGGTAGGGCTTATTGCTGGGCGATGCTGTAACCGTCAAACGCAGTCTGCTGTTGCAGCGCGGTGACGATGCTCTTGCGCGTCAAAGGCTGCTCGACACCGGAGTTATCCACAAAGCTCTCACTCTCAAGCTCCGCTTCATCCCCTTCGCCCACAAAGCTGAACCCCAAAAACTCCAGCGCCTCGCGGTCAACATTGAGCTTGGAGCGCGGCGTGCGCAGCGGCAGGGTCACGCTGATCCCGTCCTTGCTGATCACAAACACTTCCACTTCCTTCTTCGCCCGGGCGGCCTTGCCCTTGCCGGCGCTCGGGTTGCTGATGGCCTGGTGGGTCTGGTTCAGCACCTTGAGCGCCAGGCCATACACCAGTTCCTGGAACTCGGGGTCGTCCTTGAAGCTGGACAGGATGCGGCTGATCGAAAACTTGCTGCTCAGGTCTTCCAGGGCGGCGTTGTCGGCCGCTTCGGCGTCCTTGAGCTGTTTGAGCTGGCCCATCAGGTCGTAGGCCTGGTCATCGTCGAAGGCGTCGTGGGCCTGGCGGATGGCGATGCGCAATTCGCGGATCTGGTCGCTTTCCTTGGAGGTATGGAACGCGTCCAGCACCATTTCACTGATGTTCTTGGCCGCTGGCACATGCTGTGAAAGATTGATGGCGTTTTCGTATTCAGCTTTGGATTGCAAGGTGACTACGGATTCTTCAGTACGGGAATCGGACATTGAAATTTCACTACTTCTGTAAGCGGGGAGACGAAAAAGCGTCGGGCATTTTCAAGGGCCAGGGTAGCAAGGTCAAGGCGGCACTCTGCCTTCATCGTCATCCGCGTCTACAGGCCCTGTATCTCTTGCAGTTGCGCCTCCAGCCGCTCCCGTAGCTCGCTGCCGCGTCGGGCGATGAACACCAGTTGCGATGAATCCTGCGCATGCTCGCCGCCGGCCAGGGTGAACTGGCTACGGTTGCCCACATGTTGCAACCAGAAGGGTTGGTCGTTGCCCTGTAAATGCACCAGGCCTTTGAGGCGGAACAAATCCTTGGGCAGTTGCCCCAGCCAATCGCGCAGGGCTTTGGCCGGCAGGGCCTGGGTGCCCTGCCAGGTCCAGCTTTCGAACAGTTCGTGGTGCGGCGCCGGCACCGGCGTCAGGCCGTTGCGTGGGTTGCGTTCGCCCAGCAGCAGGGCGTCGGGGATCTGCGCCTGGACGGTACTGATCACCCGCGTACGCGCCCCGATCTCGGCGCGCAGGCGCTGCAGTTCGGCGGCGCTGACCAGGTCGGCCTTGTTCAACAGCACCAGGTCGGCACACGCCACCTGAGCGCGGGACAAGCGCGCGAATTCACCTTCCAGGGTGCTGTAGCCGCTGGCGTCCACCAGGGTGATCACCGTATCCAGGTACAGGTGCGCCTTGAGTTGTGGATAACCCAGGGTTTGTACAATGCGTTGCGGGTCGGACACGCCGCTGCACTCGATCACGATCCGATCCAGGCGTGGGCGCATCTGGCTCAGGCTCACCAGTTGCGCCAGCAGGTCCTCTTGCACGGTGCAGCAGATGCAGCCGTTCTGCAGGCTGAACACGGCGTCGGTGACTTCGGCGATGATCGCCGCATCGATATTCAGCTCGCCGAAGTCATTGACGATCACCGCCATGCGCCCATGTTGCGGCTGCTGGGCGATACGGTTGAGCAGGGTGGTCTTGCCTGCGCCGAGAAAGCCCGAGACTACCGTGACCGCAATACGCTCGCTATTCATTCGATCACCGGCGGCAGGCCTTGCCACACGGCTTGCAGCGCCGTGCCTTCAAAAGTGTTGAGGCGGTCGTACACCGGCCGCCCATCGACCAGGGTCAGCAGCACCTGGGTCTGGTGGATGTAGTTGCGCGCGGGCTGGGCGAACAGGTCGCGGTCGATCACGATCAGGTCGGCGCACTTGCCCACCTCCAGGCTGCCGGTGGAGTGCTCCAGGCCCATGGCGTGGGCGCCGTTGAGGGTCGCCACTTGCAGTGCCTGCTCCAGGGTGATCGGCTCGCCGAAGCAGTCCGGTTCCTGGTTCCAGGGGTTTTGCCGGGTGACCATGGTTTCCAGGGCCAACCACGGGTCAATCGAGGCCACCGGCCAGTCGGTGCCCATCACCGCCAGGCCGCCTTCCGCCAGCACGCCTTTGAAGTCGTAGATGCGCTTGAGGCGCTCGGCGCCGTAACCGGAGCGGGCGCCGCTGGCAAACGGCGTCGGGTACCAGGCCGCCGGGGAGAACTCGGCGATCACATTCAGCGCCTTGAAGCGCTTGAGGTTGCCCGGATGTAGCAGGGTGCTGTGGGCACATTGGTGACGAATGCCGCTGTCACCGTTGACCCGCCGCGCCTCGGCTACCGCATCGAGAAATACATCGGAAGCGCCGTCGCCGGTGCAATGGGCGATCACCCGCAGGCCGCGCCGGTCCATGTCCACCACCATGTCGGTGATATGTTCCGGGGTCAGGTTGAGCTTGCCGCGCCAGGTGGAGTCGGCTGCCCAAGGGGTCATCAGGTACGAAGACTTGGGCTCCACGGTGCCGTCGAAGTGGAACTTCACCGCGTTGGCGTTCAGCCGCGCGCTGCGATAGTAGTGACGCTCGCCGCCGAGCAATTCCCAACGCCGGCGCACCGGGAAGATGTCGTCCTGCCAACTGATCGCGGCTTCCACGCGCAGGCTCAATTCGCCCGCGTCGTCCAGCTCCTTGAGGGCGTCCAGGCGTCGCTCGCAGACGTGAACATACTTGGTCGCGGTAACGCCACGCGAGCTCTGGAAATGCACGCCGTCGCGATAGGCCCGGCGCAGCACCGCCACCGGGGTCGGCGGCATGGCCGCGTGGATCAGCGCGTAGGCGCCGTCGATCATCAGGCCGTTGGGCTCGCCGCTGAGTTCGTCGCGCTCCATATAGCCGTTGCGCGGGTCGGCGGTGTTGCGGTCGATGCCGGCCAGTTTCAAGGCGCAGGAGTTGACCATCATGGTCCCCCACATACGGTCCAGAAGCGCCACCGGGCGGTCCGGCATGATGCTGTCGAGCCACTCGCGCCCTGGGGTCAGGCCGGCTTCGCGGAAGGTATAGCGCACCCAGTACTGGCCGTAGATCCAGCCATCGCCTGGGTGGGCATCGGCGTAGGCGTGGATCGCTGCCGCCAGTTGTTCGGGGGTGGGATCTTCGATGCCCACGTCCAGGTCATCGCTGTAGCGTGGCGCCAGGGCGAGGTCCGGATGGGTGTGCATGTCGTGCAGGCCGGGCATGCAGAATGCGCCCAGCAGGTCATGCTGGCGGGTCTGCGGGCCGATCAGGTGTTGCAGGTCGGCGAGTGTGCCGACTGCGATAAAACGTCCCCCGCGAATCGCCACCGCGTCGGCCCATGGCCGGGCCGGGTCGAGGGTGTAGAAACGGCCGTGGTGCAACACCAGGTCAGCGTGCTCGCCGACAACGGAGTGGGTGGAAGTGAATTGGTCGGAAGCGGTCACGGGGGAAACCTCAATATTCAGAAGCGGCGACGATCAAAGGGTGGGAGCTGGCTTGCCTGCGATGGCATCACCGTGGTGTGCCTGTGGGACCGAGTTGCCCGCATCGCGAGCAAGCTCGCTCCCACATAAAACTCAGCGGTTGGCGCGCAGGCCCTCGACAAACCCGGCAATCCGCTGGCAAGCGTCTTTGAGGGTGTCGTCGGCGACGGTAAAGGAGATGCGCACAAAGCCTTCGGCACTGGCGCCAAACGCCTGGGCATCGAGCACCGACACGCCGGTGGCGCGGAACAGCTGCCAGGCAAAGTCCATGCTCGACAGCCCCGTGCGGCGCACGTCCACCAGCATGAACATCCCGGCCTGCGGTACCCGGCAATCAAGGTCGGCGATGTCACCCAGGCCGGCCACCACCAGGTCACGCCGGCGGCGATACACGGTGCGCGCGTCGCTCACCACCTCGTCATCCAGTTCCAGGGCCTTGATCGCCGCTTCCTGGATAAACCCCGGCAAGCCATAGAGCATGCACAGCAACAGGTTATCCAGATGGCCGACCAATGTGGTCGGCGCCACCACCCAACCCACGCGCCAGCCGGTCATGGCGTGGGTTTTCGACAGGCTGTTGAGCACCACGGTGCGCTCGGCCATGCCCGGCAGCGAGGCGATGCTCAGGTGCGGCTGGTCGTAAGTGATCTGGCCGTAGACCTCATCGGAAATCACCCACAAGTCATGCTCGCGGGCGACTTCCGCCACCAACTCCAGCTCTTCACGGCTGTAGACGTTCCCGGTGGGGTTGCACGGCGTGGCCAGGGCAATGCCCCGGGTCTTGGCGCTAATGGCTTTTTCCAGGGCCGCGCGGGTCAGGCGAAAGCCGTTGGCCGCCGGTTGCTCGATGGTCGCGATGCGCGCACCGGAGGCGTGGATGCATGCCTCGTAGGTCAGGTACATCGGCTCCGGCACCAGCACTTCGTCGCCATGGCTGAACAGGCACAACGAGGTGGCGAACAGGCCGTTTTGCGCACCGGCCACCAGGGCCACGTTATCGGCGTGTACGGCGATGCCTTGCAGACGGCTTTGCTTGGCGGCAATCGCCTCGCGCAGGGCCGGTCGGCCGAGGACGTGGGTGTAATGGGTGTCGCCGGCGCGCAGGGCGTCGACGGCGGTTTCGCAGATGGCACTGGCGGTGGCGAAGTCGGGATCGCCGACGCTCAACACAATCACATCTTCGCCACGGCCACGGGCTTCGACTGCCGCGTAGTGAATATCCCAGGCGCTGACGGACTCGCCACTAATGCGCTCGACAAACGGTGAATAACGCATCCTTGTTCTCCTAAAATTGATTCAAGCCTGGCGCTGCGGGACTTTGCCCCAGCGCGAGAAGACGTGTTCGATCACGAACGCCAGGACAATGTAGATCACCGCCACCGCCAACAGGGGCTCATACACCCGCAGCGTCTGTGCCCGCACCAGGTTGGCGGCGCCGAGCAGGTCGGTGACGGCCACGGTGGAGGCCAGCGCAGTCGCCTTGAGCAGCAGCACGGTTTCGCCCACCAGCGTCGGCTTGACCAACTCCAGGGCCCGTGGCAACCAGACCCGGCGCAGCACCATCAGGCGCTTCATGCCAAACGCCCGCGCCGCTTCCAGTTCGCCCCGTGGCACGGCGCGCAGGGCACCGCGCAGCACTTCGCCGACATACGCACCGACACACAAAATCAGCGCCAGGGCCACGTACCAGAAACCTTCACGCAAGTACGGCCAGAGGAAACTGCCGCGAATCAGCGGGTAGCTGGCAAACACGCTGCCCACGCCGTAATACAGGATGTAGATCTGCACCAGCAGCGGCGTGCCCCGGAATACTGCGGTATAGGCGCGCAACGGCCCGCTGATCAGTGGGTTGGACGACAAGCGCCCCAACGCCACCAGCACCGCCAGCAAGAAGCCAAACACCCCGGACAAGGCCAGCAACTTCAGGGTGATGCCCAGGCCGTGCAGCAGTTCGTTGCCAAAACTGTTGATCCATGAAAAGTCCATCGGCTGCGCTCCTTAGTGCTGCGGCATCCAGCGGTTGATCCGTCGCTCGAACACCCGGAAGGCTCCGTTGGAAATCAGGGTGATGATGAAATACACCGCCGCCACCGCCAGGTAGAACACCAGGTAATGCTTGGTGGAACCGGCCGCCTGTTTGCCCACCGAGAGCAACTCGCTGTAGCCGACGATGCTGATCAGCGCGCTGTCCTTGACCAGCACCAGCCACAGGTTTGACAGGCCGGCCATGGCAAACGGCAACATGCTCGGCAGCAACACCCGGCGCACCAGCAGCCAGCGCTCAATGCCAAAGGCCCGCGCCGCTTCCAGTTGGCCCACGGGAATGGCCTGGATCGCGCCGCGAATGATCTCTGCCGAATACGCGCCCTGGACGATGCCCAGCACCAGCACGGCGGCGATAAAACCGTTGACCGTCACGCTCTCGCGGCCCATGGCGGCCATCGCCATGTTCAGCAGGTCGGTGCCGGCGTAATACAGCAGCAAAATCAGCAGCAGCTCCGGCACCGCGCGGTACAGCGTGGTGTACAGGTTGGCCAGGCGCACCATCCAGCGTGGGCCCTTGAGCTTGATCATGGCCACCAGCAGGCCGATGCCCAGGCCCAGCACAAAGGCCCCGGCGGAAATCTGTAAGGTCACCACCGCCCCCTGGAGCAGGGCGTTGAGCCAGCCATCGGCGACGAACAGCTGGGTGAGTTCGGACAAAGAAATCATGGCGCGTTCCGTTGGACGTTATTGCGCGGAAATATCGACGCTGAAATAGCGGCTGCGAATTTTGTCGTAGGTGCCGTCAGCCTTGAGCGCCGCCAGTGCGGTGTTGAGCTGCTCGCGCAGGCTGTCATCACCCTTGCGCACCGCGGCACCGATGCCGGACCCAAACAGCGGGTCTTTGGGCGCCAGGCCCTTGTCGGCCAGGCCGCTGCCGGCATCAGACTTGAGCATCGGCTCGATGGTCAGGGCGTCGGCGAGCATCACGTCGATCCGCCCGCTTTGCAGGTCGGCGGTCATGTCGTCCTGGGTGTTGTAGTAGCGCAGGGTCGAGCCCTTGGCGTAGTAGGCCTTGAGGTAAGTGGCGTTGGAGGTCGAGCCCTGCACGCCGATCAACTTGCCCTTGAGGCCTTCGGGGGTGGTGACCAGCTCCAGGCTTTTGTCGGCGACCCACATGGCCGGAGTCTGGTAGTACGGGGCGGTAAAGGCGATGACCTTTTCGCGCTCCTCGGTGATGCTCAGGGAGTTGAGGATCACGTCGATCTGGCTCGATTGCAGCGCCGGGATCAAACCGTCCCAGGACACTTCCTTGAGCGGACACTGGGCTTGCAGGCGTTCGCACAGGGCCTTGATCAGGTCCGGCTCGAAGCCGCTCCAGGCGCCATTGCCGGCTTTTTCGGAGAACGGCGGGTAGGGTTCCAGGGCGATGCCGAAGACGATTTTCTCGGCGGCAATTGCACTGTGGGACAGCACGGCGAGCACGCAGCCGGCGGCGAGGGATTTCAGAGAGTTATGCATGGCTTGACCCTTTCGAAGTTATTGTTTTGAAGGATGGAAGCGGCAGTTCAAACGCGATTGTCCTGGGCCATGACGAACTGGCGGCAACGCTCGCTGGTGGGGTTGTGGAAGACTTGCTGGGGCGTGCCTTCTTCTTCAACCAACCCTTGGTGCAAAAACATGACCTTGCTCGATACATCGCGGGCAAACGCCATTTCGTGGGTGACGAGGATCATGGTGCGGCCTTCTTCGGCGATGCCCTGGATCACCTTCAGCACTTCGCCGACCAGTTCCGGGTCGAGGGCCGAGGTGGGTTCATCCATCAGCAACACGCGCGGGCGCATGGCCAGGGCGCGGGCGATGGCCACGCGCTGTTGCTGGCCGCCGGACAGGAAGGCGGGGAAGGTATCGCGCTTGCTGGCCAGGCCGACTTTTTCCAGCAGGTGCTCGGCGTGGGCGATGGCGTCCTTGCGGTCTTCACCCAACACATACACCGGTGCTTCGATGACATTTTCCAGCACGGTGCGGTGGGGCCACAGGTTGAAGCTCTGGAACACCATGCCCAGTTGCGTGCGCAGGCGTGCCACCTGGTCAGGATCGGCGATCAGCGGGTTGCCGGCGCGGTCCTTTTTCAGGCGCACTTCTTCGCCGTTGATGCGCAGGCTGCCGCTGCAGGGTATTTCCAGGAGGTTGATGCAACGCAGCAGGGTGCTTTTGCCCGAACCGCTGGAGCCGATCAGCGACACCACATCGCCTTCATTGGCGCGCAGGGAAATGCCTTTGAGAACATGGTGCGCGGCATAGCTCTTGTGCAAAGCATCGATGGCGACCACCGGGGTGACTGGGTTCAAGGGTTTTCCCTCTTTATTTTTGTAAATTGATCAACCTGGACACCGCCCCCTGTAGGAGCTGGCTTGCCAGCGAAAAACGCCAGAACACCGCATTTATCCAGAATGCCCACGTCATCGCTGACGACCATCGCCGGCCAGTCTGGGAATGCCGTGATGCAGGTCGAGAATAGCCACTGGCCACTTGAGGTCAATCGAGCATTTTTCGCTCGATATTGAAATTTAATTCAACTGTCCCGCGCGCCGGCGGCTATGTCTCAGGCGCGATTGCGGCTATGGTGCGGGTATCTTTGAGCAGGTGAACATCCATGCGTTACCCCTCCATGACCGCCTTGCGCGCGCTGGACGCGGTGGCCCGGCTGGGCAGCGTGTCCGAGGCCGCGACCGAGCTGAACCTCACCCCCAGCGCCATCAGCCACCAGATCAAGAGCCTGGAACAGACCCTGGGTTTTGCCCTGACCGAGCGCACCGGGCGCAATATCCGCATCACCTGGCAGGGCGAGCGCTATGCCCGGGATATCCACGGGCTGCTGGCCAATATCCTCGAGGCCGGGCAGCGTTTCGATGGCCAGCAGGTCAGCGGGCGCCTGTGTATCAGCAGCCCGGCGGGGTTTGCCACCTATTGGTTGTGCACCCATATCGCCGACTTCCAGGCACTTTATCCACAGGTCGAACTGCACCTGATATCACCGCGCACCCCGGACGACACCAGCGACCACGGCGCCGACCTGTTTATCGCCTACGGCATGGGCGACTGGCCCAACCAGCATGTGCAGAAGATCGTCTCGCTGCGCTACTTCCCGGTGTGCAGCCCGCGCCTGGTCAACACCATGGGCGGCCTGAAGAACCCGGAGCACCTGGCCGGTGCGCCGTTGCTGCATATGATCGACTACTCCGACTGGCGCGTTTGGCTGGCCGCCGCCGGTGCACCGAATGTCGATGTGCAGCGCGGCATCGTGTTTGCCGATGCGCACTTTGTGCAGTCGGCGTGCATCGCCAGCCAGGGCATCGCCATGGGCGACAACCTGATCAGCGGCGAGGCCCTGGCCAGGGGCTTGCTGGTGCGGCCGTTCGAGACCGAGATTGAGTCCAACCGTGGCTATTACCTGGTGGCCGATCACCAGAAAGTCGAGCGCCCGGTGGTACAGGCATTTGGCGAGTGGGTGAAATCGCAGCTGGGTGGCGGGCTTTGACGCGCGGCAATCCGTGAATTTTTTTTGCCAATGGCCGGTAAATTTTTTGCTTGTCCGACCTCCGAGCGCGCCCTAAGGTCTGGCCAATCGACACAGAACAATAAGAAGGAAATGAGCAATGACCACCTGCGCCCAGTCCCTGGTTCGCCTGCTGGAAGGTTATGGGGTAGATACCGTGTTCGGCATCCCCGGCGTGCACACCGTCGAGCTCTATCGCGGCCTGCACGGCAGCCGCCTGCGCCATGTCAGCCCGCGCCATGAGCAGGGCGCCGGCTTTATGGCCGACGGCTACGCCCGCGCCAGCGGCAAGCCGGGGGTGTGTTTCATCATCACCGGCCCCGGCATGACCAATATTCTGACCGCCATGGGCCAGGCCTATGCCGACTCGGTGCCGATGCTGGTGATTTCCACCACCAACCGCCGCGAACACCTGCGCCTGGGCCACGGGCACCTGCACGAGCTGCCGGATCAGCGCGCGATGGTCGCTGGTGTGTGTGCGTTCAGCCATACCCTGCAATCGCCGGAGCAATTGCCGGAATTGCTGGCCCGCGCCTTCGCCGTGTTCAAGTGCGCGCGCCCACGTCCGGTGCATCTGGAAATCCCCCTGGATGTGCTGGACATGCCCGCCGTGGACCTCAACCTGATGCCCCGCAGCCTGCCAGGCGCCCCGGCCCCGGCGCCGGCCTCGCTGCGGGCGGCGTTGAGCCTGCTCAATGAGGCGCGGCGGCCGCTGATCCTCGCTGGCGGCGGCGCCCGTGATTGCGCCGAAGTCTTGCAGCAACTGGCCGAACGCCTGCAAGCGCCGGTGGCCCTGACAACCAATGCCCGTGGCTTGCTGCCCATGGGCCACCCGTTGTTGCTGGACGGCGTGCAGTCTTCCAGGCACGGCCGCTCGTTGTTTGACGAGGCCGATGTGATCCTCGCCGTGGGCACTGAACTGGGAGAGACCGACTACGACTTCTTCGGCCTTGGCCCACTGAAATTCAAGGCGCCGCTGATCCGCCTGGATATCGACCCGATGCAAGTCATGGGCGTGCAACGCGCCCATGTCGGGCTGGTGGGCGATGCCCGCGAAGGGTTGCAGGCGCTGCTGGATGAGGTCCGTCCGCCGGCGCCGAGCGGGCGTTGGGCGCAGGACAGCGTGCAGCGCGTCAACCGCCTGGAGCGCGAGACGTGGAATGCCAAGCAGCAGGGGCTGCAAGGCTTGCTGGACCTGCTGCGCGACAGCCTGGTCGACCCGCTGATCGTCGGCGATTCGACCCAGCCGGTGTACCAGGGCGCGGTGGGCTACCAGGCCCCGGCTGCCAACAGTTGGTTTAATGCCGGAACCGGCTACGGCACCCTCGGCTACGGATTGCCAGCGGCAATTGGCGCCAAGCTGGCCAAGCCCGAGCGGCCGGTGGTGGCGCTGGTGGGCGATGGCGGCCTGCAGTTTGCCAGCAACGAACTGATCGCGGCCCGCGAGGCCGGCATCGGCGTGATCCTGGTGGTGTGGAACAACCAGTGCTACGGCGAGATCCGGGACTATATGCAGGCCCGGGAAATCACGCCGCTGGGGGTGGATATCCTGACCCCGGACTTTGCCGCGATGGCCCGCAGTTGCCACGTCGCCCACCACACGGCCGACACGCCACAGGCCTTGCACGCGTTGTTGCAAAGCCTGGCCGCCACCCCTCAACCGGTGATGATCGAACTCGACGCTGCGCACTACCTGCAAAACGCCTGAAGCGCTTCGGCCCTGATCCATGTCAACGGGCCACCATCGAAAATCCGCTACAACACAACCGGGGCTTACCCAGCCCCGGTTATCCGCCTGATGACCTCATAAAAACGAAGACAAAACCTGTACCCAGGGGCCAACCCCCAGGCCAGGTTATTAAAGGAATAATGCGATGGCCCTTTCTCTGTCACGTTTGGCCTTGATGGGGGCGACGCTGTGTCTTGCGCTTCCCCTGCACGCCAACGAACCCGCCAAACCCGATACCGAACTGATCGCCCAGGGCAAATACGTTGCCCAACTGGGTGACTGCATCGCCTGCCACACCGCCAAGCAAGGCGCCGAGATGGCGGGTGGCCTGGAGCTGAACACGCCCATGGGCACCATCTACTCCAGCAACATCACCCCGGACCGTGAGACCGGGATTGGTCAATACAGCTTCGAACAGTTCGACCGCGTGATGCGCGAAGGCGTGACACCGGCCGGTATGAACCTGTACCCGGCGATGCCGTATCCGTCCTACGCGAAGATGAGCGAAGAGGACATGCGGGCCCTGTTCGCCTACCTGATGCAAGCCGTCGAGCCGGTGAAAAAGGCCAACCTTGAGGCAGACATGGGCTTCCCGTTCAACCAGCGCTGGGGCCTGGCGTTGTGGAATTTCATGTTCCTCGACAAACAACCGTTCCAGCCCGACCCGGCCCGGGATGCCGTGCTCAACCGTGGCGCCTATCTGGTCCAGGGCCTCGGCCACTGTGGCTCGTGCCATACCCCACGCGGTATCGCCTTCCAGGAAAAAGCCATGAGCGACGCCGGCAGCAGCGGCGAGCACTACCTGGGCGGGGAAACCGTCGAACACTGGCGTGCCTTGAGCCTGCGTAACCTGTGGACGGTGCCAGACACCGTGCAGTTGCTCAAGACCGGGCAGAACCGCTTTGCCACCGTGTCGGGCAACATGGTGGACGTGATCCGTCACAGCACCCAGCACTTCACGGATGCCGACCTGACGGCCATTGCGACGTATCTCAAATCCCTGCCACCGGGCAAGGACGACTTGCCGATGCCGGCTGTCGCCAAAGGCCCTGTCGAACTGCCCAAGGACTTGTTCACCAGCCGGGGCGGCCTGGGCTATATGCAGTTTTGCAGCGATTGCCACCGCAGCGACGGCGCGGGCGTGAAGGGCCTGTTCCCGGCATTGGCCGGCAACGCCGGCGTGGTGGCCAGCAACCCGACCTCGCTGCTGCACATCACCCTCACTGGTTGGGAAACCGCCGAGACCGCCGCCCATCCCCGGGTCTACACCATGCCGGGCTTCGCACGCCTGGGGAATAACGAAGTAGCGGAAATCCTCACTTTTGTGCGCGCGCGCTGGGGTAACGAAGGCACGCCGATCAGCACCGCCCAGGTGAAGAAAATGCGTGACCAGCTCAACCCGGTCAGCACCGACTCCTCGGCGTTCGAGACGCCGCGCCTGGCCAACCTGCTGGCGGCGCCGAATGCCGACCAGGTGGTACGCGGCATGCGCCTGCACCTGCAAACCAAGGAACTGCTGCCCGAGAATGTCGGCAACTCGCTGAACTGCACCAGTTGCCATCTCAACGCTGGCACTGTGGCTGATGGTTCGCCGTTCGTGGGTGTGTCGGCATTCTTCCCCAGCTACGCCCCGCGTGCTGGCAAGGTGGTGAGCCTGGAAGAGCGCATCAACGGTTGCTTCCGCCGCTCGATGAATGGCAAGCCCGTGCCACCACAATCGGCGGACATGCAGGCGATGGTGGCGTACTTCGACTGGATGAAAAACAACACCAAGCCCGAGGACAAAGTCCCCGGCCGTGGCGTAGGCAAGATCGACCCGGCCATCAAGCCCGACCTGGCCAATGGCGAGCAGGTCTACGCCAAGCAATGCGCGGTGTGCCACGGCAACGACGGCGAGGGCCTGGCCCGCGCCGACGGCAGCCTGGTGTACCCACCGTTGTGGGGCGATCAGTCCTTCAACATCGGCGCCGGCATGGCCCGCACCTACACGGCGGCAGCGTTCGTCAAACGCAACATGCCGATCGGCTTCCACGAGAAATTCCCACTGGGCCAGGGCGGCTTGTCGGACCAGGAAGCGGTAGACGTCGCCGCCTACTTCTCGCAAAAACCACGCCCGGACTTCCCGGACAAGGTGAAGGACTGGCCGAACGGCGGTAAGCCGGTGGACGCGCGTTACTGATCTGGGCTCCTACAGTCTGGTGTAGTGCGGACTGTCGGAGCCTGTGCGCGGTTACTGTGAAACCCGGTCCTTGCCCGCTGCCTTGGACCGGTACAGCGCCTGGTCTGCCCGGGCCATCAGGTTGGTGGGGGGCTCGTCAGGGAGGCGTTGCGCCAGCCCCAGGCTCAAGGTCACCTTGAAATCGCCCACGGGGGGAATGTCGTGAATGGCCTGGCGGATGCGCTCGGCCAGCTTCCTGGCGGTTTCCATGGTGCTTTTGGGCAGGACCACCATGAACTCATCACCTCCCCAACGCGCGAGCAGGTCGCCCTGGCGCACGCAGTGTTCCAGGCGTTCGACCACCCGCAACAGCGTGGCATCACCTACGGCGTGACCGTGCTGGTCGTTGATGGGCTTGAAGTCATCGACATCCATGGCAATCACCGCCAACGGCAGGCGAAACCGCTGGGCGCGCTCGCACTCCTCCAACAGGACTTTTTCCAGGCGATAGCGGTTGGCAATCCGGGTCAGGGTATCGCGCTCGGCCAGGGAGCGGTTTTCGTCCAGTTGCAACTGCAGTTGCTGGTTGACCCGCGACAGTTCGCGGGTGCGTTCGGCTACCAGCGCTTCAAGGGATTGGTTGCGCCGCTCTAGCTGTTCCAGGGAACGTTTGCGTTGATGAATGCTGCGGTGGGCGCCGACCATGCGCCACACCGAGCCATCGGGGTTGTGGGCGATGATGTAGCCTCGGTCTTCGATCCACAACCAGGTGCCGTCTTTTTTGCGACAGCGATATTCGGCCTGATAAAGGGGGGTGCGACTGTTGATGTAGTCGTCGAAGAGTTTCATCACATGGGGGTAATCGTCGGGGTGGATCACGCTTTCCCAGGTGAACACCGTGTTTTCCAGGGAGTGGTGATCGTAGCCCAGCATTTCGTACCAGCCGGGGTTGCGATAGACAAACCCGGTGTTGGCATCCCAGTCCCAGATTCCATCGCTGACCAGTTCCATGATGGCATGGACCAGGTCGGCGTTGACGTCGAAAAGCTCACTTTTCAACGGATCAAAATCGGATGTATCGCCCATCTGCGCGCTCCCTGCGAGGATGCTGGCTCACTGTGGCCAGTCAGGTGTTAACGCCGATACTCCGTGGCTGCGCGTACTGTACAACGAGGTTTGCCGGCTTAGAAGGGGCGATGAAAGTGTGGCTAAACGCCATTATTGGCGCCGGCCGGGCTATTGCGGTTCCAGCATGCGCGTGGGTGGCGTGCCGTTGGCGTTGTGCTGGTAAATCGCCTCGGGCTGGCCCTGCTCGTTGAAAAACACCTGGCCGATGCCCGCACTGTTCCACAGGCGCTCGCCGGCCTCGGCATGTTCCGGGATGTATGGCACCACTTGCATGCGGCGACGGCGGGTGAGCCAGTTCAGGGGCGAACGGGGTGAGTACAGCCAGCGATTGAGGCGATCGAACCATTCCAGCAGGCGGGGCGGGAATTGGTTCTTGATGCCACTGCTGGTGATCTGCCAGATGTGCGGCCCGGCATTGCGCTGGCGGATCAGTACTTTGTAGACGAACGAGTAATGCACATCCCCCGACAGAATCACGTAGTTACCCGGGGTTCGGGAGTGGCGGAAGATATTCAGGATCACCTGCGCGGCGCCACGGTGGGCCATCCAGTTTTCCGCATCGACCAACAGTGGGTAGCCGCACCAACTGAAGACTTTCTGCACCGTCTCGATCAGCTTGACGCCGAAGATCGGCGCGGGCGACACGATGATCGCCGAAGGGTGGTCGAGCAGTTCCTGTTGCAGCTCGCTCAAGGCTTCCCAGTCCAGCAGGCCGGAGGGTTGCTTGAGCGTGGATTCGCTGCGCCAGCGCCGTGTGCGGGTGTCGATGACCACCAGCGCCGGGGTGGTGGGCAGCACGTAGTGCCACTGCTGGAACTTCAGGAGGTCTTCGAGCAACTGGTCCTGGGCGGGCGCGGACAAATGGTTGCCGTGGTCCTGGGCAGTTGCTGCCAGGGCCAGGGTTTTTTCCACGAGTTGGGCGAAGGCATCGGGGTTATTGCCCCAGCCCTGGCAGAGCATATAGGCGAGCAGGGCGTTGCCGATGATGCGCTTGGAGAACGGGTGGCCATAGGCGGTCTGTTCCCATTGGGCGCTGAGGTTCCAGTCATCGGTGATGTCGTGATCATCGAAGATCATCAGGCATGGCACATGGGCGAACACCCGTGCCACTCCACCCAGGCCGTCGCGAAACTTATCCACAGGCACCTGCTCGCGGGCGTAGCGCTCCTGTTCCTTGGGCGTGAGCCCGCTGGGAGGTTGTGCGGCGATCAGGGTCCAGGGTGTCGGCGACCAGGCCAGCAGGTACATCGCCACGAGTTCGGCAAAAGTCACCAGGTGGTTGTCGGCGGTGCTGCTGGTGAAGATCGGCTTTTTCACCCCGCCAAAAAAGCGTTCGCGCAGGGTCTCGTTGCTTTCCAGGGCCGGCAGCAGGTCCGCGCGATGGTAGTAGCTGGCGGGGTGGTCGTAGAGCGTGGTGCTGTCGTCCACCACGGCGCCATCGAGGTGCTCGTCGAACAGGCCCAGGCGTGCAATCAGCCCGTGGATGGCGCGCAGCATCGGCCCGGCCACATCGTCGGCGTACACCTGGTCGCCACTCATCATCAACAGGGCTGGGCGCTGGGCCAGGCTGCGGTCTGCGGCCAGCAGGCGATCGGCACAAAGCAGACCTTCATCGGCGTAATGGTGCGGTTTGCGGCAAGAGCCGTGCAGCAACTGGTGGATACGGCTGTGCAGGATGAAATCCGGGGTCTTGGCACCTGGGTACAGCAGGTGCGGGGCCCACTGGGCGATGCCGGCTCCATCATTGATCAACAGGTCGTAGCTGATGGGTACGTCCTGGGGCAGCGGCGTGGCCAGCGGTACATCGATCAGGTGGATAAAGGCTGCGCGGCCCACGGGGATCACCTGGCAGCGGGTGGCGTCGAGTTCAATATCCAGAACGCATGGGTGCTGGTCCTGGCTGAACTGCAGCCGCAGGGTCAATGCCAGCGCGCGACTGCCCACCAGCCACAACACCAGGCGCCCCGGCTCCAGGCGGCGCAACAGGGGGCCGGCGAGGACGGCGGGCAAAGTCTCGGGTTGCAGCATGAAAACATGGCTCTGTGCGGGATTGGACTGGCTAGGTTAACGCAGTGGATGTCGGTGTTTTGTCAAAGCAACCAACACCTGTAGGAGCCGGCAAGCCGGCGCCTACAAAACGGTCAGCACAAGCCCGCCACCTTGGGTACGGTAAAGCGAAACTCGCTGCCGCGCCCCAGTTCGCTTTCGGCCTCGATCCGCCCGCCGTGGGCCTGGACGATGCCCTGGCTGATGTACAAGCCCAGGCCAGTGCCCGTAGGGTTGTTTTCGCCTTTGGTCCAATAGCGGTCAAACACGTGGGGCAGTTGGTCAGGGGCTATGCCTTCACCGGAGTCGCGCACCGCAAATACAATCTCCTCGCCATTGCTCATCGCCGAAATCCCGATATTGCCCAGGCGTGGGGTGAACTTGATGGCGTTGCCGATCAGGTTCGACAGCACCTGGAACAGGCGCTCCGGGTCGGCATTGATTTGCAGGCCGGGTTCGGCGTTGAACGACAGGTCGACGCCCTTTGCCAGAGCCAGGGGTGCGAGCAGCGCATAGGCCTCTTCAAAGATCTGGCTGACCTCCAGTTGCACGGGCCTGACGGTGTAGCGGCCGGCCTCGATCTTGGAGGTGTCGAGCAAATCTTCGAGCAACACATTCATGCGTCCGGCGGCTTGCTGCATGGTGTCGATGGCCGAGGAAATACGCCGCGAAGAATGGGTGCCATCGGAGCTGAAGGCCTTTTGCATCATGCCGCAGAGCATCGAAATGATGGTCATCGGGTTGCGCAGGTCGTGGGACACCACTGCCACCAATTCATCACGGGCACGCACTGCCTGCTGCTCGCGCAGGACCTGGCGTGACAGGTCGTTTTCCAGGGCTGAACGGCGCAGGTCGTTGGCGGCAAAACGGTCGCCGTGGCTCCACTTGGTGGAGATGCCGGCCATTTCCACTTTCCAGATTTCAAACGAGGTGCGTGGGCGAAGGCGCAGGCCCGTGTCGGATTTTTCCAGGGCCAACGGTTTCTTCGGGTCGCCACTCCACTGGATGTTCTCTTTGACTTCCGGACGGAACCACAGCACGCCATTGTCCACCGGCTTGGGCAGGCTCATGGCGAGGACGCCGCTGGCCACTGGCTGGTAGTCCGCCGCCGGCGGGTAGAGCGCTGACAGGTGGTGGCTGGCAAACACCGGTTGTCCGGTTTCCTGTAGCCATTTGTGCAGCGCGCGGATCTGCGCCGGCTCCGGGCAGTGGCCGTAGCGGTGCAATTGCTGGCCGTCAATGATCGCCACGCCACCGGCCTGCGCCAGGTCCATCAACACTTGCGGGTATTGGGCCAGGCCATCGAACACATTGTCGGTGGCAGCGCTCATCGCCTGGTTGAGCACGCCCAGTGCCGCGACCTTTTCCTCGCGCTGGCGGCTGGTGTCCAGGGCTTCCATGGCGCTGATCTGCAACGACAGCACCTGGCCGATGGTCTGGCAGGTGGTGCGCAAGTCGTTGGGCACGTGCAGTGGCGTGCGGTTGCCGCAACTGATCAGGCCCCACAGCTTGTCGCCCTTCATCAGGGAAATGCTCATGGACGACAGCACGCCCATGTTCTTCATGTATTGGCAGTGGATCGGCGACACGCTGCGCAGGGTCGAGAAACTCAAGTCCAAGGGTTGCCCGGTGTCCGGGCGTAGCTTGGGCAGCAGTGGCACCGGCTCGTAGTCGGCATTGGGGATGATCCGCAGCCAGTTGGTGCGGTACAGCTCGCGGGCCTGCTCCGGGATGTCGGACGCCGGGAAGAACAGGCCGTTGAACAGTTCCATGGACGGCGCGGATGCTTCAGCGATGACCTGGCCGTGGCCTTCCTCTTCGAAGCGATAAATCAGCACCCGGTCGTAGCCCGTCATGGCCTGGATTTCACTGACGCTGATTTCGTACAAGGCTTGCAGGGTTTTCGCCGACTGCAAACGTTGCAACATCTTGCCCAGGTTGCTGGTGCGGCCATTCTGGGGCTTGGGCTGGAAATGCTTGTGCAACGGCTCGAACTCCAGCACCAGCACGCCCTGGTGGCGATGCAGCAGGCCCTCGAACTCGGCACCGTTGAGTGTGACGTGCAGCGCCGGGGCGTCGATGAAACTGGATTGGCTGGCCATCTGCTTCACGAGGTTGGCATTTTCCGCTCCCAGCAGCGTGTCCAGTGTCTGGCCGAGCAAGGCATCGGGCTGGTGATTGAACAGGCTGGCGACGTTGGCACTGACCTGCACGATCTGCAGGTCCGGTTCGCGCAGGGTCAGCAGCACGCCATGGGGCTGGATCGCGCCGGGAAAACGAATGGGCTCGTCGGCGCAGTTGGCAAGTAATTCTTCAAAATCCTGGGGTTTCACAGCAATACCTCCTGGCCGTCGAGCCATTGCTCAAAGCAGCGGAATGTCGAGCAGGCCGCGTCCACCGCCTGCTGACGGCCGAGGTCGTCCAGCGGGACGTGGCCCAAATAGTCGAGAAAATCTTTCCAGCGCCGACCGGTCTCGGCACCGTATACATTGAGAAAGGCCCCGCCGTTGCTGGCGTCCAGCGCCAGGCGTTGGGCCATCTCCCGGCGCAGCACCTGGCCGCCGAGGGTCGCGCCTTCCAGCACATACAGCGCCCCCAGGCAGGCGGCCGGTGTGTCGAGGCGGGGTAGCGCAGGGCAGACGGGCAACCCGGCAATTGCCTGGTTGGCCAAGCCCAAGGCGTTCAGGTCGGTGTGCAAGGTCGGCGTCTTTACCCGCAGGGCCTGGTCGAATCCCACGGGAATCAAGCCACTGTCGTACAGTCGCGATTCCATTGGGCGGTAAAAACCGTAGTAAGCCTCAAGCAATCGCTGATACCAGCCGGCATCCAGTTGTGCAGAAAAGAACGGCAAGCGCTTTTCCAGGGCCACGTGTAGCAAACCTGTGCCTGAACGCAGGGCTTCAAGCAGGGAGGGCACACCAACGTCATGGGCCTGTGGATGCATTCAATAAGCTCGAGCTGGTGGGCCAGGGCAGGCCATGGCTGGCGCGTGGATAAGGGTGGGGCGCAATTCTATACAACCTATAGTCTTTATCTGATGGGATGTATTGATAAATCTGACATTGGCGTCAGAAATATCAAAACTTACCCAAAGAAAGACCTCACGGCTTAGCGCGAAGTTCGATTGTGTAGGTGTCGCGATGCCATTAGTGCAGGGAAGGGCCCTGTTCCAAGGCGGTTTGCACGCAGTGCAGCAGCCTTTCGGTGCTCCATGGCTTGGGCAGGAACTTCACCGTATTGCCCAACTGCGCCGCCATCACCGTATTGCCCGACGTCAGCACGACGGGCAAGGACGGCCAGCGATGGGCCACCACCTTGCTCAGGTCATAGCCATTGAGCAGGCCGGGCATCTGGATATCGCTGACAATCAGGTCCACCGGGTCACTGGTGCGCTCGAGGAAAATCATCCCTTCATCGGCTGAAGAAAAAGACGTCACCACCGCGCCGAACTCCTCCAGCACATCCACCATCAACGAGCGAATGATCTCGTCGTCTTCCAATACCAATATCGATGGCTGAGCCATGATCACTACTCCACCATCCGGGTTGAGTAAGGTGGAGTGGGCTGTCAGCGGATAGGTTCGATTGGATGTTTTTTATTCGATGGGTGGTCATTTGATCGTATTAGAGGGCGCGGTAAACCGCCGTTGCTTGCGGATTACGCGTGGGATAAGCCAGGATGTGCAGCGCGAAAATTCACCGCAAGGGATGCCAGTGTGAAAGAAATGATCGGGGCGTTGATCGTCGTTTCCACCGTTTTGTTCGGGTGTACCGGGGTGTTGGTCGCCGTTGCGTTCGGCACCAAGAAAAGTCGCCTGCAAATACTCAAGACCTTGAGTGGCATGAGCCTTGGTCGCGACCGGTTTATCGGGATCGCCCAGTTGTGGGCCAACCTCTTCCAGCGGGTGTTCGGGAGTACGTTCCTGGCCCGGCGCCAACTGATCAGCATCCCGCTGTACACCTTGCTGGTGTCGCTGGTGTTTTTTGTGGTGTGGCTGCTGGATCTCTACCTGTTTAAAAATCCCGAGCACGTGTTCAATGTGCCGCCGCCGCCGAACGTGCTGCAAGCCATCAAAGACTTCTATGGCAAGGGCCTGCTGGTGGCGATTGTGATCGACTGCGTGACCATCCAGTTGACCAAGTGGAGCATCAACGTGGGTATGCGCCGCGGGTTTGGCTCGTGGCGGTTCCTGTGGTGTTTTTCGGCGACGATTGCCTTGGCCTACGTGCTGTTCAGCGTGGCGGTCTACTGGTTTCGCTGGTCGGACGCGAACGAACTGTACGCCTTGCTGCCCGCTGACGAAGTGCGGCCGACCATAGCCTTCGACCCGTTGCGCAATGTGCTGTATGCGATAGCGCTGTTTCAGCCCGTGACGTTTATCTATGCCACGTCCGAAGGCTTTATCTCCAGTTACTTCATGCCCGAGCCGATCCTGTTTTACTGTGCAGTCACCGGAACACTCTCGCTGCTGACCATCACCGTGGCCTACCAGTTCGCCAGGGGCGCCGACCTGCTGCGACGGTTGTGCATGGGCTTTGTCAGCCACGTCGGCACGCCCCGGACCAACGCCATGAGTGTGGTGTTCATGATGCTGTTGGGGCTGGTGTTGGTGCCGTTGTGTCTGATGGCTATTTATTTGGCCGTCTGAAGATTCGGCTCATTCAGTCAGAAGCGCTCATCCATCAGGGCCGGCAAGGTCAGTTCCTTGACGAAACTGGCCGATGACAGGCTCAACGCCATGCGCACCACCTGCACCACGTCGTGTACCGGGATCAATTGCCCGTCGCCGCGCTGCTCGGCCTCAAGCCGGGAGGTGCTCAATGGATCCTCGGTATTCAGGTAACCCAGGTTCAGGCAGGTCACGCCCAGGCGCTGGTGCCGATAACCTTCGCGCAAGGCATCGGCCATGCCGCGCAAGGCGAACTTCGACGCACCGAACGTCACCTCCGGGCGCCCACTCTGGGGCAGGCCTGAGGTCGAGCCGGTAAAGATGATGCGTGGGTTGGAGCTTTTTAACAGCACGGGTAGCAGGCGCTTGATCAACAGCAGGGGGGCGGTGATGTTGCAACTGACGATGGCTTCCAACTGCGTGTCTTCATCCTTGAGGAAGCTGTAGGCCGCATCGAATGCCTGTTCTTCCCAGATACCCAGGTTATAGATCAGCGTGTCCAGGCCGTCCTGTGCCACTGCCTGCTCGATGAACTGCGCGGCCTGCGCCGGTTGGCCAAGATCGGCTTCTACCCACGACACTTCGGCGCCGGTGCTGGATAGCAGGTCGGTTGGACGGCTGCGCGAGACACCGATCAAGGTATCCCCCACGCCGCCCAGACCCTCCATAAAAGCCCTGCCCAAACCCTTGCTAGCACCGACCACCATGGTTCTCATCGATCTCTCCTGAACTGACGTGCTGATGGAAAGTGCGCATGCAAACAGAGGGCGAGAGTGATGGCAATTGAATGGCTGTATCCAAATGTTTACCGAGAGGCCCTTCAACAACCTGCACGAGGACAAGTAGATCTTAGGCATAATTGCCCCCTCTACTGCCTGAAGCCCCGACCTGGAGCCCCTGATGAAACCCGCTGCCTTACTGACCCTGTTGTTCACTGCCATGCTTTTCAACACTTGGGCGGCGGCAGCAGGCGACGCCGAGGCAGGCGCCAGGCTGTTCACCAAGACCTGTGGCGGTTGCCACAGTGTCGGGCTGAATGCCCGTGGCGGCTTCGGGCCACAGCTCAATGGGGTGATCGGGCGGCTGGCGGGCACCACGGCGGACTATCAGTATTCCGACGCGATGAAAAATTCGGGCGTGGTATGGACTAGGGAAAAGTTCGCGGCCTATATCGAGAACCCAAAGAAAGTGGTGAGTGGCACGCGCATGATTTTCTGGGGGATCAGCGATCAGGAGAAGATCGAGAATCTGCTGGCGTATCTTGAGACCTTCCAGGGGCAGTAGCCGGGTACAGCCAAATCCATTGTAGGAGCCAGCAAGCCGGCTCCTACAGGTCAGGTGTCGATTTCAACTGCCTTGTGGGGTTTCCCCGCGCGCCAGCCGCGCATTGATGTCGTCGATCACCGCCGGCAGGTCGACGATGGTATCGATCAGGTAATGCGGCCGCGACCCTTCAAACATCTGGCTAATACGCTCGCGCTCCTGCGCCAGCTCGGCGGCTGGCAGCGCCTGGTATTGCGCGTAGTTCAGGCCCAGGGCGTTACCGGAGCAGGTCAGCGCCACCGTCCACATGCCGGCACTGCGCCCTTCCAGGATCCCCGGCCAGGTGTCATCGACCTTGACGCACGCCGCCACATCGCTGATGCCCAGGGCAATCACGTTGGCCAGGGCCTGGGCCGGATGCGGGCGGCCATTGGGCACTTCGTCAGTGGCCACGACATGGTCGGCCACGTAGCCATTTTGCCGCGCCAGCTCGACCACCTTGGCCATCACCACCGCCGGGTAACCGGAGCACGAGCCAATCTTCAAGCCCTTGCCTCGCAGGGTTTCAATCGCCTCCAGCGCGCCGGGAATCACCGCCGAGTGCAGGGCGATCTTCTCGATCTGCAGCGGCATGAAGCGCTCATACAGGGCGGTGACGTCGTCGTCGGTCGGCTGGCGGTTGAACACCGCACGATAGCGCTCGGCAATCTGCGGCTGATTGCACAGGGTGCGGATGTGATCCCACTTGCCCATGCCCATCGGCCCGCGCGCTTCCTCCAGGGATACGGCGACGCCGAACTCGGCAAAGGCCTCGACGAAAATCTGCGTGGGCGCAAACGAGCCGAAGTCGACAACGGTGCCGGCCCAGTCCAGGACCACGGCTTGCAGCGTGGAAGGTGGTTGGTAGTTCATGGTGGATCTCCATTTTCGGGTATGAGCAGGCCGTCCCTCGATAAATGAGGTAAGCCGGTTGAGTGCAAAAAGGGTGAAGCCAATCAGGTAGCCGGTATGGGGCTGGCCTCGAACAGTTCGGCGATCATCGGGCGGTTGCGCCGGATGCCCAGGCAACACAGGTGGTAGTCGATGGAAAACGGGTGGTCGACAAAGGTGATCGGTGTGGTGCCCGGTGTTTGGGCATATTCCACCGCCGACACAAAGCCAATGCCGATGCCCTTGGCGATGGCGTGCACGATCGCCTCGCGGCTGTTGAGCTGCATCACGCAGTTGAGGTCCACCCCCAGGCGCTTGCAGCTTTCTTCCACCAGTTGCCGGGTACGCGAGCTGCGTTCACGCATGACCCAGCGCTCCTGGCTGATTTGCGCGACGTGCACCTCTTTCTGCGCTGCCCAGGGATGGTCGTCGCGCACCACGGCGATGATCGGGTAGCGCCGGTACAACTGCGTATCGAAGCGTTGGTCAAACTCCGAGAGGGCCAGGATTGCCACGTCGATATCAAAATTGAACAGGCGGTCGAGGGTCTCCTTCTCTGGGGAAAACGAGGTTTCCAGCTCGATATCCGGATGGCGCTGCATCAACTCGTACGTCAGGTTCATGGCGATCGGCGGCGAGACCGCGCCCAGGCGCAACATCCCGGTCTTGCGTTGCTTGAAGCTGTGCAGCAATTGCATGGCTTCATCCTCCTGGCCGAACAGGCCCTGGGTGATCCCGTAGAGCGCATGGCCGGCCGAACTCATCTCGATAAAGCGCCCACGGCGGTGGAACAACTCCACCGAGAACTGCTTTTCCAGGGCATTCACCTGTTCGCTGATCGTTGGCTGGCCGACGCTCAGATACTCGGCGGCGAGGGTGAAACTGCCGGTCTTCGCCACCGCATGAAAGGAACGTAGCCACTTGTGGTACTGGTACATAACGCATCCTGTTCCAGGGGCATCAACGGCGGATAAACAGGGCCACCACCGCGCTGCACAGGCAGGCCGAGGTGACGACGATGAAGATCAGCGACGTATTGCCGGTACTGTCGAGCATACTGCCGATCAGGGGTTCCGCCAGGCCAGCAAACAGATAAGACGAGAAGTTCATCACACCCGTGGCCGTGCCTGCGCGCTTGGCGCCCACCAGGTCCGGGCACAGCGCCCAGAAGCTGGACGCCGGGCCGTAGACAAAGAACCCGCAGAGAAACAGCGCCACCAGGCCGATCGCGCTATGGGGCGGCAGGCTCCACATCCACAGGCTGGTGGCGGCGCCGAGGAACATATAGAGCATGATCGCCAGGTAGCGTTTGGAGCCGAACAGCTTGTCCGACACCCAGCCATTGCTCAGGGCGCCGACGGCCATGCCCACCGGCAGGGCGACGGTGATCCACTTCGGATCGACCATGCTGTCGCCGCTTTTCCAGTTGGCGCCGAGGAAGTGCACCGGCACCCACACGATCAGGCCGTAGCGCGCAGCGTTCTGGAAACCCAGGGACACGGCGGCAATGATCAGGCGTGCGTTTTTCAGCACGGCTTTATAGCGCTGGGCCGAGGTTTCTTCTGCGCCGTGGGCCACTTCATGGCCCTTGTCCGCGGCGTTGGCCACACCGGTATCGGCCAGGGGTTCGAAGCCCAGGTCCTGCGGGCGTTCGCGGGCCACCAGGTAAAACAGGATGCCGCCGGCCAACATCAGCAGGACCGGCAGGCGGAAGATCCAGCGCCATTCCAGTTGCAGCACCTCCAGCACCACGATGGAGGTCACATAGGACAGCACCGACGCACAGCCCGCGGCGAATACATAGAAGCCATAGACCCGGCCGCGCTCGCTGGCACTCCACCAGTTGGAGATCAGGCGGCTGCCCGGCGCCCAGCCCAGGGCCTGGAAGTAACCGTTGATGCCCCACGGCAAAATCAACCCGGCAAAACCACTGGCAAAACTGGTGACCCAGTTCGCGCCACATGACAGCACGGCGCCCAGGGTCATGATGCGCCGGCCACCGAACTTGTCGGCCAGGTTGCCGTTGATCGCCTGGCCGATGGCATAGGACCAGAGCATGGCGGCCGAGATCCAGCCCAGCACTTCCTTGGTCAGGCCGAACTCGGCTTGTATCCCAGGGATGGCGAAACCAAACGTCTGGCGCCCGGTGTAGAAAAACAGGTAACAAAACATCGCCGCCAGCAGCATGCGCCACTGGGCAACACGGAACGACGCCGAGCGAACGGCAGGGACAGGCAGGGTGTGTGCACGATTCATGATGTTTTCCTTATTGTTATTCGCCCCCGAGGCCGCAGCGACGGGGAGGCACCCTTTACAGGTGCAAGAGGAAAGACTGAATTGCGTTGCCGCCTAGGCGGCTTGGGTACCGATAAAGTTCTTGCCGCGCGCGCCTTGCAGGGCGAAGCGGATCATCGCGGCGGCCTCGGTGGGCGTGACGCCGTAGTCGGCAAACTCGGTTTTTACCTCCAGGCTGTGCAGGAAGTTGCGCAACCGGGTCTGGGCTTTATCCAGGTCATCGCCGAACACCCGTTGCAGGGTGCGATCCCGGGACGCGTCATGCCCCCACGCCAAACCCAGGACCAGCGGCAGGGTGAAGGAGCAGGCGATGCCATGGGGCAGGCCGTGGTGCAGGGTCATCTCGTAGGAAATGGAGTGGGCCAGCGCAGTCTTGGTGTTGGAAAACGCCAGGCCGGCCTTGAGCGCGGCCAGGGCCATGCGTGAGCGTAATTCCTGATTGCTGAGGTCACGCCGCAGTTGCGGCAGGCACTCCAGGATGTCTTCGATGGCCGATACCGCGAAGGTGTCAGAAATCGGATTGGCGTTGATGTTCCAGATCGCCTCCAGGGCGTGGGACAAGGCGTCCAGCCCCGTCGATACCGTGACCCCGGCCGGTACGGTCAGCATTAGCTGTGGGTCGACAATCGCCACCTTCGGCCAGGTGCAATCCAGGTGCAGGGAATATTTCTTGTGGCTGGCCGAATCCCAGATTGTCGCCCAGGGCGTCACCTCACTGCCGGTGCCCGCGGTGGTCGGCGCTGCGATCAGGGTCTTGCAGTGTGCCGGCACAAACGGCTGGCCGGTCGCCAGCAATGCCAGCAACTCATCGAACTGCCCGGACTCGGTGCCGACAATCAGCGCTTTGGCCGTATCAATCGCACTGCCGCCACCGACGGCCAGCACCACATCGCAATCCCCGGCTTGCAGCCAGAAGCGCTCGTAGGTTTCACGCAACTGCGCGACATCGGGATTGGGCTGCACATCCTCGACGACATACACCAGACGCTCGCCCAGCAATGCCTGGATCCGCTCCACCAACCCCAGCCCACGGGCCTCCGGGAAGGTGACAAGGGCGACAGTCTGCTGGGCGGTGATACTGGCCAGGTCTTGCAGGCAGCCCCAGCCGAAGCGGGTGTCTACCGGGTTATGGAATCGGGCGGTCATGGCGGGTTCCTGGTTTTTGTTGTAGGAAGTGGCGCCAATAGTCGGGGAGGGTGGGGGAGAGCTCAAATCGATAGATTGGGGGGATGGATTGGTTGGGCCGATAGTGGGACACACAGCTGCACTGGGGCAGTGCCCAGGTCTTTTTAGCGGTTGACCTTCCAGGGCGGGTTCAAGCGGTTTTCACCTGCCCAATAGAGTTTGATGCAGTTGCCTGACGGGTCATGAAGGATTGCTTCGCGCCACAGGTAGGGCATATCGGTGGGTAGTTGATCGAAGGTTATCCCCTTACTGATCAGGTCACTCACCCAGCGATCCAGCGGTTCATGCTCGAAGTAGATTACCGCGTTGTTACCCCCTGCGGTTTCAACCAGGGATAAGGAAAATGTCGCTCCATTGCCGGGGCACGAAAATCGACAGTAGTGATCGGTGGAGACTATCTGGGTGAAACCCAGCGTTAAATAGAACGCGACGGCGGCCGGCATATCCGTCACGGGCAAGGTCACTTGGTTCATATTCATCGTTGATTCCTCAGGAAACGCTGAAAAGTCCAGCGATGACCGCTGACGACCTGTGTGCTTGCGAAGGTCGTATACCTCAGCTAGCTTGCTCAGCGTCGGTTCGCAATGATCAGGTTACATCAGGAGCTATGAGAGTGCATGGATGCGCAGTGCTTCGTAGAAATACAGGTACCACAAGGTACTGGCCTTCATCCTTCAGTGCACGAAGCAGTGCTGTTTCATCAGTGCAGTTGGCCATAATTCAAAGTCGTATTTATAGCCGTCATTATTAGGAATCCACCAGTGACTGGTCGGGTGATTACTACAATACCTAAGGTGATTATTAAATGGATTTTATTGATGAACTTGTGCGGTTGAATGAGTTGGAAACCCAGGATCAGTGGTTTTCAGCTATCGAAAAAATCAACGACAAGTATGGGTTTACCAAAGTCCTGATCGGGTTACTTCCCAAGTATGATGCCGATTTGAGTGCTGCGATGATTGTCAGTAACTATCCGATGGCCTGGCGAAGTCGTTATGACCAATTGCGTTATGCAACTATTGATCCTGTGGTTGTTTATTCGTTTAAAAATGTCAGGCCCGTTGTCTGGGATGAGTCATTGTATTGCACGCCCCGCCAACGAGAGTTTCGCGAAGAGGCCAACGCTTATGGACTTTCCAGGGGGATCACTTTTCCCCTGCATGGACCTCAGGGACAGTTCGGTACTTTCAGTCTGGCGGTAGACGCTCAAGACATTGCTGGAACGACACGTCATATCAATGCCATGATTCCAAAATTATCCATTCTCAAAGATGTCATTCTGCAAAGCGCTTTGGACGGTGCGGGCAAGTTGACTGGAGCAAGGGTGATTTCCCTGACGACTCGTGAGAAAGAGATTCTCAAGTGGTGCGCTGTCGGGAAAAGCTCCTGGGATATTTCCAGGATCTGTGGCTGTTCGGAAGCCAATATCAATTATCACTTTGCGAGCATCAACACCAAGTTTGGCGTTGCGTCCCGTCGGGCTGCCGCAGTGAAAGCTGTTTCGCTCGGGCTGATCAGCCTCTAGCGCTGCCACAATCTCCTTTCTATATCCAGGCACCCGCTCTGGCTTCACGGTCAGCGGGTTATCTGTGGTTTTTTGAAGGAGGGGCAACCGGCCATCATGCATTGGATCCAAAATCAATGCAACTGGTTACCCTACTAGTATGACCATTCTGTTAAGGCGGATAGATTGAGGTTTAAGTGTTCGTAGGGAAGGGAATCCAGTGCATTTCACAATCGGTCGGCGGGATGAAATAGATAGTGAACAACTGTGCGCCATGCATAGGCTGCGCGCAGATGTTTTTAAAAAGCGTAAGGGCTGGGATGTTGCAATCATTGCCGATATGGAAATTGATGGTTATGACGCACTGGAGCCTCTCTACATGCTGATCAAGGATGGCGGAGACAGTGAGATCAAAGGGTGCTGGCGTTTATTACCTACTACAGGCCCCTACATGCTCAGGGATACTTTCTCCGAATTGCTTGAAGGGCGACCAGCGCCTGTTTCTTCCCAGGTATGGGAACTCAGTCGATTTGCCGTAACCCCTCGATATCCCGGTAACAAGGGGTTTTCCGACTTTACCCTGGAGGCCGTAAAGGCCATCGTTGCCTATGGTGTCGAGCAACATATCCAGGGTTATGTGACGGTTACAACGGTAGCGGTAGAGCGAATGTTGATCAGGGCTGGCCTGGTGATCACCCGGCTTGGGCCGGTACGTGTCATTGGCCAGGAAAAGGCCATTGCCCTGGAAATAGATCTGGGTGCGGTGACTCAACGTGCGCTGTTTGGCGTATCCAGAAGTTGTTGTGGCGCTACGTTGCAGTAGCTAACGATCCGCAGGGTGGCGGCCAGAGCAATCTGTCGGCATCGCTAACCAGAGTACGAAACTTCAAGTCGTTCGAAGTGGTGTGCCCGGATTGGTTTGTCTTCGTAAATGTACTCTTCCTATAAAAAGCTGCAGGGCGAACTGCCTTGCCGAATAACTGTCGTCCAGGGAAACAATAAAATGGCTACGATTATTAAGGAAGTCGATATACCACTCATGTTGGACAGCGAAGTGGTTGCCACTTTCATTTCATTCGATGACTTGAAAGATCCTGTTGAGCATATTGCTATTCGCCTGGGCGGGTTCATGGCCGACGGTCAGAAGTTGCCGTTGGTCAGGTTGCATTCCGAGTGTTTGACCGGTGATATTTTTCACTCCATGAAGTGTGATTGTGGCGACCAACTTTCAGAGTCACTACGCCTGATTAACGAAGTAGGTGGGTATTTGATTTACCTGCGCCAGGAGGGCCGGGGCATCGGTTTGTATAAGAAGCTGGAGGCCTATGCACTGCAGCAGCATTCAGGTGTGGATACATATGAAGCCAACAATATGCTCGGATTTGCCGATGACTTGCGCGATTACTTTGATGCTGCACAGATGCTGCAAGCATTGGGTTGCCCGAAAATAATCTTGCTTACGAATAACCCGGAAAAAGAGTTGCAGCTAAGAAACCTGGGTATCGAAATTATCGAGGTCAAGTCCACTGCCATGCATATTGGCAAGCATAACGAAGGCTATATAAAAGCAAAAATAGAAGTAACCAATCACCAGTTCACTGCCCAGGCAGGGGGTACTCAATGATTCAGCATCAGGCACCTATCAGCGGTCTCTCACTGTTTGAGCAACAGTACATTGCAACGGCAGGCTACGATAACCAGATAATTTTGTGGAATGCACAAACACGCCAACCCCTGCAACGCGGCTGGCATGACCATTTGGCCAACTACTGTGATTTTTCCCCTGACGGCAGCCTGTTGGTGACGGCGAGCAGTGATGGTTCGACCCGGCTTTGGAGCGTGCCTGAGTTTAAATTGCAATGTGTCATGACCAGCCACAGTGATGACGTCATGCAGGCCAAGTTTTCTCCCGATGGTGAGAAAATCGCCAGTTGCTCTTACGACAGTAGTTTGTCGGTGCATCACAAAGATGGAAGTTTCATCTGCAAGATGCAAGGGCATAGTGGCCTGGTAGAGAGCTTCGATTGGACAGCCGACAGCCTGCAACTTTTGTCCTGCGGCACCGATGGGACCATTCGTGCCTGGGACGCGGCCACCGGGGAGTGCCTGGCGATCAAGGAGACGGAAGGCCACGATATGGACGCCTTGGTGACGCTCTCGGCGGGGGTCTTTATCGTTGGCAATAATGACGGTGAACTTCAGGTCATCAATGGCAATACGGTTGTAAATACCTATAAGGGGCACCGCTCCAGCGTCAAGAAGCTGGTGAAGTCAAAGTTCGACAATAGTCTGCTGAGCCTGGGGTATGACGGGATCGCGGTGCTGTGGTCGATCGAGGGGCAGACTCTGGTGGAGTGGAAACGTTCTGAGTATCCGAAGGAGATCTGGGCGCGCTCGGCGGAGTTTCAAAGACGCGACAAAATCTATTTCGCGACGTTTGGTTCTACGTTCGCCATTTGGGATATCGCCCGCAACCATTGGGACCTTGAGGGCTTTGTCCCTTCGGCCAGCTTGAACTCGGTGTATGCGGCAGAAGGCGTTATCTACAGTATTGGCGATGCGGGTCTATTGAAGGCCGATGGCAAAGATATGGGCGGGCCACAATCGCTGTGCAATTTTGTGGTGAAGACCGGACCGGTCCTGGTATGTGGCGGACAGACCGGACAAGTGTTTGATGTCCTGAAAAACCGTGTGGCTTATGCCCATCACGCCCCTCTCAACTGCGGGGTGAACTTTAAGTTGGATGGCGAGCAGCGCCTGGCGGTGGGGAGTTATTCCGGCGATATCATCATCTTCAAGGTTAACGATCGGCACTTGGAGTTTGTGTCCTGCCACAAGATTCATGAAAACGCGATCAAGGGCATTTCGTTGCATGGCAACTGCCTTTATACCGGGTGCGCCGATGGTGAAATCGGCGTAACCGATACCCGCTCCTATGAAGTGGTCAACAAGATCACGCATGCCCATGAGGGCATATTGAATGACCTCTGTTCCTATGCAAGCGGTGTTGCCACGGTGTCCCGGGATCTGACCCTGAAGTTATGGGGTGAGCCGAGGGCGGCGATTCCCAGTCGTCACACTCACTCCATCAAGTGCATCGCGTCGAACGACGACGGCAACTTTATCGCCACTGGCAGTTATGGAGGCACCGTCGATATTTACGACTGCACGGCCCGGGAGTGGTTGGGCAATGTGCGAAAAGTCAGTGCGGCAGGTATTTCCTCCCTCACCTGGGACGACGAAAAACAGCGTTTCCTGGCGTCGTCCTATGACGGGCGTATTTACGCCGTCGAGCTTGGCTGACCTTTAATTTTCAGCGTGGACTTATAACAATGAATGCACGAGAAAAAGTAGTTGTGGCAGAGAAATGTACGGTCACATCACCGCTCGATCCCTGTGAACAACCTGCAGTCTATCAACCTCAAACCGGGTTGCTTGAAACGTTGGAGCGGATGAACCGTTTCCGGGAAACGCCAGAAGCCGCTGCATTACTGCGCAGTTTCGAGGAGTCGACCGACTTGTCCCGGCGTTTGCAATTGGGCACGGAGTTGGCGATCAAGGGCGATCCCCGGATCATCGCGGGCGCGCTGAATAATCTGGTGTCGATTCCTGCGGGCGAGGCACATATTGGTATCGATGAGTCGAAAATCGATGCAGTCGTGCGTGAATATGCCGATGTGGGGGTTATTCGCGACTGGATTCTCAAGGAAGTACCTCGGCATACGGTGTCCCTGGCGGGCTTCAATATTTCGAAGTATCCGGTGACCAACCTGGAGTACCTGGCGTTTTTACGGGATTGCCCCAACGCTGAGGTGCCGACCTCCTGGCCTTTGCGGGCGTTTCCTCTGCACTACGCCAACCATCCGGTGTACTCGGTGAGTGCGGGCGCGGCGGATGCGTTCTGCGCCTGGCTTTCGGCCAGGACCGGCAGGACCGTGCGCTTGCCTGACGAGGCGCAATGGGAATACGCCGCCGGTGCCGGCGAGTTTGAGTACCCATGGGGCAACGAGGCCAGGACCGAAAACGCCAATACCGCCGAGCTTGGTCTGTTATCCACGACGCCGGTCGGTGTTTTCCCTCAGGGCGCATCGCCGTTCGGCCTAATGGACATGGGCGGGAACGTCGAGGAATACACATCGAATGATTACGACGCGTATCCCAATGGTCCTTTTGTCATGGACGACTTGATTTCCGAGAGCCGGCCGACCTATCGAATCACCCGGGGCGGTTGTTTTGGCCGTTTTGCCGATCTATGCCGGGTTTCCCGGCGGCACGGGCTGAGCATTACCCCCTATGCCTCGTTGTATGCCGTGGGTTTTCGAGTGGTTGCCGAGTGAGACTGCGCGCGTTCGGAGCCCAGGACTTGTGGCGGTTGAGCAAAGATATCAACAGCCAGGCCATGCACACCATGTTGTCGTTCAGCGCCCTGATGATCGCGAATGCCATCGACATGGTGTTCATCGCTCACCTTGGTCATGAGTCTCTGACGGCAGCAAGCCTGGCCAGCCCTTTCATGTGGTTGATGAACACGATTGCCATGGGCATTGCCCTGGCGATCAGTGTCCATGTGTCCAAAGGGCAGGAAAGGGCCGAGGGCAATACCGTTATCGATGTGTTGCTGCCTGGCCTGCTGATGGGTGCCGTGGTCTATGGGGTCGTGCTATTGGGCGCGGGCCTGAACCTTGAGGCAGTGCTTGGAGCGATGGGGGCAGCGCAATCCATTTATGAGCAAAGCGAAGGCTATTTAAAGACTTGGCTGTACGGCTTCATCATTACCCTCACGTTTGCCATTTCCACGGCATACCTGCGTGGTCTGTCATTGTTCAAAACCCAGGCCATCGTGGTTGCGGTGGTTTGCCTGATGAACATTGTGCTCGATCCACTGCTGATGTTTGGCGTGGGTGGTTTCGACGGATTTGGCCTGGTCGGTTCGGTGTATGCCGCCTGGCTGGCACAGGCCTTCGGGGCACTTGTATGCATTTACTTTGGCGTCAGGAAAACCCGTGCCACCGGTCCCCGCAATCTGGGGGTGGGCAAGATAATCAAGGCCGCCGCGAACATTTCCCGATTGGCCTGGGTGACCAGTTCCACCGCAACCTTCTGGCCCATTTCTGGAATCGTGGCCACTTATCTGATCTCTAAACTGGGAGACGCGGAAGTTGCAACCATGGGGGTTATTTCAAAACTGCAACCCTTGATCATGATTCCCGTGTGGGGTCTGTCAGCGGTCACCACGGTGCTGCTGAGCAAGGCATTCGTTCAACAGCAGCAGGGCCAGGTAGGGATGATTTTCAAGTCCGGCTATGGACTGGTCCTGGTGTGGCAAACCGTCGTGGCATTGCCGTTCATTGTATTTGCCCTGCCGGTGGCGCGTTTCATGTTGGGTGGATATGAAGATGCACTGCCCTTTGTAGTGACGTACTTGATGATCATCCCGATCACGGTATTCGGCAGAGGCATGCTGTACCTGGCCGTTCATGGGTTGCCAGCGATTGAAAGAGCCAGGACCGCCATGGCGATTGATGCGGTGTATGTCCTGTTGCTTCACACCGGCTGTTATTGGGTGGGTTATCTGTTTAACGATTTCAATCTGGCCCTGCTGATGTTGTTGGCGTTGAATCTGCTGGGAGGCGTGCTGGCTGTCTGGGTGGCTAGAGGCGCCCGGCGCTCCCTGCCCATGCCGAAAACGCAGCACCGGCCGATGGAAACTATTTGATATTTACCGACGGGTGCGACTATGGAAGTGCTGATTATCGCTGGTAGCCCAAGAATGGATTCGCAAAGTTCGAGGGTTAGTAGAATCCTGGAAGATTATTTACGTGACTATTCAGTATTTACACCGACAGTCCTGAATTTGGCAACACAACCCATCGGCCCTGAGAGTGATGAACTTGCAAGCAGGGCCGAGGCCTTCATTGTTATCGCGCCGGAGCACTCAGGCATGGCTCCGCCGGTACTCAAGGAGTTTTTTGTTTCCAGCGAGTACCCGGTGCTGGCGCACAAACCGGCATTGATTGTTTCAATTTCCAGCGGCATGGGGGGGAGTTACCCCGTCCTGGATCTACGTGCCACTACTTATAAAAATACAAAAATCTGCTACATGCCGGATCACCTGATTATTCGTGAAGTGCATAACTTTGGGGCGGATATGAGCAGCAGTCTTCATCCTGGTCTGGGGCGGCGTATCAGCGCCTGCGTGCAAATGCTGGAGTTGTACGCGCGCCAACTTTCGGTTGTTCGTGCTGCCCTGTTGGGGGTTGGTGCGGCGATCAGCTACGGCATGTAATCCTTATGGGCTGGATCGACTATGAAACCACAAGAACTTCACCAGTTGGTGTTCAACTTCAGGGCGGCTCGTGCTGTCATGTTCGCGGTACAGGCAGGCCTTTTTGAAGAGCTTTGCCAGGAAGACCTGACGATTGATGAACTCGTTGCCCGGCTTGAATTGCATCGTGTGTCTACAACGATCCTCCTGGAAACCCTTGTGCAACTCAACATCCTGAACAAACAAGGCATGCACTACAGCGTTGCGCAGGATCTTCGGGCCACGTTGCGCCGGGATACCGCGGGGTCGATCGCCAACTTGCTATTGCTGGACGCCAACCATTGGTCGAACTGGTCGGTGGCGGAGGACTTCTTCCGTCCGGGGCAGGCCACGTCGTTTGCCTATGACCGGCAGAGCAATTTTGCGGTGGCCATGCAACAGGGCGTCGGCGAGATGAATGTGCGTTTGGCCCAAGTGCTGCTAGCCCATGCCCCTCGGCATATCGTGGATGTGGGGAGCGGACCGGGATTGTTGATTGAACAGGTGTTGGGAACGGCGACTGATCTTAAGTACACGCTGGTGGATTTTGCGAGAACCCTGGACATAGCCAGGGGGAACCTGAGTGCTTATAAACAGTTTGATGTGAACTTTCTACCCCATGACGTCGTGCTCGGGAAGTTGCCGATAGAGGCCGATTGTATTGTTATTTCGCGACTGTTGATGGGCTTTGACGAAACCGAGGCGAAGCAGATTCTGGCGAATATCTGTCATGGCCTGGTACACAACGGTGTGCTGGTAATCAATGAGTTCGATACCGATACGAAAGTAGGCGCATTGATGTCGTTGGATATGCTGGTTAATTGTGGGGCGAGAGTCTATGGCCGGGATCAACTTGCGAAACTTCTGGATGAGTTGGGCTTCGAGATAGTTTCAGAGCAAGCCACTACGGTCTTCACTCGCGCGTTGTCTGCCAAAAGGAAAGGGATATGAGTCAAGAAAAACTTGGAAAGACCCCCCAGGTGTTTGTCGATCAGCTCTACGATGGACTTGAAGTGATTAATGACATTTTTACCGCCAATGGGCTCGAGTATTGCCTGGCGGCGGGTACTTTGCTGGGGGGCGTACGTCATACCGGTTTGATTCCTTGGGACGACGATGCTGATCTCTATATTCTCGAGGCCGATATCGAAAAGTTTTTTTCTTTGGAACAGCAATTTGCCGAACGGGGTTATCGCCTCAGTCAACAGCCTTGGGAACTATGGGGCGGTTATAAGGTGTTCTCGACAGCGGGCATTTCCACGCCGGAAGAGAACAATCGCGATTACTTATATCCCTCTGTGGACATCTTTCCGTTGTCCGAACAGGACGGGTATCTTCGCTATACCAGTCAGCTGGCATTGGCTAATTGGCCCCGCGAGTATCTGACAGTGGAGGATTGGCATTCCCGAGGCGCTATGCGTTTTGGGCATCTCGATTTACCGGCTCCTGACGCATTGGCCTCCAGGCGCTATCTGGAGCGTGCGTACGGTAACGAATGGAGTAGCCATGCAGCAAAGGGGTTTGACCATCGGTATGAAGTTGATCTGGATACCGAGAAAGTGACCCTGAGTGACTTTCGGTGTGCGGTAAAAACCCGAGCCTGAACCCAGGCCGTCCCTGTTGATAGTCCAGCGTTACAGGGCGCCTTTAGGTAATCAACAGGTTTCGCTACTTCGCTTTTGCTCTGCAACAGGTGAACTGTGATGAAAAAAGCTATTGTCCTTGCCGCAGGCATGGGGTCTCGTCTTGGACGAGCCTCTGACTCTACTCCCAAGCCACTGACTGAGGTCAATGGCCTTAGTATCCTGGCTAATGCACTGAATATTCTCGTCGAGGCGGGTTACCAGGAGGTTGTAGTGGTGATCGGCTACAAGGGGCTGAAGATACGGGCCTTTGTCGCGGCGCTGGAGTTGCCGGTGACCGTGCGATTTATCGAAAACGCAGAGTGGGCCACTACCAATAATTTGTATTCGTTGTATCTGGCCTCCCATGAACTGGAAGGCGAGGAGGGGGTCACGTTGCTGGAGGGCGATATTTTCTTTCGTGCCTCGGTGATTACGGCTTTGGACGCACAAAGCGGTCGCGAATGCCTGGCAGTTGTCTCACCACTTACCCCACTGATGGAAGGCACCTTTGCCGAGGTGGATGCCCATGGACTTATCCGACAGTTTGGTAGCAGCAAAGCTGATGATCATCTGACCGCCGATAGGCCACTCAAAACGGCCAATATCTATTACTTGTCAGCCCAATTCTGCAAAAATTATTTGATCGGAGAACTTGAACGGAACGTCAGGAACAACCGGTTGAATGACTATTACGAAGTGACTTTCAAAACTGCGTGTACGCAAGGTATGGGGTTCAAGGCAATTGAAGTCGATCCGGGCACCTGGATTGAAATAGATAACTTATATGACCTGCGTATCGCGTCTTATCAGTTTTCCGAGCATAAGCATGCGTTGCTTTCCAGCCAGCATGGGGGGTATTGGCGCTTCCCTGTGACCGACCACGCCCTCATCTACAACCTGCACTTCCCGCCTGCGGGGCTGAAGAAGCTGATGGTTGACCGCTTCGCTGACATCGCCCTCAACTATCCTGCCTCGGCGGGTGCGAGCCTGCCGCTATTGTCGGACTTCCTGGGGGTGCCTACCGAAAACCTGGTGATTGCCAACGGTGTCTCGGAAATCATTCGTCTGATGCCCAGGCTCTTTGGCGGCAATTTGCTGGTGTTCGAACCTTCGTTCAATGAATTTGCCAATGCCTTCCCCGTGGAGCGTGTTACGACGATCAGATTGACTGCGCAAAATCAGTTTGCGCTGGATATCGAGCACACGCTGCGCGTCATTGAGCAACAAAAGCCGAGTGCGATTGTGTTGGTGACGCCGAACAATCCCACGGGCGGGCTTATTCCCAAGGATACGATCCTGGAACTCTATAGGCGTACCCGGGATCAGGCGCCCTATCTGATAGTGGACGAGTCATTTCTTGATTTTTCCGGCGATGCACGGGATCAATCGTTGCTCCACGACCTCTTGGTTTTGCCAAGAATCATCGTACTAAGGAGCATGAGCAAAACCTTCGGTATTGGCGGCCTGAGGCTGGGGTACGCGGCCAGTGCGGACCAGGACTGGTTGGACGCTTTGCGTAAGGAACTGCCGATCTGGAACATCAACGGATTTGCCGAGGAGTTCATGCTCAACCTTCCGCAATACCGTAAAGAATATGCGGCCAGTTGCGCCCAGGTGCGCAGCGAGACGGATGATCTGGTTGCGCAGCTACGTGAAATCGAGGCCTTTGAGGTATTCGCTACGGCCAGCAACTTTGTGTTGTGCCGCTTGCAACCGGGCTACCCGTCGGCCCCGGAACTGGCTGCGTTGCTGGTTGATGACTTCAGCATCTTCATTAAGGAATGCAGCGGAAAAGTCATGGATGACGCCGATCGATACTTGCGCATTTCCTCCAGGAATCGTGAGCAGAACGACAGGCTTATTGACGCGTTAAAACATGTATTGCTTCTGGACGACTACACACTGTGCGTTCGAACTGGCGTCAAACTGACCCGCACAGCCCTCAGTCAAGATGCAGCGCTCAGCGAGTGATGACCCTATGAACCCGATTGAGTGCATGCAAAGGGCAATCGAGCTGGCGCAGTTGGGACTGTATTCCACCAGCCCCAACCCGCGCGTCGGGTGCGTCATCGTCAATTACGGGCGCATTGTCGGCGAGGGCTGGCATGTCCGGGCAGGGCACGCCCATGCTGAAGTGCACGCCCTGCGCCAGGCAGGCGCCGCCGCTGCCGGCGCAACGGCTTATGTGACGCTGGAGCCCTGTTGTCATTTTGGCGCCACTGCGCCTTGCGCCGATGCACTGATCAGCGCCGGGGTGAAACAGGTGGTTATCGCCATGGTCGATCCCAATCCGCAGGTTGCCGGCCAGGGCGTCAGGCGCCTGCGTGCTGCGGGTATCAGTGTCGCGTTTGGCCTGCTGGAGCAACAGGCACGGCAGCTCAATCGAGGGTTTATCAAACGAATGGTCACTGGCCTGCCACTGGTGCGGGTGAAAATGGGTGTCAGCCTGGATGGCCGAACCGCCATGCACAGCGGTGAAAGCCAATGGATTACCGGGCCGCTGGCGCGGGCAGAAACCCAGCGCCTGCGGGCGCAGTCGAGTGCCGTCATCACCGGTGCGGACACGGTGCTGCGGGATCAGGCGCGGTTGACGATACGTAAGGCCGAGTTGCAGTTGGAGGAGTCCCAGGCTTGCCTGGCCATGGAGCGACCGCCCCTGCGTGTGCTGATTGACAGCCAAAGACGAGTGCCCCCGAACGCTGCCTTTTTCACCGCCGGCCCGACGTTGGTGGCGACCACTTCGACCTCGCTGACCGATCCGGGCGAGGGCCAGGAGTTACTGATGTTTGACGCGGTCGACGGGCAGGTGCCGCTTGAAGCATTGCTCAAGACCTTGGCAAACCGTGGAGCCAACGAGGTACTGATCGAGGCCGGCTCGCGGCTGGTGGCGGCGTTCGCGCGTTTGAACCTGGTGGATGAGTACATATTCCATATTGCTGCCAAGTTCCTGGGTTCAACTGCCAAGCCTGCGTTGGAGTGGCCGATCGACAAACTGGGTGAAGCTGTGAGGCTTGAATTCACGAGTGTCAGACCGTTGGGGGATGATATTTGTGTGATTGCGCGGCCGGCGGGTTCTGCAGTGCTGCATCCGGATAACAAGGCGTGCCATCAGGATTGATGTAATAGAACGCCTCATGCACGCACTGTTTACCGTCCTCAATGAAGCAACGGAACGAGGTGTTGGCGGTCAAGGGCAAGTGTCCGGTATGGTTGACGGAGGAAGGAATTGAGCGCTGGGTGAGAGAGTTGGTGTAGGCGGGTAGTTCTAGGGTGCCGGCAAGCCAGCTCCCACATTTGATGGTATACAGCCGCTGAATCACACGGCTTGCGGTAAAAAGACCTTGCTTTTACCGGCCGATCAACCCAGCAGGTGCTTGGAAATCAGCCTGGAGATTTCCACCATCGAGGTCTTGCCCGTGAACTCGAACTTCACTTTGCCCAATGACGAGAAGTAGATCTCCAACTCCGAATCCAGGTCGAACGTGCCGGAGGTTTCCACCGAGTACGCGACAATGTTTTTGTACGGCAGGGAAGTGAAGTCCTTCTTGCTGCCGGTGATGCCTTGCACGTTCACAGCGATGATGCGCTTGGTGGTAAACACCACACCGTCGCGCATGGCTTTGTAGGCATCGACCACGTGTTCGTCATCGAGCAGCATGGATGCAACGCGTTCGGCGTATTCATTGTTTTGCTTGAGCTTGAAGAAGCCTTTGTTGTTGAAGTCGATCATTGGGCGGTCCTTGTGGTGGGGCAGGGAGGGTGCGTTACAAGATGGCCTTGAGGTAGTCCTTAAGTGCGGCGAGTGGGGGCTTTAGTTCCTCCAGCGTCGAGGCTTGCCGGACTTGGGCCGCCAGCTTTTGCAACTCGCGGCCCATTACCGTGTTGGCACCCCCCAACGTCTCCAAGGCCAACTTCATGCATTCATCCAACTTGCGTTGGATAGTTGCCAGGTCGCCACTGCGCACCAACAGCCCAAACACCTCCCGCTCGTACCCGTCCATCACCAGATCGTCGCGCAGGATCGGGCTGCCATCTTCCGTCTCATGCACCAGCTTGAGGGCGAACAGAGCAACGGCTTCGAGTGTCAATTCCATGGTCCTGGGGCCTCTACTGTCTGGTGCGGGGGGAGATGATCACTTTTCTACAGGCGAAAAAAAAGACCTTGAATTTCAAGGTCTTTTTTTAAGATGGTGCCCCGAGGGAGACTCGAACTCCCACTCCTTTCGAAAACGGATTTTGAATCCGCCGCGTCTACCAATTCCGCCATCAGGGCTCAATGGCGGCGAAGTATAGAGACGTGATTACCGTTGGTCAATCACGTTTCATGGTCTATTTTCACTATTTCCGCTAGACTTCCCGGCCCTGCTAGACGAACCCCATCATGCGCGTTGCTGACTTTACTTTTGAACTGCCGGATTCGCTGATCGCTCGCCACCCTTTGGCCGAGCGTCGCGCCAGCCGACTGTTGACCCTGGACGGGGTCAACGGTGCCCTTGCACACCGTCAATTTACTGATTTGCTTGAGCATTTACGCCCAGGCGACTTGATGGTCTTCAACAATACCCGGGTGATTCCGGCGCGGCTGTTTGGCCAGAAGGCTTCCGGCGGCAAGCTGGAAATCCTCGTGGAACGGGTGCTGGACAGCCATCGTGTGCTGGCCCATGTGCGCTCCAGCAAGTCGCCGAAACCGGGGTCGAGCATTCTGATTGATGGCGGTGGCGAGGCCGAGATGGTGGCGCGCCATGACGCGCTGTTCGAACTCAAGTTTGCCGAAGAAGTGTTGCCGCTGCTGGAGCGTGTCGGCCATATGCCGTTGCCTCCTTATATAGACCGCCCCGACGAAGATTCGGACCGCGAGCGCTATCAGACGGTTTACTCCGAGCGCCTCGGCGCCGTCGCCGCGCCGACGGCTGGGCTGCATTTTGACCAGCCGCTGCTTGAGGCGATTGCCGCCAAGGGTGTCGAGACGGCCTATGTGACCCTGCACGTGGGGGCCGGGACGTTTCAGCCGGTGCGTGTGGAGAACATCGAAGATCACCATATGCACAGCGAATGGCTGGAAGTCAGCCAGGCCGTGGTGGACGCGGTCAACGCGTGCAAGGCGCGTGGCGGGCGGGTGGTCGCGGTGGGCACCACCAGCGTGCGTTCCCTGGAGAGTGCCGCGCGCGATGGCGTGCTCAAGCCGTTCAGTGGCGACACCGATATCTTTATCTACCCAGGCCGGCCGTTCCATGTGGTCGATTGCCTGGTCACCAACTTCCATTTGCCGGAATCCACGCTGTTGATGCTGGTGTCGGCATTTGCCGGTTACCCCGAGACCATGGCCGCCTATCAGGCCGCCATCGATAATGGGTACCGTTTTTTCAGCTACGGTGATGCGATGTTTATCACCCGTAATCCGGCGCCGCGCGGCCCAGAGGAACAACTATGAGTCGTATGTCGTTTGAATTGTTGGCTACTGACGGTAAAGCCCGTCGCGGCCGCCTGACCTTCCCCCGTGGCACCGTGGAGACCCCGGCGTTCATGCCGGTCGGCACCTACGGCACGGTCAAGGGCATGCTGCCGCGTGACATTGTCGCCACCGGCGCCGAGATCATCCTCGGCAATACCTTCCACCTGTGGCTGCGCCCGGGCACCGAAGTGATCAAGAAGCATGGCGACCTGCATGACTTCATGAAGTGGCAAGGCCCGATCCTCACCGACTCCGGTGGTTTCCAGGTGTTCAGCCTGGGCGCCATGCGCAAGATCAAGGAGGAGGGCGTGACCTTCGCCTCGCCGGTGGACGGTTCCAAGGTGTTCATGGGGCCGGAAGAGTCGATGCAGGTCCAGCGTGACCTGGGCTCAGACATCGTGATGATTTTTGACGAGTGCACGCCGTACCCGGCCGATGAAGACGTGGCGCGGATCTCCATGGAGTTGTCGTTGCGCTGGGCCCAGCGTTCGAAGAATGCCCACGGCGACAACACTGCCGCGTTGTTCGGCATCGTCCAGGGCGGCATGCACGAAAGCCTGCGCAAGCGCTCGCTCGAAGGCCTGGACAAGATCGGCTTCGATGGCCTGGCCATTGGCGGCCTGTCGGTGGGCGAGCCCAAGCACGAAATGATCAAGGTGCTGGACTACCTGCCAGGCCTGATGCCTTCTGACAAACCTCGTTACCTTATGGGCGTTGGCAAACCAGAAGATCTCGTAGAGGGTGTGCGCCGCGGTGTGGACATGTTCGATTGCGTGATGCCAACCCGTAATGCCCGCAATGGGCATCTGTTCATTGATACAGGCGTGCTGAAGATCCGTAACGCGTTCCATCGCCATGATGATTCGCCGCTGGATCCCACCTGTGATTGCTACACCTGCCAGAACTTCTCCCGTGCTTATCTGCACCATCTGGACAAATGCGGGGAAATGCTGGGTAGCATGTTGAATACCATCCACAATTTGCGTCACTACCAAGTCCTGATGGCTGGTTTGCGCGAGGCTATTCAACAGGGTACATTGGCCGCCTTTGTCGATGCCTTCTATGCCAAGCGCGGGCTGCCTGTGCCGCCCTTGGACTGAGTTTCCCGACCCTAAGATTCACTATTTGCAACTGGAGTGCTAAATGAGCTTTTTTATCTCTAACGCTATGGCTGACGCCGCTGCACCGGCCGCTGCCGGTCCTATGGGCGGTGGTTTCGAGTGGATTTTCCTGGTCGGCTTCCTGGTCATCTTCTACCTGATGATCTGGCGTCCACAGGCCAAGCGCGCCAAAGAGCAGAAAAACCTGCTGGGCAGCCTGCAAAAAGGCGACGAAGTGGTCACCACCGGCGGTATCGCTGGCAAGATCACCAAGGTTTCCGATGCTTTCGTGGTACTGGAAGTCTCCGACACCGTTGAAATGAAGTTCCAGAAAGGCGCCATCGCCGCCACGCTGCCAAAAGGCACGCTCAAAGCGATCTGAGTAACAACTTTTACCAATCGACGGGGCGCGCAAGGCGCCCCGCGTCATAAGCGGGCGGCGTGATGCTGAACAAATACCCTCTGTGGAAATACGTACTGATCCTGGCGGTGCTGGCGATCGGTTTTATTTATTCCGCTCCCAATCTCTATCCAGATGACCCGGCGATCCAGATCAGCGGCGCTAGCACGTCGTTGCAAGTGACCGATGCCGACCTCGAGCGCGCGAGCAAGGCGCTTACCGAAGCCGGCTTGACGGTCAAGGCTTCCAGCCTGACGCCCAACGGCAAGGGCGGTTTGTTGCGCCTGGCCAAGCAAGAAGACCAATTGCCGGCCAAGGATGTTGTGCGCAAGGTATTGGGTGATGACTATGTAGTCGCACTGAACCTGGCACAAACCACTCCGCAATGGCTGCGCAGCCTCGGCGCGCACCCGATGAAGCTGGGCCTGGACTTGTCCGGTGGTGTGCACTTCCTGTTGGAAGTGGACATGGACAAAGCCCTCGATGCACGCATGAAAGTCTACGAAGGCGATGTGAAGAGCCTGCTGCGCAAAGAGCGCCTGCGTTATCGCAGCCTGCCGCAGCTCAACGGTGCCATCCAGCTGGGCTTTGCTGACGAAGCCACCCGTGAACAGGCACGCGCCCTGGTTCGCAAAAGCTTTAACGATTTCGACATTGTTCCTGCCGACCTCAATGGTCAGCCGGTGCTGCGTCTGGCGATGACCCCGGCCAAGCTGGCGGAAATCCGTGAATACTCCATCAAGCAGAACTTGACCACGGTACGTAACCGCGTCAACGAGCTGGGTGTGGCCGAGCCTCTGGTCCAGCGCCAGGGCGCCAACCGCATCGTGGTTGAGCTGCCAGGCGTGCAGGACACCGCTGAAGCCAAGCGGATTCTCGGTAAGACCGCCAACCTTGAGTTCCGCCTGGCTGCCGAGCCGGGCGCTTCCAAGGCTACTTCCGAAATGTTCGAGTTCCGCGAGGGCAATCGCCCAGCAGCGCAGATCGAGCGTGGCCTGATCATCACCGGTGACCAGGTGACGGATGCCAAGGCTGGTTTTGGCGAGCACGGCACGCCTGAAGTGAACATCCGCCTGGATGGTCATGGTGGCGAACTGATGAGCCGCGCCACCCGCAGCAACGTCGGTCGCAGCATGGCGGTGATCTTCATCGAGCAACGCCCGGTGACCACCTACACCAAGCAAATGGTCAATGGCGTCGAGAAAGACGTAGCCGTACAGACCTTCAAGGAAGAGAAGAAGATCATCAGCCTGGCGACCATCCAGTCGCCGTTGGGTGCTCAATTCCGTATCACCGGCCTGAACGGCCAGGGTGAGTCCTCCGAGCTGGCATTGCTGCTGCGGGCCGGTGGCCTGGCGGCACCGATGTACTTCGCCGAGGAGCGCACCATTGGTCCGAGCCTGGGTGCTGACAACATCACCAAGGGTATCGACGCTTCCCTGTGGGGCATGCTGTTCGTTTCGCTGTTCATCATCGCCATCTATCGCTTCTTCGGCATCATTGCCACGGTTGCGCTGGCGGTGAACATGGTGCTGCTGCTGGCCTTGATGTCGCTGCTGGGGGCTACACTGACCCTGCCGGGTATCGCCGGTATCGTACTCACCATGGGTATGGCGGTGGACGCCAACGTGCTGATCTTCTCGCGGATTCGTGAAGAGATCGCGGCGGGCATGAGCGTGCAACGGGCAATCAACGAAGGTTTCGGCCGGGCATTTACCGCGATTCTCGACTCCAACCTGACCACATTGCTGGTCGGCGGGATTCTCTTTGCCATGGGCACCGGCCCGGTCAAGGGTTTTGCGGTGACCATGTCCCTCGGTATCTTTACCTCGATGTTCACGGCCATCATGGTGACCCGCGCAATGGTCAACCTGATCTTTGGCGGGCGTGACTTCAAGAAGTTGTGGATTTAAGGGGCTGCCATGTTACGTACAATCAACTTCATGGGCGTTCGCAACGTTGCGTTCGGCGTCACTGTGCTCCTTACCGTCCTGGCGTTGTTCAGCTGGTTCCATAAGGGCCTGAACTACGGTCTGGACTTCACCGGCGGTACGCTCATCGAGCTGACCTACGAGAAGCCGGCCGATGTCACCAAGGTGCGTACCCAACTGAACGAGGCCGGTTACCACGAGGCGATCGTGCAGAGCTTTGGTGCGACCACCGACCTGCTGGTGCGGATGCCGGGTGAAGACCCGCAACTGGGCCACCAGGTGGCCGAGGCCTTGCTCAAGGTCGGTGGCGATAACCCGGCTTCGGTCAAGCGCGTCGAGTTCGTCGGCCCGCAGGTAGGTGAAGAGCTGCGCGACCAGGGCGGCCTCGGCATGCTGATGGCGCTGGCCGGCATCATGGTCTACCTGGCGTTCCGCTTTCAGTGGAAGTTCGGCGTCGGTGCCATTGTCTCGCTGATCCACGACGTGATCGTGACCGTGGGTATCCTGGCGTACTTCCAGATCACCTTCGATTTGACGGTATTGGCGGCGGTGCTGGCGATCATTGGTTACTCCCTCAACGACACCATCGTGGTATTCGACCGGGTTCGCGAGAACTTCCGGGTGCTGCGCAAGGCGACGTTGATCGAGAACATCAACATCTCCACCACCCAGACCCTGTTGCGCACCATGGCGACGTCGATTTCCACCTTGCTGGCGATTGCCGCGCTGATGATCTTCGGTGGCGACAACCTGTGGGGCTTCTCCCTGGCGCTGTTTATCGGCGTCCTGGCGGGCACCTACTCGTCGATCTACATCGCCAACGTGGTGTTGATCTGGCTGAACCTCAACAGCGAAGACCTGATTCCTCCTGTTGCGACCGACAAGGAGGTCGACGACCGCCCTTGATGGGTGTTTGTTGATCCACTGTTGCAAAGAAGGCGCGAGTATTGAACTCGCGCCTTTTTTTTTGCTCCAAGGCTGGGTATAGCGCGGACGTTTCAGTCCGCTTGTGATGGTCAGGAGGTTCACGTGAACAAGTCGTTACTGGTTGGTGCGGTATTGGGTGCTGTCGGTGTGACTGCCGGGGGTGCTGTTGCCACCTACAGCCTGGTAAAAAGCGGCCCTGAGTATGCGCAAGTGCTGGCGGTGCAGCCGGTCAAGACCCAGATCAAAACTCCCCGTGAGGTCTGCAAGGACGTCACCGTGACCCGGCAGCGTCCGGTGCAGGATCAGCATCAAATCGCCGGCACGGTGGTCGGCGCCCTGGCAGGCGGCCTGCTGGGTAACCAGATCGGCGGCGGTACTGGCAAGAAGATTGCCACCGTAGCCGGCGCAGTGGGTGGCGGTTATGCCGGTAACAAGGTTCAGGAAGGCATGCAGAACCGTGATACCTACACCACCACGCAAACTCGCTGTAACACCGTCAACGACATCAGCGACAAGGTGGTCGGGTATGACGTGCGTTACAACCTGGATGGCAAGGAAGGATCGGTGCGCATGGAGCGTGATCCGGGTAGCCAGATCCCTGTGGATAAAGAGGGTCGCCTGATCCTCGGCCAGAATCAGCAGTAACCGACATATCCTGTAGGAGCCGGCTTGCCGGCGATAGCGGCGGGTCAGTATTAAGCAAGTTGGCTGGCCAACCGCTATCGCAGGCAAGCCAGCTCCCACAGTGGGGTCAGTGGGCATTGGTTCTTGGCCAAATCCCGGGCACAAAAAAGCACCCCTAAGGGTGCTTTTTTGTGCTCGCTCGCTTAGCGCTTCAGCGAAGCCGGCAGGTGCGGCTGGATCGCCGTCAGGACTGCCTTGAAGCATTTGGTGTTGCCTGCAACCACGTGACCCTTCTCCAGGAAGTCGTGACCACCGGTGAAGTCGCTCACCAGGCCGCCGGCTTCTTGAATCAGCAGGGCGCCTGCAGCCATGTCCCACTCGGACAGGCCCGACTCCCAGAACGCATCAAAACGACCGGCGGCCACATACGCCAGGTCCAGGCTGGCGGCACCGGCGCGGCGGATGCCGGCGGTCTGGCCAACCAGGGCGCGGAACATGCCCAGGTAGTTTTCCAGGTTGTCCATCTGGTCGTCACGGAACGGGAAACCGGTGCCCAGCAGGGCGCCGTCCAGGCTGGTGCGACCGCTGACGCGAAGGCGACGACCGTTCAGTTGGGCGCCACGGCCACGGCTGGCGGTGAATTCTTCCTGGCGAACCGGGTCCAGGACCACGGCGTGCTCCAGGCGGCCACGGTATTTGCAGGCAATGCTTACGGCAAAGTGCGGGATGCCGCGCAGGAAGTTGGTGGTGCCATCCAGTGGGTCGATGATCCACAGGTAGTCTTCGCCTTCGCCGCTACCTTTGTGCAGGCCGGTTTCTTCACCGAGGATGCCGTGGGTAGGGTAGGCCTTGCGCAGGGCGTCGATGATTTTCTGTTCGGCGGCGCGATCCACCTCGGATACATAATCCTTGGCGTCTTTTTCGTCGACCTTGATGGTATCCAGGCGCTCGATGGAGCGGAAGATCAATTCACTGGCGCTGCGGGCGGCGCGCAGCGCGATATTCAGCATGGGCTGCATGGATGTGTCACCTAAGGTTGTTAAAGAAAGCCGAGCATTCTAGCAGAAACTTTCTTCAGGTGAAGGACGACGTTCGCTTTCATGGCATAACCTTAGGCTGTTCTGTAAGATTTGCTCCCCTTTCCCGTGTCCGCGAGCGCCTCCCTTGCTGCAAAACATTCGTGTCGTCCTCGTCAATACCAGTCACCCCGGCAATATCGGCGGGGTGGCGCGGGCCATGAAAAACATGGGGCTGACGCGCCTGGTGCTGGTGGAGCCGCGTGTGTTCCCGCACCACGAAGCCGACGCTCGTGCCTCCGGCGCCAATGACCTCCTGGAAAAAGCCCAGGTCGTCGCCACCCTGGAAGATGCCCTGGTGGGTTGCAATCTGGTGCTTGGCACCAGCGCCCGCGACCGCCGTATCCCCTGGCCGCTGCTCGATCCCCGCGAATGCGGGGCCAAAATGGTCGAAGAGGCGGCTGGCGGCGCCGAAATCGCCTTGGTGTTTGGTCGTGAAGACTCTGGCCTGACCAATGACGAGCTGCAGCGATGTCATTATCACGTGCACATCCCATCAGACCCCGAATTCAGCTCGCTGAACCTCGGGGCAGCGGTGCAGGTGTTGAGTTATGAAGTGCGCATGGCCTGGCTGGCAGCACAAGGCCAGCCGAGCAAAATGGAGAAGGACGAGGTTGCATCCACCAAAAGTGGCGAATTGGCCACCATGGATGAGCTGGAACGGTTCTATGAGCACTTGGAGCAAACCCTGGTGGCCATCGAATTCCTCGATCCGGAAAAACCGAGGCACTTGATGGCGCGCCTGCGAAGGCTTTACGGGCGTAGCTCGGTCAGCCGGGCAGAGATGAATATATTGCGTGGCATCCTCACGGAGACCCTGAAAGCGGCCCGTGGCGAGCTTCTGAAGCGGAAGGATTAAAAATGTTCGAGCGTCTGCGAGAAGATATCCAAAGTGTTTTCCATCGTGACCCGGCGGCGCGCAACGCCTTTGAAGTGCTGACCTGCTACCCGGGCATGCATGCGATCTGGATTCACCGCTTGTCCGGCGTCTTGTGGGGCATGGGCTGGAAGTGGTTAGCGCGGCTGGTGTCGAACTTTGGCCGCTGGCTGACCGGGATCGAGATTCATCCGGGGGCCAAGGTCGGTCGTCGCTTCTTCATCGACCATGGCATGGGCATCGTGATTGGTGAGACGGCCGAGATTGGTGATGACGTGACCCTGTACCAGGGCGTGACGCTGGGCGGCACCACCTGGAACAAGGGTAAGCGTCACCCGACCCTTGAGGATGGTGTGGTGGTCGGGGCGGGCGCCAAGGTCCTGGGCCCGTTTACGGTCGGTGCCGGTGCCAAGGTTGGCTCCAATGCCGTGGTCACCAAGGCTGTGCCGCCAGGCGCAACCGTAGTGGGGATTCCGGGGCGGATCATCGTCAAGCCGGAAGTCGGCACTGAGCAGGAGGCCAAGCGTAAGGCCATGGCCGAGAAGATCGGCTTCGACGCTTATGGCGTCAGCGAAGACATGCCGGATCCGGTGGCACGCGCCATTGGCCAGTTGCTCGACCACCTGCAGGCGGTGGACGGCAAGCTGGATGGCATGTGCGGCGCGTTGAAAGATCTGGGTAGTCCTTACTGTGCGAAAGATCTGCCTGAGTTGCGCGAAGAAGACTTCGCCGAGATCAAGGATGAGGCCGGTGCCAGCAAGGCCGGTTAGGTTTTAAGATCGATAAAATCCCCTGTGGGAGCTGGCTTGCCGGTGATAGCGGTCTGCCAGTCACCCCATGGGCGGCTGATCCACCGCCATTGCAGGCTAACCCGCTCACGCATTTGACCTCCGTTGGTCTTGAGGTTTGGCCCTCGCCAGGTTCCTGCTGTTCGATTCCACCCCACCCTGCTATGATTCGCGCGCCCTTTTTACGGGTATTCCTGACTAAAGTACTAGGTCTTATAGTTGACTTAAATACTCGGGAATCGCATACTTGCTCCCATTCTGAAACACCTTGGTACTTGTCCATGAGACTGACTACAAAAGGCCGATACGCGGTGACCGCCATGCTCGATCTGGCCTTGCACGCGCAAAACGGGCCGGTGTCCCTGGCCGATATCTCCGAGCGCCAAGGCATTTCCCTGTCTTATCTTGAGCAACTGTTCGCCAAGTTGCGCCGCAGCAACCTGGTTTCCAGTGTGCGTGGCCCGGGCGGCGGTTATCAATTGTCCCGCGACATGCAGGGCATCCAGGTTGCCCAGGTGATCGATGCGGTCAATGAATCCGTCGATGCCACCAAGTGCCAGGGCCTGGGTGATTGCCATGCCGGCGACACCTGCCTGACGCACCACTTGTGGTGTGACCTGAGCCTGCAGATCCATGAGTTTTTGAGCGGTATCAGCTTGGCTGATCTTGTGACTCGCCGTGAGGTGCAGGAAGTAGCCCAGCGTCAGGACCAGCGCCGATGCAATACCAAGGCGCCGCGTCTGGACAAGATTGAAGCGTCCGCCGTCGAGTGACAGCCGAAGAGCTAACGGCACGCCAGCCAGCCTGATTTAGGAGAAAGTCCATGAAATTGCCGATTTACCTTGATTACTCAGCGACCACCCCGGTTGATCCGCGTGTCGCGCAAAAGATGAGCGAATGCCTGCTGGTTGACGGAAACTTCGGCAACCCGGCGTCCCGTTCCCACGTTTTCGGCTGGAAAGCCGAGGAGGCGGTGGAAAACGCTCGTCGCCAGGTCGCCGACCTGGTCAATGCCGACCCGCGTGAAATCGTCTGGACGTCCGGTGCCACCGAGTCCGACAACCTGGCAATCAAGGGCGCCGCGCATTTCTACGCGACCAAGGGCAAGCACCTGATCACCACCAAGATTGAGCACAAGGCTGTCCTCGACACCATGCGCCAACTGGAGCGTGAAGGTTTCGAGGTGACTTACCTCGAGCCCACCACTGACGGTATCGTCACCCCGGCCATGATCGAAGCCGCGATGCGTGAAGACACCATCCTGGTTTCCGTGATCCACGTGAACAACGAAATCGGCACCATCAACGACATCGCCGCCATTGGCGAGCTGACCCGCTCCAAAGGCGTGTTGCTGCATGTCGATGCTGCCCAGTCTACCGGCAAGGTCGACATTGACCTGTCCAAGCTGAAAGTCGACCTGATGTCGTTCTCGGCCCACAAGACCTACGGCCCTAAAGGCATTGGTGCGCTGTACGTGAGCCGCAAGCCTCGCGTACGTATCGAAGCCACCATGCACGGCGGCGGTCACGAGCGCGGCATGCGTTCTGGCACCCTGGCGACCCACCAGATCGTCGGCATGGGTGAAGCCTTCCGCGTAGCCAAGGAAGACATGGCTGGCGAAAACGTGCGCATCAAGGCCCTCAGCGATCGCTTCTACAAGCAGGTCGAGAACCTTGAAGAGCTGTACATCAACGGCAGCATGACCGCCCGTGTACCGCACAACCTGAATTTGAGCTTCAACTACGTCGAAGGCGAGTCGCTGATCATGGCGCTCAAGGACCTGGCGGTTTCGTCCGGTTCGGCCTGCACCTCGGCCTCCCTCGAGCCGTCCTACGTCCTGCGTGCCCTGGGCCGCAACGACGAGTTGGCACACAGCTCGATCCGCTTTACGTTCGGCCGTTTCACCACCGAAGAAGAAGTCGACTACGCAGCGCAGAAAGTCTGCGAAGCGGTCACCAAGCTGCGCACCCTGTCGCCGCTGTGGGACATGTACAAAGACGGTGTCGATATTTCCAAGATCGAGTGGGCGGCACACTAAATATAGAAGCCGCCACCCAAGCTCTGTAGGAACGTGGCGGAAAACGCAGGCGTTTTTACAGGGTTCCAGAGCGGCCCTGATGAGTGAGGATTCAGTACCATGGCTTACAGCGAAAAGGTCATCGACCACTACGAAAACCCGCGCAACGTCGGCAAGATGGACGCGGAAGATCCTGATGTGGGCACCGGCATGGTCGGCGCCCCGGCGTGCGGCGACGTCATGCGCCTGCAGATCAAGGTCAACGACGCTGGCGTTATCGAAGACGCCAAGTTCAAGACCTACGGCTGCGGTTCAGCCATCGCCTCCAGTTCCCTGGCGACCGAATGGATGAAAGGCAAGACCCTGGATGAGGCTGTCACTATCAGCAACACCCAGTTGGCTGAAGAGCTGGCCCTGCCGCCCGTGAAAATTCACTGCTCGGTACTTGCAGAGGACGCCATCAAGGCGGCCGTTCGCGACTACAAGCAGAAGAAAGGCTTGATCTAAGCATTTGGCGACGAGTAAGGAGTCAACGATGGCTATCAGCATGACAGAAGCGGCTGCGCGGCACGTGCGACGCTCCCTGGATGGGCGCGGTAAAGGTGAGGGGATTCGTCTGGGTGTGCGCACCACAGGCTGTTCCGGCCTTGCCTATGTGCTGGAGTTCGTCGACGAGGTGGTTGCGGAAGATCAGGTGTTCGAAAGTCACGGCGAGAAAGTGATCATCGACCCGAAAAGCCTGACCTACCTGGACGGCACCGAGCTCGATTTCGTCAAGGAAGGGTTGAACGAAGGCTTCAAGTTCAACAACCCTAACGTGCGCGGTGAATGTGGCTGCGGCGAAAGCTTCAACATCTGAGGCTATTTGTGGGTACTCCTTGTCATTTCGCTTTATTCGAGTTGCAGCCGAGTTTTCGCCTGGACCTCGAGCAGCTTGCCACGCGCTACCGTGAATTGGCGCGTGGGGTGCATCCGGATCGCTTTGCCGACGCTTCCGAGCGTGAGCAGCGCCTGGCGCTGGAGCAGTCAGCCAGCCTCAACGAAGCCTATCAGACGCTCAAAAGCCCTCCCAAGCGCGCGCGTTACCTGCTCGCCATGGGTGGTGGCGAAATGCCGCTGGAAGTCACGGTCCATGACCCTGATTTCCTGATGCAGCAGATGCAATGGCGTGAAGAGCTCGAAGACCTGCAGGACGAGGCCGATCTGGCTGGCGTCGCGGTCTTCAAGCGGCGTCTGAAAGTGGCCCAGGATGCACTCAACGAAAGCTTCGCAGCCTGTTGGGACGATGCAGCGCAACGTGAGCAGGCCGAACGCCTGATGCGGCGCATGCAGTTCCTCGACAAGCTCACTTACGAAGTGCGCCAGCTAGAAGAGCGCCTCGACGATTAACCCAGTGCTGCACAGATTGCACGCCTGATAGACAGATAAGACCTGATTACCATGGCTCTACTGCAGATCGCCGAACCCGGCCAAAGTCCTCAACCGCACCAGCGTCGCCTGGCGGTTGGCATCGACTTGGGTACTACCAATTCACTGGTCGCCGCACTGCGCAGCGGTCTCTCCGAGCCGTTGCCCGATGCTGATGGCCAGGTGATCCTGCCGTCGGCGGTGCGCTATCACGCGGATCGCACCGAAGTGGGCGAGTCCGCTCGACTGGCGGCGTCTACCGACCCGCTCAATACCGTGCTGTCGGTCAAGCGCTTGATGGGTCGTGGGTTGTCCGACGTCAAGCAATTGGGCGACCAACTGCCATATCGCTTTGTCGGCGGCGAATCCCATATGCCGTTCATCGACACTATCCAGGGGCCGAAAAGCCCGGTGGAAGTATCGGCCGATATCCTCAAGGTGCTGCGCCAGCGTGCAGAAACCACCTTGGGCGGTGAATTGGTTGGCGCGGTAATCACTGTTCCTGCCTATTTCGACGATGCTCAGCGTCAAGCCACCAAGGATGCAGCGAAACTCGCTGGCCTCAATGTGTTGCGCCTGCTCAACGAGCCGACTGCGGCCGCCGTGGCATACGGCCTGGACCAGCACGCTGAAGGCCTGGTTGCGATTTACGACCTGGGCGGCGGCACCTTTGATATTTCGATCCTGCGCCTGACCGGCGGTGTGTTTGAAGTGCTGGCTACCGGTGGCGACAGTGCCCTGGGCGGTGATGACTTTGACCACGCCATCGCCGGTTGGATTATCACCAGCGCCGGCTTGTCCGCCGACTTGGATCCTGGCGCCCAGCGCAATCTGCTGCAAACCGCCTGCGCCGCCAAGGAAGCCCTGACCGACGCCGCATCTGTTGAAGTTTCCTACGGCTCCTGGTCGGCCCAACTGACCCGTGACGCCTTTGATGCGCTGATCGAGCCAATGGTTGCCCGCAGTCTGAAAGCCTGTCGTCGTGCGGTTCGTGATTCCGGCATTGAGCTGGAAGAAGTGGGTGCGGTGGTCATGGTTGGCGGCTCGACTCGTGTGCCACGGGTTCGCGAAGCGGTGGCTGAAGCCTTTGGCCGCCAGCCGTTGACCGAAATCGATCCGGATCAAGTGGTGGCCATTGGGGCTGCGATCCAGGCCGATACCCTGGCCGGCAACAAGCGTGACGGTGGCGAATTGTTGCTGCTCGACGTGATTCCGTTGTCCCTGGGCCTGGAAACCATGGGTGGCCTGATGGAGAAGGTGATTCCGCGCAACACCACCATTCCCGTCGCCCGCGCCCAGGACTTCACTACTTACAAAGATGGCCAGACGGCCATGATGATCCATGTGCTGCAGGGCGAGCGCGAGCTGATTAGCGACTGCCGCTCCCTGGCGCGTTTTGAATTGCGCGGCATCCCGGCCATGGTCGCGGGTGCGGCGAAGATCCGCGTGACCTTCCAGGTCGACGCCGACGGCCTGCTCAGCGTAGCTGCACGCGAACTAGGTTCGGGCGTTGAGGCCAGCATTCAGGTCAAGCCGTCCTACGGCCTGACTGACGGCGAAATCGCCAAGATGCTCAAGGATTCGTTCCAGTATGCCGGTGACGATAAGGTCGCCCGTGTGTTGCGTGAGCAGCAAGTCGATGCCCAGCGTCTGCTTGAAGCGGTGCAGGGCGCGCTTGAGGCGGACGGTGAGCGCCTGCTGGATGCTGAAGAACGCCTGGTCATCGACCTGCAGATGCAGGAGCTGGCCCAATTGATGAAAGGCACCGATGGCTATGCCATCGAACAACAGACCAAGCGCCTTTCACAAGTAACCGATGCCTTTGCCGCCCGTCGTATGAACCAGACGGTGAAAGCCGCCCTGGCGGGACGCAACCTGAATGAAATCGAGGAATAACTGATGCCGCAGGTCATTTTTCTGCCACACGCCGAGCATTGCCCGGACGGTATGGTCGTGGAGGCTGAGACCGGCAAGTCCATTCTCGAAGTTGCCCACGACAACCACATCGAGATCGAGAGTGCTTGTGGTGGCGTTAACGCCTGTACCACGTGTCACTGCATTATCCGCGAAGGTTTCAATAGCCTTGAAGAGGCCGATGAGCTGGAAGAGGACTATCTTGATAGGGCGTGGGGCCTGGAACCGACGTCGCGTCTGAGCTGTCAGGCCAAGGTGGGAACAGAGGACCTTACCGTCGAAATTCCGAAGTATTCGCTCAACCATGCGGCCGAAGCGCCGCACTGATTCAAGGAAGTGTCATGAGTCTTAAATGGGTTGATGTGCAAGAGATCGCTATTCTGCTGGCCGATGGCCATCCGGATACGGATCCCTATTCCGTGAACTTTGTAGCTTTGCGTGACATGGTCATGGCCTTGCCAGGGTTCGAAGACGAGCGGGATCGCGGCGGTGAAAAGGTTCTTGAAGCTATCCAGACTGCCTGGAAAGAAGAACAGGACTGAAGCCTCCCTCACGCAGTTAGGCAATACCCAAGAACCCGCGTATAATTCGCGGGTTTAATTTTTCGCAAATTACCGTTTCTGGAGTTACACCATGGCTGTTCAACGTACTTTCTCCATCATCAAGCCTGACGCTGTTGCAAAAAACGTCATCGGCGAGATCACCACTCGTTTCGAAAAAGCCGGCCTGAAGGTTGTAGCTTCGAAACTCAAGCAACTGTCCAAGGCTGAAGCTGAAGGCTTCTACGCTGAGCACAGCGCTCGTGGCTTCTTCGGCGACCTGGTTGCCTTCATGATCTCCGGTCCTGTTGTTGTACAGGTTCTGGAAGGCGAAAACGCTATCGCTCTGAACCGTGAGCTGATGGGCGCTACCAACCCTAAAGAAGCTGCTGCCGGCACCATCCGTGCTGACTTCGCTGACTCCATCGACGCCAACGCTGTACACGGTTCGGACTCCGAAGCCGCTGCTGCTCGCGAAATCTCGTACTTCTTCGCAGCTACTGAAGTAACCACTCGCTAAGCATTGGCTTAAAGAGTGAAGGTGAATCCATGACTACATCGACTGTAAAAACCAACCTGCTGGGTCTGACTCAACAGGAAATGGAAAAATTCTTCGACTCAATCGGGGAGAAGCGTTTCCGTGCCGGTCAGGTAATGAAGTGGATTCACCACTTTGGCGTCGACGATTTCGACGCCATGACGAACGTCAGCAAGGCCCTGCGCGACAAGCTCAAGGCGATTGCCGAGGTTCGTGGTCCCGAGGTTGTCAGCGAGGACATCTCCAGCGATGGCACCCGTAAGTGGGTGGTGCGCGTGGCGTCCGGCAGTTGCGTCGAGACCGTCTACATTCCCCAGGGCAAACGCGGCACCTTGTGCGTTTCGTCCCAGGCAGGCTGTGCCCTGGACTGCAGTTTCTGCTCCACCGGCAAGCAAGGCTTCAATAGCAACCTCACCGCCGCCGAAGTCATCGGCCAGGTGTGGATTGCCAACAAATCCTTTGGCAGCGTACCGGCGACCGTCGACCGTGCCATCACCAACGTGGTGATGATGGGCATGGGTGAGCCGCTGCTGAACTTCGACAACGTGATTGCGGCCATGCATCTGATGATGGACGACCTGGGCTACGGCATTTCCAAGCGCCGTGTGACCCTGTCGACCTCCGGCGTGGTCCCGATGATCGATGAGCTGGCCAAGCACATCGACGTCTCCCTGGCGTTGTCGCTGCATGCGCCCAATGACGCATTGCGTAACCAATTGGTGCCGATCAACAAGAAGTATCCGCTTAAGATGCTGCTCGAATCTTGCCAGCGTTATATGGCGACCTTGGGCGAGAAGCGCGTGCTGACTATTGAGTACACCATGCTCAAGGACATCAACGACAAGGTCGAACACGCGGTCGAGATGATCGAACTGCTTAAGAACACCCCGTGCAAGATCAACCTGATTCCGTTCAACCCGTTTCCCCATTCTGGCTACGAGCGGCCGAGCAACAACGCCATTCGTCGTTTCCAGGATCAACTGCACCAGGCAGGCTACAACGTCACTGTGCGCACCACCCGTGGTGAAGACATCGACGCCGCCTGTGGTCAATTGGTAGGACAGGTGCTGGATCGCACCCGTCGTAGCGAGCGTTATATCGCCGTGCGCGAGTTGAGCGCCGACAGCGATCTGGCGCAGAACGCCGCGACACGAACCTGAGAGAGGAACTCTATGCCCCTGCGCCTTGCGCTGCTTTTGCTTGTTGCCAGCCTCTCGGTTGGCTGTGTTTCATCGGGCTCTGACAGCCCGCTGCAAACTGGCAAGGGCCGCGACGAAGCGCGTGCTGCCTATGTGCAGCTGGGGTTGGGTTACTTGCGCCAGGGCTTGAGCGAGCAGGCCAAGGTTCCGCTGCAAAAGGCCCTGGCCCTCGATAATCAGGATGCCGACGCCAATGCTGCGCTAGCGCTGGTGTTCCAGGCCCAGGCCGAGCCCGAGCTGGCCGACCAGTATTTCCAGAAGGCCCTGGCGGTTCGCCCCCATGATCCGCGCCTGCTTAACAACTACGGCAGCTTCCTGTTTCAGCAGGAGCGTTATAAGCACGCGGCCGGTTATTTCCAGCAAGCAGCTACTGATACCCTATATCCTGAGCGTTCGCGGGTTTTCGAAAACCTGGGAGTGACCTCCATGCGCCTTGGCCAACGTGAAGACGCCCGCCGGCAACTGGAAAAAGCCCTGCACCTGAACCAGCGCCAGCCACGGGCCTTGCTTGAAATGGCCCAGTTGTCGTTTGAAGACAGGCATTATGTGCCGGCACGTGACTATTACGAGCGTTTTAGCCTGCTCAGTGGGCAAAATGCACGTAGTCTATTGCTTGGTGTGCGCCTGGCCACAGTTCATGAAGAACGCGACAAGGCCGCACGTTTTGGCCAGCAACTAGAACGACTCTATCCCGGTACGCCGGAATATCAGCAATACCTGTCGGAGCAATGATGAAAGCCGCGCACCCGGAAGTTGTAGCCGCTAATCGCGTAAACCCAGGCGAGACCTTGCATCAGGCCCGCGAAAGCAATGGTTGGTCGCTCGAAGAAGTGGCCCTCAAGCTCAATTTGACCACCACTTCCCTGGGCAACCTGGAAAACGGCGCGTTCGACAAACTGCCCGGGCATACCTTCGCCCGCGGTTATATCCGTGCCTACGCCAAGCTGCTGGGCACCGACCAGGCCATCCTGGTCCAGCAATTCGACCAGTTCACCGGTACTGATTCCCAGGGCAGCAACGTACACGGTCTTGGTCGTATTGAAGAGCCCGTGCGTGTTTCCCACACGATTTTGCGAATTGTCAGCCTGTTGCTGCTGATTGCGGTGATCGGTGGTGGTTTTGTCTGGTGGCAGGACCAGACCTCGCTGCGCAGCAAGGACTTGATCAGCAACGCTATGGAGCACGTCGAAGTCGAAAGCGCCGACGGCACCACCCAGATTCATCCCCTGGACGAGCCGGAAGACCAGGCTGTCGCCCAGGGCGAGGCCACGGCTGAAACCAATCTTGACCTGCAAGCAGGCCAACCGCCTGCCGAAGCCGGCACCGAGTCGGCCCCGGCCGTCGTTGCAGCCGCTCCAGCCGCGCCCGCAAGCCAGGTTCCGGCCACTGCGGCCCAGGCCCCCGTTGTGCCGGCACCGGTCGCACCCGTCGCTCCAACGGTCGCCGCACCTGCCGCCCAGGCGCCTGCCAGCGTGGCGGGCGATGGCCGTCTCCAGATTACCTACGTCGCTGACTGCTGGACACAAGTCACCGATGGCAATGGCAAGGTCCTGTTCAGTGCTTTGAAGCGTAAGGGAGATACGCTTGATCAGGTCGGCAAGCCTCCTTTGACGCTGCGTCTGGGCTTCGCCCGTGGCGCGCAAGTGGCCTACAACGGCCAGCCTGTGGACGTGGCGCCGTTCACCAGTGGCGAGACCGCTCGCCTGAAGTTGGGACAATAGTCATGCACGGCGAATCTCCAATCAAACGTCGCGTATCGCGCAAGATCTGGGTCGGCTCGGTGCCGGTGGGTGGCGATGCCCCCATCGCCGTACAGAGCATGACCAACAGCGACACCAATGATGTGGCTGCCACAGTGGCCCAGATCAACCGCTTGGAAGCCGCCGGCGTCGATATCGTGCGGGTTTCCGTGCCGGATATGGACGCTGCCGAGGCGTTTGGCCGCATCAAGCAATTGGTCAAGGTGCCACTGGTCGCCGATATCCACTTCGACTACAAGATCGCGTTGCGCGTGGCCGAACTGGGTGTCGACTGCCTACGGATCAACCCGGGCAACATCGGTCGCGAAGACCGCGTGCGTGCCGTGGTCGATGCGGCCCGTGATCGCGGGATCCCGATCCGTATCGGCGTCAACGCCGGTTCCCTGGAAAAAGACCTGCAAAAAAAATATGGCGAGCCTACCCCGGCAGCCCTGGTCGAGTCTGCACTGCGCCACGTCGAGCACCTTGAGCGCCTGAATTTCCAGGACTTCAAGGTCAGCGTAAAGGCTTCCGACGTGTTCATGGCGGTAGAAGCCTACCGCCTGCTGGCCAAGGAAATCGTGCAGCCGTTGCACCTGGGCATCACCGAAGCCGGTGGTTTGCGTTCAGGCACAGTGAAATCTGCGGTGGGTCTCGGTATGCTGCTGGCCGACGGGATTGGCGATACCATTCGCATCTCCTTGGCGGCGGACCCGGTAGAGGAAGTGAAAGTCGGCTACGACATTCTCAAATCCCTGCATTTACGCTCCCGTGGCATCAACTTTATTGCCTGCCCGAGTTGCTCGCGGCAGAACTTCGACGTGGTGAAAACCATGAACGAGTTGGAAGTACGCCTGGAAGACCTGCTGGTGCCGCTGGATGTCGCGGTTATCGGTTGCGTGGTCAACGGGCCGGGTGAGGCCAAGGAGGCGCATGTGGGCCTGACCGGCGGCACCCCGAACCTGATTTACATCGACGGCAAGCCGTCGCAGAAATTGACGAATGATAATCTGGTGGATCAGTTGGAACGGCTGATCCGCGAGAAAGCGGCCGAGAAGGTCGCCTCTGACGCAGCGCTTATCGCTCGCGGCTGATCGAACGAATTTAAGGATTTGATGTGAGCAAGTCTCTGCAAGCCATTCGTGGCATGAACGACATCCTGCCCGAGCAGACGCCCCTGTGGCGCTATTTCGAGAGCACGGTCGCGCGCCTGCTGGATAACTACGGTTACAAGCAGATCCGCATGCCAATCGTCGAGTTCACCGAGCTGTTCAAACGCTCCATCGGTGAAGTGACCGACATCGTCGAAAAAGAGATGTACACCTTCGAAGATCGCAACGGCGACTCCCTGACCCTGCGTCCGGAAGGTACCGCTGCGTGCGTGCGCGCTGTGCTTGAGCATGGCATCACCGGTGGCGGCCAGACCCAGAAGCTGTGGTACATCGGCCCGATGTTCCGCCACGAGCGCCCACAAAAAGGCCGTTATCGCCAATTCCACCAGATCGGTTGCGAAGTCTTCAACCTCGATGGTCCGGACATCGACGCCGAGCTGATCGTGCTGACCTGGCGCCTGTGGGGCCAATTGGGCATCCGCGACGCGGTCAAGCTCGAGCTCAACAGCCTGGGCACCAGTGAGTCCCGTGGCCGTTACCGTGAGGCCCTGGTCGAGTACCTGTCGGCCCACCTGGACAAGCTCGATGAAGACAGCCAGCGTCGCCTGAAGACCAACCCGTTGCGCGTCCTCGATACCAAGAACGCCGACACCCAGGCCGTGCTGGTCGACGCGCCGAAAATGGCCGACTACCTGGATGACGAATCCCGCACCCACTTCGAGGGCCTCAAGGCTCGCCTGGATGCGGCCGGTATTCCCTACGTGATCAACCCCAAGTTGGTGCGCGGCCTCGATTACTACAGCAAGACCGTGTTCGAGTGGGTCACCGACAAGCTCGGCGCCCAGGGCACCGTGTGTGCCGGTGGGCGCTACGACGGCCTGGTCGAGCAGATGGGCGGCAAGCCGACCACGGGCGTGGGTTTTGCCATGGGCATCGAGCGGCTGATCCTGTTGCTGGAAACCCTGGAGCAGATCCCTGAAGAAATTTCCCGTCAGGTGGACGTGTACCTGTGCGCCTTTGGCGAGGCAGCTGAATTGGCTGGCCTGGCCTTGAGCGAGCAACTGCGCGACCAACTGCCGAGCCTGCGCCTGCTGGTCAATGCCGGCGCTGGCAGCTTCAAGAGCCAATTTAAGAAAGCCGACAAGAGCGGCGCGTTGTACGCGCTGATCCTGGGCGACGATGAACTGGCCCAGCAAGTGGTAAGTGTCAAACCCCTGCGTGGCCAGGGCGAACAACAAAGCATTGCCTTTGATGCGCTTGCCGCGCACTTGGCCACCTGCATCGTGCAGGGTTGAAGCTGTCAAACAGCCGAATTTAGCGATTAAGGAGTATTGGGGTGTCGAGTACTGAAGATGATCAGCTGGCCGAGTTCAAAGACTGGTGGCAGCGTAACGGCAAACCCTTGGTAACTGGCGGCCTGCTGGCGCTGGTGGTGGTGTTCGGTTGGCAGGCGTTCCAGAAGTATCAGGGCAATCAGTCGCAAGGCGCCTCGATGCTCTATCAGCAACTGCTGGAAACCACGCTGACGCCCACTGGCAAGCCTGATCCTGCCCAAGTGGCGGACCTGGCCGGCAAGCTGAAAAACGAATTTGGTGGTAGCACCTACGCCCAATACGGCAGCCTGTTCGTCGCGAAAGTCGCGGTCGATACCGGTAAGCTGGATGATGCAGCCTCCGAGCTCAAAGCCATCGCCGACAAACCGAGCAACCCGACCCTGGGTGAAATCGCACGTCAGCGCCTGGCCCAGGTCCTGGCCGCACAGAACAAAGCCGACGAAGCACTGAAACTGCTCGACGGCGATGCTGACAAGGCATTTGTAGCCACTCGCGAAGAGCTCAAGGGCGACCTGCTGGTCCAATTGGGTCGTACCGACGAAGCCAATGCTGCGTACCAAAAAGCCAAGGCTGCGCTGTCTGATGAAGCAGCGGTCGGTGGCTTACAAATCAAGCTGGACGACTTGGCCAAAGGGGATGCGTGACGTGATCCGTTGGAAACATGCAGCATTGCTGGCTCTGGCCGTTTTGGCCGCGGGTTGCAGCAGCAACAGCAAAAAAGAACTGCCTCCGGCCGAGCTGACCAGCTTCAAGGAAGAAGTGGTCCTGCAAAAGCAGTGGAGCCGCTCCATCGGTGACGGCCAGGGCGACACCTACAACATGCTGGTACCGGCAATCGACGGTGACAACATTGTGGCCGCTGACGTGACGGGCGTGGTGATCTCCATGGATCGCATGAACGGCGACGTCAAGTGGAAGAAAGACCTCGAGCTCCCGGTTTCCGGCGCCGTCGGCGTGGGTTACGGCATGGTGATGATCGGCACGCTGAAAGGCGAAGTCGTGGCCCTGGATTCGAGCAACGGTGAAGAGAAATGGCGCGCTCGCGTGACCAGTGAAGTCCTCGCACCGCCTGCCACCAACGGCGACATCGTCGTGGTGCAGACCCAGGATGACCGTGTCATCGGCCTCGACGCCAACACCGGTGAGCAGCGCTGGCTGTATGACAGCACCCCTGCGGTGTTGACGTTGCGCGGTACCAGTGGTCCGGTTGTGACCAATAACCTGGCGCTGGCAGGTCTTTCGACCGGTAAAGTGGTCGCTCTGGATACCCAGAACGGCGTGCCGGCCTGGGAATCGCGGGTCGCCATTCCACAAGGTCGCTCCGAGCTGGACCGTGTCGTGGACATCGACGGCGGCTTGCTGCTGTCGGGCGAAACCCTGTACGTCGCCACTTACCAGGGCCGTGTTGCGGCGCTGGACCTGCAAAGCGGTCGTGTCCTCTGGCAGCGTGATGCTTCCAGCTACGCCGGTGTCGCCCAAGGGTTTGGCAGCGTCTACGTGAGCCTGGCATCCGGTACCGTTGAAAGCGTCGACGAACGTTCCACCACAGCCCTGTGGAGCAACGACTCGTTGGCTCGCCGTCAACTGTCGGCTCCGGAAGTATTCTCCAGCTATGTAGCGGTAGGCGACCTGGAAGGTTACCTGCACCTGCTGAGCCAGGTGGATGGCCGCTTTGTCGGCCGTGAGCGTATCGACAGCGACGGCCTGCGTGCGCGTCCGCTGGTAGTAGGCAACATGCTTTATGTGTTTGGTAACAGCGGCAAGCTGGAAGCCCTGACCATCAAGTAAGAACTATGCTTGGGGTAACCCCCAGGCGGCCCTGCTTCGGCAGGGCATGCGGCACCTTCGGGTGTTGCCCCGAGCACCAGCCGCTGCCTTGCAGCGGCTTTTGTATTTTCTGAAATAACGCAGTGGAGAGCCGCATGGTTCCCGTAATCGCCCTGGTGGGCCGACCTAACGTCGGCAAGTCCACCTTGTTCAACCGCCTGACCAGGACTCGCGACGCCATCGTCGGCGACTTGTCCGGTCTGACCCGTGATCGCCAATACGGTGAGGCAAAGTGGCAAGGGCGCTCCTACATTATTGTCGACACCGGTGGTATCTCCGGTGACGAGCATGGCATGGACGAAAAGATGGCCGAGCAGTCGCTGCTGGCCATTGAAGAAGCCGATGTCGTGTTGTTCCTGGTGGACGCCCGCGCGGGCTACACCGCTGCCGACCAAATGATCGGCGAGCACTTGCGCAAGCGTAACAAGCGCTCCTATTTGATCGCCAACAAGATTGACAACATCGATCCTGAGGCGGCCCGAGCCGAATTCAGCCCGATGGGCCTGGGTGACGCGATTCCCGTCGCCGGTGCCCACGGTCGCGGCATCACCCAGATGTTGGAAATCGCCCTGCGCGACTTCCCCAAGGATGACGCCGAAGAGGTTGAAGGTGAAGAAGAGATCGTCGCCGAAGGCGAGGAAGCCAAGCGCATTCCTGGCCCGAGTGAAAAAGACGGGATCAAGATCGCCATCATCGGCCGCCCGAACGTCGGCAAGTCGACCCTGGTCAACCGCATGCTCGGTGAAGACCGGGTAATCGTCTATGACCAGCCCGGCACCACCCGCGACAGTATCTACATCCCGTTCGAGCGTAACGACGAGAAGTACACGCTGATCGACACCGCCGGTGTGCGCAAGCGCGGCAAGATCCACGAGGAAGTTGAAAAGTTCTCGGTGGTCAAAACCCTGCAGGCGATCAAAGACGCCAACGTGGTGATCTTCGTCATGGACGCCCGCGAAGGCGTGGTCGACCACGACCTCAACCTGCTGGGCTTTGCCCTGGAGGCCGGTCGGGCATTGGTGATCGCGATTAACAAATGGGACGGCATGACCCCGAGCGAGCGCGACTTCGTCAAGGTCGAGCTGCAACGTCGGTTGTTCTTCGTCGACTTCGCCGATATCCACTTTATCTCGGCGCTGCACGGCACTGGCGTGGGCAACCTCTACGCTTCGGTACAGAACTCGTTCAAGTCGGCGGTCACCCGCTGGCCGACCAACCGTCTGACCCAGATCCTCGAAGACGCCGTGGGCGAACACGCGCCACCGATGGTCAACAACCGTCGGATCAAGCTGCGTTACGCCCACTTGGGTGGTGCCAACCCGCCGATTATCGTGATCCACGGTAACCAGATCGAGAAGGTGCCCAAGTCCTACGTGCGTTACCTGGAAAACACCTACCGCCGTGTCCTGAAGCTGGTCGGTACACCGATCCGCATCGAGTTCAAAGGTGGTGAAAACCCGTACGAAGGCAACAAGAACAGCCTGACTGACCGCCAAGTGAACAAGAAACGTCGCTTGATGAGCCACAACAAGAAGGCTGACAAAAAGCGTAAAGATCGCCGCTAGCCCTGGGAGCAGGCTTGTGTGGGAGCGGGCTTGCCCGCGATAGCGACAGGTCAGACACCGATGTGCTGACTGACCCAGCGCCAACCCAGGCAAGCCAGCTCTTATGTAAGTTAGGCGTTACCCAAGAAGGGGCTCTGAACGAGCCCTTTTTTGTGCCTCACGATTGACCCTTCGGCGCTTGCAGCTTACAACTTGTAACTCACCGCCAGGGGCCCACCGAATGATCACCAGCAAGCTGCCAAATGTCGGCACCACCATTTTCACCACCATGTCGCAACTCGCTGCCGAAACCGGCGCGTTGAACCTGTCCCAGGGATTTCCCGACTTCAATGGCCCCCAGGCCTTGCTCGACGCGGTGGGCAAACACGTTGCCAGCGGCCATAACCAATACGCGCCAATGACCGGCCTACCGGCCCTGCGCCAGCAAGTGGCGGCCAAGATCGCCCGCAGCTATGGCGTGCAGGTCAGTCCCGACAGCGAAGTGACCATCACCCCCGGCGCCACCCAGGCGATCTTCTGTGCGATCCAGGCGGTGATCCGCAGCGGTGATGAAGTGATTGTCTTCGACCCGTGCTACGACAGCTACGAACCTGCGGTGGAGCTGGCCGGTGGGCGTTGCGTGCATGTGCAGTTGGGGCTGACGGACTTCAGCCTGGATTTCGAGCAGATCGAGGCGGCGCTGTCACCGCGTACGCGGATGATCATCCTCAACACCCCGCACAACCCCAGCGGCGCCCTGATCAGCCGCGCCGAGCTGGACCAATTGGCCGAGCTGATCCGCGACCGCGATATCTACCTAGTCAGCGATGAAGTCTACGAACACCTGGTTTTCGATGGCGTGCCCCACGTCAGCGTCCTGGCCCACGAAGAGCTGTATCAGCGCGCGTTCGTGGTCAGCTCCTTTGGCAAGACCTACCACGTCACCGGCTGGAAGACCGGCTACGTGGTGGCCCCAGCGGCCTTGAGCGCCGAGCTGCGCAAGGTACATCAATACGTCAGCTTCTGCGGTGTGACGCCGTTGCAGTTCGCCCTGGCCGACTTTATGGCCGAGCACCCGGAACATGTCGAGGAACTGCCAGCCTTTTACCAGGCCAAGCGCGACCTGTTCTGCGATCTGCTGGCCCCCTCGGGTTTCAGTTTTACGCGGGTGGCCGGTACTTACTTTCAACTGGTGGATTACTCACAGATTCGCCCGGACCTGGATGACGTGGCCATGTCGCTGTGGATGACCCGCGAGCATGGCGTGGCGACAATTCCGGTCTCGGTGTTCTACCAGAACCCACCCCAAGGCCAGCGCCTGGTGCGCCTGTGCTTTGCCAAACGCGAGGAGACGCTGCGCCAAGCAGCCGAGAAACTATGCGTGATCTAAGTGCTTTACCCGACCTGAATATCGCCCTGGTACAGACCACCCTGGCCTGGCATGACCGCCAGGCCAACCTGGAGCATTTCGAGTTGCTGCTGGAGCAGACCGCGGGCGCCGACCTGATCGTGCTGCCGGAAATGTTCACCACCGGCTTTTCCATGGAATCCCAACTGCTAGCCGAAGCCGAAAACGGCCCGACCCATGAATGGCTCAAGGCTCAGGCACATAAGCACAACGCGGTGATTACCGGCAGCGTGATCATCCAGGCCGCCGATGGCAGTCACCGTAACCGCCTTTTGTGGGCGCGGCCCGATGGCGAGGTGTTGCACTACGATAAGCGCCACCTGTTTCGCATGGCCGGCGAGCACAATCACTACACGCCTGGCGAGCGTCAGGTGCAGTTCGAGCTCAAGGGTTGGCGGATACGCCCGCTGATCTGCTACGACCTGCGCTTCCCGGTGTGGAGCCGGGACGCCCAGGACACCGACCTGCTGCTGTACACCGCCAACTGGCCGGGGGCGCGGCGCCAGCACTGGAACCGCCTGTTGCCGGCCCGGGCCATCGAAAACCTGTGCTATGTGGCGGCGGTGAATCGGGTGGGGACGGATGGCAAGGGTTTTGCCTACACCGGGGACAGCCAGGTCCTGGACTTCCAGGGTGAAAGCCTGCTGAGCGCGGGGGAGGCGGACGGGGTGTTCCAGGTGTGCCTGGAGGCGGCGCAATTGGCGGAGTACCGCACGCGATTTCCGGCGAATCTGGATGCCGATAGCTTTCAGTTTGTCTGACAGGAGCCCGTTGCCAGTGAGGTAGCTATCGCGGGCAAGCCCGCTCCTACAGGGGACTGCATTGCAATGTGGGAGCGGGCTTGCCCGCGATAAGGCCATCAGCACCACCACAACCACAAATAAAAAAGGCCCCTGGGTTCTCACCCAGGGGCCTTTGCATTCCAGCAGGCAGTTACGCCGCTTTCGCTTCCAGCTGGCTCAACGAACGGTTCAGCGCGCTGAACACCGCCTTGAAGCTGGCCGTGGTGATGTTTTCATCAATCCCCACACCGTGCACCGGACGCTCGCCGTTCACGCGCAGTTCAATGTAAGCGGCAGCCTTGGCGTTAGTACCCGCGCCAATCGCGTGCTCGTTGTAGTCCATGATCTCAACCCCAATCGGCAGGCCGGCCACCAGCGCTTCCAGCGCGCCATTGCCCTTGCCGTGCCAGCGCAGGTTGGTTTCGCCCTGACCTTTGCCGGACACTTCAACTTCTACCGAGCTGTTGCCGTTCTCTTCCTGCAAGCGGTGGCTGACCAACGCGTACGGGGTGTTGGCCTGCAGGTATTCACGCTGCAACAATGCGTGGATCTGCGCGGCGGTCATTTCCAGGCCCACGCGATCGGTCTCGGCCTGTACCACCTGGCTGAACTCGATCTGCATGCGGCGTGGCAAGCTGATGCCGTATTCCTGCTCCAGCAAGTAGGCGATGCCGCCCTTGCCCGACTGGCTGTTGACGCGGATCACCGCCTCGTAGCTGCGGCCAATGTCGGCCGGGTCGATTGGCAAGTACGGTACTTCCCACAAGGTGTCCGGTTTCTGCTGGGCGAAGCCCTTGCGGATCGCGTCCTGGTGCGAGCCGGAGAACGCGGTGTGGACCAGGTCGCCAACATACGGGTGACGCGGGTGGACCGGGATCTGGTTGCATTCCTCGACCACTTTGCGCACGCCGTCGATGTCGGAGAAGTCCAGCTCAGGGTTCACGCCCTGGGTGTAGAGGTTCAACGCCACGGTGACGAGGTCGACGTTACCGGTACGCTCGCCGTTGCCGAACAGGCAGCCTTCGACACGATCGGCGCCGGCCATCAGGCCCAGTTCGGTCGCTGCAACACCAGTGCCACGGTCGTTGTGGGTGTGCAGGCTGATGATCACGCTGTCACGACGGTTGATATGGCGACCGAACCACTCGATCTGGTCGGCATAGATATTCGGCGTGGCGCATTCCACGGTGGCCGGCAGGTTGAGGATCATCTTGTGCTCGGGCGTCGGGTTCCACACCTCGATCACCGCGTCACACACTTCCTTGGCGAATTCCAGTTCAGTAGCGCTGAAGGTCTCCGGGGAGTACTCGAAGGTCCACTGGGTTTCCGGCTGCTGGGCAGCGTACTTGACGAACAGCTTGGCTGCGTCGACTGCGATGGCCTTGATCCCATCCTTGTCCTGGTTGAACACGATACGGCGGAACGACGGCGAAGTGGCGTTGTACAAGTGCACGATGGCTTTCTTGGCGCCGCGCAGGGATTCGAAGGTACGGGCGATCAAGTCTTCACGGCCCTGGGTCAGCACCTGGATGGTGGTGTCCTCGGGGATGTGGTTGTCTTCGATCAGGGTGCGCACGAAGTCGAAGTCGGTTTGCGACGCGGCCGGGAACGAGGCTTCGATCTCTTTCACGCCCACCGCGACCAGGGTTTTCCAGAAACGCAGTTTTTTCACCGCATCCATGGGCTCGATCAGCGACTGGTTACCGTCGCGCAAGTCGGAGCTGCACCAGATCGGCGCGGTGGTGATGGTCTTGGATGGCCAGGTGCGGTCCGGGATATCAATGGTCGGGAACGCGCGGTATTTCGAAGACGGGTCTTTGAGCATGCTCATCAGAAGAATCCTTGTTGTAGGGCCGAGAAGAGGCGGCCTGCCAGAAAGCGTTTATTAGGGATGCAAATCGGGGACGAGGCAGATCGATTCAGCCTGGCAGTCGTGCGCTGACGAGGCACAGGCTGCGGTGCTGGCGGAGCTGAATGAGGGTGTGAGAGGTTTTCATAAGCTCAACCCTAACCGCCGGGGTGAAAGATGGCAAGCAGTCGGAAAAAATTGAGAGAAGTTCTGCTATTGCTGTAGGAAACGAGATTTTATTGTGGAAAAAGTCGGGAGGCTTTGTTCTATTTGCGTTGGGGTTTCCAGATGCGCAATCAGTGGCGACTGATCGGGCGCCCTCGCATGCAAGCCCGCGATGGCGCCAGTAAGCTCAACGATCACATCAAGGTTGGAACGCGCCAATAAAGATCGCCGGATCCACCCGCGCATCATTCAAGCTGATATTCCAGTGCATATGCGGCCCGGTCGCCCGGCCCGTCGCCCCGACCTTGCCGACCACCGCCCCTCGCACCAATTGCTGGCCCACCTTCACGTCAATCTTCGACATATGGCAGAACATGCTGATAAAGCCCTGGCCGTGGTCGACGAACACCGTGTTGCCGTTGAAGAAGTAATTACCCACCAGGATCACCTTGCCATTGGCCGGCGTCTTGATCGGCGTGCCGGCAGGCACCGCGAAGTCCAGGCCCGAGTGCGGGTTGCGCTCTTCACCGTTGAAGAAGCGGCGCACGCCGAACCTGCTCGACAGCGGACCATTCACCGGCTTGTCCAGCACCAGGTTGCTCGGCAGGTTCGGGCTGAAGCTGCGGTAAGCCTTGAGCTGCACCGCCAACTCGCCCTCGATGCGCTTGAGTTGCGCCGGCTCAGGGTTGACCTGGCTTTTATTCTTCAGGGTGATGCGCTGTTCCGGATACTTCTTGAAACCAACGATAAACGGCAGGGTGCGCCCGCCACTGCTGATCCGCTCGTTACCGGGCTTGACCGTCAACGGGATGCCGACAATCGCCAGCCAGTTGTCCTGTTCCTTGACCACCAGCACCGGTTTGCCTTGGTAAGTGGCTTTCGGCGCGGCGGCTCCAGGGCCCAGGTCGACCACGGCCACACCGCCAGGCACCGGCTTGTTAAGAGTGCGGGTGATGTAGCTGTCGGCGTGGGCATTGAAGGTCAGGCACAGCAACATCAACAGGCTAAATAGACGAGGCATCAATCAATCCAGTAATGAAAGGGTGACGGGTGTCAGGTGGTTGTCTTCCACCCGCACTTGCAATTGGCCTTCACCGAGACGCGCGGTCAGGCGCTGGCCGGTGTGGGTTTGTGCGGCATTGCGAATGGCCTGGCCGCGCTCGTCCAGCAGGATGCTGTAGCCACGGCCCAAGGTCGCCAGCGGGCTGACCACCTGCAACGTCTGCACCTGGCTTTGCAGTTGCAGGCGGCGCGCCTTGAGGCCTTCGCGCATGGCCCGGGGCAGGCGTTCGGCGAGGCTGTCCAGCCTTTGGCGCAGTAGCGCCAATTGCCGCCCCGGATGCTGGCCGGCCAGGCGGGTTTCCAGGCGGATCAGGCGTTCGCGGCGGGTATTGAGGCTGCGCTCGAACGCGCGGCGCAGGCGCATATCCAGGTCATCCAGGCGCTGGGCCTGCTGGCGCAGGCGCTCACCGGGGTGGCGCAGGCGCCGGGCCATGCCTTCCAGGCGCAGGCGGTCGTGGGTCAGGCGATTGCGCATCAGCATCACCAGCCGGCGATGCAGGCTTTCGACCTGACGCACCAGGTTGCTCGCATCCGGCGCCAGCAGCTCAGCAGCCGCCGACGGCGTGGGCGCGCGTACGTCGGCCACGAAGTCGCTGATGGACACATCGGTCTCATGGCCCACGGCACTGACGATAGGCGTGACACAGGCATCGATGGCCCGCGCCACGGCTTCTTCGTTGAAGCACCAGAGGTCTTCCAGCGAGCCACCACCACGGGCCAGGATCAGTGCATCAAAACCACGGGCATCGGCCAACTTGAGGGCGCGGACAATCTGCGCCACGGCCTCGCGGCCCTGCACGGCGGTGGGGATCAGGGTCAGTTGCACATTCGGCGCGCGGCGGCCGAACACACTGATGATGTCGCGAATCACCGCGCCCGTAGGTGAGCTGATAATGCCGATGCGCCGCGGGTGGGCCGGCAGTGGCACTTTGCGCTCGGCGCTGAACAAGCCTTCGGCGCTGAGTTTTTCCTTCAGTGCATCGAAGGCCAGGCGCAGCGCACCATCACCGGCCGGCTCCACAGTGTCGAGAATCAACTGATAGTCGCCACGCCCCTCGAACAGCGAGACCTTGCCGCGCACCTTGACCGCCAGGCCATCCTTCAACGCCTGGCGCACCCGCGCAGCGTTATTGCGAAACAGTGCACAACGCACCTGCGCGCCACTGTCCTTGAGGGTGAAATACACATGGCCGGAGGCCGGGCGGGCGAGGTTGGAGATCTCGCCCTCGACCCAGATATTGGTGAACACGTCCTCCAGCAACACCCGCGCGCGGCCGTTGAGCTGGCTGACAGTCAGGACTTCGCGGTCCAGGCCCAGGCGGGCAAACGGGTCTTTAATCATGAGAGGCGATCTTTAGTCATGGGCGGCAGTTTATAGGCATTCGCCCAGTGTTTGACAGAACTGCGCAACCAGCGCGCTCGGCCCCTGCGCACAGGCCAGGGCCACAGTGCTGTGGCAGTCGGGGTCGGCCAGGGGCAGGAAGTGAATGTTGGCCGGGGCGATATCGCGCATCGACTCGGGCAGCAGGGCAATGCCAAACCCCGCCTGGATCAGTTGCAATTGGGTGGTCTTGCGCGACATCACCCGCGCCGCCTTGGGGAAAAATCCGGCGCGCATGCACAACTCGGCTGACAGGTAACTCAGGCCGCCGCGTTGCGGATGGGGGATCGAGATAAAGGCTTGGTCCTGCAACTGCGCCAGCTCAATGGCCGAGGAATGCCCGGCCAACGGATGGCCTGGCGGGACTGCCAGCAGCAGCGGCTCCTTATATAAAGGCAGGATGCGTACTCCCTCGCGCTGGCGCAGCACCGGCAGGCGCAGCAGGCCGACCTCCAGGCGACCCTCGGCAATGTCTTCCAACTGCGCTTCAGAGGACAGTTTGACGATATCCAGCGACACCCCGGGGCACTGTTCCAGCCAGGCGCTGATCCCGCGCAGCACACGTCCACTCATCGGCACTGTGCTGGAGTGGCTCAGGCGCAGGGTGCCGAGCTGGCCGTGGCCGACCTGGGTCGCCAGTTCACTGGCCTTGTGCAACTCGCCCAGCAGGTTGCGCGCCCGTGGATAAAACGCCTCGCCGGCGGCAGTCAGCCTGGGTTGGCGGGCGGTGCGCTCGAACAGCGGGGTTTGCAGGATAATTTCCAGCTCCTTGATCTGCCGGCTGAGGGCCGATTGCGCGACAAACAGGCGCTCGGCGGCGGCGCTGAAGCTGCCGCTCTCGGCGATTTCAACGAAGTAACGCAGTTGCCGGGTGGAAATCACGAGTCATGCCTTTTCGAGATAGGTGGAGGGCCTGGAAGATATTAGTCGCAACTCACCGGCTTGGCTAAAGTGAGGGCCATCGCTGACAAGGAATATTGCATGAGCCTGGTTGAATTGATGGAGCAGTGGTCGTTCGGGACGGTGGACTGGCTGGTAATCGGCCTGGGGATTGCCCTGGCTTATATCGTGTTTGGCATCGCCGGCTTTGGCACGGCGCTGGTGGCCGGGCCGATCCTGATTATGTTTATGCCGCTGTCGAAGATCATCCCGCTGCTGGTGCTGCTGGATTTCGTCGCGGCCTTTGGCAACCTGCTGCAATCGCGGCGGGATGTGGTCAAGCCGGAGCTGTTGCGGTTACTGCCGTGCATGGCGATTGGCTGCACGCTTGGCGTGATCTTCCTGCTCAACCTGCATTCGGATCTGCTCCTGCTGTTGATGGGCCTGTTTATCAGCGCCTATGCCATCTACAGCCTGACGGTAAGGGCCAAGCCCACAGCCCTGGCTGCCGGCTGGTCGGTGCCGATGGGCGTGGTGGGCGGACTGTTTGGTGCCTTGTTTGGCAGTGGCGGCTTTTTATATGCGATCTATCTGAACAGCCGCCTGCCCAAGGACGGGGCGCGAGCGACCCAAAGTGCGCTGATCAGCGCGAGCACGGTGGTACGCCTGAGCCTGTTTTTGATCGCCGGGGTGTATGCCGAGTTGCCGCTGCTGATGTTGGCCGTGTGCCTGCTGCCGGCGATGGCGCTGGGGCTGTGGGCGGGGCGGCGATTGACCCTGCGCATGTCCCGCGAGGCGTTTGTGCGGTTGGTGACGTGGCTGGTACTGGCCAGTGGCATTGCCTTGATTGGACGGTATTTGAGTACTTGACCTGTGTGGGGCAGAGATTAAGCTGCCAGCCTTCAGGGCCTCTTCGCGAGCAAGCCCGCTCCCACATTCGACTGCATTTCTCCTGTAGGAACGCAGTCGAATGTGGGAGCGGGCTTGCTCGCGAAGGCGTCAGACGCCACACCGCAGGACTCCCATGAATTCCCAAAGCATCCTTGTCCCGAAAATCTCCACCTTGCCCGTCCACGAACCCCGCGCCCGGGCCATCGTGCGCTGGCTGGTGCGCAAGAACATCATCAAGGAAGAACTGACCACCTGCGGGCGCACCGGCAACCGCATGGGCTATGCCCTGGCCGATGGTGCCCGCGCGGTGGTGCTGCACCCCGAGGCGCTGCCGTTCAACGAACCGGTCAACGGCCTGGAAATCATCTACAAACGCTGCATCTATACCCCCGCCAAGGGTTTTCTCGAAGAAGCCGGCTGCCCGCAATGCCTTAAAGAAGTTGGCGAGGCGCTGTTCGACAGCCTGGAAGACTGGATGCCCGGCCACACCGACAACTTCACCTGCCCGCTGTGTGGGCATGAAGATGACATCAACGGTTTCCTGTTCCTGCAGGAATGCGGCTTTTCCAACCTGGGCTTTATCTTCAACAACTGGGCGGAAGCGGGCTTCAAGCAGAGCTTTATCGACGAGTTTGCCGATTGGCTCGATCAGAAAATCAGTTGGGTCAAAGTCGAACTCTAAAACCACTGCCGCCCCCTACCTGTAGGAGCCGGCTTGCCGGCGATGGAGCCTGGGCCGTGCGCCAAACCAGAGACTGGTTTTACCCATCTATCAGTATTACCAAGTTTGTCAGAGTTTTACGTTGAGGCCCGAGGGGTGTCTGAGTATAATGACGCGCTTCCATTTTCCCGCTCGGGAGCCCCCGCGATGCTGCGTATCAGCCAAGAAGCTCTGACATTCGACGACATTCTCCTAGTGCCCGGTTATTCCGAGGTGCTTCCTAACGAAGTCAGTCTCAAGACCCGCCTAACCCGTGGCATCGAGCTGAATATTCCTCTGGTTTCCGCTGCCATGGACACCGTCACTGAAGCCCGTTTGGCAATCGCCATGGCTCAGGAAGGCGGCATCGGCATCATCCACAAGAACATGACCATCGAGCAGCAAGCTGCCGAAGTGCGCAAGGTCAAGCGTTACGAAGCCGGCGTGGTGAAAGATCCGATCACCATCGAAGCCGACGCTACCGTGCGCGACCTGTTCGACCTGACCCGCCTGCACAACATCTCCGGTGTTCCAGTGCTGCACGATGGCGACCTGGTCGGCATCGTCACTTCCCGTGACGTGCGCTTTGAAAACCGTCTTGAAGTCACCGTCCGTGAAGTGATGACGCCTAAAGAGCGCCTCGTTACTGTCAAGGAAGGCGCCGACAAGAACGATGTGCGTGAACTGCTGCACAAGCACCGCATCGAGCGCGTGCTGATCGTCGACGACAAATTCGCCCTCAAAGGCATGATGACCGTCAACGACATCGAAAAAGCCAAGGCTTACCCGCTGGCCAGCAAGGATGACCAAGGTCGTCTGCGCGTTGGCGCCGCCGTTGGTACCGGTAAAGACACCGGCGACCGCGTTTCGGCCCTGGTCGCTGCCGGGGTTGACGTGGTGGTGGTCGACACCGCCCACGGTCACTCCAAGGGCGTGATCGACCGCGTTCGCTGGGTCAAGCAGAACTTCCCTGACGTACAGGTGATCGGCGGCAACATCGCCACCGGCGCTGCCGCCAAGGCCCTGGCCGAAGCCGGCGCTGACGCGGTCAAGGTCGGTATCGGCCCTGGCTCGATCTGCACCACGCGGATCGTCGCCGGTGTGGGCGTGCCGCAAATCAGCGCCATCGCCAATGTTGCCGCTGCCCTCGAAGGCACTGGCGTACCGTTGATCGCCGACGGCGGCATCCGTTTCTCCGGTGACCTGTCCAAGGCCATCGTGGCCGGTGCTTCCTGCGTGATGATGGGCTCGATGTTTGCCGGCACTGAAGAAGCACCAGGCGAAATCGAACTGTTCCAGGGCCGTTCCTACAAGGCTTACCGTGGCATGGGTTCGCTGGGCGCCATGTCCCAGGCGCAAGGCTCTTCCGACCGCTACTTCCAGGACTCCTCGGCAGGCGCCGAGAAGCTCGTACCGGAAGGCATCGAAGGCCGTGTGCCGTACAAGGGCACCCTGAGCGCCATCATCCATCAACTGATGGGCGGCCTGCGTTCCTCGATGGGCTACACCGGCAGCGCCGACATCGAAGAAATGCGCACCAAGCCAGAGTTCGTACGGATCACCGGCGCCGGCATGGCTGAATCCCATGTCCACGACGTGCAGATCACCAAGGAAGCGCCAAACTACCGCGTAGGTTGAGGCTTCCAGCAAAACGTTAAGTAACCGGGGCTGTTCTTTCAGCCCCGAGTTGTTTCTGATTCATTAGACGAGACTGACTTCATGGCCCTCGACATTCACGCCCACCGCATCCTGATCCTCGACTTCGGTTCCCAGTACACCCAGCTGATCGCCCGCCGCGTGCGTGAAATCGGCGTGTACTGCGAACTGCATCCGTTCGACATGGATGACGAAGCGATCCGCGAATTCGCCCCTAAAGGCGTCATCCTCGCCGGTGGCCCCGAGTCCGTGCACGAAGCCAACAGCCCGCGCTGCCCACAAGCGGTATTCGACCTGGGCGTGCCGGTATTTGGTATCTGCTACGGCATGCAGACCATGGCCGAGCAACTGGGCGGCAAGGTTGAAGGTTCCGAGCTGCGTGAATTCGGTTATGCCCGTGTCGACGTGGTCGGCAAGAGCCGCCTGCTGGACGGCATCGAAGACCACGTCGACGCCGACGGCCTGTTCGGCCTCGATGTCTGGATGAGCCACGGTGACAAGGTCACCCGGATGCCGGAAGACTTCCACATCCTGGCCAGCACCCCGAGCTGCCCGATCGCCGGCATGTTCAGCGACGAGCGTCGTTACTACGGCGTGCAGTTCCACCCGGAAGTGACCCACACCAAGCAAGGCGGGCGCATCCTGTCGCGCTTCATCCTCGACATCTGCGAGTGTGAGGCCCTGTGGACTCCGTCGAAAATCGCTGAAGACGCCATCGCCAACGTGCGCGCCCAGGTCGGTACCGACAACGTCCTGCTCGGCCTGTCCGGCGGCGTTGACTCCTCCGTGGTTGCTGCGCTGCTGCACAAGGCTATCGGTGACCAACTGACCTGCGTGTTCGTCGACAACGGCCTGCTGCGCCTGCACGAAGGCGAGCAAGTGATGGCCATGTTCGCCGAGAACATGGGCGTCAAGGTGATCCGCGCCAACGCCGAAGATCAGTTCTTGAACAACCTGGCCGGCGAGTCCGACCCGGAGAAGAAGCGCAAGATCATCGGCCGCACCTTCATCGACGTCTTCGATGCCCAGTCCAACAAACTGGACAACATCAAGTACCTCGCCCAGGGCACCATCTACCCCGACGTGATCGAGTCGGCCGGCGCCAAGAGCGGCAAGGCCCACGTGATCAAGTCCCACCACAACGTGGGTGGCCTGCCTGAGGAAATGAACCTCAAGCTGGTAGAACCGCTGCGCGAACTGTTCAAGGACGAAGTCCGTCGCCTGGGCCTGGAACTGGGCCTGCCGTACGACATGGTCTACCGCCACCCATTCCCGGGCCCGGGCCTGGGCGTGCGCATCCTCGGTGAAGTGAAGAAGGAATACGCCGACCTGCTGCGTCGAGCCGACCACATCTTCATCGAAGAACTGCGCAAGGCCGACTGGTACCACAAAGTCAGCCAGGCCTTCGTCGTGTTCCAGCCGGTGAAATCGGTTGGCGTGGTTGGCGATGGCCGTCGCTACGCCTGGGTCGTGGCCCTGCGTGCCGTAGAAACCATCGACTTCATGACCGCCCGCTGGGCACACCTGCCGTACGAACTGCTGGAGACTGTCAGCGGCCGTATCATCAATGAAATCGAAGGCATCTCGCGCGTGACGTATGACGTGTCGAGCAAGCCGCCGGCGACGATTGAGTGGGAATGATTGGGCGTCCGGCATTGTCCGGCACCCTCTAGCAAAAAGTACCCTGAAGCCCGCTTAATTGCGGGCTTTTGGCTTTTTGGGGCTCGCCACAATGCCCGTCAGTTAAGCCTTTTTGTAGGAGCGAGCTTGCTCGCGAAGAACTTGAGAACGCCGCGTTTACCTAGCAAAAACGCGTTATTGTTGACGTCCTTCGCGAGCAAGCTCGCTCCTACAGAAAGCAGAATCCGCTTAACTGACTGGCATTAGGGTTCGCCAGGTTCCCCGGTGATGGCGGTCGAGAAGGCGCGACTGCCCAGCGCTACTACCACCAACCCCCCAATGGATTACCGGCGGCCTTCGCACACCGGTGATTCGCCGATGCGGCCTTCCTTGCACAGGTCAATGTTATCTGTGCGCTTGAAACCGGCGTCTTTCATGCAATAAAACCGCGTGAGTACCTGGTCAATTGGCGTCCTGTCCCCCGTCCCTATCAGGTTGGTATAGCCGCAGGCGGTCATAGCACTCTTGACGCCTTCTTCAGACACCCCGATTTTCTTCCAATTGGTAAATTCCGGCGGCGGAGGTTGAAAGCCCCTGCCCGTGCAGCCAACCAATAACACAGCGCAAAAACTCAGCAACAGGCTCTTGATGAGCATGGCGTTCTTCCTCATGGTTTGACGCGGATATCGTATGCGTCGTATCAGCGAGCTTGTCGAGGTAGTGTCGAGGGCTGCTCAGGAGTCATTAGAAAAATTCATCCAACAGGCAGTAAAAAGCCATTCGCTGCTCATCAGGCTCCACACCATACAGCTCAAAGAACGGCCTTACCCATTCCCGCCCCAAGTTGCGTTCGACACTGCGTGCCGCCAGGGCCAGGTCTTGATAGCGGTCGCTGACTCCAAGGCGACCGCAGTCGATAAAACCACTGAAGTGACCGCCCGCTGCCATGAAGTTTGGCAGGCACGCATCGCCGTGCGTCACCACCAGGTCGTGGGTGGTGGGCCGCGTCGACAGGAGTTCGGCAAACACATCGCGGACGCTGCGTCCCAGTCGCTCATCGTCGAAGTCCGTCCCATCAATCAGTCCGGCGTCGACGTGTTCCCGGGCGACGGTGATGCGCTGTTCCAGGTTGTGATCGAAGGGGCATTGCGCCACGGGGACCTGGTGCAATGTGCGCAAGGCGGTGGCCAGGACGTCGATGATCTGCGCGGCAGAAAGCGCGCTGCTGCTGGCCAGGTCCTGTCCCGGCATGGCGTTCATCAGCAGCCAGTGGTGATGGTTTTCCTGCACTTGGTCCAGTACCACTGGCGCTGGCAGGCCCTGTTGCTGCAGCCAGTGCAGGCGTTCGATTTCGTCGGCAAGCTCGGCGTGTTCGACCAGGGGCTCGGCTTTCAGGAACAGGTCTGGGCCGTTGTCCCTGCGCAGTCGAAACACGTCAGCCCGGGACTCGCCGATGGCCTGTTTTTCGATGAGTGCGAGGGGGAACTGTTCACGCCACTTTTCTGGAATGTTCACGGTGCTGTCCCGGTCCTCGCCTGAGCGTTGTCAAACGCCGATTAAACAACGTTTGGCCTCGGCTTGTCATGGGCGCCCCGCGCGGCAGGCGTTTTACTGCCTGGCGCGCGCGGGGGGCGTCAAGCGGGCAGCCGGCATTGCAGGTTCAAGCCCATATTGGTGAGGGCGCTGGACAGCTTTTCCAGGGTCGCGAAGTGCACGTTATGTACCCCGGGCCAGGCCGGCCGGTCGATGGAGAAGCTACCATCGGCCAATCGGTTGATGGGGGTGCGGACGACGCTCATGGCGCGGCTGTGATGCAGCAGGGTATAGCGGCCCTGGCTTGCATCGATCAGGTACATGCCCTTGCGAAACAGCAGCCGCTGGTTTTGCTCCAGGGTCCTGTGCACCAGCGGGGCCTCCACTTGCACCCGCAAGTCGGTATGCAAGGTGTCGAAGCTGTCACCGACGTGTTCGTGGGCAGGTGCACTGTCGCGGTCGATGTCGATGCCGGGGTCAATGCGTATGTCGCTGCCTTGCCCGGGAAGCACCTCCTCGACCCGCAGTCCGATGCCGCCGTGCAGTTCACTGATACCGGCAAAGCCATTGAAGGTATTGATGTTTCGCGCGCCAGTGAGCACCAGCCACTTGCCGCCGCCATTGAGGGCCTGGTCGGCCTGGATAATGGTATGGGCGAGGTAGTTACTCATCGCTTGCTCTGAAAGGTTGGCGGTGGGGTTGGGGTACTTGTAGTGGGCGACGCAGTCCAGAGCCTGCACGCGGATGCCATTGGCCCTGGCAGTCTTGACCAACTCCAGCTCGTTGTACTGGCCTGCCGGGTCGGTGCCCAGCCGGTTCAGGTAGCTTTCCAGGTCTTCGGACATCACCCCGGTGCGCGAATAGAGGTTCAAGTCATCCTGGACAAAATCGTTGAGCAGGCGGCGCAGATATAGGGTCTTCACACCTTTGCGCGCGAAGAGGGGCAGGTTGTCGATCACCAGGCGGGTGCTGGCGATGCGGTCCAGGGTTTCACCGATGACGTATCCGGGTATGTCTTCGGGCAGGCGCTCGATGATTTCGGCAAAGGGCGTAGTGGGCTCGAACGCGGGGATGTCCGGGCGCGCTGGAAGTCGGTTCCAGGGCAGTTCGGTAAAGAAGTCTTTCGCCGTTTGCAGCAGTTTGTCGTGAGTGACGCCGAAGTAATACGTGAAGCGGTCGATGCGCCCGAAGCGGCTTTGAACATGGGTTTCAGGCAGGCCCAGTACCCACTTTCTTATGTGCGTGCGGGTCGAGGGCGGGGTGTCGAAGGGGGTAGTGACCCGGCGCAGCGGGTTGACGGGGGCAGTCACCGGTTCCTCGCTAGGGGAGGGCGCTGGCGTGTGTGCGGCCTTGCTGGAGTTGCCGCCACCGCCTTTCAACCCTTTGCTGGCGCTGACGGGTTCCCATTCGTTGAGTTCGTTCAGGCGCACTGGCAGCGAGCCGGAAAAGCCATGGGGGTTACTTGGGTCGACGATCGCCCAGAAACCGTGGCCGTTGGGGTCGGCTTCGTAGCGTACGTAATAGGCTTCATCGTTGAGCATAATGGCGTGCTGCGGCATGCCGCTGGAGGTTTTGAGGGTATAGACCTGGTGAAACTTGCCGGGTGCGGTGTTGAGGGTTTCACCTTCCAGGATCAGGTTGCTTTGGTAGCTGGCAGGTACGGTCGGTTCTGGCGACACGGGTATAACGGCGGGCGTAGTGTGTTCAATCGCCACGGTATCGACTGTTTCGGCGATCTGCGGCATGACGCCGTCGGCCTTCAGCAGCGTCAGGTTGAACACCGCATCGATAGCACTGAGGACCGCGCCCAGCGCTCCCGCGCGGCGTTCGGCCGGGGTTTTGCCATTGATTGCCTGGTCGATATTCAGGCCCAGACTGGCCACGCTGGCGCCCATCACCACCAGGGCCACCGGCCAGCCTGCCACGGCCATTGGTCCGAAGGTCTTGCCAAAGGCGGCCAGGTAGCCGATCCACAGCTTCTTGCGCAGGTCGCCGTTGCTCTGCAGGGAGAACTGCGCATCGTTGTCCATGCGCGCACGGCTCGATTGTGCGAGCCAGGTAAAGGCGTCGCCGTCGAGGGGCTGGTCGGCTTGATTGATCAGGTGGTGGTCCCACGTGCCCCAGTCGATAAACAGCTGGTCGAGTTGGTGGTTCAGGCCTTTGTCCACCCAGTCTGGCGGCAGCGTGCCGGCCACGGCCTGGGCGGTGCGGTAGATCAGCACGGGCGTCAGCAGCATTTGCTTCCAGGTCACGGCGTCGGTGTCGTCCTGCTGGACCTGGGCCGACAAGGGGAAATGGGCCATGAAACGCGCGCGGTTATCGGCGCGGTTGGTCTGGTTCAACAGCCAGAAATGCAGGTCGGCAGGCGTCTCAAGGCAGTGGAAGGCCTGGGCCTCGCCGGGGACGTAGAGGATTTGTCGGCCATCGCCATCGACAATACGCAGGATGTCCGTGGCGATATGCCCGCCAATATCCAGTGCCGCCACGCGTAGCCCGCTTGCCGGGGTTGCCTCGGCTTGCAGGTCGGGCAGGGTCGGCGGCCAGCCCAGGTTGCCGGCAAGGGCCTTGATCACCTTCTGCAACTGCTCCTCGTCGAGGTGCCCGGCCTGTCGCGCTTGCAGGGCCTGGGCCAGGCAATTGACCTTGGCCAGGGTGCGGAAATGGTGGTGGTGGGTACTCCAGAATTGCTCCACGCGCGTGGTGTAGCGATCGCTGAAATTGATCGCCCAGAAATCATGGAGCACGGCGCTGGCGGACAGCTGCACTTCGTTGTGCTGATCGAACACTCGCGCCTGGGCACCCTCGCTGTAGAAGCCGCCATCGCCGTCGAGCAGGTCGGCATTATCCTGGTCATGCACCTCGAAGCGGTGCATGACCAACTGCGTCAGGGTCATCGATGCCTGGGGTTTTTCGTTATGGCTCCAGCCGGTAAAGGTCGCCGGATCACCGGTGCCGCGGTTGAAGCGGTGCCAGTACACCTGATCGGGATCCAGGTGCGCCAGGCCATGTTTCGTGAGGATTTCACCGGCGGCCTCGATGGCCATCGCCTGCATGTTCGGGCAGGCATCCAGTACCACGGGGGCCAGGGCGCGAAGTTGTTGCTGGGCGGCGGGGGATGTGTCGGCAAGTGGCATGCTGCTCTCCTTGAGGGGGGGAGGCGAGCATGCCAAGCGCTTCAGAGTGGGTGTGGGTAGATAATTAACGCCGGGCGATATCGGAGAAGTAGAACTTATCCAGGGTATGCCGCGACTCGGTGTACTCGAACTGGCGCCCATCCTGCAAAAACGTCTGGTTGCTCACCACGATCACATGGCTCTGGCCGTCGAGGTCCAGGTGCGCCTGGTCGTCCTTGCTGCGGGGCAGGGCTTCGATGGTGCGCTGGGCGTAGCTGATCTGCAGGTGCAGGGTTTGTTCGATGAAGGCGTAGATCGACTGTTCGGCAATCGTCTGGTCCAAGCCCGGGATCAGCTCGGCAACGAAGTGGTTGATATCGAGGATCACCCGTTTGCCGCCAATGCGCCGCACGCGCTTGATGCGGGTGATCAGGGTGCCGGGGTCGGCCTCGATGTGTTGCAGCAGCGAACCTTCCAGCGGGAGTTGGGTGAACTCAACCACTTCGGTGCGTACGTCATCGCCCAGGTCGGCGTGGGTTTCGTGGAAGCTGACGATGCCGCCCAGTTGAAACTCAATCGGGTTGGGCGACAGCACGAAGGTGCCCTTGCCGTGGATTTTTTGCGCAAACCCGCGCTCCTGCAACTGCTCGATGGCCCGGCGCACGGTGCCACGGCTGGCCTGGTAGGTCTGCATCAATTCGGTTTCAGAAGGCAGGCGCGTGCCGCGTTGCAGGCGTTCGGTGGTGATGCTGGCAAGCAGATCGGTGTAGATCTGGTTGTATTTACTCATGGAGAGGGCTCTGTGCCGCGTTTGCGTTCAAGGCAGGAACCTTAGTGGCACAGGTGGGCTTTGTCCATTGGACCCTTGGAAAGCGCTGGGCGAATATTTTTACAACTCGTACAGACGAGTTGTTGCTTTAACTCGTACAGACGAGTACTTTTGCCCTCGGCGTGCTGCCAATAACAAGAATCTAAAGTGGAAGACCAAGCATGAGCCACGACTATTCCAACATTGCCCGCGAGATTCTCCTGAACCTCGGCGGCAGCGATAACCTTGAGCAAGCGGCCCACTGCGTGACGCGCCTGCGCCTGGCGCTCAAGGACCCGAGCCTGGTCAACGCCAGTGCGTTGAACCAGGTCGACCTGGTCAAGGGCTCGTTCTTCACCGGCGGCCTGTTCCAGATCGTCATCGGCCCCGGCGAAGTAGAAAAGGTCTACGCCGCCCTGCGCGAACAGACCGGCCTGGCCGCCGCCACCATCGCCGACGTGAAGAAAAAGGGCGCCGACAAGACCAACGCCATGCAGCGCCTGGTGCGGGTGTTCTCCGATGTGTTCATGCCCATCCTGCCGGCGCTGATCATTGCCGGCCTGCTAATGGGCATCAACAACCTGATGGGCGCCAAGGGCATGTTCATCGAGGGCCAGACGTTGCTGGAGGCCTATCCGAACCTGGATGGCCTGTGGAGCCTGATCAACCTGATGGCCAACACCTCGTTTGTGTTCCTGCCGGCGCTGGTGGGCTGGTCGGCGGCCAAGCGTTTTGGTGGCAGTGAAATCCTCGGCATCGTGCTCGGCCTGATGCTAGTCCACCCGGACCTGCTCAATGCCTGGAACTACGGCAAGGCGGTGGCCGGGCTCGACGGCCAGAGCCTGCCGTACTTCGACATTCTGGGCTGGTTCCAGATCGAGAAGGTTGGCTATCAAGGCCAGATCCTGCCGATCCTGATGGCCGCCTACGTCATGAGCGTAATTGAAAAATGGCTGCGGGCGCGGGTGCCGAATGCCATTCAATTGCTTGTCGTGCCGATCACCACCATCGTCGTCACCGGCGTGCTGGCCCTGGCGATCATCGGCCCGGTCACCCGGCACCTCGGCATCCTGATCACCGAAGGCGTGGTCACCCTGTTTGACCTGGCGCCAATGGTGGGCGGGGCGATTTTCGGCCTGCTGTATGCACCGCTGGTGATTACCGGCATGCACCACATGTTCCTTGCCGTGGACCTGCAACTGATCTCGACCCAGGGTGGCACGTTTATCTGGCCGATGATCGTTATGTCCAACCTGGCCCAGGGCAGTGCAGCCCTCGGCGTGTTCTACATGAGCCGCAATGCGCGAGACAAAAGCATGGCCTCGACCTCGGCGATTTCCGCCTACTTCGGCATCACGGAGCCGGCGATGTTCGGGGTCAACCTGCGCTTCAAGTTTCCGTTCTATGCCGCGTTGCTGGGTTCGGCCCTGGGCAGCATTTTCCTCTCGCTGAACAAGGTCCAGGCCTCGGCCATCGGCGTCGGTGGTTTGCCTGGGTTTATCTCGATCATCCCGCAATACATCCCAAGCTTTGTGATCGGCATGGCCGTCGCGATTGTGGTGCCGTTTGTTCTGACCTGTGGGTTAAGCATGAAAATTGTGCGGCCGGGTTATCGCGTCGCCTGATAGATCGCTATCGCAGGCAAGCCAGCTCCCACAGAGGAATGCATTTCAACTGTGGGAGCCGGGCTTGCCCGCGATGAGGCCCGCAAGGCCGCTACAACACTCAATTGAAGGAACCCACCATGCAAGACTGGCAACACTCGGTGATCTACCAGATCTACCCCAAAAGCTTCCACAGCCACGCGGGTAACGCCACCGGTGACCTGCTGGGCATCGTGGACAAGCTCGACTACCTCCAGTGGCTGGGCGTCGATTACCTGTGGATCACCCCGTTCCTGCGCTCGCCCCAGCGCGACAACGGCTACGACATCAGCGACTACTACGCCATCGACCCCAGCTACGGGACCATGGCCGACTGCGACCTGCTGATCAGCGAAGCAGCCAAGCGCGGCATCAAGCTGATGCTTGATATTGTGGTCAACCACACCTCCATCGAGCACGAGTGGTTCCAGCAGGCACGCAGCAGCCTCGACAACCCGTACCGCGACTTCTACATCTGGCGCGACCAGCCGAACAACTGGCAATCCAAGTTCGGCGGTTCGGCCTGGGAATACGAGGCGCAGACCGGCCAGTATTTCCTGCACCTGTTCGACCACACCCAGGCCGACCTCAATTGGGACAACCCCAAGGTGCGCGCCGAGGTCTACAAACTCATGCGCTTTTGGCGTGACAAGGGCGTGGGCGGCTTCCGTCTGGACGTGATCAACCTGATCTCCAAGCCGGCGGATTTCCCCGAAGACAACAGCGACGGCCGGCGCTTCTACACCGACGGCCCGAACGTGCATGCCTACCTGCAGGAAATGCACCGCGAAGTGTTCGAGGGCCACGCGCTGATCAACGTCGGCGAGATGTCCTCCACCAGTCTCGAACATTGCATTCGCTACTCTCGCCCTGAGTCGAAAGAACTGTCGATGACCTTCAACTTTCATCACCTGAAAGTCGATTACCCCAACCTGCAAAAGTGGGTGCGCGCCGACTTCGATTTCCTGCAGCTCAAGCAGATTCTTTCCGATTGGCAAATGGGCATGCAGGCCGGTGGCGGCTGGAACGCGCTGTTCTGGTGTAACCACGACCAGCCGCGGGTGGTCTCGCGATTTGGCGATGACGGCGAGCACCGCGTGGTCTCGGCCAAGATGCTCGCCACCGCTTTGCACTTCCTGCAGGGCACGCCGTTTGTGTACCAGGGCGAAGAGCTGGGCATGACCAATCCGGGCTTTGACAGCATCGAGCAGTACCGTGATGTCGAGACCCTGAACATCTACCGCCTCAAGCGCGATGCCGGTGAGTCCGAGGCCTCGAGCATGGCCGCGATCATGCAGAAGTCCCGTGACAACGGGCGCACGCCGATGCAGTGGAACAGTCAGGCCAATGCCGGTTTCAGCCGCGCTGAACCGTGGATCGGCATCCCGGCCAATGCGGCGCAGATCAATGTCCAGAGCCAGCTGGATGACCCGGATTCGGTGCTGCATCACTACCGGGCCTTGATCGTTTTGCGGCGCCTTGAGCCGCTGATCCAGGAGGGTGTTTACCGCCAACTGCTACAGGACCACGACAAGGTCTGGGCGTACCTGCGCGAAGGCCATGGCGAACGCCTGCTGGTGCTGAACAACTTCTACGGCCAGCCCTGCGAAATCCAACTGCCTCACAGCGTGATTGGCTCGGCGAGCGCGCAACGCCTGCTGATCAGTAACTACCCCGACTGCCCGGTGCGCACCGACACGCTCATCTTGCGTCCTTACGAGTCTTTTGTGCTGCACCTGACCGACTGAAACATCCCCTTTTCAGGAGCCGGTTTGCCGGCTCCGACAGGGAAAAAATAAAAAAAATAATGGAGCGCTTCATGAAAACAACAATAAAGCTGGGCCTCGTCGCATCCTGCCTGACCCTGCCCCTGGCGGCCCACGCCCTGGAGTTTGCCGGCTACCTGCGCAGCGGCGCCGGCACCTCGACCGGCAGCGGCCCGCAGCAATGTTTCCAACTGCCGGGCGCCCAATCCAAGTACCGCCTGGGTAACGAATGCGAGCAATATGCGGAGCTGGAATTGCGCCAGGACCTGTTCACCCTGGACGACGGTTCGGTGCTGAGCGTGGATGCCATGGCCTCGCTGTATAACAAATACGACCGCGAACTGAAGTTCCAGGGCGAAAACAACGGCTCGGCGCGCATGCCGCAGATGTATGCGCAATGGTCGAACATGCCCAGCCTCAACGGCGGCTCACTGTGGGCCGGTCGGCGCTACTACAAACGTAACGACATCCATATTTCCGACTTCTACTACTGGAACCAGAGCGCCACCGGCGGCGGCATCGAGGACGTGCTGATCGGCGATCTGAAGTACAGCTACGCCCTGTCGCGCAAGGACAACCTGTACCAGAAGCAATACGCCACCCGTCACGACTTCAACGTCGCAGGCTTCAAGACCAACCCCGGCGGCGAACTGGAACTGGGCCTGAGCTATATCGAACAGGCGGGCGGGCGCGACACCCACAGCGGCTGGGCCCTCACTGCGCAGCATGTGCAGGCCGCGTTCCTCGGTGGCAAGAACAAGTTCGCCCTGCAGTACGGCGAAGGGCCGGGCACCGGCCTGGGCTACACCGGGAATACAGCTCTGGAGCGCAGTAGCAAAAGCTACCGTGCGGTGGAGTTTTTTGACTGGCAAGTGACCCCGCGTTTTGGCGGCCAGGTGGAGGCGGTGTACCAGAAAGACGTGCGCCCCGGCAGCCAGGACCAGACCTGGATGTCTGTCGGTGTGCGCCCGGCGTATGCCATCAGCGAACAGTTCAAGCTGGTCACCGAACTGGGCCACGATCAGGTCGATGCCAGCGGCGGTACGCGCAAACTCAGCAAGTTCACTTTCGCCCCGACCTGGTCGCCCAAGGGCCCGGATTTCTGGGCGCGGCCGGAGGTGCGCTTGTATTACACCTATGCCACCTGGAACCAAGCAGCCAAGCGCGCGGCCAATGAACTGGCGGCGGGTTCGGCGTTGTCCGACACCGGCTCCTATGGCACCGCGCGCCACGGTTCCAACTTCGGTGTGCAGGTCGAATACTGGTGGAAATAAACACCGGCTTTATGTGGGAGCCGGGCTTGCCCGCGATACAGGCGGCTCGGTATTCCAATGAGACCGCGTTGATGCAATCGCAGGCAAGCCAGCTCCCACAGGGGCCCATTTCACCCCGGGATGTGTACTCGGCCCATGTTTTTTACAGAACCAAACAGCAGGTGATGTCATGACCACAACTCAACCCCTGGAACTGCTGGCGCCCCTGGCGGGTGTGCTGTTGCCCCTGGACCAGGTGCCGGATCCGGTGTTCTCCAGCCGCCTGATTGGCGACGGCGTGTGTATCGATCCCACCTCGCAGACCCTCTGCGCGCCGCTGGCCGGGGTGATCAGCAATATCCAGGACAGCGGGCATGCGGTCAGCGTCACCGACGACCAGGGCGTGCAAGTGCTGATGCATATCGGCCTGGACACCGTGAACCTGGCGGGCAAGGGCTTCACCCGGCTGGTCGAGGAAGGCCAGCGGGTCGAGGCGGGCCAGCCTTTGATCGAATTCGATGGCGACTTTATCGCGCTTAATGCCCGTAGCTTGCTGACCCTGATGCTGGTGGTCAGCGGTGAGCCATTTGTGCTGCTGGCGGCGGGCGCGGGGTTGGTGGAAACCGGGCAACCGTTGTTGCGTGTGACGCCGGTAATACGCGCCGCCAACGATGACGAGGAGGAGGGTGACGCACTGTTCTCCAAGCCCCTGAAGCTGCCCAACGCCAACGGTTTGCATGCCCGCCCGGCGGCGGTGCTGGCCCAGGCGGCCAAGGCTTTTAAGGCGAGCATCTGCCTGCACAAGCAAACCCAGAGCGCCAACGCCAAGTCCCTGGTGGCGATCATGGGCTTGCAAACGGTACGGGGCGATACCCTGCAAGTGAGCGCGGCGGGGGAGGATGCCGCGGCGGCGATCCAGGCGCTGGTTACGCTGTTGACAGAAGGCTGTGGCGAAACCGTTGCGCTGGTGGCCGAGGTGGTTGAGCCAGTTGCGCCGCTGTCATCGGCAAGCGTGCTGCGCGGCGTATGTGCATCGCCGGGTTCGGCGTTTGGTCAGGTGGTGCAGGTGGCTGAGCCCGAGCTGAATGTGCCTGAGCAGGGGGCTGGCGAGACGCTGGAGCATGCCGCCCTGGCACGTGGCTTGCGCGCTGCAACCCAAGCGCTGCAAGTGTTGCAGGACAAGGCCGGTGGCAGTGCCCAGGCAGAGATTTTCCGCGCCCATCAGCAATTGCTCGAAGACCCGACCCTGCTTGAACAAGCCCACGGCCTGCTCGCCCAAGGCAAGAGCGCCGCCTTTGCCTGGAACAGCGCCACACTCGCCACCGCCGGGCTGTTCGAGCAATCCGGCAGCTCCCTGCTGGCCGAACGCGCCGCCGATATGGCGGATGTTGGCCAGCGTGTGCTCAAGCTGATCCTCGGGGTGCAGGACGGCGCCTGGGAGTTGCCGGAGCAGGCAATCCTGATTGCCGAGCAACTGACACCCTCGCAAACCGCCAGCCTCGACCCGCGCAAGGTGTTGGGATTTATCACCGTTGCCGGCGGCGCCACCAGCCATGTCGCCATCCTTGCGCGTGCTTTGGGCTTGCCAGCGATGTGCGGGGTGCCAGCCCAGGTCCTCGACTTGCCCGAGGGCAAGCAAGTGTTGCTGGACGCCGATAAAGGCGAACTGCACCTGGACCCGGACCCGACGGTAATCGAGCGGCTACGGGCCGTGCGCGCGCAACAGGTGTTGCGTCACCAGCGCGATGTGCAACAGGCCGCCTTGGCGGCTACCACGCGCGATGGTCATCATGTCGAGGTGACAGCCAACGTCGCTTCGCTGCAAGAAGTGCAGCAAGCCCTGGTCTTGGGGGCTGAGGGTGTGGGGCTGTTGCGCTCGGAGTTTCTCTACCTGGACCGCAACCGTGCGCCGAGCCCGCAGGAACAGGCCCAGACCTACAGCGCCATTGCCGGTGCCCTGGGCACCGAGCGCAACCTGGTGGTGCGCACCCTCGATGTGGGCGGTGACAAGCCTTTGGCCTATGTGCCGATGGACAGCGAGAGCAACCCCTTTCTTGGCCTACGTGGCATTCGCCTGTGCCTGGAGCGTCCGGAACTGTTGCGCGAGCAGTTGCGGGCAATCCTCGCCAGCGCGGGCTTGGCCCGGTTGCACATCATGTTGCCGATGGTCAGCCTGCTGTCGGAGCTGCGCCAGGCCCGCCAGATCCTCGAAGAGGAAGCGGCGGCCCTGGGGCTCACTGAATTGCCGAAACTGGGGATCATGATCGAGGTGCCGTCAGCGGCGTTGATGGCGGATGTGTTCGCGTCCCATGTGGATTTTTTCTCGATCGGCACCAATGACCTGACCCAATACACCCTGGCCATGGACCGCGACCACCCGCGCCTGGCCAGCCAGGCCGACAGCTTTCACCCGGCGGTGCTGCGCCTGATCGCCACCACGGTCAAGGCCGCCCATGCCCACGGCAAGTGGGTGGGGGTGTGTGGCGCGCTGGCGTCCGAAACGCTGGCGGTGCCGATGCTGATCGGGCTGGGGGTGGACGAGTTGTCCGTCAGCGTACCGCTGATCCCGAGCATCAAGGCCACGGTGCGTGAGCTGGACCTGGCGGACTGCCAACTGATCGCCCACCAGGTGTTGAACCTGGAAGAAGCCGCCCAGGTGCGCGAGGCCTTGAGCCAGTACCACGCGGCGACTGTGGAAACCTCACTGGTTGTGGAGAACTGAATATGTTCGAGAAATTGCAGCAGGCGTTCTGGAAAGCCCTGACCCCGGACCTGGTGGCAGAAACGGTGGTTGCCGAGCCGGCGGCTGATGCGATGCTGGCGCCTGAGGTGCTGAGTGCGTTGGGTGGAGCGAGTAATCTCAAGTCACAGCAGCGCGTGGCATTGACCCGGATCCGCGTGCAGCTACAGGACCCGGCGCGGGTGGACGAGGCGGCGCTGAAGGCGGCGGGTATCACGGCGGTGATGGTGCTGGCGGGCGGGGTAGTACATCTGATCACCGGCCTGTAGAACACCACAAAACAAATGTGGGAGCGGGCTTGCCCGCGATCGCGGTGGGTCAGTTGATGAGTATTTGACTGACCCACCGCGATCGCGGGCAAGCCCGCTCCCACATTGGGTTTTGTGGTGTCTGGTCGTTCCCAGGGGTCAGAGTTGGGGGGGATCTTGCGGCGGCTTGGTCTTGTCCACGCCCGGCACATGCAGATTGCCTTCCACCACCTGGTTGCCCTCCAGCTGTGGCTGGGTCACCCAGGTCAGGATGTCGTAGTAACGGCGGATGTTGGCCACGAAGTGCACCGGCTCACCGCCCCGGGCGTAGCCGTAGCGGGTCTTGCTGTACCACTGCTTCTGCGACAGGCGCGGCAGCATTTTCTTCACGTCCAGCCATTTGTTCGGGTTCAGGCCTTCCTTTTGCGCCAGCTTGCGCGCGTCATCCAGGTGACCGCCGCCGACGTTGTAGGCCGCCAGGGCAAACCAGGTGCGATCAGGTTCGAGAATCTTGTCGTCCAGTTCGCTCTTGATCATCGCCAGGTACTTGGCGCCACCCTTGATGCTCTGCCGGGCGTCGAGGCGGTTGGATACGCCCATGGCCTGGGCGGTGTTCTGGGTCAGCATCATCAGGCCACGCACGCCGGTCTTGGAGGTGACCGCCGGCTGCCACAATGACTCCTGATAACCAATGGCCGCCAACAGCCGCCAATCGACCTTTTCTTCCTTGGCCGATGTCTTGAAAAACTTCTCGTACTTGGGCAGGCGCTGCTGCAAGTGCTGGGCAAAGGTGTAGGCGCCCACGTAGCCCAGCACATCGACATGCCCGTAATAACGATCCTTGAGGCGCTGCAGGGTGCCGTTCTTCTCGACCTTGTCGAGGTAGCTGTTGACCTCGTTGAGCAGGCTGTTGTCTTCCCCGGCTGCCACGGCCCAGCTCTGGTTGCTGGCGTCGCCCAGGTCAAAGGCCACCCGCACGTTGGGGAAGTACACCTGGTTCATCGCCACTTCATTGGAGTCGACCAGGGTCAGGTCGATCTGCCCCTCATCGACCATGCGCAGCAGGTCGACTACTTCAACGGCGTCGGACTCTTCGTACTCAATCGCAGGATTCTGCTTTTTCAGCTCGGCCAGTTGCTCGGCGTGGGTGCTGCCCTTGAGCACCATGATCTTCTTGCCCACCAGGTCGGCCGCGTTGGTGGGGCGGGACTGGCCGTTGCGGTAAATGATCTGCGGGGTCACTTCCAGGTACGCATGGGAGAAGCGCACCTGCTGTTTACGCTGTTCGCTGCTGACCAGGCCGGCAGCGGCCAATACCGGGCCGTTGGGTTTGCCCAACTGGCCGAACAGGTCGTCGAGGTTGTCGGCAGTCTCGATTTCAAGCTTGACCCCCAGGTCGTCGGCAAAGCGCTTGACCAGTTCGTATTCGAAACCGGTTTCGCCGTTGCGGTCCTGGAAATAGGTGGCCGGACTGTTTCGAGTGACCACCCGCAATACGCCATCCTCCTTGATTCGCTCGAGCGTGCTGGGCTTATCAACACAGGCGCTGAGCATCAGGAAGAGTCCGGTGGCGAGGAGCCATTTGGCACATCGCGGGCGCAAAGCAGTTGGGGAGAACATCTGCGCAGTATACGCAAACGGCCCATGGCGCCATATCTCGACAGCATCGGCGTTGTCTGCTAGCGCCCGCGAAACTGTGCTGCAGCCCGCAGAAACGTGGCCTGGGGCGCGATTGTGACGGTTAAAATAACTGCGCCGCCGGCCCTGGAAAACGCCCTGATACCGTGCAATCGGTGCCAACTGACGTTCGGCAGCGGCCAGCGGTGCCGTTTCGGGTGCCGTTGGCGCAGGTTTACGCTAGAATGCACGGCCTCAAAGCACACCCCCTTCCCGAGGCTGTCCCGAAGATGTTGATCCTGCGCGGCGCTCCTGCCCTTTCTGCCTTTCGCCACAGCAAACTCCTTGAGCAACTGAGCCAGAAGGTTCCAGCTGTCACTGGCTTGTATGCTGAATTTGCTCACTTCGCCGACGTTAACGGCGTTTTGACCGCCGACGAACAGCAAGTGCTGGCACGCCTTCTGAAGTACGGCCCCAGCGTTCCCGTTCAAGAGCCGACCGGCCGCTTGTTCCTGGTTCTGCCGCGGTTCGGCACCATCTCGCCCTGGTCGAGCAAGGCCAGCGATATCGCCCGCAACTGCGGCCTGGAAAAAATCCAGCGTCTGGAACGCGGGATCGCCTTCTACGTGGCTGGCCAGTTCAGCGACGCCGAGGCCGAGCTGATCGCCAGCAGCCTGCACGACCGCATGACCCAGATCATCGTCAGCCAGCTGGAACAGGCTGGCGGCCTGTTCAGCCACGCCGAACCCAAGCCGCTCACCGCGATTGACGTGCTCGGCGGTGGCCGCGCCGCCCTCGAGAAGGCCAACACCGAGCTGGGCCTGGCCCTGGCCGAAGACGAGATTGACTACCTGGTCAACGCCTTCAACGGCTTGCAGCGCAACCCCCACGACATCGAACTGATGATGTTCGCCCAGGCCAACTCCGAGCACTGCCGCCACAAGATCTTCAACGCCAGTTGGGATATCGACGGCCAGAGCCAGGAAAAAAGCCTGTTCGGCATGATCAAGAACACCTACGTGATGCACAGCGAAGGCGTTCTGTCGGCTTATAAAGACAACGCCTCGGTGATCGTCGGCTCTGTCGCCGGCCGTTTCTTCCCGGACCCGCAGACCCGCCAGTACGGCGCGGTGCAGGAGCCGGTGCACATCCTGATGAAGGTCGAGACCCACAACCACCCGACCGCGATTGCCCCGTTCCCGGGCGCAGCCACCGGCTCGGGCGGCGAGATCCGCGACGAAGGTGCCACCGGTCGTGGCGCCAAGCCCAAGGCCGGCCTGACCGGTTTTACCGTGTCCAACCTGCAGATCCCAGGTTTCGAACAACCGTGGGAAGTGCCATACGGCAAGCCTGAGCGCATCGTCACCGCGCTGGACATCATGATCGAAGGCCCCCTGGGCGGCGCCGCGTTCAACAACGAATTCGGGCGTCCGGCCCTGACCGGTTACTTCCGTACCTTCGAGCAGTCCATCACCACCCCCCGTGGCGATGAAGTGCGCGGTTACCACAAGCCGATCATGTTGGCCGGCGGCATGGGCAACATCCGTGAAGACCACGTGCAGAAGGGCGAGATTCTCGTCGGCTCCAAGCTGATCGTCCTCGGCGGCCCGGCCATGCTGATCGGCCTGGGCGGCGGCGCGGCTTCCTCCATGGCCACCGGCACCAGCTCGGCGGACCTGGACTTCGCTTCGGTACAACGGGAAAACCCTGAGATGGAACGCCGTTGCCAGGAAGTCATCGACCGTTGCTGGCAGTTGGGTGACAAGAACCCCATCAGCTTCATCCACGACGTCGGCGCCGGCGGTCTGTCCAACGCCTTCCCGGAACTGGTCAACGATGGCGACCGTGGCGGCCGTTTCGAACTGCGCAATATTCCAAACGACGAGCCGGGCATGGCCCCGCACGAGATCTGGAGCAACGAATCCCAGGAACGCTACGTGTTGGCGGTGGGGCCTGCGGACTTCGAACGCTTCCAGGCGATCTGCGAGCGCGAGCGTTGCCCGTTTGCGGTCGTCGGCGAAGCAACCGCCGAGCCGCAACTGACCGTCACCGACAGCCACTTCGGCAACAGCCCGGTGGACATGCCGCTGGAAGTGCTGCTGGGCAAGGCTCCGCGCATGCACCGCTCGGCGGTACGTGAAGCCGAGTTGGGCGATGATTTCGACCCAAGCAGCCTCGACCTGGCCGACAGCATCGAGCGCGTGCTGCACCACCCGGCCGTGGCGAGCAAAAGCTTCCTGATCACCATCGGCGACCGCACCATCACCGGCCTGGTGGCCCGTGACCAAATGGTCGGCCCATGGCAGGTGCCGGTAGCTGACGTTGCCGTGACCGCCACCAGCTTTGACGTGTACACCGGTGAAGCCATGGCCATGGGCGAGCGCACGCCGCTGGCCTTGCTGGACGCCCCGGCGTCGGGCCGCATGGCCATTGGCGAAACCATCACCAACATCGCCGCGTCGCGCATTGGCAAGCTGTCCGATATCAAGCTGTCGGCCAACTGGATGTCTGCTGCCGGCCACCCCGGTGAAGATGCGCGCCTGTACGACACCGTCAAGGCGGTCGGCATGGAGCTGTGCCCGGAACTGGGAATCACCATTCCGGTGGGCAAGGACTCCATGTCCATGGCCACCCGTTGGAACGATGAGGGCACCGACAAGAGCGTCACTTCGCCGCTGTCGCTGATCGTCACCGGCTTTGCGCCGGTCACCGACATCCGCCAGACCCTGACCCCGCAACTGCGCATGGACAAGGGCACCACCGACCTGATCCTGGTTGACCTGGGCCGTGGCCAGAACCGTATGGGCGCCTCGATCCTCGCCCAGACCCACGGCAAGCTTGGCAAACAGGCGCCGGACGTCGATGACGCCGAAGACCTGAAAGCCTTCTTCGCCGTGATCCAGGGCCTGAACGCCGACGGCCACCTGCTGGCCTACCACGACCGTTCCGACGGTGGTTTGCTGACCAGCGTCGTGGAAATGGCCTTTGCCGGTCATTGCGGCCTGAGCCTGAACCTCGACGGTCTGGCGGAAACTTCCGCTGACATCGCCGCCATCCTGTTCAACGAAGAACTGGGCGCGGTGATCCAGGTGCGCCAGGACGCGACCCCGGACGTGCTTGCACAGTTCAGCGCTGCTGGCCTGGGCGACTGCGTGGCGGTGGTTGGCCAGCCGATCAACAACGGCGTGATCAACATCGTCTTCAACGGCGACACCGTGTTTGAAGGCCAGCGCCGCCTGCTGCAACGCCAGTGGGCCGAGACCAGCTACCAGATCCAGCGCCTGCGCGATAACGTCGACTGTGCCGAGCAGGAATTCGACGTGATCCTGGAAGAAGACAACCCGGGCCTGAGCACCAAGCTCAGCTTCGACGTCAACCAGGACATCGCCGCGCCGTACATCAAGAAAGGTATCCGGCCACAGGTTGCCGTACTGCGTGAGCAGGGCGTCAATGGCCAGGTGGAAATGGCGGCCGCGTTCGACCGTGCAGGCTTCAATGCGATCGACGTGCACATGAGCGATATCCTCGCCGGTCGCGTCGACCTCAATGAGTTCAAGGGCCTGGTGGCCTGCGGTGGTTTCTCCTACGGCGACGTATTGGGTGCAGGTGAAGGCTGGGCCAAATCGGCCCTGTTCAACAGCCGCGCGCGCGATGCGTTCCAGGGCTTCTTCGAACGCAACGACAGCTTCACCCTGGGTGTGTGCAACGGTTGCCAGATGATGTCCAACCTCAGCGAACTGATCCCGGGCAGCGAGTTCTGGCCGCACTTTGTGCGTAACCGTTCCGAGCAGTTCGAGGCCCGTGTGGCCATGGTGCAGGTGCAGGAATCGAACTCGATCTTCCTGCAAGGCATGGCCGGTTCGCGCATGCCGATTGCCATCGCCCACGGTGAAGGCCATGCCGAGTTCGAAAGCGAGGAAGCGTTGCTGGAAGCCGATCTGTCCGGCACCGTGGCCCTGCGTTTTGTCGACAACCACGGCAAGGTCACCGAAAGCTACCCGGCCAACCCGAACGGCTCGCCGCGCGGGATCACCGGGCTGACCAGCCGCGACGGTCGCGTGACCATCATGATGCCGCACCCGGAGCGGGTGTTCCGCGCCGTGCAGAACTCGTGGCGCCCGGAAGAGTGGAACGAAGACGGCGCGTGGATGCGCATGTTCCGTAACGCTCGTGTGTGGGTGAACTAAGGCGGTGTACAAGCTCAGCTTCTTTGTGCCCGACAGCCATGTGGAGACGGTGAAAAGCGCCGTCTTCGCGGCCGGTGGCGGGCGCATCGGCAACTACGACAACTGTGCCTGGCAAGTGCTGGGCCGCGGCCAGTTCCGCGCGATGGATGGCAGCCAGCCGTTTATCGGGCAGGTGGGACAGGTCGAGGTGGTTGCAGAATGGAAGGTTGAGCTGGTGGTGGCCGATGCGTTGATCGTGGCGGTAGTTGCTGCGTTGAAGCTGAGTCATCCCTACGAGACACCGGCTTATGAGGTCTGGCAATTGGCGGATTTCTGATCCGCTGGCCGCTAGAACAAGAAACCCGCTGGGCCAGATTGGCCAGCGGGTTTTTTTTGCCTGTCAGATCGCCGAAATCAAAGCCTCGTGATGTCTGGCGCAGGTTTTAGTCCCACCTCCACCTCCAGGGCGCTGATCAACGTGTTTTCGTAGCTGAAACGCTTGCCCTGCATCGGCGCCCAGCGTTCGACATAGAACAGGCCGTCGTGGTCGACCTTGATCGGCGTCGACACGATTTCGCCGCTGCGCGAGCGGTGCAGCAGGTTGGTCTGCGAAGGCGACGGGCGTTCGATCAAGTACAGGCCCGCGAGATTCAATCGACGACGGTCTACCGGGACAAAGGGCGCTGGCGCACGAATCCCCTCCACACCGGCTTCTAAAACAAGGTCGCCGCGTAACGCCCGCCTGAACGGCTTTATGCCCGAGGTCGAAACCTCCCAGGTCCCCGGGCGAATATTCTGCGCCAGCGCCGGGGCGGTATCCCGCACATGCAGGCTGACTGCACCTTGCAGTTCCGCAAGCCCGGCCACGCCCAGGTTGTTATTGGTGTGGGCGCTGCCAATAAAGGCCACCCATTTGTGCGGGCCCTGTGCTGCCTGGTCGGCCTGGATTACTTTTGACGCGAAGTAACTGAACATCTGGTTGCGCCCCAGATCGCCATCCTCCAGGCCCTTGACGTTATAGCTGGCGGTGCAGTCCAGGGCACGGATGCGCAGGCCATGCCTGGCAGCGACCTGGATCACTTCAGTGTAGGAATTTTTACCCTTGTAGTGCGGCATCTGGCCGCGATCAAGCATGGCCAGGTAGCGCTTGAGGTTGTCCGGCAGGTGTTGGGTGCGCAGGAACAGATCCAGATCTTGCTGATGCATATCGGTCAACAGGTGTTCTACGTACAGCGTCTTGAATGCCTGTTCCTTGAGCTTTTTCATATGTTCACGCAGCCAGCGCTTGCTCGACTGCGCCTGGTGCGCTTCACCGACCACCAGCCCGGAAAACTCGCTGCTCCCAACACGTTCGAGCAGCGCCTGCGGGGTGGCCGGTGTGCCCAGGGTGGAGGGATCGGGCCTGGCTGGCGGTACACGCTGCTCCAGGTAAGCCGCCGCATCGCGACTCAGGCGCTCTCGGGCGTCCAGAAAGACGCTGAAAGCCCTTTGCTCGGTGGCGATCGGTGAGGCGTAGTTGCTGTCCAGCCCACGGCCGGCGGTGCTTTGCCGGCTGATGCTGTCCCGGAAAGCGTGGGGGATATCGTAGTCGCTGAAGTGCGTCACGTCCGTCGTAGACGCGACGCTGGCAGAAGCGGCTTGCCCGGGCTCCTTGTACGCCGTGTGCAGGGCCAAGCGATAATCGCCCTTGGCCAACGGGTCACCGGCTATGGCGCCGGGCGTGTCGACCCAGAGGCCCACCGGCTGGCCCGCCGCCACATCCTCCACGCGCAGGGCCACTGCTTCTTGCAAGTCGGCCAGGCCCGGCGTGCCCTCGAACGTGCGCAGGCGGCTGTGATCCACCAGGGCCACCCAACGTTCGTCCTGTTCGACAAGGGCATCGGCCCCGATGGCTTTATGGGAGTAGAAATTCCTGATGCTGTTGCTGCGCGGGATGGTCGGCGGGGTGTCGCGCATTTGCAGGAAATCGTCCAGCAAGTAGGAGGTGGAAGCGTCCAGGGCCAGGATCTTCACGCCCTTGTCCTTGGCCTTGCGTACCAGGGCAAGGTAGGAGTATTCAGCGTCCGGGGCAAGACCAAAGCCCTTGTCGACCGCTTCGAGATGCTGGCGAATGTTTTCCCAGGTTTTACCCTGATGCAGGCGCTGCAGGCGTGTGCGGAATGCATCGGCGGGCAGGTACTCAATGTACAAGTGTTTGAAGCCGTTGCTGATCAAGGCATCCATCTGCGTGATCAGCAGCTGCTTACTGGCGATGGAGCCCGGTATTGCGCCAATGATCAGGTTTTTGTTGCCGCTGAACGCGTCGCTGGCGATCAGTTGCGCGAATGAGGTGCTGGCGTCCACGGCCGGGGGAGCGGGGCGCGCCGGTAAAGGCGCGAGCTGGGTGAAAAAGTCCTGGGCGTCAGTGCTCAGGCGTTCGACCTGTTGCAGGTAAACCGTACGCAGCGGGTTAAGGTCGAGGGCGAGCACGCCCCTGGCCACCCCCTCTGAGCCCACTAACTCACTCGTGTTCAGCAGCATCTGTGCGCGTGTATCCGGGTTGATGGCCTTACCCAGATCGCGGGCATAGCTCGGTAGCATCTCATAGGCTTTCAGCGGTTCGGGGGGCTCGGGTAGTTTTTCGTACTTGGGTGCGCCACCAGTGACCCCGGTGCGGCGCCACACACCTTGGCTATCTGGCGCGGCCACCCGAGTGGTGGAGACCAGCCTGCCGGTGACAGGATCCAGTCGATACAGCAGGTAACGGCCGATCGGGTCCGGAACGGTTTTGGCCCATAGCGCCTGGCCTTCGAACAGCACCGCTTGCATATTTTCCAGCGCCAGGGGCTTGGGTTGCAGGGGCTGCACCAGCCTCACCGCTTCGCTCGGTGCAGCGTGGCTCCTGGTGACCTGGCGCAGGCCCGGCCGGGCGAGCTGTTTGACCGAGGCCAGGGCCGGGCGCAGATCGGTGACGGCGGCCCCGGCACTGTTAAGCACGTAGCCGAGCAAGTGTTCCAGTGCCGCCCCGGTATCGCCCTGCTGGTACGCGTGCAGGGCCAGCATGCCGTCCTTGAATGCCAGCAGCATGCCCAGGCTCAGGCTGAGGCTGGGAAACGGCGCGGTGGCAATCGCGGTGACCCATTCCACGCAGTTCCACAAAATGGCGCTGATCATTTGGTTGCGATTGACCGTGGTGCCTTGCACGTCATCGATCTTGCGCTGCAACGGCATGTTGTACAGGGCCTCGCGTAGATCCTGCAGCGGGGGTTGCCCGTGGGTCGAGTCATAGCGTGCCGGGCTGGTGTCGGTCTGGCTCAGGTCTTCGGGTAATTGGGCCTTGGCGTTTTCCAGGAAGGCCCGGACCCGCACCTGGGACTGGGCGCCGACCCGCAGGGTGAAATAGCCCACCATGCCGGGAATCTTTTTCAACCGGTAATTGAACAGCCGCGCTTCGCGAAAGCTGATGCCGTCCGGTGCGTTTGGGGTGTAGAGCAACGTCGGAAAATCGCCATGGCTGAAGAGCAGGTTGCCCATCACCCATTCGCCGTCCACCAGCAGGCGATGGATAGCGTAGGTGCCACGGGTCTGGGCGGCGGTGTCGTGCATGCTCGCAATACTGCGTTGCAACCACGTCCAGTCTACCCCGGCGATATACCCCTCCAGCCGGCACTCCAGGGCGGCGTTCTGCAGTTGGTGCTGGGTGATGCTCAAGGTGGCATTGCGCCGCAGTGCATAGTCGGTGCTGCCGGTGTTGAGCAAGCGGGTCTTGACCTGGTTGATGTAGCGCTCGCCGACCCAGGTGCCGGTGACCGAGCGTGCAATTTTTTCTGCGCTTAATTGGCTCAAGTCAACGCCGGGCGGGCCTTTGAAACGAGCCGAACGCGAGAATTTCTCGTCGAGAAAACCTACGCCGTCGGCGTAGCCATCGCGGTACAGCTGGGTGTAAGTCAGGGGCGGCGGGGTCAGCGCGCCGAGCAACGACGGCGGTGAAAAGGCCCACACGGTGTCCGGGTCGACATCGTTCTGGGGGCGGTCCAGCAAGTCGTTGAGGCTTTTTCTCGCCTGTTCATGCAGGTAATGGGTAAAGCTGGGAAATCGGGCGTCAGACAACGGATGTTCATTGTAGGTGAGCAGCGCGCCCTCGCTGTCTTCGGCCAGTTTCAACAGCTTCTGGCGGTTGTCGACGCTGGCGGATCGGTACCAACTCGGGGTGCCGAATTCATAGTCGTCGATGCGGGTCGCCAGCACATGGGCCGACATCGCCTTGAGGCACATGGCGTGGCTGCCGATATTGCCAAAGCCGATCTCTTGGTATTCCTGGTCGTGGAACTTGAAGCTCAGGCCGCTCAAGACTTGCTTCATGGCCCCGCGAAAGCGCAGGGCGACGCGCTTGATCAGATAGTCGGTGAGGGTGCCCGGGGGGTGTTTGCTGCCATTGTCCAGGCTCCAGCCGAGGATGTGGTTCTGGCAGGCGAGTTCACTGTCAAACGCCATGAACTGCTGCGCGCGGGGCGCTTCGGGCGTGCACAGCAACAGGCGGATGATTGCGCCGCTCGCATCGCTTTGGCGCAGTACCCATAGGTCCTGCAATTGAGCGGCATGTAGCGACAGAGTGGCGGCGCTCAGGTGCGGGTTGGTGCCCTGGCGCAGGTCCTGCACCAATTGAAAGTCCTCGTCACTGAGGTGGCCTTGCAGCAGGGCGGTGTAGGCCAGTGCGTTGAGCCTTTGGTCGAGCATCCGTTCGATGCTACGGCTGACTTCTGGTTTGGCATGCATTTGCCGTTGCGCGTCGGCAAAGTCGATACGCGGCTGTAAGGTGGCCAGCGTCTGTGCGAGCCAGGTGGGTGTCAGGTCCTGGTAGGCGGTGGGCAGTGTCGCGCCCTGATAGGTGAGCGTGGTTTTGTTCAGGAAGTCCGAGCCCGGCAGGGCATCCCCGTCTTGCAACCCGCGCAGGGCCAGGTCGACCAGGCTGCGATCATGTTCATACTCGCCGATGGGGTAGACATAGCGCCGGGTGTTGATCAACAGGTGCTCTGGCGCCAGGTCCTGAATGTCCAGCTCGTCGCTCAGGCGTTCAAGCAACTGGTAGCGGGCCAGGGACTGCGGGGTGGTGACCGGGCCCAGCAGGTCGAGCAGGTCCTGGCGGGCTTCGTTGTAGTGCCAAAGGTGGGTGGCGAGGGTGGCGCGCCGCGCTTCGCTGGCGCTGCGATACCAGTCCGGCGCGCTGTGGCGCAGGTGGCGCTCCAGCAAGCGGCGCGCGCGCCACGCCAGGCGCGCGCGCAGGTCCGGCAAGGCGCCGGCAATGGCGCGGTCCAGGGCACTGATCAGTTGCGCGGGGCTCTGTGTGGGGTTGTCCACCAGGCTCAAGGCGTGCTCGATGTCCTGGGTGCGCTTGTCGATCAGGGCGTTGTAGGTGTGTTCAAACAGCGGCCTGTCGCTGATCGGTGCCAGTTGCAGCGGCCAGATGGCCTCGGGGCTGACATCGTGATAACGCACGGGCAGCAGTTGCATGAAGTCGCGACGTTGCTCGGCATCGTCCATTCCTTGCAGTAGATGCCGGTTGAGTTGGGCGAGGGAACTGAAGGATGCGATCCCGCGGGAGGGGGTGAACAGCATCACTTCACCCACCGCTGGCCCGGCGTCCAGGTCGGCGACCAGCGGGCTGGATTGCTGAGTCAGGACAAAGGCGCCGGCCAATTCGACGGTGCGCTCCTGGTATTGGAACGACAGGGCGTACAGGCCCGGGCGTTGCGTGCTGCCCAGGGGCACCCGCTCAAGCATGGCTTGTTGTTGCGGATGCAGAAGGCGGTCCTGGGCGCTGAGTTTGGTTTCATGGGCCAGGGCGCTGAACCCGGCTTCGAAGGTCATATAGGACTTGCGTGGTTTGCCGTCGATCTGCTCGTCGCGATCAAGTTGTTGCAGGTACGTGTTCAGGGTGGTCTTGAGTGTCGCCACACGGGCGGGCAGGACGTCGGCTTTGATACCGATATAGAGGACCTGGCTCTTGTTCATGTATTGCTGGCGGTAGCGCGTCAGCTGGCCATTGATTTTTTCCAGGTAGGCCAGTTCGGCAACAGGTTTTTGTTCGGGCAACAGCGGCGCTTCGACCTGGAGCAGGTGATGGCTGATCTGGTTGAGGTGGCCTTTGATGCCTTCAAAGGTCTGGGGTGTTGTGCTCACGGGCACGCTCTCCATGCTTGAGGTAAGAGCCCTCAGCATGGGGAGTTGTGCGTTTGGCTGGGCGGTAGATAAGTAGCGGTACGCCGCCCTGGACGCTCTGCGTCCGTTCGGATCAGGCGTTGACCGGGCGGCTAACCAACCGTTCCAAGGCCTCACCCAACCCCGCTGCCTTGTCACCGATCAACAGGTGCCAGACCCCACTTTCAAGCCGGCTCACGCCCTGGCAACCCAGTGCGGTCAACTGAGCTTCGGACAACACCGAATCATCCCCCAGTTCCACCCGCAACCGCGTCATCGCCACCGCTTCCAGCTGGCGTACATTCGCCCGGCCGCCCAAGGCGCCCAGCCATTGTTCGGCCTCCTGCACATTCACCATGACTGGCTTATCCACAGGCACAACCGCCACGGGCGCCGATGCAACAAACGACGGCATGGCCAGGCGAATCTCATCGGCAATGCTGTCGGCCATCGGCCCCACCACCACCTGTAAGCTGCCGCCATTGCCCGGGCGCACCACGGCCATCGCTCCCAGGGCCTTGAGTTCGGCGTCCATGGCCTTGTTGCGGTCCACCATGTCCAGGCGCAGGCGGGTGGTGCAGGCGCCGACGCTGAGCAGGTTGTCGGCACCGCCCAGGGCGCGGATATAGGCACTGGCCCGCTGGTTATCACTCATCGCTTCGGCCTGTGCCACCTGGCTATCTTCACGGCCCGGGGTCTTCAGGTTGAAGCGACGGATGCAGTAGTTGAACACGCTGTAGTAGATCACCGCGTAAGCCAGGCCCACCGGCAACACCAGCCAGCCATTGGTGGACTTGCCCCAGCCCAGGACCATGTCGATGAACCCTCCGGAGAAGGTAAAGCCCAGGTGAATATCCAGCAGGTTGGTGACCGCCATCGACAGGCCGGTGAGCAGCGCATGCAGCAGGTACAGGAACGGCGCGAGGAACATGAAGGCGAATTCGATCGGCTCGGTGACCCCGGTCAGGAACGACGTCAGGGCCATCGACAGGAAGATCCCGCCCATGATTTTGCGCCGCTGCGGCAGGGCGTTGCGGTACATCGCCAGGCACGCTGCGGGCAGGCCGAACAGCATCACCGGGAACATGCCGGTCATGAACTGGCCGCCTTTGGGGTCGCCGGCAAAATAGCGGGTCAGGTCGCCGGTGACCACCGCGCCGGTGGCGGGGTCGGTGAAGCTGCCGAACACAAACCAGGCCATGTTGTTGAGGATATGGTGTAGCCCGGTGACGATCAGCAAGCGGTTGAACACGCCGAACACAAAGGCGCCCAGGCTGCCGCTTTCCATCAGCAGCACGCCGAAGCTATTGATGCCGTGCTGCACCGGCGGCCAGATCAGCCCGAAGATTACCCCCAGGCCCACCGCCGAAAACCCGGTGACAATCGGCACAAAGCGTCGCCCGCCAAAGAATGCCAGGTACTCCGGCAGCTTGATGTCCTTGAAGCGGTTATACAGCGCCCCGGCCATCAGCCCGCTGACGATCCCGGCGAGCATGCCCATGTTGATGGTGCTGTCCATCACCTTGAGGGTGGAGACCATCACCAGGTAGCCAATGGCCCCGGCCAGCCCGGCCGTGCCGTTGTTGTCGCGGGCAAAACCCACGGCGATGCCGATGGCGAAGATCAGCGCCAGGTTGGCGAAGATCGCTTGCCCGGCGTCGTGCATCACCGCGATGTTCAGCAGGTCGGTATCACCCAGGCGCAGCAGCAGGCCGGCAATCGGCAGGATGGCGATGGGCAGCATCAGCGCACGGCCCAGGCGTTGCAGGCCTTCAATAAACAGTTGGTACATGGCGAGTCTCCTTTTTCTTGTTGTTGTCAGCTCAACGGCCAGTGGTGTTGACAGGCTTGGCGTACGGCCCTGGCGCTGCTCAGGTCGAGCAGGCCCTGGCTCAGCTGCCGGCATTGCGCGGCGTCCAGGTGGCGCACGCGGTCTTTGATTTCGGCAATTTGCGGCGGGCTGACAGACAGCTCGCGCACCCCCAGGCCCACCAGCACCGGGGTGGCCAGCGGGTCAGAGGCGAGGGCGCCGCACACCCCGACCCAGCGCCCGTGTTTCGCCGCGCCAATGCAGGTCTGGGCGATCAGGCGCAGCAGCGCCGGGTGCAGGGCGTCGACCCGCGCGGCCAGGCCGGCGTGGTCGCGGTCCATGGCCAGGGTGTACTGGGACAGGTCATTGGTGCCGATCGACAAAAAGTCCGCATGTTCGGCCAGTTGCTCGGCCATCAACGCGGCGGCCGGCACTTCGATCATCACCCCCAGTTCCGGGCGCTGGGTCAGTTCCAGCTCGGCGCACAGCTGATCGAGGCGCTGGCGGATGTGCAGCAATTCGTCGACTTCACTGACCATCGGCAACAGGATCCGGCAGCGCTGCAGCGGGCAGACCTGCAGCAGGGCGCGCAGTTGCTGGTCGAGCAACTCCGGGCGTACCTGGGCCATGCGAATACCGCGCAGGCCCAGCACCGGGTTGGCCTCGGCGGGCAAGGGCAGGTAGTCGAGTTGCTTGTCGCCGCCCACGTCGATGGTGCGGATGATCACGGATTTGTCGCCCATGGCATCCAGCACCGCCTGATAGGCCTGGCGTTGTTCCTGCTCGTCGGGTGCGGTGCGACGGTCGACAAACAGAAACTCGGTACGCAACAGCCCCACGCCATCGGCGCCGTTTGCCAAGGCAATCTGCGCCTCGCTGCTGGAGGCGACATTGGCGGCCACTTCAATGCCCACGCCATCCAGGGTGCTGGCCGCTGCCTGGGCCTGGGCCTGTTGCTGCTGGCGCCGCTGCTGTTGCGCCTCGCGAATCTGGTGGACCTGGGCGTGGCGGGCATCGTCCGGGGTGAGTTCCAGGCGCCCATTGCCGGCGTCCAGCACGACCCGTTGGCCTTGCGGCACCTCCAGCACTGCACTGCCCAGGGCGACCACGCATGGCATGCCTTTGCCCCGGGCCAGGATCGCCACGTGGGAGGTGGCGCCGCCTTCGGCCATGCAGATGCCGGCAGCATTTTGCGCGCTCAGTTGCAGCAGGTCCGAGGGCGTCAATTCATGGGCGACGACAATCGCCCCGGCAGGCATTTGGAACTGCCAGGCCTCACCCAGCAGGGCGCGTAGCACCCGTTGCTGCAAGTCCCGCAGGTCGTTGGCGCGTTCGGCAAACAACGGCTTGCCCAAGCCCAGCAACACCGCGCACTGGGCCTGGATCGCATCGCGCCAGGCATGGGTGGCGGCGCTGCCTTGCTCGATGGCGGCGGTGGCGGCCTCCAACAGGGTTGGGTCTTCCAGCAGGGCCAGGTGGGCGGCGAAGATCTCTTCTTCCTCGACGGCCTTGCGCTGGCGGGCGTGCTCCAGGGTGTTGCGGATTTCTCCGCGTACCTGCTCCAGGGCGCTGTCCAGGTACTGCAATTGCTCTTCGCGCGCATGGTTGCCCGGGTCTTGCGGCAACTCGATGGTGTGCAGCCGCAACAGCGGCCCGCAGACCAGGCCGGGTGCGGCACACACGCCCTGCAATACGCCCGCTTCGGTATTGAGCGGGCGCGCAGTCACGATCACCGGGGCCTGCTCGTGTTCGCGGGTGGTGACCGATAGGGCTGCGACCAATGCCTGTAACGCCGCGTCGCAATCCTTGCCCAGGCAGGTGACCTGTACCTCGTCCTGCTCACCAATGCCCAGCCCCATCAGGCCGATCAGGCTGGCGCACGACGCCGACTTGCCGGCGAAATGCAGCTGCGACTGGCTGCTGAAACCCTGGGCGGTCTTGCGAACCAGGGCTGCGGGACGCGCATGCAGGCCGCCGCGATGGGTAATGCGCACGCTGGCGCTGGCATGTGCCTGGGAGTTGTCGGACACAGACTGCACGGCGGCAGGCTGACGCGCGACGATGCGCAGCAGGGCTTCGCCGACCTTGACCGTATTGACGGCCACCGGGCGCAACTCGAACTGCCCGCCGTTGGTGAGGATGATCAGGCTGACCAGGCTTTTGCACTGGCGGGCGATGCGGTCCAGGTCAAAGCGCACCAGGGGCTGCCCGTTGCTGACCCGCGCGCCTTGCTTGACCAGCAGGGCAAAGCCTTCGCCATTCAATTGGACGGTATCGATGCCTACATGCAGCAGCACCTCGGCGCCATTGTCGGCGCGGATCGTCAGGGCGTGGCCGGTACGGGCAACGTGGATCACCACGCCCGCGCACGGCGCATGCAGGCAGTCGTTGAGGGGGTCGATGGCAATCCCGTCGCCCATGGCGCCACTGGCGAACACGTCGTCAGGCACGTTGCCCAGGGTCAGCACCGGCCCGCTGAGGGGGGCGCTGAGGGTAAGGTCATTATTATTGTCGGGCATGGGCACGGTACTCATCAGGAAACGACAGAAACCAACTCAGTGGGTGCGGGTGACTTTGCTCAGGTGGCGGGGTTGATCCGGGTCCATGCCCCGGGCCTGGGCCAGGCCTGCAGCCATCACATAGAAACTCTGGATTGCCAGGATCGGGTCCAGTGCCGGGTGCTCGGCGCGGCTGAGGGTCAGGTCGCGTTCGGCAATATCGTCGGGCGCGGCCAGCAGCACCCGGGCCCCGCGTTGGCGCATTTCCGTGGCCAGGGTCAGCAGGCCCGGCTGTTCGGCGCCGCGCGGGGCAAACACCAGCAGCGGGTAGTTGTCGTCGATCAACGCCATCGGCCCGTGGCGCACTTCGGCGCTGCTGAAGGCTTCGGCCTGGATCGCCGAGGTTTCCTTGAGCTTGAGCGCGGCTTCCTGGGCGATGGCAAACCCGGCACCACGGCCGATGACCATCAGACGCTGGCAATCGCGCAGGGCGTCGATGGCCAGGCTCCAGTCCTGGGTCGCCGCTTCGCGCAGGCCGGCGGGCAAGGCATGGCAGGCTTCGAGCAGGCCGTCTTCCTGGTTCCAGTGGCCGACCAACTGGGCGCTGGCGCTCAGGGTGGCGATAAAGCTCTTGGTCGCGGCCACGCTGCGTTCGGGGCCGGCGCACAGCGGCACATGGAATTCGCAGGCGGCTTCCAGGGGCGAATCTTCGGCATTGACCATCGACACGCTCAGCGCCCCGCGCTTGCGCAGCAGGCGCAGGCTGTTGACCAGGTCCGGGCTCTGCCCCGACTGGGAAAAACCAAAGGCTGCCTGGCCGCTGACTTTCAGCGGCGCCTGCGCCAGGGTCACCACCGACATCGGCAGCGACGCCACGGGCACGCCCACGTGCTGCATGGTCAGGTAGGCGAAGTAGCTGGCGGCGTGGTCCGAACTGCCACGGGCGACGGTCATCGCCACTTGCGGCGGCTGGCGGCGTAGGCGGCCGGCGACCTCGGCCAGCAGCGGGTCGAGGCATTGCAGTTGGGCCGCGACGGCCTCACAGGAGGACAGGGCCTCTTCAAGCATTTTTGAAGTCAATGGTTTCTCCTTCGACCATTACGTCGGTGAGGTGCAGGGAGCGGTCCAGGCGCACGCAGTCGGCAAAGCTGCCCGGTTGCAGGCGGCCGCGTTGTTCCAGGCCCAGGTAATCCGCAGGAAATTGCGACAGACGCTGTGAGGCTTCGCTGATGGGCAGGCCGATCTTCACCAAGTTGCGCAGCGCCTGATCCATGGTCAGGGTGCTGCCGGCCAGGGTGCCGTCGGCCAGGCGTACGCCGCCCAGGCATTTGGTCACGGTGTGGCTGCCCAGCTTGTATTCGCCGTCGGGCATGCCTGCCGCGGCGGTGGAGTCGGTGACGCAGTACAGGCAGGGAATCGAACGCAGGGCCACGCGCATGGCACCTGGGTGCACGTGCAGCAGGTCCGGGATCAGCTCGGCGTATTGCGCGTGGGCCAGTGCGGCACCGACGATGCCCGGCTCGCGGTGATGCAGCGGGCTCATGGCGTTGTACAGGTGGGTGAAGCTGGTGGCGCCGGCCGCCAGCGCAGCGACGCCTTCTTCATAGCTGCCCAGGGTATGGCCGATCTGCATGCGCACGCCGCGCTGGCTGAGGGCACGGATCAATGCGTCATGCCCGGCGATTTCCGGGGCAATGGTAATCACCCGGATCGGTGCCAGGCGCAGGTACTCCTCGACCTCGGCCATCAATGCGGTGTGGGCAAAGTTGGGCTGTGCGCCGAGCTTTCCTGGGTTGATGTAGGGGCCTTCCAGATGCACGCCCAGCACCCGGGCGCTGCCGGCCGGGCGCCGTTCGCAGAACTGGCCGAGTTCGCCGAGCACCCGGGAGATTTCCTCGACCGGCGCAGTCATGGTGGTGGCCAGCAGCGAGGTGGTGCCGAAGCGCACATGGGTGCGGGTGATGGTCTCGAAGGCGCTGCTGCCTTCCATGATGTCCTTGCCGCCACCGCCGTGCACATGCAGGTCGATAAAACCCGGCAGCAGGTAGGGCAGGTCATTGTCGGCCGGGTCGCAAGGCACGCCTTCGACGGCGCTGACCTTGCCTTCGTGGTGCACCAGGCGGCCGCGAATCCAGCCGTGGGGCGTGAGGATATTGTCTTCGGACATGGCAGTTCTCTAGGGCCGCAGTTCAGCGGAAAAATCGTACCTACGCAGCTCTGCGACAAAGTCGTAGTAGTCGTTGCGGCAGTAGGTGTCGGTGATCTCGATTGGCGTGTTGTCGGCGGTGTAGCCGACCCGAGTCATCAGCAGCATGGCGGTGCCGGGGGCGATGCCCACCAGGGCGGCGAACTCGTCCGAGGCGTTGATGGCCTGGATATGCTGCAGGGCTCGCACCACCGGTTTGCCGATGCCTTCCAAGTATTCGTAGAGCGAACTGCCGATGGCCTGGGGGTTGGGAATGATCGAGGCGGGCAAGGCGCTCATTTCGATGGCCATCACGGTGTCATCCGCCTTGCGCAGGCGTTTGAGCCGCGCCACTTTGTCGGTGGGCGACAGGCACAGGCGGATCAGCTCTTCATGGGTCGGCGGGGTGATTTCGCGCACCAGCCATTGCGAACTGGGGGCAAACCCCTTGAGCCGCAACATCTCGCTGAACCCCGAGAGGCGCGACAGCGGCTGTTCCAGGCGTGGCGTGATAAACGTGCCAGAGCCCTGGCTGCGGCGGATCAGGCCTTGGGCGAACAACACTTCCAGGGCTTTGCGGGCGGTTACCCGGGAGATGCTCAACTGCTCGCTGAGTACGCGCTCGGAGGGCAAGGCCTGCTCGGATTTCCACTGGCCGGCATGGATAGCCGCTTCGAGATTGCGGGCCAGTTGCAGGTACAGCGGCGTGGATTGCCGATCGTCAGGACGCAGGGTCTGGATGGGATTCATCTGTAGGGTTTCCGATGCGTTATTGGAGTGTTGTCGCCCGGTAATGGCCGGAAATTAATACCACTTAAATACCATGTCAATGCCGCCAAAAGCGGGCACATGCTTGTTTACAGGCACCCTAAAGGTGCCTGGTATCAAGTGGTATTAGAGAGGTCTTTATCGCGTGCAGAAAGACGCAGCCCCTGTCGGTGAAATGGTATTCATCGACAGGGGCTGTAGGAGAGGTAGATTTTTTTTGAATTATTTTACCAACGGTCGAGGTTACGGACGGATCTCGATCATCGTGCCGTCCTTGACCAGGTTCCACACTTCGCGCATGTCGACATTGCGCATGCCGATGCAGCCGTCGGTCCAGTCCAGGGTGTGGAACCACTGTTCCGGGTATTCCTCACTGTCTGGCGTGCCGTGGATCATGATCATGCTGCCGGGCTTGACCCCTTCGCGGCGGGCGCGGGCGGCATCGCTGATATTGGGGTAGGAGATATGCATCGACAGGTTGAAGCGGTCGCTGGTCTTGCGCCAGTCGATCCAGTAGAAGCCTTCTGGCGTGCGGCGGTCGCCTTCGATCAGCTTGTGGCCCTTGGGGTTCTTGCCCAGGGAAATGCGGTAGGTCTTCAGCGGTTTGCCATCGTTGATCAGTTGCAACTGGTGCGCGGACTTGAGTACCAGGATCTTCTCGACGGGTTTACCGCCCAGGGTTTGCAGGGTGGTGGCGCACGACAGCGTGGCGAACGACAGGCAGAGCAGAGCAAGCAACCAACGCATTGAAGCGATATCCCTTTGAAGGTGACCTTCGATTGTTATTGTGCAGGCTGAGTCAAGGGTGGCACCGATTCGCTGCGCACGGGAAACACCTGTTGCCGACGGTCGGCAAAAAAGCATTCTAAGGTACGCCTGACCGTGCGGAAAGCCAGCTCGGACCAAGGGATGTCCGCTTCATCGAACAGTCGGACTTCCAGGCTCTCGGGGCCGGCGGCAAAGTCCAGGTCGACCAGTTCGGCGCGGTAGAAGATATGCACCTGGCTGATGTGCGGTACGTCGATCAGCGTGTAGATACTCAGGTTGCGCACCCTGGCGCAGGCTTCCTCCAGGGTTTCGCGCAGGGCGCCCTGTTCGACGGTCTCGCCGTTTTCCATAAAGCCAGCAGGCAGGGTCCAGTAGCCCAGGCGCGGCTCGATGGCGCGCCGGCACAGCAGCACCTGATTGCCCCAGACGGGCAGGGTGCCGGCGACGATATTGGGATTCTGATAGTGAATGGTCTGACAGTGGTCGCACACATAACGCAGGCGTGTATCGCCTTCGGGAATGCGCTGGGTGACCGGTTTACCGCACTGGCTGCAGAAGTTCATGCTTGGGTTCCTGGGGACTGCGCCTATCTTGGCGTGCAGGGCAGTGGCCTGCAAGTTGTCGTTTAGCGACACCGCCGGGGTTTTGGGGTTGGGCACCCGTACGCTTTGGTGCATGATGCAAGGTAGCCAACAGATCGAGATGACTCATGCTGGACGAGCTACTTCGCCGGGTAAGCAATCACACGCCACGCACGCTGGAAACTGACGGACGTTTCCCCGAGGCCGCGGTGCTGGTGCCGATTACCCGCAGTGACGAACCCGAGCTGATCCTGACCCTGCGTGCCAGCGGCCTGTCGACCCATGGCGGCGAAGTGGCGTTCCCGGGTGGGCGCCGCGACCCCGAAGACCCCGACCTGGTGTTCACCGCGTTGCGCGAGGCCGAAGAAGAAATCGGCCTGCCACCGGGCCTGGTGGAAGTGATCGGGCCCTTGAGCCCCCTGATCTCCCTGCACGGCATCCGCGTGACCCCCTATGTGGGGGTGATCCCCGATTACGTCGAGTACCTGGCCAACGACGCCGAAATTGCCGCCGTGTTCAGCGTGCCGCTGGAGTTTTTCCGCCAGGACCCGCGCGAGCACACCCATCGCATCGATTACCAGGGCCGCAGTTGGTATGTGCCCAGCTATCGGTTTGGTGAATACAAGATCTGGGGCCTGACGGCGATCATGATCGTCGAGTTGATCAACCTGCTCTATGACGATGCCGACATCAGCCTGCATCGCCCGCCAAAAAGCTTTATCAATACTTAAGCCATCGTTTGAATGGCAAGCCGTGAGGGAAGACCATGAAATACCGCCTGGGCGAGGCCCGTGTCGAGACCCATCCACACAGCTGGGTGGCTCCCAATGCCACGCTGGTAGGCAAGGTCAAGCTCGAGGAGGGCGCCAACGTCTGGTTCAACGCGGTGTTGCGTGGCGACAACGAGCTGATCCTGATCGGCAAGAACAGCAACGTGCAGGACGGCAGCGTGATGCACACCGACATGGGCTACCCGCTGACCCTGGGCACCGGTGTGACGGTTGGGCATAACGCCATGCTGCATGGCTGCACCGTCGGCGACTACAGCCTGATTGGCATCAATGCGGTGATCCTCAACGGCGCCAAGATTGGCCGGCACTGCATCATCGGCGCCAATTCGTTGATCGGCGAGGGCAAGGAAATCCCCGATGGCTCGCTGGTAATGGGCTCGCCTGGCAAGGTGGTACGGGAGTTGACCGAGCAGCAGAAGAGGATGCTCGAAGCCAGTGCTGCGCACTATGTGCACAACTCTCAGCGCTATGCCCGTGACCTGGTCGAGCAGCCGGAATGAACCCGGTTGAACGCCCCGTCGCCTCGCCCTGCGTGAGTATTTGTGCTCTGGATGACGACGATATCTGCACCGGTTGCCAGCGCAATGTCGACGAAATCACCCGTTGGAGCCGCATGGACAACGCCGAGCGCCGGGTGGTGCTGGGGCTGTGTCATGAGCGGGCGAAGGCCAGTGGGGTGTTGTGGATGATTCCTGGGAAATCCGGAGCCTGAACCACCGCTATCGCGAGCAAGCCCGCTCCCACATTCGACCGTGTTTATCCAGCAGGAACGCGATCAAATGTGGGAGCGGGCTTGCTCGCGATGGGGCCCCTCCAGACGACATCCCTGTAATTGTGTACCCTGTGCGCATTACCCACAGGTCCCTCGCCCCATGCTCTTCCTGATCGCCTATATCAGCAGCGTCGTGCTGATCAACTTCGCCTTTTCCACCGCCCCGCACCTGGATGTCATCTGGTCCGCCTGGGGTGGCCTGGTGTTTATCCTGCGGGACATGGTGCAAACGCGCTTCGGCCACGGGGCGATCATCGCCATGCTCGCGGCGCTGGCGCTGTCCTATATCACCTCCGATCCGTCCATCGCCCTGGCCAGCGCCACGGCGTTCGCGGTGTCCGAGTGCATCGACTGGCTGGTCTTCAGCATCACCAAGCGCCCGTTGCACGACCGGCTGTGGATAAGTTCGGCACTGAGCATTCCCCTCGATACCTTTATCTTTTTTGGCCTGATCGGCGCGTTGACGCCCGCTGTGGTCGGCACCGCCCTGGCCTCGAAATTTGCCGGGGTCACCGTGGTGTGGCTGGCCATGGCCTGGCGTTTGCGGCGCCAGCGTGTCGCTAACTGAGGCCAATGCCCGCCGTTCATGTAAAATGCCGGCCTTTCTCCCCCTGATCCGCTCCCCTGAGGACCTGAGATGACCCGAATCGGAACTCCATTGTCGCCAACCGCGACCCGCGTATTGATGTGTGGCTGCGGTGAGCTGGGCAAGGAAGTGGTAATCGAACTGCAACGCCTGGGCGTTGAAGTGATTGCCGTGGATCGCTACGCCAACGCGCCGGCCATGCAGGTGGCGCATCGCAGCCACGTGATCAACATGCTCGACGGCGCGGCCCTGCGTGCGGTGATCGAGGCGGAAAAACCGCACTTCATCGTCCCGGAAATCGAAGCCATTGCCACCGGCACCCTGGTGGAGCTGGAGGCTGAAGGCTTTACCGTGATCCCCACCGCCCGCGCGGCGCTGTTGACCATGAACCGTGAAGGCATTCGCCGCCTGGCCGCTGAAGAGCTGGACCTGCCGACTTCGCCGTACCACTTCGCCGACACCGTGGAAGACTATCGCAAGGCCGTCGAAGACCTGGGCTTCCCGTGCGTGGTCAAGCCGGTGATGAGTTCGTCGGGCAAGGGCCAAAGCCTGTTGCGCAGCGTCGATGATGTGCAGAAAGCCTGGGACTACGCCCAGGAAGGCGGCCGCGCCGGCAAGGGCCGGGTGATCATCGAAGGGTTTATCGACTTTGATTACGAAATCACCCTGCTGACCGTGCGTCACGTGGGTGGCACCACCTTCTGCGCGCCTGTGGGCCATCGTCAGGAGAAGGGTGACTATCAGGAGTCGTGGCAGCCCCAGGCCATGAGCCCGGCGGCCCTGGCTGAATCCGAGCGCGTCGCCAAAGCCGTGACCGAGGCCCTGGGTGGCCGTGGCCTGTTTGGTGTCGAGCTGTTTATCAAGGGCGACCAGGTGTGGTTCAGCGAAGTCTCGCCGCGCCCCCACGACACTGGCCTGGTGACCTTGATTTCCCAGGACTTGTCGCAGTTTGCCCTGCATGCGCGGGCGATCCTGGGCTTGCCGATTCCGTTGATCCGCCAGTTCGGGCCTTCGGCTTCGGCGGTGATCCTGGTGGAAGGGCAGTCGACCCAGACAGCGTTCGCCAACCTCGGCGCGGCCCTGAGCGAGCCGGACACGGCATTGCGTCTGTTCGGCAAGCCAGAAGTGAATGGCCAGCGCCGCATGGGCGTGGCGCTGGCGCGGGATGAGTCTATCGAGGCTGCCCGGGCCAAGGCGACCCGTGCTTCCCAGGCGGTGGTTGTAGAGCTGTAAAAGCATCGCGGGCAAGCCCGCTCCCACATTGGAATGCATTGCACATGTGGGAGCGGGCTTGCCCGCGATAGCGGTCTATCAGGCGACCTTGTTCAAATCGTTATCCCGCGTCTCTTTCAGGCACAGCACCGCAATCAAACTGAGCAACGCTGCCGCCGACACATACCCGCCGACATAACTCAGCCCACCCATCGCCACCAGTTTGGTCGCGAAAAACGGTGCGGCCGAAGCGCCAACGATCCCGCCCAGGTTATACGCCGCCGACGCCCCGGTATAACGCACGCGTGTCGGAAACAGTTCCGGCAACAGCGCCCCCATCGGCGCAAAGGTCACGCCCATCAGGAACAGTTCCAGGCACAGGAACAGCGCCACCGCCCAGGTCGAGCCATGGGTCAGCAACGGTTCCATGGTGAACCCTGAAAGAATCGCCAGCACCGCACCGACGATCAGCACCGGTTTGCGCCCATAACGGTCGCTGGCCAGGGCTGCCAGTGGGGTGGCCGCGCCCATGAACAGCACGGCAAAGCACAACAGTGCGAGGAAGGTTTCGCGGCTGTAGCCCAGGGTGCTCACGCCGTAACTCAGGGAAAACGCCGTGGTGATATAGAACAGCGCATAGCACACCACCATCGCCGCCGCGCCCAGCAGCACCTGCAACCAATGCTGGCTGAACAGCTCGACCAGCGGCACTTTCACCGGTTTTTCCTTGGCCACGGCGTTGGCGAACACTGGGGTTTCGTGCAGTTTGAGGCGCGCATACAGGCCCACCATCACCAGCGCGGCGCTGAGCAGGAACGGAATGCGCCAGCCCCAGCTGCGAAATTGCTCATCGTCCAGGTTCATCGCCAGGATCAGGAACAGCCCGTTGGCCGCCAAAAAGCCAATGGAAGGCCCCAGTTGCGGGAACATGCCGAACCAGGCGCGCTTGCCCTTGGGCGCGTTCTCGGTGGCCAGCAGTGCGGCACCGCCCCATTCCCCACCCAGGCCAAGGCCCTGGCCGAAACGCAGCACGCACAGCAGGATCGGTGCCCAGGCGCCGATGCTGTCGTAACCCGGCAACAGGCCGATCAGGGTGGTACACACGCCCATCAGCAGCAATGAGGCGACCAGCGTCGACTTGCGCCCGATCCGGTCACCGAAATGGCCGAACAGCGCCGAGCCCAGGGGGCGGGCGATGAACGCGATACCGAAGGTCAGGAACGCCGCCAGCATCTGCGCGGTGCCGGAGCTCTGCGGGAAGAACACCGGGCCGATCACCAGCGCGGCGGCCGTGGCGTAGATATAGAAGTCGTAGAACTCGATGGCGGTGCCGATGATGCTCGCGGTCGCGACGCGGCTGGTCGAGTTGGTCGGGGCGGCGGGAGCGGCCTCGTTATAGGTGGTGCTCATTGAGGTATCCCTGATGGTCATTGCGCCTTTGGCGCGGATTATTATTGGTCTTGCACCCATGGATCAGGGCAGTGCGCGGAGTCGGCTCGGGATGGGAGCGAGTACCGGTCAGACACGATGACGCGGTGCCTGGACACGCTCAGTGCGGGTAGCACGCGGTCGGGCGGGGCTTGGGTAAGCGGGGTTGATTATAGGAAGGGGTTTGCGCTGCAAACAAGGGCTGGAGCGCGGTCTTTGGGGCTGGAAAGATCAAATGTGGGCTCGCCCGCGATCCTGGCGCGATGGTGTATCAGTGACACTGAGGTGATGCTATCGCGGGCAAGCCCGCTCCCACACAAGCCTGCTCTCGGATTTAGGTAGCAATCGGCGCTGAGCCGATATGCCAGATCAACACCTTGCTCACCCGGTTGTCTTCAGTTTCGAGGATTTCCAGGCGATAACGGCCGATCTTCACGCACACCGCGCAATCGGGAATGGTCTCCAGCGCTTCGGTCACCAGGCCGTTGAGGGTCTTGGGGCCGTCGCTGGGCAGGTGCCAGCCCAGGCATTTGTTCAGTTCGCGGATTGATACGGCGCCGTCAATCACGTAGCGGCCGTCTGGTTGGGGCTGGATCAGCGGGTTGTCCAGGCTCTGCTCGCTTTCGAATTCGCCGACGATCTCTTCCAGGATATCTTCCAGGGTGACGATGCCCAGCACCTCACCGTACTCGTCCACCACCATGCCCAGGCGGCGTTGTTGTTTGTGGAAATTCAGCAGTTGCAGTTGCAGCGGCGTGCTTTCCGGGACGAAGTACGGCTCGTGGCAGGCCGCGAGCAAGGCGTCCTTGGTCAGGCTGGCGTCGGGCAGCAGGTGCTGGATCTGCCGGGTGTTGAGCACCGCCTCGACCTGGTTGATATCACTGTGGAACACCGGCAGCCGCGTGCGCTGGGAGGTGCGCAGTTGTTCGATGATCTCTTCGATAGGGTCGTCGAGGTTGATGCCATCCACTTCGCTGCGCGGCACCAGGATGTCATTGACGGTGATGTTGTCCAGGGCGTGGATGCCCGGCATGCCTGACGTCGGGTCATCGTTCGCGTCTGACGCTTGCTCGTCGGACGGGTCGCTCTGTGGCTCGTCGCTTTTCTTGACGATCCCGGACTTGCGTGCGAAAGGGCGCAACAACAGCAGGCTGAGGCCATTGAGCACCCAGGCCAAGGGGTAGAGGATCTTCAGCGGCACGCCCAGCAGCGTATTGCCAAACCCCAGCACCGCCTGCGGGTAGCGGGTGGCGAGGGTGCGCGGCAGGTAATCGGCCAGCACCAGCAGCAGCCCGCTGGAGATCAGCCAGCCGAGCCAGGGACCGTTTTCGGCCCAGGCATGAAGCGCCAGCAGGGTGCAGAGAATCACTACCACCGCGCGGCATAAGGTATTGCACAGGATCAGGCTATTGCGCGGGAAGCTGAGGCGGGCGGCGGCCTTGTCGCCCTGGCGTGTACCGGGGCGCAGGGCCAGCAAATGGTGCTGGGCGGCTTCGATGGCGGTAAACAGCGCTGACCACAAGACCAGCAGCGCGACTACGGCGAGCATCGGCTCCAGGGGCAAATTGTCCATAATCGCTGCCCGTCAGATATGCAGGATGAATTCGCGAACCAGCTTGCTGCCGAAATACGCCAGCATCAGCAGGCAGAAACCGGCCAGGGTCCAGCGGATTGCCTTGTGCCCACGCCAACCCAGGCGATTGCGGCCCCACAGCAGTACGCTGAACACCACCCAGGCCAGGCATGCCAGCAGGGTCTTGTGCACCAGGTGCTGGGCGAACAGGTTCTCGACGAACAGCCAGCCGGAAATCAGCGACAGCGACAGCAGCGTCCAGCCGGCCCAGAGAAAGCCGAACAGCAGGCTTTCCATGGTCTGCAGCGGCGGGAAGTTCTTGATCAGCCCGGAAGGGTGCTTGTGTTTGAGCTGGTGGTCCTGCAAGAGCAGCAGCAATGCCTGGAACACGGCGATGGTAAACATGCCGTAAGCCAGGATCGACAACAGGATGTGCGCGAGGATGCCCGGCTCTTCATCAATTACCTGCACCGTGCCGGTGGGGGCGAATTGTGCCAGCAGCACCGTCAGCATGCCCAGGGGAAAGAGCAGCAACAGCAGGTTTTCCACCGGGATCCGCGCGCAGGCCAGCAGCGTCAAGGCGATGACCGCGGCGGCAATCAGGCTGGCGGCGCTGAAAAAATCCAGGCCCAGGCCCACTGGCGTCATCAGGTGGGTGAACAGGCTGGCAGCGTGGGCCACCAGGGCGAGCACGCCGAGGCCGGCCAGCAGGCGTTTGTCCGCCCTGGCGCGTTGGGCCAGGCGGGTGCCCTGATAGAGGGTCGCAGCGGCATACAAGAGTGCGGCGGCGAGACTGGGTAGCAAACTGGGTGACAAAGGGAGCATAAATCCTGTTAGGCAAGCCCGAAAGCCGATGAGTTTGGCACACACCTGCGTTCCACGAAAGACCACTGGGCCAGACAGCGGGTGTGCATGGCGGCAGTCTTCGCTATAATCCGCGACCTGCCCACGCCGCAGGCTCGCCGAGCGCTGTTTTTAATAGCGATTTATCACAGCCTGGGCCGCCATTACCTCGGTCTACCGATGCACTTCGATGAATAGGGCCTGAAAGGATCGCGCATGTTTGAAAACCTGACTGACCGTCTCTCGCAGACGCTGCGCCATGTCACCGGCAAGGCCAAGCTGACCGAGGACAATATTAAAGACACCCTGCGCGAAGTGCGCATGGCGTTGCTCGAAGCCGACGTTGCCTTGCCTGTGGTCAAGGATTTCGTCAACTCGGTCAAGGAGCGTGCGGTTGGCACTGAAGTGTCCCGCAGCCTGACGCCGGGCCAGGCCTTTGTGAAGGTCGTGCAGGCCGAACTCGAAAGCCTGATGGGCGCGGCCAACGAAGACCTGAACCTCAGCGCCGTGCCACCGGCCGTTGTGCTGATGGCCGGTTTGCAGGGGGCGGGCAAGACCACCACCGCTGCCAAGCTGGCGCGCTTCCTTAAAGAGCGCAAGAAAAAGTCGGTGATGGTGGTGTCGGCCGACGTCTACCGTCCGGCCGCGATCAAGCAGCTGGAAATGCTCGCCGGGGAAATCGGCGTGACCTTCTTCCCGTCCGACCTGAGCCAGAAGCCGGTCGACATTGCCAACGCTGCTATTAAAGAAGCCAAGCTCAAATTCATCGACGTGGTGATCGTCGATACCGCCGGTCGCCTGCACATCGATGAAGAGATGATGGGCGAGATCAAGGCGCTGCATGCTGCGATCAACCCGGTAGAAACCCTGTTCGTGGTCGACGCCATGACCGGCCAGGATGCGGCCAACACCGCCAAGGCCTTTGGTGATGCGCTGCCTTTGACCGGCGTGATCCTGACCAAGGTCGACGGTGATGCCCGTGGCGGTGCCGCACTGTCGGTGCGCGCAATTACCGGCAAGCCGATCAAGTTCATCGGCATGGGTGAGAAGACCGAAGCGCTCGAGCCGTTCCACCCGGAGCGGATCGCCTCGCGGATCCTCGGCATGGGCGACGTGCTCAGCCTGATCGAGCAGGCTGAACAAACCCTCGACAAGGACAAGGCCGACAAACTGGCCAAGAAGCTGAAGAAGGGCAAGGGCTTCGACCTCGAAGACTTCCGTGATCAGCTGCAACAGATGAAGAACATGGGCGGCCTCGGCGGCCTGATGGACAAGCTGCCGAACATCGGTGGTGTGAACCTGGCGCAAATGGGCAATGCCCAGGGCGCGGCAGAGAAGCAGTTCAAGCAGATGGAAGCCATCATCAACTCCATGACCCCGGCCGAGCGCCGTGACCCTGAGCTGATCAGCGGTTCGCGCAAACGTCGGATTGCCATGGGTTCCGGCACCCAGGTGCAGGACATCGGTCGCTTGATCAAGCAGCACAAGCAGATGCAAAAGATGATGAAGAAATTCTCGGCCAAAGGCGGCATGGCCAAAATGATGCGTGGCATGGGAGGTATGATGCCCGGTCGTGGCATGCCGAAGATGTAAAGAATTCGCGCAAGAGTTCGCTCTTGCGCAGACCCACAGGGATGTGGGATCTCCAGCAAACCCGCCGTTGGCGGGAGCTGACTCGCCGTTTTAACCGACGGCTCTATAGCAGATCTGAATGGCACGCGGTCAGGCGCCGGAAAAAGACATTTGCAAAAGTCCGGATATTCCTTAGAATATGCGGCCTTTCGGGCACCCATGCCCGCTGTGCATTTAGATTTGCAGCACCGACTACAGGAACGATGTTCACATGCTAACAATCCGTCTTGCCCTTGGCGGCTCCAAAAAGCGCCCGTTTTACCACTTGACCGTAACCGACAGCCGCAACCCGCGTGACGGTTCGCACAAGGAACAGGTTGGTTTCTTCAACCCTGTTGCTCGTGGTCAAGAAGTTCGTCTGTCCGTGAACCAAGAGCGCGTAGCCTACTGGCTGAGCGTTGGTGCACAGCCATCCGAGCGTGTTGCCAAGTTGTTGAAGGACTCGGCTAAGGCCGCAGCCTGAGCAATATGAACGCGACGCCAGCTGTTGCTGATGATTTGATCGTTATCGGCAAGATTTACTCTGTTCATGGCGTTCGCGGCGAAGTGAAGGTGTATTCCTTTACTGATCCGACTGAAAACCTGTTGCAGTACAAGACCTGGACGCTCAAGCGCGAAGGTAGTGTGAAACAGGTCGAGCTGGTCAGTGGACGCGGGAACGACAAGTTCCTGGTCGCAAAGCTCAAGGGTCTCGATGATCGTGAAGAAGCGCGTCTTCTGGCCGGTTATGAGATCTGTGTGCCGCGCAACCTGTTCCCTGAATTGACCGATGGCGAGTACTACTGGTACCAGCTGGAAGGTCTGAAGGTTATTGATCAACTCGGGCAATTGCTCGGGAAAATCGATCATCTTCTGGAAACCGGCGCCAATGATGTAATGGTGGTCAAGCCTTGCGCTGGCAGCCTGGATGATCGCGAACGCCTGTTGCCGTATACCGAGCAATGCGTGTTGGCCGTCGACCTGGCAGCGGGCGAGATGAAGGTGGAATGGGACGCGGACTTCTAAGCGTGGCTAATTTGCGCATTGAAGTGATCAGTTTGTTTCCCGAGATGTTTTCCGCCATCAGCGAGTACGGCATCACCCGTCGGGCGGTGAAACAAGGGCTCTTGCAGCTTACTTGTTGGAACCCGCGAGACTACACGACGGATCGACATCACACTGTGGATGATCGCCCTTTTGGCGGTGGCCCGGGCATGGTGATGAAGATCAAGCCCCTGGAAGACGCCCTGGTTCAGGCCAAGGCAGCAGCAGGGGAGAAGGCGAAGGTAATTTACCTGTCCCCTCAAGGCCGCCAGCTGAAACAGGCTGCGGTACGCGAACTGGCGAATGAGGAAGCACTGATCCTGATTGCCGGTCGCTATGAAGGCATTGACGAGCGTTTTATTGAAGCTCATGTCGATGAAGAGTGGTCGATTGGGGACTATGTCCTGTCTGGCGGTGAGCTGCCGGCGATGGTCCTGATAGATGCGGTTACACGACTGCTGCCTGGAGCTTTAGGGCATGCGGACTCCGCGGAGGAAGATTCCTTCACGGATGGTTTGCTGGATTGCCCGCACTACACCCGACCGGAGGTGTATGCGGATCAGCGTGTTCCCGACGTGTTGCTAAGTGGCAATCACGCACACATCCGGCGTTGGCGTTTACAGCAGTCCCTTGGTCGGACCTATGAACGACGCGCCGATCTTCTGGAAAGCCGCTCGCTTTCTGGAGAAGAGAAGAAGCTGCTCGAGGAATACATCCTCGCGCGGGACGATAGTTAACAACGTATCGATGGTAGATCCGACGATTTACCTTAGGAGCACAGCATGACTAACAAAATCATCCTTGCACTCGAAGCAGAGCAGATGACCAAAGAGATCCCTACCTTTGCCCCGGGCGACACCATTGTCGTTCAGGTGAAAGTGAAGGAAGGCGACCGTTCGCGTCTGCAAGCGTTCGAAGGCGTAGTAATCGCCAAGCGTAACCGTGGTGTGAACAGTGCTTTCACTGTTCGTAAAATCTCCAACGGTGTTGGCGTAGAGCGTACTTTCCAGACCTACAGCCCGCAAATCGACAGCATGGCCGTTAAACGTCGCGGTGACGTACGTAAAGCCAAGCTGTACTACCTGCGTGACCTGTCCGGTAAAGCAGCTCGCATCAAGGAAAAACTGGCTTAAGTCCAGCTTCCCGATGCAGAAAAAAGCAGCCTACGGGCTGCTTTTTTGTGCCTGAAATTTGCCCATTGCCCGGAACCCGTTCATGACCACCCGCCTCGAAGAAATCCAGCGCCGCACCGACCTGTCCGTGACCCACGTCACCAAGGCCGTATTCCCGCCGACCACCAACCACCACAACACCCTGTTTGGCGGCACTGCGTTGGCCTGGATGGACGAAGTGTCGTTCATCACCGCCACGCGTTTTTGCCGTTTGCCGCTGGTGACGGTGTCTACCGATCGTATCGACTTCAATCACGCGATACCGGCCGGTTCCATCGTCGAACTGATTGGCCGCGTGATCAAGGTTGGCAACACCAGCCTCAAGGTGGAAGTGGAAGTATTTGTCGAGAGCATGAGTGCCGATGGCCGCGAGAAGGCGATCCAGGGTGTGTTCAGCTTTGTCGCAATTGATGACGATAAGCGGCCGGTGCCGGTGTTGCCTGGGTTTGTGGATTGACCCGTAGGAGCCGGCTTGCCGGCGATGAGGACCGCAGCAACACCGCAGTACGTGAGACCGCCATCGCCGGCAAGCCGGCTCCTACACAGAGCGCGGCTGCGATAGGATCTACCCATTCTTTTCTCCGTTCGAGCGCCCATGCCCGCCATTGACCACCCCCTGATCGACCGCTTCCTCGATGCCCTCTGGCTGGAAAAAGGCCTGTCGGACAACACTCGCCAGTCCTACCGCAGCGACCTGGCCCTGTTCAATGGCTGGTTGCTGGAGAAAAACCTCGAACTGAGCCATGCCGGGCGCGAGTTGATTCTCGATCACCTGGCCTGGCGTCTTGAGCAAAACTACAAGCCGCGCTCCACTGCACGATTCCTCTCGGGAGTGCGTGGGTTTTATCGCTATTTGCTGCGGGAAAAGCTGATTGCTGTCGATCCGACCCTGCAGGTCGACATGCCGCAGCTCGGCAGGCCGTTGCCCAAGTCCTTGTCAGAAGCCGACGTCGAGGCCCTGCTGGCCGCGCCCGACCTGAGCGAAGCCATCGGCCAGCGTGACCGCGCCATGCTGGAAGTCTTATATGCCTGCGGCCTGCGCGTCACCGAGCTGATCAGCCTGACCCTGGAGCAGGTCAACCTGCGCCAGGGCGTGTTGCGGGTGATGGGCAAGGGCAGCAAGGAGCGCCTGGTACCCATGGGTGAAGAGGCGATCGTGTGGGTCGAGCGCTACATGCGCGATGCCCGCAGCGAGTTGCTCGGCGGGCGCCCCAGTGACGTGCTGTTTCCCAGCCTGCGCGGCGAACAGATGACCCGCCAGACCTTCTGGCATCGCATCAAGCACCAGGCCAAGGTGGCCGGGATCGGCAAGTCGCTGTCCCCCCATACCCTGCGCCATGCATTTGCCACCCATCTGCTCAACCATGGCGCGGATTTGCGCGTGGTGCAGATGTTGCTGGGCCACAGCGACCTGTCGACCACGCAGATTTATACCCACGTGGCGCGCGCACGGTTGCAGGACCTGCATGCCAAACATCACCCGAGGGGCTGACAGGCCCCAATTTGGCCGTCGGCGTCTGCCCTGGCGCCCAATTGTGGTAGGCTTTGCCGGTTTGCAAAGGGGACGGTCCCGAGCCGTGTTTCCAGATCGGCGTCCTGGCCTTCGTCCCTGCATCTGCCTTCAGGAGTTCCCATGCGCTTGACCCAGATTTTTGCCGCCGCAGCCATTGCGTTGGTCTCAACCTTTGCCGTCGCCGATGACGCCGCCGAGAAGACAATCCGTAAGAGTCTGGAAAGCCTCCAACTCGAAACTCCGGTCGAAAGCATCAGCGCCAGCCCCATGGCCGGCCTGTATGAAGTCAAGCTCAAGGGCAGCCGCGTGCTGTATGCCAGCGCCGACGGCCAGTACATCGTCCAGGGCTACCTGTTCCAATTGAAAGACGGCAAGCCGGTCAACCTCACCGAGAAGGCCGAGCGCCTGGGCGTGTCCAAGTTGATCAACGCCATCCCGGTTGCCGAAACCGTGGTGTACCCGGCCATTGGCGAGACCAAGACCCACATCACCGTGTTCACCGACACCACCTGCCCGTACTGCCACAAGCTGCACGCCGAAGTGCCTGAGCTGAACAAGATGGGCGTCGAAGTGCGCTACGTCGCGTTCCCGCGCCAGGGCCTGGGTTCGCCGGGTGACAAGCAGTTGCAGGCGGTGTGGTGCTCGGCTGACAAAAAAGGCGCCATGGACAAGATGGTCGACGGCAAGGACATCAAGGCTGCTGCCTGTGCCAACCCGGTCTCCAAGCAGTTCAACCTGGGCCAGTCGATTGGCGTGAGCGGTACGCCGGCCATCGTCTTGGCTGACGGCCAGGTCATTCCGGGCTACCAGCCGGCCCCACAAATCGCCAAACTGGCGCTGGGTGCCAAATAAACAGTATCGTCGAGCCTTTGACGGTCAGACCCGCCGACTCGTCGGCGGGTCATTAATAGCGAGCCGCAGTTGTGCGGCTGTTTTTCACGGCCGACCTTGAGTCGGCCGTTTCATGGGGAGTTCTTCAGTGAAACCGGTCAAAGTAGGCATCTGTGGGTTAGGGACCGTCGGTGGCGGCACCTTGAACGTACTTCAGCGTAATGCTGAGGAAATTTCCCGCCGTGCAGGGCGTGGGATTGAAGTGGCACAAATTGCCATGCGTACGCCAAAGCCTCAGTACCAAACGACCGGTATTGCGATTACCAACGATGTCTTCGACGTGGCCACAAACCCTGAAATCGATATCGTCATCGAACTGGTCGGCGGCTACACCGTCGCCCGTGAGTTGGTGCTCAAGGCCATCGAAAACGGCAAGCACGTGGTTACCGCCAACAAGGCGCTGATTGCCGTGCATGGCAACGAAATCTTCGCCAAGGCCCGCGAGAAGGGCGTGATCGTGGCGTTCGAAGCCGCAGTCGCTGGCGGTATCCCGGTGATCAAGGCGATCCGCGAAGGCCTGTCGGCCAACCGTATCAACTGGGTGGCCGGCATCATCAATGGCACCGGTAACTTCATCCTTACCGAAATGCGCGAGAAGGGCCGTACCTTCGAAGACGTACTGGCCGAGGCCCAGGCCCTGGGTTACGCCGAAGCCGACCCGACGTTTGACGTGGAAGGCATCGACGCAGCGCACAAGCTGACCATCCTGGCGTCCATCGCCTTTGGGATCCCGCTGCAGTTCGACAAGGCCTACACCGAAGGCATCACCAAGCTGACCACCGCCGACGTGAACTACGCCGAAGCCCTGGGCTACCGCATCAAGCACCTGGGCGTGGCGCGCAGCACCGCTGCCGGTATCGAATTGCGCGTGCACCCGACCCTGATCCCGGCCGACCGCCTGATCGCCAACGTCAATGGCGTGATGAACGCGGTGATGGTCAATGGTGATGCGGCCGGTTCGACCCTGTTCTACGGCGCTGGCGCCGGCATGGAACCCACCGCTTCGTCGGTGATCGCCGACCTGGTGGACGTGGTCCGCGCCATGACCAGCGACCCGGAAAACCGCGTGCCGCACCTGGCGTTCCAGCCGGATTCGCTGTCGGCCCACCCGATCCTGCCGATCGAAGCCTGCGAAAGCTCCTACTACCTGCGAATCCAGGCCAAGGATCATCCAGGCGTGTTGGCCCAGGTGGCCAGCATCCTCTCGGAGCGTGGCATCAATATTGAGTCGATCATGCAGAAGGAAGTCGAAGAACACGACGGCCTGGTGCCCATGATCCTACTGACCCACCGGGTGCTGGAACAGCACATGAACGATGCCATCGCCGCCCTGGAAGCCTTGCAAGGCGTGGTCGGGCCGGTGGTACGGATCCGTGTCGAACACCTGAACTAACGATAGGTTGCAGAGGCCCCGCAGGTTCGGCGGCCTCTGTTCAAGAATGTTGTAGAGGAGCCAGTCATGCGTTACATCAGCACCCGCGGCCAGGCACCGGCCCTGAATTTCGAAGACGTCCTGCTCGCAGGCCTCGCCACTGACGGCGGCCTGTACGTGCCGGAAAACCTGCCACGCTTCACCCAGGAAGAAATCGCCTCCTGGGCCGGCCTGCCATACCACGAGCTGGCGTTCCGGGTCATGCGCCCGTTCGTCACCGGCAGCATCCCCGATGCTGACTTCAAGAAGATCCTCGAAGAAACCTACGGCGTGTTTTCCCACAACGCCATCGCCCCGCTGCGCCAGTTGAACGGCAACGAATGGGTGCTGGAGCTGTTCCACGGCCCGACCCTGGCGTTCAAGGATTTTGCCCTGCAATTGCTCGGCCGCCTGCTGGACTACGTGCTGGAGAAACGCGGCGAGCGCGTGGTGATCATCGGTGCCACCTCCGGTGATACCGGCTCGGCGGCCATCGAAGGCTGCAAGCACTGCGAAAACGTCGACATCTTCATCCTGCACCCGCACAACCGTGTGTCGGACGTGCAGCGTCGGCAGATGACCACCATCTTTGGCGAGAACATCCACAACATCGCGGTCGAAGGCAACTTCGACGACTGCCAGGAAATGGTCAAGGCCAGCTTTGCTGACCAGAGCTTTCTCAAAGGCACGCGTCTGGTTGCGGTGAACTCGATCAACTGGGCGCGGATCATGGCCCAGATCGTCTACTACTTCCACGCCTCGCTGCAGTTGGGCGGGCCGGCGCGTTCGGTGTCGTTCTCGGTGCCGACCGGCAACTTCGGCGATATCTTCGCCGGCTACCTGGCGCGCAACATGGGCCTGCCGATCAACCAGTTGATCGTCGCCACCAACCGCAACGACATCCTGCACCGCTTCATGAGCGGCAACCAGTACGTCAAGGAAACCCTGCACGCGACCTTGTCGCCGTCGATGGACATCATGGTCTCGTCGAACTTCGAACGCCTGCTGTTCGACATGCACGGTCGTAACGGCGCGGCCCTGGCCGGCCTGATGGACAGCTTCAAGCAGGGTGGCGGTTTCAGCGTCGATCAGGAGCGTTGGACCGAAACCCGCAAGCTGTTCGACTCCCTGGCCGTGGACGATGCCCAAACCTGCGAGACCATCGCAGAAGTCTATGCCCAGACCGGCGAGCTGCTGGACCCGCACACCGCCATTGGCGTCAAGGCCGCACGCGAATGCCGGCGCAGCCTGGATATCCCGATGGTGATCCTCGGCACGGCCCACCCGGTGAAATTCCCTGAGGCGGTGCAGAAGGCCGGTGTCGGCAAGGCCTTGGAGCTGCCGCCGCACCTGGCTGACCTGTTTGAGCGGGAAGAGCGTTGCACGGTATTGCCTAATGATCTGAAGGCTATTCAGGCGTTCGTCAGCCAGCATGGCAATCGTGGTAAGCCGCTCTGAGTCTTGGCTGACTCAATGTTGTTTGCTTAAAAAAAACGGCGTTTACCCCGTGATGGGAAACGTCGTTTTTATTTGGGGTACATCGCTCACCGAAGCACCAATGTGGGAGCGGGCTTGCTCGCGATAGCCGTGTGCCAGGCGCAGTATGTGCTGGCTGACCCACCGCAATCGCGAGCAAGCCCGCTCCCACAGGGGGTGTCGCTTGGTGTAAGGCTATGCTGTGTGCGCAATAACCAACAAGGAAACCCCCACGGTGCGGTTCACGACCCGATGGCGCCAGTGCCTCCTGAGCATGCTCTTGCTCGGTCATCTGCCTGCAAGCCTGGCCGCCGTCAGCCTGCCGTTCAACCTGGTGCCGGCGTTTATCACCCTGGCGCCCATGCCCCTGGCACCCGCCGAGCAGCAGTGGCTGGCGCAGCATCCCAGCTTGAAAGTGGGGATCTCCATCGATGATTACCAACCCATCGATATCACCCGTGATCACAATCGCTACCAGGGCATCAGCGCCGACTACCTGAGCCTAGTGGGCGCGCGGCTTGGCGTGCCGATGCAAGTGATGGGTTTTGCCGAGCGGGCCCAGGCCGTGGAAGCGTTGCGCAGCGGGGCTATCGATATCCTCACCAGTGCCAACGGCTACGAGCGGGATGTGCCTGGCCTGGCCTTTACCCCGGACTATATGCCGGACCGTTCAGTGGTGGTGGTGCGCACTGACGAGGCCATGCAAGACGACCTCAAGGGCAAGAAAGTTGTGTTGCTTGATGGTTACGCCAACGTCAAGAACGTGCATGCGGCGTACCCGCAAAGCCATATCATGCTCGCGCCCAACCTCTACAGCGGCCTGGAGGCCTTGGCCCAGGGCGATGTGGATGCGTTTATCGGCAATGAAGTGATCGTGCGCGCCTACAAGTCCCTGCGGCCTTACCTGGGTATGCAGATCAAGGAGCAGAGCCGCCTGGCGCCGATTGGCTTTGCCTTCGCCACGCGCCAGGCCGACCCCTTGTTGGGCCGCATGCTGGACCGCGCGCTGCACAGCATCGATGACTCGGTCCGCCGCGAAATCCTCGCCCGCTGGACCACCGGCCTGGGGGTGGACGTTGACGGTGAGCGCATCCCCCTGACCGCCGCCGAGCAGGCCTGGATGCTGCGCCATCCCCAGGTGCTGGTGGCGGCCCAGCAATATTCGCCGTATGTATTCAAGGACAAGGACGGCCGCTGGGTCGGGCTGAACGTGGATCTGCTTAATCGCCTGTCGCGCATGACCGGTTTGCAGTTCGTCCTCGAGGAAGTGTTTTCCACCGCACAAACCCTTGAGCTCTTGGAAAACCACGCGGCGGACATGAGTACCACCCTGGTGGAAAACACCGAGCGCCGGCGCTTTCTGGATTTCAGCCATGGGTTTGGCGGCGCCGGCTGGGTGTTCGTCGAGCGGGCCGATGCACCGCCGGTGATCAACCTGCGCCAGCTCTCGGGCAGGGTCTTGGCGCTGCCCGCGCGGCATGTGTTGGAGGCTTATATCCGCCGCGAATACCCGACGATCCGCCTGCGCCTGGTGCCCAACTACACCGAGGCCCGCGCCCTGGTGGCCCGGGGAGACGCCGCCGCGACCATCCAGAGTGAAGTGGAAGTGCAGAGCTACCCGGCCGATGAATTGCGTGCCGGTCGCAGCGTCGATGGCAAGTGGTCCAGTGACAGCCTGGCGGTGCGCAAGGACCACCCCGAGCTGCTGAGTATTTTGAACAAGGCCCTGGAAGCCTTGCCGGTGGCCGAGTTGAGTGCCCTGCGCCTGCGCTGGATGGGCGCGGTGGCGGTGCCGGTGCCGGCTTGGCAGCGTGTGCCATCGTGGGCCTACTGGACGGTCGCCACGGCGCTGCTGTTTGTGCTGGTGTCGCTGGTCTGGAACAGCCGGCTCAAGCGCCAGATCCGCCAGCGCGTCGAGGCCGAGCGGCGGCTCAATGACCAGTTGGCCTTCAAGCGGGCCTTGCTCGACGGTATCCCCAACCCGGTATTTGTGCGCGACCTCGCTGGCCGCCTGGTCACCTGCAACAAAAGCTATGAACAACAGTTGGCCACCCGGCTTGACCAGATTCGCGGCCTGACCCTGCCGCAGAGCGCAGTGCTGCCCGCCGCCACGGCCTTGCGCCTGCATACCGGGCACATGGAGCAACTGGCCACGCAGCAGTCGCTGTTTATCGACCGCCAGCTGGAGTTCAATGGCGGCATCGCCCATGTCTATCAATGGACCGTGCCGTTTTATGATGCCCAGGGCCAGTTGCAGGGGCTGCTCGGCGGTTGGGTCGACATCAACGAGCGCAAGGTCCTGGAAACCCAGTTGATGGATGCGCGGCGCGCCGCCGATGAAGCGAACTTCGCCAAGAGTGCCTTTGTGTCGAACCTCAGCCATGAGATCCGCACGCCGATGACGGCGATTATCGGCCTGCTGGAACTGGAGCAGGAACGCGCCCTGGCCTCGGGCGCACCCGTCTCCGAGGCGCTGCAGGTGGCCCATCGTTCGGCGCGGGAGTTGATTGCCTTGATGGGCGATAGCCTGGACCTGGCGAAGATCGAGGCCGGCCACCTGCAACTGGCGCCACAGACCACCGACCTGAAAGGGTTCTTCGAGGGCATCCAGCGGCTGTTTGAAGCCACGGCGCAGAAAAAGGGCCTGCACCTGACCCTGGCTTTCGATCCCCAGGCGCAAGGCTTTTACTGGTTCGACCCGCTGCGCCTGCGCCAGGTCATGCATAACCTTTTGGGCAATGCGCTCAAGTTCACGCAGCACGGAGAAGTGCGCGTGCGTGTCGCCTGCCAGTTGGATGGCGAGGGGCATGAATACTTGCACCTGTGCGTCGAGGACACGGGCCCAGGTATCGGCGTCGACCAGCAGGCGCGGGTGTTCAAGCCGTTTATCCAGGGCAGCCCGCTGACGGCAGCCGAACATGGCGGTACCGGCTTGGGCTTGAGCATCTGCCAGCAACTGGTGGACTTGATGGGCGGGCAAATCACCCTGCACAGCGTCCTGGGCGAAGGCACCACCGTGTGTATCGACCTGCGCCTGGACCGGGTCGGCAGTGACGACCTGCCCGCGCCGGTGGCCGCAGCGTCTTTGCTGCCGGCAGATCGGGCATTGTCGGTGTTGATTGTCGACGACCTGTCGGCCAACCGCCTGGTGCTGGCCCAGCAGTTGCAGTTCCTCGGGCACCAGGTGGTCGCCGTGCACAGTGCCGAGGCAGCGTTGCAGCGCTGGCGCAGCGAGGCGTTCGATGTGCTGGTGACCGATTGTCATATGCCGGGCATGTCCGGTTTTGCCCTGGCCGAGGCCATTCGCCAGATAGAGGCCCAGGAGCAGCGCCCGCGCTGTGCGTTGGTCGGTTGCACCGCCGATGCCCAGGAAGACGAGGGCCAGCACGGCCAGCGGGCGGGTATGGATGCGCTGCTGGTCAAGCCGGTGACCCTGGAGCAGTGGAACCAGGTGCTGGCCCGGGTCACGGCGGTGCCTGCCTTCGACTTGCAGGCCTTGCGCAAGATGACCCAGGCCGACGGTCCGATCCTGCAAAGCATGTTGCAGGAGTTGGCCAATAACCTTGAGCACGAGCACCACCTGTTGGGCCACGCCATGGCCGAACACGACTTGGCGCAGTTGCGGGCCAGCCTGCACCGCCTCAAGGGTATTTGTTGCCTGGTGGATGCGCTGCCATTGGCCAAGGCCTGTATTGCCCTGGAAAGCAGTGCGCGCGAGTACCGTGAGGATGAGTTGGCGCAGCGCTGGCAAAATGTTTGCGTGGCCATACGGGTGTTGCAGGAGCAAATCCGGCCATATCTGAACAGGCAAGAATAGGACGCGTCCTATGGGGTCTTGTCGCAGTTTTGGCTAATGTGCAGCATCTTGCACGCAGCCCCAGAGTTTTCCATGCGCTCACTCAAAGTCCTGATTCTCGAAGATCACCCGTTCCAGCTGATGGCCCTGCACCAGATGCTCAACGCCAACGGCGTGTTCAACGTGCTGACGGCCGAAAGCGTCGAGGTCGCCCGCCAGTCGCTGGCGAGCAAGGGGCCGGTGGATATCGCCATCTGCGATCTGTACCTGGAGCATGGCGACTCACTGGGGCTGATTCGTGAAATGGCCGAGCAGAGCCAGGCCCAGGTGCTGGTCCTGTTGAGCGATGCCGATCCCGATGTGCTCGAAGGCGTGGCGAGCATGGCGCGCCAGGCGGGGCTCAACGTATTGGGGTGCATGCCCAAACCGGCTTCTGCCACGGCCATCGGGCAAATGCTCGATGCCTGCCGGCAACGCTTGCGGCCTAGCCCGCACGCATTGTCCTGGGAGCGCGTGCACCAGATGCTGGGGGTTAGTGAATTCGCGACCGAGAAACTCTGCGCCGAGGTCGGCGAGGCGGCCATCGAGCGTTACGCCAGTGTCTGCTACCAGCCCATTGTCAACCAGGCCGGTGATCTGCAAGGCGTGGAGGCATTGGCCCGCTGGCAAGACCCGGAGCATGGCCAGTTGATGCCCAGCGAGTTTCTGCCGCTGCTGGAGTTGGCGGGGCTAGAGCAGGCCTTTACCTGGTACGTGCTGGATCAGGTGTTGCGTCTTTGCGCCCAGGTGACCCGGGACACAGGTCGGGAACTGCCGGTATCGGTCAACATTCCCGGGCGGCTGCTGGAGCAGGAGCATTTCGCGCTTACGCTGCAAGGCCTGCTGCAACGCTTTGCCGTACCCGCGCGCAACCTGACCCTGGAGCTGGTGGAAACCTCGCGCCTGAAGACCGACAGCGCCCATGTCACCGGTTTGCTGCGCCTGCGGATGATCGGCTGCAAGTTGTCGATTGGTGATTTCGGCATCGGCGGAACCAGCTTGCAGCGTTTGCTGGAGTTGCCGTTCACCGAGCTGAAGATTCCCCCGGTGTTTGCCAGTGGGATGGCGGGTGACGAGCGCAAATGCGCGGTGGTTGCCGGGGCCATGAGCATGGCCCAGCACCTGGGCGTCGGCGTGGTCGTGACCGGAATCGAAACCCCCGGCGACCGCGACGCCGTGCGCGCGCTGGGGCCGGCCTGGCTGCAGGGTTGCCTGATTGCCCATCCGATGAGTGCCCAGATGCTGCAACACTGGCTCGCCCAGTCCGCCGCGATAGCCCTGTAGGCGCTGGCTTGCCGGTGCCTACACAATCTAGGCCAGCCCATGTTCCTGCACGTAGATAAACAGCGCAGCATCACTGATCAGCCCCAGTTTGCGCATGGCACTGACCTTCTGTGTGCTGACCGTCTGCTTGCTGCGATTGAGGTGCGCGGCAATCTCGCCCACCGTCTTACCCCCCGCCAGCAGGCGGATCACTTCCAGTTCCCGGGGGGATAGCTGGTCCTGCGAATGCAGGCGATCAGCCCCCACGGCGCCGGCCAGGGCCAGCGCCTGCTCAATGGTACGCGCCACATAGGGCCGCTGCTGGCGCACCTGGTCGATAGCTTCGGGCAACTCGTCGGCCAGGCTGGCCTTGCTCAACAGGCCCATGACCCCCAGTTCCAGGATCGAGTGAAACAGCCCCGCATTGTTGAGCATGGTCACCACCACTATGGGCAGGTCGGGGTAATGCCGGCGCAGGTGTTCGATCAGGCGCAGGCCGTCGGCCTGGGGTTCGGCGGGCATCATGAAGTCGGTGACCAGTACATCGCAGGGGCGGTCTTGCAGCAGGGCGGCCAGGGCCTGGGGCGAGTTGGCCTCACCGACGATGCGCACCTGGGCGTCGCGCTCCAGCACTGCGCGCAAACCGATCAGGAAAATCGGATGATCGTCGGCTATGACAATGCGCAGGGGCAGTTCAGACGCGTCTCTCACGGTGGACTCCGGCAATAATCAGGGGATTCTAGCCTGTCGGCGGCTGTTTTCTCTCTGTCATATTTGCCATGCATGCTCGATAAGCTCAGCTCAAGGGCGAACTTTGTGCTTTTGGCGTAGGTCACTTACCTGTAGGAGCGAGCGTGCTCCTACAGTGGTTATTTATTTTTCTCATGATTGAGTGGTGATCGAGATGGAAAGTATCAGCCTATTGCTCGGCGAAGCGCTGAGCCCTTATCAGGTCACGCTGACTGCCTCGGGTGTACACGGCGAATGCCTGGTGACGGTGAAGAGCCCGACGGGCGCGATCATGGTCGAACGCGAAGTGGATCGCGCACAACTGACCGACAAGCGAGCCCTGGTGGACGTTGTGGACTGCCTGCATCGCGACCTGAAAATCGCCGAAGGGCGCCTGGAACCTTCGGTGATCGCAGCCTTGCGCAACGCCGCCCAGGCGCGCGCTCCCGCCCAGGCATGAAGAAATTTTTATCTTTGGAACCTTCCTACAGGAAGGCGAGTCAGACCTTGTAACAGCAGGATCAAGCATTGTGCTCCGGTGCTTGTAGCTTGTTGTACTGGTCTTTGTAGGCCACGTTTAACCCCGAGTTGTCTCCCCACTGCTCGGGGTTTCTTTTTGCCAAAAATTTATCAGGGCGGCGGTGTTTCGCTGAAAAACTTCGGGTTGTCCTTGAGGTATTGCTCGCGCATCAGCGGGTCCAGCCTGTTGGCGTAGGACTCAAGTAGCGCCGCCTGGGGAATATTCTGCAATTCGCGGTTGATATGGCTGATGGCCTGGCGCCCCTGCGGGGTGTTCGAGCAGCCGATATGGATCCGTTGATAGCGCGTCGTGCCCTTGATCGGATAGAACATCAGGTCTTGTGGATCAATATCCTGTTGCGCTGCCTGATAGCGGATTTCCGTCCAGTAGCCCAACACGGCTTCCAGCCGCCCCAGGCGCTGCATCTGCAGCAAACTGCCCAGGGCATCGTTGCCGTAGTGTGGGGCCAGTTCGAGTGGGTCGGCGTGGATCAACTGTTCGTCAATCCCGGGGCCGTAGCTACGCTCGGCGACGATCCCAAGACGTGTCTGTCGCGCATCGAGAAACCTTGCCAGGTCGAACTGGCCGTCAACCACATAGCTTGCCAGGGCGTCCTGTCGGTTACGGCGATTCGCGATGCCATTGCTCAACACGGCAAACGCCGGTGTGGAAAAGACAATGTTCCTGGCTCGCGCGGGTGTCCATACCAGCGATGGATCGCAGGTGAAGGAGGGCGCATTGAGCATTTGCATGCCACGGGCGCGGTTAACGTGCAGGATCTGGTGGCGATACTGCGGCAGGCGCTCGATCAACAACGGTAGCAATTTATCGACGCTGCCCTGGCCCTTTTGCGGACCATCGAAAATGGTCATCGGCGGCAGGTCGCGCATCAGCCAGGTCAAGGTGTCCTGTGCTTGGCCCGATAGCGGCCACATCCCAAGCAGCGGGGCGATGAGCCATAGGCGCCGCAGCGCCCTGATGAAACGGCCGGCCATTATCTTGCGCATGCTCCGAGCGGCATCAGATCGCGCCATCCTTGCGCAAGCGGGCCACGGCGCTGCTGTCGTAGCCCAGAGTTTGCAGGATCACGGCATTGTGCTCGCCCAACTGCGGCCCGACCCACTCGCAACTGCCTGGGGTGTCGGAAAGCTTGGGTACGATGCCGGGCATCTTGAAATCCTTGCCGTCGGGCAACTGGGCCTTGAGGAACATTTCCCGGGCCAGGAATTGCGGGTCGCCCAACATATCTTCGGCGCTGTAGATCCGGCTGGCAGGCACTTGGGCCAGGTTCAACTGCTCCACCACCTGTTCCAGTGGCAAGCTGTTGACCCAGCGGTCGATCACGCCGTACAGCTCGTCGCGCCGGGTATCGCGGCCATCGTTGCTGGCCAGTTGCGGGTCATTGGCCAGGTCCTCCCGGCCAATGGTCAGCATGAAGCGCTTGAAGATTGCATCGCCATTGGCGCCAATCTGCACATGCTTGCCATCGGCGGTGGTATGGATCGACGACGGGGTGATGCCCGGCATGATGTTGCCGGTACGCTCGCGAATAAACCCGAACACATCGAACTCGGGGATCATGCTTTCCATCATCGCGAAGATCGCTTCATACAGCGCCACATCCACTACCTGGCCGAGGCCACCGTTGACCTCGCGATGGCGCAGGGCCATCAGTGCGCCGATCACCGCCCACAGCGCCGCGATGGAGTCGCCGATAGAGATCCCCGTGCGCACCGGCGGGCGGTCCTCGAAACCGGTGATGTAGCGCAGGCCCCCCATGGATTCACCGACCGCGCCGAAGCCCGGTTGATCCTTCATCGGCCCGGTCTGGCCAAAGCCCGAGAGCCGCACCATCACCAGCTTGGGGTTGAGGGCGTGCAGGGTGTCCCAGTCCAGGCCAAGTTTTTCCAGGACGCCAGGGCGAAAATTCTCGATCAGGATGTCGGCGTCTGCCAGCAATTGCTTGAGGATCGCCAGGCCATCGGGGTGCTTGAGGTTCAGGGTCAGGGACTGTTTATTGCGCGCCTGGACAAACCACCACAGCGACGTGCCTTCATACAGCTTGCGCCATTTGCGCAGCGGGTCGCCGCCGTCGGGGGATTCGACCTTGATCACCTGGGCGCCGAACTCGGCGCAGATGCGCGAGGCGAACGGGCCGGCAATCAGGGTGCCCAGTTCGATGACTTTCAGGCCGGCAAGCGGTTTGGCGGTAAACGACATGAGGATCCTTACTAGCGCAGGAAGGTTTGTATTGCCTTTTAACATAGGCGAGCGGTGCAGGGATAAGGATGATGCAGCGCAGGATTCGTTGAATGAGCCCGCCATCGGTTAGACTGGCCGCCTTTCCCTGTCTCTAGAAGTCCGTTCATGGCCCAGCCGTCCACGACCTACAAGTTTGAACTCAACCTGACCGACCTCGATCGTTCGGTGTACGAGAGCGTCAAGCAAACCATCGCCCGTCACCCCTCGGAAACCGAAGAACGCATGACCGTGCGTTTGCTGGCCTACGCCCTTTGGTACAACGAGCAGTTGTCGTTTGGTCGCGGACTGTCAGATGTGGACGAGCCAGCCCTGTGGGAAAAAAGCCTGGATGATCGGGTTTTGCACTGGATCGAAGTCGGCCAGCCCGATGCCGACCGCCTGACCTGGTGCTCACGCCGCACCGAACGGACCAGCCTGCTGGCCTACGGCAGCCTGCGGGTGTGGGAAGGCAAAGTGGTGCCGGTGGCCAACAACCTGAAAAACGTGCATATCGCCGCGGTGCCCCAGGAAATCCTGGAAACCCTGGCCAAGGACATGCCACGGGTGATCAAGTGGGATGTGATGATCAGCGAAGGCACGATCTTCGTCACCGACGACCGCGGCCAGCACGAAGTGCAGCTGCAGTGGCTGGTTGGCGAACGCGGCTGACCCTGTAGGCTGGCTTGTGTGGGAGCGGGCTTGCCCGCGATTGCGATGTGTCAGTCGGCTTATCTTTAACTGATCCACCGCTATCGCGGGCAAGCCCGCTCCCACATTTGATGTTTGTCGTTACTCATAGTGTTTTTTAACCGTTGTATTGCACAGAAGCCCCCATCACCCCATGCGCATCGATCCCCGCCCATTGCCCGCCGTCCTGCCGTTCCTCGGTGAATTGCCACCGTTGTTGACCCGTCTCTACGCCGCCCGTGGCGTGACTTCGCAGGATGAGCTGGATAAAAGCCTGGCGCGGCTGATTCCCTATCAGCAGCTCAAAGGGATCGATGCCGCCGTGGACTTGCTGGTGACGGCCCTGGAGCAGCGCCAGCGCATCCTGATCGTCGGTGACTTCGACGCCGATGGCGCCACCGCCAGCACCGTGGGCACCCTGGGCCTGCGCTTGCTCGGGGCGGCGCATGTGGATTACCTGGTGCCCAACCGCTTCGAATACGGCTACGGCCTGACCCCGGAAATCGTCGCCGTGGCCTTGCAGCGCGAGCCACAGTTGCTGATCACCGTGGACAACGGCATCTCCAGTGTCGAAGGCGTGGCGGCGGCGAAGGCGGCAGGGCTCAAGGTGCTGGTCACCGACCACCACTTGCCCGGTGATGAACTGCCGGCGGCCGATGCCATCGTCAACCCGAACCAGCCCGGTTGCGGGTTCCCCAGCAAGGCCCTGGCGGGCGTCGGGGTGATCTTCTATGTGCTGATGGCCTTGCGTGCGCGCCTGCGCAGCCTGGGCTGGTACGACAAGCAACCGCAGCCCAATATCGGCGAGTTGCTCGACCTGGTGGCCCTGGGCAGCGTGGCCGACGTGGTGCCGCTGGATGCCAACAACCGCATCCTGGTCTACCAGGGCCTGGAGCGGATTCGCGCCGGGCGTGCGCGGCCGGGCATCAAGGCGATCCTGGAAGTGGCCAAGCGCGACCACACGCGCATCACCTCCACCGACCTGGGCTTTATCCTCGGTCCACGGCTCAATGCGGCCGGGCGCCTGGATGACATGAGCCTGGGCATCGAATGCCTGCTCACCAGCGACTTCGCCCAGGCCCGGGAAATGGCCGCGCAACTGGATGGCATGAACCAGGACCGTAAGGCCATCGAGCAGGGCATGCAGCGCGAAGCCCTGGCCCAGCTCAAGGACTTGCCGCTGGACTCGATGCCGTTTGGCCTGTGCCTGTTCGACCCGGAGTGGCACCAGGGTGTGATCGGGATCCTCGCGTCGCGTATGAAAGAGCGCTATTTCCGCCCCACCATCGCCTTTGCCGACGCCGGTGATGGCCTGCTCAAGGGTTCCGGGCGCTCGGTGCCGGGCTTTCATATCCGTGATGCCCTGGCGGTGGTGGCCAGCCAGCACCCGAACCTGATCGCCAAATACGGCGGCCACGCCATGGCGGCGGGCCTGACCTTGCCTGAAGCCAACTTCCCGTTGTTCGCCGACGCCTTCGACGCCGAAGTGCGCCGACAACTGCGTGAAGAAGACCTCACCGGGCGCCTGCTGTCCGATGGCACCTTGGCGGTGGAAGAGTTCCACCTGGAACTGGCCCGCGCCCTGCGCAACGCCGGGCCCTGGGGCCAGCATTTTCCCGAGCCGCTGTTTCACGGGGTGTTTCAACTGGTGGAGCAACGGGTGGTGGGCGAGCGTCACCTCAAGGTGGTGCTCAAGAGTGAGTGTGGCGCGGTAGAGCTCGATGGCATTGCCTTTGGCATCGACCGCGAAGTGTGGCCGAACCCGACCATTCGCTGGGTGGAGCTGGCCTACAAGCTGGACGTCAATGAATTCCGTGGCCAGGAAACCGTGCAGCTGATGATTGCCCACATCGAACCACGCTGAACCCTGTGCAATCCCCGGTTGTCGACTAGTCTCTAAGCACTGTGTGATTGGTCTTGTGATCTTGTCTGTTTTTTAGCCCGAAGGGGACGGGCCTTTCATCTTTTCGTCACCCGCACCGGTCAGACAGAACCCTGGAGCCAATGCCCACCGGATACGAGAAGAGGTGCCCCATGAGTCTGTTGCTTGAACCCTATACCCTGCGCCAATTGACCCTGCTCAACCGCATTGCTGTGTCGCCGATGTGCCAGTACTCCGCCGTTGATGGTCTGGCCAATGACTGGCACCTGGTGCACTTGGGCAGCCGTGCCGTTGGCGGCGCCGGGCTGATTTTCAGCGAAGCCACCGCCGTCACTGCCGATGGCCGCATCACCGCCCAGGACCTGGGCCTGTGGAACGATGCCCAGATTGAGCCGCTGCAGCGTATCACCCGCTTTATCCGCGCCCAGGGCGCGGTGGCGGGGATCCAACTGGCCCACGCCGGGCGCAAGGCCAGTACCCATCGGCCATGGATCGGCAAGCACGGCAGCGTCAAGCCCGCAGACGGTGGCTGGGTGCCGGTAGGTCCGTCGCCCATCGCCTTCGACCCGCAGCACACCGCGCCCCGGCAGTTGGACGAAGGGCAAATCCAGCAAGTGATCGCCGACTTCGTGGCCGCTGCCAAGCGTGCCCTGGCTGCCGGATTCCAAGTGGTAGAAATCCATGCCGCCCATGGTTATTTGCTGCATCAATTTCTCTCGCCCTTGAGCAATCAGCGTCAGGATCAATACGGCGGATCCTTTGAAAACCGCATCCGTCTGGTGTTGCAAGTCACCCAGGCAGTGCGCGATGTGTGGCCGCAAGAGCTGCCGCTGTTTGTACGCGTCTCGGCCACCGACTGGGTGGAAGACGGCTGGAACCCCGACGAAACCGTGGAACTGGCACGCCGCCTCAAAGACCTGGGTGTGGACCTGATCGACGTGTCCTCCGGTGGCACCGCCGCCAATGCCGAAATCCCCATCGGGCCGGGTTATCAAACGCGCTTTGCCGAGCGTGTGCGCAAGGAGTCCGGCATGGCCACGGGCACGGTTGGCATGATTACCGAGCCGGCCCAGGCCGAGCATATTCTGCGCACCTGCCAGGCCGACATCATCTTCCTTGCCCGCGAACTGCTGCGTGACCCGTACTGGCCATTGCACGCCGATGACGACCTGGGCGGGCGTAAGGCGATCTGGCCGGCGCAATACCAGCGGGCTACCCACCGCGACCAGCCGATCCATGAGTCTGACTTGCGCGACTGATTTTTTACATTCGTCACCCAGACCCACCGCTGATCACGGTGGGTTTTTTCTTGCCTGTCGCCGGGGGAGTAGCGATCCTGAGCGTCCTGGACGCTGGAGGCCAAGATGCTGGTGGAACGTGATTTGAATGAAAGCGACATTCCCCTGCTGGCGTTGATTGACCGTACTGAGCAGATTGATGAGTGCTATCGCCTGGAACACGGCGAGTTGGTGCTCTATGCCGCTCACCACGACATGCGCGGCTGGCCCGAAGGCGAAGCCGAGCAGGATGCCCTGGAACTGCATGCCTGCTGGCTGCGCGGGGGGTGGTTGCATGGGGTGTTTGCTGGCCCGACGCTGCTGGCGGCAGCGGTGGTGGATAACCGGGTGATCCATAACCAGGGCCTGCGTATGCATCAGCTCAAGTTCCTGCATGTCAGCCACAGTGGCCGAGGGCATGGGCTGGGCGGGCGGCTGCTGGCGCTGGCCTGCGCGCACGGGGTAACGCTGGGTGCGCAGGCGCTGTATATCTCGGCCACCGAGTCGCGCAACACCGTGGATTTTTATCTGCATCACGGCTGTCGTTTGCTCAAGCAGCCCGACAGCGAGCTGTACCACCGGGAACCCACTGACATCCACTTGTATCGCCCGCTGCCCTGATCTGGCCGGCATCAGGCGCGTACACGGCCGTCGGTGCGTGAGGATTTTCTGAAGGTCTTTTGCCTCAAGGCAATTATTTAAGTGAATACTCTAAAAAAATCTCACACGCGCCAGGATAGTTTCTACGCTTGAAGTAAGGCGGCTTCTGGCCCAGGAAGTCAGTCTGTTTGCTCGCTGAGGCATTGCACTTCGCGGGCAGGGTTATGGGCATCAGGAGTTGTTGTTTACTACACGGAGAAACATTCCATGACCAAGTGCATTGGTGTAGCAGGGGTTCTGACGCTTTTTTTCAGGCGCAAGCTGTCATTGCATGGCCGCCGGCTGAGCTCGGACGAGACGCAACTGCTGGAGCAGTACCGGGCCTTGACGGAAAGCGATCAGGTTGCGATGCGTTATCTGATTGGCGCGATGAAGAGTATTTCGCGCTTTTGAACCGGCAGGGGCGTTCCCACGCCATGAGCGTGGGAACGCCTGGCATCAGCTGTACTTGCGCTTGTCCGGTGCGGGTGGGAAGTACTGGTACAACCAGGTTTCACTCAAGGTACGGTCATTGGTGCGAATGAACAGGCGCATCTCCACCGGCTCCACGCTGTCGCTGGTCGGGTACCAGTCGAAGAGGATGCGGTAGCCCTTGATGTCATCCAGCACCAGCACGCTGAAGTCTTTTACTTCGCCATGGGAGCAGGTGACCACCGGCTCGATCCCGGTGCCAGCGGGCAGGCGGTCGAGGCCGCCGCCCTTGAAGTCCACGGCAAAACGACGAGCCCAGACCGGTGGGTAATGCTCACCCGGTGCCCAGCCTTCGGTGAAGCCGCCCATGCCGGAACGGGTCGCGTTGACTTGCGCCAGCGGCGTGCTGACCGGGGGCAGGGCGCTCCAATAGAGCTTGTAGCCAAAGTTCAGGGAGTCGCCGGCGGCCACCGGTTTTTTCGGGGTCCAGAAGGCGACGATGTTGTCCATGGTCTCGCCGGTGGTAGGAATCTCCAACAGGTCGACAGAGCCTTCGCCCCACGCGGTGGTCGGTTCCACCCACAGGCTTGGGCGCTTGCTGTACCAGTCGACGGTGTCCTGGTAACTGGCGAACTCATGGTCGGTCTGCACCAGGCCGAAACCTTTCGGGTCTTTATCGGCGAAGGCATTGAATTGCAGGGTGGCCGGGTTGTTCAGCGGGCGGCAGATCCACTCGCCGTTGCCGCGCCACATCGCCAGGCGATCGGAGTCGTGGATCTGCGGGTGGATGGTGTCGCACATGCGCCGCTCATGGGTGCCGCAACTGAACATGCTGGTCATCGGTGCGATGCCCATCTGCTGGATCGCGGTGCGCGCGTTGATATGGGCGTCGATGGCCATCACCACCTGGGTGGCCTGGCAGTCGATATCGAAGCGATAGGCACCGGTGGCGCTCGGCGAGTCGAGCAGGGCGTAGACCACGAAACGGGTGCTGTCCTTGTCCGGCGTCTCGAACCAGAACTGGGTGAAATCGGGGAATTCTTCGCGTTTGTCGGCGTAGGTGTCGATGGCCAGGCCACGTGCCGAAAGGCCGTACTGGCCTGTGTTATCCACCGCGCGGAAATAGCTGGCGCCGAGGAAAGACACCACGTCGTGGCGGTCCAGTTCCGGGGCCTTGAACAGCTTGAAGCCGGAAAAACCCAGGTCGCCCTTGAGCTGCTTGGTATCGACCGTGGTTTTTTCATAGTTGAACAGCGACGGACGGAAATGCACCTCCCGCGCCTGGCGGGTCTTGGGGTCGACACTGTGCATGCGCACCGGGGTCTTGAAGCCCATGCCGACGTGGAAAAACTGCACGTCCAACTGGCCTTTGAGATCTTTCCACAGCGAATGATTGCCGTCGTAGCCGATGGCATTGAAATTCTGCGGGGTCATGGTCGCCAGGGTCGGCGGCAGCACCTGGCGGGTGTCCTGATACTGTTTGCCGGCCAGTTGCTTGGCTTGCAGCTTGAGCCAGTCGAAGTCGAACGCCTTGGCGTCGCCATCGGCTGCACGATTCCCGGCCCAGGCCTGGGCGGCCAGCAGGCCACTGGCCGACAGCCCGGTGTAGGCCGCGATGGCCATAGACGCTTTGAGCAAATTCCTGCGGTGCATAAATACAACCTGTGGTGAGCAATCCCGTGCCGTTCCTGGCGCGTGCTGGATCAGAAATAACGGTTCGGACATGCCTTCGGCCAAACGCAACGGACATTAAACAGATGCCAGATAGCTTAAGGGGTTCGGTAGGGAAGGAAAATTGATTGATAGCGGGATGATGGCGTTGCATATGAAACAAGACGTGTCAGCAGGGGAGGTTGCTGGGGATGGCTTTGGGTCGGTGTGTATATCCATTGCTGCGGTCAGGGCCGCTATTGGTTCCGCCCTTACGGCGGGTCACTTTCGAAGAGCGCGAAAGTAACCAAAGCGCTTTTGCCCCACCACTCGGTGCCTCGCCTAGGCTCGGCATGCCCGCAGTCAGGCATTGCTCCGTGGGCCCGCCGCGATCGGCCATCCATGGCCGTGTCGCGTCTACCCCGGCATCCATGCCGGGGTGCCCACTGCGCAATACCTGCCTGCGGCCATCGTGGTTTAACGGGGCGCCTGAGATCAAAAGCCAGATCAAAAACAGAGCAACAGCAACAGCAGAGATAGAGCGCGAAGCTGCATTCCCCTGTAGGAGCGGGCTTGCCCGCGATGGCGGTGTATCAGTCGATGAATCTGTTGGCAGACCTGCCGTCATCGCGGGCAAGCCCGCTCCTACAGGGGTACGCGCACGCTTCGATAACCAGGTCGGCTGTCAGGCCGCCTCGCTTTGCTTTAGATCTGAGGCGGCCCCCCAAATCAATGTCGGATGACGGGCACACCGAGCCTGGGCGAGGTGCCGAGTGGTGGGGCAGGTGCCCTTTTGGTTACTTTTGGGGCTCTTTTCCAAAAGTGACCCGCTGTAAGAGCGGAACCAATAGCGGCCCAGACCGCAGCAATGGATATACACACCGACCCAAAACCATCGCAGTTGAGTTACATCTGGAAGCACTCTATATCCAGGAATATTGGCACTTAGTTTTACGCTGACGGCCTATTAAACCTATGAACCCAAGTCTCTGGAGGCTATGAATGAATACCCGTGGATTGCTTGATCAATTGCTCAAGTCCGGCCAGGACATGTTGCAAAACAAGGCTGGCGGTCAACGTAAAGGTGATGACAAAGGCGCCCTGGGCGGCCTGCTCGGCGGTGGCGGGCTCGGCAGCCTGCTGGGCGGCGCAGGTGGTGGGGCGTTGGCGGCCGGGGCCATGGGCCTGCTGCTGGGCAACAAAAAAGCCCGCAACTTTGGCGGTAAAGCCCTCACTTATGGCGGCCTCGCAGCACTCGGCGTGATCGCCTACAAGGCATACGGCAACTGGCAGGCACAACAGGCCGGCGCGCCCAAAGGCGAGCCGCAGACCCTCGACCGCCTGCCACCGGCCCAGGTCGAACTGCATAGCCAGGCCATTCTCAAGGCGTTGGTAGCCGCCGCCAAGGCCGATGGCCATGTCGATGAGCGCGAGCGCGCCTTGATCGAAGGCGAGTTCGTCAAGCTGGACAACGACCAGGAGCTGCAACACTGGCTGCATGCCGAGCTCAACAAACCCCTGGACCCCAGCGATGTAGCGCGCGCCGCCAGCACCCCGGAAATGGCCGCCGAAATGTACATCGCCAGCGTCATGCTGGTGGACGAGGAAAACTTCATGGAGAAGTCCTACCTCGACGAACTGGCCCGCCAGCTCAAGCTGGAGCCAGGCCTGAAGACCGAGCTGGAAAAACAGGTGCGCCAAGCCACGCTCTGACCCGGCCGGTACAGAAAAACACCCCGCCGCCATCCAGGTTGCGGGGTGTTTTTGTATTCCTTGAGACTTGGCCCACAACCCATTGATAAATGATGGCACGGCCTCAGCTATACTCCCCGGCATTTGATCGGCCCTCGAGGAAATACTGTGAAGAACTGGACCTTGCGCCAACGCATATTGGCGAGCTTTGCGGTCATTATCGCCATCATGCTGCTGATGGTTGTGGTCTCGTACTCACGGTTGCTGAAGATCGAAACGAGCGAAAACTCGGTACGCGACGACGCCGTACCGGGGGTGTTTTTCAGCTCGATGATCCGCAGCGCCTGGGTCGACAGCTACCTGCAGACCCAGGAACTGATCGGGCTGCGTGAGCACCAGGGCATTTCCGACGCTGATCGCCAGGATTACAAGTCGTTCGAGGCACGCCTCGAGCAGCATATGGCCAGTTACGCCAATACGATCAATATCGACCAGGATCGTACCGAGTTCGACACCTTCGAAGCCCTGCACCAGAAGTACAACCAGGTGCTGGCCCAGGTCCTGGAACTGCACCAGGCCAACAAGGAAGCCGAGGCAGTCAAAATGTTCGACGAGCAACTGACCCCGGCCTGGACCGCAGGGCGCATGAAGCTCAATGACATCATCAACGAGAACAAGCAGGTGGCCGATAAAGCCACTGCGGCCATCGATGACGCCGTAGCTGCCGCGAAAATCAGTATGGGCGTGTCGCTGCTCCTCGCGATCCTTGCCGCCGGCCTGTGCGGGCTGCTGCTGATGCGCGCGATCATGGCGCCGATGAAACGCATCGTCGACATCCTCGAAACCATGCGCACCGGTGATCTGAGCAAGCGCCTGAACCTGGAGCGCAAGGACGAGTTCGGCGCCGTCGAGACCGGCTTCAACGACATGATGACCGAGCTGACCGCCCTGGTCTCCCAGGCCCAGCGTTCGTCGGTGCAGGTCACCACCTCGGTGACCGAGATTGCCGCCACCTCCAAGCAGCAACAGGCCACAGCCACCGAAACGGCCGCCACCACCACCGAAATCGGTGCGACCTCGCGGGAAATTGCCGCCACGTCCAAGGACCTGGTGCGCACCATGACCGAAGTGTCCACCGCCGCCGACCAGGCTTCGGTGGCCGCCGGTTCCGGCCAGCAGGGCCTGGCCCGCATGGAAGAAACCATGCACTCGGTGATGGGCGCCGCGGACCTGGTCAACGCCAAGCTGGCGATCCTCAACGAGAAGGCCGGCAACATCAACCAAGTGGTGGTGACCATTGTCAAGGTGGCCGACCAGACCAACCTGCTGTCCCTCAACGCCGCCATCGAGGCCGAGAAGGCCGGTGAATACGGGCGCGGCTTTGCCGTGGTCGCTACTGAAGTGCGGCGCCTGGCCGACCAGACTGCCGTGGCCACCTACGATATCGAGCAGATGGTGCGCGAGATCCAATCGGCGGTATCGGCCGGTGTGATGGGCATGGACAAGTTCTCCGAAGAGGTCCGGCGCGGCATGTTCGAAGTGCAGCAAGTGGGCGAGCAACTGTCGCAGATCATCCATCAGGTGCAGGCCCTGGCGCCGCGCGTGCTGATGGTCAACGAGGGCATGCAGGCCCAGGCCACCGGTGCCGAGCAGATCAACCATGCCTTGGTGCAGTTGGGCGATGCCAGCAGCCAGACCGTGGAGTCCCTGCGCCAGGCCAGCTTTGCCATTGATGAATTGAGCCAGGTTGCGGTGGGTCTGCGCAGCGGCGTGTCGCGTTTTAAAGTCTGATGAGTGATCCAGCGGCTAAACGCGGCGCGGTAACGGCAGCCAGAAAAGCCTTGTTCCTGGTATTTCATATCGGCAGCGAGCGCTACGCCCTCAAGGCCACGGAAGTGGCCGAGGTGTTGCCGCGCCTGCCGCTCAAGCCCATCGCCCATGCGCCGGTGTGGGTCGCCGGGATTTTCGCCCATCGCGCCAACATGGTGCCGGTGATCGATCTCAGTGCCCTGACCTTTGGTACACCGGCCCAAGCCCGTACCAGCACGCGGCTGGTACTGGTCAACTATCGCCCAGAGGCGTGGCTGGAGCCGCGCTGGCTGGGGCTGATCCTCGAACAGGCGACTGACACCCTGCGCTGCGATCCGGCGGATTTCCAACCCTACGGCCTGGACAATCGCCAGGCGCCGTACCTGGGCCCGGTGCGCGAAGACGAACGGGGCCTGACACAGTGGATTGGCGTCGCCGACCTGCTCACCGCCGAGGTCCGCGCCTTGCTGTTTGCCCCCGACCTGACTGTTGGGGAGGCGGGATGAGCAGTGACCAACGCTTTTTCGACTTCCTCAAGGAGCGTATCGGCCTGGATGTCGCCTCGGTGGGCGAAGCGATTATCGAGCGCGCCGTGCGCCAGCGCAGCCAGGCATTGCAGGGGCTGAGCGCCGATCAATACTGGCAGCGCCTGCAAACCAGCAGCGAGGAACAACAGGCGTTGATCGAAGCGGTCATCGTCCCCGAGACCTGGTTTTTCCGTTACCCCGAATCCTTCGCCACCCTGGCGCGGCTGGCCGTCACGCGACTGGGCGAGATCAAGCACATGCGCGCCCTGCGTATCCTCAGCCTGCCGTGCTCCACTGGCGAGGAACCCTATTCCATCGCCATGGCCCTGCTCGATGCGGGCCTTTCGCCCCACCAGTTCAAGGTGCAGGGCATGGACGTCAGCCCGCTGTCGGTGGAACGGGCGCGGCGTGGGGTGTATGGCAAGAATTCCTTTCGTGGCCAGGACATCGAGTTTCGTGAGCGGCATTTCAGCGCCGAAGATGACGGCTACCGCGTCGCTGATCGGGTGCGTGAACAGGTGCGCCTGCAAGTGGGCAACCTGCTGGATCCGCAGTTGCTGGCCAACGAGCCGACCTATGACTTTGTGTTTTGCCGCAACCTGTTGATCTATTTCGACCAGCCGACCCAGAAGCAGGTGTTTGAAGTGCTCAAGGGCCTGACCCATGTCGACGGTGTGCTGTTTATCGGCCCGGCCGAAGGCAGCCTGCTGGGGCGCCTGGGCATGCGTTCGATTGGGGTGCCGCAGTCGTTTGCCTTCAGTCGTCATGCCCAAACCACACCCGAACCGGTCTTCACCCCGACACCGCCTCCGGTGCCCCAGCGCAGCGCCGCGCCGATTGCGAGTAAACCCCGGCCATTCAGGGCATTCGCCACGCCGGTGCTGCCGACCAAGCCGGCACCCGTGCACTCGGATGCGGCGCAGCTGCTCGGGCAGATCGCAACCCTGGCCAATGAAGGCAAAAGCCTTGAGGCCCGTGCGGCCTGCGAGCGCTACCTGCAAAACCATCCACCGGCGGCCCAGGTGTTCTATTGGCTGGGCCTGCTTAGCGATGTAGCGGGTAGCGCCCTGGAAGCCCAGGGGTATTATCGAAAAGCCTTGTACCTGGAGCCCCAGCATCCGCAGGCCTTGATGCACCTGGCCGCGCTGCTGGAATCCCAGGGCGATACGGCGGGGGCGCGGCGCTTGCAAGCCCGTGCTGCCCGTAGCGAGCGAGCCGCCGACAGTGAGCCTAAACGATGAGTAGCTCCGCACTCCCGGACACCGACCTGGACCTGACGGTGGCCGATACCCAGGCCATCGACGATTGCTGGAACCGCATCGGGATCCACGGCGATAAATCCTGCCCGTTGCTGGCCGAGCACATCCACTGCCGCAACTGTGCAGTGTATTCCGCTGCCGCCACCCGCCTGCTGGATCGTTATGCCTTGCAGCAGGAAGACCATCGGCATGCCGCCGCCGCGCAGGCGGACGATGAGGTGGCCACCCGGTCGTTGCTGATGTTCCGCCTGGGCGAGGAGTGGCTGGGCATCGCCACCCGTTGCCTGGTGGAAGTGGCGCCGCTGCAGCCGATCCATTCCTTGCCCCACCAGCGCTCGCGGGCGCTGCTCGGGGTCGCCAATGTGCGCGGCGCGCTGGTGGCCTGCCTGTCCCTGGTGGAACTGCTCGGGCTCGACAGCACGGGCGGCGGCCCCAGCGGCGGGCGGATCATGCCGCGCATGTTGATCATCGCCGCGCAGGACGGCCCGGTGGTGGTGCCGGTGGATGAAGTGGATGGCATCCATGCCATCGATGAGCGCACCCTCAAAGCGGCGTCTGCGTCCGGCACCCAGGCCAGTGCGCGCTACACCCAGGGTGTGTTGCAGTTCAAGGGCCGCAGCCTGCGCTGGCTGGACGAGGCGCAATTGCTGTCTGCCGTGACCCGGAGCCTGTCATGACCCCCGACCAGATGCGCGACGCCTCGCTGCTGGAACTGTTCAGCCTGGAAGCCGATGCCCAGACCCAGGTCCTGAGTGCCGGCTTGCTGGCCCTGGAGCGCAACCCGACCCAGGCCGACCAGCTCGAAGCCTGCATGCGCGCGGCGCATTCGCTCAAGGGCGCGGCGCGGATTGTCGGGGTCGACGCTGGCGTCAGCGTGGCCCACGTGATGGAAGACTGCCTGGTCAGCGCCCAGGAAAGCCGGTTGTACCTGCAACCCGAACATATCGACGCGTTGTTGCAGGGCACCGACCTGCTGATGCGCATCGCCACACCGGGCAACAGCGTGGGCCCGGCCGATATCCAGGCGTATGTGGCGCTGATGGAGCGCTTGCTGGATCCGTCGCAACCCACGGCCAAAGTGGTTGCACCGCCGCCTGTGACTGCGCCGCCTGCGCAGCCGTTGCCGCCCCTTGAAGAGTCGCTGCTATTGCCCCCGGAACCGGAGGCCGCGCCGCCCGTCAGCAGTGATACGCCGCGCCAGAACAAACGCATGACCGAAGGCGGCGAGCGCGTGTTGCGGGTCACGGCCGAGCGCTTGAACAGCCTGTTGGACCTGTCCAGCAAATCCCTGGTGGAAACCCAGCGGCTCAAGCCGTACCTGTCCAGCCTGCAACGCCTCAAGCGCATCCAGAGCAACGGCGCCCGAGCCCTGGACAACCTCGACGGCCAGCTCAAGACGGTCGACCTGAACCTCGAAGCCCAGGAAGCCCTGGCCGATGCCCGCCGCCTGTTGAGCGAAGCGCAGTTGCTGCTGGCGGAAAAGACCGCCGAGCTCGATGAGTTCGGCTGGCAGGCCGGGCAACGTGCCCAGGTGCTATATGACACGGCGCTGGCGTGCCGCATGCGCCCGTTTGCCGATGTGCTGGCGGGGCAGGCGCGCATGGTGCGTGACCTGGGCCGCAGCCTGGGCAAACAGGTACGCCTGGAAATCGAAGGCGAGAAGACCCAGGTCGACCGCGATGTGCTGGAAAAACTCGAGGCGCCGCTGACCCATTTGTTGCGCAATGCCGTCGATCACGGCATCGAAATGCCCGAGCAGCGCCTGCTGGCGGGCAAGCCGGCCGAGGGCCTGATCCGCCTGCGCGCTTCGCACCAGGCTGGCCTGCTGGTGCTGGAGTTGAGCGATGACGGCAACGGCGTCGATCTGGAGCGCCTGCGCGGCAGTATTGTCGAGCGCAATCTGTCGCCGCTGGAAACCGCCTTGCGCCTGAGCGAAGAGGAATTGCTGACCTTCCTGTTCCTGCCGGGCTTCAGCCTGCGCGACAAGGTGACTGAAGTCTCCGGGCGCGGCGTCGGCCTGGATGCGGTGCAGCACATGGTCCGCCAACTGCGTGGTGCGGTGGTGCTGGAACAGACGGCGGGGCAGGGCAGCCGCTTCCATCTGGAGGTGCCGCTGACCTTGTCGGTGGTGCGCAGCCTGGTGGTGGAAGTTGGCGAAGAAGCCTACGCCTTTCCCCTGGCCCACATCGAACGCATGTGCGACCTGGAACCTGACGAAATCGTGCAGTTGGAAGGCCGCCAGCATTTCTGGCACGAAGGCCGGCATGTCGGCCTGGTCGCGGCCAGCCAGCTATTACAGCGCCCGCCCGGGCAGGCCAACCAGGACACCCTCAAGGTCGTGGTGATCCGCGAGCGCGATGCGGTGTACGGGATTGCCGTGGAGCGCTTTATCGGCGAACGCACCCTGGTGGTGTTGCCGCTGGATGATCGCCTGGGCAAGGTGCAGGATATTTCTGCCGGCGCGCTGCTGGACGACGGCTCGGTGGTGCTGATCGTCGATGTCGAGGACATGCTGCGTTCGGTGGACAAGCTGCTCAATACCGGTCGCCTGGAGCGCATTGCCCGCCGCGCGCAGCAAACCGTGGAGGCTGCACGCAAGCGCATTCTGGTGGTGGATGACTCACTGACCGTGCGCGAACTGCAGCGCAAGCTATTACTTAATCGTGGATATGACGTGGCGGTCGCCGTCGATGGCATGGATGGCTGGAATGCTCTGCGTTCCGAAGACTTCGACCTGCTGATCACTGACATTGATATGCCTCGCATGGACGGTATTGAATTGGTCACACTTTTGCGCCGAGACACTCGCCTGCAGTCGCTGCCGGTGATGGTGGTGTCCTACAAGGATCGCGAAGAAGACCGGCGTCGCGGCCTGGATGCCGGCGCCGACTATTACCTGGCCAAGGCCAGTTTCCATGACGATGCCCTGCTCGATGCAGTGGTAGAACTGATTGGAGGCGCCCGGGCATGAAGATCGCCATCGTCAATGACATGCCCCTGGCGGTCGAGGCCTTGCGCCGGGCCTTGAGCTTCGAGCCGGCCCACGAAGTGGTGTGGGTGGCCACCAATGGCCTGGAAGCGGTGCAGCGCTGCGCCGAGCTGACGCCGGACCTGATCCTGATGGACTTGATCATGCCGGTGATGGATGGCGTCGAGGCGACCCGGCAGATCATGGCCGAGACGCCATGCGCTATCGTTATCGTCACCGTGGATCGCCAGCAGAATGTCAGCCGCGTGTTCGAAGCCATGGGCCATGGCGCCCTGGACGTGGTGGACACCCCGGCCCTGGGGGTTGGCGATGCCAAGGAGGCGGCCGCGCCCCTGTTGCGCAAGATCCTCAATATCGGCTGGCTGATCGGCCAGCGCGGCAGCCGGGTGCGCGCCGAACCTGTGCATCCGCGAGGGACGGGCAAGCGCCAGAGCTTGGTGGCGATCGGCTCTTCGGCCGGTGGCCCGGCGGCGCTGGAAACCCTGCTCAAGGGCTTGCCTCGGGACTTTGCCGCAGCCATTGTGCTGGTGCAGCATGTGGACCAGGTGTTCGCCGCCGGCATGGCCGAGTGGCTGAGCAGCGCCTCGGGCCTGCCGGTGCGCCTGGCGCGTGAAGGGGAGCCGCCGCAAAGCGGCGTGGTGTTGCTGGCCGGCACCAATCATCATATCCGGCTGCTGAAAAACGGCACGCTGGCCTACACGGCGGAGCCCGTGAACGAGATTTATCGGCCGTCCATCGACGTGTTTTTCGAGAGCGTCGCCAGCCATTGGAACGGCGATGCCGTCGGCGTCTTGCTGACCGGCATGGGACGCGACGGAGCCCAGGGACTCAAATTGATGCGTCAGCAGGGCTATCTGACCATCGCTCAGGATCAGCAGAGCTGTGCGGTTTACGGCATGCCCAAAGCGGCAGCGGCGATTGATGCCGCTGTTGAGATTCGCCCATTGGACAGAATTGCGCCACGATTGCTGGAGGTATTCGCAAAATGACCGATATAACTCGCTGTCCTGGCCTGCACGTAGTAATTCAGGTGACCGCAAATGAATGATTTACAGCTCGACGACTTCAAGACCGACGAAAACGCCGCCATGGTGTTGCTGGTGGACGACCAGGCGATGATCGGCGAAGCCGTGCGGCGCGGTCTGGCCCATGAGGACAATATCGACTTCCACTTCTGTGCCGACCCCCACCAGGCCATCTCCCAGGCGATCCGCATCAAGCCGACGGTGATTCTCCAGGACCTGGTCATGCCCGGGCTGGACGGCCTGACCCTGGTGCGTGAATACCGTAACCATCCGGCGACCCAGAACATCCCGATCATTGTGCTTTCGACCAAGGAAGACCCGCTGATCAAGAGCGCCGCGTTTGCCGCCGGGGCCAATGACTACCTGGTGAAACTGCCGGACAACATCGAGCTGGTGGCGCGGATCCGCTACCACTCGCGCTCCTATATGACCCTGCTGCAGCGGGACGCGGCCTACCGTGCGCTGCGGGTCAGCCAGCAACAACTGCTGGACACCAACCTGGTGCTGCAACGCCTGATGAATTCCGACGGCTTGACCGGGTTGTCCAACCGCCGGCACTTCGACGAATACCTGGAGCTGGAATGGCGACGCGCCATGCGTGACCAGACCCAGTTGTCGTTGCTGATGATCGACGTGGACTTCTTCAAGACCTACAACGACAGCTTTGGCCACCTGGAAGGGGACGAAGCATTGCGCAAGGTGGCGGCGAGCATTCGCGACGCCAGCAGCCGTCCTTCGGACCTGCCGGCGCGCTACGGGGGCGAAGAGTTTGCCCTGGTGCTGCCCAACACCTCGCCGGGTGGTGCGCGGCTGGTGGCCGAGAAACTTCGCCAGGCCGTTGCCGCGCTGAAAATCCCGCACATCGCACCCTCTGAAGGGGCGAGCCTGACCATCAGCATTGGTCTTGCGACCATGACGCCACTGCTGGGGACCGATTGCCGGCAATTGATCTCGGCAGCGGACAAGGGGTTGTACCTGGCCAAGCACAATGGGCGCAACCAGGTGGGGATCGAATAGCCTGCGAACACCGCCAACCCAATGTAGGAGCTGGCTTGCCTGCGATGGCGTCTCCTCGGTCTACTTGATACACCTAGTCGTCTGTATCGCAGGCAAGCCAGCTCCTACATTTGATCTTTATCGGGCTGTAGATATCACACAAACCCAGCCTTTTCGGCCAAGCGGACTGCCGTTTCCAGCCTTTTGCCGTTATACTCGCCGGCTTTCAAAAGTTCGCCAACGAGTGCTGCCCGCCATGGAAATCAACCCGATCCTGAACACCATCAAGGACCTGTCCGAGCGCTCCGAAACTATTCGGGGGTATCTTTGACTACGATCAAAAGCATGAGCGTCTGACCGAAGTCAATCGCGAGCTTGAAGATCCGGCTGTCTGGAACAAACCTGAATACGCCCAGGAACTGGGCCGCGAGCGCGCTGCGCTGGCGCAGATCGTCGACACCCTCGACGAATTGAACACCGGTCTGGGCGACTGCCGCGACCTGCTGGACATGGCCGTCGAAGAAAACGACGAAGGCGCAGTGGGCGATGTCGTCGCCGAGCTGGCCCGTCTCGAGGACAACCTCGCCAAACTCGAATTCCGCCGCATGTTCAGCCACGAAATGGACCCGAACAACGCCTACCTGGATATCCAGGCCGGTTCCGGCGGCACCGAAGCCCAGGACTGGGCCAACATCCTGCTGCGCATGTACCTGCGCTGGGCTGACAAACGCGGTTTCGAAGCAACCATCATGGAACTGTCCGCCGGTGAAGTTGCCGGTATCAAGGGCGCGACCGTGCATATCAAGGGTGAATACGCCTTTGGCTGGTTGCGTACCGAGATCGGCGTACACCGCCTGGTGCGCAAGAGCCCGTTCGACTCCGGCAACCGTCGCCACACTTCGTTCTCTGCGGTTTTCGTCTCCCCCGAGATCGACGACAAGGTGGAAATCGAGATCAACCCGGCCGACCTGCGCATCGACACCTACCGCTCCTCCGGTGCCGGTGGCCAGCACGTAAACACCACCGACTCGGCCGTACGTATCACCCACGTACCGACCAACACCGTGGTCAGTTGCCAGAACGAACGTTCCCAGCACGCGAACAAGGACACCGCCATGAAAATGCTGCGGGCCAAGTTGTACGAGCAGGAAATGCAGAAGCGCAACGCCGCTTCCCAGGCACTGGAAGACACCAAGTCGGATATCGGCTGGGGCCACCAGATCCGTTCGTATGTGCTTGATGCGTCGCGGATCAAGGATCTGCGCACTAACATCGAACGCAGCGACTGCGACAAGGTACTCGACGGCGATATTGACGAATACCTGGAAGCCAGCCTGAAATCAGGCCTGTAATACATGCAACGCGGGATTGGCTGACACTCCTCGATCCCTGTGGGAGCGGGCTTGCCCGCGATCCCCAGCCGCAGGCTGGGGACAACGAACCAGATGGAATATTTAAAGACATGAGCGACCAACAACTCGATCAGGCCCTGCAACAGGAAGAAAACTCCTTGATCGCCCTGCGCAAGGAAAAGCTTGCTGCCGAGCGTGCCAAGGGTAACGCCTTCCCCAACGACTTCCGCCGCGAAAACTACTGCGATGCCTTGCAGAAGCAATACGCGGACAAGACCAAGGAAGAGCTGGCAGAAGCTGCGATCCCAGTCAAGGTGGCAGGTCGCATCATGCTCAACCGTGGCTCGTTCATGGTGATCCAGGACATGACCGGGCGCATCCAGGTCTACGTCAACCGCAAGACCCTCTCGGAAGAAACCCTGGCCTCGGTGAAAACCTGGGACATGGGCGACATCATTGCCGCCGAAGGCACCCTGGCCCGTTCCGGCAAGGGCGACCTGTACGTCGAAATGACCAACGTGCGCCTGCTGACCAAGTCGCTGCGCCCGCTGCCAGACAAGCACCACGGCCTGACCGACACCGAGCAGCGCTATCGCCAGCGCTACGTCGACCTGATCGTCAACGAAGAAGTGCGCCAGACGTTCCGCGTGCGCTCGCAAGTGATCGCGCACATCCGCAGCTTCCTGATGGCCCGTGACTTCCTCGAAGTCGAGACGCCGATGCTGCAGACCATTCCGGGCGGCGCGGCAGCCAAGCCGTTCGAAACCCACCACAATGCCCTGGACATGGAAATGTTCCTGCGTATCGCGCCAGAGTTGTACCTCAAGCGCCTGGTGGTCGGTGGTTTTGAAAAGGTGTTCGAGATCAACCGCAACTTCCGTAACGAAGGTGTCTCGACCCGTCACAACCCAGAATTCACCATGTTGGAGTTCTACCAGGCCTACGCCGACTACGAAGACAACATGGACCTGACCGAAGAACTGTTCCGCGAGCTGGCGCAACTGGTTCTCGGGACTACCGACGTGCCGTACGGCGACAAGGTGTTCCACTTCGGCGAGCCGTTCGTGCGCCTGTCGGTGTTCGATTCGATCCTCAAGTACAACCCCGAGCTGACCGCTGACGACCTGAACGACATCGACAAGGCTCGCGCCATTGCCAAGAAAGCCGGGGCCAAGGTCCTGGGCTTCGAAGGCCTGGGCAAGCTGCAGGTGATGATTTTCGAAGAACTGGTGGAGCACAAGCTGGAACAGCCGCACTTCATTACCCAGTACCCGTTCGAAGTGTCGCCGCTGGCCCGTCGCAACGACGACAACCCGAACGTCACCGACCGTTTCGAGCTGTTTATCGGTGGTCGCGAAATCGCCAACGCCTACTCCGAGCTTAACGATGCGGAAGACCAGGCCGAGCGTTTCATGGCCCAGGTGGCTGACAAGGACGCCGGTGACGACGAAGCCATGCACTACGACGCCGACTTTGTGCGGGCGCTGGAGTACGGCATGCCGCCAACGGCCGGTGAAGGTATCGGTATCGACCGCCTGGTGATGTTGTTGACCAACTCACCGTCGATCCGCGATGTCATCTTGTTCCCGCACATGCGGCCGCAAGCGTAACCTTAGCGAATCCCGAAGCCGCCTTTTATAAGGCGGCTTTTTTGTGTGGCCTGTACTAACGTCAAGCGTACGGCGCCAGACTTTTGTTGAGTGAGAGGACGATCTTTCGTGAAGCGCGTAATGGCTCAAGAAGGCGCCGCTGGCATCGCTGCCGCCGTGGCTGAAAGTGTTCAGTACCAGGGCCGCAAGGCCAGTCGCCAGGGCAGCGAACAGCGTCGCCAGGATATTCTCGACGCGGCCATGCGCATTGTCGTGCGCGATGGCGTGCGGGCGGTGCGCCATCGGGCGGTGGCGGCGGAGGCCGGCGTGCCGCTGTCGGCCACCACCTACTATTTCAAGGATATCGACGACCTGCTCACCGACACCTTTGCCCAGTATGTGGAGCGCAGTGCGGCGTTCATGGGCAAGTTGTGGGTGCGCAACGAAGGTTTGCTGCGCGAGATGGTGGCCTACGGTGATGGCAGTGCCGAGTCGCGCTCGCAACTGGCCGATGATATTGCGCGGCTGACTGCCGATTACGTCCTGCGCCAACTGCTCAACCGGCGTGAGTACCTGATGGCCGAACAGGCCTTTCGCCAGGAAGCCTTGTTGAACCCGCGCCTGGGCGAACTGGTACGTTCTCACCAGCAGATTTTGTTGCAGGGCACTTGCCAGTTTTTCCAGGTGCTGGGCTCCCGCGAGCCGCAACAAGATGCCAAAGTGTTGACGGCGATTATCAGTCGGATGGAATATCAGGGCCTGCTGTTCGAGCCCGAGGCCCTGACTGGCGAAGAAATGCTCGAGATTCTCAAGCGTTACATGCACCTGGTACTGGCCTCGGTCTAGTCATGTGGGGGCCAGGCTGCCCAAAACAGCTGTGGAGTGATGGATGAAAACCTGGCGTGTGTTAGTGACCGCGATGGTGTCGCTGCTCCTGAGCGGCTGCCTGGTGACCTTCAAGGAGCCCCTGCCGGCCAGCGAGGCCGCACCTGACGCGCTGCTGGGCAAGTGGGCCAGCAGGAACGCCTGGGGCGAGCCGCTCGACCTGCAGATCAGCCGGGTGGGCCAGCATCGCTACAAGGCAGTGAGCACCTCGCAGACCCAGCCGATCAAGCGCGACGAGTATTTGTTCAGTGTGTCCCGCCACGGCAACCGCTGGTACCTGTCGGCGCCGCTGCCAAACAAGCTGGGCGGGCACTTTATCCTCGCCGGGTTTGAATTGAATGAGGCCCGCGAACTGGTGGTCTACAACCTCGATCCCGAGGCGATCAACCAGGCCATCACGCACAAAACCCTGAGTGGCAGCAGTGTCGAGACCGTCGAAGGGGACGGGACATTGATCGACAGCCCCATGAGCCAGGTCTTGGCTTACCTGGATGATCCGGCCAACGCCGATGTGTTTGTCGAAGCCGTACGCTATAAACATGTGGGCAAATAACGTTTAAAGAGGAAGCACCGGGTGGACGATTACCAGCAGACGATACGCACCTTGTCCGATCGCATTGTGCTGGCGCAAACACCGATTCGCGTCCTCGACGCCGTGAAGTGGGACGACAACATTCGCAAGGGCTTCCTCCAGGGCAAGGGCAAGCACATGCCGGCCGTGGACCGCGACTATTACCTGAACCGGCCACTGTCGTTCGATTCCAGCAAGGTGAAGCTGGAGTTCCAGAACATTGAGCGTGATATCACTCGCCAATTGGGCCAGTTCAACCCGGTCGGGCAGATCATGCGGCGTATGTGCAAGGAATACCGCATGGTGGTGCGCATGCTCGAAGCCCGTGGCACCGAGGATTTCGGCCTGATTTCCCAGGAACTCTACGGCGCGGCCTCCGATGCATTCCATGCCGGCGACCCGACCCTGGCCGACCTGGGCCTGATGCTCTCCGATTACCTGAACAATATCGACGGCCGTGGCGATCTCAAGGACGAAGCCAAGACCCTGACTGCCAAGGACGCCGTCAGCCTGCTGCAAAGCCGCCTGAACAAGGTGTTTGGCGAGGCCGAGGAAACCATCCGCGTATTTGAGTCCGATGGCATCGTCGCCGACGCGGCGGCGGGTGCCGACTACATCAAGATCCGCACCGATGCGATGTTCAACGAGCGCGATGTGCGGGCCCTGGAAGTCCACGAAGGGCTGGTCCATGTGGGCACCACCCTCAACGGCCAGAACCAGCCGATCTGCACCTTCCTGTCCAAGGGCCCACCGTCGTCGACCGTGACCCAGGAGGGCCTGGCGATCCTGATGGAGATCATCACCTTCGCCTCCTACCCCAGCCGCCTGCGCAAACTGACCAACCGCACCCGCGCGATCCATATGGTGGAAGAGGGTGCCGATTTCCTGCAGGTGTTCGAGTTCTTCCGCGAGCAGGGCTTTGAAATGGCCGAGAGCTACGGCAACGCCAGCCGGGTGTTTCGCGGCTCGACGCCGACGGGCCTGCCGTTTACCAAGGATCTGTCCTACCTCAAGGGCTTTATCATGGTCTACAACTACATCCAGCTGGCCGTGCGCAAGGGCAAGCTGGAGCAGGTGCCGCTGTTGTTCTGCGGCAAGACCACCCTGGAAGACATGCGCACCTTGCGCCAACTGGTGGACGAAGGCCTGGTGGTGCCACCCAAGTACTTGCCGGAGCAGTTTCGCGATATGAACGCGTTGTCGGCGTGGATGTGCTTCTCCAACTTCCTCAATCACCTGAGCCTGGACCGGATCGAGGCGGACTACTCCAATATCCTCTGACCAAATCCCATCAACTGTAGGAGCTGGCTTGCCTGCGATCGCGGTCTGTCAGCCACCGGTGGAGTAACTGACAGCCAGCTCCGACAGTTAGTCTTCATTGATTATCAGGGTTGTGTCCCCACCCATTTACGAGGTTTCAACGGATGAGACTGCTCGGCATCCTATGCCTGCTCCTGACCCTCAACGGCTGCAGCTCGCTGCTGTTCTACCCCGAGCCTGGCCTGCCATTTACCCCGCAACAGGCGCGCCTGGAATACCGTGACGTCACCCTGACCACCGCCGATGGCCTCAAGCTGCGCGCCTGGTGGCTGCCGGCCAAGGCCGGTGTGCCGCTCAAGGGCACGGTGCTGCATTTGCACGGCAACGGGGGCAACCTGTCCGGGCACCTGGGGGGCAGTTGGTGGCTGCCGGCCCAGGGTTATCAAGTGCTGATGCTGGACTATCGCGGCTATGGCGTGTCCGAAGGCAAACCTTCGCTGCCGGCCATCTACCAGGACCTGGATGCGGCTTTTCAGTGGATTGACCAGGCCCCCGAGACCCAGGGCCAGCCGCTGGTGGTGCTCGGCCAGAGTCTGGGCGGGGCATTGGCGGTGCATTACCTGGCGGCACATCCCGAGCGCCAGCCCCGGCTCAAGGCGCTGGTGTTGGATGGCGTGCCCGCCAGTTATCGTGATGTAGGGCAATTCGCCCTGAGCACTTCCTGGCTAACATGGCCGTTTCAGGTGCCGTTGTCGTGGCTGGTGCCGGACGCCGACAGCGCGATCCACGGCATGCCGCAGCTGACCGGCGTGCCGAAACTGCTGTTCCACAGTCTGGATGATCCGATCGTGCCGCTTTCCAACGGCATCCGTCTGTATCAAGCTGCGCCGCCGCCAAGGGTGCTGCAATTGATCCGCGGTGGGCATGTGCAGACTTTTGCCGACAAGATCTGGCAAACCGTGATGCTGCGTTATCTTGACGACCCGCAGCATTTCAATGGCCTGCGCCGCCTGGGGGAAATCCCCAATTACCCGGCGGCCGCCACTCCTAAAGTTGAATCATCAGAGAGCCCGCAATGAGCGAAGAACGCAACATGATCCCCCTGATCCTCACCGGTATCGGCACCATCATCGGCACCGTTGGCTGTCTGTGGTACTACGGCTACCTGCACTTCGCCAAGCCCGAGGACGCGTTGCTGCTCAGTGATTTCACTATGCTCAAGACGGTGCCCGGCGAGGACTATAAAGTCTCCCTGACCCCGGCTCCCCAGGTGGCGCAGTGCGTCGACGGTGTGCTGGTGCTGTTTGATACCGAGCAGAAAGGGTTGACCGGTGTACTGGTGAACAACAAGAAGCAGGCGGTGCGTTGCATGGGCCAGGAAACCCCGCAATTGCAGGAGTAAGCACGCTGGTAGTTTTTGGAACCATATTTTGTGTGAAGCCACTGATTGGGTTGTCAGCAGCGCTGACGAGCAACCCCCTTAATTATGTGGAGTATCGCTATGAGTATTGGTGGAGTAGGTGGTGGTAGCGGGTTCGGTAACTTCGGCGGCGCCGGCATGGGCGATTCCGGCAATATGGTCGGCAAGGGCGTCGAAGGGGGCCAGCAGCAGGGTGGTGCAGACCCGGAAGCGCTGAAGAAACTCCTGGCGCAACTGTTGGGCGGCGCGGGCGGTGCAGGCGGCTCCCAGGGCAGTGGCGCAAATGGTGGTGGCGAGGATGAGCAAGACCCTCTGCGCAAGCAGATGGATCGCGACGGCCAGCAAGGCATGCAGATGCCCCAAGAGAACACCAACTCAGTCAACTTCGGCTGATCCAAAGCCATCTGCCGCAGTTCTTCTACAAAAAAAGCCCTGCCTGGAATCCAGGCAGGGCTTTTTTAGCGGTGTACGTCAGTCGGTTACTGAACCGAAGAACGTGGCTTGACCGGCTGGTTGTCGTTGGAGATGGTCACTTCAACGCGACGGTTCATGGCGCGGCCCGAAACGCTGGCGTTATCGGCAACCGGGTATGCCTTGCCGTAGCCAGCAGTCACGATGCGGCTTGGGTTAACGCCCATCTTGATCAGTGCAACCTGCACCGAAGTAGCACGGCGCTCGGACAAGGTCTGGTTGTAGGCATCGCTGCCGGTGCTGTCGGTGTAGCCTTCGATAATGACTTTACGATCTGGGTTTTCCTGGAGGAATTGCGCCAGTTTGTTGATGTTCACCAGGCCGCTGGATTTCAGGTCGGCCTTGTTGGTGGCGAACAGCACATCACCAAAGGTCACCAGGGTCCCGCGTTCAGTCTGCTTGGCGTTCAAGCTGTTTTGCAGCTGCTTGATCTGCGCGTCGCGGGCTTCGAGCAGGGCGCGGGCACGTTCGTCGCCGGCGTTTTTCAGCTTGGCTTCGGACTCGCGCAGGGCGATGGTGTCCTTGGCCACTTCAACGCGCTGGTTGGTCAGGTAGGCCAGTTGGTCGACCTTCTTCTCGTCTTCCTTGTCGCGGTACGCCTTGTCGGCCTTGTCCAGCCATTCGCTGGCGTCCTTGGTTTCCAGGGCGGCGATTTTGGTCGCTTGTGGGTTGGCTTGCAGGGCCGAGAAGTTGGTCCGTGCGTTTTCCAGGTTCGCGTTAGGCGGGGTGGAGCAAGCCGCCAATGCAACGCTCATCGCCAGCAGGGCAGGGATCATCAATTGTTTACGCATAGTGGTGTCGTCCTTTCAATTCGATTTCGGGTGCGATGCAAACAAGGGCGCTGCTTACTTCTGCTGGATCACAGCAGGACGCATGCCTTCGTTACGCAGCTCCTGAACAGCCTTCTGGGAATCCTTCAGCGCCAGGTCGGCCTTGGCAGCCTGGGCCTTGCGCTCTGCAACGCGAGCGTCCCACTCAGCCTGTTCGGCCAGACGACGGGCTTCGTCGTACTTCTTGTCGTGCATGGCCAGCTCGGCTTGCTTGAGCTTGTCCTGGGCAGCTTTCATTTCCACGGCAGCGTATTCGGTACCGCCAGCGCTTACAGCGCTGTTCACGGCCGATTGGGTCACCGCGTACTGCTCGGTCGGCGGGTTGCCGGCGCAGCCCGCGAGGACGAAGCTGGTGCCGATTGCCAACGCGGCCAATTTGAGCCCGCGCAGGTGGTTAAACGAGGATTTGGCAGTGCTGGTCTTCATCGTCTTCAACTCCATTGGATAACTCCAGAAAAACATCAAATCCATCTACGGTGTTCAGCGTCTGCGTTTTGGCGGTGAAGCTCAGTGTGCCTTTTCAAACGCCTGTTCCAAGTGATGGCTTACTGGCTGTGACCCGAGGCTTTTTTGAATAGTTCAGCCAAAGATGGCGATTTGCCCGAAAAAACATCTGAACAAATCTGACTGAGTGGTCAGTGTTTAAAAATCGGAACTTTTGCCATCCACAGCGGTATGCCGGGCCTATGAAAGGCCCGGTACGCTGGGGAATGGTTTTTTTCAGCGGATGTTTATCAGTGTTTCTGATCGTCAGGCGTGGCTGACATATCGTGCAGGTAGCGCCGTGACAACGACAGGAAGCGCGGTGTGGGGCCGACGTCTTCATACAACGGGTCACCCTCTTCATCAGTGGCAACCACATGCTGGCCCCGGATATAGGGAAAGCTGGCTTCCAGCTCTTCCAGGGCGGCGCCGATCAACTCGCCGAGCAATTCCTCGGTGCTGCGCTTGGGGTACATCTCGCGGATGGCCGCCAGCCGTGCGGCAGCCTCGACATCCAGGTGGATGGCATATTCGGTCTTGGTCAGGCGACCCTTGGCGGTTTCTTCCCATTGCTGGGCCAGTTCTCGGATTTTCATGGCAACCTCAGTGATGCCCAGGGTAGCGGGCGGTGATGAGTGACCGGTCGCGGCGTGGATAACGCGACGACGTATCCTTGAGACTAGCTGCAACCGCCAAGGTTTAAAGTTCCTTGTAAGAGCAAGGCTTGATCGGCACTCTTAAAGATCAAAGCGTCCCGGATTCCTGGCTGGAGATTGGCTGATGAGCGATATCGATGCACGTTTGCGTGAAGATGTTCACCTGCTGGGTGAACTGTTGGGCAACACGATTCGAGAACAGTACGGTGATGAGTTCCTCGCCAAGATCGAGCAGATCCGCAAGGGCGCCAAGGCCGATCGCCGGGGCGGGGCAACCGAGGCGGCAGCTGGCGAAGAGCTCAGCGCCAGCCTCAACCAGTTGCAGGAAGACGAGCTGTTGCCGGTGGCACGTGCGTTCAACCAGTTCCTCAACCTGGCTAATATCGCCGAGCAGTACCAACTGATTCACCGGCGCGATGAATCCCAGCCCGCCCCGTTCGAGTCGCGGGTACTGCCCGAGCTGCTGGCGCGCCTGCAGAGTGAGGGCCATAGCAGCGAATCCCTGGCCCGGCAGTTGGCGCGGCTGGAGATCGAACTGGTGCTCACCGCCCACCCCACCGAAGTTGCGCGCCGCACCTTGATCCAGAAATATGACGCCATCGCCGCCCAACTGGCGTTGCAGGATCACCGTGACTTGACCAGCGCCGAGCGCGAGCAGATTCGCCAGCGCTTGCAACGGCTGATCGCCGAAGCCTGGCACACCGAAGAAATCCGCCGCACCCGGCCCACCCCGGTGGACGAGGCCAAGTGGGGCTTTGCGGTGATCGAGCATTCGCTGTGGCACGCCATCCCCAACTACCTGCGCAAGGCCGATCACGCCTTGCACGCCGCGACCGGCCTGCGCCTGCCCCTGGAGGCGGCACCGATCCGCTTTGCCTCATGGATGGGCGGTGACCGTGACGGCAACCCCAACGTGACGGCACCCGTGACCCGCGAAGTATTGCTGCTGGCGCGCTGGATGGCCGCAGACCTGTATCTGCGTGATATCGATCACCTGGCATCCGAGCTGTCGATGCAGCAGGCCAGCCCCGAGTTGCAGGCCAAGGTCGGCGATAGCGTCGAACCTTATCGGGCCTTGCTCAAGCAACTGCGCGAACGCCTGCGCGCCACCCGCAATTGGGCGCACGCGGCGTTGACCGCCAGCCTCCCGGCGCCGGCTGATGTGCTGCAAAACAATCGCGACCTGCTGGAGCCGTTGGAGCTGTGCTACCAGTCCCTGCACGCCTGCGGCATGGGCGTGATTGCCGACGGCCCGCTGCTCGATTGCCTACGCCGTGCGGTAACGTTCGGCCTGTTCCTGGTGCGCCTGGATGTGCGCCAGGACTCCAGCCGTCACTCGGCGGCGATGACCGAGATCACCGACTACCTGGGCCTGGGCCGCTATGAGGATTGGGACGAAGACGCGCGCATCACCTTCCTGATGAAGGAGTTGGTCAACCGTCGCCCATTGTTGCCAGGCTATTTCAAGCCGTCGGCCGACACCGCCGAAGTGCTCAATACCTGTAAGGAAATTGCCGCCGCGCCAGCTGCATCCCTCGGTTCCTACGTCATCTCCATGGCGGGTGCGGCATCCGATGTGCTGGCGGTGCAGCTGCTGCTCAAGGAGTCCGGGGTGCAGCGGCCGATGCGTGTGGTGCCGCTGTTCGAGACCCTGGCCGACCTGGACAACGCCGGCCCGGTGATCGAGCGCCTGTTGCTGCTACCGGGCTATCGCGCGCGCCTGCAAGGCCCGCAGGAAGTGATGATCGGCTATTCGGACTCGGCCAAGGACGCCGGCACTACCGCTGCGGCCTGGGCGCAGTACCGGGCCCAGGAGCGGCTGGTGGATATCTGCCGCGAGCAGCAGGTGGAACTGTTGTTGTTCCATGGTCGTGGCGGCACCGTTGGCCGTGGCGGTGGCCCGGCCCACGCGGCGATCCTGTCGCAGCCACCGGGCTCGGTAGCCGGGCGTTTTCGCACCACCGAGCAGGGCGAGATGATTCGCTTCAAGTTCGGCTTGCCGGATATCGCCGAGCAGAACCTCAATCTGTATCTGGCCGCAGTGCTGGAGGCGACCTTATTGCCACCGCCGCCCCCGGAGCCGGCCTGGCGGCATTTGATGGACGAATTGGCCGCCGATGGCGTCAGCGCCTATCGCGCGGTAGTGCGGGAAAATCCGCAGTTCGTCGAGTACTTCCGCCAGTCCACGCCCGAGCAGGAACTGGGCCGCTTGCCCCTGGGCAGTCGCCCGGCCAAACGCCGTGCTGGGGGCATCGAAAGCCTGCGTGCGATCCCGTGGATTTTCGGCTGGACCCAGACGCGCCTGATGTTGCCGGCCTGGCTGGGCTGGGAAGCGGCATTGAGCAAGGCCCTGGAGCGGGGCGAAGGCGAGTTGCTGGGGCAGATGCGTGAGCAATGGCCGTTCTTCCGTACGCGCATCGACATGCTGGAAATGGTCCTGGCCAAGGCCGACGCCGATATCGCCCGCCTGTATGACGAGCGTCTGGTGCAGCCGGACCTGCTGCCATTGGGTGCGCATTTACGCGACCTATTGTCGCAGGCGTGTGCCGTGGTGCTTGGCCTGACCGGGCAGTCGCAACTGCTGGCCCACAGTCCCGACACCCTGGAGTTCATCCGCCTGCGCAACACCTACCTTGACCCATTGCACCTGCTGCAGGCCGAGTTGTTGGCGCGGTCCCGCCAGCAGGAAGCGACACAGGACAGCCCTCTGGAACAGGCGCTGCTGGTGTCCGTGGCCGGTATTGCCGCCGGGCTGCGTAATACCGGCTGACATTTGTCGCGTGTTCTCAAGGGCTTGCACGCAAAACCGCCGGTTGACCCGAAAGGGCTCTGCCGGCGGTTTTGGGTTTGGGTTGCACCAAGGGATACCGCGACCAAAAGGCTTGTGTGGTGCGGGTTCTTCCGACTTTTGGCGGCTTGTGTGGTTAGGGCTCGCTGTGTATCTTGATCAGCCTTTGGCCGTTTGGGCGGCCTGGATTCGTATTTTTACGAGCATATTCTACGAGATTGGCCCCACGCGGCGAATCCGAGCGTCATCTCTATAAAAAATTGAGGAGCACATCGATGCGCGTCATTCTGCTGGGAGCTCCCGGGGCCGGTAAAGGTACTCAGGCAAAGTTCATCACTGAAAAGTTCGGCATTCCACAAATCTCCACTGGCGACATGCTGCGCGCCGCCGTCAAGGCCGGTACCGAGTTGGGCCTGATCGCCAAGAGCGTGATGGACAGCGGTGGCCTGGTCTCCGACGACCTGATCATCAACCTGGTCAAGGAACGCATCAGCCAGGAAGACTGCAAGAACGGTTTCCTGTTCGACGGTTTCCCACGCACCATTCCCCAGGCCGAAGCCCTGGTGAAGGCCGGCGTCGAGTTGGATGCCGTGGTCGAAATCGCCGTTGAAGACGAAGAGATCGTCCAGCGTATCGCCGGTCGCCGCGTTCACGAAGCCTCGGGCCGCGTCTACCACATCGTCTACAACCCGCCAAAAGTGGCTGGCAAGGATGATGTAAGCGGTGACGACCTGGTGCAGCGCAAGGACGATACCGAAGAAACCGTGCGTCATCGCCTGTCGGTCTACCACTCCCAGACCAAGCCGCTGGTGGACTTCTACCAGAAGCTGTCGGCTGCCCAGGGCAAACCGAAATACAGCCACATCCCCGGCGTTGGCTCGGTGGAAGCCATCACCGCCAAGGTGCTGGAAGCGCTGAACTGATCTGACGATCGGCGTGATGTTCAACGGCCCGCTTGCGGGCCGTTGTTGTTTATACTGGCGCACTTTTTTTCGATTTGGACACCCACACCGATGAGCACCCTGCTGGCCCTGGACACCGCGACTGAAGCTTGCTCCGTTGCCCTGCTGCATAACGGCAAGGTCACGAGCCACTATGAGGTGATCCCGCGCCTGCACGCGCAAAAGCTGCTGCCAATGATCAAGCAGTTATTGCTCGATGCCGGCACCACCTTGTCGGCGGTGGACGCCATCGCCTTTGGTCGTGGCCCGGGCGCGTTCACCGGCGTGCGCATCGCCATCGGGGTGGTGCAGGGCCTGGCGTTTGCCCTGGAACGGCCAGTATTGCCGGTGTCCAACCTGGCCGTGCTGGCCCAGCGCGCCCTGCGTGAGCACGGCGCGGCCCAGGTCGCGGCAGCCATCGATGCGCGGATGGATGAGGTCTACTGGGGTTGCTACCGCGAGACCGCAGGCGAAATGCGCCTGGTCGGCGTTGAAGCCGTGCAGCCGCCCGAGGCCGCCGCGTTGCCGGCCGATGCCAGTGGCGACTGGTTTGGTGCCGGTACCGGTTGGGGGTATGGCCAGCGGATCGCCGTGCCCACGATGGGCCAGGATGCCACGATGCTGCCCCATGCCGAAGACCTGCTGGCCCTGGCGCGTTTTGCCTGGGAACGCGGCGAGGCGATTCCCGCCGACCAGGCCGCCCCGGTGTACCTGCGCGATAAAGTGGCGCAGACCAAGGCCGAACGCGGGCTCTAGGCTTATTGCGGTTAGCCTCTAATGTGGGAGCTGTCGAGCCCCAGCGAGGCTGCTATAGCGGTGTGTCAGGTGCCATGAATAGTGGCAGTGTCGCCGCCATCGCAGCCTCGCTGGGGCTCGACAGCTTCCACCGTTGATCGCCGGCAATTGGCGCCAATCGTCAGAATTTGCCCCCGGTTTTAAACCTTTGCCCGTTTATGTGTTCTAGTTATCACCAGAGCATTTGCGCGCCAAGGAAAGTGCCGCTAAATTGCCATCATTGATCACGGATCTGCATGCATGCGTATAGACGGCTTTTCCTCCCAGTCCTACCCCCTCAAGCGCAAGCCACGCAAGGCGAGCGTGAAGGTAGACGAGTCCGTCGAAGAATCCCCCGATTTTATTGAAATCCAGCCCGAAACCTCCCAGAGCGCAGCGGTTTCCGCCCGTGCCCAAGGTGCCAGCGGTGCGCGTATCGGCGGCGTTCCGGCCCGCCAGCAAGACATGGTCTTCCCGCGCTCCATGAGCAAGAACGTCGCCACGGCCCTGGCCAGCTACCTGACCACAGCAGGCTTTGTCGAATGGGATATGGAAGTGCTGGGTCTCGATATCCACATCTGATGTTGCTGCCTTATTTCCTCGGTTGCCCGTCCTGGAGTGAAAACGCCTGGCGCGAGTACCTGTATCCGCAAGACGCCCGCACCACGGATTTTCTCGGGCTGTATTGCCAGGTGTTCAATGCCTGCGAAGGCAACACCACGTTCTATGCGCGGCCCTCCGTCGCGACTGTGCAGCGCTGGGTCGAGATCATGCCCGCGCACTTTCGCTTTACCGCCAAGTTTCCCGGTGATATCAGCCACAGCGCTGACCTGCGCGAACAGTTGCCCGCCGCCGAAAGCTTCCTCGGTTTGATGAGCCCGCTGGGCGAGCGGGTTTCGCCACTGTGGCTGCAACTACCGGCCAGCTTCACCCCGCAACGGCTGGGGGAACTGGCAGGGTTTATCGACGGCCTGGAGCGGCCATTGGCGGTGGAGGTGCGTCACCGTGAGTTCTTCGCCAAAGGCGATGCCGAGCGCAGCCTCAACCGCCTGCTGCGTGACCGTGGTGTCGAGCGGATCTGCCTGGATCCTCGGGCGCTGTTCAGTTGCACGTCCACCTCGGCGGCGGTACTCCACGCCCAATCGAAAAAGCCCAAGGTACCGCCCCGGCCTGCGGCGTTGACCCAGTTTCCCCAGGTGCGTTTTATCGGCCACCCGGACCTGGAAGCCAACGATCCGTTCCTGGTGCCGTGGGTTGAAAAGGTCGCTGGCTGGATCGAGGAGGGCCGCACGCCCTATGTGTTCCTGCACACCTCGGACAACCGCCTGGCGGCCCAATTGGCCATGCGTTTTCATCAGCAATTGATGGTGCGATTGCCTGGGTTGCCGGCGTTGGCGCAGTTGCATCGGGAGCCCGCTGTGGAGCAACTGGGGTTACTCTAGGGTTCTTTTATGCCTGGAGTCAGTCATGGATGCCCAAACCCTTCGCGCCGAATCCTTTCGAGCCCTGCACGAGCGTGACCGTGCATTCGTGATGCCCAACCCGTGGGACGCCGGTTCCGCCAAGATGCTCGCCAGCCTCGGCTTTGAAGCCCTGGCCACTACCAGCGCGGGTTTTGCCTTCAGTCTGGGGCGTCCGGATGCCGAAGGTGCGCTGTCGCTGGAGGACACTTTGGGCAACGCCGGGATGATCGTTCAGGCCACCGCGCTGCCGGTGGCTGCGGACCTGGAAAACGGCTTCAGCGATACGCCTCAAGGTTGTGCCCAGAGCCTGTTGCGGGCCGCCGCTACCGGCATCGTCGGCGGTTCTATCGAAGACGCTACGGGGATTGCGGTCGACCCGATCTACCCCTTTGATCTGTCTGTTGAGCGCATCGAGGCTGCCGTCGCTGCGGCGCGCAGCTTGCCATTCCCCTTCATGCTGACGGCCCGTGCGGAAAACCTCCTACATGGTCGCCTGGATTTTCCCGACACTATTCGCCGTTTGCAGGCCTACGCCGAAGCGGGCGCCGACGTGTTGTATGCTCCGGGCCTGCGCAGTGCTGAGGAAGTACTGGCGGTGGTGCGGGCGGTGGCGCCAAAACCGGTGAATGTGCTGATGTCCGGTGGTCTCAAGCTCTCGGTGGCGCAACTGAGCGAGATGGGCGTCAAGCGCATCAGCGTCGGCTCGGCCATGGCCCTGGCGGCCTACGGGGAGTTCTTCAGGGCCGCGCGGGAGGTTCAGGAACTGGGAACCTTCACCTTTACCGAGCGCTCGATGCCGTTCAGCCAGGCAAATCAGTTGTTCAAAGGTTGAGTCGTGGCTTTTTTCAAAGTGTTGGGGGTGTTGCTGCTACTCGCGGGCGGCCTACTCGTAGGCATCTGGCGCGGCTGGGTGCCGTTGCCCGCCGAATGGAACCCCTGGGCGCCCTTGGATGTGCGCGCCGTGCCCAACCTGCTGACGCGGTTCAAACTCGGACGGTTGCAGGATGATCCGGCACTGTGCGACCAGGTGCTGAAAACCTCCGGGCTGCGGGTCAGCCATCAGGCGGACAGTCCCGCTGATGCGGCTTGCCCACTGCGCAATACCCTGCGGGTGCAGGGCGCGCAGGTGGGTTTGAGTAGCAGCTTTCTCGCCAGTTGCCCCTTGGCGGTGGCGTTTGCCCTGTTCGAGCGCCACAGCTTGCAGCCGGCCGCCCAGGCGGTGTTTGGCCAGGCGGTGACGCGGGTCGATCACCTGGGCAGTTTTGCCTGCCGCAATATGTATGGGCGTGCCGAAGGGCGGCTCAGCCAGCACGCCTCGGCCAATGCCCTGGATATCGCCGGGTTTCGCCTGGCGGATGGGCGCAGTATCAACGTGCTGAAGGATTGGCCTGGAGAGGGCGCCAACGCGCGCTTTTTGCGTCAGGTGCGCGACCGTGCGTGCAACGATTTCAACGTGGTCTTGAGCCCGGACTACAACGCTGCCCATCGCAACCATTTCCATCTGGACATGGGGCGTTGGTGGGTGTGCCGCTAAGGGTCAGGCCGCCAGGCGCAGGTTGTTGAGGATCAGTGGGCGGGCCCAGCCGCAATCGAAGTCCAGGGCCTTTTGCTGCTGCACCAGTTCTTCATTCGGATACGGTTCGGCCGCCGCTGGCAGCAGGTCCAGTTCGAACTCGGCAATCGGCAGGAACAGCGGCTTGGGTTGTGGCGCCGGGCCTGGCTCGGGCAGTGGCTGGCCAGCGGTCAGGACGATCGGGCGTACCCAGCCGCTCTCGAAGTTCTGCTGGCGTTGCTGGGCGACGATTTCATCATCCGGGAACGGCACGGCCGCGGGTGGCAGCAGGTCCAGCTCGAATTCGGCAATCGGCAGGAACAGCGGTTCAGGCGGGGCGACCTCGGTGTCCTGGACGTCGCAATGACGTTGGGTAACGATTTGGGTCAGCAGGTCGCTGCCGGCGCTGGGTTCGATCGAGGTATCCACCGGCACCGGATCTGCGGCCAGCTGCGCACCTGGCTCCTGGCCAAGTTGCTCGGCCAACGCCCGGGCGAAGAAGTCCTGCCACACATGACTGACGCCGGCCAGCGCTTGGGTATTGCGCAGGCCGAAGTGGTTGTGGGTCGGCAGGACACCGGTGAATAGGGAATGAATGTCTGACATTTCTCTCGGTCGACGCTCAGGGTCTGGCAAAATGCCTGATCCTTTTTTATCGGCCGCTTTTTGCCGATCCTTAATATTTTTGAGCGTAGTAAACGATGAGCGAACAACCCGCGGCCAGCCGCATTCGGGTCGAGGCCTTGGCCGAAGGTTTCCAGGCCCGTGCCCAGTACTGGGCCGAGCAGCTCGGCCTGCCGTTGCAGCTGGCGGATGCCGATTTTGCCCTGCAAGTGGGTGAGCACGGCCTGCAACTGCAACAGCTGGGCGCCGATGCGCCTGGGCCGGTGCGGGTGGATTTTGTCGAGGGCGGCGCGGCCCATCGCCGGCTTTACGGTGGTGGCAGCGGGCAGATGATCGCCAAGGCCGTAGGCGTGTCTCAAGGTGTGCGCCCCCGGGTGCTGGATGCCACGGCGGGCCTGGGCAAGGATGCGTTCGTGCTGGCCAGCCTGGGCTGTGAGATGAGCCTGATCGAGCGGCAACCGTTGATTGGTGCCTTGCTCGAAGATGGTCTGGCGCGTGGGGCCGATGATTTTGAAGTGGCGCCCATCGTTGGGCGGATGACCCTGCTCAAGGGCAACTCCATCGAGCTGATGCGTAACTGGGAAGGTGAGCCGCCGCAGGTGATCTACCTGGACCCGATGTTTCCTCATCGTGAGAAAACCGCCCTGGTGAAGAAGGAAATGCGCCTGTTCCGCCCGCTGGTGGGTGACGATCCGGATGCCCCGGCGTTGCTCGCGGCGGCCTTGGCCCTGGCCAGCCATCGGGTGGTGGTGAAGCGTGCGCGCAAGGCGCCGTGCATCGAAGGGCCCAAGCCGAGCCATGCGCTGGATGGCAAATCCAGCCGGTACGATATTTACCCTAAAAAAGCGCTCAAGGCCTGAGGGCCCCGTCGCCGGCAAGCCGGCTCCTACAATAAACGCAATCACCTGTAGGAGCCGACTTGCCGGCGATGGCGTCAGATCGATCAACGACTGTTCAAGGTCGATACGCCCGCATAAACAACCCCACCACTTCCTGCACATGCTCTTCGGCGGCCGCTTCGCTCAAGCGGTCGCCGCAGCCATACAGCAAGCAGAAGTTCGCCGTGCCCTTGAGCAGGCAAAAGAAGTGTTCGGCTGCGGTAAACGGCTTGTCGATGCTCAGCGCACCGCTCTGGTTGATCTTGCCCAGCAAGCGCTCCATCCCCTGCAGCATCCGCATGGGGCCGGCTTCGAAGAAAATCTGCGACAGCTTCGGATCCTGATTGCCCGACGTCATCATCAAACGGTGCAGGTTCACCGACTCCTCACTGTTGATCAGCAGGTGAAAGCCCCGGGCGATGTTGAGCAGCACCTTCTCCACCGGCACACCGTCGGGAAGCTCGAAATACATGACCGGCAGTTGCGCTTCGCACTTGGCCTCGACGGCGGCGGTGAATAGCGTTTCTTTGTCGGTGAAGTGGCTGTAGACCGTCAGTTTCGACACGCCAGCCTCAAGGGCCACGGCATCCATGCTGGTACTTGCATAACCGTTGCTCAAAAACAGGATTTTCGCCGCGTCGAGGATTGCCTGGCGTTTTGCCATGTCCTTGGGGCGCCCAGGGCTATTGGTGTTTACAGGATTGTCGGACATTTTCACTTTAATACTGGACTGGTGAGTTTGGTATTAATAACATACCGGCCAGTATAATTATTCCAAGCACCATTTGCGAAAGGTCCTTCAGCATGCGCAGCATCTTCCTGCACCTCGCGTTGCCTGCCAGCCTTGCTCTTTTACTGGCTGCCTGCGGCCATGAAGAAGCGGCCCAAACCACCGTCCGCCCGGCCATGGTGGTGCAGCCACAACCCTCTGCGTTGGCAATGGACAGTTATCCAGGCGAGGTGCGTGCCCGGTATGAACCGGACCTGGCCTTTCGCATCGGCGGCAAAGTCAGCCGTCGTCTGGTGGAGGAGGGCGAGCGCGTCAAGGCCAACCAGCCGCTGGCGGAGCTCGATCCCCAGGATGTGCGCCTGCAACTGCAGGCTACCCGTGCCCAAGTCACGGCGGCCGAGGCCAACCTGAGCCTGGTGCGGGCCGAGCGTGATCGCTACAAGACCCTGATGGACCGTCAGATGGTCAGCCGCTCCCAGTACGACAATTCCGAAAACCTCTACCGCGCAGGCGTCGCCCGCTTGCAGCAGATCAAGGCAGAATTCGACGTGGCCAACAACCAGGCCGGCTATGCCGTGTTGCGCGCGCCCCAGGACGGGGTGGTGGCCAAGCGTGCGGTGGAAGTCGGGCAAGTGGTGTCTGCGGGGCAGACCGTGTTCACCCTGGCTACCGATGGCGAGCGTGAAGTGTTGATCAGCTTCCCGGAGCAAAGCTTCGGCCGCTTCAAGGTCGGCCAGCCGGTCTCCGTGGAACTGTGGAGCCAGCCCGACCAGCGTTTCGAGGGGCGTATTCGCGAGCTGTCGCCGGCAGCCGATCCCAAGTCACGCACCTTCGCCGCCCGCGTCGCCTTCAACGCCGGCAAAGTCCCGGCCGAGCTGGGGCAGAGTGCGCGGGTTTTCATCCAGGCTGACGGCGTGGTTCCGTTGTCGGTGCCGCTGTCTGCCCTCAGCGCAGAGAACGGTGCGTCCTACGTCTGGTTGGTCAAGCCGGATAACACCCTCAAACGTACAGCGGTGCGCATCGGCGCCTTCGGCGAAAAAAGCGTGCCGGTGCTCGAAGGCCTGACCCCCTCCGACTGGGTGATTGCCGCCGGTGTGCATGTGCTCCATGAGGGCCAGCAAGTACGCCCGGTGGATCGCTCCAACCGGGTGGTGAATCTGGCGGCCAACAAGGAGTAGTTCCCGATGGGTTTCAATCTTTCCGAATGGGCGTTGCGTAATCGCCAGATCGTACTGTTCCTGATGCTGCTGCTGGCCGTTGTCGGTACGTTGTCCTACACCAAGCTGGGGCAAAGTGAAGACCCGCCGTTCACCTTCAAAGCCATGGTGATCAAGACTAACTGGCCAGGCGCCACGGCCCAGGAAGTCTCGCGCCAGGTCACCGAGCGTATTGAAAAGAAACTGATGGAAACCGGCGAGTACGAGCGCATCGTCTCGTTCTCCCGCCCGGGCGAATCCCAGGTCACGTTTATGGCGCGGGACTCGATGCACTCGGCGCAGATTCCCGACCTGTGGTACCAGGTGCGCAAGAAGATCAGCGATATCCGCCAGACCCTGCCCCCGGATATCCAGGGCCCGTTCTTCAACGATGAATTCGGCACCACCTTTGGCAATATCTACGCCCTGACCGGCGAGGGTTTTGACTACGCCGTGCTCAAGGACTACGCCGACCGCATCCAGATCCAGCTGCAACGGGTGCCGGATGTGGGCAAGGTCGAGCTGCTGGGATTGCAGGACGAGAAGATCTGGATCGAGCTGTCCAACCTCAAGCTCGCCACCCTCGGTCTGCCCCTGGCGGCGGTGCAACAGGCGTTGCAGGAGCAGAACGCGGTGTCCACCGCCGGCTTTTTTGAAACCCCGAGCGAGCGCGTGCAACTGCGGGTGTCGGGTAACTTCAAGGCGGTGGAGGAAATCCGCGATTTCCCGATCCGCGTGGGCGGCCGCACCTTCCGCATTGGCGACGTGGCCGAGATTCACCGTGGCTTCAACGACCCGCCCGCGCCGCGTATGCGCTACATGGGTGACGATGCGATCGGCCTGGCCGTGGCCATGCGCGATGGCGGGGACATCCTGGTACTGGGCAAGGCCCTTGAGGGCGAATTCGCACGCTTGCAGAAGAACCTCCCGGCAGGCATGGAGCTGCGCAAGGTCTCGGACCAGCCCGCTGCGGTGAAGACCAGCGTGGGCGAATTCGTCCAGGTGCTGGCCGAAGCATTGGCGATTGTATTGCTGGTGAGTTTCTTCTCCCTCGGCGTGCGTACCGGCATGGTGGTGGCCCTGGCGATTCCGTTGGTGTTGGCCATGACCTTTGCCTGCATGTATTACCTGGGGATCGGCCTGCACAAGATCTCCCTGGGTGCCTTGGTATTGGCTTTGGGCCTGCTGGTGGACGACGCGATCATCGCCGTGGAAATGATGGCGATCAAAATGGAGCAGGGCTACGACCGTCTCAAGGCCGCCAGTTTCGCCTGGACCAGTACGGCGTTTCCGATGCTTACCGGTACGTTGATCACCGCAGCCGGCTTCTTGCCGATTGCCACCGCGCAATCGAGTACCGGTGAGTACACCCGCTCGATCTTCCAGGTGGTGACCATCGCGCTGCTGGCCTCGTGGGTTGCCGCCGTGGTGTTTGTGCCGTACCTGGGGGAAAAACTCCTGCCGGACCTGGCGAAGATTCATGCGGCCAAGCACGGCACTGATGGCCCGGATCCTTACGGCACGCCGTTCTATCAGCGCGTAAGGCGCTGGGTGGAATGGTGCGTGCGCCGGCGCAAAACCGTGATTGTACTGACCGTGCTGCTGTTTATCGGCTCGGTGGCGCTGTTCCGCTTTGTCCCGCAACAGTTCTTCCCGGCGTCCGGGCGCCTGGAGCTGATGGTCGACCTGAAACTGGCGGAAGGCGCCTCGCTGAGCAACACCGCCGATCAGGTCAAGCGTCTCGAAGGCTTGCTCAAGGCGCATGGGGGGATCGAAAACTACGTGGCCTATGTCGGCACCGGTTCACCGCGCTTCTACCTGCCGTTGGACCAGCAGTTGCCGGCGGCCAGCTTTGCCCAGTTCGTGGTGCTGGCCAAGACCATCGAGGAGCGCGAAACCCTGCGCACCTGGTTGATCGAAACCCTCAACGAGCAATTCCCCGACCTGCGTTCGCGGGTCACCCGCCTGGAGAACGGCCCGCCGGTTGGCTACCCTGTGCAGTTTCGCGTGACTGGCGAGCACATCGAAGAAGTGCGGGCCCTGGCGCGCAAGGTCGCGGCCAAGGTGCGGGAAAACCCCCACGTGGTGAATGTGCATCTGGACTGGGAAGAACCGAGCAAGATCGTCTACCTCAATGTCGACCAGGACCGCGCCCGCGCCTTGGGGGTGAGCACGGCCAACCTGTCGAAATTTCTCCAGAGCTCCCTGACCGGTTCCAGCGTCAGCCAGTACCGGGAGGACAACGAGTTGATCGAAATTCTCCTGCGCGGCACCGTGCATGAGCGCACCGAGTTGTCGCTGCTGCCGAGCCTGGCGGTGCCGACCGACAACGGCACCAGCGTGGCGCTGTCGCAGATCGCCACCCTGGAGTATGGCTTCGAGGAAGGCATTATCTGGCATCGCAACCGCCTGCCCACGGTGACCGTACGCGCCGATATCTACGGCAAGGAGCAACCGGCGACCCTGGTCCAGCAGATCCTGCCGACCCTGGCCCAGGTGCGGGCCGAACTGCCGGACGGTTACCTGTTGGACGTGGGAGGTACCGTCGAAGACTCCGCCCGTGGCCAGAACTCGGTGAAGGCTGGCGTGCCGCTGTTCATCGTGGTGGTGCTGACCTTGCTGATGCTGCAACTGCGCAGCTTCTCGCGCACGGCCATGGTGTTTCTTACCGCGCCCCTGGGGCTGATTGGCGTGACGCTGTTCCTGTTGGTGTTCCGCCAGCCGTTTGGCTTTGTGGCCATGCTTGGGACCATCGCGTTGTCGGGGATGATCATGCGTAACTCGGTGATCCTGGTGGATCAGATCGAGCAGGACATCAAGGCGGGCCTGGAGCCGTGGCAGGCGATTATCGAAGCCACCGTACGGCGCTTCCGCCCGATTGTGCTGACGGCGCTGGCGGCAGTGCTGGCGATGATCCCGCTGTCGCGCAGCGTGTTCTTCGGGCCAATGGCGGTGGCGATCATGGGCGGCTTGATCGTGGCCACGGCCCTGACCTTGCTGTTTTTGCCGGCGTTGTATGCGGCGTGGTTCCGGGTCCAGCCTAAGTCGGCATAAACCTGCGTAAAGCGGCTACACGGTTCAGGAACTGTTTCTTGCGTGCCTGCCACTCAGGGGTTACCTGGGTTGCAGGTGCCTTTTCCTGACAACGAAGTTGCTACAGGAAGAGGTTTAATTAGACGTGAGGAATGACCTATGGGCTTGTTTGCGATGGGTGGTATAGGTATTGGTATCGGCGTGATGCCGATGATGGCGTTCAAAATGGGCAAAAAGCGCAACAAGTGCAAGCCCCCCTGCAAGCCTACGCCATGGCAGCCGACGCTGCCGCGGCCTTGCGCGAGTAACGTCAAGTTCGAAGGTAAAATCACCTACGGCTGATGACGCCCCTGGTGCAGTAACACAAACGCCCCGATTTTTCGGGGCGTTTGTATTTGTTGCCGGCGATGGATCTACAGCGCGCCGAACACTTTCTTCGCCAGGCTGGTCGCGGCGGCTGCCGGGTTCTGGCGGATGCTTTCTTCCTGTTGGGCAATCATCTTGAACAGGCCGTCCAGCGCTTGTTCAGTCACGTAGTTTTCGACGCTGTCACTCTTGCCACCCAGCAAGCCCATGGGCGCTTTTTTGGCCAGCGCGTTGTACTGCTGGGCTACACCGACCTTGTCCGTGGATTGCTTGACGATCGGCAGGAACTTGGCGCGGATCTGCTCGCGGCTGCTTTTGTCCAGATACTGGGTCGCCGAATCCTGGCCGCCGCTGAGGATGCCCTTGGCGTCGCTCACGCTCATGTTTTTCACGGCGTTCACCAGAATCGGCTGGGCCTGGGTCACGGCGGATTCGGCAGCCTTGTTCATGCTGGCTTCAAGCTGGGTGATCTGATCGCCCATGCCGAGCATTTTCAGGGCACCGGCGGCTTTTTCAAGCTTGCCCGGCAAACCGATCTTGACCTCGGGGTTGTTGCTGAAACCACCGGGAGCCCCCAGTTGCTTGACGGCAATCTGTGCGCCTTGGGTCAGGGCGTCCTTCAGGCCACCCGTGGCGTCGCCCTGGGACAGGTCACCGAGGGACAGGGCCATGGCGTTGGCGCCGAGCAGCAGGCCGGCGCACAGGGCGCTGAGGCGAAGAGAGTTACGGAGCATGGGCGCTTCCTTTTAATCGACTGGATCAGTGGGCAACGGCATCAACGCGCAGGCGAAGCGGCTGGGGATCCTGGCCGTTCAACTGCACCGAATGACGCTCGGTGGTAATAAACATTAGCTTGCCATCCAGCTCGATGCGAGCGCTGACCGAATAGCTGTGGCCAGGCTTGACCTGGGCCGGGTCGTAGCTCAGGTGGAAGGGCAGCGGCACCTGGCCGTTGACCGGGCCTTTCTGCTCGGCCAGGGTCACGGCGGGCGCATCGGCCAGGGACACGTCCAGAAGGCTGACGCTCAAGGTGGCGGCCGGTGGCAGGGCGATGCGCTGCAGGTAGAACACTTCGCCATCAAGGCTGGCTTTGGGCGCAGGATTCATTGAGTGACAGGCTCCCAGCAGGGCGGTCAGGCCCAGGAGAATGATCTTTTTCATGGTACAGCTCCTTGTCGACGGCGCCAGAAACACCCTGGCGCCCTGGTAAATCTAGCGGGTTTCGTCCGGCTCGACGTCTGGCGCGGGCGCTTCGTCGTTGCGGTGCAGCGCCACCTGGCGGATCGACAGGCGAATCTCTGCGGGCAACACCCGTTTGGCGGCGCCTTCGGCCAATTCGCCGAGCAGGTCGTGGTAGCTCAACTTGCCGGCTTCATCGCGGCGCAGCACATCTTGCTCGAGCAACGTCTGAATAAAATGTCGGAAAAGGCTCTTGTCGAAGAACTCCGGGGCATTCAGGCCATGCAGGATCGACAGGCGCTGGGCCATGACCGTGCACAGGTCTTCCAGCTCTTCGGCGCTGATGCTGTTCTGGCCGCTGTTAAGCAGCAGCGAAATGGCCATGTAGAAGCGTTGCAGGGTCTGGGCAATGCTCTTGGACAGCAGAGTCAGCAGCACAAAGTTGCGCGAGCTGGGGGCCGGGCGCAGGTAGATGTTGTTTTCAAAGCGCAGCAGGCCTTGTTCTACCAAGGCTTCGAGCCACTGGTCGACCACTGCGTCAAGTTCGTCCAGGGACCAGCGGATAAACAACTCCGATTGCAGGTACGGATACAGCGCGCGGGTATAGCGCAGGATCTGTTCGCGGCTCATGCGCGAACTGCTCTGGAAGAAGCTGGCCAACAACGCCGGCAGGGCGAAGATATGCAGCACGTTGTTGCGGTAATAGGTCATCAGGACCGCGTTTTGCTCGTCCAGATAGAGGATTTTGCCCAGGGCATCACTCTGTTCGGACAGCAGGTGCATGTCCTTGACGTGCTTGATCAAGGCCTGGCCGTCACCCTCGGGCAACGTGGTATGGGGCGAGTAGGGTACCCGGCGCAGCAGCGCCAGGTACAGGTCCAGCACCCGCGCCATGGCCTGGTCGTCCAGGGCCAGGCGGCTGGTGGACAGTAGCGCCAACGCCACCAGGTTCACCGGGTTGATCGCGGCGGCCTCGTTGAGGTGCTGGGCCACGCGCTCGCCGAGGCGGTTGGTGGTCTCGTTGAGCCAGGCGGGCTTGTAGTTGGGCGCCAGCTCCTGGGTACGCCAGTCCGGTTGCTCGTGGTCGAGGAACTCCGCCAGCTTGATCGGCTCGCCGAAGTTGACCGCCACCTGGCCAAAGCGCTGCTTGAGCGCGCCAATGACCTTGAAGATATCGAAGATCGACTCTTTCTTTTTCGTCGCCCCGCGCAATTCGCCCAGGTAGGTGCGACCTTCCAGCACCCGCTCGTAGCCGATATACACCGGCACAAACACGATTGGCATGCGCGAGGAGCGCAGGAAACTGCGCAGGGTAATCGCCAGCATCCCGGTCTTGGGCTGCAACATGCGCCCGGTCCGTGAGCGGCCGCCCTCGACGAAGTACTCCACCGGGAAGCCTTTGGTAAACAGGGTGTGCAGGTATTCGTTGAACACCGAGGTGTACAGCGGGTTGCCCTTGAACGTGCGACGCATGAAAAACGCCCCGCCCCGGCGCAGCAGGCTGCCGATCACCGGCATATTGAGGTTGATCCCGGCGGCGATGTGCGGCGGGGTCAGGCCGTTCTTGAATAGAAGGTAGGACAGCAGCAGGTAGTCGATGTGGCTGCGGTGGCAAGGCACGTAGATCACTTCGTAGCCCTGGGCGACCTTTTGCACACCTTCGATATTGTTGACCTTGATCCCGTCGTAGATTTTGTTCCAGAACCAGCTCAGCACCACTTCGAGGAAGCGGATGGCGGTGTAGGTGTAGTCCGAGGCGATCTCATTGCCATAGCGCAGGGCCTGGGCCTTGGCTTTTTCCGGGGTGATTTTTTCCCGCTCGGCCTCGTCGAGGATTGCCTGGCGCACCAGTGGCATGTTCACCAGGCCCTTGACCAGGTTGCGCCGGTGGGACAGGTCGGGGCCGATCACCGCGGTCTTCAGGTTGCGAAAGTGTACCCGCAGGATCCGTTGGGCCATGCGCACCGTACGTTCGTGACCTTTATTGTGCTCGATCAATTCACGCAGGTTGATTGGCGCAGAGAATTGCACCCGGGTCTTGCGCCCCAGGATCAGGATGCTCAACACCCGGCGCAGGCGCCCGGTGACTGCCCAGCTGTCGGCGAACAGCAGTTTCCAGGGGCTCGACTCGCTGGCCGGCGATTGGCCCCAGAACACGCTGACCGGGATGATCTGCGCGTTTTCTTCGGCGTGCTCGGTCAGGGTGTTGACCAGGCGCGTCAGGGTCGGCGGCGCGCCGCGCTTGTCCTGGCGGCCGAGCCAGTCCGGGTCGGGGGTCAGGTAAAAGAACGCCGCCGGTTCCATCAACGGGCCAACGGCCACCGGCAGCACCGGGCGCGGCAGGCCGGCCTTGGTGCACTCGGCATCCACCACGGCCAGTTCGGTCAGGGAGGGCGATTGCAGGACGTAGAACACCGGCCGGCTGCGGTCCAGGTTAAGGGTGAGGGACGACTGGTTGATCGTCTCCGAGCGAACCCAGAGGTACAACAGTCGGCGCAAGGTGCCAAATACCAGACGGCGGAACGGGGAGCGGGTCATAGGCGTGCTGCTTTGAGTGGAAAAAACCGAGCAGGCGCTCGGGCGGGTAGTGTGCCGTATTCGCCGAAAATCGGCAAAAAAGCAGCGAAGTAAAGTTGAGTTGATCGTTTTTGAGCCTGTCTTATACTCGGCAGTTCAATGCGACTGACTCAACAATAAAAACCAGTGGGAGCAAACAGATGACAACGCGCGAAACCGGCAATGTGAAGTGGTTCAACGACGCCAAGGGCTATGGCTTTATCCAGCGGGAAGACGGCAAGGATGTGTTTGTGCACTACCGCGCCATCCGTGGTGAAGGCCACCGCTCCCTGGCCGAGGGCCAGCAGGTGGAATACGCCGTGGTGACCGGCGAGAAGGGCTTGCAGGCGGAGGATGTGGTCGGTCTTTAAGGCAGATTTCTGCAACGCCGCTGAACCCATGTGGGAGCGGGCTTGTGTGGGGGCTGGCTTGCCTGCGATAGCATCACCGTGGTCTGACAGAGAGACCGAGGTGCCTGTATCGCAGGCAAGCCAGCTCCCACACAAGCCAGCTCCCACACAAACCAGCCCCCACACTGACCAGGTTGGGTCAGGCAGTTTTCCAGGTGATCTGTTCTTCACCATCGGTGCTGATCCGAATCCAGGTGTCGGCGCTTTCTTCGCCCTCTTCCTCGACCCACGTTCCCGGCGCGCAGCGCACTTCAACGTTCAGCGCGGCAAACGCCGCACGGGCGCAGGCGATGTCGTCTTCCCACGGGGTCTGGTCGCTTTCCAGGTACAGGCTGTTCCACTTGCCCACGGCCTTGGGCAGCCAGGTCACTGGCACATTGCCGGCCTTGCACTTGTAGGTCTGGCCCTTTTGTACCCAGTCGGTACACGGACCCAGGGCGGCGCCCAGCCAGGCGGCGATGGCCTTGTGGTCGACGTCGGCGTCCTTGAGGTAAATCTCGATATCGGGTTGGCGCATGGATGTTCCTCGTTGCGGGATTCGAAAATCCATTCGCGGATTCAGGGTGGGCGCGAACGCCCGGAAAAGTCGGTTATTGAAGCACGAAATAGTCGTAGCGCATCGAAACGGTGACCCGCAGCGGTTCGGCCTGCTCGATCACCTGGGCGCGGCGCTCGGCGCTGGCGCGCCAGCCGTGGGGTGTCATCGCCAGCAGATTGGCGCGGTCCTTGGGGTCGGCCAGGCTGAGCTTGAACTCCAGCACTTCGCTGTGTTGCAGGCTCATGCCGTCCGGCACCAGTGCCAGGTGCTTATCGTCGGTGTACTCGCGCACTTCGTCGTACAGGCGTTCGCGCAGCTCCATCAGGTGGCCGCTGGTCGGGCCAACCTTCATCAGGCCGCCGCCAGGGCTGAGCAGGCGCTTGGCTTCCTGCCAGTCCAGCGGGCTGAACACGCTGGCGAGGAACTGGCAACTGCCGTCGGCCAACGGTACCCGGGCCATGCTGGCGATCAGCCAGGTCAGCGTCGGGTTGCGCTTGCACGCACGCTTGACTGCTTCCTTGGAAATATCCAGGGCATAGCCATCAGCGCGCAGCAGGGCATCGGCGATTTGTGCAGTGTAATAGCCTTCGCCGCAGCCAATATCCAGCCAGCGCTGGGGTTTGCGTTCCGCCGCCAGTGCCGCCAGGCGCTTGGCCACTGGCGCGTAGTGCCCGGCGTTGAGGAAGTCGCGGCGCGCTTGCACCATGGCCAGGTTATCTCCCGGATCGCGGCTGTTCTTGTGCTGCACCGGCAACAGGTTCAGGTAACCCTGGCGGGCCCGGTCGAATCGGTGCCCGGCCGGGCATACCACGCCATGGTCCACCTCATTGAGGGGGGCGCTGCAAATGGGGCAGGCGAGCATCAGGCGAGCAACTTGATCAGGGTCTGGTAGTAGATTTCGGTCAGCACATCGAGGTCGCTGGCCAGGATACGCTCGTTGACCTGATGGATCGTCGCGTTGACCGGGCCCAGTTCCACCACTTGGGTGCCGAGGGTCGCGATAAAGCGCCCGTCGGACGTGCCGCCGCTGGTGGAGGCCTGGGTCTCGCGGCCGGTGATGGCCTTGATGCTGGCAGACACCGCATCGAGCAGCGCGCCCGGCTCGGTGAGGAACGGCAGGCCCGACAACGCCCACTCCACATGCCAGTCCAGGCCATGCTTGTCGAGAATCGCCGCGACCCGCTGCTGCAGGCCTTCGACGGTGGACTCGGTGGAGAAGCGGAAGTTGAACACCGCCGTCAGGTCACCGGGGATCACATTGGTGGCGCCAGTGCCGGAATTGAGGTTGGAAATCTGGAAACTGGTCGGCGGGAAGAAGGTGTTGCCATCATCCCAATGCTCGGCGGCCAATTCGGCCAGGGCCGGGGCGGCGAGGTGGATCGGGTTTTTCGCCAGGTGCGGGTAGGCCACATGGCCCTGCACACCGCGCACGGTCAGGGTCGCGCCGAGGGAGCCACGACGACCATTCTTCACCACGTCGCCCACCAGGGTGGTGCTCGACGGTTCGCCGACGATGCACCAGTCCAGGCGCTCCTTGCGTGCCGCCAGGCGCTCGATCACGGCCTTGGTGCCGTGGTGCGCCGGGCCTTCTTCGTCGCTGGTGATCAGGAAGGCGACCGAACCCTTGTGGTCCGGATAGTCCTTCACAAAGCGCTCGGAGGCCACCAGCATCGCGGCCAGGCTGCCTTTCATGTCGGCCGCGCCACGCCCGCACAACATGCCGTGTTCGTCGATCAATGCGTCGAACGGGTCATTCTGCCAGGCCTGCACCGGGCCGGTCGGGACCACGTCGGTATGGCCGGCGAAGCACAGTACCGGGCCTGCATGCTTGCCGTGGGTGGCCCAGAAGTTATCCACATCTTCGATGCGCATCGGCTCAAGCGCAAAGCCGGCGTCGCCCAGGCGCTGCATCATCAGCTTCTGGCAGTCGGCGTCGATCGGCGTCACCGACGGGCGGCGGATCAAGTCGATAGCGAGTTGGAGGGTCGGCGAAAGGTCGGCGTGGGCCGTCATGGGAAAACTCCGAAGGTGTGTCAGGGCGCAAGACGAGAGTGAAATATATCCAATGTGGGAGCGGGCTTGCCCGCGATGCAGGCGCCGCGGTGTAGCAGTTGCACCGCAGCGATGCCATCGCGGGCAAGCCCGCTCCCACAAGGGGGGGGCAGTGGCTGCTTGAACCCATAAAGGGCCGTTATCTTATAGCAAAACGGCGACCAGAGGCCGCCGTTTAGTGCATTGCGCAAGTTTTTACGCAGCGGTTGCAGGCTCCGCCACCGCTGCCGGTTTCGGCAGTGACGACAGGAACGCCATGATCAGCGCCGCCACATACGGCAGCGATTGCACCAGCAACATCACCACCCAGAAGCGCATGTCGTTGCTCGGCAGGCCCTGCACCAGGTAGATCCCCAGCGCCGCGCCCCACAGCAGCAACATGATGAACATCTCTTCCCGCGCTTCGGAAATTGCTACCCAGAAGCCGTGGTTATCCGCGTTTTTCGGTGTGCGAAAGAACGGAATACTGGTGGTAAAGAAACCATACAGCACCGCTTTGGCGATGGTGTGGGACAACGCCAGCCCGGCCAGGGCCGCGCAGAACGCATCCTTGAGGTTTACGCCAACGGCGCGGCGGTAGAGGAAGATGATCTTGCCGACCTTGAACACAAACAGCGCCAACGGCGGGATTGCGAAGATCAGCAGCGGCGGGTCGACCCGGGTCGGCACAATGATCATCGCCGCCGACCACAACAGGGCGCCGACGGTGAAGAAGATGTTCATGCCATCTGCCACCCACGGCAACCAGCCCGCGAGGAAGTGGTAGCGCTGGCCACGGGTCAGTTCGGTGTCCTTGCCGCGCAACAGGCTGGCGGTGTGGCGCTTGATGATCTGGATCGCGCCATAGGCCCAACGGAACCGCTGTTTCTTGAAGTCGATAAAGGTATCGGGCATCAGGCCCTTACCGTAGCTGGTGTGGTAGTACGCAGCCGACAGACCTTTCTCGAATACCCGTAGGCCCAGTTCGGCGTCCTCACAGATGCACCAGTCGGCCCAACCCAGCTCTTCGAGTACCGAACGACGGGTCATGGTCATGGTGCCATGCTGGATGATCGCGTCGCGGTCGTTGCGGGTGACCATGCCAATATGGAAGAAGCCTTTGTATTCGGCGTAGCAGAGCTTCTTGAAGGTGCTTTCGTTCTGGTCGCGGTAATCCTGGGGCGACTGCACCACGGCGATTTTCGGATCGGCGAAGTGCGGCACCATGTGCTTGAGCCAGTTGGGCGACACGCAGTAGTCCGAATCGATCACCGCGATCACTTCGGCATCCTTGGCGGTATGCGGGATCAGGTAGTTCAGCGCGCCGCCCTTGAAACCGGCCAGGGGCGCGACGTGGAAGAACTTGAAGCGCGGGCCCAGCGTCTCACAGTAGTCGCGCACCGGTTCCCACACGGCCGGGTCCTTGGTGTTGTTGTCGATGATCAGGACTTCGTAGTCCGGGTAATCGAGGGCTGCCAGGGCGTCTAGGGTCTGTTTGACCATCTCCGGTGGCTCGTTGTAGCACGGCACATGGATAGACACTTTCGGGCGGTAGTCCGAATCGCCTTCAACCGGTAGGAATTCGCGCCGGCGCTTGTGAGTCCAGACCGCTTCCGCCAGCTCATGGGCCTCGGTCAGCAGCACGATAAACACCCCGAGCGCACCGAGTGCCAGCAGGAAACCCACCGTCAGGCTGAACCAGGTGCTGTATTGCTGACTGTAGTCGTAGCCGATCCATACCAGCACCGACCCGCACAGGAACGCGATAAAGGTCAGGAAGGTGCGGCCACGCTGGCGCAGGGCCGAGCCGTCGATCATCAGCAGGGTCAGCGACAGCAGCGCCAGCACCACCGAGCCGATGGCCAGCACTCGCCACTGCGGGATCGCCACGACCGGCCCTTCAAAGTTGAATTTCTGCTGGCGCGCGGCGTTGAACACGCCCCAATAGGCGCCGACCGAGCCTTCGTCACTGGCTTTCCAGGGTTGGTCGAAGGCTTCGATCACGAAGTAGTTGTAGCCCTGGCGGTTCAGCTTGTTCACCAGGGTACGCAGGTAAATGGCCTGGTCGGCCGGGGAGGCGTCTGCGCCACCACGCATGCGGCCGTTGCTCGGCCAGCCGACTTCCGACAGCAGCAGTGGCTTTTTCGGGAAGGTCTTCTTCAGATCCTTGGCCCGGTCGAGGACGAATTGCCCGGCCTGGGCCATCGGCACATGTTCCCAGTACGGCAGCACGTGCGCGGCGATCAGGTCGACATGCTTGCCCAACTGCGGGTTGTGCTCCCAGATGTGCCACTGCTCGGAGGTGGTCACCGGCACTTTGACGGCAGCGCGCACCCGGTCCAGCAGGACAATCAGCTCCTCAGGGGTGATTTCCTTGCGAAAGATCGCCTCGTTGCCGACCACCACGCGCACTACGCTGCGCGAGGTGTTGGCGATCTCGATGGCCCGCTGGATTTCGCGCTCGTTGCGCTCCAGGTCCGGGCTGATCCAGATCCCCAGGGTCACGCGCAGGCCGAACTCTTCCGCCAGCTTGGGAATATCCCCCAGGGTGCCGTCGACCGAATAGGTCCGAATGTTGTCCGTCAGCTTGCTCATGATCGCCAGGTCCTGACGCATCTGCTCGTCGCTCGGATACTGGTCTTTCTGCGGGTACTGGCCCTGCTGGAACGGCGAGTAGGAAAAGCCGGAAATCTGCTGGGGCCAGTTGGGAGTAGTGACCGGGCGGTTGATCAGCGCCCAGAAACCAGTGAACAGCGCGGCAATTGCCAGCACCACCACCAGGTTGAGTCCAAATTTACGCGATGACATAGCTGTTTCGGGTTCCAAAGGGTGTGGAACGAATGGAGGTGTCGAACGGCGCGCATCCTACACCGGCCCTTCCCTGAGCGTACAGCAAGCCAGGAAAAACCGGGCATTGGGCAGCGAAAGCGCTGGTAAGTTCTTTACTTATAGCTTGTAGCTTAGAACTTATCGCTGCGTAGCCCTATAATGCGCGCCGGTTTTTGGGGTAATGGTCATGAGCACAGAAGATCCACGGTTTGCCGGTGTCGCCCGTCTATATGGCATTGAAGGTCTGGAACGCTTGAAAGCGGCCCATGTGGCCATCGTCGGCGTGGGCGGTGTTGGCTCGTGGGCGGCAGAAGCCATGGCCCGTTGCGGGGTGGGCGAGATTTCGCTGTTTGACCTGGACGACGTGTGCGTCAGCAACAGCAATCGCCAGTTGCACGCCCTGGACAGCACCGTGGGCAAGCCCAAGGTCGAGGTGATGGCTGAGCGCCTGCGCGCGATCAACCCCGATTGCACCGTGCACGCGGTGGCGGATTTCGTGACCCGCGACACCATGGCCGAGTACATCACGCCGACTATCGACTGCGTGATCGACTGCATCGACGCGGTCAACGCCAAGGCAGCGCTGATCGCCTGGTGCAAGCGCCGCAAGATCCAGATCATCACCACCGGTGGCGCTGGCGGGCAAATTGACCCGACGCTGATCCAGGTGTGCGACCTGAACCGCACGTTCAACGACCCGCTGGCCTCGAAAGTGCGCTCCACCTTGCGCCGCGACTACGGCTTCTCGCGCACCGTGACCCGTCACTACAGCGTGCCTTGCGTGTTCTCCACCGAACAGCTGCGTTATCCCAAGCCTGACGGCAGCATCTGTTTGCAGAAGAGTTTTGTGGGCGATGGCGTGAAGCTGGACTGCGCGGGTGGGTTTGGCGCAGTGATGATGGTGACGGCGACCTTTGGCATGGTGGCGGCGACCAAGGCGGTGGACAAGATCGTGGCCGGGGTGCGCAGGCCTTCCGAGCGGGTCAAGCCCACCTGATCTCACTGCTGGGCATAAAACAAAATGTGGGAGCGGGCTTGCCCGCGATAGCCATTCTTCAGTCACTGCAATATTGACTGATACATCGCTATCGCGGGCAAGCCCGCTCCCACAGTTAGTTTTGTGTTTGGCTCAAGTCGCGCATGCGCTGCAAAACTGCATTCAGGCCATTGCTGCGCGACGGCGACAGCTGGCGGGAGAGCCCCAGTTGGTTGAACCAGTCAGGCAAGTCGACTGCCTGTAACTCGGCCGCCGAGAGCCCATTGACCCGCGCCAGCAACAAGGCCACCAGCCCACGAATCATGCGCGCATCGCTGCTGGCGGCAAACTGCCAATGGCCGTCCTGCAGTCGCCCTACCAGCCACACCAGGCTTTCACAGCCCTGCACCAGGTTGGCGTCGACCTTGCCTTCATCCGCCAACGCCGGCAGCCGCTCGCCCCATTGCATCAGCAGGCGGGCGCGTTGCTCCCAACTGCCGACGGCCTGAAAGGCCAGCAGTGCGGCCTGCGCATCCACTGGCAGGCTCATCGCAGCATGTCCAGTGCCTGGTCCAGCGCTTCAAAAAAGCGCTCCAGGTCATCGGAGTCGTTGTACAGCGCCAAAGAAACCCGGATCGCGCCAGATAAATGCAGGCTCTTGAGCAGGGGCATTGCACAGTGATGGCCGGCGCGGACCGCGATGCCCTGCTCGGTCAGCAGGTGGGCGAGGTCGGCGTTGTGTACGCCGTCCACCACAAAGCTGGCCAGGGCCACCTGCGGCGCGCCCAGCAGGCGCACGCCATTGCGCGCCTGCAAGCCGCGCAACAGGTAGTCATGCAGCGCCGCTTCGTGGGCGAGCACCGCCTGTTGATCCAGGGAGTTGAGGTAGTCCAGGGTCGCCCCCAGGCCAATCACCCCGGCAATCGGCGGCGTGCCCGCTTCGAAACCCAGGGGCGCGGGGCGGAAGCTGGCGCTGTGGTAGTCGGCCTGTTGCACCATCTCGCCGCCAAACTGCCAGTGGCGTAGCCGATGCAGGGCTTCGGTGCGGCCATAAAGCACGCCGACGCCGTCCGGGCCGTAGAGCTTGTGACTGGAAAACACATAGAAGTCGCAGCCCAGGGCCTGCACGTCATGGCGCCCGTGGACGATACCCTGGGCGCCGTCCACCACGGTCAAGGCGTCGTGGGCCTGGGCCAGTGCTAGCAACTGTGCGAGGGGCTGCCAGGCGCCCAGCACGTTGGACAGCTGGCTCACCGCCAGTAGCCGGGTGCGAGGCCCGATCAGCGCGGCGGCGGCTTGCAGGTCGATCAAGCCCTCGTCGTCGAGGGGCAGCACCACCAGCGTGAGCCCACGGCGTTTGGCCAACTGCTGCCAGGGCAACAGGTTGGCGTGATGTTCCAGGGCGCTGATGACAATTTCATCGCCCGGATTGAAGAGGTGCTCAAGGCCATAGGCCAGGAGGTTCAGCGCAGACGTCGCGCCGTGGGTGAAGATGATCTGCCCGCTGTCACCTGCGTTGAGCCATTGCGCCACTTTGCTGCGACTGTCCTCGAACGCCTGGGTCGCATGGGCGCCCGGCAAATGCTGGGCACGGTGCACATTGGCTGCGCCATTGGCGTAGTAATGGCTAAGGGCGTCCAACAGGGCTTGAGGTTTTTGCGTGGTGGCGGCGTTGTCCAGGTAGGTCTGGTCTTGCCGTTGCAAGGTAGCGATGGCCGGGAAATCGGCGCGCCAGGGCGAGGGCACAAGCATGGGATTGAAGACTCATATGAACCGGCCGTGCTGCAAGGCACGGCCGGCTCCGGTGGCATCGAGTCGCTGCTTAGTTGTGAGCGTGCAGCGCTGCGTTCAGTTCGATGGCCGACTTGTGGGTTTTGCACTCCACGGCACCGGTCTCGGAGTTACGGCGGAACAGCAGGTCCGGCTGGCCAGCCAATTCACGGGCCTTGACCACCTTGACCAGTTGGTTCTGCTCATCGAGCAGCGCCACTTTAGTGCCAGCAGTCACGTACAGGCCGGATTCCACGGTGTTGCGGTCGCCCAATGGGATACCGATACCGGCGTTGGCGCCGATCAGGCAGCCTTCGCCGACCTTGATCACGATGTTGCCGCCGCCCGACAAGGTGCCCATGGTGGAGCAACCTCCGCCCAGGTCCGAACCCTTGCCGACGAATACGCCAGCCGATACACGGCCTTCGATCATGCCCGGGCCTTCGGTGCCTGCGTTGAAGTTGATGAAGCCTTCATGCATCACGGTGGTGCCTTCGCCCACATAGGCGCCCAGGCGCAGACGCGCGGCATCGGCGATCCGCACACCGGCCGGGACCACGTAGTCGGTCATTTTCGGGAACTTGTCCACCGAGAACACTTCCAGCAACTCGCCACGCAGGCGTGCTTCCAGCTGGCGTTCGGCCAGTTCGCCAATGTCGATCGCACCCTGGCTGGTCCAGGCTACGTTCGGCAATTGCGGGAACACACCGGCCAGGCTCAGGCCATGGGGCTTGACCAGGCGATGGGACAGCAGGTGCAACTTGAGGTAGGCCTCTGGCGTGGAGGTCAGTGCGGCGTCTTCAGCCAACAGCGTGGCGACCAGCGGCTTGTGGCTTTCGGCCAGGCGGGTCAGCAGGGCGGCCTGGGTGGCATCTACATTTTTCAGTGCGTCAGCCAGTTGCGAGGCTTGGGCAATGGTGAAGGTGATCGCCCGGTTGCCTTCGGTGTAGCCAAGGATCGGCGCGATGGCGGCGACGATTTCGGCCGAAGGGTTGAGCAATGGCTGCGCGTAAAACACTTCCAGCCAAGCACCTTGGCGGTTCTGGGTGCCGACGCCGAAGCCCAGGCTGAACAGGGAATTGGACATGCTGTTACCTCTACAAAAATGAAGTGGCTGGCCTACTTGAGGGCCGCCGAATAACTTTCTGGCTTGAAGCCAATCAGGGTTCTGTCACCGAGATCGAGCACTGGACGCTTGATCATCGAGGGTTGTGCGAGCATCAGTTCAATGGCTTTCGCCTGGTCGAGATCGGCTTTGCGTTCGTCTTCGAGTTTGCGAAAGGTCGTGCCTGCACGGTTCAAAACCACCTGCCAACCGTGCTCGTTGCACCATTGGGTCAAGTGTTCGCGGTCGATACCGGCTGTCTTGTAGTCATGAAACTCATAGCTGATTGCATTTTCATCGAGCCAGGTACGAGCCTTTTTCATGGTGTCGCAGGCTTTGATGCCGAAAATCTGTAACTGATTGTTTTTATTGGGCATATTTCATTCCTAAAAATCTCCCCAATAGGGTCGCAAAAATTCAGCCAAGGATTATGCCACGTAGAGCCACTGCGCGCAGGCTACCTGGTCCAAAGGTGGGCAGGTCATGCGTGGGCTGCTTGATCCTCTGGAACCAGGCGGATTTCCACGCGTTGGCCCAGGGCCCTGGCAGCGCTGGCCAAAGTGGCGAGGGTCATACCCGAGTCATTTTGATCCAGGGCACGGTCCACGGCGGTTCTGCTGGTGTGCATCCGCTCTGCCAGCGCTTTTTTGCTGACTCGTTGATGCTTCATCGCCTGCGCGATCTGCCAGGCGATGACACGCTTGAGGGCCGCCGCGCAGACTTCTTCGCCGAGCCCTTGCTCGGCGAGGAAATCATCGAAGTCAGAACCGATATGCTTGTTCATGTGTGGTACCTCATAACCTTGCCTTACGCTGCTTGGCGGTTGCCATGTCGTACGCCGGTGTCTTTTGGCTTTTCTTGATGAAACCGTGGAGTAGCACCATGTTGCTGCCGATCACCGTGAAGATAATGCGGGCGATGGTGCCCTCCAGTTCAACCCTGACCTCCCATAGCCCTGAATCGAGCTTTCGCACTACGGGCATGCCGATTGGCCATCCCAGTTGCACGGTTTTTATTTCTATCCCAATGATTCGCCGGTGTTCACGGGGCAGATCTATCAGCCATTCACGTACCGGCTCGTTACCTGCGTCAGTGCGAAAAAAGCTCACATGTAAAGTGAGTGAGTTTTTACTCATGTGCTGGAGTGTACCTAAAATGGTGCGTTTTTCAATGTGTCGCTCTGCGGTCCGCTATCCATTGGTCTAGGCCCTGGCTGCGACTTATGTGCAACGGTCATCCAGCAGCATAGGCAGCTAATATGGCACTTCAAAGGCGCGTTGTTGCCTCAAGTGTGTCATTGCAAGTCGATTGTCCAGGAACCCCGCTTTATGCAAACCGCCTATACCGTTCTTATCCTGCTGATGCTGGTCAGCGTTTCGCGTCTGGTCGGGCGTGTTATCCCGTTGCCGTTGCCCTTGGTGCAGATTGCCGCTGGTGCCTTGCTGGCGTGGCCGACCCTGGGACTGCACGTGGCACTGGACCCGGAGTTGTTTCTTTTTCTGTTCTTGCCGCCGCTGCTGTTCTCCGACGGCTGGCGCATGCCCAAGCGTGAATTGTGGCGCCTGCGCGGGCCGATCCTGACGTTGGCGGTGGGGCTGGTGCTGTTTACCGTGGTGGGCGCCGGTTACTTTATCCATTGGTTGCTGCCGAGTATTCCGCTGCCGGTGGCCTTCGCCCTGGCGGCCGTTTTATCGCCGACAGACGCGGTGGCGGTGTCGGCAATTTCCCAGAACCGCCTGCCCACACCCTTGATGCATATGCTCCAGGGCGAAGCCCTGATGAACGATGCGTCGGGCCTGGTGACCTTCAAGTTCGCCCTGGTGGCGGCGTTGACCGGGGTGTTTTCCCTGGCCGATGCCAGCCTTACGTTTGTGCTGGTGGCGCTCGGTGGCCTGGCCATCGGTGTGGCCCTGAGCTGGCTGGTGGGGCGCTTGCGGGCCTGGATGATTGCCCGGGGTTGGGATGACCCGGCGACCCACGTGGTGTTTATGTTGCTGCTGCCGTTTGCCGCCTATGTGCTGGCTGAGCGCCTGGGGGCGTCGGGGATTTTGTCGGCGGTGGCGGCGGGCATGATGCAGAGCTGGCTCGACCTGCTGCCACGCCAGACCAGTACGCGCTTGCTCAATCGCAGTGTCTGGTCACTGCTGGAGTTTGCCTTCAACGGGCTGATCTTCCTGCTGCTGGGCCTGCAATTGCCCGACATCATCAAGGCGGTGACCAGCCACGAGAGCATGCTGTGGCCGACCTTGTTCTATCGCTGCCTGGACGTGATCGCGATCTTCCTGGTGCTGCTGGTGCTGCGGTTTATCTGGGTGCAGAGCATCTGGCGCCTGTCCGGCCTTCTACGCCGCCTGCGCGGCAAAAGCGAGCTGACCCTGGTGCCAACGGCCCGATCCTGCTGGCTATTGACCGTCGGCGGGGTGCGCGGGGCGGTGACCCTGGCCGGTGTGATGTCGGTGCCGTTGCTGTTCGCCCCCGGCCAGGCATTTCCAGAGCGCGACCTGCTGATCTTCATTGCCGCCGGGGTCATCCTGTTGTCGTTGGTGGCCGCCTGTATTGCCTTGCCCCTGTTGCTGCGGGGCATCGAGAAGAGTCCGGATGACAAGCGTCGCGGCGAGGTGCGCGATGCCTGGAGGAAAACCGCCGAGGCCGCGATTCATGCCCTTGAGGTGGAGGAGGCGGCAGAGGCGCCCCTGGACGCGGCCCAGGCTGCGCTGGCAGCGGAGCTCAAGGCGCGGATCATGTCGGAATATCGCCATCAACTGGAGGTGTTCAATGACTCGGCCGAAGCCCAGGCGCTGGCGCTGCAGATGGATCAACTGGAGCGCAAGCTGCGGCTCAAGGCCCTGCGCGCGCAACGCCTGGAATTGTATAGCCTGAGCCGTCACCACCAGATTGGTGATGACGTGCTGCGCGAAGTGCTGGCGGACCTGGATATGAGCGAAGCCAACCTGGGCACGCAGAAGTAGGCCTGTGCGGTGCCGTCAGCTCACCCCGGGGATATTCGGCCGGTATAGCCTCCTGATGGCCTCCTGGTCACCCGGCGACAGAAAGAAGTTTTCCGAGGTGCCATGCCCCTTGCGGCTCAAGTGTGCGGGAAAGAGGTAATGCATCACAGACTGTGGATCGTAGGCTGTGCTCTGCACGTCGGGACCTGTGAGTGGGTCGAGTATTTGTTCCTGGACCAGTTCTGCGGGGAAACGCTCACTGACGAAATAGTCACGCACCGCCTGCTCGTCCCAATCCAAGGTGCTTTGCGGGTGCTGGTGTTCATGCAGTAAGCCCAGGGCATGGCCGAATTCGTGCAAGGCATGAGTGCGTAACTGCTTGGAGTTATCGGTTCGGTCCAGGTGCAGGGTGGGCTGGTCTTCATCGACCAGCAAGGCGTCGGTACCGATGACCGACCAACTGCCGGTAAAACCCTCGTCGTCGGAGACACGAATATCGCCGCGTTTGCCCTCGACGATTTCAAACTGCAGGCCGGGCGTGTGATGGGCCCACTCCTTGAGTGCATCGATGACCAGGGCTTGGCTTTTCTTGTTTGCCAGGTCCAGGCTCACCGTGATAACGCCGGGCGACCAGCGTTTTGAGCTGTCTGCGACACCTCTTCTGTTGCGCGCTGTGCGGTCGGCCGGCGAGTTGTCGCTGGAGGGTGCGAATTGTTGGATAGGGACGTTGGGGAATAACGGGGTTACTTGGCTCATGGACTCTACTCATGGGGCGGTTGTCAGATAGTGATGAGATGAAAAGGGCTTCAAGCACCTACTCCGATTGCTCTTGCGCCGACGACGATTGCGGGGCGGCCAGGGCCCATTCGTAAGTTGAGAGCGAACCACGTTGGTCAGTGATGAGGAATGCCTGGCGCAAGGAACTGTTTTTGGGCGGGTAGAGGCTGTCTGCCAGATACTTGTCGCTGGATGAAAGTTCGTAGGGTTCGCTGTTGGTTATTCCGTCCGCCATATGTTTTGCGGGGAGATGGTCGTGCGTGACGGAGTTCTTATCGTAGGGCGTTAGTTTGATTGAGTTGCTGGCGCTTAACTTTGTAAAAAGCTCATTTTTTCCAAAGTTATTAAGCTCGATAATAATAGGGGCGGGGTCGTACTTTAACGGGCTGTCGGGATGGGTTGTTGTTATTGAAGAGTTGCTCGGGGCGGTATCGTTTGTGCTCAGGCTAGGAAGTGGGAAAGGGGTTGAACTTGGGTTTGCGATCATAGGCACTCCGGCGCCAACGTAAGAAAGGCGAAGGCTCTTTGTAAAGTTTGTTGCCTCTACAAAGTGGGAATTTAGCCGGAGTAGTTCCGCAGTAATTATTTCTGCGTATGAGTCGAGGTGGGCCTGGAGTGCAACTAATTACCAAAGGTGGGCGAATGTTGGCCGCCCCCGAGGTGGGAGCGGCCCCGTGTTTCAACGACGGCGCTGGATAAAGTCGCGAATTCGTTCGGCCGCCTCGACGCATTCGGCCAATGGCGCAACCAAGGCCAGACGCACCCGTCCAGCTCCTGGATTGAAACCCTCGACTTCCCGCGACAGGTACGAGCCCGGCACCACGGTCACATGTTCCTCCACGAACAGGTCGCGGCAGAACGCGGCATCATCGCCCTCAACGTTGGGCCACAGGTAGAAGCCCCCGTCCGGGTTCTGTACGTCCAGTACCGGTTTGAGGATCGCCAGCACGGCGTCGAATTTCTGCCGGTACAGGTCGCGATTGGCCTGTACATGGGCTTCGTCCTGCCACGCGGCGATGCTCGCCAGTTGGGTTTGCACCGGCATCGCGCAGCCGTGGTAGGTGCGGTACAGCAGGAAGGCCTTGAGGATCTCGGCATCCCCGGCCACAAACCCGGAACGCAGGCCCGGCAAGTTGGAACGCTTGGACAGGCTGTGGAACACCACGCAGCGCTTGAAGTCCTGGCGACCCAGTTCGACACACGCGCTGAGCAGGCCCGGTGGTGGGGTTTGCTCGTCGAAGTACAGCTCGCTGTAGCACTCGTCGGCGGCGATCACGAAGTCGTATTGGTCGGCCAGGGCAATCAGTTTTTTCAGGGTGTCGACCGGGATCAGTGCGCCGGTCGGGTTGCCGGGAGAGCACAGGAACAGGATCTGGCAACGCTTCCAGATGTCAGGCGAGACCGCATCGAAATCCGGGTTGAAGCCGTTTTCATCCAGGCACGGCAAGTAATGCGGCTTGGCCCCGGCGAGGAACGCTGCGCCTTCGTAGATCTGGTAGAACGGATTCGGGCTGACCACCAGGGCATCGTCGCCGCGGTTGACCACGGTCTGGGTGAAGGCGAACAGCGCTTCACGAGTGCCATTGACCGGCAGGATATTGCGCGCCGGGTCGAGCCAGCCCTTGGGCACGTTGAAACGCCGTTCGCACCACGTGCCAATCGCCTCGCGCAAGGCGGGGATGCCCAGGGTGGTGGGGTACACCGCCATCTGGTCAAGGTTGTTGGCCAGGGCCTGGGCGACGAAATCCGGGGATTTGTGCTTGGGTTCGCCGATGGACAGGGCAATCGGGCGTTTGTCCGGGTTCGGCGTGACGCTGCCCAGCAGGGCTCGCAGTTTCTCGAACGGGTAGGGCTGCAGTTGGTTCAGGGCGTTGTTCATCGGGGCCTCTATCGTTGAGCACGGCCCTGTGGGAGCTGGCTTGCCTGCGATGGCATCGCCTCGGTGTACCAGATACACCGCGCCGCCCGCATCGCAGGCAAGCCAGCTCCTACAAGGTCCGCACCCCCAGGGAAATTAAATTCAACTCAAATGGTTATTCTGGACAACTCCGCGCCAGGCTCCTGGTTCACGCTCAATTGCGCAACGATGGCGTCCTGCAAGCGGCGGCATAGTTCAGGGTCGGACAGCGGCTGGTTATCGGCATCGGTGATAAAGAACACGTCTTCGACCCGCTCGCCCAGGGTGGCAATCTTGGCGTTTTGCAACGACAGGTCAAACTCCAGGAAAATCCCGCCGATCCGCGCCAGCAGGCCAGGGCGATCCGGCGCGCTGAGTTCCAGTACGGTCACCGGGCGCTGGGCATCGTTGTGGATCGTCACCTGGGGCGCAAAGGCAAAATGCTTGAGCTGGCGCGGCACCCGGCGCTGGATGATGGTTGGGTAGTCGTCGGGGTTGCGCAGGGCTTCGGTCAGGCCTGCGCGGATCTTTTTCACCCGCTCGGGGTTGTCGCCGATGGACTCGCCTTCGGTGTCGAGCACGATGTAGGTGTCGAGGGTGAACTGGCTGCTGGACGTAATGACCCGGGCGTCGTGAATGTTCAGATTGAGCTGGTCCATCGCAGCCACGGTCACGGCGAAGAAGTCGTGCTGGTCCGGGGCGTAGATGAATATCTGCGTGCCGCCTTCGAATTCACGCTGGGTGGTTTCCTTGATCAGCACCAGCGGGCCACCGTCGGCCGGCTGCTGGAGAATCGCGTCGGTGTGCCAGGCCACGTCGCCTGCGGTGTGGCGCAGGAAATAGTCGTCGCCCAACTGCGACCAGAGTTGCTCCACATCGTCCGGGTCGTTGCCGCCACGCACCAGGATATCCAGGGCTGCGTTCTGGGTGCGGCGGATCTGTTCTTCGCGGTCCACCGGGTTTTCCAGGCCCCGGCGCAAGGCGCGCTTGGTCTCGGTATACAGCTGGCGCAACAGGCTGGCGCGCCACGAATTCCAGAGGGTCGGGTTGGTGGCGTTAATGTCGGAGACGGTCAGTACGTACAGGTAGTCGAGGCGGGTTTCGTCGCCGACGATCTGCGCAAAATCATGGATCACCTGCGGGTCGGACAAGTCCTTGCGCTGGGCGGTGGTGGACATCACCAAGTGGTTCTGTACCAGCCAGACGATCAGGCGGCTGTCCCACTGCGGTAACTGGTGACGCTGGCAGAAGGCTTGCGCATCCACCGCGCCGATTTCCGAATGGTCGCCGTGCCGACCCTTGCCGATATCGTGATAAAGGCCGGCGAGGTAGATCAGCTCAGGCTTTGGCAGCCTGGCCATCAGCTTACTGGCCAGCGGGAATTTCTCTGACACCTGGGTGTATTGCAACTTACGCAGGTGTTTGATCAGGTTCAGGGTGTGGGCGTCGACTGTATAGATGTGGAACAGGTCGTGCTGCATCTGCCCGACAATAAAGCCGAACTCCGGCAGGTAGCGCCCAAGGATGCCGTAGCGGTTCATGCGCCGCAGGTTGCGGTGGATGCCGATCTTGCACTTGAACAGCTCGATAAACAGGCTGGTATTGCGGATGTCATGGCGAAATTCGTCATCGATCAGGTGACGGTTTTCCCGCAGCAAACGGATGGTGTCGGCGCGTACGCCCTTGATTTCCGGTTGCTGGGCCATCAGCACGAAAATTTCCAGCATGGCAAATGGCGTGCGCTTGAACACGTTGTCGTTGCGCGCCTCGATATAGCCATCGTGCAGTTGGAAGCGCGCGTTGATCGGTTGCGGCGGCGCTTCGTCTTCCGGGGCCAGGATCACTTCTTCAAAGTGCTGGATGATCAGGTCGCTGAGCTGGGCGATGCTCATGACCACCCGGTAGTACTGCTGCATGAAGCTTTCGATACTGGTCTTCGCGTCTTCGCCCTCGAAGCCCAGCAGGGCGGCGATGGAGCGTTGGTGGTCGAACAGCAGGCGGTCTTCGGAGCGTCCGGCCAGCATGTGCAGGGCGTAGCGCACCTTCCACAAAAACTCCTGGGACGAGGCCAGCAGGGCGTTTTCGCTCTCGACCAAAAAGCCTTCGCCGGCCAGGGCACGCAGGTTCAGGGTGCCGTACTGGCGCCTGGCTACCCACAAGATGGTCTGGATATCCCGCAGCCCGCCGGGCGAGCCCTTGACGTTGGGTTCCAGGTTGTATTCGGTGTCGTTGTACTTGTGATGCCGGGCTTTCTGCTCGGCGCGCTTGGCCAGGAAGAACTCCTTGCTCGGCCACATGTGTGCGGTGCTGGTGACTTCCAGCATGCGCTGGCGCAGGCGCTCGGGGCCGCAGATGGTACGGCTTTCCATCAGGTTGGTGACCACGGTCAGGTCGGCGCGGGCCTCTTCGGCGCATTCCGCCACCGAGCGCACGCTCTGGCCGACTTCCAGGCCGATGTCCCACAGCAGCGTCAGAAAACGCTCGATGGAATCACGAAAGATCTCATGGTCTGCACTGTCCAACAGGATCAGCAGGTCGATATCGGAGTAGGGGTGCAGTTCGCCCCGGCCATAGCCGCCGACGGCCACCAGGGCAATGTCGGCGTCTTCGCTCCAGTCGAACTGTTCCCAGGCCTTTTGCAGGATGTTATCGACGAACCAGGCGCGATCCTCGATCAGTCGGCGAATCTCCCGGCCGCTGCGAAAGCGCCCGTCGAGCACCTCGCGGGCCTGGCGGATGGCCTTTTTGAAGGCGGCAATCGGGCTTGCCTTCAGCGCCAGTTCCGCCTGGAACTGGCCTCGGTCGAAGAGTTCGGGATCCACCTGGGGCATCGATCGGCTTTCCTTTCTATCTAGGTGTAGGTCACAACGTCGCTATCTGGAAAGCCCGCTGCAAGCATCAGGCCGAAACGCGAGGGATCGTGTCATCGGCGCGCAGGGTGAAGATCTCGTAGCCCGTCTCGGTGACCAGCAGGGTGTGCTCCCACTGCGCCGAGAGCTTGCGGTCCTTGGTGATGGCGGTCCAGCCGTCGCCCAGCACCTTGGTGTCGGCCTTGCCCTGATTGATCATCGGCTCGATGGTAAAGGTCATGCCCGCCTTGAGCTCCATGCCGGTGCCGGCGCGGCCGTAGTGCAGGATCTGCGGCTCTTCGTGGAACACTTTGCCGATGCCGTGGCCACAGAATTCGCGGACCACCGAGAAACCGTTCTTTTCTGCGTGCTTCTGGATCACTTCGCCGATATCACCCAGGCGGCAGCCCGGCTTGACCAGCTCGATGGCCTTGTACATGCATTCCTGGGTGACCTGGGACAGGCGCTCGGCCCACACCGGGACGTTGCCGACGTGGAACATGCGACTGGTGTCGCCGTGGTAGCCGTCCTTGATCACCGTGACATCGATGTTCAGGGTATCGCCGTCCTTGAGCGGCTTGTCGCCCGGGATGCCGTGGCAGACCACGTGGTTGATCGAGGTGCAGATCGACTTGGGGAAGCCTTTGTAGTTCAGCGGCGCGGGGATGGCTTTCTGCACGTCGACAATATAGTCGTGGCAGATGCGGTCCAGGGCTTCAGTGGTGACGCCAGGCTTGACGTGTTCGGCAATCATTTCCAGCACGTCGGCCGCCAGTTTGCCGGCAACGCGCATGCCTGCGATGTCTTCGGCGGTTTTCAGGGTAACGGTCATACAGGCTCTCTCTAGCGCGACGCGCTGAAATCAATACGGTTTACGGGCGTGCGACAAAAAGGTGCAGCGTTCGCACAAGCCCAAAAAACGCGATTCTAACAGACGCAAGGTACAAACCATGAGTGTCTGGCTATCGCTTCTCTCTATAAGGTGTGGGTATTTTCACCCGATTCAATGGCTTGGGTGGCGGTGGCGGCAAGCAAATGCGATTGCGGGTTTCGTTTTTGTCGTTGCTGTGGTATAAAATGCGCCGCTTTCCGGGGATACCCCGCAAAGCTTAAATCCACACACGTGTCGACACGATGACCTGGGTGCCGGAGGCCTTGAAGCCGCTGGTTGGTCATTGGGATACGTGGAGGCCAAACCCGACTTATTAAGGAACTATCATGTCCCAAGTCAACATGCGCGATATGCTGAAGGCCGGTGTGCACTTCGGTCACCAGACCCGTTACTGGAACCCGAAAATGGGTAAATACATTTTCGGCGCGCGTAACAAGATCCACATCATCAACCTTGAAAAAACCCTGCCAATGTTCAACGAAGCTCTGACTTTCGTAGAGCGCCTGGCCCAGGGCAAAAACAAGATTCTGTTCGTCGGCACCAAGCGTTCCGCTGGCAAGATCGTTGCTGAAGAAGCAGCACGTTGCGGTTCGCCGTACGTCGATCACCGCTGGTTGGGCGGCATGCTGACCAACTTCAAAACCATCCGTGCTTCCATCAAGCGTCTGCGTGACCTTGAAGTGCAAGCCGAAGACGGTACTTTCGCCAAGCTGACCAAGAAAGAAGCGCTGATGCGCTCCCGTGACCTGGAAAAGCTCGATCGTTCCCTGGGTGGTATCAAGGACATGGGCGGTCTGCCTGACGCACTGTTCGTTATCGACGTTGATCACGAGCGCATCGCGATCACCGAAGCCAACAAGCTGGGTATCCCGGTTATCGGCGTAGTCGATACCAACAGCAGCCCGGAAGGCGTTGACTACATCATCCCAGGCAACGATGACGCAATCCGCGCTATCCAGCTGTACATGGGTTCGATGGCTGACGCTGTAATCCGTGGCCGCAACAATGTTGGCGGCGGCACCGTAGAGTTCGCTGCTGAAGAAGCACCGGTCGCTGCAGCTGAGTAATTGACGCCCTGGCGTTGACTCAGTAAGCAAAAAGGGGGCTTGGCCCCCTTTTTGCCACCTCGAAAACCATTTGTGAGCGGCACAGCTACAGCATCTGTAACGTGCAGCGGTTAACAAGGGTGGTTCGGGAAGAATTGAACGCCCGTACAAGTCGGGTGGAATGGTTGAAAACCTATCCAAGAGGAATTTGAAAATGGCAGCAATTACTGCAGCGTTGGTTAAAGAACTGCGTGAGCGTACTGGCGAAGGCATGATGGATTGCAAGAAAGCCCTGGAAAAGGCTGACGGCGACATCGAAAAAGCCATTGATGACATGCGTGCTTCGGGCGCGATCAAGGCTGCCAAGAAAGCAGGCAACGTAGCTGCTGAAGGCGCGATCGCTCTGAAAGAAGACGGCAAATCCGCCGTTCTGCTGGAAGTGAACTCGCAGACCGACTTCCTGGCCCTGCAAGACGACTTCAAGGCATTTGTTGCTGCCAGCGTTGAAAAAGCGTTCGCCGACAAACTGACTGACGCCGCTCCGCTGATCGCAGCCCAAGAAGCTGATCGTCTGGTACTGGTCGGCAAGGTTGGCGAAAACGTCAACATCCGTCGCCTGGTACGTGTTGAAGGTGACGTGGTTGGTGGTTACCTGCACGGCAACAAGATCGGTGTTGCAGTTGTCCTCAAGGGCGGCAACGTTGAACTGGCCAAAGACATCGCTATGCACGTAGCGGCCAGCAACCCAGAGTTCCTGCTGCCTTCGGAAGTTTCTGCCGAAGCGATCGAGCGCGAAAAAGCTGTGTTCCTGCAGCTGAACGAAGAAAAAATCAAAGGCAAGCCAGAAAACATTGTTGAGAACATGGTCAAAGGCCGTATCAGCAAGTTCCTGGCCGAAGCAAGCCTGGTTGAGCAGGCGTTCGTCAAGAACCCTGAAATCAAGGTTGGCGAACTGGCCAAGAAAGCCGGTGCTGAAATCGTTTCCTTCACCTACTTCAAAGTAGGCGACGGCATCGAGAAGCCGGTCGACAACTTCGCTGAAGAAGTTGCTGCCCAGCTGGCTGCCGCCAAGCAATAAGACAGTTTTCAACTGTCGCCCAAGAGAGGCTGCCCGCTCACGCGCGCAGCCTCTTTTCAAATGGGAGGCTCAATTTTATTTGGCTTCCCTTTGGAACTGGCTTACAAAGCCGTGTTCCGATGGCGCTGTGACAGCGTCCAGCTAGAGTGAACGCAAGCCGTAAACGGCTCGCCAAGAATTTTTTAAAAATACGCCGCAGGAGAGATTCGCAATGGCTCAGCAGGGCAGTGGTTATCAGGCTCGCTATAAACGCATTCTACTCAAGCTTAGCGGCGAGGCCCTGATGGGCTCGGAAGAGTTCGGGATCGATCCCAAGGTGCTTGATCGCATGGCGCTGGAAGTCGGCCAACTGGTCGGTATCGGCGTCCAGGTCGGCCTGGTGATCGGTGGTGGCAACCTGTTCCGTGGCGCGGCACTCAGTGCTGCTGGCATGGATCGGGTCACTGGCGACCACATGGGCATGCTGGCCACTGTGATGAACGCCCTGGCCATGCGCGACGCCCTGGAGCGTGCCAATATCTCGGCCATCGTGATGTCGGCCATCTCCATGGTTGGCGTGACCGATCACTATGATCGCCGCAAAGCCATGCGCCACCTGAATGCCAAAGAGGTGGTGATCTTTGCCGCCGGTACCGGCAACCCGTTCTTCACCACTGACTCGGCTGCCTGCCTGCGTGCCATCGAAATCGATGCTGACGTAGTGCTCAAGGCTACCAAGGTCGATGGTGTCTACACTGCCGATCCATTCAAAGACCCGCATGCCGAGAAGTTCGATCATCTGACTTATGATGAAGTGCTGGATCGCAAGCTGGGTGTGATGGACCTGACGGCAATCTGCCTGTGCCGCGACCACAAGATGCCGCTGCGCGTATTTAACATGAACAAGCCCGGCGCCCTGCTGAATATCGTACACGGCGGCGCAGAAGGGACTCTGATCGAGGAAGGCCAACAATGATCAACGAAATCAAGAAAGACGCCCAAGCGCGTATGCAGAAATCCCTGGAGTCTCTGAGCCACGCATTCGGCCAGATTCGTACCGGCAAGGCTCACCCAAGCATCCTGGGCAGCGTGATGGTGCCTTACTACGGTTCCGACACTCCGCTGAGCGGCGTGGCCAACGTGACTGTGAAAGACTCGCGCACCCTGCAGGTCGTGGCCTTCGAGCGCAACATGCTCGCTGCCGTCGACAAGGCTATCCAGAGTGCTGGCCTGAACCTCAACCCAACCAACCTGGGTGAGCTGCTGCTGATCTCCATGCCGGCCCTGACCGAAGAAACCCGCAAGGGCTTCACCAAGCAGGCGCGCAGCGCAGCGGAAGATGCCCGTGTTGCGGTGCGTAACATCCGTCGTGATGCCTTGGGTGACCTGAAGAAACTGGTCAAGGACAAGGAAATCAGCGAAGACGAAGAGCGTCGTGCCATTGCTGATATCGATAAGCTGACCAAGGAATCCGAGGCCATGATCACCAAGGCCACGGAAGAGAAAGAAAAGGACCTGATGGCCGTATAAGGGGTCAGGACGCTTTCATGGAAAAGACCAAGCAGACTGTGCCCTCCGCGGTGCCGCGCCATGTCGCGATCATCATGGATGGGAATAATCGCTGGGCGAAAAAACGCTTTATGCCAGGTGTCGCCGGGCATAAAGCGGGTGTCGATGCGGTACGGGCCGTGATCGAGGTGTGTGCCGAGGCCAAGGTCGAGGTATTGACCTTGTTTGCCTTCTCCAGTGAAAACTGGCAGCGCCCGGCCGACGAAGTCAGCGCCTTGATGGACCTGTTCTTCAAGGCCCTGCGTCGTGAGGCCAAGCGCCTGAACGACAACAACATCAGCTTGCGCATCATCGGCGATCGCTCGCGGTTCCATCCGGAGCTGCAGGCGGCCATGCGTGAAGCCGAGGCGATCACCGCTGGCAGCAACCGCTTCGTCCTGCAAATCGCCGCCAATTATGGCGGGCAATGGGATATCGCCCAGGCTGCGCAGCGCCTGGCGCGTGAAGTGCAGGCCGGCCATCTGCGCCCGGAAGACATCACGCCCGAGTTGTTGCAAACCTGCCTGGTGACTGGCGACCTGCCGTTGCCGGACCTGTGCATCCGTACCGGTGGCGAGCACCGCATCAGCAACTTCCTGTTGTGGCAGTTGGCCTATACCGAGCTGTACTTCTCCGACCTGTTCTGGCCGGACTTCAAACACGATGCCATGCGCAATGCGCTGGCCGATTTCGCTTCCCGTCAGCGTCGCTTCGGTAAAACGAGCGAGCAGATCGAAGCTGGAGCCCGGGTTTAATGCTTAAACAACGAATCATCACGGCACTGATCCTGCTGCCGATCGCTCTGTGCGGGTTTTTCCTGCTCGAAGGCGCAGGTTTTGCACTGTTCATTGGCCTGGTCGTGACCCTGGGCGCCTGGGAATGGGCGCGCCTGGCAGGGTTCGCCGAGCAACTACCGCGGGTGGTGTACGCCGCCGTTGTCGCGTTGTTGCTGTTCATGATGTACATCCTGCCGGATGTCGCACCCTGGGTGCTCGGGGCGGCGGTGCTGTGGTGGGCGTTGGCGACATTCCTGGTGTTGACCTACCCGCGTACCAGCAGCCAATGGTCCAGCGTCGCCTGCAAGCTGGTGATCGGCCTGCTGATCCTGCTGCCGGCCTGGCAGGGCCTGGTCTATATCAAGCACATGGCCCTGGGCAACTGGTTGATCATGGCGGTGATGGTACTGGTCTGGGGCGCGGATATCGGTGCGTACTTCTCCGGCCGTGCCTTTGGCAAGCGCAAGCTGGCCCCGGCGGTCAGTCCCGGCAAGAGCTGGGAAGGGGTGTACGGCGGGCTGGCGTTGACGTTGCTGATCACCCTGATTGTTGGCGTTGTGCGCGAGTGGGATGCCAAGCAAATCCTCCTGGCCCTGGTCGGTGCGGCGGTGGTGGTGCTGATCTCGGTGGTTGGCGATCTGACCGAAAGCATGTTCAAGCGCCAGGCAGGCATCAAGGACAGCAGTAACCTGCTGCCGGGCCATGGCGGCGTGCTGGACCGCATCGACAGCCTGACGGCGGCGATCCCGGTGTTTGCCGTGCTGTTGTGGATGGCCGCTTCGTGAGCCGCCTACAGCAAGTGACCGTGCTGGGAGCAACCGGCTCGGTCGGGTTGAGCACGCTGGATGTGATTGCCCGTCACCCTGAGCGCTATCAGGTATTCGCCCTGACCGGCTTCAGCCGCTTGAGCGAGCTATTGGCGTTGTGCGTGCGGCATGTGCCGCAGTTCGCGGTGGTGCCGGATGCAACTGCCGCCCGTGGTTTGCAGGACGACCTGCGGGCTGCGGGCCTGTCGACCGAGGTATTGGTCGGCGAGGAGGGCTTGTGCCAGGTGTCCGCCGCCTCTGAAGTGGATACTGTGGTCGCCGCCATCGTCGGCGCTGCTGGCTTGCGTCCAACCCTCGCAGCGGTTGATGCGGGCAAAAAAATCCTGTTGGCCAATAAAGAAGCGCTGGTGATGTCCGGTGCGCTGTTTATGCAGGCTGTGCGCAAGAGCGGCGCCGTGCTGTTGCCGCTGGACAGCGAACACAATGCGATTTTCCAGTGCATGCCGGGCGATTTTGCCCGCGGCCTGAGCCAGGTGGGCGTACGGCGTATCTTGCTGACCGCCTCCGGTGGCCCGTTCCGCCAGACCCCATTGGCCGAGCTGGAGCACGTTTCTCCCGATCAGGCCTGCGCCCATCCCAATTGGTCGATGGGGCGCAAGATCTCGGTGGATTCGGCGAGCATGATGAACAAGGGCCTGGAGCTGATCGAAGCCTGCTGGCTGTTTGATGCTCGGGCCGAGCAGGTCGAGGTGGTGATTCATCCGCAAAGCGTGATTCATTCCCTGGTCGACTATGTGGATGGTTCGGTGTTGGCCCAGTTGGGCAACCCGGACATGCGTACGCCAATCGCCAATGCCCTGGCCTGGCCCGAGCGGATCGATTCGGGGGTTGCACCCCTGGACCTGTTCGCCATCGCACGCCTGGATTTCGAAGCGCCGGATGACCAACGCTTCCCCTGCCTGCGCCTGGCGCGTGAGGCGGCAGAGGCGGGCAACAGCGCTCCGGCTATGTTGAATGCGGCCAATGAGGTCGCGGTTGCTGCGTTTCTTGATCGGCGCATCCGCTTTCCACAGATCGCGAGTATCATCGAGGAAATTTTGAGTCTCGAACCGGTGGTTGCCGTAAATGATTTGGGCGCCGTATTCGAGGCGGATGCCAAGGCCCGGGTCTTGGCCGAGCAATGGTTGAAACGCCACGCAGGTTAGTCGGCAGGCGCGGGATTGGAATGCGGAGAGATTAGATGAGTGCGCTCTACATGATTGTCGGCACCCTGGTTGCTCTGGGTGTGTTGGTCACTTTTCACGAATTTGGTCATTTCTGGGTGGCGCGCCGTTGTGGCGTCAAGGTCCTGCGTTTTTCCGTGGGTTTTGGCATGCCGCTGCTGCGCTGGCACGACCGCAAGGGCACCGAATTCGTGATCGCCGCCATTCCCCTGGGTGGCTACGTCAAGATGCTCGACGAGCGCGAAGGCGAAGTGCCGGCTGATCAACTGGACCAATCTTTCAATCGCAAGACCGTTCGTCAGCGTATTGCCATCGTGGCGGCTGGCCCGATCGCCAACTTCCTGTTGGCCATGGTGTTTTTCTGGGTCCTGGCAATGCTGGGCAGCCAGCAGGTGCGCCCGGTTATCGGTGCGGTGGAGGCGGGCAGCATTGCAGCCAAGGCTGGTTTGAGCGCCGGGCAGGAAATTGTTGCTATTGATGGTGAACCGACTACAGGCTGGGGGGCGGTCAATCTGCAGTTGGTTCGCCGCCTGGGTGAGAGTGGCACCGTACAGCTGGTGGTGCGCGAGCAGGACTCCACGGCCGAGACGCCGCGCGAGCTGGTACTGGACAAGTGGCTCAAGGGCGCTGACGAGCCTGACCCGATCAAATCCCTGGGGATTCGCCCATGGCGTCCGGCGCTGCCGCCGGTACTGGCGGAGCTCGATCCCAAGGGGCCGGCCCAGGCTGCCGGCCTGAAGACCGGTGATCGTTTGCTGGCCCTTGATGGTCAGGCGCTGGGCGACTGGCAGCAAGTGGTTGATCTGGTTCGTGTACGTCCTGATACGAAAATTGTGCTGAAAGTTGAGCGCGACGGTGCTCAAATCGACGTCCCTGTTACCCTTGCGGTGCGCGGAGAGGCCAAGGCGGCCGGCGGGTATCTGGGGGCGGGGGTCAAAGGTGTCGAATGGCCGCCATCGATGGTGCGCGAGGTCAGCTTCGGGCCGTTGGCGGCAATTGGCGAGGGTGCACGACGCACTTGGACCATGAGCGTACTGACCCTCGATTCGCTGAAGAAAATGTTGTTCGGCGAGCTCTCGGTAAAAAACTTGAGTGGACCGATAACCATTGCTAAAGTGGCGGGCGCTTCTGCCCAGTCGGGTGTTGCTGATTTCCTGAATTTCCTGGCTTATCTGAGTATTAGCCTTGGGGTTCTGAATTTGTTGCCCATTCCAGTACTGGATGGGGGGCATCTGTTGTTTTATCTCGTCGAGTGGGTGCGTGGTCGCCCCTTGTCGGATCGGGTGCAGGGTTGGGGGATACAGATCGGTATCAGTTTGGTGGTTGGGGTGATGTTGTTAGCCCTGGTCAACGATCTGGGACGTCTGTAACGCTTCGCTGAATTGCGAACCTGCCGCATTTTGCGGCAGTTTGTTTATTGCCAGTTGGAATAAGAAAGGACTTCATGAAACGTCTGCTGCTAACTGCGGTTCTCACCGTATTGATGATCGCCGAAGTTCACGCCGAGTCCTTCACCATCTCCGATATTCGCGTCAACGGCCTCCAGCGGGTTTCCGCGGGTAGCGTCTTTGGCGCCTTGCCGTTGAACGTTGGGGAACAGGCTGACGACCGTCGCCTGGTGGAATCCACTCGTGCGCTGTTCAAAACCGGCTTCTTTCAAGACATCCAACTGGGTCGTGAAGGCAACGTCCTGGTCATCACTGTCGTCGAGCGACCTTCTGTCGCCAGTATCGAGATCGAAGGCAACAAGGCGATCTCCACTGAAGACTTGATGAAAGGTCTCAAGCAATCCGGCCTGGCCGAAGGCGAGATCTTCCAGCGTGCCACCCTCGAAGGCGTGCGTAACGAGCTGCAACGTCAGTACGTTGCCCAAGGCCGCTACTCGGCTTCCGTGGAAACCGAAGTGGTGCCGCAGCCGCGCAACCGTGTTGGCCTGAAGGTCAACATCAACGAAGGCACCGTGGCGGCGATCCAGCACATCAACGTGGTGGGTAACACCAAGTTCGCCGACGAAGACCTGATCGACCTGTTCGAGCTCAAGACCACCAACTGGCTGTCGTTCTTCAAGAACGATGACAAGTACGCCCGTGAAAAACTCTCCGGTGACCTGGAGCGCTTGCGCTCCTATTACCTGGACCGTGGCTATATCAACATGGATATCGCTTCGACCCAGGTGTCCATCACCCCGGATAAGAAGCACGTGTACATCACCGTCAACGTCAACGAAGGCGAGAAGTACCGCGTTCGTGACGTGAAGCTCAGCGGCGACTTGAAAGTGCCTGAAGACCAGGTCAAGTCCCTGCTGCTGGTCCAGAAAGACCAGGTGTTCTCGCGCAAGCTGATGACCACCACTTCCGAACTGATCACCCGTCGCCTGGGTAACGAAGGCTATACCTTCGCCAACGTGAACGGCGTGCCGACCCCACATGATGATGACCACACCGTGGACATCACTTTTGTCGTCGATCCGGGCAAGCGTGCCTACGTCAACCGCATCAACTTCCGTGGCAACACCAAGTCCGAGGACGAAGTGCTGCGTCGTGAAATGCGCCAGATGGAAGGTGGCTGGGCTTCGACCTACCTGATCGACCAGTCCAAGACCCGTCTTGAGCGCCTGGGCTTCTTCAAGGAAGTCAACGTCGAAACCCCGGCCGTACCGGGTGTGGATGACCAGGTCGACGTGAACTACGCAGTGGAAGAGCAAGCTTCCGGTTCGATCACCGCCAGCGTCGGTTTTGCACAGAGTGCCGGCCTGATCCTCGGTGGTTCGATCACCCAGAACAACTTCCTGGGTACCGGTAACAAAGTATCCATCGGCCTGACCCGCAGCGAATACCAGAGCCGCTACAACTTCGGTTATGTGGACCCCTACTGGACTGCTGACGGTGTGAGCCTGGGCTACAACGCCTTCTACCGCACCACCGACTACAAAGACCTCGACGTCGACGTTGCAAGCTATGCGATCGACAGCCTGGGTGCCGGTGTGAACGTGGGCTACCCGATCAGTGAGACCTCGCGTCTGACCTTCGGCCTGACCGCGCAGCAGGATGAGATCAAGACCGGTGTCTACACCGTGGATGAGATCTTCGACTTCACCCGCCGCGAAGGTGACAAGTTCCTCAACTTCAAGGCCTCGGCCGGTTGGTCCGAGTCCACCCTGAACAAAGGCGTGCTGGCCACCCGTGGTCACTCCCAGAGCCTGACCCTGGAAGCCACCACACCAGGTAGCGACCTGTCGTTCTTCAAGCTCGACTACCGTGGCCAGTTGTTCACGCCGTTGAGCGATAACTACACCATGCGCCTGCACACGGAATTGGGCTATGGTGATGGCTACGGTTCGACCGATGGCTTGCCGTTCTACGAGAACTACTATGCCGGTGGCTTCAACTCGGTACGTGGCTTCAAGGACAGCACCCTGGGTCCACGTGGTACGCCAAGCCGTGGTGTTGCTGAAACTGGTAACGTCGGCACCGTACGTGACTCAGACAATGATCCGCTGCCGTTCGGTGGTAACGTGCTGATCCAAGGTGGTGCGGAAATTCTGTTCCCGCTGCCGTTCGTCAAGGACCAGCGCTCCCTGCGGACCTCGGTCTTCTGGGATGTGGGTAACGTATTCGACTCCAAGTGCGAGCAGATCCGTAACCCTAGCGGCTTGAAGTCCAACACCCAGTGCAACGACGTAAGCCTGAGCAATCTGGCCAGTTCCGTGGGTGTGGGTGTGACCTGGATTACCGCCCTGGGCCCGTTGAGCTTCGCCTTGGCGATGCCAGTCAAGAAACCGGATAACGCTGAAACCCAGATTTTCCAATTTTCCCTCGGCCAGACGTTCTAAGCGTCCGACCCAAGATAACGACAACGGATTCTGTAGGAGTGCATCGTGCGTAAGTTGACTCAATTGGTTCTTCTGGCAACCGTGCTGGTCGCAACCCCGGCGTTTGCCGAAATGAAAATCGCCGTCCTGAACTATCAGATGGCCCTGCTGGAATCCGATGCGGCCAAGAAGTACGCCGTGGATGCCGAGAAAAAATTTGGTCCGCAACTGACCAAGCTCAAGACCCTGGAAAGCAGTGCCAAGGGCATCCAGGACCGCCTGGTCGCCGGTGGCGATAAAATGCAGCAAGGCGAGCGCGAGCGTCTGGAGCTTGAGTTCAAGCAAAAGGCCCGTGACTATCAGTTCCAATCCAAGGAGCTGAACGAAGCCAAGGCTGTTGCTGACCGTGAAATGCTCAAGCAACTGAAGCCTAAACTCGACAGCGCCGTGGAAGAGGTCATCAAGAAAGGTGCCTTTGACCTGGTCTTCGAGCGTGGCGCCGTGATTGACGTCAAGCCTCAATACGACATCACCCGCCAGGTGATCGAGCGCATGAACCAGCTGAAGTAAGCCATGACCGCGACTATCAAACTCGGTCAATTGGCCGAGTTCCTGGGGGCTACCTTGCGTGGCTCCAAGGAGAAGGAAATCACTGGGCTAGCCACCTTGCAGGAGGCTGGCCCAGCTCAGTTGAGCTTCCTCGCAAATCCCCAATACCGTAAATACCTGGGCGACAGCCAGGCCGCAGCCGTATTGCTGAAGGCCGCTGACGCCGAGACGTTTGCCGGGGATGCGCTGGTGGTGGCCGACCCTTATGCCGCATACGCGCGGGTTTCCCACTTGTTCGACCCGAAACCCAAGGCTGCCCCTGGTATCCATCCTTCTGCGGTCATTGCCAATGATGCACAGGTGGATCCTGCGGCCAGCATCGGTGCTTTTGCGGTTATCGAAAGTGGTGCGCGCATTGGTGCCGGCGTGACTGTTGGTGCCCATTGCTTTATCGGTGCTCGCAGCGAAATCGGTGCAGGCGGCTGGCTCGCGCCGCGCGTGACCCTGTACCACGATGTGCGTATCGGGCAGCGGGTAGTGATTCAGTCGGGTGCCGTGATCGGCGGCGAAGGCTTCGGCTTTGCCAATGAGAAGGGCATCTGGCAGAAGATCGCCCAGGTCGGCGGTGTGCTGATCGGTGACGATGTGGAGATCGGTGTCAACACTGCTGTCGATCGCGGGGCCTTGGCCGATACGGTGATTGGCAATGGTGTGAAGTTGGATAACCAGATCCAGATCGCCCACAACGTACAGATTGGCGATCACACGGCCATGGCCGCGTGCGTCGGCATCTCCGGCAGCACCAAGATCGGCAAGCATTGCATGCTGGCCGGCGGTGTCGGCTTGGTGGGCCATATTGAAATCTGTGACAACGTATTCATTACCGGCATGACGATGGTGACCCACTCGATTACCGAGCCAGGGGCCTACTCTTCCGGTACAGCGATGCAACCCGCGGCCGAGTGGCGCAAGAGCGCGGCCCGTTTAAGGCAGCTCGACGACATGGCGCGGCGCCTGAAACATCTGGAAAAGCGTGTTGGGGACGTGACCCCTGGCAGTAATGTTTCATCAGATGGCTGATACCATTTCCATATCAAGTGTGCACAGCAGCTAGACTGCCTTCTTGATTTGCTAGAGGGGCGTGCCTTAGTCCGCGCGCTCCCAATCTTTATTACAGGCTTCCCCCCGAAATGATGGACATCAACGAGATTCGCGAATACCTGCCTCACCGTTACCCGTTCCTGCTGGTGGATCGTGTAGTGGAACTGAATGTTGAGGAAAAGCGCATTCGTGCCTACAAGAATGTCAGCATCAACGAACCATTCTTCAATGGTCATTTCCCCGCGCATCCAATCATGCCGGGCGTGTTGATCATTGAAGCGATGGCGCAGGCCGCTGGTATCCTCGGTTTTAAAATGCTCGACCTGAAGCCTGCCGACGGCACGCTTTACTATTTCGTGGGCTCCGACAAGCTGCGCTTTCGCAACCCGGTCACCCCAGGCGACCAGTTGATCCTGGAAGCCAAGTTCGTGAGCTGCAAGCGCCAGATCTGGAAATTCGAATGCCAGGCGTCCGTTGACGGCAAGCCTGTGTGTTCCGCCGAAATCATCTGTGCGGAACGCAAGCTATGAGTTTGATTGACCCTCGCGCAATCATCGATCCGACGGCCGTGCTGGCCGCCGACGTTGAGGTCGGCCCTTGGTCGATCATCGGCGCAGGTGTGGAAATCGGCGAGGGAACAGTCATCGGGCCGCACGTGATCCTCAAGGGTCCGACCCGCATTGGCAAACACAACCGCATCTACCAGTTCTCCTCGGTAGGCGAAGATACGCCGGACATGAAGTACAAGGGTGAAGAAACCCGCCTGGTAATCGGTGATCACAACATCATTCGTGAAGGCGTGACCATTCATCGTGGCACTGTGCAGGACCGGGCAGAAACTACCCTGGGTGATCACAATCTGGTGATGGCCTACGCGCATATCGGACACGACAGCGTTATTGGCAACCACTGCATCCTGGTCAACAACACTGCACTGGCCGGCCATGTGCATGTTGACGACTGGGCGATCCTGTCTGGTTTTACCCTGGTGCATCAGTACTGCCATATCGGCGCCCACAGCTTTTCCGGCATGGGCACTGCTATTGGCAAGGATGTGCCGGCGTTCGTCACGGTATTTGGCAACCCTGCCGAAGCCCGCAGCATGAACTTCGAAGGCATGCGCCGCCGGGGTTTCAGCGAAGAGGCCATTCACGCCCTGCGTCGCGCCTATAAGGTGGTGTATCGCCAGGGCCTGACGGTTGAGCAGGCATTGGCCGAACTGGCCGAGCCAGCGGCGCTGTTTCCAGAGGTTGCCATCTTCCGTGATTCGATCCAGGCATCGACTCGCGGCATCACCCGCTGATCATGGCCACGCTGCGTATTGCATTGGTGGCCGGAGAAGCTTCCGGCGATATCCTCGGCGCTGGCCTGATGCGCGCCATCAAGGCGCAGCATCCAGCCGTTGAGTTTATTGGGGTCGGCGGCCCGCTGATGCAGGCCGAAGGCCTGACTTCCTACTTTCCCATGGAGCGTTTGTCGGTCATGGGGCTGGTGGAAGTGCTGGGGCGCCTTCGCGAGCTGCTGGCTCGGCGCAAACTGCTGATCCAGACCCTGATTGCCGAAAAACCGGACGTCTTTATCGGTATCGACGCACCGGACTTCACCCTCAATATCGAACTCAAACTGCGTCAGGCCGGAATCAAGACCGTGCATTACGTCAGCCCGTCCGTGTGGGCGTGGCGGCAGAAGCGCGTGCTGAAGATCCGCGAAGGCTGCGACCTGATGCTGACCCTACTGCCTTTCGAGGCGCGGTTCTATGAAGAGAAGGGCGTGCCGGTAAGGTTTGTCGGCCATACCCTGGCCGACACCATCCCGCTACAGGCGGATCGCGCCGCTGCGCGCGCCGAGTTGGGCCTGCCCGACGGGCCGCTGGTGGCGTTGATGCCCGGCAGCCGTGGCGGTGAGGTCGGTCGCCTCGGCGCACTGTTTTTCGATGCGGCCCAGCGCCTGCAGGCGTTGAAGCCAGGAGTGCGATTTGTACTGCCGTGCGCCAGCCCGCAGCGCCGTGCACAGATCGAAGCCTTGCTGGTGGGGCGCGACTTGCCGTTGACGCTGCTCGATGGTGGTTCGCACCTGGCCCTGGCCGCCTGTGACGCGGTGTTGATCGCCTCTGGTACCGCCACGCTGGAGGCCTTGCTCTACAAGCGCCCGATGGTCGTGGCCTATCGCTTGGCGCCGCTGACCTACTGGATTCTCAAGCGCATGGTCAAAAGTCCCTACATCTCCTTGCCCAACCTGCTTGCCCAGCGCCTGTTGGTGCCGGAGTTGCTGCAGGACGCTGCAACCCCCGAAGCATTGGCCCAGACCATTCTGCCGTTGATCGACGGTGGTGAAGAGCAGACCCGTGGGTTCGACGAAATTCACCGTACCTTGCGCCGTGATGCGTCGAACCAGGCCGCAGATGCCGTATTGACCTTGATCGGCCGCCAGCAGGAAACCCTATGAAGACGCAAATAGGCCTGGATTTCAGCCTGGTCGCCCAAACCCACGAACTGGTTGCCGGTGTCGATGAAGTCGGGCGTGGTCCGCTGTGCGGTGCGGTGGTCACGGCGGCGGTGATCCTTGACCCGAATCGCCCGATTCTCGGCCTCAACGACTCGAAGAAACTCACCGAAGCCCGTCGTGAAAAACTTTTTGACGAAATTTGCGAAAAGGCCCTCAGCTGGCATATCGCCAGGGCTGAGGTCGAGGAAATCGACGAGTTGAACATCCTGCATGCCACGATGCTGGCCATGCAGCGCGCCGTCGAGGGCCTGCACATCACCCCGAAACTGGCGATGATCGACGGGAATCGCTGCCCGAAGCTGGCGATGCCGGCCGAAGCGGTGGTCAAGGGTGATAGCAAGGTTCCGGCGATTGCCGCTGCCTCGATTCTCGCCAAGGTCAGTCGCGACCGTGAAATGGCGGCGTTCGAGTTGATCTACCCAGGCTATGGCATCGGTGGCCATAAAGGCTACCCGACGCCCGTTCATCTGGAAGCCCTGGCCCGATTGGGCCCGACGCCGATCCACCGCCGCTCGTTTGCCCCGGTACGCCTGGCTTACGAGGTGCGCGAAAGCCTGGCCGAGATTTAGGCGCAGGCTGATGTTTTACTCAAGGCCCGGTACAATCCGGGCCTTGTTGTTTTCACACGTATCTAGACAGGATCACTATGCCGGCTTCATTCGTTCACCTGCGCCTGCACACTGAATACTCCCTGGTCGACGGCCTGGTACGGATCAAACCACTGGTCAAAACCCTGGTGGGCATGAACATGCCGGCCGTTGCGGTGACCGATCAGAACAACATGTGCTCCCTGGTCAAGTTCTACAAGAGCGCCATGGGCGCCGGCATCAAGCCGATTTGCGGCGCCGACTTGTGGCTGTCCAACAAAGATCCGGATAACGCCTTGAGCCGCATCAGCCTGCTGGCGATGAACGGCGTGGGCTATCGCAACCTGACCGAACTGATTTCCCGTGGTTTTATCGACGGCCAGCGCAATGGCTCGATCATCATCGAGCGCGAATGGGTGGCCGAGGCCAGCGAAGGGCTGATCATGCTGTCGGCCGCCAAAGAGGGCGAGATCGGGATCGCGTTGCTGGGCGGTAACCCGCACGAGGCCGAGGTGCTGGCCAGTGAGTGGATGCAAGTCTTTCCCGACCGCTTCTACCTGGAGGTCCAGCGCACCAATCGCCCCAACGATGAAGAACATCTGCACGCTGCCGTGGCCCTGGCCGAAAAGCTGGGTGCGCCGCTGGTAGCCACCAACGATGTCCGCTTTATCAAGAAGGAAGACTTCGAAGCCCACGAAACCCGCGTGTGCATCGGCGAAGGCCGGGCGCTGGACGATCCACGGCGCTCGAAGAACTACAGCGAAGAGCAGTACCTCAAAAGTGCCGAGGAAATGGCTGAGCTGTTCAGCGATTTGCCCGAGGCCCTGGAAAACTCCGTCGAAATTGCCAAGCGCTGCAATATCGAAGTGAAGCTGGGCAAGCACTTTTTGCCCAACTTCCCGATTCCCGATGGCATGACCATCGATGAATACTTTCGCAAGGTGTCCTTCGATGGCCTGGAGGAGCGCCTTGCCGTCCTGCTGCCCAAGGACACAACCGAAGACTACGAAGCCAAGCGCCAGGTGTATGTCGACCGGCTGAATTTCGAGCTGGATATCATTATCCAGATGGGGTTCCCCGGTTACTTCCTGATCGTAATGGACTTTATCCAGTGGGCCAAAAGCAACGGCGTGCCGGTGGGGCCTGGCCGGGGGTCGGGTGCTGGCTCGCTGGTAGCTTATGTGCAGAAGATCACTGACCTTGACCCGCTGGAATATGACCTGCTGTTCGAACGGTTCCTGAACCCGGAACGGGTATCGATGCCCGACTTCGACGTCGACTTCTGCATGGATGGTCGTGACCGGGTAATCGAATATGTGGCCGAGAAATACGGCCGTAACGCGGTAAGCCAGATCATCACCTTCGGCTCCATGGCGGCCAAGGCGGTAATCCGCGACGTGGCGCGGGTGCAGGGCAAGTCCTACGGCCTGGCGGATCGTCTGTCGAAGATGATCCCCTTTGAAGTCGGCATGACCCTGGAAAAGGCCTACGAGCAGGAAGAAATCCTGCGTGACTTCATCAAGGTCGATGAAGAAGCCGCCGAAATCTGGGACATGGCCCGCAAGCTCGAAGGCGTGGTGCGTAACGTCGGTAAGCACGCCGGTGGCGTGGTAATCGCTCCGACCAAGTTGACAGACTTTTCGCCGATCTATTGCGACGAAGAAGGCGATGGCCTGGTAACCCAGTTCGACAAGGACGACGTGGAGGCGGCCGGCCTGGTGAAGTTCGACTTCCTCGGCCTACGGACCCTGACGATCATCGACTGGGCGCTCAAGACCATCAACCGCGAGCGTGCCAAGGTCGATGAGGCGCCGCTGGATATCGCCTTTATCCCGCTGGACGACAAGCCGACCTACGCGCTGCTGCAAAAAGCTGAAACCACTGCGGTGTTCCAGCTTGAATCCCGCGGCATGAAGGAGCTGATCAAAAAGCTCAAGCCCGACTGCCTGGAAGACTTGATCGCACTGGTGGCCCTGTTCCGTCCGGGCCCACTGCAATCGGGCATGGTTGATGACTTTATCAACCGTAAGCACGGGCGCGCCGAACTGGCTTACCCGCACTCCGACTACCAGTACGAAGGCCTCAAGCCGGTACTGGCACCGACCTACGGCATCATCCTGTATCAGGAACAGGTGATGCAGATCGCCCAGGTCATGGCCGGCTACACCCTAGGCGGCGCGGACATGCTGCGCCGGGCCATGGGTAAGAAAAAGCCCGAGGAAATGGCTAAGCAGCGCGGCGGTTTCATTGAAGGTTGCGCCACCAACAACATTGACGCTGACCTGGCCGGTAACATCTTTGACCTGGTGGAAAAATTCGCCGGTTATGGCTTCAACAAATCCCACTCCGCCGCCTACGGCCTGGTGTCGTACCAGACTGCGTGGCTGAAGGCCCACTACCCGGCGCCGTTCATGGCGGCGGTGCTGTCGGCGGATATGCACAACACCGACAAGGTCGTGACCTTGATCGAAGAAGTGCGGACCATGAAGTTGCGGCTCGACGCGCCGGATGTGAACGCCTCGGAGTTCAAGTTCACCGTGAACGACGAAGGCCGCATCATCTATGGCCTGGGCGCGATCAAGGGGGTGGGCGAAGGCCCGGTCGAGGCAATCACCGAGGCGCGCCAGGATGGTCCGTTCAAGGACCTGTTCGACTTCTGCGCCCGGGTCGACCTCAAGCGCATCAACAAGCGTACCCTCGATGGCCTGATCCGCAGCGGTGCACTCGATCGTCTCGGTCCGTATTTCCATGACGAGCCGAAGGCCTACCAGGCCAATATCGACCGCAACCGCGCGGTGCTGCTGACCGCCATGGAAGAAGCGATCAAGGCCGCCGAGCAGACCGCCCGCACCCACGACAGCGGGCATGCCGACCTGTTTGGCGGGCTGTTCGTCGAAGAAGATGCCGATGTGTACGCTAACCACCGCAAGGCCAAGGAGCTGACCCTCAAGGAACGCCTCAAGGGTGAAAAAGACACCCTGGGCCTGTACCTCACCGGTCACCCGATTGACGAATATGAAGGCGAGATCCGTCGTTTTGCCCGCCAGCGCATCATCGACCTGAAGCCGGCGCGCGATACCCAGACTGTCGCCGGGATGATCATTGCCCTGCGGGTGATGAAGAACAAAAAGGGCGACAAGATGGGGTTCATCACCCTTGATGACCGCTCCGGGCGTATCGAGGCGTCGCTGTTTGCCGACGCGTTTCATTCTGCACAGTCGCTGTTGCAGACCGACGCGATGGTGGTGGTGGAAGGGGAGGTCAGCAATGATGATTTCTCCGGCGGCCTGCGCCTGCGGATCAAACGCGTAATGAGCATGGAAGATGCCCGCACCAACCTGGCCGAAAGCCTGCGCCTGAAGGTGAAAACCGAAGCGCTCAAGGGCGATCAGCTACGCTGGCTGGGGGACTTGCTCACGCGTCACCGTGGCGCGTGCCCGGTGACCATGGAGTACACCGGCAGCGATGCCAAGGCGATGTTGCAGTTCGGTGAGACGTGGCGAATTGACCCGGCCGATGGCTTGATTCAAGCATTGCGTGACCAGTTCGGGCGTGACAACGTCTTCCTCCAATACCGTTGACGGTCAGGGCTGCCCTTGTACCCCTGACCTCGACTCGACATTTAATCTCGACCTTGACGCGCCTCTCCCTTAAGGTAGGGCGCGAATAGACAACCGGCTGGCCAGGCACTCCCTGGCCGTCGACCCAAGACGGACGCTTATGAACCCGAATTTTCTTGATTTCGAACAGCCGATCGCTGACCTGCAAGCCAAGATCGAAGAGCTGCGCCTGGTCGGCAATGACAATTCGCTGAATATCGGCGATGAAATCTCCCGCCTGCAAGACAAGAGCAAGACGCTCACCGAAGACATCTTCGGCAAGCTGACCAGCTGGCAGATCGCGCGCCTGGCCCGCCACCCGCGCCGTCCGTACACCCTGGACTACATCGATCACATCTTCACCGAGTTCGACGAGTTGCATGGCGACCGTCACTTCTCCGATGACGCGGCGATTGTCGGCGGTATTGCTCGCCTGGACGACCAGCCGGTGATGGTGATTGGTCACCAGAAAGGCCGTGAAGTGCGCGAGAAAGTGCGTCGCAACTTCGGCATGCCGCGCCCGGAAGGCTACCGCAAGGCCTGCCGCCTGATGGAAATGGCTGAACGTTTCAAGATGCCGATCCTGACCTTTATCGACACCCCGGGCGCCTACCCAGGCATCGACGCTGAAGAGCGCAACCAGAGCGAAGCGATTGCCTGGAACCTGCGAGTGATGGCACGGCTGAAAACCCCGATTATCGCGACCGTGATCGGTGAAGGCGGTTCTGGCGGTGCGCTGGCCATTGGCGTCTGCGACCAACTGAACATGCTGCAGTATTCGACTTACGCTGTGATCTCGCCGGAAGGTTGCGCCTCGATCCTGTGGAAAACCGCAGAAAAGGCCCCGGATGCTGCCGAAGCCATGGGGATCACCGCTGATCGCCTGAAAGGCCTGGGCATCGTCGACAAAGTGATCGCCGAGCCCCTGGGCGGCGCACACCGCGACCCGGCTGCCGCATCGGCGACCATCCGCGCCGAACTCTGCGCACAGTTGGATATGCTCAAAAAATTCGACAACGAAGCGCTGCTGGCCCGTCGTTACGAGCGCCTGATGAGCTACGGCCTCTAAGCCACGGCATTACCCATGTGGGAGCGGGCTTGCCCGCGATAGCAATGTGTCAGTGCCAGATTGGTTGGCTGGTACACCGCTATCGCGGGCAGGCCCGCTCCCACATTTGCGTTGTGTATGCTTGGCTAACGTATTCCAGTTTTGCGGCGGTAACGTGCGATGAAACCAACTCTAACCGCCGAACTCCTGCAAGCCCTGGCCCCGTGGCGCAACGCCTCGGCCTGGCACATCGCTTTCTCTGGCGGACTCGACTCCACCGTCCTCCTGCACTTACTCGCTGATCTGGCAAAAAACCAATCCCTGCCACCTCTGCAGGCTATCCATGTCCATCACGGTCTCCAGGCTGTGGCTGACGGCTGGCCAGCCCATTGCCAGGCGGTTTGTGATGCCGCAGGTGTGCCGCTGCGGGTTATGCATGTGCAAGTGCAGTCAGGTGCAAGCCTTGAACGTGCGGCCCGTGACGCGCGGTACCAGGCGTTCGCCGAGATAATCGGCCCAAGTGAACTGCTACTCACCGGCCAGCACCGTGACGATCAGGCAGAAACCCTGCTGTTTCGCCTGCTGCGGGGCGCTGGGCTGCGGGGCCTCACCGGCATGCCAGCCCTGCGTCCCTTGGGTAAAGGGCACCTGGTGCGGCCGCTGCTGGACATGTCGCGAGCCGAGCTGGAAACCTACGCCCGCGAACAGCAGTTGAGTTGGATCGAGGACCCCTCCAACGGCGACTCACGTTTCTCCCGCAATTACCTGCGTCATCAAGTATTCCCACTGCTCACCGCCCGCTGGCCCCAGGCCGCGAATACCCTGGCGCGAACCGCTGGGCATCTGGCGCAGGCCCAAGAGCTGCTCGATGAATTGGCGCAATTGGATGTGCAGGCTGCGCAGCGGCCATCGGCGCTTGCCTGGCTACCGTTGCCATCATTGGCACTTGCGCCGCTGCGAGATCTTTCCGACGCTCGGCAGCGCAACGCCCTACGGTACTGGCTGGCGCCGCTGACGTTGTTGCCCGACAGCGAGCACTGGATTGGCTGGCACACCTTGCGCGATGCCAAGGCGGACGCACAGCCCGTGTGGCGTTTGGCCGATGGCCAATTGCACCGTTGCAACGATCGCATCTGGTGGATGCCTACCGATTGGTCGGAAATTTCTGATACGCCGCTAAGCTGGTCACACCCGCAAATCCCACTACAGTTACCGGGCAACGGGCAGTTGTATTTCAGCGGGCATGCCCCTGAAGGCCCTTTGAGCATCCGTTACCGCCAGGGTGGTGAAGTCATGGAAGTGCCAGGTCGTGGCCGGCGTGACCTCAAGCGTTTGCTCAACGAAAGTGCTGTGCCAGGCTTTATCCGTGGCAGATTGCCGCTGCTGTACCAAGGCACCCGTCTGGTGGCCGTGGCCAACCTGGCAAGGGCCTCGACAGGGCAGGGGGATGACTGGCAATTACATTGGGCGCCACCAACCTGCGATCAAGGTTTGAGCTGATAGCGCCTTTCCGGTAGACTACGCTCCCTTCTTGATACAACTTCTGTGGATTCTCCTGAAACACAGTCGTTGCCGATTACCAAGCAGTCTTTGCTGGGCGATTCCAAAAAATGTGTAGCGATCAACGTACCGGTGTTCCATTGCTGGTCTGTCACAACGCGGCGGTTTTTTTGAAAGGTGCACTGTGATTAATGCAGGTGATCGGGGGCTTCGGCCTTCCTTCGCTTTCCCCGGCGGCTCCGACCGCTTTAACGCAGACTTCTAGGGTTTTTCATGACGCGCTACATATTCGTCACGGGCGGTGTTGTTTCTTCATTGGGGAAAGGCATTGCCTCCGCTTCGTTGGCGGCCATCCTGGAGGCGCGGGGACTTAAGGTCACCATGCTCAAGCTGGACCCGTACATCAACGTCGACCCGGGCACCATGAGCCCGTTCCAGCACGGTGAAGTGTTCGTCACCCACGACGGCGCCGAGACCGACCTGGACCTGGGCCACTACGAGCGGTTCATCCGCACGACCATGACCCAGAACAACAACTTCACCACCGGCCGTGTCTACGAGCACGTGCTGCGCAAGGAGCGCCGTGGTGACTACCTGGGTGCAACCATCCAGGTGATCCCGCACATCACCGACGAAATCAAGCGCCGCATCATCAAGGGTGCAGGCGATGCCGACGTGGCGATGGTCGAGATCGGTGGCACCGTGGGTGACATCGAATCCCAACCGTTCCTCGAAGCCATCCGCCAGTTGCGTTTTGAAGTCGGCGCCAAGCGCGCGATGCTGATGCACCTGACGCTGGTGCCGTACATCGCCACCGCTGGCGAGACCAAAACCAAGCCTACCCAGCACTCGGTCAAGGAACTGCGTTCCATCGGCCTGCAGCCGGATGTGCTGGTGTGCCGTTCCGATCACCCGATCGACATTTCCTCGCGTCGCAAGATCGCCCAGTTCACCAACGTTGAAGAACGTGCGGTGATTGCCCTGGAAGACGCCGACACCATCTACAAGATCCCGGGCATTCTGCATTCCCAGGGCCTGGATGATTTTGTGGTCGAGCGTTTCGGCCTGCAGTGCAATGGCGCGGACCTGTCCGAGTGGGAAGCGGTGGTTGACGCCAAGCTCAATCCTGAGCACGAAGTCACCATCGCCATGGTCGGCAAGTACATGGAGCTGCTGGACGCGTACAAGTCGTTGATCGAAGCGATGAGTCACGCCGGTATCAGCAACCGTACCAAGGTCAACCTGCGTTACATCGACTCCGAAGACATCGAAAACCAGGGCACCGCGCTGCTCGAAGGCGTCGATGCGATCCTCGTGCCAGGCGGTTTCGGCCTGCGTGGCGTGGAAGGCAAGATCACTGCGGTACAGTACGCTCGTGAGAACAAGGTGCCGTACCTGGGTATCTGCCTGGGCATGCAAGTGGCCGTTATCGAGTTCGCTCGTAACGTGCTGGGCTGGAAAGACGCCAACTCCACCGAGTTCGATCACACCAGCGGCCACCCGGTCGTGGGCCTGATCACCGAGTGGGAAGATGCCACTGGCGCTGTCGAAACCCGTACCGAAAGTTCCGACCTGGGCGGCACCATGCGCCTTGGCGCACAGGATTGCCTGTTGGAGTCCGGCTCGCTGGTACACGACTGCTACGGCAAGGACGTGATCGTCGAGCGTCACCGTCATCGTTACGAAGTGAACAACAACCTGCTGCCGCAGATCAAAGAAGCCGGCCTGAAAGTCTCCGGTCGCTCCGGTGATGGCAAGCTGGTTGAAGTGGTTGAAGCCCCGGATCATCCCTGGTTCGTCGCTTGCCAGTTCCACCCTGAGTTCACCTCGACTCCGCGCGACGGTCACCCGTTGTTCAGCGGTTTCGTCAAGGCTGCACTGACGCAACATCAGAAGAAGGCGTAAACCTGATGGCCCAGAAGATCATTCGCGTAGGCGATATCGAAATTGCCAACGACAAGCCCATGGTGCTGTTTGGCGGCATGAACGTGCTGGAAAGCCGTGACATGGCGATGCAGGTCTGTGAAGAGTACGTAAAGGTTACCGAGAAACTGGGTATCCCTTATGTGTTCAAGGCCAGCTTCGACAAGGCCAACCGTTCGTCCGTGACCTCCTATCGCGGCCCGGGCCTTGAAGAAGGCATGCGGATCTTCCAGGACATCAAGCAAGCCTTCGGCGTGCCGATCATCACCGACGTCCACGAGCCCGAGCAGGCTGCAGTGGTCGCCGAGGTATGCGACATCATCCAGTTGCCGGCCTTCCTGTCGCGCCAGACCGACCTGGTCGTCGCGATGGCCAAGACCGGCGCTGTGATCAATATCAAGAAAGCCCAGTTCCTCGCGCCCCAGGAAATGAAACACATCCTGAACAAGTGCGTGGAAGCGGGTAATGACCAGTTGATCCTCTGCGAGCGTGGTTCGAGCTTCGGCTACAACAACCTCGTGGTGGATATGCTCGGTTTCGGCATCATGAAACAGTTCGAATACCCGGTATTCTTCGACGTGACCCATGCGCTGCAAATGCCGGGTGGCCGCGCCGATTCCGCCGGTGGCCGACGTGCCCAGGTACTGGACCTGGCCAAGGCCGGTATCAGCCAGTCCCTGGCTGGCCTGTTCCTGGAAGCCCACCCGGATCCGGACAACGCCAAGTGCGACGGTCCTTGCGCCCTGCGCCTGGACAAGCTGGAGCCATTCCTGGCCCAGCTCAAGCAATTGGACGAACTGGTCAAGAGTTTTCCGACGGTAGAGACCGCGTAACCCGCGTTTCTCCGGTAAACTTTCCGCGCTTTATGCTCAGGCCCCCGGGCCTGAGTCTTGTCGTCTGCAAGCCTGCCCCGTTGTTCCACCCTTGCGGTCGGTCAAAAGATTTCCTTCAGCTGCGTCGTTTTCGTCAACTTTGGAGTGTTTACAACAATGGCAAAAATCGTCGACATCAAAGGTCGTGAAGTTCTCGACTCCCGTGGCAACCCCACCGTCGAAGCCGACGTGCTTCTCGATAACGGCATCATCGGCAGCGCCTGCGCGCCGTCCGGTGCTTCCACAGGTTCGCGCGAAGCGCTGGAACTGCGTGATGGCGACAAGAGCCGTTACCTGGGCAAGGGTGTCCTCAAGGCAGTAGCCAACATCAACGGTCCGATCCGCGACCTGTTGCTGGGCAAGGACCCGCTGGACCAGAAAGCCCTCGATCACGCGATGATCAAGCTCGATGGCACTGAAAACAAAGGCAGCCTCGGCGCCAATGCGATCCTCGCTGTATCCCTGGCTGCTGCCAAGGCCGCTGCCCAGGACCAGGACCTGCCGCTGTACGCGCACATTGCCAACCTTAACGGTACCCCAGGCGTCTACTCGATGCCGGTGCCAATGATGAACATCATCAACGGTGGCGAGCACGCAGACAACAACGTCGATATCCAGGAATTCATGGTGCAGCCAGTTGGCGCCAAGACCTTCTCCGAAGGCCTGCGCATGGGCACCGAGATCTTCCACCACCTCAAAGCTGTGCTGAAGGCCCGTGGCCTGAGCACTGCGGTGGGTGACGAAGGTGGTTTCGCACCGAACCTTGCGTCCAACGAAGATGCACTGAAAGTGATCTCCGAAGCTGTGGCCAACGCTGGCTACAAGCTGGGCACCGACGTGACCCTGGCCCTGGACTGCGCGGCCAGCGAGTTCTTTGAGGACGGCAAGTACAACCTGTCCGGCGAAGGCCAGGTGTTCAACTCCGAAGGTTTTGCTGAATACCTCAAGGGCCTGACCCAGCGCTACCCGATCATTTCGATCGAAGACGGCCTGGACGAGTCCGACTGGGACGGCTGGAAAATCCTCACCGACAAGATCGGCGAGAAAATCCAACTGGTGGGCGACGACCTGTTCGTGACCAACACCAAGATCCTGAAAGAAGGCATCGACAAGAAGATCGCCAACTCGATCCTGATCAAGTTCAACCAGATCGGCACCTTGACCGAAACCCTGGAAGCGATCCAGATGGCCAAGGCTGCGGGCTACACTGCCGTAATCTCGCACCGCTCCGGCGAAACCGAAGATTCGACCATTGCCGACCTGGCCGTGGGCACCTCGGCGGGCCAGATCAAAACCGGTTCCCTGTGCCGCTCCGACCGCGTTTCCAAGTACAACCAACTGCTGCGTATCGAAGAGCAATTGGGCGGTAAAGCGAAATACAACGGCCGTGGTGAGTTTCGCGGCTGAGTAGTTGATGGTAAAAAGACAACGGATTGTGTCGGAAAACTCGCTATAGAGTGAATTTGCGCACTAATCTGATGCCTATCAAGCACAAGCCTGGGTCTTCCAGGCTTCGTGCTATCAGTTGCTTCAAAAGTTTTGCATGGCTGTCTTTTTTCACTGGATACCCGATATTCGATGCGCAGTCCCAATTGGTTGTTCCTCGTCTTGCTCTTGCTGCTGGCTGGCCTGCAGTACCGCCTTTGGGTGGGCAATGGCAGCCTGGCGCAGGTGACCGACCTGACCCAGCAAATTGCCGCGCAGCACGCCGAGAACGAGGTGTTGCTGGAGCGCAACCGTGTGCTCGATGCCGAAGTGCTTGAGTTGAAAAAAGGCATGGAGACCGTTGAAGAGCGGGCTCGTCATGAATTGGGCATGGTCAAGGAGGGTGAAACCCTCTACCAGTTGGCCCAATGAACGCCTGTTTGCCGGCCTTCTGGGCCGTGATTCCTGCCGCGGGCGTCGGTGCCCGCATGGCCGCGGACCGTCCCAAGCAGTATCTGCAGTTGGGCGGGCGCACTATTCTCGAACACAGCCTTGGCTGTTTCCTCGACCATCCGAGCCTCAAGGGGCTGGTGGTCAGTCTGGCTGTCGATGATCCTTACTGGCCCAACCTGGCGTGTGCCGGCGACCCGCGTATCCAGCGCGCGGACGGCGGGGCGGAGCGCTCAGGCTCGGTGCTCAATGCACTGCTGCAACTCAATGCCCTGGGCGCCAGCGATGACGACTGGGTGCTGGTGCACGATGCCGCACGGCCGAACCTGAGCCGCGAGGATCTCGACACGTTGTTGGCGCAGCTGGCGGATGACCCGGTGGGCGGCTTGCTGGCCGTACCGGCCCGCGACACCCTCAAGCGTGTCGACAAGCAGGGGCGGGTGGTGGAAACCATTGATCGCAGCCTGATCTGGCAAGCCTATACCCCGCAAATGTTCCGCCTGGGGGCCTTGCACCGCGCCTTGGCCGATAGCCTGGTGGCCGACGCGGTCATCACTGACGAAGCCTCGGCCATGGAATGGTCCGGCCAGGCGCCACGCCTGGTGGAAGGGCGCGCGGACAATATCAAGGTGACCCGGCCGGAGGATCTGGAGTGGCTCAGGTTGCGGTGGGCTAATCGCCGGTAGGCTGCTGGACCGAGGTGACTTCATCGCAGGCAAGCCAGCTCCCACACCTGACCGCATTCCAACAGGGGTACGCGGTCAGGTGTGGGAGCTGGCTTGCCTGTGATGAGGCCAGGCCTGACACCCCAGATCACCCGCCATACTCCGGCCGCCCAGCCAGCCCTTCCTTCAGGTAGTCCACCAACTTGCGCACCTTCGGCGACAAATGCCGCTGCTGCGGATACAGCGCCCACACTGCAGTATTCGGCGGTTGGTGGGACTCAAGTAGTGAAACCAGCGCGCCGCTGTGCAAGTGCTCCAGCACGTAATAATCCGGCAACTGGCATAACCCCACCCCTTGCAGCGCCGCATCCAGCACCGCCTGCCCACTGTTGCAGCGCCAGTTTCCCTGCACCCTTTGGGAAAATTCGCGCCCATCCTGGGCCAATTGCCAAATATCCGAGCTGCCGACCAGGCAGTTATGCCGGCTCAATTCCGACAAGCTATGGGGGCGCCCATACCGTTCCAGGTAGGACGGCGACGCACAGAGATACATGCGCCGGGGGGCCAGGCGGCTGGCGACCATTCGCGAGTCTTGCAGGCGGCCCAGGCGAATCGCCAGGTCCAGGCCTTCATGCACCAGGTCGAGGGGGCGGTTGCTCAGCTCGATATCCACCCGCAACTGCGGATACAGCCCCATGAAGCGCGTGACCAGCGGCACGATAAAGCGTTCGCCATAAGCCACGGCGCAGGTCATGCGCAACATACCCTTGGGTTCGCTGGTCAGGTCGCCTACGGCGCGCAGGGCCTCTTCGCGCCCATCCTGCAGGCGTTGGCAATGTTGCAGGAAGGTTTGCCCGGCCTCGGTCAGCGTAACGCGCCGGGTGCTGCGATACAGCAGGCGGGTTTGCAGGCGTTCTTCCAGGCGTGCGACCTGGCGGCTGATATGGGACGAGGACACGCCCAGGCGTTCGGCAGCCGCAGTAAATTGGCTGCATTCGGCGACGGCGACGAACTCATCGATGCCTTCCCAGCGGTTTTCCAGCATGGTGATTATCCCAGTACAGCAATAATGTTTTGCTTTTGCCTGGATTATTAATCAATGGGCCGTGTTTTACACTGTTCGTCTTACTTTTAAGCCCCAGGAGAAACCCGGATGATCAAGTCACGCGCCGCTGTCGCCTTTGAAGCCAAGAAACCACTGGAGATCGTGGAAGTGGATGTGGCCATGCCCAAGGCCGGTGAAGTCCTGTTGCGCGTGGTCGCTTCCGGGGTTTGCCACACTGACGCCTACACCCTGTCGGGCGCCGATCCGGAAGGCATCTTCCCATCGATCCTGGGCCACGAAGGCGGCGCGGTGGTCGAAGCGATTGGCGAGGGTGTGACTTCGGTGGCGGTGGGCGACCACGTGATCCCGCTGTACACCCCGGAATGTGGCAAGTGCAAGTTCTGCCTGTCGGGCAAGACCAACCTGTGCCAAGCCATCCGCGCGACCCAGGGCAAAGGCCTGATGCCAGACGGTACTACGCGTTTTTCCTACAAAGGGCAGCCGATCTTCCACTACATGGGGACTTCGACTTTTTCCGAGTACACAGTGTTGCCGGAAATCTCCGTGGCCAAGATTCCCAAAGAAGCGCCGCTGGAAAAAGTCTGCCTGCTGGGCTGTGGCGTCACCACTGGTATCGGTGCCGTGATTAACACCGCCAAGGTCAAGCCGGGTGACACCGTGGCCATTTTCGGCCTGGGCGGGATTGGTTTGTCGGCCGTGATCGGTGCAGTTAAAGCCAAGGCCGGTCGTATCATCGCCATCGACATCAACCCGGCCAAGTTCGAGATCGCCAAGCAGTTGGGTGCCACCGACTGTATCAACCCGAAAGACTACGACCGGCCGATCCAGGATGTGATTGTCGATTTGACCGACGGCGGTGTGGACTTTTCCTTCGAGTGCATCGGCAATGTCCAGCTGATGCGTGCGGCCCTAGAGTGCTGCCACAAAGGCTGGGGCGAGTCGGTAATCATTGGGGTCGCCGGGGCTGGCCAGGAAATATCCACCCGTCCATTCCAACTGGTGACCGGTCGTGTCTGGCGCGGTTCGGCCTTCGGTGGCGTGCGTGGCCGCAGCGAGTTGCCAAGCTACGTGGAAATGGCCCAGACCGGCGAAATCCCGTTGGATACCTTCATCACCCACACCATGGGCCTGGAAGATATCAATAAGGCATTCGACCTGATGCATGAAGGCAAGAGCATTCGTACCGTCATCCATTTCTGAGGTCGGCCATGAGTCTGGAAAACCTGTCATGCCATAAGAGCTTCGGCGGCTGGCACAAACGCTATAAGCATCATTCCGAGGTGCTTGATTGCGATATGACCTTCGCCGTCTACCTGCCACCGCAGGCGGAGCAAGGCGGCAAGTTGCCGGTGCTGTACTGGCTGTCGGGCTTGACCTGCACCGATGAGAATTTCATGCAAAAGGCCGGCGCGCAGCGTATGGCGGCTGAGCTGGGGTTGATCATCGTCGCCCCGGACACCAGCCCCCGTGGGCCGGGTGTGCCGGGCGACCCGGACAATGCCTGGGACTTTGGCCTGGGTGCCGGGTTTTACTTGAATGCCACGCAGCAACCGTGGAGCAAGCACTATCGGATGCATGACTATGTCGTGCAGGAATTGCCGGCGTTGGTTGAAGCGCATTTCCCGGCGTCCGACAAGCGCGGCATCAGCGGGCATTCAATGGGCGGCCACGGTGCGCTGGTATGCGCCTTGCGCAATCCGGGGCGCTACCAGTCGGTGTCGGCGTTTTCGCCGATCAACAATCCGATGGATTGCCCTTGGGGGCAGAAAGCTTTTTCCCGCTACCTGGGGGAAGAGCGCTCCAAGTGGCGTGAATGGGATACCTGCGTGCTGATCAGCGAAGCCTCGGAAAAACTGCCACTGCTGGTGGACCAGGGTGATCGCGACGACTTCCTCGCCACTCAACTCAAGCCCGAAGCCTTGCAACAAGCCGCCAAGGCCGCCGGCCATCCGCTGGAGCTGCGCCTGCAACCGGGCTACGACCACAGCTACTTCTTTATCGCCAGCTTCATCGATGACCACTTGCGTCATCATGGACGTGCTTTGCTCGGTTAATGTCTGGCAAAAGTAGGTAGAATCACGCCCTGAATTAACTCGGGGCGTTTTTTTATGCGTATTGGCCACGGCTATGATGTGCACCGTTTCGCCGAAGGCGACTTCATCACCCTGGGCGGCGTGCGCATTGCGCACCACCATGGGTTGCTGGCTCATTCCGACGGCGACGTTGTGCTGCATGCCTTGAGCGATGCCTTGCTCGGCGCGGCTGCATTGGGAGATATCGGCAAACACTTTCCGGACACCGATCCCACTTTCAAGGGCGCGGACAGTCGCGTGCTGCTGCGGCATGTGGTCGGCCTGATCCATGCCAAGGGCTGGAAGGTCGGCAACGTCGATAACACCATCGTTGCCCAGGCACCCAAAATGGCCCCGCATATCGAATCGATGCGCGCAGTGATTGCCGCCGATCTGCAAATAGAACTGGATCAAGTCAACGTGAAAGCCACCACCACCGAAAAACTCGGGTTTACCGGTCGTGAAGAGGGCATTGCGGTGCACTCTGTCGCCTTGTTGCTGCGCGCATGAACGAACTGCAACTGTTGGGCCCGCGGGCCTATGGCGAGGCGCTGGGCAGCGCGGTGCTCAAGGCGACTGCCGAAGATTTCCAAGTGGATGAAGTGCTGGATATCCCGCTGACCGGCGAGGGTGAGCACCTGTGGTTGTGGGTGGAAAAGCGCGGCCTGAACACTGAAGAGGCTGCGCGACGTATTGCCAAGGCTGCCGGCGTGCCCTTGCGCACGGTGAGCTATGCCGGCCTCAAGGATCGCCAGGCGCTGACGCGCCAGTGGTTCAGCGTGCAACTGCCGGGCAAGGCCGACCCAGACCTGAGTGCGGCGGAAAACGACACCCTGAAAATCCTCAAGGCCGCCCGTCATAAACGCAAGTTGCAGCGTGGCGCCCATGCGGCCAACGGTTTTACCCTGCGCCTGACCCAACTGGCCGGCGACCACGGCGCGATTGATGCGCGCCTGCAATTGATCGCCAAGCACGGTATCCCCAACTATTTCGGCGCCCAGCGTTTTGGCCATGATGGCGGTAACGTCGTCGATGCCCGCGACTGGGCGGCCCGCAAGGTGTTGCCGGAACAGCGCAACGTACGTTCGCGCCTGCTATCGACCGCGCGCAGCTTTGTGTTCAATAAGGTGTTGGCGGCGCGGGTTGCCGATGGATCATGGCAGCGCGCCCAGGTCGGTGACCTGCTGGCGTTCACCGACAGCCGCAGCTTTTTCCCGGCGGGGGAGGCGGAGTGCAGCGATCCGCGCCTGGCCATCCTCGACCTGCATCCCACCGGCCCACAGTGGGGTGAAGGCGATTCGCCCGCCGCTGGCGCAACCCATGAGCTGGAGCAAGCTGTCGCCGCGAGCGAGGCGCACCTGTGCGAGTGGCTGGCCAAAGCCGGCATGAGCCAGGAACGGCGCATTCTGCGACTGCCCATTGGCGGGTTGACGTGGCATTATCCCGAGACTGACATTCTGCAATTGGAATTCGTCCTGCCGGCCGGATGCTTCGCCACTGTCTTGGTGCGCGAGCTTGTTGATCTGGTGCCGGTGGGGCAGACGGACAGCCCATGCGTATTCTGATATCTAACGACGACGGGGTCACCGCACCCGGCCTTGCCGCGCTTCATGCTGCGCTGGCAGATTATGCCGAGTGCGTGGTGGTTGCCCCGGACCAGGACAAAAGTGGCGCCAGCAGTTCGCTGACGCTCGACCGTCCCTTGCACCCGCAGACCCTGGCCAACGGCTTTATCAGCGTTAATGGCACGCCGACCGATTGCGTGCACCTGGCCATCAACAGCTTGCTGGCCGATGAGCCGGACCTGGTGGTTTCCGGGATCAACCTGGGCGCCAACCTGGGCGATGACGTGCTGTATTCCGGCACCGTGGCGGCGGCCCTGGAAGGGCGCTTCCTGGGGCGGACGGCCTTTGCCTTTTCGCTGGCGTCGCGGCAGGTGGATAACCTGGCGACCGCCGCTTATTTTGCGCGCAAGCTGGTTGAGGCCCACGGCACCCTGGTGCTGCCACCGCGTACGGTGCTCAACGTCAATATTCCCAATCTGCCCCTGGACCATATTCGCGGCATCCAATTGACCCGCCTGGGCCACCGCGCCCGCGCTGCGGCACCGCTGAAAGTGGTGGATCCCCGTGGCAGGGAAGGCTACTGGATTGCCGCAGCGGGCGACGCCGAGGATGGCGGGCCGGGCACGGACTTTCATGCGGTGATGCAAGGTTATGTTTCGATTACCCCGCTGCAACTCGATCGCACCTTCAATGATGCCTTCGGTGGTCTCGATCCCTGGCTGGAGGGGCTGCGCTGATGGCTCGTGAACAGGACGACCTGTTGCGCCGGGGCATCGGCATGACCTCCCAACGCACCCGTGAACGTTTGATCCAGCGACTCTATGAAGAGGGACTGTCCAACGCCCAGGTGCTGGAAGTCATCCGCCGTACCCCGCGCCATCTGTTTGTCGATGAGGCCCTGGCCCATCGCGCCTACGAAGACACCGCGCTACCGATTGGCCACAACCAAACCATCTCCCAGCCCTATATGGTGGCGCGGATGAGTGAGCTGTTGTTGGCGGCGGGTCCCTTGGACAAAGTGCTGGAGATTGGCACCGGCTCCGGCTACCAGACTGCCGTGCTCTCGCAACTCGTGGAGCGGGTGTTTTCCGTCGAGCGGATCAAGGTCCTGCAGGACCGGGCCAAGGAGCGCCTGGTGGAGCTGAACCTGCGCAACGTAGTGTTTCGTTGGGGTGATGGCTGGGAAGGCTGGCCGGCCTTGGCGCCCTACAACGGCATCATCGTGACTGCGGTGGCCACCGATGTACCTCAGGCACTTCTGGACCAATTGGCTCCGGGCGGGCGCCTGGTGATTCCGGTGGGATCGGGCGAAGTGCAACAGTTGATGTTGATCGTGCGCGAAGAAGAGGGTTTTTCCCGGCATGTCCTGGGGGCAGTGCGTTTCGTTCCGTTACTTAATGGGCCGCTGGCCTGAACAATTGTCACGGTGTAGTGAATTCTATTGCTGGGTATGTGTCTTACAGCGGGGTTCATCGAGTCAACATCAAGTTGGGTAGTTATTAAACGAGATGAATTTTTCGTTTCTACCTTGTTGCCGGTTAAAGTCTGGCAGCCAGTTATACTTGCGACATATTTCAAGCCTGATACAGGCGTTCATGTTTCAGCCACCACAAAGGGAGCGGCGGGTGAGTCTCACAGTCATTGCGCAGCGTATGAGTAAAACTAGCTTTCAGCGACTGGTGATTGGCCTTGTCTTGAGTTCCTTGCTGGCTGCCTGCTCCAGCACAGGCAGCGGCGCGCGCGTGGTTGACCGCAATAATGCGGCACCGCAACGGCCGACGGTGACCACTGGGCAATACGTGGTGCGCAAGGGCGATACCATGTTCTCGATCGCCTTCCGTTATGGCTGGGACTACAAGGCGCTGGCCGCGCGTAACAACATTCCTGTGCCTTATACGATACATCCGGGGCAAACCATCCGTTTCGATGGGCGCACGGGTTCGGCGCCCACGGCAGTTGTGACAAAATCCGGTTCATCGGCCTCTTCTTCCAGCAAGACGACGGTCTTCACCCGGCCTGCAGGCACCGTTGCGCCTAAGGTTGCGAGCAAGCCGGCACCCGCGCCGTTGCCACCTGCGGGACCGGCACCGACCGGTTGGGGATGGCCCTCAAATGGCATTCTTATTGGAAAATTCTCTTCAAACGGTAGTTTGAATAAAGGCATTGATATCGCCGGAGATTTGGGACAGCCTGTTTTAGCTGCGTCTGATGGGACTGTTGTATACGCCGGGAGTGGTCTACGGGGCTACGGCGAATTAGTCATCATCAAACACAGCGATACCTACGTCAGTGCCTACGGTCATAACCGCAGGTTGTTGGTTCGGGAGGGGCAGCAGGTCAAAGTCGGACAGACAATTGCCGAAATGGGGTCGACTGGTACAGACCGGGTGAAACTGCACTTTGAGATTCGCCGCCAAGGTAAACCTGTAGATCCACTGCAATTCCTACCCCGGCGTTGATGTGTTGTCAGCCTGTTCCCTCACGTAGAAGGAGCAGGCTCCAGCGTTGCCAAGGATAAAGGCGTCGCTTGAGCTTGAGGTCGAACTCACCAAAGGACTATAACAATGGCTCTCAGTAAAGAAGCGCCGGAGTTTGACATCGACGATGAGGTTCTCCTTATGGAGACCGGCATCGGTACGGAATCGATGTCGAATGAGGGACCCGCTGTACCTTCAGTTCGTACCAAGTCCAAAAACTCCACAGCGTTAAAACAGCATAAGTATATTGATTACACCCGGGCGCTCGATGCGACCCAGTTGTACCTCAATGAAATCGGCTTTTCCCCCTTGCTCACTCCCGAAGAAGAAGTCCATTTTGCGCGACTGTCGCAAAAGGGAGATCCGGCTGGGCGCAAGCGCATGATTGAAAGCAACCTGCGCCTGGTGGTGAAAATCGCCCGACGCTACGTTAATCGTGGGCTTTCCCTGTTGGACCTGATCGAAGAGGGCAACCTCGGCTTGATCCGGGCGGTAGAGAAGTTTGACCCCGAGCGGGGTTTTCGCTTCTCGACCTACGCGACGTGGTGGATTCGCCAGACCATTGAGCGCGCAATCATGAATCAGACCCGGACTATCCGGTTGCCGATTCATGTCGTCAAGGAGCTTAACGTGTACCTGCGGGCGGCACGCGAGCTTACCCAGAAACTTGATCATGAACCTTCGCCTGAAGAGATCGCCAACCTGCTGGAAAAACCAGTGGGGGAGGTCAAGCGCATGCTCGGGCTTAACGAGCGTGTGTCTTCGGTCGATGTCTCGCTGGGTCCGGATTCGGATAAAACCCTGCTGGACACCCTTACGGATGACCGACCCACGGATCCGTGTGAGCTGTTGCAGGACGATGACTTGTCACAAAGTATCGATCAATGGCTTTCAGAGCTGACGGACAAGCAGCGCGAGGTGGTGATTCGCCGCTTTGGCCTGCGTGGCCATGAAAGCAGCACCCTGGAAGATGTTGGCCTGGAGATCGGCTTGACCCGTGAGCGGGTGCGGCAGATCCAGGTAGAGGGTCTTAAGCGCTTGCGGGAGATCCTGGAGAAAAATGGCTTGTCGAGTGAGTCGTTGTTTCAGTAGCGGCTTGTAAGGTAGCTATGAGAACGCCCGGTGCATGGGAATGCACCGGGCGTTTTGCGTTGTGCCAATCCCCTTGCGGGAGCCCGGCTTGCCGGCGATGGCGACCTTGAGGGCGGCCCTCGCTGGCAAGGTCAGTATCAAATCCCAGGCATAAAAAAACCCCGCTTTTAAGGGCGGGGTTCTTTCGACTAAGTCAGTACAAGTTAGATAACTTGAACTTCTTCAGCTTGCATGCCTTTCTGACCGCGGGTAGCGATGAAAGAAACCTGTTGGCCTTCTTTCAGGCTTTTGAAGCCGTCGGATTGGATAGCTTTGAAGTGAACGAACAGGTCGTCACCGGATTGTGGAGTGATGAAGCCGAAGCCTTTTTCATCGTTGAACCACTTAACGGTACCAGTTTGGCGATTAGACATGGTGTATCTCCTTGGACAAAGTTAACTGCGACTCAGGAAAAGCCCTGGCCGAGACTGAGTGCAAAGAGCAGGAAAAATTCTTGGAGATGGTTGGATCGAAATTCAACATATCGTGTAGAGATTCTCAGTGACACAAGCAGCACAGTGGCGCCACCTTAACCCTTTTTCCGGAACGTGCCAATGGTATTTCCGAAGGTTTCTCTATTTTCGTGACTGGCGGTGCCTTTTACAGGCCTGCGGCCCTTAAATTCTGGGCCAGGGCCCGCCCCGTACGGCTGACAGTTGCCCGGCGCAACTTAATCAAGAAAAACCCCCGCGTCCTTTGAACCGCGAGGCCAGCCCCGGTAAGATGCCCAACAGAATTTTCCACCTCGCTATTCAGGACACCCGCCATGAGCATCAAATCGGACAAGTGGATTCGCCGCATGGCGCAAGAGCACGGCATGATCGAACCCTTCGTCGAGCGCCAGATGCGCGGTGAAGGCGCCGAACGCCTGATTTCATTCGGGGTTTCCAGCTACGGCTACGATGTACGTTGCGCCGATGAGTTCAAGGTCTTCACCAACATCAACTCGGCCACCGTCGATCCGAAAAACTTCGATGAAAAGAGCTTCGTCGATGTGAAGAGCGACGTGTGCATCATCCCACCAAACTCCTTCGCCCTGGCGCGCACCGTCGAGTTCTTCCGGATCCCGCGTAACGTCCTGACCATCTGCCTGGGCAAGAGCACCTACGCGCGCTGCGGCATTATCGTCAACGTGACGCCGCTTGAGCCTGAGTGGGAAGGCCACGTGACCCTGGAGTTCTCCAACACCACCACCTTGCCGGCCAAGATCTACGCCAATGAAGGCGTGGCGCAGATGCTGTTCTTCGAATCCGACGAAGAGTGCGAAGTGTCCTATAAGGACCGTGGCGGCAAGTACCAGGGCCAGCGCGGCGTCACTCTGCCACGCACCTGATAGAAACGTCTTACAGCTCAAGGGAATTTGTCAGCGGGCAGGCACTCTATTGGGTGTACTGCCTCGGCGCGTGCACAGCGCGTCGAGCCACGCTTGAGGAGTACCCTATGAAGATCGACCCGCGAATCAGCGCCGAACTTGCTCGGCTGGAACCCAATCAGATTGGTGTTCTGGCCTGGTCCCTGATGGCCGACCCCGCCGCCGGCGGCATCCCAGGCCAGCCTGACCCCGATACCCCGGAACAACCTACCGAGCCTGGCGTACCCACCCTGCCGGACGAGCCACCACCCGCGCCAGTGGCCTGACGCCTCGCCCTTTGTAGGAGCCGGCTTGCCGGCGATGCGGTCTAAGTTTTTACAGCATCGGTACCTGAGACTCCGTTATCGCCGGCAAGCCGGCTCCTACAGGTTGCCGTGCAGGAACTGTTGCAGCCGCTCGCTTTTCGGATGGCCCAGCACGTCTTCCGGCGTGCCTTCCTCCTCCACCAGGCCTTGGTGCAAGAACAGCACCTGGCTGGACACTTTGCGCGCGAAACTCATCTCGTGGGTCACCATGATCATGGTCCGCCCCTCTTCGGCCAACCCCTGGATCACCTTCAGCACTTCGCCCACCAGCTCCGGGTCCAGGGCCGATGTCGGCTCGTCGAACAGCATCACCTCCGGCTCCATCGCCAGGGCACGGGCGATGGCCACCCGTTGCTGCTGACCACCCGACAGGAACGCCGGATACTGCTCCGCCACCCGTGCGGGCAGCCCAACCTTGTCCAGATAGCGCCGGGCACGGTCCTCCGCGTCCTTCTTGCTGCAACCTAAGACCCGGCGTGGGGCCATGGTGATGTTCTCCAGCACGCTCATATGGCTCCACAGGTTGAAGTGCTGGAACACCATCGCCAGGCGGGTGCGCAGGCGTTGTAGCTCGGCTTCGTCGGCCACGCGCATGCCGTGGCGGTCGCTGACCATGCGGATCGGCTGGCCATCAAGGCTCATGGCGCCGTCATTGGGTTGTTCAAGGAAGTTGATACAACGCAGGAACGTGCTTTTGCCAGAGCCGCTGGCGCCGATCAGGCTGATCACATCCCCGCTTTTGGCCTTGAGCGAAACCCCTTTGAGCACCTCATGGTCGCCATAGCTTTTATGCAGGCCTTCAACGGTCAGTTTGTACATGGGGCGTGCATCCTCAAGGCGATAGTAAATAGCCGCTGCGATAGGGCGTAAGGCCGGCGACATGGGCAATCACCATGCCCGCCGTGGCCATGCGCCGCAGCGAGCGGGCATACATCAGGCCGGCATGGCGGCAGTGGATGGGCGTGACGTGGTCGTGAATCGGGTCGATGATCTCGGCCACCAGTTCCCCGGCCTCCAGGTATTGCCCTGGCAACGCGTGGAACACCAGCAAGCCGCCCGCCGGGGTCGCCACTGGTTCGACGGCGGCCAGCGGCGTAGCGGGGTAGGGCAAGTCGGGCAGGGGCGCAGGATCGCCGCTGATCGCGCCAAATCGGATCAGGTAGTCGATGATCGCCTGGCAATCGAGGCTGGCCAGGCCGTGATTGACATCGCCCTGGCCGCGCAACTCCAGGGTCACGGAAAAGCTGCCCAGGGGGATCTGGAAACGCTCGCCAAAACGTTGCTGCAACTGCCACCAGAGCAGGGTGAAACACTCATCGAAGGATTGTCCGCCCGAATCGGTGGCCAACAGGCTGGCTTCGGCGCCGATATAACGGGCCAGCGGCTCGACCTGCGGCCAGGCCTCGGGGGTGGTGTAAAGGTGGGCCACGGCTTCGAAGTCGCAATGCAGGTCCAGCACCATATCGGCGTCACAGGCCAGGCGTTGCAGCACCAGGCGCTGGGATTGCAGTTGTGTGGCTGGTACATGGCGGTCGAGGGCCTGGCGCAGACTGTCGCGGATCAGTGCGACGTTGCGCCTGGGATCATCCCCCAACAGGCCCTCGACCTGATTGCCGACTTCTTCGCTGAGATCGAAGAACAGGCGATTGAAGTTCTGCCCGCTCTCCAGCTCGTAGCGGCCCAGGGGCATGTCCATCAGTACTTGCTCAAGGCCCGCCGGGTTGGCCACTGGCACCAGCACGATTTCGCTGCGCAGGCGGCCGGCCGCGGCCAGTTCCGCCAGGCGCACCTTCAAGTGCCAGGCCACCAGCATGCCAGGCAGTTCGTCGGCGTGTAGCGAGGATTGGATGTAGATTTTGCCTTCGGCCTGCTCTGGCCCGAAGTGGAAACTGTGGATCTGCCGTGCCGTGCCTGGCACCGGTGCGAGAAGGGGATGAATCTGTTGCCGCATAGGGGCTCCTTAATGGCTCGGCCCGAGAAAGGCCAGCCAGCGACGCTCCGCCAGACGAAACAGACCGACCAGGGCAAAGGTCACGGTCAGGTAGATCAGCGCAGCGATACCAAACGACTGGAAAGTGAGGAAGGTGGCCGAGTTTGCGTCCCGGGCCACTTTGAGGATGTCCGGGATCGTCGCGGTAAAGGCTACCGTCGTCGAGTGCAGCATCAGGATCACTTCATTACTGTAGTACGGCAACGAGCGGCGTAGGGCCGAGGGCATGATCACGTAGGCGTACAGTTTCCAGCCGCTCAGGCCATAGGCTTTCGCCGCCTCGACCTCGCCGTGGGCCATGCTGCGGATGGCCCCGGCGAAAATCTCCGTGGTGTAGGCGCAGGTGTTGAGGGCAAATGCGAGGAGCGTGCAGTTCATTGCGTCGCGAAAAAAACCATCCAGCACCGGTTGCGCGCGAACGGCGGCGAGGCTGTAGATGCCGGTGTAGCAGATCAGTAGTTGGATATACAGCGGTGTGCCGCGAAACAGGTAGGTATAGAACTGCACCGGCCAGCGCACCCAGCGGTTTCGCGAGACGCGGGCGATGGACAGCGGGATCGACACCACGAAGCCGATGCAGATCGAGGCCGTGAGCAGCCACATCGTCATGGCCAGCCCAGTCATGTGGTTGCCATCGCTGTAGAGGAAGGGGCGCCAGTACTCCTGCAACAATTCAATCATCGCACTGCCTCCCGTGAGCCTGCGGCGTAACGGGCTTCGAGCCTGCGCAGGACGAAGTTCGACGCGCTGGTGATGGCCAGGTAGATCAAGGCCGCGACCACCAGGAAAAAGAACAGTTGGTAGGTACTTTTGCCGGCATCCTGGGCGGCCTTGACCACATCAGCCAGGCCGATGATCGACACCAGCGCCGTGGCCTTGAGCATCACCATCCAGTTATTGCCGATGCCCGGCAGGGCGAAGCGCATCATTTGCGGGAAGGTCACGTAGCGAAAGCGCTGCCCGCGCTTGAGGCCATAGGCCGTGGCGGCTTCCAACTGGCCGCGGGGCACGGCGAGGATCGCACCGCGAAAAGTCTCGGTGAAATACGCACCGTAGATAAAACCCAGGGTAATCACCCCGGCGCCGAACGGGTTGATTTCGATGTATTCCCATTCCATGTAGTCGGTGAAACTGGTCAGCCAGGTTTGCAGGCTGTAGAAAATCAGCAGCATCAGCACCAGGTCCGGCACCCCGCGAATCAAGGTGGTGTAGAGCTGCGCGGGAATGCGCAACAGCGCCAGGCTCGACAACTTGGCACTGGCGCCGAGCAGGCCCAGTACAACGCTGACCGCCAGGGACAGCACTGACAATTTGATGGTCATCCAGGTGCCTTGCAGCAACAGTGGGCCAAACCCTTGCAGGCTGAACGCGCCAAGCCCGAGGGTCTGCAACAGGTCTTCAAACATGGGGTACGCCTTTGGCCATCGAGAGTGCGCCCACCCCGCTCCGGGGTGGGCGCCGCAGCGTTACTTGCCGCTGTAGAGGTTCAGATCGCCAAAGTGTTTTTTCTGGATAGTGGCGTAGGTGCCATCATCGTGTAACGCTTTGATACCTTTATCCAAGAGAGCTTTCAGCTCTTTGTTACCTTTTGCGATGCCCACGGCTGTCTTGGACGGCAGCATTTCGCTGTCCACCGGCTTGCTGACTTCGTAATCGGCACCTTGTGGCGATTTCAAAAAGCCCAGTTCGGCCTGCAGCATGTCCTGGATCGAGGCATCGAGGCGGCCCGAGGTCAGGTCGGCGTACACCTGGTCCTGGTTCTGGTAGGCCTGGGTTTTGATCCCGGCTTTGTCCAGCACGGCCTTGGCGTAGGCTTCCTGGATGGTGCCTTGTTCATACCCGACCGTCTTGCCCTTGAGGGACGCGATGTCTTCGCTCAGGCCGGAGCCTTTCTTGAACACGTAGGAAGTGGGGCCGGAAAACAGCTCGCTGGAGAAGTCGATGACCTTCTCGCGGGCCGGGGTCACGGTCATGGACGAAATCACACCGTCGAACTTCTTGGCCTTGAGGCCGGGGATCATGCCGTCAAAGTCACTTTCTACCCACTTGCAGGTGACCTTCAGCTCCGCACAAATGGCATTGCCCAGGTCGATATCGAAGCCCACCAGGCTGCCGTCGGCGGCCTTGGATTCAAACGGCGCGTAGGAAGGGTCCACACCAAAACGCAATTCTTTGTATTCCTTGGCCAAGGCGGTACCGGCGGCCATGCACAGCGCGAGTGCAGAAAGGGTCAGCAATGCTTTTTTCATTATGTAATCCCTGGAAACCAAGATAAGCGCTTGTGGCGCGATTAGGACTGTTACTGAACGGTGTCAGACGTATCGCAAGTAGCAATTTCTGCACCATAGTTCTGAATAGTCTTTTTAATTGGTGGGATTACACGAGGGGCGACGTGAGGCGCGCCCGATATCGGGCGCTACAGATCTTGCGCACCATTGCAGTGCGGGCCGCTCACGAACTGTAGGCGCTGGCAAGCCAGCGCCTACATGGGGTTATTTCCCTGGGACCAGGGTCAATCGGGTCTTGCCATACACCTTGTCAAAGTTCTGCGGCTGCATCGGGAAGCTCAGGTACTGCGCCTTGAGCCACGGATCGATGCCGTTGGCATAGTACGGGCTGGCAGGGTTGCCGGATTGGCCGATCCCGCCCTGGCCCATCATCGGTTCCACCTGGCCAAAATCCACGATCATGCGCAGGGCCTGGACCTGGGTGGTGGCGAAATCCTGCCCCCAGTTGTAGGGCGCAGCGTTCAACGTGGTGTGATCGCCACCTGCTGCCAATGGGCCGCGAATCGTCTGGCCGCTGGTGTTTTTCCAGGTGTAGCTGTGCAGTTTGCCCCACTGCCAGGCCTTGTGATCGGCGCCCAACTGGCTGTCGCCGGCGCTGATCGCGGCGGCCAGGCTGCGGGCGAGAATCGCCGGTTTGTCTTCTTTGCCAGGGGTACGCAGGTCATCCCAGAACGGGCTGTCTTCACGCCCCAGCAGATGGTCGGCCTGGGCCGCGTAGGACAGGTTGGCGTTGCTGACAAAGGCTTTCCAGGTGGCGCTGGACTCCGGGCCCAGTTCGTCGAGGAAAATCTGCCTGGCGCTTTCCTGCAGGAACAGTTGGTAGATCGCCGCGTCGGCCGAGGTGGCCGCCAGCCGCCCGTCGAACGCCATCAGACGGCCCAAAGCCTCCTGGGCCTTGGAACGTTCGGCGGCCGGCAGGGCATCGATCGCCTGTTTCAGAGGCTGGGCCATGCCCGGTGCCTGGAACATGCTTTTAAGTTTGGCGGCGAACAGCGTGGTCTGGTCGTACTGCATGGCAATCACGCTACGGCTGTCGTGCTTGCCGTTGCCGGCCAGCTGCGCCAGGCGCTCGCTGCGCTCCGGCGCGGCCCAGGAGTTGGACAGTTGCATGCCATAGCCATGGGGCACGCTGCGCTGGTTGGCCGTGCCGACCCAACCCTGTGGCGGGTCCTGGTCATAGGGGTGCAACATCGCATCGGCATAGCCGTCCCAGTCAAAGCGCCCGTCCCAACCTGGGGATGGCAACAGGCCTTCACCTTCGCGACGGTTGGGGAAGCGCCCGGTGACCTGCCAGCCGATATTGCTGGCGTCGGCAAACACCATGTTCAGCGGGATCGCACGAATCTCCCGGCTGGCGTCCGAGGCTTTTTCCACGTTCTGCGCCCGGGACAGGTCGAAAAACGCATCCAGGCTCTTGTCGTCCTTGAAGTCGGCGGTTTGCAGGGCCAGGCCGTAGCCGCTGGTCAGCGACTGGGCGCTGTTGAGCAGCGGGCCGTGGCGGGTTTCGTACACCGCCTCGCGAATTGGCCGCTGGCCCTTGGCGAAGAAGGTTTCGTTACGCACGATGGCCGGTAGCCATTTGCCGTTGTGCTCGTAGTACAGCGCGCTGCCCTGGCGCTTGACCTTCTCCAGGAACAGGTCCTGGGTATCGCCGGACACCTGGCTCATGCTCCAGGCCACTTTGCCGTTGAAACCTGACAGCAGCGTAGGAATCCCGGCAATCGACACCCCGACAGCCTGGTATTTCGGCGCGCGGATTTGTACGAAATTCCACAGGGAGGGTGCCTGCATCGGCGTCGACAGATCGTTCGCCAGCAGGCTGCGGCCACTGCGGCTGCGTTGCGGGGCGATGGCCCAGTTGCTGGAGGTGGAAACCCCAAGGGTGTTGAGGCTGGCCAGGTGCTCGTTGAGGCTGGTGAGCGCGGCAACGCCGGGAATCTGCCCTAGATTGATGCCCTTGAGCTTGTCGGACTCTGCCGTAGGCAGCGGTTCGTCCGGGTAGCTTGGGGTCAGCCAGGCGAGTTTGTCGGCGCCGACTTTTTGCGCCAGTACCAGGGCGGACAACTCTTCCTGCAAGTTGGCCGACTCGCTGAAATTGAGCAGGCAGAACAGCAGCGCCGAATCTTCCGGTTTCCAGTATTCGGGCTTGTAGCCGGTCTGGGTCAGGTCCGTCGGCAGTTTGTCGCGGTAGCGGAACAGGTAGGCGTTGACCCCGCGGGCATACACTTCAAAGAAGCGCTTGAGACGCGGCGAGGAGGCGTTGTACAGCTCGCTGGCGCTTTTCTTCAGGTTGACGGCGCGCATGAAGCGGTCGACATCCAGCACGTCCGGCCCGGACATCTCTGCCAGGCGGCCCTGGGCCAGCAGCCGTAGGGTGACCATCTGGTTGATCCGGTCGCTGGCGTGCACGTAACCGAGAGCGAACAGCGCGTCGTGGAAGGTATTGCTTTCAATCAGCGGCATGCCCTGGCTGTTGCGCCGCACGGAAACATTCTGCGCCAGGCCCTTGAGCGGCTGCACGCCGGAAACGGGGGGCAGGGTGTCCTGGCTGTTCAGTGACTGGCAACCGGCCAGGCCCAAGGCACTGGCCACTGCCGCGGCAACGCCGAACCGGGGAAGAAAACGTGAGAGGGCTGGCGAGGCCATGGCAAAGCTCCTGCGGGGGGTAGCGTCAGTAAAGGCGCTACGTTAGTGAGCGCGGCGAACCGACGCAAGCGGGAGGCGATGCTAATTTTTTCAAACACTCACAAAGCCTTGTAGGAACCGGCTTGCCGGCGAAAAACTGCCAGGCGCCACGCTTATCCAGGCACCCGGCGTTTTCGTTGACGATCTTCGCCGGCTAGCCAGTTCCTACAGGGCATGATCAGGATTTCGGCGGGTTGACCTTCTGCACCAGGTCGTAGGCCCGCACCGTCGCCGGACGTTCCTTGATCAGGTTGAACCAGCGGTGCAGATGGGGGAAGTCTTCCAGGCGTTGGCTCTGCCATTTGTGGGACACGATCCACGGGTAGATCGCCATATCGGCAATGCTGTAGGCCTCGCCAGCGACGAAACTGCGGTCGGCCAGGCGCCGGTCCAGCACGCCATAGAGGCGTGCGGTCTCATCCACGTAGCGTTTGATGGCGTAAGGGATCTTTTCCGGGGCGAACTGGCTGAAATGGTGGTTCTGCCCCGCCATCGGGCCCAGGCCGCCCATTTGCCAGAACAGCCATTGCAACGCTTCCTGGCGACCGCGCAGGTCCTTGGGCAGGAACTGGCCGGTTTTTTCCGCGAGGTACAGCAAGATGGCGCCGGATTCAAACAGGGAAATCGGTGCGCCCCCGTCGCTCGGTTGCCGGTCGACAATGGCGGGAATACGGTTGTTGGGAGCTATCTTCAGGAAATCTGGCTTGAACTGGTCGCCCTGGCCGATGTTGATCGGGTGCACCTCGTAGGGCAGGCCGGCTTCTTCCAGGAACAACGAAATCTTGTGACCGTTGGGAGTGGTCCAGTAATACAGGTCGATCATGAAGCTCTCCAGGATTGGTGATGCTTGAACGGACAGGGCGCCCGCTGATGTGCCTGTAGGTATAGGTAGTGTCCACCTGCCGAAAATTCAATGAAATATTTGCGTCTATCGATAGAACTGTAGGAGCCGGCTTGCCGGCTCCTGCGAGACGCGTATCAGGCGCCGTGGCACTTCTTGAACTTCTTCTCGCTGCCGCATGGGCATGGATCGTTGCGGCCAACGTCCTTCAGGGCGTTGCGCACCGGTTCCTGATGGGCATGGCCGCAGTTCGGGCCGTGGACATGGCCATGGTCGTGATCGTGGTGATCGTGATCGTGATCGTGGTTGCAGTCGGGACCATGGACATGGGGTTGCTGAGTCATTGGTGTCGCTCCGGAATAAAATCGCCGGGGATTATCTCGTCATTGCGCATCACGTGCACGTCGTTACCGATGAATAATCCGGTTTTCAGCTCACCTTCCAGGCGATAGGGGATGGGGCGGTCCGGGTTTTTCAACAGGTCGGCGATTTCCCGCACCTGCGGCCACAGGTTGGTGCGCACCGTGACCTTGAAAAATCCCCGGCCATTGGGCGGTATGGTCAGCCACTCGTTGGATTCGCCCTCGGTCAGCTCCACGTCAGCCAGGCTGATCTTGTAGATCAGCCCGCGCACGGTGAGGTCCGAGTCGTCACGGTTATCCACGCGAAAGTGCAGCTTGAACTTCTGCTCCAGCAGCTTGGCGCGCACCAACTCGACCTTGACCAGGTGGATTTGTGGCGCCGGTGTGTCATCGGCGAACCAGGACGCGCAGCCCGAGAGGCCAACGGTCAGTATCAGTAAACAGCTATAGGTTCGTAATCGGCTGACCATGACGCAATCCCTTGTAGGAGCCGGCTTGCCGGCGATGGTCGTCAACGATGACGAGAGTTGTGTGGTTTAGCGCGGTGTCCGTGGTTTTTACAGGTAACTGGAACAGCACTTCTTGAACTTCTGCCCACTGCCGCACAGGCAGGCATCATTACGCCCGGCCTTCACCTCCACCGTAGGATCAATAAAGTACCAGCGCCCGTCGTTCTGTACGAAAGACGACTGTTCCCGGTGGCTGTGTTCGCCGGTGCTGTCATGCCAGCGCGCGGTAAAGGTAACGAAGGCATGTTCCGGCTGCCCCCCAAACACCTCGGAACTTTCCACCTCCAGACCCAGCCAGGTGCTTTGCGCGCTCCAGGCCCCAATGGCATCACGGTCGAGGCCGTTCTGTTGTGCCGGTAGCGTAGTCGCCACCAGATAATCCACCAGCCCCAGCACATAGGCGCTGTAGCGTGAGCGCATCAACGCGGTGGCGCAGGGCGCGGGGTGGCCAGTGTGGTAATGGCCGCAGCAGGCATCCAGCAAGTTGCCGCTGCCGCAAGGGCAAATGGATGTACTCATGGTTACCACCAATACTTTCCGAAGTTTTCCGGGTTGGCCCAGAACCGGGCGTTCAGCCAGTCCGGCACCTGTTTGTATTCAAGCAGATCGTAGGTAAACAGCGTCAGTACCTGATTGTCGCGGCAAAAATGCTCGCTGGTCTGCAAGGCCAGGGAGAAAAAATCAGTGTCCTTCCAGCTGCAGGCCTCCAGGTCGGCGAGGACGGCGATGCGGCTGGCGTTGAGGTTGCGCACGCCGCCCAGCAGCTCCAACCCTGCACGTTTTGACAGGTGCTCCAGGCAGTCGACCACCAGGGCCAGGTCAAATCGCTGGGCGGCCAACTCGGGTGGCAATGGTCCAGGCCCTGCGGTGCAGACCACGGTGTCTGGGTGGGCCTGCTTGAATGCATCCAGCGCAGGGAAGTGGCCGGCGCCCAATACCAGCAGGCGTTTGGGGGCTTGGCGATCAAGCAGGGCAGCGAGTGCTTGCTGCGGCGTACGGGAAGAATTGCCGGCGGTCATCGAAGATCCTCACATCAGAACCGTGAAGACTAGCCTGCTTGAGCGTGCGGGCCTAGAGCGCACGCTGGCCTGTTGCTCGCCAGAAGCCACTTCGGCCAATGAATACGGGGGTTGGCGGCCTGGCGCAGATGAAAATCGCGGTCTTTACTCCACCCATCGGCTTGCGGCCGATCCCCTCAGGAGAAATCAAATGAGCATCATGCGGACAGCTCTACCTTTGGTTCTGCTAACCGGAGTATTGACAGGTTGCGCAGGCTTGCAAAAAACCGACTGGCCCACCTGTGCTGCCCTCGGCGGCGTGACGGGTGCTGCACTGGGCGCTACTGAAAGCTCTTCATGGGCCGGCGGTGGGGCGTTGTTGATCGGCGGCATGGCCGGCGCCTATTGCTGGGTGCATGGCGACGCTGACGAAGACGGCGACGGCGTGCCCGACAGCCGCGACCAGTGCCCGGGCACCCCCAAGGGCTTGCAGGTCGATGCCAATGGCTGCCCGCCAGTACCTGAGGCGGTCGTCGTCGAAGAAGTGGTGGTGGTCAAGGAAGAGACCATCGTGATTCGTGATGTGCACTTCGAATTCGACTCGGCCCGGCTGACGGCTGCCGATAAAACCAAGCTCGATACCATCGCCACACGCCTGAAACAGGAAGCGCCAAGCGCCCAACTGCGGGTTAGCGGGCACACCGACAGCGTCGGTAAAGATGCCTACAACCAAAGGCTCTCGGAAAAACGCGCGCATTCGGTCACTGATTACCTGGTCGGCGCCGGTGTGCCCCGTAGCAACTTTGTGTCGGTGACGGGCGCCGGTGAAACCCATCCAGTGGCCGACAACAAAACCGCCGACGGTCGTACCCTGAATCGCCGCGTGGAAATTCAAATCAACCGCTAAGACATTTCTGATATGCCCCTGGGTGTTGCCAGGGGCATTTCTTACGGCTGTGTCCGATGAATCTCGGCGATCTGGCCACCAAGTCGCCGCCTTCTCAAGTTTTTTAATCCTTCACTGGCAAATCGCCTGTAGAACTCGTTACTGTGCGCCCAAAGAATAATGTGCAGGGGGCGTAGGGCATGAAGCTGTTGTTGCGAGTGGGGAAATTGCTGGCGTTGCTGTTCTGGGCGGTTGTGCTGGTCAATCTGTTCAAACCGCTGACCAATCCATTTCATCTGTTGGTCAACCTGGTCGGCAGCCTGTTGTTGCTGGTCCATCTTCTGGAGTTGGTGTTGTTCAACGCCAGCGTCAAACATCGTTCCCACCCCTGGCGTGACCGCCTGCTGATCCTGTTGCTGGGGATGTTCCATATAAAGAGCCTGCCTGCGCCTGCGGCTGACCACGACAACAAGGATGCCAATCATGCGTAAGGTTTTACTCCTGGCCCTATTGGTCAGTCCCATCGCCCTGGCCGAAAGCGTCAGTGTCGAGACCAACTCGTTGCTGCGCTTGCCCAACAGCACCAGCGTGCTGCAGCTGGAGCGCCTGGAAGTGGCCGACTATGGCACTTTGCTGATTCCGGCCAATATCACCCAGGTCACTGTCGACGAATTGCACCTGGGCCGCGAAGCGCGGATCGCCATCGTGCCCAGCGCCAGGGCCTTGCAATTGCAGGTGCAGCATGCGCAGTTGGAACATGGCAGTCAGATCACCTCCCGTGGCGCGCCCGGCACCCATGAAAAACCGGCCCGGCCTGGGCGTGACCTGACCTTGCGGATCAACCAGTTGAGCGCGGCGGAACTGTCCGTCGATGCCCGTGGCGGCACCGGCGCCCAAGGTTATAGCGGCTTGGATGGCGCCAACGGTGAAGACCCGGGGTGCACCTGGGGCTCGGCCGGGCGTGGCGCCAATGGTGACAACGGCGGTGACGGCCTGCCGGGGGCCGCAGGCGCGGCGGTGCGTATCGAATTGCCGCAGGACTATCCGAGCGAGCAGATCAAGGTCTGGGTCGATGGCGGTGCAGGCGGCTTGCCAGGTGTGGCCGGCAAGCCGGGCAAGGGCGGGGTGTCCAAGGGCTGCCTGGTGTATCGCGCCGACGGCGGCGAGAAAGGCCGGCCGGGGTTGGAAGGCCAGGCTGGGCCGGCGGGGCCTGCCGGTTCAGTGAGCATCCAGCGGCTTTGAGCGATTGGCACCGGCCCTATCGCGGGCAAGCCCACTCCCACCTTTTTAAGGTATTCACAAATCAAAGTGTGGGAGCGGGCTTGCCCGCGATGAGGCACTGAGGAACACCCTCAGAACATCGGCCGGGCCGAAGCCACACCCACCACTACCAACCCAACAATCAGATTGATCCCTACCAACTTTCGGATTCTTCCCAGCGCCTGCGCGCCAGTCGCCCAGTCCTCGGCCGCCACGGCCGTGCGCAGTTCAGGCAGTTGTAACGCCTGGATGCGGATAAACAGCGCCGTCATCACCACATACAGGCCCATCATCACCTGTACATAACGCGGTGCGGTTTCAAACCCGTTGAAGCGCAACTGCAACAATCCAACGCCACTGATCGGCAAGATCAGCACCGCGACCCAAACCCACACGAAAAAACGCGGAAACACATTCATCCACAGTTTAAGTCGCGCCGGCCCCTCAAGCGCCGCCACAGCGGCTGGGCGCAGGATCATCCAGGCGAAAAACATACCACCGACCCAGACCAGGGCGGCCAATACATGCAGGGTGTAGGCAAGGCTAAACACGGTCATTGAGGTACTCCGTTCTGCGCGGGATTAATTAGCGGGGTATGATAGCGGCCGATCCGAACCACTGAAAATTTATCCAGCGTTTTTTGCGCCCGACTATCCATGATCAGCACTGAACTCAAAACCACGATCCAGGGCGCCTACTCGCGTTTTCTCGAAGCCAAGAGCTTGAAACCGCGCTACGGCCAGCGCCTGATGATCGCCGAAGTGGCCAAGGTCCTCGGGGATATCGACACCGACGATGAAGGCCGGCGCAGTGGCGACCCTGCGGTCGTGGCCGTCGAGGCCGGCACCGGTACTGGCAAGACCGTGGCCTACAGCCTGGCGGCGATTCCTACTGCCAAGGCCGCCGGCAAGCGCCTGGTGATTGCCACCGCCACCGTGGCCCTGCAAGAGCAGATCGTCTACAAAGACCTGCCGGACCTGATGCGCAACAGCGGCCTGAGCTTCACCTTTGCCCTGGCCAAGGGGCGTGGCCGCTATATGTGCCTGTCCAAGCTGGATGTGCTGCTGCAGGAAGGCCACGCGCAAACCGCCACGGCCTCGCTGTTCGAAGAAGAAGGTTTCAAGATCGAAGTCGATGAGGCCAGCCAGAAGCTGTTTACCAGCATGATCGAAAAGCTGGCCGGTAATAAGTGGGATGGTGACCGCGACAGCTGGCCCAACGCCCTGGAAGACGCCGACTGGGCGCGCCTGACCACCGATCATAGCCAGTGCACCAACCGGCATTGCCCCAACTTCGGCCAGTGCGCCTTCTACAAGGCCCGCGAAGGCATGGGCAAGGTCGACGTGATCGTCACCAACCACGACATGGTCCTCGCCGACCTGGCCCTGGGCGGCGGCGCTGTGCTGCCGGACCCGCGCGACACCCTGTATGTGTTCGACGAAGGCCACCACTTGCCGGACAAGGCCATCGGCCACTTTGCCCACTACACGCGCCTGCGTTCCACTGCCGACTGGCTGGAAACCACCGCCAAGAACCTCACCAAGCTGCTGGCCCAGCATCCGCTGCCGGGCGACCTGGGCAAGCTGATCGAGCAGGTGCCGGAGCTGGCGCGGGAGATCAAGACCCAGCAACAGTTCATGTTCAGCGCCTGCGAGCAGGTGGCGGACTTCAAGCCTGGCGAAGACGTCGAAGGCCGCGAACGGCCGCGCCATCGTTTTGTCGGCGGGCTGATCCCCGAGCATATGCGCGAGATGGGCGTGGAGCTGAAGAAGGGCTTCTCACGCCTCACCGATCTGTTCACGCGCCTGACCGACCTGCTCAAGGAAGGCATGGATGGCGAGGTCAATATCGGCATCGCCAGCAACCAGGCCGAAGAGTGGTATCCGTTGTTTGGCAGCCTGCTGTCCCGCGCCCAGGGCAACTGGGAGTTATGGACCGCCTTCACCGTTGAAGACCCGGAAGATAACCCGCCCATGGCCCGCTGGCTGACGCTGTCGGAGAGCGGCGCGCTGTTCGATATCGAGGTCAACGCCAGCCCGATCCTCGCCGCAGAAATGCTCCGACGCAACCTGTGGAACGTGGCCTACGGCGCCCTGGTGACTTCGGCCACCCTGACCGCCCTGGGCACCTTCGACCGATTCCGCATGCGCGCCGGCCTGCCGAAAAAAGCCGTCACCGCCGTGGTCCCCAGCCCGTTCCATCATGCCGACGCCGGTGTGCTGCGGGTGCCGGACCTCAAGGCCGACCCACGGGACGCGCCGGCCCATACCGCAGCAATCATTCGTGACCTGCCATCGCTGGTGGAAGGTTCCAAGGGCACCCTGGTGCTGTTTTCGTCACGCAAGCAGATGCAGGACGTGTTCGACGGCCTCGACCGTGACTGGCGCAAGCAGGTGTTTATCCAGGGCAACCTGTCGAAACAGGAAACCCTGAACAAGCACAAGGCACGGGTCGATGGCGGGGACTCCAGCGTGTTGTTCGGCCTGGCGAGCTTTGCCGAAGGTGTCGACTTGCCCGGCGCCTACTGTGAACACGTGGTGATCGCGAAGATCCCATTCTCGGTGCCGGACGATCCGGTCGAGGCGGCGCTGGCCGAATGGATCGAAGCCCGGGGCGGCAATCCGTTCATGGAAATCTCGGTGCCGGACGCCTCGTTGAAGCTGGTCCAGGCTTGTGGCCGCTTGCTGCGTACCGAAGAAGACCGGGGCACCATCACCTTGCTCGACCGCCGTCTGGTCACCCAGCGCTATGGCAAGGCTATCCTGAATGCCTTGCCGCCTTTCCGGCGCGAAATTTCTTAATCCACAGTGGGCGAATTCGCCCACTTCGTGGTCTATCTCATGTATGTCATCAGGCCATTCACCGGCCGATTGGGAGAACCTTGTTCGTATGATCCGCACGCTGCCTGCTCTTTTTGCCTTGTTGTTCGCCGCGCCATTGCTGGCCGCGCCGGCCGGGCAACAGACGCTGTTCAACTTTGTCCGGCCGGCCGATGTGGTCAAGGTAGCGACCCAGGACGCCAGCTTGCCGCAATACAACGCCGAACAGACCCCGGAGGGCGAGGTGCTGCGCCGCATCACCTTCAACCCGGCGGCACAGCCTAGCCTGGTGCTCAGCCCGCAGAGCGGGGTGTGGGACTGGTCGCAATCGACTGCCATGAGCCTGCGCATCCAGAGTGCGATGGACTGGGCGCTGACCTTGTATGTCAAGGTGCAGAGCAGCGACGGCAAGACCCTGGTCAGTCGTATCGATTTGCCGGCGGGGCCTGCGCAAACCCTGCTGGTGCCGCTGCAAGCCAATTCGCCCTTGAGCCAGGGCATGAAGGCCGGGCCGCCGATGCCGATCACCGTGGACGGGCAGCGTGTGATGCTGGCCGCCAGTGCTGGGGAAATCGACCGCAGCCAGGTGGTCTCGGTCACTTTGTCGATGATCCAGCCGGTCGCCCCGCAAAGCATCCTGCTGGAGCGCTTTGGCGTGCAGGGCAGCGAACCGGTGCTCAAGGCCGCCTACAGTGAGCTGGTGGATGCCTATGGGCAGTCCACCCGCGCGCGCTGGCCGGAAAAAGTCAGCAGCGACGAACAACTCAAGGCTGCGGCCGCCAAGGAGCAGCAACTGCTCAAGGGCTGGCTCGCGGAGCGTGACAAGGCCAATTTGGACAAGTTTGGCGGCTGGACCAAGGGCCCGGCCTTTGACGCCAGCGGTTTCTTTCGCACCGAAAAGCGCGACGGGCGCTGGTACCTGGTGACTCCGCTGGGGCATCCGTTCTACTCCCTGGGCGTCAACACCGTGAGCCCGGCCAACAGCCAGACCTATGTCGCCGGCCGCGAGTGGATGTTTGGCGCACTGCCCAAGGCGGGTGAACCCTTCGACAAATATTATGGCAGTGGCGATAACCGTGGCGGCAATGGCGCGGATGTCGGGCGCGGCTTCAATGTGGGGCGCTGGTACGATTTCTACGGGGCCAATCTGCAACGCACATATGGCTCCGAAGGTTTCGACCAGGCACGCTGGGTCGGCCACACCCTGGACCGCCTGCAGGCCTGGGGTTTCAATACCGTCGGCAACTGGAGCGCCCCGCAGCTGGTTGGCGCAGATCGCGTGCCTTACACCTTGGCGCTGTCGATCATTGGCGACTACACCAGTATCAGCACCGGGATCGACTGGTGGGGCGGCATGCCCGATCCTTTCGACCCGCGCTTTGCCATGGCCACCGAGCGGGCCGTGGCGATTGCCACCCGTGACCATCGCGACGATCCCTGGTTGATCGGCTTCTTTGCCGATAACGAACTGGCATGGGCCGGTCCTGGCAATGATGCGAAATCCCGTTATGCCCTGGCCTATGGCACCCTGCGCATGACTACCGATGTGCCGGCCAAACGTGCGTTCCTCAAGCAACTGCGCGATAAATATCGCAACGAAGACGGCCTGTCCAAAGCCTGGGGCATTCACCTGGCTGGCTGGGAGTTGATGGAAGATCCAGGCTTCGAGCCGCCGGTTCCCAACCCCGAGCATCCGGAAATCGAGGCTGATTTCCAGTATTTCCAGAAGACTTTCGCCGACGCCTACTTCAAGACCATCTCCGATGCGCTGAAATGGCACGCGCCCAACCAGTTGCTGCTGGGTGGCCGCTATGCGGTCAGCACGCCGGAAGCCGTGGCGTCCTGCGCCCAGTATTGCGATGTGCTGAGCTTCAACATGTACACCCTCAAGCCCCAGGACGGTCATGACTTCGCCGCCCTGCGCGCGCTGGACAAGCCGGTACTGATCAGCGAGTTCAACGTCGGCTCGGCCGACCGTGGCCCGTTCTGGGGCGGCTTGACGCCATTGGCCAGGGAAGAGGCGCGCGGCCCGGCCTATGCGACCTTCCTCAAGCAGGCCATGGCCGAGCCGTCGATTGTCGGTGTGCACTGGTTCCAGTACCTCGACCAGCCGGTGACCGGGCGTTTGCTGGACGGTGAAAATGGCCATTTCGGCCTGGTGGGGATCACCGATGTGCCGTTCCAGGGCTTCGTCGACAGTGTGCGTAAAAGCAATCTGGCGGCGATCCAGCAGTTGGGTCGGGAAGCCGAAAAAGCCAAGGTCGCCCACGCGGCAACGGGTTCCCAAACCCCGTAATGACTGGAACAATGGGCGCCATTTAACGCAAGTCTTTTCCGAGGGGGATGCAGGTGCAGATTCAGGGTCATTACGAGCTTCAATTCGAAGCAGTGCGTGAAGCCTTCGGCGCACTGTTTGACGACCCTCAGGAGCGTGGTGCGGCGCTGTGTGTGCAGATTGGCGGCGAAACCGTCCTCGACCTGTGGGCCGGCACCGCCGACAAGGACGGTGCCGAGGCCTGGCATAGCGACACTATTGCCAACCTGTTCTCCTGCACCAAGACCTTCACCGCCGTCACCGCCCTGCAACTGGTTGCCGAAGGCAAATTGCAGTTGGACGCCCCGGTTGCCAACTACTGGCCGGAGTTCGCCGCGGCAGGCAAGGAAAACATCACCTTGCGCCAACTACTGTGCCATAAGGCCGGGCTGCCAGCGCTGCGTGAAATATTGCCCGCCGAGGCCCTGTATGACTGGCCCTTGATGACCGCTGCCCTGGCCGCCGAGGCTCCCTGGTGGACACCCGGCGAGGGCCATGGCTACGCCGCCATCACCTATGGCTGGCTGGTCGGTGAACTGCTGCGTCGCGCCGATGGGCGTGGGCCGGGGGAGTCGATTGTGGCCCGGGTTGCCCGCCCGTTGGGCCTGGACTTCCATGTCGGGTTGGCCGACGCAGAGTTCTATCGCGTCGCCCACATTGCCCGGAGCAAAGGCAACATGGGGGATGAGGCAGCCCAGAGGCTATTACAGGTCACCCTGCGCGAACCTGCGGCAATGACTACCCGGGCGTTTACCAATCCGCCCTCTATACTAACCAGCACTAATAAACCCGAGTGGCGTCGTATGCAGCAGCCGGCGGCAAATGGGCATGGCAATGCGCGCAGTTTGGCCGGGTTTTATAGTGGTTTGTTGGATGGAAGTTTGTTGGAAGCCGAGATGCTTGAACAACTGACCCGCGAGCACAGTATCGGGCCGGATAAAACCTTATTGACGCAAACCCGTTTTGGCCTGGGTTGCATGTTGGACCAGCCAGATGTGCCCAATGCGACCTTCGGCCTTGGCCCACGTGCATTTGGGCATCCCGGGGCCGGTGGCTCTGTGGGCTTTGCCGATCCGGAACATGATGTAGCATTTGGTTTCGTGACCAATACTCTGGGGCCGTATGTACTTATGGACCCGCGCGCGCAAAAGTTGGTAAGAATATTGGCCGGTTGTCTGTAAATAGCTTGCTGTCTGGCGTTTTTTTGTTAAAAAGGCACCTACAAAAGGCGCTTGAAAAGTATTGTTACTTTAAACTTCGTGAAGCGTCTGTTTAACGGGTCATCCAGACCCCTGTGTTTTCTCATTTTGTGGATATCTCATGTTATCGAACAAGTCCTTGGCACTGGCGCTCTGCCTCACTATTACTGGCTGTGCACAAACTCCACAAAATGATGCGTCTGGCGAGCATTGGTGGTCATTCGGGTTCGACAAGTCGGCGACCAAGGATGTTACCGCCAAGGCCGATGCCAAGGCGGCTGATGCCAAGGCAGACCTCAAGGCCGATCTGCAGGCGGCAACGCCAGCCGCGGCTGCTGCCCCGGTGGTCGCCAAGACTGAAAGCGATACCAAATGGTGGTGGCCGTTTGAAAGCAAGCCAAAACCGCTGAGCAAAGTCGATGTGACCAACATCCCGATGCCCGACCCGAAAATCACCCAGGCCTGGCTGGACGACTACGAGCCGCGCCTGCGTGCCGCGATCAAGGACAGCAACCTGCAACTGGAACGTCGCGACAACGTGCTGGTGGTGATTGCCCCGGTCGATGGTTCGTACAACCCGAAACGCCCTGCAATGTTGTTGCCAGTGACCCTGGGCCCGTTCACCCGTGTCGCCAAGGCCGTTGAAAAGGATCCGAAGACTGCCGTGCTCGTCCTGGGTCACATCGATACCGTGCAGAACCAGCCCCTGACCAAGGAGCGTGCACAGTCCATTGCCTCGATCTTCAGCCTCAGCGGCCTGAAGCAGGACCGCCTGATGCTGCGTGGCATGGGTGACCTGATGCCCCGCGCCGCCAACGACAGCACCCAGGGCCGTGCCTTGAACCGTCGCATGGAGATCATGTTCACCCAGCGCACTACCATGCTGGCACTGCTGAGCAAGTACAACTCGCCAAACCCACCGAAGCCTGAGCTGGTTGCGGTACAGGACGTTGTTGCCCCAGCACCGGTCGCCAAGAAAGCCGTTGCCGCCAAGAAAGCACCTGCCAAGAAGGCCGCCGCCAAGCCAGCCGCGAAGAAAGCCGCCGCCAAGCCGGCTGCCAAAAAGCCAGCTGCCGCCAAGGATGCAACGCCAGCGAAAAAAGTAGCGGCAAACGACCAGGTAAAAAACTGAGTAGTTGAGCGAGAAGGATAAAGCCGCATGACCCAGGCACTGGCTGATATGCGCCGTGACTACACACGGGACGGTTTGAGCGAGGCCCAGGCCCCGGACGAGCCGTTTGCCTTGTTCCACCAGTGGTTCAACGATGCGGTCAAGACCGAGCAGCCACCGGTGGAGGCCAATGCCATGACCCTGGCGACCGTGGACCAGGAGGGCCGGCCTCACTGCCGCGTCCTGCTGCTCAAGGGGCTGGATGCCCAGGGCTTTACCTTCTTCACCAACTACCAGAGTGCCAAGGGCCAGCAATTGGCAGCCCGCCCGTTTGCTGCCATGACCTTCTTCTGGCCGACCCTGGAACGCCAGGTGCGTATCGAGGGGCGGGTGGTCAAGGTCACGCCTGAGGAGTCGGACGCCTACTATCAGGTGCGTCCCCTGGGTAGCCGCATCGGCGCCTGGGCTTCCCCGCAAAGCCAGGTGATCCGTGATCGCCAGCAATTGCAGGATTTGCTCACGCTGACCGAGCAGCGTTTCAGCGAGACCCAGCCGGATTGTCCGCAACACTGGGGTGGTTATCGCCTGCTGCCCGAGCGCATCGAGTTCTGGCAGGGTCGGGCGAGCCGCTTGCATGATCGCTTGAACTATCGTTTGCAGGGTGCCGACTGGACCCGCGAGCGACTGGCGCCCTGAGGGCCCTTTAAGCACCCGAGCCCGGGCAAGGCTGCGATGATGGCGGCGCTGCCCACTTCAGGTTGTCTGATACACCCCCTATCGCAGCCTCGCCAGGGCTCGACAGCTCTCACCTTTGATCTTGGTGTTCTTGCCGAGGTCTCTACTCCGGGGCTTGTGGTGTGTATTGCCGGGCCGCGTCCTGCAGCCACTGCGGCAAATCCTTACGCTTGACCTTCTCAGCCTTGGCGCGGTCCAACTGTTGCAGCATAAAGATGCGCTTGTGCTGATCGTCTCCAGCCAGGGACAGCGCCAGGTCGCGGTCCACCCAGCGCTTGATTCGCCGGTACAGCCACCAGTGGAAATACAGGCCGGCGGCGGTGGTAGCTACAATGATGAAGTAGTCCATGAAACTCCTTGTCTGGATGCGGTTGCTACCGTTCGTCGATTTTCGCGGTACAGCCTGTCTGTACTGGGGCTGAATGAAAGCAATTTTCTCCGGGCCTTGCCGTGACAGGCGTCAAGCAGCGGAGTCTAATTAAGATATGTCCTATGGAGTTGATGCTATGCGTAAGTCTGTTTTGCTGGTTGCCTGCTTTACCACCATGTCGTTGCTGCTGGGTGGCTGCGCCTCCAGTCTGACCGGCGACTCGTACTCCCGTGACGAAGCACGTCGTGTGCAGAGCGTGCGCATGGGCACCATTGAATCCCTGCGTCCGGTCAAGATCGAAGGCACCAAGACCCCAATCGGCGGCGCAGCAGGCGCAGTCATCGGCGGTGTTGGCGGTAGCGCCATCGGTGGCGGCCGTGGCAGCATCGTGACGGCTGTTATCGGTGCCGTGGCCGGCGGCCTGCTGGGCTCGGCCACCGAAGAAGGCCTGACCCGCACCCAGGGCGTGGAAATCACCGTGCGCGAAGACGACGGCAGCATGCGCGCCTACGTCCAGGCCGTGCAGGAAAACGAGATCTTCCGCATTGGTGACCGTGTGCGCATCATGACTGTAGACGGTACCAGCCGCGTTACCCGTTAAGGGGCCGGCGGTCAAAGAAAAACCCCGACCGGGTGACCGGGCGGGGTTTTTTATTGGGTGCTAAGTTGAGCGTGCCAGCGCGTTAAGCGCTGGTAGCCGCTTGCTTACGACTGGCCATCGCCGTCACTGCATAACCAATCAATGCCGCCAGGATCGAGCCCGTGAGAATACCCATCCGGTCCATCCCGGCGTATTCGCTACTGCCCGGCACGAACGCCAGCGAGCCGACAAACAGGCTCATGGTGAAGCCGATACCGCACAGGATGGCCACGCCCATGACCTGGCCCCAATTGGCGCCGGTCGGCAGGGCAGCCAGCCCGGTTTTCACCGCGAGCCAGGTCAGCCCAAACACACCGACCGTCTTGCCCACCAGTAGGCCGGCCGCGATACCCATTGGCACATGGTGGGTAAAGCTCTCCAGGTTGACCCCGGCCAGCGACACGCCGGCGTTGGCAAACGCGAACAGCGGCAGGATGCCGTAGGCCACCCACGGGTGCAGCGCGTGTTCCAGGCCCAGCAGGGGCGAGGGTTCGGCGTTCTTGGTGCGCAGCGGAATGCAGAACGCCAGGGTGACGCCAGCCAGGGTGGCATGAACCCCACTCTTGAGCACGCAGACCCACAGGATCAGGCCGATGATCAGGTACGGCCCGAGCTTGACCACCCCCAGGCGGTTCATGGCTATCAGCGCGACAAGGCAGGCACCTGCCCCTGCCAGCGACGCGGTGGACAGTTCGCTGGAATAGAAAATCGCGATGACGATGATGGCGCCCAGGTCATCGATGATCGCCAGGGTCATCAGGAACAGCTTCAGCGACACCGGTACACGCTTGCCCAGCAGGGCCAACACGCCAAGGGCAAAGGCGATATCGGTGGCCATCGGGATGGCCCAGCCGCCCAGCGCCGCCGGGTTATCCTTATTCAGCGCCCAGTAGATCAGCGCCGGCACCACCATGCCGCCGATGGCTGCAGCGCCTGGCAGCACGACCTGGGAAGGCTTGGACAAGTGGCCATCGAGCAACTCGCGCTTGACCTCCAGACCGATCAGCAGGAAGAACAGGGCCATCAGGCCGTCGTTGATCCATAGCAGCGACGGCTTGGCGATTTGCAGGGCGCCGATTTGTACGGCGACGGGCACGTCAAGAAAGCTGTTGTAGAGATGGGACAGCGGCGAGTTGTTGATGATCAGCGCCAAGGCGGCTGCAGCGATCAGTAACAGGCCGCTGGCCGCTTCAAGCTGGAAGAAACGGGTAAACGTGCTACGCAGAGGCAAGGGATGCTCTCCAATCAAAGTTCAATAGGGGCGTACCCTAACCCGTACTGTTAGTTGTTAAAACAAAAGTTATATTCTTTTTTGTTATATAAAAGCGTCGTGGTAGGGCTTGCGTCAAAGACTAGCAATTGTGTGTCGAATTGAGTCATGACTGTATCTGTGTGCAGTGTAGGAAAGACCCTAACATTCAGCCTGAAAACCTAATGGAACTTGAGCATGAGCGACCATCGTCCGTGGGCCCGAGAGGCCATCCGCATTATTGAGGCGGACTTCCAGCGCAGCGCCGACACCCACCTGATCCCGCTGCCTTTACCGGGCTTGCCGGGGATCGAGTTGTATTTCAAGGATGAGTCCAGCCACCCCACCGGCAGCCTCAAGCACCGGCTGGCTCGCTCCCTGTTCCTGTATGCGCTGTGCAACGGTTGGCTCAAGCCCGGCGCGCCAGTGATCGAAGCCTCCAGTGGCTCGACGGCGATCTCCGAGGCGTACTTCGCGCGTTTGCTGGGCCTGCCGTTCATTGCGGTGATGCCGGCCACCACGTCCCAGGAGAAAATTGCGCAGATCGCCTTCTACGGTGGCAAGAGCCACCTGGTGCAGGATCCCACGCAGATCTACGCCGAATCCGAGCGCCTGGCGCAGGAAAGTGGCGGGCACTTCATGGATCAGTTCACCTATGCCGAACGCGCGACGGACTGGCGGGCGAATAACAACATTGCCGAATCGATCTTCCAGCAACTGCGCTTCGAGCGCCATCCAGAGCCGAGCTGGCTGATTTCCAGCCCGGGTACCGGCGGGACCACGGCGACCCTGGGGCGCTATGTGCGTTATCGCCAGCATTGCACCCGAGTCTTGTGTGCCGATGCCGAGCGTTCGGTGTTCTTCGAGTATTACCAGAGCGGTGACGCCAGTTTGCGCCTGGACTGCGGTTCACGGATCGAGGGCATCGGCCGGCCGCGGGTGGAGGCATCGTTCCTGCCCAAGGTGATCGATGCGATGGTCAAGGTGCCGGATGCCTTGTCGCTGGCGGCCATGCATTACCTGGCGCAACGCTTGGGCCGGCGGGTCGGGGGTTCCAGCGGCACCAACCTGATCGGCGCGCTGGTTGCCGCGCAGCAGATGCAGGCGGCAGGGGAGTCCGGGTCTATCGTGGCGATTCTGTGTGATGGTGGCGAGCGCTATGCCACGACCTACTACGACGATGCGTGGCTGGTCGGGCAGGGGTATGAACTGGAAGAGTTGATCGACGCGGTTGCCGCCAGTGTCGAGCGGGGCGAGCCGTTGCCGGACAGTATCCTGCGCGCCAATATCTAAACCGTCTGGCGCACGATGATCACTGTGGGAGCCGGGCTTGCCCGCTCCCACAGTGGAGGGCGTTTGCTCAGGCTTCGATCCCGAGGATGTTGCGCGCCACGGCTTCGGCAATCCGAATCCCGTCAACGCCGGCCGACAGGATCCCACCTGCATAGCCAGCACCTTCGCCGGCCGGGAACAGGCCTTTGACATTCAAGCTTTGCATCGACGCGTCGCGGGTGATCCGCAGCGGCGATGAAGTGCGGGTCTCGATCCCGGTCAATACCGCGTCATGCAACGAGTAACCCTTGATCTGCTTCTCAAAGGCCGGCAACGCTTCGCGGATGGCCTCGATGGCGAAGTCTGGCAAGGCCAGGGCCAAGTCGCCCAGGGCTACGCCTGGCTTGTAGGAAGGTTCCACGCTACCAATAGCCGTGGACGGCTTGCCGGCGATGAAATCACCCACCAGTTGCGCCGGTGCTTCGTAGTTGCTGCCGCCGAGGATGAACGCGTGGGACTCCAGGCGCTCCTGCAACTCGATCCCGGCCAGCGGGCCGCCCGGGTAGTCCACTTCCGGCGTGATACCCACCACGATCCCGGAGTTGGCATTGCGTTCGTTACGCGAATACTGGCTCATGCCATTGGTCACGACTCGATTCGGCTCGGAGGTGGCTGCCACCACCGTGCCGCCTGGGCACATGCAGAAGCTGTACACCGAACGGCCGTTCTTGGCGTGGTGCACCAGCTTGTAGTCGGCTGCGCCCAGTTTCGGGTGCCCGGCATATTTGCCCAGGCGTGCGGCGTCGATCAGCGACTGCGGGTGTTCGATACGGAAACCCACCGAAAACGGCTTGGCTTCCATGTACACGCCACGGCCGTGGAGCATGCGGAAAGTGTCGCGGGCGCTGTGGCCGAGGGCGAGGATCACATGCTTGGAAAGGATCTGCTCGCCACCGGCGACCACCACGCCATTCAACTGGCCATCTTCGATCAGCACGTCGGTGACCCGCTGTTCAAAACGCACTTCACCGCCCAGGGCGATGATCTGCTGGCGCATGTTTTCCACCACGCCGGTCAGGCGGAAGGTACCGATGTGCGGTTTGCTGACGTAGAGGATCTCGTCTGGCGCGCCGGCCTTGACGAACTCGTGCAGGACCTTGCGCCCGTGAAATTTCGGGTCCTTGATCTGGCTGTAGAGCTTGCCGTCGGAAAAGGTCCCGGCACCGCCCTCGCCGAACTGCACGTTGGACTCGGGGTTGAGTACGCTTTTGCGCCACAGGCCCCAGGTGTCCTTGGTGCGCTGGCGCACTTCGCGGCCGCGCTCGAGGATGATCGGCTTGAAGCCCATTTGCGCCAGCAACAACCCGGCAAAGATCCCGCAAGGGCCGAAGCCGACCACAATCGGCCGCTCGCTCAGGTCGGCCGGTGCCTGGCCGACGACCTTGTAGCTGACATCGGGGGCGGCATTGATATTGCGGTCGTCAGCGAACTTGAGCAGCAGGGCGGCCTCGCCCTTGACCTCAAGGTCGACGGTGTAGATGAAACACAGCTCCGACGACTTCTTGCGCGCATCGTAGCTGCGTTTGAACAGGGTGAAATCGAGCAGATCATCACTGGCGATGCCCAGGCGCTGCACAATGGCAGGCCGCAGGTCTTCTTCGGGATGGTCGATGGGCAGCTTGAGTTCGGTGATTCGTAGCATGACAGGATCCGGTATGCGGCGTTTGGTAGGGCCGGCGGTTTTGCAAACCGGCGATTATAAGCCCCAACGGCGGTTTCCCGTCATGCTAAAACAGCGCAGGGCTGAATCAGTCGTCTCGCGAGCCGCCAAACGCCGCGCAGCCACGCTGCACCTGACCGTTGATCCGAAGTTCGGCGCTCATATGCTGCAGGCTGCCACTGACGCTATCGATGCAGCGTTGGGGCGCGACCCACAGTTCAATCTGCTGGCCGTTGGCTTCGGTGGTGAGGTTGAAGCGGCCGTCGCCCAGTTGTTCTTCGACATAAGGCACCGGCAACGGTGGCTGCCCCTCGCGTTGCAAGACCATGCCCTTATTGGTGACGTTCAATGCCCACGCCGGCTTGTGGCCATTGGCGCGCAGGATCATGCGCTTGAAGTCCGGGTCGTCGCAGGCCGAGGTCGAACGTTCGACGCGGTACAGTTGCTGCAGGTCCACCTGGCCCTGGGTGCCGCTGGCGACTCCGGAGAACTTGCCGCGCAGGTCGGCAAACAAGGCCCCTTGCTGGCCGGCCAGGGACGCAGCTTCCTGGAGGATGCTGGTGCCGCCGGTGTCGTTGACCACATAGTTGCGCTGATCATGGCAGGGCTGGAACAGCAATTTGTCGCCCACTGCGGTCAATTCGCCCTGCATGCGAGTCAGGCCCGTCATGGACGGCTTGGCCGCATCGCGGTCGAACAACTGGCAGGCGGTGAGCAGGGGCAACAGGGCAAACAGAGCAAGGGTACGGGCGGCAAGCATTATCGGGTCTCCTGATAAGTGCCGCCACGTTACGCAGGCTGGCGCTGCATCACAAGCCGGTGATGGGCGATTAGGTTGCAGCATTTTAACGGAGCCTGAAATTAAGCCTTTTCCGTGGATGTTACGGAAGCCTTATGCCAAGTTTAAGTTTTTCGAAAGGCGCATTCATATGAACATTCGATGGACCCTTTTCGCCCTGGCCTGCGTGGCACCCCTGGCCTGGGCCGAGGTGCCGGCCAAGCTGTTCTACACCTCACAGACCGACTTCTCCGATATGACCTTGACCCTGAAAAGAGCCGGCGCCCTCCAACCCGAGTTTATCGAGGTCGACGTGACGCTGACGCCGGAAGCCAGGGAGCGCACGAAAGCGCTGACCCAGGCGGCCATGCATAAGCAGATGACCCTGTACCTCAATGGCCGGCAGCTCAATACGGCGACGGTCCAAGGTGTGCTCTACGGTCCGGGCCTGAGGTTCTCCATCCCCCGCAACCAGTTGTTAGAGATGATGCCGTCGCTGCTCAAGTGATCAACCGACGATGTAGGTCTGTCCGGTCTGTAAACCTTCCACACTCTTGGCGTAGGCCAATGCCACATCCGTCGCAGGCACCGGCTTGAAGCCCCGGAAATACGGCGCATAACTGCCCATGGCCTCCACCAGCACGTTGGGGCTGACCGAGTTGATCCGCAGGCCCCGCGGCAATTCAATCGCTGCCGCTTTGACGAAAGCATCAATAGCGCCATTGACCAGCGCCGCCGAGGCGCCTGTGCGGATCGGGTCGCGGTTGAGAATGCCGCTGGTAAAGGTGAACGACGCACCGTCGTTGGCAAACTCGCGGCCGATCAGCAACAGATTGACCTGACCCATCAGCTTGTCTTGCAGGCCGAGGTCGAAATGGCTGGCCTCCATATCCCCCAGGGGCACGAAGTTGACGCTGCCGGCGGCGCACACCAAGGCATCGAACTGGCCGGTTTGCGCAAATAGTCGGCGGATCGATGCGCAGTCGCTGATGTCGACCTGCAAGTCGCCGCTCTTGCGCCCGATGCTGATCACTTCATGGCGCTGGGACAGTTCGGCCTTGACCGCCGAGCCCACAGTGCCGCTGGCGCCGATCAACAGGATTTTCATGGTGTGGTTCCTCAAGGGGTTTAGGTGAGCCTTGAGTCTAGAGTGGTTTTTTCTGCGGATAAGCGCACTAATAGGCAACCTTTGGTTTTCAAGTGGAAACAATCCATGAGCGAGATGGATGATCTGGCGGCGTTTGCGGTATTGATCGAGGCCGGCAGTTTTACCCTGGCCGCCCAGCAACTGGGGTGCAGCAAGGGGCAGTTGTCCAAGCGCATCAGCCAGTTGGAGGCGCAATACTCGGTGGTGTTGCTGCACCGCACCACCCGCCGCCTCAGCCTGACGGCGGCGGGTGCGGCATTGTTGCCCCAGGCCCAGGGGCTGGTGGTTCAGGTCGAGCGTGCCCGACAGGCATTGGCGCGGCTCAAGGATGATTTGGCCGGGCCCGTGCGTATGACGGTTCCGGTGTCCTTGGGCGAAACGTTTTTCGACGGCCTGCTGTTGGATTTTTCCAGGCAGTATCCACAAGTCCAGATCGAGTTGGACCTCAACAATAGCTATCGCGACCTGGCCAGGGATGGGTTTGACCTGGCAGTGCGCTCAGAGGTTGCCAATGATGAGCGCCTGGTCGCCAAGCCTCTGCTGGCCTGGCATGAAATGACCTGCGCCAGCCCGGCCTACCTGGAGCAAAATGGTGAACCGCTGGTGCCGGCTGACCTGGTTGGCCACCGTTGCTTGCTCAACAGCCACTACAGCGGTCGCGAGGAGTGGCTGTATCACCAGCAACACGAGTTGTTGCGAGTGCGGGTGGATGGCACCTTTGCCTCCAACCACTACAACCTGCTGAAAAAAGCCGCGCTGGTTGGCGCGGGTGTCGCGCGGCTGCCGTCCTACCTGTTGCAGATGGAATTGGCTGACGGCCGACTACGCTGGATCCTGCGCGATTATCAGACCCGCAGTATGCCGATGTACCTGGTCCACCCCTATCAGGGCGGGCTGCCACGCCGTACCCAAGTGCTGGCCGATTATCTGGTGGGCTGGTTCAAGCGCAACGGCGAGGCGTTGGACCGGCTTTAACGCCAGCGCCGTTCGATCCAGTGATCAATGGACACGCGTCCTGGCCCCTTGGCCATCAGCACCAGTAGCAACGCGATCCAAGTGCCGTGGGTCGGGTAGGCATCCGGGTAGACAAACAGCTGGATCACCAGGGTCATGCCCAGTAACGCCAAGGCTGAAAGACGCGTGGCAAGCCCCAGCAGAATCAGGACCGGAAAAAAGTGCTCGGCGCACGTGGCCATGTACGCGGCTGCTTCAGCTGGCACAAACGGTATCCGATATTCACTTTGAAACAACGGCACAGTGGAGCTTGCCAGGTGTGGCATACCCAGTTCGAAGGTGCCATCGACCAGGTCGATGGCCAAGCCCTCGACCTTGGTCTGGCCGGACTTCCAGAACACCGCGGCAATGGAAAAACGTGCGACAAGAGCGATCAGGCTGTAGGGGATTTTTTCAAAGGCCTGAATGACGCGGGACATCAGGCTCGGGGCGGTAGTGTTCATGGTTGTACCTTGATATGGGTGATGGCGCGGTGGCTGATCAGCAGTCCCAGGCATTGGTGCAGGTCAAATTCAGTGGCTGCGTCGAGGGCGTACGCCATCGCCATTTCCAGGGGCCATTGGTTGTTCAGGCTGTTGATAAACGCCACGCAGCCGCTGTCGATGCAAAACACCTCGACCTCCAGGCCATTGCGCAGGATCAGTGCGCATTGCCCGTGCCACGGGTCGAGTCTGGCGACGGTGTCGCTGGTTTGATGCGCGGCCCATAACGCCACCACGGCGTAGCTCGATTGCAGGGTGGTAACGGATGGATGCAATTGCAGGCGCACGTTGCCCAGGCTAGGCAACTGTTGCAGCTGGTTTATGACGGCCTGCGAGTCGGCGACGGGTGCGTCGGCGGCGTGATAGGCGTTGATCCGCAAGCGCTCCAGCCGCGCGACGTCAGCCAGGTACGGGACACTGGCGGCAGGGGCGAAGCCCTGGATAAAGTCGGCCAAGTCACTGCCGTACTCGTTGAGCAGCGGGCTGGTGGGCGGATACGCCTGGACATACATCCCGGCCATGGCCCGGAAAAATCGATCGCCCACCAGTTGCAGGGTCACGGGATAACTGTCGGCCAGGGCGTTGATCAACGAGCTGTGGACGTTGTTGCGATACACCGCAAAACGACTGGCAGGATCGGCGCCATTGCTGCTGAACAAACCATCCGGGCATGGTTGGTACGGCGCCAGCAGCGCCTGGGCAAACTGGCTTTGCAGGTTGTTCATGGGTGCACCGCCGCAGTCAGTAGATGCTGGTCGGCTTGCCGGGCTTCGGCGTGCAACACACTGAAGGCTGGCACATCGTTGTCGCGCTCAATCAGCGTCGCAACCGGTCCGGTGCGTTGTAAGGCTTGCTGATACAACTGCCACACCGCGTTGTCGATGGGGGCGCCATGATCGTCAATCAGCAGGCGATCACCCAAGCTGTCGGCGTCTTCGGCAAAGCCGGCCAGATGAATCTCACCCACGGTGTGCAAAGGCAAAGCATCGAGGTAGGCCAACGGATCCTGCTGATGATTGACGCAGGACACATACACATTGTTTACGTCCAGCAGCAAGCCGCAGCCGGTGCGCCGGATGACTTCGCTGATGAAGTCTGTTTCGTCCAGGGTGGAGCACTGGAACAGCAGGTAGGTCGACGGGTTCTCCAGCAACATGCGCCGCTTGAGCACGGTTTGTACCTGGTCAATGTGTGCGCACACGCGCTTGAGGGCGGCGTCGTCATAGGCCAGGGGCAGCAAGTCGTTGAGATACACCGGGCCGTGGCTTGACCAGGCCAGGTGCTCGGAAAAGGATTGGGGTTGATAGCGCGCCACCAGTGCTGCCAGGCGTGCAAGGTGCTCCTGGCTCAGCGGGCCCTCGCCGCCAATGGACAGGCCGACGCCGTGCAGCGACAGCGGGTACTGCTCGCGGATCAATCCCAGGTAATGATGAAAAGGCCCACCGGCCACCATGTAGTTTTCGGCGTGGACTTCAAAAAAACCAATGTCGGGCCGGGTGGCGAGCACTTCCTGGAAATGCTCGCTCTTGAGCCCCAGCCCGGCCCGCCGGGGCAGACCGGGTGCCTGAGCCCGGGAGATGTCAGGCAAGGATGAAAGAATCATCGTCGATACTCAGGCGTGGGAATGGTTCAGGACTTGGCTTTGAAGGCTTCCAGTTGACCAAAACCGGTCGACGAGGTTTTGCTTTCCATCTTCACGCAGGTGCCCTCGGGAACCAGCTTCCAGGCGTTGGCCTGGTAGTCGGTTTTGGAGGTGCCCGCACAGGTGGTGCCGGCGCCTGCAGCGCAATCGTTCTTGCCTTTGAGGGCGACGCCGAAGCATTTTTCCATTTTCGCCTCGTCGGCATGGGCGACAGTGGTCAGAGCGCTCAGGCTCAAGGCAGAACCCAGGGCCAGGGCGAGGGCGGCGACGGGCAGCGAGCGGGTGGTAGCGGTCATGGTGTTTCTCCAGCAGTGAGGTGGTAAGGAAGCGTTTGTGCTTGCTTACCCCACTAGAGAAAGGGGGGAGGGGATCGTTACAGGTGGATCGAAGAAAACTTTAAAACAGCGCGAAATCTACGATTCACACAAAGCAAATGTGGGAGCGGGCTTGCTCGCGATAGAGGCGTGTCAGCCAATACATCCAGCACTGACACACCGCCATCGCGGGCAAGCCCGCTCCCACATGTTGGTCCTGTTCATCCAGCAACCGTTTTTAGCCGCCCAGGTACGCCTCGCGCACTTTCGGATCGGTCAGCAGTTGTTCGCCGCTGCCCTGCATCACCACCCGGCCGTTTTCCAGCACATAGGCGCGGTCGGCAATTTTCAACGCCTGGTTGGCGTTCTGCTCCACCAAGAACACCGTCACACCGTCCTTGCGCAGCTGCTCGATGATATCGAAGATCTGCTGGATGATGATCGGCGCCAGGCCCAGGGAAGGCTCGTCCAGCAACAGCAGCTTGGGCTTGCTCATCAGCGCACGACCGATGGCAAGCATTTGCTGTTCGCCACCGGACATGGTGCCGCCGCGCTGGCTGAAGCGCTCCTTGAGCCGAGGGAACAGGTGCAGCACCTTGTCCATCTGCTCCTGGTAGTCGCCCTTGTCGGTGAAGAACCCGCCCATGGCCAGGTTCTCTTCCACGGTCAGGCGGGCAAACACCCGACGGCCTTCCGGGACCACGGCAATGCTCTTGCGCATGATCGCCGCCGAGTGCTGGCCCACCAGTTCCTCACCCATGTAGCGGATGCTGCCGCTGTGAGCCTGGGGCGAACCGCACAGGGTCATCAGCAGGGTGGACTTGCCGGCACCGTTGGCGCCGATCAGGGTGACGATTTCGCCCTGGCGCACTTCCACGTTGACGTCGTGCAGGGCCTGGATCTTGCCGTAGAAAGTGGAAACGTTTTCGAATTGCAGCATTTACGCTTCCCCCAAATAGGCTTTGATCACTTGCGGGTTGTCGCGGATCTGCTCCGGCGTCCCGTTGGCCAACGGCGTGCCCTGGTTGATCACGACGATATGGTCGGAAATGCTCATGACCAGTTTCATGTCGTGTTCGATCAGCAGCACGGTGGCGTTGTTTTCTTCACGCAGCACACCGATCAACGCCTTGAGGTCTTCGGTTTCCTTGGGGTTGAGGCCCGCAGCCGGTTCGTCGAGCATCAGGATCCGCGGGCGGGTCATCATGCAGCGGGCGATTTCCAGGCGACGTTGCTGACCATAGGCCAGGGTGCCGGCCGGGCGGTTGGCAAACTCGGTCAGGTTGACCTTGTCCAGCCAGTACGCGGCGTATTCCATGGCCTCGCGCTCGCTCTTGCGGAACGCCGGGGTCTTGAACAGGCCCGCGAAGAAATTGGTGTTCAGGTGCCGGTGCTGGGCGATCAGCAGGTTTTCCACGGCGGTCATGTCCTTGAACAACCGCACGTTCTGGAAGGTCCGCACCACGCCCTTGCGGGCAATCTGGTGACCGGCCAGGCCCTGGATCGGCTGGCCGTCCAGCAGGATGCTGCCACCGGCCGGCTTGTAGAAACCGGTCAGGCAGTTGAACACCGTAGTCTTGCCGGCGCCGTTGGGGCCGATCAACGCGACCACTTGTTTCTCTTTGACGGTCAGGGCGACGCCATTGACCGCCAGCAAGCCGCCGAAGCGCATGCTCAGGTTTTCGACTTTCAGGATCTCGCGGCTCATTTGCGCAGCTCCATATGTGGACGTTGCATGGGCAGCAGGCCTTGAGGGCGCCAGATCATCATCAGCACCATCATGGCGCCGAACATCAACATGCGGTACTCGCTGAATTCACGCATCAGTTCCGGCAGCAGGATCATCACGATGGCCGCGAGGATCACGCCCAACTGCGAGCCCATGCCACCCAATACCACGATGGCGAGGATGATTGCCGACTCGATGAAGGTGAACGACTCCGGTGTCACCAGGCCTTGGCGAGCGGCAAAGAAGCTGCCGGCGAAACCGGCGAACGCGGCACCCAGGGTGAAGGCGGAGAGCTTGATGATGGTCGGGTTCAGGCCCAGCGCACGGCAGGCGATTTCGTCTTCACGCAGCGCTTCCCAGGCACGCCCGATCGGCATGCGCAGCAGGCGGTTGATCACGAACAGCGCGGCCAGGGCCAGCAACAGGGCGACCAGGTACAGGAACACCACTTTGCTCACCGGGTTGTAGGCAATCCCGAAGTACTCGTGGAAGGTCTGCATGCCCTCGGCAGCGGAGCGATCAAACGACAAGCCGAAGAACGTTGGCTTGGGAATGCTGCTGATGCCGTTGGGGCCGCCGGTGATATCAGTGAGGTTACGCAGGAATAGACGGATGATCTCACCAAAACCCAGGGTCACGATGGCCAGGTAGTCACCGCGCAAGCGCAACACCGGGAAGCCCAGCAGGAAGCCGAACGTCGCCGCTGCCATGCCGGCCAATGGCAGGCAGATCCAGAAGCTCCAGCCCAGGTAGTGCGAGAGCAGCGCGTAGGTGTAGGCACCCACCGCGTAGAAACCCACATAACCCAGGTCGAGCAGGCCGGCCAGGCCCACCACGATGTTCAGGCCCAGGCCCAGCAGCACGTAGATCAGGATCAGGGTGGCGATATCCACCGCACCACGGGAGCCGAAGAATGGCCAGATCAACGCGGCCACGATCAGGCCGATGATGATGTAGCGCTGGGTGCGCGGCAGGGTCAGGAATTGGCTGACCTTGGGCGAGACCAGCGGGCCACGATTGGACTTGAGCAGCGCCCCGACCTGCTGGGTGAACAGCACCCGCAGGAACATCAGCACCGAGCACAGGGCAATGATGGTCAGCGTCACCGGCCCGGTGCCGTGTACTTCAAGGTTGATCCCGACAATGCTCAACTTGAGCCCGAGTACCGGAAAGGCCACGGCCCATACCAGCAAGGCGCTGAAAAACGCCGATTTAAGATATCTGCTCATACTTTCTCAACCTCCGGACGGCCCAGGATGCCGGTCGGCCGGAATAACAGCACCAGAACCAATAGACCGAAGGCCACCACGTCCTTGTACTGGTCGCCGAAGATATCGGCACCAAACGCTTCGGCCACACCCAGCACCAGCCCGCCGAGCATCGCGCCCGGAATACTGCCGATGCCGCCGAGGACCGCCGCAGTGAAGGCTTTGAGCCCCACCAGGAAGCCGGCGTTGGGGTTGATCACGCCATACTGCATGCTCAGCAACACGGCAGCGACGGCGGCCAGTGCGGCGCCGATGACGAAGGTCAGGGCAATGATGTTGTTGGTGTTGATGCCCAGCAGGTTGGCCATCTTGATGTCTTCGGCACAGGCCCGGCAGGCGCGCCCCAGACGGGAGCGGGAGATGAACAGGGTCAGGCCCAGCATGGCCACCAGGGTGACGACGAAGACCAGGATCTGCATGTAGGAAATCAGCACTTCTTGTGCGCCACCTGGACCGAAGGAAAAGCTCCCCGGGATCAGGTTGGGAATGGACTTGTCCTTGGAGTCCTGGGACAGCAATACGGTGTTCTGCAGGAAAATCGACATGCCGATGGCGGAAATCAACGGGATCAGGCGGTTGCTGCCACGCAGGGGGCGGTATGCAACGCGTTCGATACTGTAGCCGTAGGCACTGGTTACGACGATTGACGCAAGGAACGCGGCAGTCATCAACAGCGGCAGGGAGTGGATACCCATCATGGCCAGCCCGGCAATGGCGATGAACGCCACGTAGGAGCCAATCATGTACACCTCGCCGTGGGCGAAGTTGATCATTCCAATGATGCCGTAAACCATTGTGTAGCCAATGGCTATCAAGGCATAGGTGCTGCCAATGGTCAGGCCATTAACGAGCTGTTGGAAAAAATGATAGATCTCAGGCATTACAGCGCTCCTAAAAACCCGATACGCATTTCACTGGTGGAGTCATCTTCCAGCCTGGTGCTGTGTTCTGTGAGCACATTTGCACAAAGCATTTGCCAGCGAACCGCTGGTGACGGTTTTAAGATTTTCAGGTGAGCCAGCGCCCGGATCGCGGGTGCGTGGCCCATAAACCTCGTAAAACAAAACCCACTGCTTGCACAGTGGGCTTGTTGTCCAGTAACGCCTGGCTTACTGAGGGGATACTTCGGTTTTTGGTTGGCCGAAGTGCCATTCGTAGACCACGAACTTGAAGTCTTTCAGGTCGCCGTTCTTATCGAAGCTCAGGTCGCCGGTCGGGGTCTTGAAGGTACCCGCGTGGATGGCCTCGGCCACTTTGGTGGTGTCTTCGCTTTTTGCAGCAGCGATGCCGCCAGCGATGATTTCAACCGCCGAGTAGGCCGGGAACACGAACGGACCGCTTGGGTCTTTGCCGTCAGCCTTGAGTGCGTCGACGATGGCCTTGTTCGCAGGGTCGGCGTCGAAGGATTTCGGCAGGGTGACCAGCAGGCCTTCGGAGGCTTTCTGGGCGATTTGCGAGATGGAGTCGTTGCCCACGCCTTCCGGGCCCATGAACTTGGCTTTCAGGCCTTTTTCCTGGGCCTGGCGCAGGATCAAGCCCAGTTCTGGGTGGTAGCCGCCGTAGTAGACGAAGTCGACGTTGGCTTGCTTGAGCTTCTGGATAATCGAGGAGAAGTCCTTGTCGCCGGCGTTCAGGCCTTCGAACACGGCAACCTTGATGCCTTTGCCTTCGAGGGTCTGCTTGACCGCAGTGGCGATGCCTTCACCGTATTGTTGCTTGTCGTGCAGGACTGCGACGGCCTTTGGCTTGACGTGGTCGGCGATGTAGTTGCCGGCCGCAGGGCCCTGGGCGCTGTCCAGGCCGATGGTACGGAAGATCAGCTTGTAGCCACGGGCGGTGATTTCCGGGCTGGTGGCCGCCGGGGTGATCATGATCACGCCTTCGTCTTCGTAGATGTCGGTTGCAGGTTGAGTGGAGCTGGAGCAGAGGTGGCCGACCACGAACTTGACGCCGTCGTTGACCACTTTGTTGGCTACGGCAACGGCTTGTTTAGGGTCGCAAGCGTCGTCGTATTCCTTGGCTTCGAGCATTTTGCCGTCGACACCGCCCTTGGCGTTGATGTCCTTGATGGCTTGCTTGGCACCCATGAATTGCATATCGCCGTATTGGGTCACAGGGCCGGTTTTAGGGCCGGCAATACCGATCTTGATGGTGTCAGCTGCGAACGAATGGCCGGCAACCCCAGCCAGGACCATAGCGGCAAACAGTTTGGAAATCTGCTTAGTAGCCTTATTCATAGTGCTCCACTCTTACTGTTGTATTTTTTATAGTTCTAGCGGCCTTGTGGGCTACAGAACCGGATCAGATATCTCGGATATCCCCCCGGCAGCGGCCTGGCAACTGTACCGGTACAGTGTAGAGCGCCGGTTGATCGCTTGAAAAGCTAGCTGCTGGGGGCAAACCCCGGGTATGTCGCTTAAATGAAAGAAAAAGACAGAATTGCGGCGGGTGAATGCCAGAGTCTCGGGCAATCCTTGGCGTTCCTGACACTTTCAATCGGTGCCTCAATTGCAACTGGGTTTTTCTGGGGAAGCCTCGACGGTATGATTGCGCCGATTTTTTCCTCAGGTGAGTTCCCATGACGCAAGAACCTAGCACCCTCTATGCCAAGCTGCTCGGCGAAACCGCGGAAATTTCCTGGAAGGAGCTTGAACCGTTCTTCGCCAAGGGTGCCCTATTGTGGGTCGACGCCGGTCTGGATTTGATCGAAGCGGCCGAGGGGATGGCCGAGGACAGTCGGGACAAAGTGGCTGCCTGGCTGGCCTCTGGGAGCCTTGGCGAAGTGTCTGCGACGCGGGCATTGGACCTGGTGGAGCGTAATCCGAGCCTGTGGGCGGTGGTGGTTTCGCCGTGGATTCTGATCCAGGAAAGGGCATCCAACTAAACGCAGGCACCGAAATGGTGCGAGTTTCGCGCCTTTAAAAGTGTGTAGCGGAGTAACTGCTTTGCCCATGATGGCAACTGGCCGTGAAGAAAGGTCACAAGGGAGGGTGACGTAAACGTCATGGGAACAGTTTTGCGGGCCGTGAATGGCCGGGGGAATTGTTTCTTGGTGTGGCAAGGTTATGGATATTGTCGCCTGGCAGACCGCTTTCGCGAGCAAGCCCGCTCCCACAGTCGACCGCATTCCAAGGGTAGACCTCGGTCAACTGTGGGAGCGGGCTTGCTCGCGAAGGCCGCGCCGCGGTCTAGGCGGTCTTGCCCGTATGGTTATTCAAGGAAATAACCTTGGTCTTGCCAATCCGGTGACGATAAATCTCACGCAGGTACTTGATCGCCTTCTTCACGCAATCGCGCGACAGACGTATGTCGTTGATCGAGACAAACTTCTCCTTGTCGTTGATCAGCTCGCGGTACTTCTTCTCATACATCGGCTTGATCGCGTACCAGTTGGTATCGAGGATTTTCGCCGGGTTCTCGAATTCGTTGAGCAACTCGTCGATACGGTCCTCGTCGAAGTCTTCGTGGATGATGAAATCCAGGATCGAGTTGTCCAGCGTCTCGTCGAAACGGTACGGGTTGCGGGCAAAGCAGCGTTTGATAAAGGCCACGATCAACGTCAGGAAATCATCCGACAGGCACGGGCTCTTGGCGATCAGGGTGGTCAGCGACAGGTTGGCCGAAGCGCCGATCACCAGGGCGTAGCGCTTGAGCGTGGTGTTGGGGAACAGGCTGTTGAGGTGGGTCTTGAGCCGGTTCAGGTCCATATAGGACAGCTTGTAGTCCTTGGGCAGGGAGACGATAGACACCACCGACGAGCAGTTCTTGAAGAAGTGCAGGTCATGCAGGGCCGCCGCGTCATAGCCGGAATTCTTGTATTGCTCCAGGGACGCCTTATAGCGCTTGGATTCGATCGGCAACAGGCTGATGCCTTCGATGGCCTGGGTGACCTTATTGAAGTGGGGCAGGTCGATGGAGCGGAAGAACAGGTCATCGATGTTCAGGCGCTGGGGTTCTTTTTCAAACACCTTGAACTTGTCGTTGCTCGGCGCCGGGGTTTCCGGCACGACCGACTCGGCATAGGCAATTGCCACCGGCCCGGCCAGGCTCATGAACAGGTCGTTGGCGTCCAGGCGAATGGTTTCACCGATATCGATGCCGGCACGGCGGAAATAGTTCTGGTCGTAGTCGGTCGTCACCGCCTGGGCCGTCAGAATGTTGAAGATCTGCTGTGAGATGTACTGGTTGGCGTGTTTTTCCATGGCATTGACGTCAATGTTCTGGATGTTGCCGTCGTCGCTTTCTTCGGCGTAACGCATGATGTCGTTGGAGATCAGCATCATCGCGTTCCACGGGCGGATACGGCCTTTGACGCTGGCCTCGCTGCTGTCTTCATTGTCGAAGTTGTACGAGAAGTCCCATTCCTCTGACAGGTACTTGCACAGCAGCCGACCGGCGTTGATATGCAGCGCCTCGGACATTTCGCTGCGGTGATCGGAGATGTTCGGCAGCACACAGATGCCGCTGGTGAAGATCGGCTCGAACACGAAGGCATGGCCGCTCTTGCTGTCGTGCTCGTCGGCGGGCTTGGTGTCGAAGGTCTTGTTCATGTACGAGTGTTGCTGGGCCAGGCCAAACTCCGAGGCCATGCCCGAGCCGGTGCCACCGCCGGCGCTGAAAATCGAGAAATACAGGCGCGACTGGTTGGCCTTGATCCCGCAGGAGTCGATCAGGTACGAGTGGATCATCTTCCAGTCGGGGCTGGAAAACCGCTGGGTATCCTTATTGAGGATGATCTTGGCCAGGTACTGGCCCAGGATCGGGGCGTTACCGGCGCCGCCGGCATGCACTTCCGACAGGTCCATGATCTTCATCTTGCTGTAGTCGCGCAAAAAGCCGCTTTTCTCGCCCTTGCGCGAGAAGCGGATGCGCCCGGCAATGTCCTTATCCAGGTCGCCGAGCATCACCAATGGTTCTACCAGGAATACGGGCTTGCTGGCCTTGCTGGCGCCCAGGCGCAGGTTGTTGCGGATCCATTGGGCTGGGCTGTAGCCCTTTTCAACGTAGGATTTGTCTTCGGTGCTGAACTCGTTCAGGTAGAACTTGCGGGCGTTGTACACCAACTCCGCCACATCCAGGGCGATGTTGGAACCGCAGCGCCCTAGGCCGATCAGGCAGACCGAGGGAAACTCCTGCTCGCTGCGCAACTCGCTGTCACCCTCAAGGTGCGGCGGGCGCGGGAAGACCATGTCGCGCAGGCCGTCGAGGTTGTCGAGGATGCGGTCGGTGTTGGTCTCGGTGAAGTACAGGTATTGCTGGGTGCCCAGCGCACGTTGACTGTGCAATGACTTTGAGCCTGAGGGTTTTTCCGCAGGAGCTGTGAGCAACACGTCGGATACCGCAGTAACAGGGTTATTTTTAGAAGTCATTGTGCGCCATGTGCCTGGACGGATGGCTGGAAAGCATTAAAGAGCCATCACCGAGTGAGAGTTCGCGACTTTTACAGTGCGTTTTAGGCCTCGGCGATCAGTCTTAACCCTATTGTTTCTAGGGAAAAGCGACGCCGGACTCTCATGAATCGGCCGTTCGTCGGCGTTCTTTAATCAAAATGATGGCGATATGCCAAGGTTGCTGCGCTTCAGCGGATGGGACGTACAACCGAAGAGGCGTCCTTGCCGCCTGCCAGGCTTAGCGGTGTGAGCGGGTTGTGCTGGTCAAGCGCGGTAATCACAGCGCTGACTTCACTGGCCGGCACCGCCGCGCTGAGCAGGTAGCCCTGCACGTAATCGCAGCCATGCTTGACCAGCAGCTCCAGTTGCTGCGGGGTTTCCACGCCTTCGGTGATCACCTGCAAATGCAGGGTGTGGGCCATGCCGATGATCGCCTGGACAATCTCCATATCGGTGGTGGACTTGGGGATGTCCTGGATAAAGGAGCGATCGATCTTCAGTGTATTGAGGGGCAGGCGCTTGAGGTAGGAGAGCGAGGAATAGCCGGTGCCGAAGTCATCGATGGACAGCGCGACACCCAGCGCGCGGATTTGCCGCAGCAGGACCAGGGTGCTGCTGATGTTGCCCATCAAGGCATTTTCCGTGACTTCCAGCTCCAGGCGGCTGGCGGCGATGCCACTGCTGCGCAAGGCGTATTCGATCTCATCGGCCAACTCGTCACGGGCCAGGTTCAGGGCCGAACAGTTGACGGCCATGGTCAGGTCCGGGTGGCCCTGGTCCGTCAGCCAGCCCAGGTCGGCACAGGCCTGGCGCAGTACCCAGTTGTCCAGCTCGGCGATCAGGCCGTTGTTTTCGGCAATGCCGATAAACCGGTCTGGCGCCAGCAAGCCATGCAGGGGATGTTGCCAGCGCACCAGGGCTTCGAGCCGGGTGACCTTGCCTTTGCGCAGGTCCAGGATGGGTTGGTAGTGCAGGACCAGTTCTTTTTGGCTGCGTAACGCGTTACGCAGCTCCTCTTCCAACTGCAGTTCAAGAGAGGCCCGGGTTTTGAGGTTGGAACTGAAGAAGTTGAGGCTGTTGCGCCCGCCATCCTTGGACTGGTACAGCGCCAGGTCGGCGGTTTTCAGCAGTTCCTCGCTGGTGGTCCCGTCCTCGGGAAATACACTGATGCCGATGCTGGTGGTCATCACCATGCGTCGGCCGGCCAGTTCGATGGGCTCTTTCATTTTTTGCATGATGCGCTGGGCCATGTGCCGCGCTTCATCGCGATGATGGATGTTGATCAGGATGCAGAACTCATCGCCGCCGAACCGTGCCACCACATCATTGTGGCTGCGCACCGAACTCTTGATATGGCCAGCCAGCACCGTCAGCAGTTCGTCGCCGGCGTCGTGGCCCAGGCTGTCGTTGATCCGCTTGAAGTGGTCGATGTCGAGGAAGATCACCGCCAGCATGCCCCCAGCCTGGGTTTTCTGCGCGAGTTTTTCAGCGAAGATCTGGTTGAAGCCCCGGCGATTGAGCAGGCTGGTCAAGGCGTCGTAATGGGCCACTTGCTGCAGGGACGCCCGCGCCTGGTCCAGCTCGCTCAGCAAGGCATTGACTCGCCGCAGGTCGCGCTCCTTGTGCTGCAGTTTCTTGTCGGCGAGGGCCGCGCTGATGCTGCTGCCGATCACCAGCAACGTAATGACAGCCACCGACAGCCCCAGCTGCATGGGGTTGTTATCGATCGGCAACGACGGCGCGGCCCCGGTGGGCACCAGCAATTGCATGGCGGCCATGCCGGTGAAGTGCATGCTGATAATGCCGGCGCCCAGCACCAGGCTGGCACCGTACTTGAGCAATTGGTGGAACATCCCGCTGCCATTGCGCAGGTAGCGGGACAGCAGCAAGGCCGCGAGGCTGGCGCCAATGGCGATTGCTATCGATAACCCGAACAGCCCGCTGGAGAAATACACCTGGGCCTCGGAGCGCATGGCGGACATGCCCACGTAATGCATCAGGGCGATGCCCAGGCCCATCCAGATGGACGCCACCAGGTACTGATGAAAGCGCAGTTGTGCATGACTGAGGGTTTGCATGGCGAACATCGCCGCGATCATGGCGATCAGCAACGAAGCAAAGGTCATGAACAGTTCGTAATGGATGGCGATGGGCGCCTGGAACGCCAGCATGCTGATGAAGTGCGTCGACCAGATCCCGCCAGCCAGGCAACCGGCGCCGATCCAGCGCCAGCGGCGTTTTGCCGTCAGGTTGTCGACGTGGCCGACCCGTTCGGCCATGTCCAGGGTGCCGAAGCCCGCTGCGCAGGCAACCAGGTACGCCAGTAGCACCAGGAAGGGGTTATGGGTGCAATCGATTAATAAATGCCCGCTCTCGGGAAGGGGGGTAAAAAAATGCAGACCCAGCCATTCCATAGCATGTCCCGTTACAGAGTCATCTCGTGTCACTGCGCGCGGCGATGACCTATGGAATCGAGTATAGAAGGCTCAACGGAATCGCAAGCCGTAATGGCATTTTGATTTCTTCGATTTTGGCATGCTGGCCATAGCCAATGGTGCTAAGCGCTGATGGGCAGCTCAAACTCGTAAGGCGGCTGTTCCAGCGGCGCCAGGCCAAATGCCGCGCGTGCGGCGTCGCAATCGACGTTGACTTCACCCTGGCTCCACGACGCCTCGAACTCCCGGCACACGCTGGAACGCTGCTCATAGATTGAACAGCGGGTGCCGCTGCCCACTTCGCCCTCCAGGCTGCAACAGCGTGCCGGTTTCTGGTCGGTGCCGATCATCGCCACCCGGCTGGGGTTGATCTGTACCACCCGTTCATCGGGCACGGTGCCGCCTGATGAGGCGCATTCGCCCCAAAAGAAAGACACGCGAAAGTGTGAACAGCAGGCACCGCAATTCAGACACGGACTGGCATCGGACATGGCACGTCATCAATAAGAGGTAAGGGGGGAACTGCGGAAGGCTCGCTATTCTATTCCTGCCAAGGCGCTTGGGAAGGGGGTCGGGTGCTTATTTTTTTGCCGGGCAAAACCCCGCTGTCCTAAATGAAATTACGCCCTATCAGCTTTACGAATCATTACAGACAACCGCGCCGTGCCTGACTAGATTGCAGGTTCCGGGCAGGATGCGTCGGCATCGAGCCTCTATAACAATAAAAGAGACGGACCCATGCAGAACTCGACCCAAGCGGCGAATGCCTGGCGCATTCTGTTCCTGCTGTTCCTGGCCAACCTGTTCAACTTCTTTGATCGCACGATCCCGGCGATCATCATCGAGCCGATCCGCATGGAATGGCACCTCAGTGACTTCCAGCTCGGCATCATCGGCACCGCGTTCACCATCGTCTACGCCATTGCCGGCTTGCCCCTGGGGCGCCTGGCCGATACCGGTTCGCGCAGCAAGCTGATGGGCTGGGGCCTGGCGAGTTGGAGCGCGTTGACGGCAGTCAACGGCATGGTCGGCAGCTTCTGGACCTTCCTGCTGGTGCGCATGGGCATCGGCATTGGCGAAGCCAGTTATGCGCCGGCCGCCAACTCGCTGATCGGCGACCTGTTCCCGGCCCACCGTCGCGCCCGGGCCATGGGGATTTTCATGCTGGGCCTGCCCCTGGGGCTGTTGCTGGCGTTCTTCACCATCGGCGCGATGGTCAAGGCGTTCGACAGCTGGCGAGCGCCGTTCTTTATTGCGGCCATCCCGGGGCTGATCCTCGCGGTGTTCATGTTTTACATCAAGGAACCCAAGCGCGGTGCGGCCGAAACCGTGCAGGTTTCCCAGGAGAAAGTCGACCGGCCGATCCGCCGCGTGTTGGCGGTACCCACCTTCCTGTGGCTGGTGCTGGCGGGGCTGTGTTTCAACTTTGCGACCTATGCCTGCAACTCGTTCCTGGTGCCGATGCTGCAACGCTACTTTTTGATGCCACTGCAAGAAGCGGCCGTGGCGACCGGGGTGATTGTCGGCGTGACGGGCCTGTTCGGCCTGACCCTGGGCGGCCTGGTGGCGGACAAGATTCACCAGCGCATTGCCAACGGTCGGCTGCTGTTTGCCGCCTTCAGCCTGATTATCTCCACGGTATGCACGGCCTGGGCCCTGCATGCGGGGCGCATCGAGATTGGGGTGTTTGTCGCGGTGTTCAGTGTGGGCTGGCTGTTCGCCTATAACTTCTACACCTGTGTGTACACGGCGATCCAGGACGTGGTGGAGCCGCGCCTGCGGGCGACGGCCATGGCGTTGTTCTTCGCCGGCCTGTATCTGCTGGGCGGTGGCATGGGGCCGGTGGTGGTGGGCGCACTGTCTGATCACTTTGCCCATGCGGCGATGTACGCAGCGGGTGCCGAGCAAATGACCGAGGCGTTCAAGGCCGTGGGCCTGCATGACGCTATGTACCTGATTCCGGTAGCGTTGTTCCTGACCATGCTGTTTCTGTTCCAGGCTTCACGGTGTTTTGTGCGCGATGCCAAGCGGATGAAGGATGGGTTGGGGAGGGTTGAGGTGCCGGCAGCGGCGGCTACAGCTTGAAACCGAGGTGATGCCATCGCAGGCAAGCCAGCTCCCACAGTTAACCGAGTTGTCAGTTAGAGCACCGGTCACTGTGAGAGCTGGCTTGCCTGCGATGAGGCCCGCAAAACCCCATAAAAAAGGCCCGCATTGCGTGGGCCTTTTTGTTCATCAGGGCAGGGCGCGGATCAACCGGCGACCAACACCCGTATCGCCTCCAACCGCAGCGCCGCCTTGTCGAGCATGGCAAGGCCTTGCTCGCGCTGTTGGCGCAGGGCAACCAGTTCGCTGTCGCGCACGGTCGGGTTGACGGCTTGCAGGGCGGTCAGGCGCGCCAGTTCTTCGTCGGTGTCCGCTGCCAGGCGGCGTTGCGCCTCGGCCACACGTTCGGCGTGGCGCGGGGCGATTTTCTCTTCGCCGGCGTTGATCCGTGGCGTCAGCTGGTCGCGCTGGGCCTGTACGAACTTGTTGGCGCTGGCCCGGGGCACGCTTTCCAGCTGGTCGTTCAGAGTGGTGAAGGACACCCGGCCCGACAGGTCATTGCCATTGGCATCCAGCAGGCAGCGCAGTGCTGCCGGCGGCAGGTAGCGACCCAGTTGCAGCGAACGCGGCGCCACTACTTCGCTGACGTAGAGCAGCTCCAGCAACACGGTGCCCGGCTTGAGCGCCTTGTTCTTGATCAGCGCCACGGCGGTGTTACCCATGGAGCCGGACAGCACCAGATCCATGCCGCCCTGGACCATCGGGTGCTCCCAGGTAATGAACTGCATGTCTTCGCGCGACAGCGCCTGGTTGCGGTCGTAGGTGATGGTCACGCCTTCGTCGTCGCCGAGGGGGAAGCTGGCGTCGAGCATTTTTTCGCTGGGCTTGAGGATCAGCGCGTTTTCCGAATGGTCTTCGCTGTCGATGCCAAACGCATCGAACAGGGTTTCCATATAGATCGGCAGGGTGAACTGGTCGTCTTGCTCCAGGATATCCTCGACCAGTGCGTCACCTTCGCCAGCGCCACCGGAGTTGAGCTCCAGCAAACGGTCGCGGCCAGTGTGCAGCTCGGCTTCCAGACGCTCGCGTTCGGCGCGGGCTTCGTCGATCAGCGCTTGCCATTCGCCGTCGTCGGCATTTTCCAGCAGCGGCAGCAGGCGCGGGCCGAACTGGTGCTGCAAGGCGTTGCCGGTCGGGCAGGTATTGAGGAAGGCGTTCAGGGCTTCGTGGTACCACTGGAACAGCCGCTCTTGCGGGCTGGTTTCCAGGTACGGCACGTGCAGTTCGATCACATGCTTCTGGCCGATCCGGTCCAGACGCCCGATGCGTTGCTCCAGCAAGTCCGGGTGCGATGGCAGGTCGAACAGCACCAGGTGGTGGGCGAACTGGAAGTTGCGGCCTTCACTGCCGATTTCCGAACAGATCAGCACCTGGGCGCCGAACTCTTCATCGGCGAAGTAGGCAGCGGCGCGGTCCCGCTCGAGGATGTTCATGCCCTCGTGGAACACCGTGGCCGGGATGCCGGAACGCACGCGCAGGGCGTCTTCCAGGTCCATGGCGGTTTCGGCGTGGGCGCAGATCACCAGGACCTTGGTGCGCTTGAGCATCTTCAACTGGTCGATCAACCACTCGACGCGCGGATCGAAGCGCCACCAGCGGTTTTCTTCTTCGATATCGGGCTGCGACTGGAAGCTGACTTCCGGGTACAGCTCGGCATGCTCGCCCAACGGCAGTTCCAGGTACTCGTCCGGGCACGGCAACGGGTAGGCGTGCAGCTTGCGCTCAGGGAAGCCTTGCACCGCGGCGCGGGTGTTACGGAACAGCACGCGGCCGGTGCCGTGACGATCCAGCAGCTCACGCACCAGGCGCGCACTGGCTTCGGTGTCGCCATCGTTGACGGCAGCCAGCAGCGCTTCGCCTTCGTTGCCGAGGAAGCCCTGGATAGTCTTGTGCGCGGCCGGCGAGAGGCGGCCCTTGTCCATCAATTCCTGGACCGCTTCGGCCACCGGGCGATAGTTCTCGCTCTCGGCGCGGAAGGCTTTGACGTCGTGGAAACGGTTCGGGTCCAGCAGGCGCAGACGGGCGAAGTGGCTGTCCTGGCCCAGTTGTTCCGGGGTTGCGGTCAGCAGCAGCACGCCGGGAATGGTCTCGGCCAGTTGCTCGACCAGTTGGTATTCATCGCTGGCTTTTTCTTCGTGCCAGACCAGGTGGTGCGCTTCGTCGACCACCATCAAGTCCCAGCCGGCGGCGAACAGCGCGTCCTGGGCTTTTTCGTCGTCCACCAGCCATTCCAGGGCCACCAGCGCAAGCTGGGTGTCTTCGAACGGGTTGCTGGCATCGCTTTCGATAAAACGTTCTTCGTCGAACAGCGCGACCTGCAGGTTGAAACGCCGGCGCATCTCTACCAGCCATTGGTGCTGCAGGTTTTCCGGGACCAGGATCAGCACGCGATTGGCGCGCCCGGACAGCAGTTGGCGATGGATCACCAGGCCGGCTTCGATGGTCTTGCCCAGGCCCACTTCGTCGGCCAGCAGCACCCGTGGCGCGATACGGTCAGCGACTTCGCGGGCAATGTGCAATTGGTGTGCAATCGGCTGCGCACGTACGCCGCCCAGGCCCCAGAGCGCGGACTGCAATTGGCGGCTGGTGTGTTCCAGGGTGTGGTAGCGCAGGGAGAACCAGGCCAGCGGGTCGATCTGGCCGGCGAACAGACGGTCGCTGGCGAGGCGGAACTGGATGAAATTCGACAGTTGGGTTTCCGGCAGGGTGACCTGCTCGTTCTGCCCATTGAGGCCGTGGTAGACCAGCAGGCCGTCGACATCGTCGACCTCGCGCACGGTCATTTTCCAGCCTTCGAAGTGGGTGATGGTGTCACCCGGCGAAAACCTCACGCGAGTGAGGGGCGCATTCCGTAGCGCATACTGGCGGGTGTCGCCAGTGGCCGGATAGAGCACGGTCAACAAGCGGCCGTCCTGTGCGAGAACGGTGCCTAACCCCAGCTCTGCTTCGCTGTCACTAATCCAGCGTTGCCCCGGTTGATACTGCTGCGCCATGCTGCCTGACTCCCGCCGTGAAAAAGCCGACTATTCTAACGGAACAAGGCCCCCAGCCAAAGGACTCTGACAAAAACTACTCCGCTTGCAGGGATCAAAGAGGGCGATTCGACGGGTGGCAGGGCACGGGTAACTGACGACTGGGTCACAAGTTGGCGGCCCCAGGCTCAAGTCGCCAGTGCACCAGCCGACAGCCTGCTGACAGGAGACTAATAATTATGCTGCCACCGATCTTGCCCTTGAGTGTTGTGCCGGTCACGTCACAACTCGACCCCGTGCGCCCAAAGCCCGATATCCCGCCGGTGGTGCCTGCGCAGCCGAGCTCCAACGAAAGCACCATCGACCTCAAGCACCGCGACGCCGAGCAATCGACCCTGATGCTGCGCGAGGAACAACGACGCCAGCAGGAACAGCAGAAACGCCGGCGCGAGGCCGACGAAGATCCCGAGCAGCACCTGGCCATCCCGGGTGATGAGCTCAACGCCGACAATACGGTACCGGTCGCGCCGCTGATCGAGGACGCACCCCGCCAGGGGTTGTGGGTGGACGTCGAGGTTTGACCCCCGGGCGGGCCAGGCCGCATTATTGAGGCACTCCAGCCACCACGTAAGCCATGCCATGAGTGACGACAAGCTGATCGACCTGAATGCCGAGCGGGCCAAACGGGTCCATGACCTCAATGACAAGCGCCTTAATGACGTGCGCCAGGCGTTCGAGCAGGCCATGCCGTTGGGCAATGCGAAGAAAAAGTCGAAAAACAAAGGCAAAAAGCGCTGAAATGCCCTGAATCTGTTGATTCAGGTCAGTTATTTCCCTTCTTTACGCCCCGTTGCGGGCGACATTGATCCCCGTCAATTTCTCCCCCCGACTTCTTGGTTAACTTAGCCCCATCGCAACAGGGCAAGAGCAGGAGGCCGGTCATGTTTTTCGATAATGTGGTTTTTGCCGGGGTGCTGACTGTCGGCCTCATGGTGCTGTTTTTTGTAGGGTTTGGATTTTTTATCTGGAAAGACGCGAACAAGCGTAAAAAACCATAGGTTTTTCCGGGTTACATGAGCACGCAAGGCATTTTGGGCGACTTCGGTCGCCCTTTTTTTTGCCCGGTATTTAGCTCCCTGTCCCACAAAAGCACAAAAAAAGGCGCGACCCTCGCAGGTCACGCCTTTTTTAATTGCGTTGTCGGTTAACTGCCCAACGCCTTGGACGCCAGCCAGAACAACCCGGCCGACAGGCTCACCGTGGCCGGCAGAGTCAGGATCCAGGCCATCAGGATGGTCTTCACGGTGCCGCCTTGCAGGCCGCTCTTGTTCGCGACCATGGTCCCGGCCACACCCGAAGACAGCACGTGGGTGGTGGACACCGGCAGGGCGAAGATATTGGCAAAACCAATCATGGTGGCGGTGGTGATTTGCGCCGACATGCCCTGGGCATAGGTCATGCCCTGCTTGCCGATTTTCTCGCCGATGGTCAGTACCACGCGCTTCCAGCCCACCATGGTGCCCAGGCCAAGGGCCAGGGCTACGGCAAGGATCACCCAGAACGGGGCGTATTCGGTGGTGGCAGTCAGGTCTTTACGCAGTTTTTCCAGGTCCGACTTCTCGCGGGAATCAAGGCCTGGCAGCTTGCCGACTTTCTTCGCGGTATCGTCCAGGCACAGCAGGTAGCGACGGACTTCAATGCGCTGCTCGGAGGTCAAGGAGTGGTAGTCGGATACACCCTTCAATGTGCCAAGAAGGGCGTTGATGGTCGGTTCGGTCTGTTGCGGGTTGCAACGGAACTTGCCGGGCAGGTCGTCTCTGACACTTTTGCCCAGGGCAAGGAATTCGCCGAGGGTTTCGTGGTTGCGCTGGTAGAACTGGTTGAGGTGCAGGGTGGCGTCGCGGGTTCGCTCGATCTGGTAAGTGGTGCTGCCCAGATCGAGTACGAACTGCGCGGGCACGATACCAATCAGCACCAGCATGATCAGGCCGATACCTTTCTGACCGTCGTTGGAACCATGCACGAAACTCACGGCCATCGCGGAAATCACCAGTACCAGGCGGTTCCAGAACGGCGGGTGTTTCTTGTCGTCGAGCTTGCGGCGCTGGTCCGGAGTCTTGTGCATCTTGGACAGCGGACGCCACCATTTAAGGCCAATCAACACCAGGGCTGCGACCAGGAAGCCGGCCATGGGCGAGAACACCAGCGAGGCACCGATATCAATGGCTTTCTGCCAGTTGACCCCGTCTGCCAGCGGAATGTCGTTGATCAGGGCATTGGCCAGGCCAACACCGAGGATCGAACCGATCAGGGTGTGGGAACTGGATGCCGGGATCCCGAAGTACCAGGTGCCGAGATTCCAGGTGATGGCCGCGGCTAATAATGAAAACACCATGGCCAGGCCATGGCCGGTGTTGACATTGATCAGCAACTCCACCGGCAGCAGATGCACGATGGCATAGGCAACGCCTACCCCGCCGAGCAACACGCCAAGGAAGTTGAACACCCCGGAAAAGAATACGGCCAGGTGCGGCGGCATCGCTTTGGTATAGATGACTGTGGCCACCGCGTTAGCGGTGTCATGAAAGCCATTGATGAACTCGAAGGCGAGGACAAAGGCGAGGGCGAGCAATAGGCTCACAAGAACCCAGGCATCCAGTCCGCTGAATAAATCGATCATGAAGGTTTTATGACCCGGTCGTAAGGGGGCGCGATTATGCCAGAAAACCTCAGTAATCTATGCACTAGCTGCTCGCCGGTAACATTCTTCAACGAATTAGTTTGGCAGCGGGGTGCGGCTACCAGATATTTCGGGGGTTTGGCAACTCATTGATTTGTAAAGAATACAGGGGGCAGAGCGGGGTGCGACACTTTGGGTAAAGTGTCTGAAACGCTTGTATGAAATTTCGCAAGGTCGTCGAAACTGACGATTGGAGGGCATGCCCAAGGCGCCCCTGCCAGGAGGTGCTGGCAGGGCAATGACTTGCCAGGAAGGCTCAGTCCGACAGGCTTATGGCTCTTCGGTCTTGAGGTCCTTTTCGATCTTTTGGATTTCCTGGGCAAACGCCTGGTCGAGCAGGCTGGCTCGTTTGCGCCATGGTTTGCGCTCCGGCTCTGGTTGGGCGGCGTAGGTGGTGACTTCCCCGCCGTAAACATCCTTGTAACGTTGTTCCTGGCGCTCAAGTTCCGCGCGCAGTTCGTCTTTCGTCACATTGTTACCTAATTGAGTTGAGTTTGATTCCGGTGAAGCGCGATATCAGTAAAGGGCAACGATCACCACTTCTGTATTACACGCGGCCACGGCACCGGGGAAGAACAACTGTCGTAGCAACAGTTTTGATTTTCAGGGCTGGGTACTTGCGACCAAGGCCTGGACAAGGCAAAGGCCAGGTTCGGCGGGATCGAAAATCACGCGTCAGGCCAGCTCTACATTGTCACAGGGTGCATTATAGCGGCGCATTTGGATAAGACTATCGCCAACAAGTTAAAAATCGTCAACTTTGCCTTTTGAAACATCAGACCAATAGTGTCGAGAACTTGGCGCCACACTTGCTTAATTACCTGCATGTGACAGTTGAAATTAAGCTTGGCATTAATTGTTCAGTGCAGCGGCATCCCCGGCGCAACCTGGCTGTAAATTGCGATTATCGAATCACCGTCCGATAATCGCCCAATGTTGGCGCCCTTGCCTTGTACATCCGTTGCCTGCCGGCTTGTAATGGCGGTCGAAAATAAGAGAAAGGACCTGAAATGAACGATCAATTGCGCAACTCCTTTGCCTCAGTGGCGCCGCCGATCGTTGCGTCTCCGGCCAAGCGCATCCAGGCGTTTACCGGCGATCCGGATTTCATGACCTCCCTGGCCCGCGGATTGGCGGTGGTCCAGGCATTCCAAGAGCGCAAGCGCCACTTGACCATCGCGCAGATCAGCCACCGCACGGAAATCCCCCGCGCTGCCGTCAGACGTTGCCTGCACACCTTGATCAAGCTCGGCTACGCCACCACGGACGGGCGCACCTATTCCCTATTGCCCAAGGTCTTGACCCTGGGGCATGCCTATCTGTCTTCCACGCCCCTGGCGGTTTCGGCCCAGCCTTACCTGGACCGCATGAGCGAGCAACTGCACGAAGCCTGCAACATGGCGACCCTGGAAGGTGACGACATCCTTTACATCGCCCGTTCCGCCACGACCCAGCGCCTGATCTCGGTGGATCTGTCGGTCGGGGGCCGGCTGCCGGCCTATTGCACCTCCATGGGCCGGATCCTGCTGGCCGCCCTGGATGATGCGTCTTTGCAGGACTACCTCGACCATGCCGACCTGCAAACCAAGACCAGCCGCACCTTGACCACCCCCGAAGCCTTGCTTGAATGCCTGCAGCAAGTGCGCCAGCAAGGCTGGTGCATTGTCGACCAGGAACTGGAGCAGGGCCTGCGTTCCATTGCCGTGCCGGTGTATGACGCGTCTGGCCAGGTGCTGGCCGCGCTGAACGTCAGTACCCACGCCGGGCGGGTCAGCCGTAGCGAACTAGAGCAGCGCTTCCTGCCGAGCATGCTCTCTGCTAGCCAGGAGCTGAGCGCCCAGCTGTTTGCTTAAGCTGTTCGGTGACCGCACAGATCCCGGTTTGACGAATTGACGGTGTTTGCCCTGGCTTATTAATGTCGCGGCAGCGTGATTGACCGCGACGGCGCCTACCGCCGCAGTTCTGGTTTCGCCCCAATAATAATGACGACTCACCGTCGTCCGCCCGCCATCGGTGTGGAAATAAAAATAATGAATCAGCCTTCGCCTTCTGTTGGTACGTGTCTGGACGTGCAGTCCTTTATCAATGCGCAACCGCTGTCCCGCTATCAATGGCGGGTGGTGATCCTGTGTTTCCTGATTGTCTTTCTCGACGGCCTGGACACCGCGGCCATGGGCTTTATTGCGCCGGCGCTGTCCCAGGATTGGGGCATCGACCGTGCCAGCCTCGGCCCGGTGATGAGCGCCGCGTTGATCGGCATGGTGTTTGGTGCCCTGGGCTCCGGGCCCTTGGCCGACCGTTTCGGGCGCAAGGTGGTGCTGGTGGGCGCGGTGCTGGTGTTCGGCGCGTTCAGCCTGGCTTCGGCCTACAGCAGCAACGTTGATCAACTGCTGGTGTTGCGGTTCCTGACCGGCCTGGGCCTTGGCGCCGGTATGCCGAATGCGACGACCCTGCTGTCCGAATACACCCCGGAGCGTCACAAATCGTTGCTGGTGACCAGCATGTTCTGCGGCTTCAACCTGGGCATGGCCGGTGGCGGGTTTATCTCGGCCAAGCTGATCCCGATGTTCGGCTGGCACAGCCTGCTGCTGCTCGGCGGCATCCTGCCGTTGATCCTGGTAGGCGTACTGGTGCTGTGGTTGCCGGAATCGGCGCGCTACCTGGTGGTGCGCAATCGCGGCACGGACAAGGTGCGCAAGGCCCTGGCACCCATCGACCCGGTCACCGTCGCCCAGGCCGCCAGCTTCAGTGTCCCGGAACAAAAAACCGTCAAGGCGCGCAATGTGTTCGCGGTGATCTTCTCCGGCACCTACAGCGCCGGCACCCTGTTGCTGTGGCTGACTTACTTCATGGGCCTGGTGATTGTGTACCTGTTGACCAGTTGGTTGCCGACCCTGATGCGCGACAGCGGCGCCAGCATGGAACAGGCAGCGTTCATCGGAGCGCTGTTCCAGTTTGGTGGCGTGCTCAGCGCCGTGGGCGTGGGTTGGGCCATGGATCGGTTCAATCCGCACAAGGTCATCGGTACTTTCTACTTACTGGCGGGGGTGTTTGCCTACGCGGTGGGCCAGAGCCTGGGCAACATCACTCTCCTGGCGACCCTGGTGTTGATCGCCGGGATGTGTGTCAACGGCGCGCAATCGGCCATGCCTTCGCTGGCTGCGCGGTTTTACCCGACCCAGGGGCGGGCGACCGGGGTGTCCTGGATGCTGGGGATTGGGCGTTTTGGCGCGATCCTCGGCGCGTGGATGGGCGCCACGTTGTTGGGGTTGGGTTGGAATTTCGAGCAGGTACTGACGGCGTTGGTGATTCCCGCTGCATTGGCCACCACGGCGGTGCTGATCAAGGGCTTCGTCAGCCACGCCGACGCCACCTGATGTAGGAGCCGGCTTGCCGGCGATGAGGCCTTGGAGCCTTGCAGTGATTTCAGGATCGCCATCGCCGGCAAGCCGGCTCCTACAGGGGATTTGAGGTGATTGATAGCCAGGCAACAATCTGTTCGATTATCGAACGGTTAGTCGATTATCGGATTGTTTGGCCCCTGACCCCGGCTTACTCTTCAAGCACTTCGGCGCTGCCTCCAGCGCCTTTTTCGACCTACATCGGGAGCCCAACCCCATGGCTGAAATCCTTTCGCTGGCTGATGCGGTAAAGCAGTTCGTCAATGATGGCGACACCGTCGCGCTCGAAGGCTTTACCCACCTGATCCCTACAGCGGCAGGTCATGAAATCATTCGTCAGGGCAAGAAAGACCTGACGCTGGTACGCATGACGCCCGACCTGATCTACGACCAACTGATCGGGGCCGGCTGTGCGCGCAAGTTGATTTTCTCCTGGGGCGGCAACCCTGGCGTAGGGTCCCTGCACCGCCTGCGGGACGCGGTCGAGAAGCAATGGCCGCAACCGTTGGAGATCGAAGAGCACAGCCATGCGGACCTGGCCAACGCCTATGTGGCCGGCGCATCCGGCCTGCCGTTCGCTGTGCTGCGGGCGTATGCCGGTTCCGACTTGCCCAAGGTCAACCCGCTGATCAAGACCGTGACCTGTCCCTTCACTGGCGAAGTGCTGGCGGCAGTGCCGTCGGTGCGCCCGGACATCACCGTGATCCATGCGCAAAAGGCCGACCGCAAGGGCAACGTGCTGTTGTGGGGGATCCTCGGGGTGCAGAAAGAGGCGGCATTGGCGGCCAAGCGTTGCATCGTCACCGTCGAAGAAATCGTCGATGACCTCAACGCCCCGATGAACGCCTGCGTGCTGCCGACCTGGGCCCTGACCGCGGTGTGCCATGTCCCGGGTGGCGCGCATCCGTCCTACGCCCACGGTTACACCGAGCGTGACAATCGCTTCTATCAAGCCTGGGACCCAATCGCTCGGGACCGTGGGACGTTTACCGCCTGGATCGATGAATACATCCATGGCACCGCTGACTTCAGTCAATTCCAGGCCAAGCTGGCGGCCGTGCAGGAGGCCAAGTAATGACTTACTCGACCAATGAAATGATGACCGTCGCCGCCGCGCGCCGCCTGAAAAACGGCTCGGTATGCTTCGTCGGTATTGGCCTGCCGTCCAAGGCCGCCAACCTGGCACGCCTGACGTCTTCGCCGGATGTGGTGTTGATCTATGAGTCCGGTCCGATTGGCGCCAAGCCCTCGGTATTGCCGCTGTCCATTGGTGATGGCGAATTGGCGGAAACTGCTGACACGGTAGTCCCCACCGGTGAGATTTTTCGCTACTGGCTGCAAGGCGGGCGCATCGACGTCGGGTTTCTCGGTGCGGCCCAGGTCGACCGCTTCGGCAATATCAACACCACCGTGGTCGGTGACTATCACCAGCCCAAGGTGCGCCTGCCGGGTGCCGGTGGCGCGCCGGAAATCGCCGGTTCTGCCAAGAGCGTGCTGATCATCCTCAAGCAGTCGTCCCGTTCGTTTGTCGACAAACTGGACTTCATCACCTCGGTCGGTCATGGCGAAGGCGGCGATTCGCGCAAGCGCCTCGGCCTGCCGGGCGCAGGCCCCGTAGGAATCATTACCGACCTGTGCATCATGGAGCCGGAGGAGGGCACCCACGAATTCGTGGTCACCGCCCTGCATCCCGGCGTTACTCGCGAGCAAGTGGTCGCGGCCACTGGTTGGGCGATCCGCTTTGCCGACCAGCTCAGCATCAGCGCCGAACCCACCGACATCGAACTGAACGCCTTGCGCGACCTAGAAGCCCGTACGGCCGCCGCCCATGGCCAAACCCCAGGAGAAGCCTGATGCGCGACGTGTTTATCTGTGATGCCATCCGCACCCCCATCGGCCGCTTTGGCGGTGGCCTGTCCACGGTGCGCGCCGACGACCTGGCGGCCTTGCCGATCAAGGCACTGATGGCGCGCAACCCGTCGGTAGACTGGACCGCGGTCGACGAAGTGTTCCTCGGCTGCGCCAACCAGGCCGGCGAAGACAACCGCAACGTGGCGCGCATGGCCGCGCTGCTGGCCGGCCTGCCGCCGAGCATCCCTGGTGTCACGCTCAACCGTTTGTGCGCCTCGGGCATGGACGCCATCGGCACCGCCTTTCGCGCCATCGCCAGTGGCGAAATGGAGTTGGCGATTGCCGGTGGCGTCGAATCGATGTCCCGGGCGCCGTTCGTAATGGGCAAGGCGGATGCGGCGTTCTCGCGCAACATGAAGCTGGAAGACACCACCATCGGCTGGCGCTTTATCAACCCATTGATGAAGGCGCAGTACGGCGTGGATGCCATGCCGCAGACCGCTGACAACGTGGCGGATGACTACAGCGTCTCGCGCGCCGACCAGGACGCCTTTGCCTTGCGCAGCCAGCAGCGCACTGCCGCTGCCCAGGCCGCTGGCTTTTTTGCCGAAGAAATCGTACCGGTGCGGGTCGCCCATAAAAAAGGCGAGACCCTGGTGGAGCACGACGAACACCCGCGTGCCGACACCACCCTTGAAGCCCTGACCAAGCTCAAACCGGTCAACGGCCCGGACAAGACCGTCACTGCCGGCAACGCTTCCGGGGTCAACGACGGTGCGGCCGCCTTGATTTTGGCCAGTGCTGAAGCGGTGAAAAAACACGGCCTGACCGCCCGCGCCCGGGTGTTGGGCATGGCCAGTGCCGGGGTCGAACCCCGGGTGATGGGCATCGGCCCGGTGCCTGCGGTGCGCAAATTGGTGGAGCGCCTGGGCCTGGCGGTCAGCGACTTTGATGTGATCGAACTCAACGAAGCCTTCGCCAGCCAGGGCTTGGCGGTGCTGCGTGAACTGGGCCTGGCGGACGATGCGCCGCAGGTCAACCCGAACGGTGGCGCCATTGCCTTGGGCCACCCGTTGGGCATGAGCGGTGCGCGCCTGGTGTTGACCGCACTGCATCAACTGGAAAAAACCGGCGGCAGCAAAGGCCTGGCGACCATGTGTGTCGGCGTCGGCCAAGGCCTGGCGCTGGCGATCGAACGCGTTTGAGACCTACAAGAATAAAGAGGATTGCTCCATGAGTGACAAGCCCGGATACCGGCGCCCGCAAGCGGGTACTCAGCCTGATTACCTGCACCCGGCATACCAGTCGACGAACCTGCGTTCGCCGTCCAAGCCGCTGGTGTTTTTGCCCCATTCGCTGTCGGAAATCACCGGCCCGACTATCGGCGCCGAGCGCATTGCCGAGCACGACAACGACCTGACTGCACAGCACGATGGCGAGCCGCAAGGCGAGCGCATCATCATTCACGGTCGGGTCCTGGATGAAAACGGCCTGCCTGTGCCGGGCATCCTGGTGGAAATCTGGCAGGCCAACGCCGCCGGGCGCTACAACCACAAGCGCGACCAGCACGACGCGCCCCTGGACCCGAACTTCACCGGCACCGGTCGCACCGTCACCGATGCCGATGGCTGGTACCAGTTCCAGACCATCAAGCCCGGCGCCTATCCGTGGGGCAACCACCACAACGCGTGGCGCCCGGCGCATATCCACTTTTCGCTGTTCGGCCCCAGTGTGCTGACGCGCCTGGTGACCCAGATGTACTTTCCCGGCGACCCGCTGCTGGCCTACGACCCGATCTACAACTGCGTGCCGGACACCTCGGCCAAGGAACGCTTGATCGCCCGTTTCGACCTGGAAAAGACCGTGCCGCATTACGCCCTCGGCTACCGCTGGGACATCGTCCTGCGCGGCCGCGACGCCACGCCGATGGAGAAATGACATGACCCTCAACGCAACCACGTCCCACACCGTCGGACCGTATTACCACATCGGCCTGACCTGGCTGAACCGCGAAGACCTGGCGAATGCGGGCACCCTTGGCGAGCGCGTGGCCATCACCGGGCAAGTGCTCGATGGCAATGGCGAGGTGGTCAACGATGCGATGCTGGAAGTCTGGCAGGCCAACGCTGCCGGCAAATATGACCACCCCGAGGATGACCAGGACAAAGCCCTGGACCCTAACTTCGAAGGCTTTGGCCGGGTGCCGGTGGACGCGCAAGGGCGCTTTCGTTTCAGCACCATCAAGCCGGGCAGTGTGCCGGGCCTCAAGGGCACGACCCAGGCGCCACATCTGGTGGTGCTGGTGTTTGCCCGTGGTTTGGTCAAGCACTTGCTGACGCGGATCTATTTCGACGGCGAGGCAGCCAATGGCGATGACCCGTTGCTGGCGTGTGTGCCGGCAGAGCGGCGCCGCACCTTGGTTGCCAAGGCGGATGCGTCGGGGGTGTATCAGTGGAATGTGATTCTTCAGCGCACCGATGAAGAAACGGTGTTTTTCGATTACTGAGTTGGCTGCAAGGGCGCCATCGCGGGCAAGCCCGCTCCCACAGTGGAATGCGTTCGCCTGTGGGAGCTGGCTTGCCTGCGATAGGGCCGGCACAGGCAACTGCTATCCAAAGGTCTGCTTGCGGAACGAGGTTGTTGCAAAGTATGTCTAGACTCTAACCCGTTCCCCACGAGTGAAAACAACATGACAACCAATACCAGTCACTACACCGGAGAAGAACGCAGCAAACGGATTTTTGCGATTGTCGGGGCCTCTTCCGGCAACCTTGTCGAATGGTTCGACTTCTACGTCTACGCCTTCTGCGCCATCTACTTCGCCCCGGCGTTTTTCCCCTCCGACGACCCCACGGTGCAACTGCTCAACACCGCTGGCGTGTTCGCCGCAGGCTTTTTGATGCGCCCCATCGGCGGCTGGCTGTTTGGCCGGGTCGCCGACAAGCATGGGCGCAAGAATTCGATGATGATCTCGGTGCTGATGATGTGTGCCGGCTCCCTGGTCATCGCCTTTCTGCCCACCTACAAGGACATCGGCGCCTGGGCCCCGGCCCTGCTGCTGATGGCGCGACTGTTCCAGGGCCTGTCGGTGGGCGGCGAGTACGGCACCACGGCAACCTACATGAGCGAAGTCGCGCTCAAGGGCCAGCGTGGCTTCTTTGCCTCGTTCCAGTACGTGACCCTGATCGGCGGGCAACTGCTGGCGGTGTCGGTGGTGGTGATCCTGCAACAACTGCTCACCGAAGACGAACTGCGGGCCTGGGGCTGGCGCATTCCGTTTGTGATCGGGGCCGTGGCGGCGGTGATATCGCTGCTGCTGCGCCGCTCCCTGAAAGAAACCACCAGCAAGGAAATGCGTGAAAACAAGGACGCCGGCAGCATTGCCGCGCTGTTTCGCGATCACAAGGCTGCGTTTATCACCGTGCTCGGCTACACCGCTGGCGGCTCGCTGATTTTCTACACCTTCACCACCTACATGCAGAAGTACCTGGTGAACACCGCCGGCATGCACGCCAAGACCGCCAGCTACATCATGACCGGCGCGCTGTTTCTCTATATGTGCATGCAGCCGCTGTTCGGCATGCTCTCGGACAAGATCGGCCGCCGTAACTCGATGCTCTGGTTCGGCGCCCTCGGCACCCTGTGCACGGTGCCGATCCTGCTGACCCTGAAAACCGTGACCAGCCCGTTCCTGGCCTTTGTGCTGATTACCCTGGCGCTGGCGATTGTGAGTTTCTACACCTCCATCAGCGGCCTGGTAAAAGCGGAAATGTTCCCGCCACAAGTGCGCGCCCTCGGTGTGGGCCTGGCCTATGCGGTGGCCAACGCGATCTTCGGTGGTTCGGCGGAATACGTGGCCCTGGGCCTGAAATCCATCGGCCTGGAAAACACCTTTTATTGGTACGTGACCGGCATGATGGCCATCGCGTTCCTGTTCAGCCTGCGCCTGCCGAAACAGGCGGAGTACCTGCACCACGATCTGTAAGGGATGAGTTATGACACTGCGCACGAGCAACCAATTGTTCGACGCTTACTTCACCGCCGACAGCATGGCCGAGGTGTTCTGTGACCAGGGACGCTTGCAGGGCATGCTGGATTTCGAAGCCGGATTGGCCCGGGCGCAGGCCGGGGTCGGGTTGATTCCTCAGGCCGCCGTGGCGCCGATTGCCCAGGCGTGCCTGGCCTCGTTGTACGAGGTGGACGCCCTCGGCGCGGCGATTGCCACGGCGGGCAATTCGGCGATCCCGCTGGTCAAGGCCTTGGGCAAGTTGATTGCCAGTGAAGACGCCGGCGCCGAGCGCTATGTGCATCTGGGCGCCACCAGCCAGGATGTGATGGACACCGGCCTGGTCCTGCAACTGCGGCGGGCGCTGGAACTGCTCGATACGGACCTGGCCCGCCTGGGCACGGTGCTTGCGGCCCAGGCGCAGCGCTATGCCGATGTGCCATTGGCCGGGCGCACCTGGTTGCAGCACGCAACGCCGGTCACCCTGGGGATGAAAATCGCCGGTTGGCTGGGGGCGGTGACACGCAGTCGCCAACGGCTGCTGGAGTTGAAGCCGCGCTTGCTGGTCCTGCAGTTTGGTGGCGCATCCGGCACCTTGGCTGCACTGGGCGAACACGCCATGCCGGTGGCGCAAGCCCTGGCGGCAGAGTTGCAACTGACGCTGCCCGAGCAACCCTGGCACACCCAGCGTGACCGTTTGGTGGAATTTGCCGCCGTGCTGGGCCTGATCGCCGGCAGCCTGGGCAAGCTCGGGCGGGATATCAGCCTGTTGATGCAGACCGAAGCGGGGGAAGTGTTCGAACCTTCGGCGCCGGGCAAGGGCGGCTCCTCGACCATGCCGCACAAGCGCAACCCGGTTGGCGCGGCGGTGTTGATCAGCGCTGCCACGCGTGTGCCGGGCCTGGTGGCGACGATGTTCAGCGCCATGCCCCAGGAGCACGAGCGCAGCCTGGGCCTGTGGCATGCCGAATGGGAAACCCTGCCCGAGATCTGCCGCCTGGTGTCCGGGGCGTTGCATCAAGCGCTGCTGCTGGGCGAAGGCCTGGAAGTCGATGCGCAGCGCATGGCGCGCAATCTCGACCTGACCCAGGGCCTGGTGCTGGCCGAAGCCGTAAGCATCGTCTTGGCCCAGCGTTTGGGCCGTGAAACCGCCCATCACTTGCTGCAACAGTGCTGTAAACGCGCGGTCGCCGAACAGCGCCATTTGCGCGCAGTGTTGGCCGATGAGCCGCAAGTCACCGCCGAGCTGTCGGCGCTGGAATTGGATCGCCTGCTGGACCCGGCGCATTACCTGGGCCTGGCACAGACCTGGGTCAGCCGCGCCGTGGCCGAGCACTTTGCATTGTCTGCCTGAGGAGACTGCTGTGGGATTTGTACGACTCGCCGATGGCGAACTGAACTACCAACTGGAAGGCCCTGAAGGCGCACCGGTGCTGGTGCTGTCCAACTCATTGGGCACCGACCTGCAGATGTGGGATACCCAGATGCCGGCCTTCACCGAGCATTTTCGGGTGCTGCGCCTGGACACCCGTGGCCACGGCAAATCCCTGGTCACCGAGGGCCCCTACAGCATTGAACAACTGGGCCGTGACGTGCTGGCGTTGCTGGACGCCCTGGATATCCAGCGTGCGCATTTCTGTGGCCTGTCCATGGGCGGGTTGATTGGCCAGTGGCTGGGCATCAACGCCGGTGAGCGCTTGCTCAAGCTGGTGCTGTGCAATACGGCGGCCAAGATCGGCACCCCTGAAATCTGGAACCCGCGGATCGACATGGTCCTGCGCGATGGCCAGGCGGCAATGGTGGGCTTGCGTGATGCGTCGATTGCCCGCTGGTTCACTGCCGATTTTGCCCAGGCTCATCCCGACCAGGCCAAGCGCATCACCGACATGCTCGCGGCCACATCGCCCCAGGGCTATGCCGCCAACTGCGGCGCGGTGCGCGATGCGGATCTGCGCGAGCAACTGGCGTCCATCAAGGTGCCGACGTTGGTGATTGCCGGCACTGAAGATGCCGTCACACCCCCGGCGGGCGGGCACTTTATCCAGGCGCGTGTAGCGGGCGCCGAATACGCCGAGTTCTACGCGGCGCATCTGTCCAACGTACAAGCCGGGGCTGCGTTCAGCGACCGGGTACTGACCTTCCTGCTGGATCGCTGAGGGCGTTTTTGTGGACGAGAAACAACGTTATGCCGAGGGGCTCGAGGTGCGGCGTGCAGTGCTGGGCGATGCCCATGTCGATCGCAGTCTCAATGCCCTGACCGAGTTCAACAGCGAGTTCCAGGAAATGATCACCCGTCATGCCTGGGGCGATATCTGGACCCGCCCGGGCTTGCCCAGGCACACCCGCAGCCTGATCACCATCGCCATGCTGATCGGCATGAACCGCAGCGAAGAGCTGAAATTGCACCTGCGCGCCGCCGCCAGCAATGGCGTGACCCGCGCCGAGATCAAGGAAGTGCTGATGCAAAGTGCGATCTACTGCGGGATCCCGGCGGCCAATGCGACGTTTCACCTGGCAGAGTCGGTGTGGGACGAGTTGGGGGTGGAGTCGCGGGACTGACGACAATTTGCCCGCCCTTATGCCAAGTCACTCTTCAGCCGCTGGAATGTAGGTGTTACGCCGTGGAAAACCGGTTTCTTCACGCAGCGCATTTTCGGTAAAGGTCTTGGGGTTGGTGGGAGTGGGGGGCGTCGTGGGGTCGTTGTCAAAATCAAAGGCGGGAGCAGTGGTCTGCAACCCAACAGCTTGGCGCTCCATATTGGACTCGCCATCGGTTTTGCCTGGGAGGAAGGTGCCGTGGGCGCCGTTATAGGCATGGGCCATTTCATGGTAGAGGACAACGACCGGCGGCTCTCGGAAGATAAAACCAGGGTTGCTGTTGATTGCTGCGCTAGTTGCTACCGAGCCTTTGGTATTACCTTGGATGTAACCTATCAAGGGTGACTCTGCGAGGTCGTCATATTCTTTTAGTTGTTTGTCATGCTCTCTCGTGAAGTTGTTGCCGTATGAATAACTAGTGTTGCCGGTGGTCTCTCGAATAGTAACGGGGGAACCATTGAGTTCGGCTGCCTGGTCTAGTTCAGAGAGCATATTTTGTGCGGTCGGCGAGTTTCTGAAAAATTCAAGATTGTCTTGGGTGTGTTGCTTGAACTTGTCTGAACCTTCGACTTTAAAGGCTTTGTGCCCGGCGTCGCTTATGCGCACTTGTCTTAGGGTTGAGCCGGCAACCCTGGCAACCCGATCCCCCGCGTCGGCGTAGATCTGGTCGCTTGCATGGTTTGCCAGGACGATGTCCCGGCCTCGGCCGGTGTAGAAGGTGGTCGGCCTTGTGCTGTACATCACGTCTTCACCGGGGCCGCCATGCATCAGGTTAATCGGGCTGGCGCCGATCATGGTGTCGTTGCCCTTGCCACCATCCATGTAACTGAACGTTCCCTTGCTGCCGGGGCCGGAGAGCATCAGGTCATTGCCGTTGTTGCCATACATGACGGTCTTACCTGTGCCGCCGCGCATTGTGTCATTGCCGCTATTGCCTTCGGCGTAGCTGTTGGCGCTGCCCAGAGTGATATCGTCATCGCCCGCACCGCCATAGACACGGGTTTCACCACTGCCAAGGGCTTCAATCCTGTCTCGCCCCCTGCCGCCCTCAATGACAATCGGCATAGTGACGCGAGGATCAACCCTGATGTGATCATCACCGCCTTTGGACTTGATGTGCAGTTCTTCAGGGTAATCTTCGTGGTTGTTGATTTTTAATAGGTAATGAATGCCATTGACTTCCAAGTGAATGTTGTCGCCTGAAGCGGGATTAACCTTTATGACGTCTGAATGATTACCTGTAACGACTTGCAGCGCGTTGCTTCTGTTTAGATATCCATCATCCGTGGATTTCTCCCATGTGACTTGATGGGTTATTTTTATAGTGTTGTCGCTAAATAGGGCGAATGCGTTTGTATAGACGGGATATTTTTCAACGTAGTTCTGATCGATTGTCAATGTTGAATGTGGCGTAAAGAGCGTATGTGATTTTTTCAATGGCGGGCTTTGAATCGTAATGGGGTTCGATACGGAGTTACCCGCCAGTGTTACCGGGTGCGTGCTTGGTGGCGGTAGATTTAACGGTTGTAAGCCAGTTGATATTGCCATTACGTACTCTCGCTTTAGTGTGTGCGTTGAGTACTAGTGGCTGAGCGGTGGCCAAGGATTCCCAAGGGAACCAATGCCGGTTTTTTCGGGACCCGTAGCAGGGTGGCGTTCAGTGAGCGTCGGCGTCCCACACCCAGTTCCACACTCCCGGCAAGTGCACCACCTCGTTGGTATCCTTCACCGTGCGCGCCAGGGCTGCGCGTTCCAGGGTCGCGCGGTCGGTGTAGAAGGGAGCGGCGGCAGTCTTCAGGCCATTGGCCTGGGCACTGTCCATCAGGATCTGCAGGTATTCCGGCAGGTGCCGGGCGGTGTAGCGGTTGATGTCGTGAAAGGTCACCACGACCGGAATCACCCCGTCCACGGTCGGCAGTTCGCCCAGCGCAATGCGTTCGCGCACCAGCGATAGTTGCCGCAGCAGGTTGGCCCGCCGCCTCGGGCTGGCATTGAAGCCCCAGATCTTGCCGTCATTGGCACTCAAGTCGGTCAGCAGGATTTGCATGCCGTGGTGCTGATAGGCGGCGAAGGTGCGCTTGTCATAGTTCCAGAAGGGCGGGCGCACCAGGCTGGGGGCGGTGCCAGTGATCGAGGCAATGCTTGCGGCGCCCAGGCTCAGGGTCTGTGCCAGGTCTTCGTCGTTCATCAGGCGATGGTTGCTATGCCAGCGGGTGGCGGTGTGGAAGGCCAGGATATGCCCGGCGGCGTGTTCGCGTTCCATGGTCTTGCGCCCGCGCGGGCTGCCGCCGGAACGCCAGGCCTGGGTCTGCAAAAAGAAAATTGCCTTGATCCCCGGCAGCACCGGGTTTTGAGCCAGGTCCTGGATTACCGAGCGGCTGGGATTGGCGTAGCCCGAGGCGCTGGGGCCATCATCGAACGTCAGCAGGAAACGGATCGGTGCCTGGCTTTGCAGGCGTTGTGCGGTCTGCGGGGTCAATGCCACGGGCGCGCCGATGCAGCCGCTGAGGCTGATCAATAGTGTGGCAAGCAAGAGGGCAATGAGTTTCATGGGGCTCTGGGGTCAATGATGCACATCCTTGTGATCGGGGTATGGAGGCCGGCAACATACAGCAAGCGCGTACCCCGTTCACTGTCAGTCTGCGTAGTGCTCACGCGGGCCATAGCCCATTTCCTCACGCAAGCCGTTCTCGGTGAACGGCTTGGGATTGGTTGAAGTAGGCGGCGTGAGTGGGTCGTTGTCAAAGTCGAACGGTGCGGCAGTAGTCGGCAGGCCAACGGCCTGGCGCTCTACATTGGGTGTATCCACTGGAGGGTTTGCGCCTACCTGCTCTTGGGTGTGGCCGCTGAAAAAGGTGCCCGTGCCGGCGTTCCAGGCATGGGCCGATTCATGTTGCAGGGTGACGATGGGTGCGGCAGGGACATTGGGGTCGGCGTAGATATCGAACGGATTGTACTGCAGGGTGCCGCTGTTGATTCGGCGACCTGCAGCCCCTTCTTTGATATGGCTTTGTTTTGTCTGTTCTGGCGACAGATGGTCGTCAAAATGACTGCTGGAACCTTCGACAATCGGCAACGGCGCGCCGTTTTGTCGAGCCACGGCGTCCATCCCCGCGAGCATTTGCTGGCCCACGGGCGAGCCGCGCAGCAATTCAAGGTCATCTTCGACCCGTTGCTTGAACGCCTGCGTGCCCTGGGCCTGGAACCCTTCTTTACCGGCGTTGCTTGGCGTCACCGGGGTGATCGTTGCATCAGACCCGCCCAAGAGCCGATCAGTGGGTTTTGCATAGATGCGGTTGTCCGGCCGGTTGGACCAGATCGTGTCGTGGCCTTTGCCGCTGTAGAAGGTCGTGCGGTCGTGCCCCACCAGCACATCGTCACCTTGGCCGCCGTTTATCACCGTATGCCCATCGCCAGCGTATAGCTGGTCGTTACCGCTGCCGCCATCCAGGTAGCTTTGCTTCTGGGCGGCCCCGGCACCTGCGTACAGCCGGTCATTGCCGTTATTGCCATACATGACGTTGGAGCCCGTGCCTCCCACTATCGTGTCATCACCTTCGTTGCCCTCGACATACCCGTTGCCGCTGCCCAGGCGCAGGGTGTCGTTGCCCTTGCCGCCAAACAGCTGGGTGGGGCCGCCGCCCGCTTGCACGTCATCGTCGCCATCGCCGGCTTCGACCTTGACCGGGAGCATGACGCCGGGGTCGATTTTTATCTTGTCGTCACCGCCATGGCTTTTGATATGCAGGCTGGTGGGCGCACTGTCCTTGGGGTCTCTGACATTAAACAGGTAGGGCTTACCGTTGACCTCGACCTTGAGCCGGCCATCAGGGTGGTTGCTCAGATGAATAGTGTCGGCGCTGTTGCCGGTTTCAAATGTCAGGGCGTCGCTCACAATGATCGATTTTCCCGGCGCCAGAGGTACTTCGCTCAGGGACTGGCGGACTCTGAGGTTGCCGTCATCGACCAACGTCAGTTGCTTGTCCTGCGAGGAGAAATTCGGAAGCTCCGGTTGCGCCTGTGAAGGGGTTCGCACAGAAGGGAACGGCTGGTGTTGGCCTTTGCCTGGCACGGCGGCGGGCTCGGCCTGCGGCGTGTGAGGGGGGAGGGCAGGCATGGCGTGATGTGGCGCGATCGTGTTCATGGTCAGTACCTTTCAGTTCAACGCAAACGCCCCTCCAGGGGGGGAGGGGCGGTAGGTATGTCGTGCGATTGAATGAAAGTGTTCCGTCGCCGCCGTCGATCCTTTGTTACCGGGCGTAATAAAGTAGGCGCACCCGGTGCAGAAAAGTCGTCGGACGGCGCGGGCTTTTTGCCGTTCGCCCTGTCACTACAACAAGCTGATTGGATAGCTGACGATCAACCGGTTCTCATCAAACTCATTGTTGCTGTAGTCGCGGCGCATGCTGGAATTGCGCCAGCGCATTGTAAGATTTTTCAGGCTGCCGCTTTGCACGGTGTAGCCCACTTCGCTTTCCCGGCCCCATTCCTTGCCATCGTTGACAGTGGCGGTGTGCACGTTGCTGCCGCTGATGTAGCGGTTCATCAAGGTCAGGCCGGGCACGCCCAGGGCGGCGAAGTTGTAGTCATGGCGTACCTGCCAGGATTTTTCCTCGGCGTTGTCATAGCTGGCATTGAAGCTGTCGTTGGCCAGGGTGCCGCCGCTGGTGCCATTGACTCGCATCCACGCGCTGTTGCCGCTGAGCTTTTGCAGGCCGACGTAGAAGGTGTTGCCACCGTACCTGGCGGAGAACAGGCCGGACCAGGTCTTGTTGTCCAGGTTGCCGGCCCGGGCGCTGCCGTCGTCCTGGCCGTAGAAGAAGCCGAGGTTGGCCCCCAGGGTCCAGTCGCCCAGGGGCTGGCTGTGGGTCAGGTTGAGGTATTGCTGGCGGTAGATGTCCTTGAGCTGGGCATTCCACACGGCGACCTGGGTACGTTTGTCGTTGAACGCGTATTCGGCGCCCTGGAAGTTGAAGCGATCGGAGGTGAACGCGGTTTTCCCGAACATCGACATGTCCGTCATGCTGCTGTCGTCACGCGGGCTGTTGGCGCGGAACTGGCCGCCATACAGGGTCAGGCCGGCGATCTCTTTGGAGGTGATCTGCCCGCCGCGCAGGGTTTGCGGCAGGGAGCGGCCATCGTCCGAACGCAGGATCGGCAGTACCGGCATCCACTCGCCGACTTTCAACTCGGTCTGGGAAACCCGTGCCTTGAACGCCACCCCCAGGCGCCCGAAGTTATCGGCCGGCTTGCCATCGTGGTCCAGGGGCAGCAATTGGGTGCCGCCGGAGCCGCCGCCGCCGTCGAGCTTTTGCGAATACATGCCCAGCACATCCACCCCGAACCCCACGGTGCCCTGGGTGAAACCGGACTTGGCATCAAGGATGAAACTCTGCGTCCACTCCTGCGCGCCGCCCTGGGCCTTGGTCGGGTTGGTGAAATTGCGGTTGAAGAAGAAATTGCGCAGGTTGAGGTTGGCGCTGGCATCTTCCAGAAAGCCGTGTTCCTGGGCAACAACTGGGAGGGCAAGGCTGGCGACAGCGGTAGCCAGCAATAGCCGGCGAGGGTGCAAGGTGCTCATGGCATGGGACCTGTTGTTATTGGTGGTTTTCAGGTGCGGGCCATGGTGCGGGGCGTGTGTGGGGCGGTTCAATTGGGGGAGGGCGGGTTTTGGGCGGTGATCGCACGAAACTGTGCGCCCATGAAAAAGCCCACCAAAGGGTGGGCTTCATGTGTTGCTACGCCGATCAGAACAACTTGAGCTTCGGCGCTTCTTCTTTCACCGGCTCATTCTTCGCCGTCTGTTCGTTCCAACCGCCACCGAGGGCCTTGTACAAGGTCACTTCGCTGGTCAGTTGGGCCAGGCGGTCGGTGATCAGCGTTTGCTGGGCAGCGAACAGCTGGCGTTGGGCGTCGAGGAAGGTCAGGTTGCTATCAACCCCAATGCGGTAGCGACGCTCGGCCAGGCGGTAGTAGTCCTGGTTGGCCGCGACGAAATCACGCTGGGCCTGCAACTGTTGGTTGTAGGTCGCACGTGCCGCCAGGCCGTCGGAGACTTCCTGGAACGCGGTCTGGATCGACTTCTCGTAGGTCGCGACGTTGATCTCTTTCTGGATCTTCGAGTAGTCCAGGCTGGCGCGCAGGCTACCGGCGTTGAAGATCGGGATGTTGATCTGCGGCGCGAACGACCAGGTACCCGAGCCGCCCTTGAACAGGCCACCGAGGTCCGGGCTCAAGGTCCCGGCATTGGCGGTCAGGCTGATGCTCGGGAAGAACGCAGCCCGTGCCGCGCCGATGTTGGCGTTGGCAGCCTTGAGGTTGTGCTCGGCCTGCAGGATGTCGGGGCGACGTTGCAGCAGGTCTGAGGGCAGGCCGGCCGGTACTTCGCTCAACAGGTCGTCGGACAGCGGCTGAGTGGCGAGATTCGCCGGCAGGCCGGTGCCCAGCAGCAGGGTCAGGTTGTTTTCGTCCTGGGCCACCTGGCGGGTGTAGCGGGCCAGTTGCACACGGGCGCTTTCAACCGAGGTGCGCGCCTGGCTCAAGTCCAGGGCCGAGGCCACGCCGACTTCGTTGCTGCGCGAGGTGAGCTTGAAGCTCTGCTCGTAGGCGGCCAGGGTGTCCTGGGTCAGCTTGAGCAGTTCCTTGTCCGCTTGCCAGGTCAGGTAGGCATTGGCCACGCTGGCCACCAGGCTGATCTGCGTGCTGCGGCGTGCTTCTTCAGTGGCGAAGTATTTCTGCAACGCTTCTTCGCTCAGGCTGCGCACCCGGCCGAACAGGTCCAGTTCGTAGGCGTTGATCCCGAGGGTCGCCGAGTAGGAACTGGTGATGTTCGATTCGCCGGTTTGCGAGGCCCGTGCCGGAACGCGCTGGCGGCTGCCGCTGCCATTGGCGCCGACGGCCGGGAACAGGTCGGCACGCTGGATGCGGTACTGCGCGGCAAAGGCGTCGATGTTCAGCGCCGCGACACGCAGGTCACGGTTGTTGACCAGTGCGACCTGGATCAGTTGCTGCAGGGCAGGATCGTGGAAAAACTGCTTCCAGCCTTGCTCGGCAGCGGCCTGGCTCGGCGCCTGGGCCGACGAGTACGCCGGCCCCTGCGGGAACTGGGCGGCAACCGGCGCTTCAGGCTGCTGATAATCAGGGATCAGCGAGCAGCCACTGAGCACGAATGCCGTGACTGCCAGGGAGAGTAGCGACTTGCGCATTAGCCAGCCTCTTTAGGAGTATTCGGTGTATCGGACTTGTCAGTTTTTTTCCGGCTACCCATGGCGGACACGGTCACGAAGAACAGTGGCACCCAGAAGATCGCCAGGACGGTGGCAGTGATCATACCGCCAATCACCCCGGTACCGATTGCGTGTTGGCTGCCTGAACCTGCGCCCGAGGAGATCGCCAGCGGCAGTACGCCGAGGACGAACGCCATGGACGTCATGATGATCGGACGCAGACGCATGCGGGACGCCTCGATGGCCGCCTCGACGATGCCCTTGCCCTGCTCATGCAGCTCCTTGGCAAATTCCACGATCAGGATGGCGTTCTTCGAGGCCAGGCCCACGGTCACCAACAACCCCACCTGGAAGAACACGTCGTTGGACAGTCCTCGCAGGCTGGTGGCCATCAGTGCACCGATCACGCCCAGCGGGACTACCAACACCACCGCAATCGGGATCGACCAGCTTTCGTACAGCGCTGCCAGGCAGAGGAACACCACCAGCAACGACAGGGCATACAGCGCAGGCGCCTGGGAGCCGGACAAGCGTTCTTCATACGACAGACCGGTCCAGGCATAGCCCACACCCGCCGGCAATTGCTTGGCGATGCGCTCGACTTCCGCCATCGCGTCACCGGTGCTGTAGCCAGGCGCCGGGGTCCCGAGGACTTCCATCGCCGCTACGCCGTTGTACCGCGACAGTTTCGGCGAGCCGAAGATCCAGTTACCAGAGGCAATTGCTGATAATGGCACCATCTTCCCGTCGTTGGCGCGCACGAACCATTTGTTCAGGTCTTCAGGGGACATCCGGCCAGCGGCCTCACCCTGGATGTAGACCTTCTTCACTCGACCGCGGTCGATGAAGTCATTGACGTAGCTGCCACCCAAGGCAATCGCCAGGGTCTGGTTGATGCTCGACAGGCTGATGCCCTGGGCACTGGCCTTCTCGTCATCAATGGTCAGCTCGTACTGCGGCTCATCGTTGACGCCGTTGGGACGTACGCCGGCCAGGATCTTGCTCTGCGCGGCCATGCCGAGGAACTGGTTACGTGCGTTCATCAAGGCATCGTGACCCACACCGCCCTGGTCCTGCAGGAACACGTCGAAACCGGTGGCGTTACCCAACTCCAGTACCGATGGGGGCACGATGGCAAACACCATGGCGTCCTTGAAGGTCTGGAAGAAGTATCCCTGGGCACGCTTGGCCACTTCGAACACCGACATCGATGCGTCGCGCTGGTCCCATGGCTTGAGCATGACGAATGCCAGGCCCGAGCTTTGGCCACGACCGGCAAAGTTGAAGCCGTTTACGGTAAATACCGATTGCACGGCCTTGCCTTCACCGGGCTCACCTTCCTTGTCGTTCAACAGGAAGGCACGCATGTCGTCGATAACGGTCTGGGTGCGTTCGGCCGAAGAACCAACCGGTGTCTGCACCTGGGCGAAGATCACACCCTGGTCTTCCTCGGGCAGGAACGCGCTTGGAATACGGGTGAACAGCCAGATCATGCCGGCGAAGATGATCAGGTACACCAGGAACGAAGGCGCCTTGTGCTTGATCATGTTGCCCACGCCACGCTCGTAGCTCAGTACGCCACGGTCGAAGGTACGGTTGAACCAGCCGAAGAAACCACGCTTGGGTTGGCCGTGTTTCTCGGGGTCGATCGGCTTGAGCATGGTGGCGCACAAGGCTGGGGTGAAGATCAGTGCAACCAGCACCGACAGGGCCATCGCCGACACAATGGTGATGGAGAACTGTTTATAGATCACGCCGGTGGAGCCGCCGAAGAACGCCATCGGCAGCAATACCGCCGACAGGACCAGGGCAATACCCACCAGGGCGCCCTGGATCTGGCTCATGGACTTGACCGTCGCCTCCTTGGGCGACAGGTGCTCCTCGGCCATCACCCGCTCGACGTTTTCCACCACCACGATCGCATCGTCCACCAGCAAGCCGATGGCCAGGATCATGCCGAACATGGTCAAGGTGTTGATGGTGAAACCAAAGGCCGCGAGGATGCCGAACGTACCCAGCAACACCACCGGTACCGTCATGGTGGTGATGATGGTGGCGCGGAAGTTTTGCAGGAACAGGTACATCACCAGGAACACCAGGATGATCGCCTCGACCAGGGTATCGACTACCCCGGAAATCGATTCGGTCACCACCGGTGTGGTGTCATACGGAACCACGGCTTTCATGCCTGGCGGGAAGAACGGCTCCAGGGACGCGACCGTGGCACGGATGGCCTTGGCGGTGTCCAGGGCGTTGGCGCCCGATGCCAGTTTGATCGCCATGCCGGAAGCCGGCTTGCCGTTGAACTGGGCGCTGATGCTGTAGTTCTGGCCACCCAGCTCGACACGGGCGACATCGCCCAGGCGCACTTGGGAACCATCGCTGTTCACGCGCAGGAGGATCTTTTCAAACTGCTCGGCGCTTTGCAGGCGAGTCTTGCCGATGATGGTGGCGTTCAACTGAGTGCCGGGCAGGGCTGGCAGGCCACCCAACTGGCCGGTGGCCACCTGGACGTTCTGCGCCGCAATGGCACTGCTGACATCCACCGGGGTCATCTGGAAGTTGTTCAACTTGGCCGGGTCCAGCCAGATACGCATGGCGTACTGGGAACCGAAGACCTGGAAGTCACCCACCCCAGATGTCCGCGAAATCGGGTCCTGGATGTTGGAAACGATGTAGTTGGACAGGTCATCCTTGCTCATGGTGCCGTCTTCGGATACCAGGCCGATCACCATCAGGAAGTTCTTCACCGACTTGGTTACGCGGATCCCCTGCTGCTGCACTTCTTGCGGCAGCAATGGGGTCGCCAGGTTCAGCTTGTTCTGTACCTGAACCTGGGCGATGTCCGGGTTGGTACCCTGGTTGAACGTCGCGGTGATAGTCATGCTGCCGTCGGAGTTACTGTCCGAGGCGACATAACGCAGGTTGTCGATACCGTTGAGCTGCTGCTCGATCACCTGCACCACGGTGTCCTGCACGGTTTGTGCGGACGCGCCTGGGTAGGTCACCTGGATATCAATGGCGGTTGGCGCGATGGCCGGGTATTGGTTGATGGGCAACTTCAGGATCGACAGTGCCCCGACCAGCATGATCACCAGGGCTATTACCCAGGCGAAAATGGGACGGTCGATAAAAAATTTCGACATGTATTACTCCCCTTTGCCAGCGGCGGCGGCAGGAGCAGAACCGGCGGGCTTGGCGTTGGTGGCTTCCTTCGCTTCAACCGTGATGCCCGGCTTGATGAACTGCAAGCCTTCGGTGATCACACGGTCACCGGCATTCAGGCCCTTTTCCACCAGCCAGTAGGCGCCGGCGGTACGGTTGGCCACCAGCACGCGCTGTTCGACCTTGTTGTCGGCGGTGACGACCAGCGCAGTCGGGATGCCCCGGATGTCGCGGGTCACGCCTTGTTGTGGGGCGAGGATCGCCTTGCTGTTCACGCCGGCCTGCAATTGTGCGTGGACAAACATGCCCGGCAACAGGGTGTGATCAGGGTTGGGGAACACAGCGCGCAGGGTTACCGAGCCAGTGGTCTGGTCGACCGACACTTCGGAAAATTCCAGGCGGCCTTGCTGGGTGTATTCGCTGCCGTCTTCCAGGGTCAGCTTGACCATGGCCGCGTTTTCACCGGCTTTCTGCAGTTGGCCGCTTTCCAGGTCGCGACGCAGTTTCAGCATCTCGGCGGAGGATTGCGTGACGTCGACGTAGATCGGGTCCAGTTGCTGGATCACGGCCATGGCGTCTGCCTGGCCATTGCTGACCAATGCGCCTTCGGTGACCGAGGAACGCCCGATACGCCCGGAGATCGGGGCGAACACCTTGGTGTAGCGCACGTTGATCTGAGCCGTCTGCAGGTTGGCTTCGGAAGTCATGCGGTTGGATACGGCGGTGTCGTATTCCTGGCGGCTGACCGCCTGCTCGTTGACCAGTTGTTTGTAGCGGTCGGCAATCGACTTGGTCTGTTGCAGGTTGGCCTGGGCGCTTTTCAGGGTCGCCTCATACACCGACGGATCGATCTGATAGAGCTGCTGGCCTTCCTTGACGTCGCCGCCTTCCTTGAACAGGCGCTTGAGAATGATGCCATTGACCTGGGGGCGGACTTCCGCGATGCGGAACGCAGTGGTGCGGCCCGGCAATTCGGAGGTCAGGGTATAGGCTTGAGGTTGAAGGGTGACCACGCCGACCTGAGGGGTTTGAGCGGGCGGCGCCGCTTCTTCCTTTTTACATCCGCTGAGCAGCGATGCCAGGGCGACGGCAGTGACCAGAGCGGTAACAGCTGGCTTAAGTTGCATGAAGATCCTCGGGTCAGGCGCGCTTGATGCGCACAAGAAGTGTGGAAGGGTAAAAAACAGACAGTGAGTAGATAAGTAGCTTGCTAGGCAATATACTTACGTTCATGGTTGTTTGTAAACTCTTGACAGGCTTCACGGATTCCTTACAAAGCAATGCCCAAAGCCTCGATTCTAGTACGTTCGATGCCCATGAAGGCGTCGTCCCATAATTATTCAGAAGGTGGTTATCCACCACCGCCCGTGTCCTGATTGAGGTGTTACTGCCATGGTTCGTCGTACCAAAGAGGAAGCTCAGGAAACGCGCAGCCAGATACTTGAAGCCGCCGAGCAAGCCTTTTATGAGCGCGGTGTTGCGCGCACTACGCTGGCGGATATCGCGGCGCGGGCGGGGGTGACGCGGGGCGCGATCTATTGGCACTTCAGCAACAAGTCGGACTTGTTGCAGGCACTGCTCGACACGCTGCACGAACCCCTGGACGAATTGGCCAGGGCCAGTGAAAGCGAGGATGAGGTAGATCCGCTGGGCTGCATGCGCAAGCTGCTGATCCATCTTTTTCATCAGGTGGCCCTGGACCCGAAGACTCGGCGCATTAATGAGATCCTGTTCCATAAGTGCGAATTTACCGACGAAATGTGCGACATGCGCCGTCAACGCCAGACCCATAGCCTTGAGTGCAACCTGCGTATCGGCCTGACGCTGCGCAATGCAGTCCACCGCGGGCAACTTCCGGAAAACCTCGACACCGCTCGTGGGGCGGTGTGCATTCATGCCTACATCAACGGGCTTGTTGGCCAGTGGCTTCTGGTGCCTGACAGTTTCGAGCTGTATCAGCAGGCCGAGCGCCTGGTGGATATCGGGCTGGACATGCTGCGCTTGAGCCCCAGCCTGCGCAATTGATACAAAATGCGTAATTACGTCTGTTTGTGTCAATAGTAAAGCCCAAGGACGGTCAATCGTCCTTCCGGCTTATTTGTGGGGTGACTTTATATACGCGCTGGCGCCAGGTTGAAAGGTAGCCGGCTAAGTATTTTGTAGCGATATTGTTGCATTGCTGTGAAGGAATGTTACCGAACCTGTGGGAGCGAACTATCGCTAGGTGATGTGCTGGCTGGCCCACCGCTATCGCGGGCAAGCCCGCTCCTACATTGGGCAGCGGTGTTTTGAAGATCCAATAAAAAGCCCCGGCTCTTGTGAGCCGGGGCTTTTGCGTTGTTGCGGGTCAGAGCGCCAGGGTCGGGTAGTCGATATAGCCGACCGGGCCTGGGGTGTAGAAGGTTTGCGCAATGGCTTCGTTCAGCGGTGTATCGGCTTTGAGGCGCGCCGGCAGGTCCGGGTTGGCGATAAACGGAACGCCGAAGGCTACCGCGTCGGCCTTGCCAGCAGCCAGCCAGGCATTGGCGCTGTCCTTGGTGAAGCGCTCGTTGGCGATAAACGGGCCACCGAACGCAGCTTTCAAGTGCGGGCCCAGGCTGTCGTCGGCGTCTTTCTCGCGGGCGCTGATAAAGGCGATGCCACGCTTGCCCAATTCACGGGCGACGTAGGTAAAGGTTTCTGCCAGGTTGGCATCGCCCATGTCATGGAGGTCGGCCCGTGGCGACAAATGCATCCCCACACGGCCAGCGCCCCAGACTTCGATCACTGCATCGGTCACGTCCAGCAACAGCCGTGCGCGGTTCTCCACAGAGCCGCCATACTCGTCGGTGCGCTGGTTGGTGCTGCTTTGCAGGAACTGGTCGAGCAGGTAGCCATTGGCCCCATGCACTTGCACCCCGTCAAAGCCGGCGGCCTTGGCGTTCTCGGCGCCCACGCGGTAGGCATCGACGATATCGGCGATTTCTGCGGTTTCCAGGGCGCGTGGGGTCGGATAGTCGGCCAGCGGGCGCACCAGGCTGACGTGGCCGGCAGGCTGGATGGCGCTCGGTGCTACCGGGGTCTCGCCGTTCAGGTACGACGGGTGGGAGATCCGCCCCACATGCCACAGTTGCAGGAAGATCTTGCCGCCGGCGCCGTGCACGGCCTTGGTGATGTTGGTCCAGCCGCGCACCTGGTCGTTGGACCAGATGCCCGGGGTGTCCGGATAGCCCACGCCCATCGGCGTCACCGAGGTGGCCTCGCTGAGGATCAACCCGGCCGAGGCCCGCTGCACATAGTATTCAGCCATCAGCGCATTCGGCACGCGGCCGGCATCGGCACGGCAGCGGGTCAGCGGCGCCATGATGATGCGGTTCGACAGCTGCACATCACCCAGTTGGATTGGATCGAAAATAGTCGTCATCGCAAACACTCGTCTGTTCTAAGTGGTTAATTAGTGGCGGGGGCCAGGTCGGCATCGCCGCTCTGGCGGAACGTGATCAGCGTGACCAGCAGCGCCAGGATCGCCAGGGCCGCAGCCGCCAACGGCACGCTGGTCAGGCCGAAACCATGGGCAATCACACTGCCGCCAACCCAGGCGCCCAGGGCGTTGCCGATGTTGAAAGCGCCGATATTGAGGGTCGACACCAGGTTGGGCGCAGCCTTGCCGAAGGTCACCACGTTGATCTGCAATGCCGGCACGGCGGCAAACGACGCGGTGGCCCAGAGGAACAAGGTGATTTCGGTGGGGATGATGGCGACGCTGGTCCAGGTCAGTGCGGTGGACACCACGGCCATGCTGATGAACACGCCGATCAGGGTGGCCGCCAGGCGCTTGTCCGCCAGCTTGCCACCGATGATGTTGCCCACGGTCAGGCCCAGGCCGATCAGCAGCAGGGTCCAGGTCACGCCTTTGGGCGAGATGCCGGTGACATCACCGAGCAGCGGTGCGACGTAGGTGAAGAGGGTGAACATCGACGCGGCAAACAGCGCGGTCATGCTCAGCGACAACCAGATCCCGGCGCCCTTGAGGGCCGCCAGTTCGGCGCGCATATCGAGTTTCTCTTCATCACGCTTGGCCGGCAGGAAGCGGATCAGGCCGATCAGCGCAATCACACCAATCACCGTCACCGCCCAGAAGGTCGAGCGCCAGCCGGCTTCCTGGCCCAGCGCGGTGCCCAGGGGCACGCCGAGGACATTGGCCAGGGTCAGGCCGGTAAACATCAGGGCCACCGCCGAAGCGCGCTTGTTGGCCGGCACCAGGTTGGCGGCCACCACCGAGCCGATGCCGAAGAAGGCACCGTGGCACAGCGCGGTCACCACACGGGCAAACATCAGCACGTTGTAGTCACTGGCCAGGGCGCAGAGCAGGTTGCCGATGATGAAAATGCCCATCAGCGCTACCAGGGCAGCCTTGCGCGGCAGCTTGGCGGTGGCCAGTGCCATGAAGGGTGCACCGATGGCCACGCCCAGGGCATAGCCGGTCACCAGCCAGCCGGCGCCTGGAATCGACACACCGAGGTCGGCCGCCACATCGGGCAACAGGCCCATGATGACGAATTCGGTGGTACCGATGGCGAAGGCGCTTAAGGCCAGTATGAGTAGCGAGAGAGGCATTGTGGGGTCCTTTACAGCGGTGGGCTGAGTTCTTCGGTGATGGCTTGGATAAACGCTTGGATCACGTCTTCATTGCGGCGGAAAAAGTGCCACTGCCCGGCTTTCTGGCTGCTGATCAAGCCCGCCCGTTGCAGGGTGGCCAGGTGCGCCGAGACGGTAGACTGCGACAGGCCGCAGCGTTGATCGATCTGGCCGGCGCAGATGCCGTACTCGTGGTTGTGCACTTGTTCGGGGAACTGCACTTTCGGGTCTTTCAGCCAGTTGAGAATGTCTCGCCGTACTGGGTGTGCCAGGGCTTTTATTATTTCGTCGAGGTCAATGGACATGGCAGGGCTCGGTGTGGGTAAAACGTTATATCGCGATGAGGCGAACTTTAAATCGCTATATCCCGATATACCAATACGATTTTGATCTTGTTACCAGATAAATCGGTATATCGGGTTATAACGATACGTTGGCGGCAGTGCTAAACTGCGCGTCATGAATTATCTCGCACATCTACACCTCGGCGGCCAACTTCCTGCACAACTGCTGGGCAGCCTCTATGGCGATTTCGTCAAAGGCCGCCTGCAGGGCCAGTACCACCCGCAAATCGAGGCGGCGATCCAGCTGCATCGCTCCATTGACCGTTTCACCGACAGCCACCCGTTGGTCGGGCAGGCGTTGTCACGGTTCACCCTGACCCGGCGCCGCTATGCGGGGATCGTCCTCGACGTGTTCTTCGACCATTGCCTGGCGCGCGATTGGGCACAGTATGCCGACCAGCCGCTGGAACGCTTTACCTCCCAGGTGTACCGGGTGCTGGCGGCCGAACCGCAGCTGCCAGGGCGCCTGGCGCAGATTGCACCGTATATGGCGGCCGATGACTGGCTGGGTTCCTACCGCGAGTTCGCGGTGATGGAGCACGTGCTGCGGGGGATTGCCCGGCGCCTGAGCCAACCTCAGGAACTGGACCGGGCGATGCAGGAACTGCGGGTGCTGTATGAGCCGTTGAGCGAGGATTTCCGGGTGTTCTATCCCCAGTTGCAGGCCTATGCAGATAGTCAAATATCCACGCCGATCTAATGTGGGAGCTGGCTTGCCTGCGATAGCGGTGTATCAGTCGCCACTGCTATCGCAGGCAAGCCAGCGCCTACATTTTTTGCGTGTTTGCCTCAGGCCGCGTACGCCGGCCGAACCGGCACTTGCTCGCTTTGCGGCACCGCTCCAAACAACGCCTTCTGCACCGCCTGCTGCGCCTGGTACGCCAGCGCCGCACGCTCCTGCCCGGCGCAGGCAATGGGTTTGAGCAGATGAATCTCAACGTCGCCCTGATCGTTGCCAAACAGACGCATCAGGTGCGAGAGCAAATCATCGTCACCAATAAACGGCGCGAGCGGATCAATCTGCCCATCGCGCAGATAACGGATCGCCACCGGTTGCAGCGCCACATCGGCATCAATCGCACTGGCCAGCAGCCGGCCATGAAAGGTGCGCAGGCTACGGCCATCAGTGGTGGTGCCCTCGGGGAACATCAGCAGCGGGTGTTTTTGCTCTAGATGCCGGGTCATCTGCTTGCGGATTAATTGGCTGTCCCCCGAGCCCCGGCGGATAAACAGGCTGCCGGCCTTGGCGGCCAACCAACCCGCCACTGGCCAGGTGCGCACTTCGGCCTTGGACAGGAACGACAGCGGCGCCACCATCCCCAGCAGCGGGATATCGGTCCAGGACACATGGTTGCTGACCCACAGCATCGGCTGTTGCGGCAACTCACCGTGCACGCTCACGCGAAAGGGCAGGGCATTGCTCAGGCGCGCCATGAAAAACCGCGACCAGCGCTGGCGCCGCACCATGGAATTGGCCACGCCCAAGCGTTCGAACAGGCCAAACACCCCGGCCATGCTCAAGCCCAGCGCCACCACCAACAGCACGCGGGCGATCCGCCCGTAGACCCGCAGGCGGCCCATCACATGGCCGCCTTGAAGTGACGGGCATAACGCGGGCACAACTCGTCGCGCTTGAGCAGGATGAACACGTCGGCCACCTGGAAATCCTCGTCCCAGCACGGCTCGCCGCAGATCTTCGCGCCCAGGCGCATGTAGGCCTTGAGCAGCGGCGGCATTTCGGCGATGACGTTGGATGGCAAATCCAGGCTTGGCAGGGGCTTTTTCGGCTCGGCGCGCAGGTGTTCGTTGCACAAGTAGCGTTCGCGCAGGCGCTGCATGATTGCGTGGGCCTGGATGCCACCGTCATGCATCGGGATGCTCGCGCAGCCCATCAGGTAGCTGTAGCCGCCCTGGTTGAGGACTTCGGCCAACTCGCCCCACAGCACCGCGATAGTGCCGCCGTTGCGGTAGGCCGGGTCGACACAGGTACGGCCGATTTCCAGGATCGGCCCCTGCAAATGCAACAGGCCGTGGAGGCTGAATTCTTCTTCGCTGTAGAACCGGCCCAGGGTGCTGGCCGCCTGGTGATCCAGCAGCCGGGTGGTGGCAACCAGTCGCCCGGTGTTCAAGTCCCGTACGCCAATGTGGCTGCAGTGAACATCATAGTCATCCATGTCCAAGCCCAGTTCTGCGCCTTTGAGCTTGGCATTGAACTCGCCGCTGAAAACGCTGAAACGCAAGGCCTGGGCTTCCTGCAAAGCCTGGGCGCCGATCAGGCGTTCGGCTTGCAGACGGCGTTCATTGCCGGTGTCACTGATGCGGGCGATCTGAGTCATGGCGAGTCTCCAGGTGCCGGCCAGGGTTGCGGCCAGTCGACTTTGTTGTGCAAAGTCAGGCTATGTACCCCCGGTGTCATCTCCATGAATCTACGGTGACGCTTAGATGACAGCCCCCAAGGAGCCCTCCATGCCCTGGCACGCTTTGCTCGATCGACCCGACCGACTGCCCGTCCACGCCAACCTGGCCGAGGGCTACAGCGTTTTATTGCAACGCCTGGGGCAGGTGGCGCCCTTTGAGTTGGCGACCCAGGGCGCGCGGCTGATGGCCACGCCCGGCCTGGCGTTCCTGGTGGGCTATCAAGCGGCGTTGCGCGCGTTATGGCCCAGCGCGCCCCACAGCCTGGGCGCCTTGTGTGCGACCGAACAGCGCAGCCTGCGCCCGCTGGACATGCAAACGCGCCTGGACGACCTGCGCCTGAGCGGGCGCAAAGACTTCGTCACCGCCGGCGATGCGGCCGACTGGCTGTTGATCGCCGCCCGCTGCGAGGCCGCCGATGAAAAGCCACGCCTGACCCTGGCCGTGGTGCTGGCCGGCGAGCCCGGCGTACGCGTAGAACCCTTGCCCGCGATCGCCTTGATGCCCGACATCAGCCACGGCCGCGTCCACCTCGACCACGCCGCCTGCGAGCGCTTGCCGGGGGATGGTTGGGACGATTACGTCAAACCCTTCCGCACCCTGGAGGACAGCTATGTACTGAGCGCGATGACCGCCTGGCTACATGGCATCGGCCAGGAGTGCGACTGGCCCCAGGCCCTGCGCCTGCAGTTATTGGCGCTGCTGGCCGGCTGCGCCGAGGTCATTCGCCAGCCCAGCGCATCGGCGGCGGGGCATGTGTTGTTGGGAGGATTGTTTGCGCAGTTCGAAGCGCTGAAGCCGCAGGTCAATCAAGCGATGGCTCAAGGGACGTGGGCCGCCATGTGGCAGCGCGACCAAGCCGTGCTGGACCTCGCCGCCAGCGCCCGGGCCAAGCGCCTGGAAAAAGCCCTGAACCCAGGCCCCCGCTGACTGTGGGATGAGCGTGTGTGGGAGCGGGCTTGCCCGCGATAGCAGGGGGACAGGCAATACAGGCGGTGACTGATATACCGCCATCGGGGCATAGGTATCTACACACCTCTTTAGTGATTCTTAGGTTTGTGTACATATCCATTGCTGCGGTCATGGCCACTTGGGGTTCCGCCCTGAAGGCCAGCGTGGTTTAACGGGGCGCCTAAGATCAAAAGCAAAGCGAGGCGGCCTGACAGCCGACCTGATCATCGAAGCGTGCGCGGACTCTGTAGGAGCTGGCTTGCCTGCGATGACGGTGCATCAGCCAATACATTTATCGACTGATACACCGCCATCGCAGGCAAGCCAGCTCCTACAGGGGAATGCAGCTTCGCGTCCCGGCTTTGCTGTTGCTCTGCTTTTGATCTGGCTTTTGATCTTAAGCGCCCCGTTAAACCACGATGGCCGCAGGCAGGTATTGCGCAGTGGGCACCCCGGCATGGATGCCGGGGTAGCCGCGACACGGCCATGGATGGCCGATCGCGGCGGGCCCACGGAGCAATGCCTGACTGCGGGCATGCCGAGCCTAGGCGAGGTGCCGAGTGGTGGGGCAAGAGCGTTTTGCTTACTTTGGCGCTTCTCCAAAGTGAGCCGCCGTAAGGGCGGAACCAATAGCCGCCGTAACCGCAAAAACGGATATGTTCACCACCCCAAGAACCACGAAAGAGTTGTGTAGATACCTATGGCCATCGCGGGCAAGCCCGCCCCCACAGGAGCTATATAGTGGCTCCCAGGCCTGTCGCCAAACCGTCATTTATCTGCATTAGGCTCGCGGGCCTGAATGCCCCCGAGTGCTAGTCCATGGTCAAAGGCCTGTTGTGCGTCGCCTTGCTGCTGTTCACCGCTACCGCACATGCCCAGGCCTGGCCGGTGCGGGAGTGGTCCCTGGGCCCACAGTTGGCCGGTCCCGCCGTCAAGGCGCTGGAGGACTATGCGTTCCCGGCCCGCAATGACATCACCCGCGAAGGCATCCGCACCGACGCACTGTTGGTGATCCGCGACGGCGAAGTCATTTATGAACGCTACGCCGCACCCACTAGCGCAAGCACGCCGCACCTGACCTGGTCCATCAGCAAGAGCCTGCTGGCCACGGTGCTTGGCGTTGCCTACGGCGAAAACCGCTTCAAGCTCAGCGACCCGGTCGCGCGCTTTTATCCGCCGATGAAACAGCACCCGAACATCACCCTGGCGCACCTGCTGAACTGGACCTCGGGCCTGGACTGGCAGGAAGACTACGAATACGCGCCGCTGAAATCCTCGGTGGTGGCCATGCTCTACACCCGTGGCCGTGCCGACATGGCAGAGTTTGCCGCCGACACCCACGCCTTCAGCGCTGCGGGCCAGGCGTTTCGCTACTCCAGCGGCGACAGCAATCTGGCGTCCGCCGCCCTCAAGGGCATGCTCGGCCACAAGGCTTATGTCGATTACCCGTGGACCGCGCTGTTCACGCCCCTGGGCATTCGCAGCGCCACCTGGGAAAGCGACGCCAATGAAACCTTTGTTGCCTCGTCCTATGCCTATATGACCGCCCGCGACCTGGCACGAATTGGCTTGTTGATGGCGCGGGACGGGCGCTGGGGCGAGCGGCAGTTGCTACCCAAGGCCTGGGTCGACTTCAATCGCCAACCCCTGGCGCAGTACATCGCGGGTCAGGACGAAGCGGTGCCCGGCGGCCAATGGTGGCTCAACCGTCAAGTGCAGGGCGCAGCCCGACCCTGGCCGGATGCGCCCGACGATACCTTCGCGGCCCTGGGTCACTGGGGCCAGGCGTTGTATGTGTTGCCCGAGGCAAGGCTGGTGATCGTGCGCTATGGCGATGACCGCGACGCCAGCTATCACCACAACGAACTGCTCAAGCGCGTGCTCGCGGCGGTGCAACCATGATCCGGCGCCGTCCGTTTATCAGCCTGTTTCTCCTGCTGTTGCTCGCCTTGCTGGGGTGGGCCTGGCATGAGCGCGTCAACCTGCAAGCGTTCCCCGACATCATCGCGGCGTATACGGCCAAGGAGTATTGCTCGTGTCGGTATGTGGCGGGCAATCCTGCTGACTATTGCCTGGGGTATGTGAAGCAGTACGTGCCGACCAGTGCGTTGGTCGACACGCCCGAACGCAGTGAAGTGACGGCGAGTGGGTTGGGGCGCACGCATACGGCGCGGTGGATAGGGGAACGGCAGGGGTGTCGATTGTTGTGATGTTTAGCTCACCACTGCGCAAGGTAAAGAACTGCAGGCTCGGCGCTGACCAACAGCCAAGGGAAGCAGATTGGCGGACAGGATCGTAAATCGATGATGTGATTGTCCGATAGAAGGTTCTCAATATCGGTCATAAACCCGCACTTCCAAATATGTGATGTGGTGATTTACCTGACAGGCATGAGCAACTTGGTTTGTGAGTTTGAAAAGCCGCAGTAAGTGTCTATTACCGTAAACTTTCCGTGATAGTCACTTGCACGGATGGGGATTTTGTAAGTGTAGGTGTATTTGGTGGAAGAGATTAGTGTGAACTCTGGATGAAGCACTGGGGCAGGGGTTTCCATTTCCACACTAGGTACTTTTGATTTAGAAAGGTCAAAAGTGGCGGTGCCGCCTGCGGGTAAGGGATTTGGAAACGCAATATCGATGCTGATGGGTTTTTTGGTACCTACCATCTTATCGCTGCCATCGGGGTTTTTTAGCGGGGTGTCGCTGATACCTTTGGCGACCTGGATGTTGTCGTAACATTTCGGGTCTAGTGCTGCATTGGCGTTTGTGATTGCAGTCAAAACTACGAAGCAAGCCAATAGGCATTTTTCTGTGCTGAAGTTTTTCATGATGATTTTTCCTAGGTGTGGGTTGTGATGTTGTGGCTCGAAGGTAGTTTTATTTTTTTGTGCGTATTTTGAATACTGTGAAAAGTGACAGTTTTTTATATTGTTTTTTTGTTTTCTCTTGCGCCTTTAGAGTTTTTTGCTTGAGAGATTTGGATAACTTTCCTCCACGTGCCCATCGCTCCTGGTTGTTTGGTGCCCAGAACTCATGGTGTAGATGTTGCTACGTGAATAAACTGACTCTTTATCACTCTGATAGGCGATTCCGCAGTGAGGGATAAGCCTGTTGGGGGCACTTCGTACTTCAGTTCAAGCAAGCGTGCTCACCTATTGCCACAAGGTTCCACAGGGTGGAACCACCTTTGATTGTCCTCGCCCGCCCATCGCGGTTATCTGTGGCGGTGCCACAAAAAAGAACGGGAATACCCGCCTGCGAGGAGAGTCACCATGCGCCCACACCAGCACATCCTGGATTGGCTGAGCGATGTCGCCAGCGACCTGCACGCCGTACGCCAGGACATCCACGCCCACCCTGAACTTGGGTTCGAAGAAAACCGCACCTCGGCCCTGGTCGCCCAATCCCTAAAAAACTGGGGTTTTGAAGTACATACCGGCATCGGCCACACCGGCGTGGTCGGCGTGCTGCGCAATGGCAGCAGCCCGCGCACCCTGGGGATCCGTGCCGACATGGACGCCTTGCCGATTATCGAAAACACCGGCGTCGCCTACAGCAGCCAGCACGCCGGCTGCATGCATGCCTGCGGTCACGACGGTCACACCGCCATGCTGCTGGGCGCCGCGCGTTACCTGGCGGCGACGCGCCGGTTCGACGGCACCCTCAACCTGATTTTCCAGCCGGCCGAAGAAGGCCAGGGCGGCGCTGAAGCGATGCTCGCCGATGGCTTGCTGGAGCGCTTTCCCTGTGACGCCCTGTTCGGCATGCACAACATGCCCGGCTTGCCCGCCGGCCACCTGGGCCTGCGGACCGGGCCGATGATGGCTTCCCAGGACCTGCTCACCGTGACCCTCGAAGGCGTCGGCGGCCACGGTTCCATGCCGCACCTGACCGTGGACCCGCTGGTGGCCGCCGCCAGTACGGTGATGGCCTTGCAGACGGTGGTCGCGCGCAACATCAATGCCCAGGAAGCGGCGGTAGTCACGGTCGGCGCCCTGCAAGCAGGGCAGGCCGCCAACGTGATTCCCCAGCAGGCGATCCTGCGCCTGAGCCTGCGCGCCCTCAATGCGCCGGTGCGCGAGCAGATGCTGGAGCGGGTCAAGGCGATCATCCAGACCCAGGCCGCCAGCTTTGGCTGCACCGCGCAGATCCAACACCGCCCGGCCTATCCGGTGCTGGTCAACCATGCCGATGAAACCGAGTTCGCCCGCCAGGTCGGCGTTGCCTTGCTCGGTGAAGCGGCGGTTGACGCCAACACGCCCAAGCTGATGGGCAGCGAAGACTTCGCCTGGATGCTCCAACGCTGCCCCGGCAGCTACCTGTTTATCGGCAACGGCGTGTCGCGGCCGATGGTCCACAACCCCGCCTATGACTTCAACGACGAGATCCTGCTGACCGGTGCCGCCTACTGGGGCGCCCTGGCCGAGAGCTGGCTCAAGCCGGCCTGACCACCTGCCTTTTTCCTGCCGCTGGACCTTTCCTCAACAGGTTGAATGGAGTGTTCTCATGCAGACTTCAATAAAAGGCGTGTCCCGCACCCGGCAAGTGGTAGCGGCGGTGGTCGGCAACGCGCTGGAGTGGTACGACTTCATCGTCTACGGCTTTCTGGCCAGCATCATCGCCCGGCAGTTTTTCCCCTCGGATGATGAATACGCGTCGCTGCTGATGGCCCTGGCCACCTTCGGCGTGGGCTTTTTCATGCGCCCGGTGGGCGGCATCCTGCTCGGTATGTATGCCGACCGCAAAGGCCGCAAGGCCGCCATGCAGTTGATTATCCGCTTGATGACCGTGTCTATCGCGCTGATCGTGTTTGCGCCCAACTACGCCGCCATCGGCATGGGCGCGCCGCTGTTGATCGTGGTGGCGCGGATGCTCCAGGGCTTTGCCACCGGCGGCGAATATGCCAGCGCCACGGCGTTCCTGGTGGAAAGCGCACCGGCCCATCGCAAGGGCCTGTACGGCTCCTGGCAATTGGTCGGGCAGTGTTTGGCTGTGTTTGGCGGCGCGGCGATGGTGGCGTTGGTCACCCATTTCTTCTCCCCTGAGACCCTCGACCTGTGGGGCTGGCGCCTGCCGTTTGTGTTCGGCCTGCTGATCGGCCCGGTGGGCTTGTGGATTCGCCGGCACATGGAAGACCCCGAGGAATTTATCGAAGCACGTAAACAGGCCACCGGCCCGGCGCCAAGCCTGATGACAGTGCTGCGTGAGCATCGGCGCAGCATTCTGGTGAGCATGGGCCTGGCCTGTGGTGCGACGGTGTCGTTCTACGTGGTGCTGGTGAATATGCCGACCTTCGCCCACAAGAACCTCGGCCTGCCTCTGGACCAGGTGTTGATGGTGCAGATGTTCGCCGTGGCGCTGATGACCGTGGTCATCCCTTTGTCGGGCCTGCTCTCTGACCGATTGGGCCGGCGGCCGGTGCTGATGGCCTTCACCCTGGCGTTTTTCGTGATGGTCTACCCGCTGTATGTATGGGTCGCGGCGGCGCCGTCCATCGAGCGCTTGCTGGTGATGCAGGTGATGCTGTGCATCGCCATCGGCGGCTTCTTCGGCCCGGCGCCGACGGCCCTGGCCGAGCAGTTTCCCATCGAGGTGCGCTCCACCGGCGTGTCGGTGGCCTACAACGTGGCGGTGATGTTGTTCGGCGGTTTTGCCCCGCTGATTGTGACGTGGCTGAGCAAGGTGTTGGAGACACCGGTAGCTCCGGCGTTTTATGTGCTGTTCGCTTGCGTCCTGACGCTGCTGGGCACTTACTGCATGCATGAGGCGCCAAGGGCTGCAGCGCCGGCGCGGTTTGCCAAGGGGGTGAAACCTTGAACATCGTTGAACTGGATGCGCTGGAGCTGTCCCAGGCGATCCATGCCCGGCAGGTGTCCTGCCACGAAGTGATGCAGGCCTATCTGGCGCAGATCGCGCGCTTCAATCCATTGGTCAATGCCCTGGTGTCGCTGCGCGACGAAGCCGATGTGCTGGCCGAAGCCCGCGCCTGTGATCTTGAGCTCAAGCAGGGCCGTTCCCGCGGCTGGATGCACGGCATGCCCCAGGCCATCAAGGACCTGGCGGCGACCAAGGGCCTGCGCAGCACCCTGGGTTCGCCACTGTTCGCCGAACAGATTCCCACTGAAGACGCGATCGCCGTGGCACGGGTGCGGGCCAGCGGCGCGATTATCATCGGCAAGAGCAACGTGCCGGAGTTCGGCCTCGGCTCGCAGACTTACAACCGGGTGTTCGGCACCACCGGCAATGCCTACGACCCGACCCTGGTCGCGGGCGGCAGCAGCGGCGGGGCGGCGGTGGCCCTGGCGCTGCGCATGCTGCCGGTGGCCGATGGCAGCGACATGATGGGCTCGCTGCGCAACCCGGCGGCGTTCAACAACGTATTCGGCCTGCGCCCGTCCCAGGGCCGCGTGCCCCATGGCCCGGCGCCGGAGGTGTTTGTCCAGCAATTGGCCACCGAAGGCCCGATGGGGCGCAGTGTGGCGGACGTGGCGCGGCTGTTGGGCACCCAGGCCGGTTATGACCCGCGGGTGCCGTTGTCGCTCAAGGACGACCCCAGCGTATTCGGCGCGCCGTTGGCCCGTGATTTCAAGGGCGCGCGTCTGGGTTGGCTGGGTGACTACAACGGCTATCTGCCGATGGACGACGGCGTAATGGCGCTGTGTGAATCGGCCCTCGGCGACTTCAGCGCGTTGGGTTGCGAGGTGGAAAGCTGCCAGCCGGATTTCTCCATGGAGCGCCTGTGGCAAACCTGGCTGGTCCATCGCCATTGGCTGGTGCAGGGCACGCTGGGGGCGGCGTATGCCGATCCGCAAAAACGTGCGTTGCTCAAGCCTGAAGCGCAGTGGGAAGTCGAGGGCGGCCTGGGCCTGAGGGCGGCGGATGTGTATCAGGCGTCGCTGGCGCGCAGTGACTGGTACCGCGCCCTGGCCAGGTTGTTCGAACGTTACGATTTCCTGCTGCTGCCCACGGCACAAGTGTTCCCTTTCGATGCACAACAGCCCTGGCCACGCGTCGTCGGGGGGCAGGCCATGGACACTTATCACCGCTGGATGGAGGTGGTGATCGGCCCCACATTGGCTGGCCTGCCGAGCATGAGTGTGCCGGTGGGCTTCAACCCGCAAGGCTTGCCCATGGGCCTGCAAATCATCGGCCCGGCCCAGGCGGATCGCGCGGTGCTGCAACTGGCGTATGCCCACGAACAACTGACGCACTGGGTGCAGCGTCGCCCTCCGGAATGCTTGAGCGGGTGACGGCCTGTATCTTGCTGTGAAATTCGCTCAACCATCAGCAACCGGGAGGTCAGCCATGGGCAGCAACGTCGACACAGGGACTGTGCGCTCCGTGGAGCGGGCACTGGCCATCATCGAGTTGCTCGGTGAACACCAGGCCCTGGGGCTTGAGGAACTGCATTACCTGACACGCCTGCCCAAGGCCACGGTCTCGCGCATGCTGCTGACCCTACAAGAACAGGGCTGGATCTATCGCGGCCTGAGCGACCGGCGCTACCGTCTCAGCGCCCAGCGCTTGTTCGGCGATACCCAGCAACGCTTCAAGCGGCGCCTGGTGGAGTGCGCGGCGCCCTGGCTGCTGGAACTCAGCGAACGCACCGGGCTGGTGGCGGACTTGTCGAACTTTGACGGTGAACGCCTGGAAGTCATGGAAAGCGCGATCCCTACGGTGTTGCGCAAGCTGTACCCGAACAACTGCCAGATCGTTGGCCAGCATGCCAGCCTGTTTCATTCAGCCATGGGCAAGGCATGCCTGGCTGAACTTGCCGCAGAAGAAGTGCAGCGCCTGGCCAGCCGCGAGCATGTGGCGGCCGATGATCAATACCGCGCCTGCGAGCAATCCCAGCACCAGGGGTTTGGCCAGCGTACCGAAGGGTACTGGGAATACCCGGTGCGCCTGCCGTTCCTGATCCGCGCGGTGGCGCTGCCGGTGCGGGCCAATGGCCGATTGGTTGGGAGCATGGCGTTGCACTGGCCGATGCACCAGGCGCCGGTGGAGCGGGTGCTGAGTTTGCATCTGGCGAGCCTTGAGGCCACCGTGCAAGGCGTGCAGCAGGCACTGGCCTAAGGTGCAAGCTGGTTTGTGTGGGAGCGGGCTTGCTCGCGATAGCGGTGGGTCAGTCAAATATCCATTAACTGACCCACCGCTATCGCGAGCAAGCCCGCTCCCACAGTTAAATTGCCGGGACCGTTACATTGCGTGCAGCAAGCCGGCCAGTTAATGTTCGAGCAGGTTTTTCTGCGCGCGAGTGTTTAATGTTCAACACATCCATCCTCAAACCCCTGGCCCTCTTGCTGCTGGCCGCTGCCGCCATGCCCGCGCAGGCTGCGTGGTACCTGGATAACGAATCCTCACGGCTGTCGTTCGTCACCACCAAAAACACCGATATCTCCGAAGTCCAGCGCTTTTTGGTGCTGCATGGCAAGGTCGAAGAGAACGGCGCGGCGCAGTTGCAGGTTGAACTGGAGTCGGTCAACAGCGGCATCCCGCTGCGCGATGAGCGCATGCGCAACGACCTGTTCCAGATCAAGACCTACCCCGATGCGCTGATCAACGCGCAAATCAATCTGCAGCCGATCAACGACCTGGCTACCGGCGCACAACTGGAGTTGCGCCTGCCGCTGTCGGTCACCCTGCATGGCAAGACCCAGACCTACAACGCCGAACTGCTGGCAACGCGCCTGGACGACCGGCGGTTCCAGGTGGTGACCCTGGAACCACTGGTGCTGCACGCCAAGGATTTTGACTTGCTCACCGGTGTCGAGACTCTGCGCAAGGCCGCTGGCCTGGACGCGATCAGCCTGTCGGTGCCGGTGGGTGCGGTGCTGATTTTCACGGCGCGCTGACATGAGCGGCGCGGTGTTCCCCTGGCGCAGCGCCAACCGCTTCGAATTGCTGATCGACGGCCCGAATTTTTTCCCGCAGATGCTCGTGGCGATCGCCCGTGCCGAGCGCCAGGTAGAGCTTGAGCTGTATCTGGTGGAGGCGGGCGCCTGCGCCGAAGAGATGGTCAAGGCCCTGGTGCAGGCGGCCGAGCGCGGGGTGCAGGTGCGTTGCCTGTTCGATGACTACGGCAGCCTGGCATTTACCCTCAGCCTGCGGCGCCGCTTGCTCGAGGCCGGGGTGCAGTTGCGCTTTTACAATCGCCTGCGCTGGCGCCGCTGGATGCGCAACCTCTACCGCGACCACCGCAAGCTGTTGTTGGTCGACCAGAGCATCGCCGTGGTGGGCGGCACAGGGGTCACCGATGAGTTCTGGACCCCTGGGCAGGACACCTGTGAGTGGCACGAGGTCATGGTGCAGATCAGCGGCCCGCTGGTGCAGGACTGGCAAGCCCTGTTCGACCGCCAATGGCGGGTCAACGACCACCGTCGTGCCTGGAAGCCGGCGACGCATTTTGGCTTGCCGCGCCTGCCCAAAGTGCCGGCGACCGGCCCCGGCCTGGGGCGGGTGGCGTATGCCGACGCCGGCCAACACCGGGACATTTTGCAATCGCTGATCCGCGCCTTGAACAGCGGCCAGCGCCGTATCTGGCTAGCCACGCCGTACTTCCTGCCCACCTGGGGCGTACGCCGGGCCCTGCGCCGGGCGGCCGGGCGCGGTGTGGACGTGCGCCTGCTGCTCACCGGGCCGCGCACCGACCATCCTTCGGTGCGCTACGCCGGCCACCGCTACTACCCACGCCTGCTCAAGTCGGGGGTGAAGATCTTTGAATACCAGCCGTGTTTCCTGCACCTGAAGATGGTGCTGGTGGACGATTGGGTGAGCGTCGGCTCGTGCAATTTCGATCACTGGAACCTGCGCTTCAACCTGGAGGCCAACCTGGAAGCGCTGGACCCTGAGTTGACGCTGGCGGTGGCGGGCAGTTTCGAGCGTGATTTCGCCCAGAGCCAGGCGGTCAGCCTGGAGGCGTGGAAGGCCCGACCGTTGTGGCGGCGGGTCAAGCAGCGGGTGTGGGGGTGGATCGACCGGTTGGTGGTCAATCTGCTGGATCGAAGAGGGTAGGGAACACACCGCAATCAACTGTAGGAGCTGGCTTGCCAGCGATGGCAGCACCTCGGTGTAACTGATAGACCGAGGTGCCTGCAGCGCAGGCAAGCCAGCTCCTACATTGACCGTGTTTACAGCTCCAAGTCAGAGCAGTTCAAAGCTCTGCTGCTGCACATCCTGGGAGTCCAGCCCGATCTGCACATTGAACTGGCCAGGTTCGGCGGCGAACTTGAGCTGGGTGTTGTAGAACTTCAAGTCATCCTCGGTAATGCTGAAGTGCACCACCTTCGATTCACCGGCCTTGAGCAGGATCTTCTGGAAGTTCTTCAGTTCCTTGATCGGGCGGATCATCGAGCCGGCCACGTCCTGGATGTACAGCTGCACCACGGTCTCGCCGTCGAGCTTGCCGGTGTTTTTCAGGGTGACGCTGGCGTCGAGCTTGCCGGTCTTGTTCAAGGTGGTGGACGACAGCGCCATGTCCGACAGGCTGAAACGGGTGTAGCTCAGGCCATAACCGAACGGATACAGGGGAGCTGTGGTGTCGTCGAAGTACTGCGAGGTGTAGTTGCCCGGTTTGCCCGGGGTGAACGGCCGGCCAATGGTCAGGTGGTTGTAGTAGGTCGGAATCTGCCCCACGGAGCGTGGGAAAGTGATCGGCAGCTTGCCCGACGGGTTGTAGTCACCGAACAGCACATCGGCAATCGCGTTGCCGCCTTCGGTGCCGGCGAACCAGGTTTCCAGGATCGCGTCGGCTTGCTGGTGCTCTTCGAGGATCGACAGTGGCCGGCCGTTCATCAACACCAGCACCAGCGGCTTGCCCGTGGCTTTCAGGGCCTTGATCAGGTCGCGCTGGCTTTGCGGGATGTTCAGGTCGGTACGGCTCGAGGATTCGTGGGACATGCCACGGGACTCGCCCACGGCGGCCACCACCACATCGGCGCTTTTCGCGGCCTTGACCGCTTCGTCGATCAGCACCTGGGCCGAGCGCGGGTCATCCACCACTTCCGGGGCATCGAAGTTGAGGAAGTTCAGGTAGTCCACCACCGCCTTGTCACTGGTGATGTTGGCGCCACGGGCGTAGATCACCTGGCCCTTTTCGCCGATCACCGCGTTCATGCCGTCCAGCAGGGTCACCGATTGCGCGGGCTTACCGGCGGCGGCCCAACTGCCCATCATGTCGATGGGGGCCTTGGCCAGCGGGCCGACCAGGGCGATGGTCGCGGATTTTTTCAGCGGCAGGGTGTCGTTGTGGTTTTTCAGCAACACCAAGCTGCGCCGCGCGATGTCGCGGGCTTCGCTGCGGTGCAGGCGGCTTTCGGCATAGGTGTCGGCCGGATCATCCTCGGCCTTGCCGATACGCAGGTATGGGTCGGCAAACAGGCCCATGTCGTACTTGGCACCGAGCACTTCACGCACCGCGTTGTCGATGTCGCTTTGCTCGATCTCGCCGGATTTCAGCAGCCCTGGCAGTTCCTTGCCGTAGAGCTGGTCGTTCATGCTCATGTCGATGCCGGCCTTGATTGCCAGCTTGGCCGCTTCGCGACCGTCCTTGGCCACGCCGTGCTTGATCAGCTCGAAGATCGCACCGTGGTCGCTCACCGTCAGGCCCTTGAAGCCCCACTCCTTGCGCAACAGGTCGTTCATCAGCCAGGTGTTGGCGGTCGCAGGCACGCCGTTGATCGAGTTCAACGCCACCATCACCCCGCCGGCGCCGGCCTTGATTGCCGCGTGGTAGGGCGGCAGGTAGTCCTGGTACATCTTGACCGGGCTCATGTCGACCACGTTGTAGTCGCGCCCGCCTTCCACCGCGCCGTACAGGGCGAAGTGCTTGACGCTGGCCATGATGCTGTCGGCCTGGGCCGGGCTCGGGCCCTGGAAGGCCTTGACCATCACTTCGCTGATGCGCGACACCAGGTAGGTGTCTTCGCCAAACCCTTCGGAGGTCCGACCCCAGCGCGCGTCGCGGGAAATATCGACCATCGGCGCGAAGGTGATGTCGAGGCTGTCGGCGGCGGCTTCCTTGGCGGCAATGCGCCCGGAGCGGCTGATGGCGTCCATGTCCCAGCTCGAGGCCAGGGCCAGGCTGATCGGGAAAATAGTGCGGTGGCCGTGGATCACGTCATAGGCGAAGAACATCGGGATCTTCAAGCGGCTGCGCATCGCCGCGTCCTGCATCGGACGGTTTTCCGGGCGGGTGATGGAGTTGAACGTGCCACCAATGCGCCCGGCGGCGATTTCCTTGCGGATCATCTCGCGCGGCATTTCCGGGCCGATGCTGATCAGGCGCAACTGGCCGATCTTTTCATCCAGGGTCATCTGCCCGAGCAGGTCGCTGACGAACGCGTCCTTGTCCTTAAGCGCAGCGGGCTTGGTCTCGGCAACGACGGAGTGACTGGCCAGAGTGGCAACAAGGCCCAGCAAACACAGCTTTTTCATGAATATCCTTTTTCGGCGAACTGCGCAGTGTTCAGGTAAAAAACACGGCTCGGCCAAAATGTGGGGAGCGACTATTGTTGTTCGGGTGTTGTGTGGATAAATACCGCACACTTCTCAGCTCTTTATGAACTATCCATAAAGAAGGGCATCTTTTAGCTGATTGGCTCGCTGTAATCCAGTAGTGGCGGATTATGCCCCAAGCGCGTGATGTATAGGGTCAGTCGTCAAATTCCATAAGGTTGGTCAGGAGACACACCATGCAAGCAGCACAGACTATTCGATGGGGCTGGAAAGCCGCGGCCCTGCTACTGATCAGCAGCGTGCTGAGCGGTTGCGGCATCAACAAGATCCCGACCCTGGACGAACAGGTCAAGGCGGCCTGGGCCCAGGTGCAGAACCAGTATCAACGGCGTGCCGACCTGATCCCCAACCTGGTGGAAGTGGTCAAGGGCTATGCAGCCCATGAACAGGACACCCTCACCGCGGTGATCGAAGCGCGGGCCAAGGCGACCTCGATCCAGGTTGATGCCAGCACCCTCGACAACCCGGAAAAACTCAAGCAGTTCCAGCAGGCCCAGGAAGGCCTGAGCGGTGCTCTCAGCCGCCTGATGGTGGTGTCCGAGCGCTATCCGGACCTCAAGGCCAACCAGAACTTCTTGGCCCTGCAATCGCAGCTTGAAGGCACCGAAAACCGCATCAGCGTGGCCCGTCGCGACTTTATCGCCGCCGTGCAGGCCTTCAACACCGAGATCCGTACCTTCCCAGGCCGCCTGTGGCACAGCGTGATGTACAGCGATCTGCCGGTGCGCGCCAACTTCGAGGCCACCAGTGCCGATGCCGATAAAGCGCCGCAAGTGAAATTCTGATGACCTGGCGTGCTGGGTGGCTGGCGGCGCTGCTGCTGGCCTTTAGCCTGACTGCCCAGGCGGCGCCGGACTTCCCGGCGCTGACTGGGCGGGTGGTCGACAACGCGCAGATGATCGACCCGCCGGTGCGTGCGCAACTGAGCCAGCAATTGCAGGCGCTGGAGCAAACCAGCGGCGACCAGATCGTGATCGTCACGGTGCCCGACCTGCAAGGCCTGCCCATTGAAGACTTCGGTTATCAACTGGGCCGGCACTGGGGCATCGGCCAGAAGGGCAAGGACAACGGCGCGCTGTTGATCGTGGCCCGGGACGAGCGCCAGTTGCGCATCGAAGTGGGCTACGGCCTGGAGGGCGTGCTCACCGATGCGCAGTCGTGGGTGATCATCAATCAGGTGATTGCGCCCAAGTTCAAGGCGGGCAATTTCACCCAGGGCATCAGCGACGGCGTGGCGGCCATGATCCAGGTGGTCGGCGGCGAGCCGTTGGCGGTGCCCGCCCATGTGGCGGACCCCAACTTTGCCAAGGACAACCCGGTGTTTTCCATCGGCCTGTTCATCTTGTTGCTGGTGGTGTTGTGGCTGTGCAACCGCATGGGCCTGCCAGTGGGCGCCATCCTGCTGGCGATTCTCAGCAGCAGCGGGCGTGGCGGCGGCGGGGGCGGGGGCGGTGGCTTCAGGGGCGGCGGTGGCGGTTTTGGCGGCGGCGGGGCTTCGGGTGGCTGGTAATGACAATAACTAAAGAGCATCTACAACCATGGCTTTACTGACAGAACACGAGCAGCGCCAGGTCGCCGAAGCGATCGCCAGGGTCGAGCAACAGACCGACGCCGAACTGGTGACCGTACTCGCCGCCCGCGCCGACGACTACGCCTACATCCCGCTGCTGTGGGCCAGTGTGGTGGCGTTGGTGGTGCCGGGGATCGTGCATTACCTGTCGGGCTGGTTGACCATGCACACCTTGCTGCTGGCGCAATGGGCGACGTTCATTGTGCTGTGCCTGGTGTTCCGCCTGCCGGCCATCACCACTCGCCTGATCCCGCGCTCGGTGCGGCATTGGCGCGCATCGAACCTGGCGCGCCGGCAGTTCCTGGAGCAGAACCTGCACCACACCCTGGGCAGCACCGGGGTGTTGATTTTTGTCAGTGAGGCCGAGCGCTATGTGGAGATCCTGGTGGACGACGGGATTTCCAAGCGGCTGGATGACAGCAGTTGGGACGCTATCGTCAAGACGTTTACCCAGCAGGTGAAACAGGGGCAGACATTGGCGGGGTTTATCACATGCATTGAGGCCTGCGGCGAACTGCTCAAGGTGCATGTGCCCCAGACCCACACGCGCAATGAACTGCCCAACCGCCTGGTCGTCCTGAAATAACCTGTAGGAGCTGGCTTGTGTGGGAGCTGGCTTGCCTGCGATAGCATCAACCCGGTGTGACTGATAGACCGAGGTGCCCGCATCGCAGGCAAGCCAGCTCCCACACAAGCGGCATTTTCAATCGCACTGACCGTTGGGCAAATAACTCCGTGCCCTGGCGCGCCATCCCCCCTAAAATGCCCGGCATTCCCTGCCCGAGGCGTTTTTGTTCATGTCTGTCACCGCTAAACCTGCCAGCCCCGCGCCGGATCATCATGCCCAGTTCATCGAGTTGCTGCGCGCAAGCCTCGAGCAGAATGCCTTTATCAAGCTGGTGCTGGCCAAGTACGTGGGCGATGAGGTTGAGCTGCAACGCCTGATCATCAAGGCAGTGACGGTCAAGGAGCAGGCGTGCCTGTCCTTTGTCTACCGCTACAAGACCCGCGATATCACCAAGAACTTCGCCCTGGCAGACGGCGTCGCGACGATTGCCGCGCTGTTGCCGGCCTCGTTCAAGAACGCCCACCTGTTGTCGTTGACCGACGAAGCGCAGCTGGAATACAGCAAGAAGAACAAAAGCTCGCTGTTCAAAAGCAAACCCCAGCAGTTGCGTGAAGCGCCATCGGCCGAGCACAACCGTGAGAAAAACCGCTTCCTCGACCTTGGCCGGCCATTTCTCGCCGACCTGGGCGTGACCAACGCCAAGCACGAGCTGATCCCGGCGATGTCGCGCAAGTGGAAGCAGATCAACAAGTTCATCGAAGTGTTCAGCCACGCGCTGACCTCATCCCCCTTGCAACTGGACCGGCCGGTACGCGTCGCGGATTTTGGCTCGGGCAAGGGTTACCTGACGTTCGCCATCCACGACTACCTGCGCAACACCCTCAAGGCCGAGGGCCAGGTGACGGGCGTGGAGCTGCGCGAAGACATGGTGACCCTGTGCAACAACGCCGCCGCCCGCCTGGAGCACCCGGGGCTGGTGTTCAAGTGCGGTGACGTGCGCAGCGTGGCGCCCAGCGAGCTGGACGTGATGATCGCCCTGCATGCCTGCGACATCGCCACCGACTACGCGATCCATACCGGCATCCGCTCCGGGGCGTCGATCATCATGTGCTCGCCGTGCTGCCACAAACAGATCCGCTTGCAGATCCAGAGCCCGGCACTGCTCAAGCCGATGCTGCAATACGGCCTGCACCTGGGCCAGCAGGCCGAGATGGTCACCGACAGCTTGCGTGCGTTGTTCCTTGAGGCGTGCGGCTATGAGACCAAGGTGTTTGAGTTCATCTCGTTGGAACACACCAACAAGAACAAGATGATCCTGGCCGTGAAGCGTGCCGAGCAGGTGGACAACGCTCAGCTCCTGGAGAAAATCCAGGAGCTCAAGGCGTTCTACAACATCACCGAACACTGCCTGGAAACCCTGCTGCGGGCGGATGGTTACCTGGCCTGAGAATGACGCAAATCAAAATGTGGGAGCTGGCTTGCCTGCGATAGCATCACCTCGCTTGACCTGATACACCGAGGTGCCTGCATCGCAGGCAAGCCAGCTCCCACATCAGATCGTGCTCGCCTTGGAGGCCGGTGCAGGCTGCACAGCCGTCTTGCGCCCCAACATCACCGTGACGATCACCCCGCAGGCAAACAGCCAGGTAATCGGCTCGATGTGCTCGCCAAAAAACAGCGCGGAAAAGGCGATGGTGAAAAAGATCTGCAACAGCTGGATCTGGCTGACCCGCGCGATCCCGCCCATGGCCAGCCCGGCATACCAGGCAAAGAACCCCAGGAACTGCGAGAACAGCGAGACGTAGCCAAACGCCCACCAGGTGCGCGCCGAGATTGCGCCTTCATGTTGCAGCGCCAGGTACGTCACCGGCCCGATCAACAGCGGCGTCGACAGCACCAGCGCCCAGCAGATCACCTGCCAGCCGCCCATCTCCTTGGCCAGTCGGCCCCCTTCGGCATACCCCAGGCCGCCCACGGCAATCGCCCCGAGCATCAGCAGGTCGCCGGCCTGGATGCTGCCGGCACCCGTGATCAACGCATAGCCGAGCACCAACGCGCTGCCCAGTGCCGCGCAGGCCCAGAAAGCTTTTGACGGACGCTCATGGGACAGCCACGCCGCATACAGCGCCACGCACAGCGGTTGCAGGCCGTTGACCAGGGCGCCATGGGAGGCGGGCAGGGTTTGCATGGCCCAGGCCGACAACACCGGGAAGCCGAGGATCACCCCGGCAATCACCAGCGCCAGGCCGCGCACCTGGCGCCAGGTCGGCCAGGCTTCGCGGCGCCAGAGCAACAGCAGGGCCGCCGGCACCGCCGCGAACAAGGCGCGGCCCAGGCCATTGAGCAATGGATGGATTTCCTGCACCACGATGCGGGTGAAGGGCAGGGTCAGGCTGAAGATGATGACGCCGAGCAGGCCGAGGGCCATGCCGGTGTTTTCGCGCGAATTCATGGGAGCAACCGGATTGAATGGGCAGGCAGGTGCTGCCCATCTAGCCACAAAGCCCGCAGGACGCGGGCTTACAGCTGGGTGCAGATTGAACCGTACAGTTGGGCGGTTAGAAGAAGCGGGTCACGCTGATCTTGGCGTTGCGCCCGACGCTGGTGGCGCTGTCGCCGCTCAAGGCTGGCATGTAGCTGCGGTTGAACAGGTTGTCGACGGTGAAGTTGACTTCAGTGCCCTTGAGGTACGCCTGTTGCGGCGTCCATTTGGCGAACAGGCCCTGGGTGTCGTAGCTGTCGTTGGCGTACTGGTCGTAAAACAGGTCGCCAAAGCCACTGTTCAGGCCGCTCGAATATTTGTCGCTGGGCAGGCGATCGGTCTTGCGCACGAACTGGCCTTGCCAGCCCACTTGTGCGTCCCAGGCGGGAATTTTGGTGCCAAGCACAGCGACCCACTTGGCCGGTGGAATGTCCCGGGCCCAGACGTGGATGTCGCTGGCCCACGGGTTGGTGTAGGGGTTTTCGCGTTTGCCGGTGGCCCACGAGTAGCTCAGGGAGCCGAACAGATAGGTCGAGTCGTAGTAGCCTTCGAGCTCGAAGCCCTTGATGGTCATGCTGCCGATGTTGCGGTAGTTGGCCTTTGACGCCATGTCGGTGCAGACATCGGCGATGGAGCCGACCTGGGAGTTTTGTTCCTTGCAGCCAATCCCGGTGGCCTTGAAGATCTCGTCTTCGATCTTGTTGTGGAACAACGTCGTACGCAGTTGCAGGCTGTCGCCGCTGGCCATCACGTTGGCAAAGCTGGTGACGTTACCCACGGTGATGGCGGTGATGCGTTCCGGGTCCAGATTGCGGCTGGTGGAGGTGCGGCTGCCCAGGCCCTGGACTTCGTATTGCTCGTCGATCACCGGGGCGCGCCAGGTGCGGCTCCAGTTGGCGAACATCACCACGTCCGGGGTGACTTTCCAGAACGCTGCCAGGCGCGGCGACCAGCCGGCATAGGTGCGGTCGCTGTAGTCGTGGCCGTAGGCCGGGTCGGGGTTGCTGTAGTACGGCGCATCGTTGGCCTTGCCACGGTTGACCACGTGGTCATAACGCAGGGACGGGGTGATGGTCACGTCGCCCAGGGTCACCGCGTCCTGGATGTAGAACGCGTTGGTGTCGACCTTGCCGTGGGGCATGAAGGCCGGCTGGAAATGCCCGTAGTTGTATTTGGGCGTGTTGTAGGTTGCGCCGGGCATCCAGCTTTCTGTGTCGCGGATGTGCTTGCGGATCTGTACGCCGGTAGTCAAGGCATGGTCCAGCGGGCCGCTGTTGAAGCGGCTGATGTTGCGCAGCTCCAGGATCTTGTCGGTGTAGGCGGTGTCCATCTTGCGCCCGCCGGTGGACAGACCGACGACGGCCGTGGCGTCGCGTTCGTCGGTCTGGTCGGTATTGGACTCCGAATAGCTGAGCTTCATGTCGATCAGCGGGTTATCCAGGGGCTGGTATTCGTACTTGCCTGACCACGTGGTATCGACGGTGTGGCGGTTGGCCAGGAACCGTCTTACGGCCGCGTCGTAGCCATAGCGGTCGATATCGGTCTTGCGCGGTGGCGATGGGTAGCTTCTGGCCGAGAAAGGTGTCCAGCGTTCGCTGTTGGCCCGGGAGTAGGAGAAACCGAGGCTGTGCTCATCGGTCAGGTACATGTTCAGTTTGAACAGTTGACCGTCCACATCCTGGGCGCTGTTGGGCAGGCGCTGCGGGTTGATCGGGTATTCCTTGCTGTCATAGTCGCGCGCTGCGGCCAGCTTCATGTCGCCGCCGTCACGCTTGGTCAGGTAGGCCAGGGCGTCGATGCGCCCGTCATCGGTGCGGCCATACACGGCGCCGCTGTAGACCTGTTCGTGGTCGTTGCTGGCATAGCCGTACTTGAGCATCGCACCGCTGTTGCGCCCGTCCTTGAGCAGGTCCGGCGCATCCTTGGTGACCATGTTGACCGTACCGCCGAACCCGCCGTTACCGGTGAAGGCCGAGTGCGGGCCTTTTTCCACCTCGACACTCTTGATCATCTCGGGCTCGATAAACACGGTGCCCTGCTGATAGCGCTCGAAACCGCTTTTGGTCGCGCCATCGACCGTCATCGGTACGTCTTCGGCCTCGCCCATCCCGCGAATATTGATGATCTGCCCGCCCGGTTTCATCGAGCCGCCCATGGTCACCCCCGGCAGCGTCTGCACCAGGCTGGCGATGTTGTTGGGCTGCAGGCGGTCGATATCGGCCTGGGACAGGGTGGAGCGGCCGACGGTGCTGGCGTCGACCTGGTTACCGGTACCGATCACGCTCAAGGCGTCCAACTGCACGCTGGCGCTGTTGGTGGTGCGGCTTTCCTCGGGGCGCACGACATAGGTGCTGCCTACTTTGATCAGGGTGAACTCGCCGGTCTTGAGCAGGGTACGGATCGCCACTTCGGGGGTGAAATCACCGTTGAGCGCGGGCGCCTGGATATTCTTGAGCAGGTCTTCATCGAACAGCAGCTGGATTTTTGCCTGTTGCGCAACCTGGCTCAGGGACGTGGCCAAGGGTTGGGCCGGCAGTTGCAGGGTGAACGACTCGGCCTGGGCCGTGAGGCTGACGGTCAGGCAGGCGGCGATGAGTGTCGGTCGAACAAACAGGTGCTGGGCAAGGCAAGGCGCGCGAAACATGAAATCCCCCAAGGCGGCTAAATAGCCAAAAAAGGCATGCGTATCAAACGCAGACCGGAGGAAGACGCGGCAGGAAAAAAAATCCTCACATGCGAATGCAAAATATTCTCAAGTGGTGCTATTTGCGTGCTTCGATGCGGATCCTGCCGTCGGCCAGGGGCACGGTTTTCACCGGCAACAAGGCAGGCAGGGCGTTGAGCAGCGCGTCCGGGTCATTCACATCGAGGTTGCCGGAAACCTTCAGTTGCGCCACCGGGCCATCGGCCAACACCACGGCCTTGGGCCGGTACAGGCTCAGCTCATCCAGCAGGCTGGCCAGTTCACGGTTGCGAAAGGACAGGTGCCCGCTGCGCCAGTCGGCGACTTCGCCAACGGCCAGGCGTTGTTGCTGCACGGAGCCCTTGGCGTAGTTGTAGGTTGCCCGCTGCTGGGCGCCGAGCATGACGGCGCTGGCTTTTTGGTCGGGGGCGAAGGCAACCATCCCGTGGGCCACGCTGACCACCAACTGCTGCTGGCTGCGGCGCACATCAAACGCGGTGCCCACCACCCGCACATCGGCCTCGCCAGCGCGCACGAACAATGGCCGCTCCTTGTCGGGCGCCACCTCCACGTACAACTGGCCCTGGTCCAGATGGATCACGCGGCGATGGGCATCGAAGTCCACCCGCAACTGCGTGCTGGCGTTGACGTACAAGGTGCTGCCGTCCGGCAGGTCCAGGGTGCGCATGCCCTTATCCTGTGCCGCGACCTCGGTGTGGTAGAGCCCGCGCGGGGCGCCCAGGTTACTGGCGAGCAAGGCGCAGACCAGCGCGGCCGCCACTGCCAGGGCGGGGCGCCAGGGCGCGGGCTGGCGCGTGGGCAAGGGCACGGGTTTATTCAGTTGCTGCAGTTCGCCAAGGTCGGCCCACAGCTGTTCGAATTCGGCGTAGGCGCGCGCATGGGCCGGCACGGCATGCCAGGTGGCGAAGGCCTTGCGCTCCTGCGTGCTGCTTGCGTTGCGATTGCGCGCAAACCAACTGGCAGCCTGGGCATCGATGGTGTCGTGCTCATCAATTTCGTGGCCGTCGCGGTTGCTCAAGCGGGTCATTCTGGCTGCTCCTTGCCCGGGTCTTTTTGAAGTCGCTGCTTGCAGTGCAGCAGGGCAAAGGCAATGTGCTTTTCCACCATGCTGATCGAAACGCCCATGCGCTCGGCAATCTGCGCCTGGCTCAGGCCTTCGAAGCGGTGCAGCATAAGGGCTTCTCGCCTGCGGGGCGAGAGTTCGGCGAGGACTTCTTTCAACTGTTCCAGGCGTTGGAGGCGCAGGGCGGCGGCCATAGGATCGTTTTGCTCGTCGGTGACAGGCTCGGCATCCCATTCGCCCTGTTCATGATGGACGCTGTGCCGCACCTTCTGTTTGCGCCAGTGGTCGCGCAGCAGGTTGCGCGCCATCTGAAACAAAAAGGCCCGTGGCTGCTCGACCTTGCTCCGGTCGCGGTAGTCCAGCCATTGGGTAAAGACATCCTGGGTCATGTCCGCCGCGTCGCTGGCGTTGTCCGTGCGTTTGCGCAGGTAATGCAGGATATCTGCATAAAACCCGCGAAAGGCGTCGGCCGACAACGGGTCGGGCTTGAAACGAGACATGGATATCCTTCTTGACGCAGCACGCTGCAGAAAAGTCGCGAATGATATCGAGAATTATTGCTATTTGTCTCCGTAAATTTAGCGATGCATGCATTCCCCTGTGGGAGCGGGCTTGCCCGCGATGGCGGTATGTCTGATCCACCGCTATCGCGGGCAAGCCCGCTCCTACAGGGGGTGTTTTAGCGCAACGCGGCCAGCAGCTTCTGCAACTGCGCCTGACCCGCCATGTCCAGTGGGAACACCGGCAACCGCGGATCACCCACCTCCAGCCCGGTCATGCGCAAACCGGCCTTGATCGTCGCCGGCAAGCCACCCTTGAGGATGAAGTCCAGTACCGGCAACTGCCGATAGAACAGTTCGCGTGCCCGGTTCAGGTCGTTGGCCTGCACCGCCTGGTACAGATCCAGGTTGAGCTGCGGGATCAGGTTCGGCGCAGCGGTGCACCAACCCTTGGCCCCGGCGGCGAACGCTTCCAGGGCCAGTGGATTGCAGCCGTTGTAGAACGGCACCTGGCCTTCACCCTGGCGGTACAACTGGTGCATGCGCTGGATGTCGCCGGTGCTCTCCTTGACCATTGTCACGTTATCAACGCTGTTGACGATGCGCAGGATCAACTCCACCGACATATCCGTGCCGCTGGTGGCCGGGTTGTTGTAGAGCATGATCGGCACACCAACGCTGTCGCCGACGGCCGCGTAGTGCGCCAGGATCTGCGCTTCACTGAGCTTCCAGTACGACGTTGGCAGCACCATCACCACATCGGCACCTTCGGCTTCGGCAAAACGTGCGCGGCGCACGGCCTTGGCGGTGGTCAGGTCGGACACGCTGACGATGGTCGGCACGCGCCTGGCGACTTTTTGAATGCTGTAGGCGCTGACTTCATCCCACTCGGCATCGCTCAGGTAGGCGCCTTCACCGGTGCTGCCCAGCGGCGCGATGGCATGCACGCCGCTGTCGATCAAACGGTCGATGGAGTGGCCCAGGGCGTCGAGGTCAAGGGTGCTGCCGTCGGCGCTGAACGGGGTGATGGTGTAGCCGATGATGCCGTGAATTGTAGGGCTGGACATGGAATGTCTCCGGTCGAAAAAGGCTTCAGTTCAGGCAATCGGCGTGTTGGCGCAGGTTCTGCCGAGCGTAGTAGTTGAACGCGGCGCCGTGGCGCTTGGGCTTGGAGATCCAGTCATGGGCCTCGCGTCCCAACTGCGGCAGGATCGGCTTGACGGTCCCGGCGGCCATGGCCAGCAATTGCAGTTTGGCCGCCCGTTCGATCAATTGCGCGATCACGCAGGCTTCTTCGATGGTGCTTCCGGTGGACAACTGGCCGTGGTGCGACAGCAGGATGGCGCGCTTGTCGCCCAGGGCCTCGGTGATGATTTCGCCTTCTTCGTTACCCACCGGCACACCCGGCCAGGCTTCGAGGAACGCACAGTCTTCGTACAGCGGGCACAGGTCCATGTGTGACACCTGCAGCGGTACTTCGAGCATCGACAGCGCGGCGATGTGGGTCGGGTGGGTGTGGATGATGCAGTTCACATCCGGCCGGCCACGGTACACCCAGCTGTGAAAACGGTTGGCCGGGTTGGGCATGCCGTGGCCTTCCAACACTTCCAGGTCTTCGTTGACCAGCAGCAGGTTGCTGGCGGTGATTTCATCGAAACCCAGGCCCAGTTGCTGGGTGTAGTAGGTGCCAGGCTGCGGGCCGCGGGCGGTGATCTGCCCGGCCAGGCCCGAGTCGTGGCCGTTCTCGAACAGAATACGGCAGGTCAGGGCCAGCTTTTGCCGGTCGGTCCACGTATTATCCGCCAGGGTACTTTGCATCTGGGTCAGCGCTTGCTTGACCAGTTGTTCTTTGGGGAGTGCTAATGTCTTGGCCATATCGGTGTCCTTTGGGTGGTTCATTGGACGTCGATTTGCTGGTTCCCGCTGCTCGCAAGGTCGTTGGGTTCTGCAAATGACACTAAAGAGGCTATATGACACAATGTGTCATTGGCAAGCAATAATCATCGCCTCCTGCTTGGATTAATCGCTGCGCATGTCTATCCGTTTGAAATTATTGAGAAAAAAACTCGGTGTCACCTTGGAGGCATTGGCCGAAAAATCCGGGATGACCAAGAGCTACCTGTCCAAAGTCGAACGTGGCTTGAACACCCCGTCGATTGCCGCTGCGCTGAAACTGGCCAAGGCGCTGAACGTCAAGGTCGAGGAGCTGTTCAGCGAAGACAGCGTCAGCCTCGACAGCTACAGCCTGGTGCGCAGCCACGAGCGGCCCGACACTGCACCGGGTTACGCGGTGCTGGCCCACCAGGTCAGCGAGCGCAGCCTGTTGCCGTTCATCATCTACCCGCCGGCAGAATTCAGCGACAAGACCTTCAAGGAGCATTTGGGGGAGGAGTTTCTGTTTGTGCATGAAGGCCGGGTGGAAGTGGACTTCATGAACGAACGGGTGCTGCTCGAGCGCGGTGATGCGTTGCACTTCAATGCGCAAAAGCCCCACCGGATCCGCTCGGTGGGCGAGGTGCAGGCGCAGTTGCTGGTGGTGGTGCACAGCGCCGAGGAATAACGCCGATGCTGGGTTGGAACTCGGTCAATGTGGGAGCTGGCTTGTGTGGGAGCGGGCTTGCTCGCGAAAGCGGTGTGTCATTCAACACATCCAGCGTCTGACCCACCGCTATCGCGAGCAAGCCCGCTCCCACATGGGGTCTCCAGTTAGGCTGGGATCAGTGCTCGACCGGCACCGACAATGCCGGCTTGCCCAGCGCATGGCTGCGCGCCGCAAAGAACCTAAGCTCCACTTCCATCCCCTCAAACAGCCCGGCAAACCTGCGCTTTTGCTGCTGGATAAACCCGTCGCTGCGGCCAAATACCGAGATCGCCAGGGTCTTGATCTTCGACCGGCGAATCGCCTCCACCAGGTGCCCGTCCTGTTCGCTCAGGTGATGGCCGAAGATGCACAGCGCACCTGCCTGTCCCAGCAATTGCTCATAGCAGAACGCCAGGTAATCCGAACTGCGAATGCTCTTGAGTTTCTCGCTGCTGGGGCCTTCGTTGATGAACAGCGGTACATCGTCGAGGGTCTTGATGGTGTTGTTGATGGCAAAGCTGCTGAGCAACGTGCTGTCGGTGGACGGCAATTTGCGCGCCGAGCCATCCAGGTTGCGTACCAGGTGCAGGCCGCCGTGCAGGTACAGGATGCGCGTCGCGGCGGTTGCGGTATCGCGCAGGTCAAAACGTGATTCGGCGCCGCGAAACAGGTCGTCGATGCCCGGTGTGTGCAGAATCGACCAGTAGTTGAGCAGGTCGTAATTGCTGGTGAACACCGTCTTGTAGCTCGCCAGTTCCTGGTTGATCGTGGCCAGGGTCGACGGCTGCACCAGGCGCCAGGGGATATGCACGGCGTGGATGGTATTGATCAGCGCTTCCTTGATCGCGTAGTAGCGATTGCGCGGCGCGGCGGAGCTGACGGCCAGGGCTTTGTTGACGCGGCTGGTGGTTTTCAGGGCGCCCAGCACCTGCTCGAAGCTGCGGGTCTGCATCGCGTCAAACACGCTCAGTTCGGAAGCGCTCAGGGGCTTTTCTTCGACGGTGCGCGCGTTTTCAAACAGCGAGTCGTAGGCAAAATCTTCCCACACCGCGCGACTGGCACCGTTGCCGATCAGGATGGCGTCGAAGGCGATGCTGTTGCGCAGTGCGTTCCAGTCTTCAAGGGTGGCGTCGATATCCTGGAAATCCTTCATTGCGGCGGGTCTACTCAAAAACGGCTGGGTGGTGACTTTATCACGGGCGGGCGTTGATCTTGGTCAAGATGCCGCAGGCGGGTGGGGTTGATGCTGTAGGCATCAACGTATCCCCGAGGGTTCATCATGAGCAGCACGTTCTTCATTCCCGCCGTCAACATCATGGGCATCGACTGCCTCGACGAAGCCATGAGTGCGATCCGCAATTACGGCTTTCGCAAGGCGCTGATTGTCACCGACGCCGGCCTGGCCAGGGCGGGCGTGGCCAGCATGATTGCCGAGAAGCTGGCAATGCAGGACATCGATTCGGTGCTCTACGACGGCGCCAAACCCAACCCCAACGTGGAGAACGTCGAGAACGGCCTGGCGTTGCTGCAGCAAAGTGCCTGCGATTTCGTGGTGTCGTTGGGTGGTGGTTCGCCCCATGACTGCGCCAAGGGCATTGCCCTGTGTGCCACCAATGGCGGGCATATCGGCGACTACGAAGGGGTCGACCAGTCGAGCAAGCCGCAGCTGCCTTTGGTCGCGATCAACACCACCGCCGGCACCGCCAGCGAAATGACGCGTTTTTGCATCATCACCGACGAAACCCGCCACGTGAAAATGGCCATCGTCGACCGTAACGTCACGCCGCTGCTGTCGGTCAACGACCCGGCCCTGATGGTCGCCATGCCCAAGGGCCTGACCGCCGCCACCGGCATGGACGCGCTGACCCACGCCATCGAAGCCTATGTGTCCACGGCGGCCAACCCGATCACCGACGCCTGCGCGATCAAGGCCATCGAGCTGATCAGCGCCAACCTGCGCCTGGCCGTGCGCGACGGCAGCGATATGGCCGCCCGGGAAAACATGGCCTACGCGCAATTTCTCGCTGGCATGGCCTTCAACAACGCCTCCCTGGGTTTTGTCCACGCCATGGCTCACCAGTTGGGTGGCCTCTACGACCTGCCCCACGGCGTGTGCAACGCGGTGCTGTTGCCCCACGTGCAAAGCTTCAACGCCAGCGTCAGCGCGGCACGCCTGAGTGACGTTGGCCGCGCCCTGGGCGTGACCGACAAACACGCCACCTTCGAAGAGGGCGCGCAAGCGGCCATCGCGGCGATCCGCTGCCTGTCCCAGGACGTCGACATCCCCGCCGGCCTGCGCGAACTGGGCGCCAAGCTGCAAGACATCCCGCTGCTGGCCACCAACGCCCTCAAGGACGCGTGCGGCCTGACCAACCCACGGCGGGCGGATCAGCGCCAGATCGAGGAGATTTTCCGTAGCGCGTTTTGAGTGGGGCAGCGGCAAGTAGCAAGCTTCAAGCGACAAGCTGTTAACCTGAGCACCTCGTACAGCGCTTAACTTGAAGCTCGCCACTGAGGCCCCCTATGAGAGTTCTGCTATTTGGCGCCACCGGCATGGTCGGCCAGGGCGTGTTGCGTGAGTGTCTGCTGGCCGCTGATGTGCAGGAAGTGGTGGCCGTAGGGCGCACGGCGTTGACCCAGGAGCATGGCAAGCTGCACCAGGTGTTGCATGCCGATATGTTCGACTTCCAACCCCTGGAGCATCTGCTGCAAGGTTTTGATGCCTGCCTGTTTTGCCTGGGGGCATCGTCGGTGGGCATGGATGAAGCCACTTACACCCGCCAGACCTATGACCTGACCCTGGTCGCTGCCAGCACTCTGGCGCGGCTCAATCCGCAGATGACCTTTGTGTACGTGTCCGGTGCCGGCACCGACAGTTCCGAGCAGGGCAAGGTGATGTGGGCGCGGGTCAAGGGCAAGACCGAGAATGCCTTGCTGCGCCTGCCGTTCAAAGCGGTGTATGTGTTCCGGCCGGGGATCATCCAGCCGCTGCATGGCGTGCGCTCGAAAACCGCGCTGTACCAGACGATCTACAACCTGATCGGGCCGCTGCTGTCACTGGTGCGTCGCGTGCGGCCGGCCTGGGTGGTGAGTACCGAGACCGTGGGCCGGGCGATGCTCAGTGTGGTCCGCCATGGCGCACCGCAACCGGTGATCGAGCCTGCCGACATCCATCGCCTGGCCGCCGAGGGGCGGTGATGGCTGTGGCTCAGCCCGCAGCGGCCAGGGCCTTGGCGGGCGCGGTGCTGAACTGAATCAACGCCACCCCACCGATCAGCATCAGCACGCCGAGCAGGCGCGGCGCGGTCAGTTGTCGTTCCACCAAGCCAAACAAGCCAAAGTGATCGAGTAACAACGAGGCGAGGATTTGCCCGGTCATGGCCAGGGCGATAAATCCTGATGCCCCGAGTTTGGGCAAAAGGACCAGGGCCAGGGAGATAAAACACACACCGAATGCGCCTCCGGTCCACATCCACAGTGGCGCCTTGCTGATAAAACCGAGGCTTGGCAGCGGCAGGCGTAGCGCCAGGATCACTGGCAACAGCACCAGGATACTCACCAGCAGCGAGGCCAGGGTCGCCCACAACGGATGCCCGAGGCCGCGCCCGAGGTTGGCATTGATCGCGCTTTGAAACGGCACCACCGCCCCGGCAATCACCGCCAACAGCAACAAGCCCAGCCAATGCAACGTGGTCATGATCAATCTCCCAAAGGTTTTACTGGACTGTACGGTATTCGTCGCGCAGATTTAAATTCCAAGTTCTTATGCTGAACATGCATGCCATGAATGATTTGCGCCGCATCGACCTCAACCTGCTGGTGATCCTGGACGCCCTGCTCAGCGAGCAGCACGTCACCCGCGCCGCCGAGCGCCTGCATCTGAGCCAGCCGGCGGTCAGCCACGCGCTGGCGCGGTTGCGGGATCTGCTGGGCGACCCATTGCTGGTGCGCCAGGGTGGCGGCCTGGTCGCCACCGCCCGCGCGTTGGAGCTGGCGGCGCCGCTGGCCGATGCGCTGGCCCAGGTCCAGTCGTTGCTGGCGCCGAACCGCTTCGACCCGGCGTCGGCCAGGCGTACGTTTCGCCTGGCCATGTCCGATTACGGCGCGGCGCTGCTGTTGCCCGGGCTGGTACGGGCGCTGCGCGAGCAGGCGCCGGGGATTGACCTGGCCATCACCCACGCCAGTCGCGAAGGCATGCAGGAAGGGGTGCTCAGTGGTGAGATCGACCTCGCAGCCGGGGTATTTCCCGACCTGCCCGCCGAGCTGCGCAGCACGCCGTTGTTCGAGGAGCACTACGCCTGCCTGGTCGACCGCGACAGCTTGCCCGCAGGCGGTGTGCTCGACTTGCCCACTTATCTCGCGCGGCCCCATGTGCTGCTGGAAATGCGCGGTAGCGGCACTCCGGAAATCGAACGGGCACTGACCGCGATCCGTGAACGGCGCCACGTGGCAATCAGCTTGCCCCACTGGGGCATCGCACCGCAGTTGATCCAGGGCACTGACCTGATCCTCACCGTGTCTTCCCAGGGGCTGCTGAACATCGACTCCCGGCACTTGCTGGTGGTGCCGCCGCCGTTCCATATCCCGTCCTTCGGTTTTGTCTTGGCCTGGCATAAACGCCGTGGCGGGGATGGCGCCTTGCAGTGGTTGATCGCCCAAGTGCAAGACGTGTTGGCCAAACGCGCGGCCTAGCATTGCAGTGCCGGATGGATTGTGCACAATCGACGCGCCCCTCTTATTTATCTGAGCGTGTTACCCATGACTTCATCATTGCTGTTTGCCGTCATCGCCTCGGGCTTTATCTATGGCATCACGCCGGGGCCCGGGGTGCTGGCGGTATTTGGCATTGGGGCGGCGCGCGGGCGTCGGGCCGGCGCGGGTTTTCTGTGCGGGCACCTGTTGGGTGATGTGGTGTGGTGTAGCACCGCGTTGGTGGCGATTGTCGGTGCCCGGGAAATCGGCAGCAGTGCGTTTGATGTGTTGGGTGTGCTCAGCGCCCTGTATCTGTTTTGGCTGGGCATTCGGGCGATTCGAACCCGCAGCCGCAGCGGCGAGGCTGCCCAGGGCGCCGCGCGCCAACCGTTCTGGCATGGCATTTTGTTTGGCCTGACCAACCCCAAGGCGTACCCGGTAGCCGTGGCTACGTTCACCGCGTTGCTGTCGAGCCGGGCCGAGTTGCTGACCTGGGGTATGTTGCCGTGGTTGATTGTCCTGAGCTTTTTCGGTGGCCTGCTGGCTTACGGGATCCTGATCGGCGTCGTGGGCGCGCGGCAGGTGCGCACGGTGTATCAGCGCCATGAAGTGCTGATCACCAAGCTGTGCGGCGTGATGTTCATCGGATTTGCGATCAATGCCCTGGCCCACGCATTGCCGGGCCTGCTGGGCAGTAAAACCTCCTGAGCAGCGACGACCGTTCGTCGCACCAGCAAGTTTTTTCTAAACCTTTGCCGCCCTGAAAATTCAGATTCAGGGCGGGGCTCGTTCCCCGGCATGTCTTTATTACCTGGAGGAACCCATCATGAGCCGCATGGCTATCCGGTTACGCACCGCCACTTTCGCGATGCTGCTGGGCCTCGGCGCCAGCAATGCTTTCGCCCAAGGGCCCGCCGAATTCATCGAACAGGCCTCGGCCAAGGGCATGGCCGATATCGAAACCAGCCGCATGGCCCACGCCAAGACCTCGTCCCAGGAGATCAAGGACTACACCATCGAGGTCATCAACGAACGCACCCTGGCCAATCAACATTTGGCGGCCATTGCGAAAAAACTCGACCTGCCAGTGGCACCTCGCGACCAGATCGTCGACAAGGCCGAAACCCTGATGCCTGAACTGACCGATGGCGATTCCTTCGACGCCGCCTACACAGCCCAGCAGGTCAAGGCCAACGAAGATGCAATCGCGCTGTTCAAGCAGGAAGGCGCGGCTTCGGACATCCCCGAAATAAAGGCATTGGTTGACGAAACCCTGCCCAAGCTGGAAACCCGCCTGGAAAAAGCCCGGGCGCTGGCTTCATCCTATGGCAAGAGCCGTAACGGCGACGGTTGATCGCGGGCCTGGTCATGCAAGCGGCGGTTGGAGCTGATCCAGCCGCCGTTTTTTTATGCCTGGTTCAGGTCGGTCTTGACTGAGCCGCCTGGGTCCGCTGCTGTGCTGTCGCCGCCGAGGCTGACGGTTTGGCGCTCGCCCAGGGTACGGTATTCGCTGCGCAGTTTTTCCAGGGCTTTGAAGTCCAGGCCATCGAGGCTCAGTACCGCGTTCTGTGCATCCTTGGTCACCCGCAGCAACTCATCAATCTTGATATGCAACATGTCGCTGTCACGGTTCTGGGTGTTCTGGATCAGGAACACCATCAGGAAGGTGATGATGGTAGTGGACGTGTTGACCACCAATTGCCATGTGTCGTTGTAGTGAAACCAAGGGCCGCTGACGCCCCACAGCACAATCAACACCACTGCCGCAAAGAAGGTACGGGCGCTGCCTGCCCAGCGGGCAAGGGATTGGGAAAGGGTCGAGAACTTCATGGTGATGCTCCAGTTAGGTGCTGATGAAGTACTGACCGTGGCGGCACGCTGAAATTTCTTTTTACAATTGTTGACCTGCATGAATTTGACGGGGCCGTGCAACCGTTGGGCAGGTTCGAGGCGCAGGCATCGAACCCTGCTGGTGTAGACCGGTCACTATTTCATCACCCCGTCAAAATGGAAGCGTGATCATGAGCCTCTCTCGTACTCTCTGCCTGGCCTGCTGCCTGGTGCTGTTGCAAGGCTGTTTCGACAGTTCTAACAATGAAACCCAAGACAACACCGGCGGCAGCAAATCCTCGGTGCAATTGAAGGATTCCAAGGCTGATCAGCCCTAGCGCTTGGTGGCTGTCAGAACAACGACCTTGTAGCCTCGCCATCCTCGAGGGTCAGCAAATACTGCTTGGCTTCAAGCCCGCCGGCAAACCCGGTCAGCCCGCCCGAAGCACCGATCACCCGATGGCAGGGCGCGACGATCGAAATCGGATTGCGCCCGTTCGCCGCACCGACCGCGCGCACGGCCTTGGGGTTGCCGATCTGCGTAGCGATCTGGCTGTAGCTGCGGGTCTCACCGAAAGGAATGGTCAACAGTGCGCTCCAGACTTTTTTCTGGAACTCGGTACCGTCGAAGTCCAGTTCCAGCTCGAAGCGGTCGCGGGTGCCGGCAAAATACTCGTTCAACTGTCGCTCGGCCTCCAGCAGCACCGGGCTGTGGTTGACCTCTACCAGTTCGCCCAGGCGCACACGGTTGGCGCGCTCGGTTTCCCACAGGATGGCGGCGAGCTTGCCGTTGCGGGCAACCAGGGTCAGTTGGCCGACGGGGGAGGGCATCAGTTTGTATTCACACGGCATGAGTGGGCTCCTTGTTGCGCGGATCATTTAGCGGACAGGCCTGCACTTTAGCGCTCATCGCGGATGGGTGAACTACGTTTCTTGCGGTCAAATTCGGCGGTGTCACCGCTGTTGTTACAGTAACTTCAACGCTGGCGACGCGAGGAACCCCGAGCGGCTTTTTTCTTCCGGGGGATGCAGTACGTACCCGTCAATTCGGTTGAGCAAATAGCCAGGCAGCGTGATGTTGAGCTTCTGCGCCGGCAGGTGCTGCAAGCAAGCAGTGTATGAGCGCGGGACAAGGCTGCAGGAGGGGGGATTGCGGGTTTTACTGGCAAACTCCAGGCATAAAAAAACCGGCCACATGGGCCGGTTTTTTCTTCATCCCCAACCCCGGCGAAGCAGGTGGAGGAGGGCAATTGAGTGGAGCGGGTAGAGGGAATCGAACCCTCAACTAAAGCTTGGGAAGCTTTCGTTTTGCCACTAAACTATACCCGCTCAGAGCGGCTGACTTTGTACCAGAACTGCGCGGCGATTTGAAGTTTTTCTTTGAAAAATGTGCAAGTTGCGAGCGTCAGCCGAAATGTTCAGGCAACCCTGGGCAGTCGTGCCCACCCAGGTTGCATTCAAATCGCCAGTGCATGCAGGGCATGGCCCTGGTGATACCGCAGTCGATTCACCGACTGTTCCGGTTTCAAAAAGCTCATCAAAGCCTGGCGGCTGTCGTTGCACGCGGCCTTGTGCTCCATGTCCAGGAAGTGCCCGGTGGCCTGGATGGTGCCGAAGCTGCTTTTGGCCACATGTTGCCCGAACAGTTTGGCGTCTTCGGCGCTGGTGTATTCATCCCACTCGCCGTTCAAGAACAGCACTGGAATGTCGATCTGCCGTGCAGCCTTGAGGTAGCACTGGCGGTCGCTATTGAGCACCTGGCTGATGTGATAGTGCATCTGCCCGTACTCGTGCTCGGCCAGGGTGCTGACGTGCCGATAGTTGAAGCGCTTGAACAGCGGCGGCAGGTGTTTGCCGATGGTGCTGTTGACCAGGTTGCCGACGCTGTGGCGGTCGAGGTTGCCGAGGTAGTCGACGCCACGTTCCAGGTAGTCGCGCATCGGCGCGTTGATCAGCGGCGAGAACGAGCTGATCACGGCTTTTTCCACGCGGCGAGGGCGCTGGGACAAGGCGACGAGGGTGGCGACGCCGCCCCAGGAAAACGACAGCACATGCTCGGCGGCGAAGTGGTCGATGAGTTCCAGGAGGATCTGGCCTTCAATGTCCTTCGTCAGCATTTGCTCATGGCGGTTGTGGGCTTTGGAGCGACCGGCGTAGGGCTGATCGTACAAAACCACATTAAATTGCGGGTACAGGCTTTTCACGGTCTGGGCGAAAGACGCAGTGGTGGCCATGGAGCCGTTGACCAGGATGATGGTCTTTTGAGCAGCGTCCGCGCGATAGAACTCCGTGTAAACCCGATACTGACCCTGTATATCCAGCACAGCGATTTCTGGCCTCATGTCGTAAGACTCCTGGCAAGCGGGTGGTGCGCGCAGATCACTCTGCACGAGCTTTGTGACAGGTAGGCATACGCCTTGAAAGGAGGCCCATGTCGGTCCGATGAAACTGGCCGACGGGTGTTGTTATGGCGGGCAACTTGCCATGGCCCGCACGTCAAGCGGTGTGGGCAGGCACAGTGTTTCTTGGAAGGTTGGGTGACTCGCCAGTCAGAATGCGGCTGGCGTTTTGATTCAAGCAGGAGGCGGGCCAGGTCGCAAGCTTCACCCCGCAGTTTGGGCTATCACCGGCTGAACGGTCATATCTGGCAGATTTCCGCGTCGCTCAGCGGCCGATACTGGCCGGGAGCGAGCCGTTCATCCAGCACCAGCGGCCCCATGCATTCGCGATGCAGGCGTATCACCTTGTTGTCGAAGTGCCCGAACATGCGCTTTACCTGGTGATAACGCCCTTCAATGATGCTCAGGCGCGCGCTTTTGGGGCCCAGCACTTGCAGGTCGGCCGGTTGGGTGGTCAGGTCCTCGAAGGCGAAGTACAGGCCGGCGCGGAACGTCGCGGCATACTCCGGGCCAATCTCCTGTTCGGTCTCGACGTAGTAGACCTTGGGCAGCTTGGTGTGGGGCTGTGTCAGGCGTCGGGACCACTGGCCATCATTGGTGATCAGCATCAGCCCGGTGGTGTTGAAGTCCAGGCGGCCAGCGATATGCAGGTCGCTCTTGTCCGGCTCATCCAGCAGATCAAGGACAGTGGGATGCTGGGGATCGACAGTGGCACTCACGCAGCCTTGTGGCTTGTGCAGCATGAAATAACGTGCGGGTTTGCCCGCTTGCAGGATCTGGCCATCACACTCCACACGGCTGAACTCGCGAACGTCCTGGCGCGGGTCGGTAACCGGCTGCCCATCGACGCTGATCCGGCGCTCTGCCAGTAGCAGGCGCACTTGCTGGCGATTGAAGCGGGGCAGGTTACTGAGGAAGCGGTCGATACGCATTACCGGGGCTCGACCCCGCGCAATTGGGCGTCGACCTGGGCACAGCGCGGGCACAGGCAGGCCGTGTTGCGCAGTTCCGGCGCCAGGGCTTCGAGCAGCTTGGGGTCGATGGTGACGCTGTAGCACCAGCAGGCACGGTCAGCGGTGCGCGGGTCGGCCAAGGTGCAGTCGTTGCGGGCGCCGCAGGCGGGGCAAAGTGTGGGAGTGGTCATCGGTCGGTTCAGGCGTAATTCAGTCATGGTCCCGGTGAAACCCGGTGTCCCTGGCACGATACAGGCCTGGGCGGTTTATTGCGCCACAGATGTATCAATCTATGTCTAAGTCGCACCAGATTCGGTTTTTGATGTCTGATCTTCTGTCATTCAGCCAAAGCTGTGTGGCGCCCCCCAGCGTCGCTGGTGTGTGCTCTTCCGCGGTCCAGGAGGCCGCCATGTATCGTCGATTGCTCCTCAGCGCTGTGCTCGGCTTGACCCTTTCTGCCTGCGTGCCTTATTACGATGGAGGCTCCAGCTACTATCGATCCGAAGTCTATACCGCGCCCGCGCCGGTCTATTACTACGGCGGTGGCCCGTCCTACCAGTACCGGCGGGGCTATTACGCACCGCCACCCCGCTATTACCCGGCGCCGCGCTATTACCAGCCGGCCCCCCGTTACTATCAAGCCGGGCCAAGGCCGGGTTACCGGCCTTACCCCAGCCAGAGTTGGGGTGACCACCGGGGCAATGGTGGCCAGGGGCATAGAGGTGGCCGGGGCGGTGATCATGGAGGAGGCCGTGGCGGGCACAGGTAATCCGCTTCTCTTTGAAACGGCGCGTCATGCGCCGTTTTTTGTGGCTGGCCGCCACATGTCATCGATCCGACAGATCTGCCAGCGGATGCCGTCCTTCCCAGGCCTTGTGAAAGTGCGCCTCGACCACGGCCTCGGGAATGCGCTTGATATCCGGCCAATGCCAGTGGGGCTGCTGATCCTTGTCGATCAGGCGGGCCCGTACTCCCTCGCTGAATTCCGGATGCCGACAGCAATTGAGGCTCAAGGTGTATTCCATCTGGAAAACTTCTGACAGGGACAGGTGCCGCGCCCGTCGGATCTGTTCCCACACCAGGTGCGCGGTCAGCGGGCAGCCCTCGCTCAAGGTCTTGCCGGCCCGGCTGAAGAGCGGGTCGGCATGCTCGCGCAGTTGGCTCAAGGCGCGCCAGGCGCACTGCACGTCGCCTACATCCAGCCATTCGTCGATCTGTGGGCGTCGCGGCAGCCACTGTGGTTCTGGCTGCTGGCTGGCAGCTTCCTGGGCCAGGGCCTTGAACAAGCTGTTGAGCTGCATCGCGGTCTGCTCCTGCCAGTTCAATTGCAACAGGCCTTCGAGCATTTCGCCCTGTTGTTCGTCCAGCAGGAAACGGTCTGCCAGGCCCAGGTCGAGGGCGTCGCGCCCATTCATATGGGCGCCGGTGAGGCCCAGGAACAGCCCCAGTTTGCCGGGCAGGCGCGAGAGGAACCAACTGGCGCCCACATCCGGGTAGAGGCCGATGCTGATTTCCGGCATGGCCAGGCGGCTGCTCGGGGTGACGATGCGGATAGCGGCGCTTTGCAGCAACCCCATGCCCCCGCCCAGCACATAGCCATGGCCCCAGCAAATCAGCGGCTTGGGGTAGGTGTGCAGGTGGTAGTCCAGGCGGTACTCGGCCGCAAAAAACTGCGCGGCCAGCGCCGGCACTTCACCCGGGTGCTCTCGGCAGGCCTGGGCCAGGCTGCGCACTTCACCGCCGGCGCAAAACGCCTTGGCACCGTTGCCGCGCAGCAGCACGCAGACGATCTGCGGATTGCGCGCCCAACTGTCCAGGCGTTCGCCGAGGGCCTGGATCATCGGGAGCGAGAGGGCATTGAGGGACTTTTCCGCGTCCAGGCTGGCGATGCCGATACGGGCACCGTCTGTGCCAGTGAGCTCTTCGAAGTGCAGATTCATCATGACCTCAATCGGTAAATTGAACGTTGAGTATGATCCCTTCGGGGGAAAGTGCCGGTTCTGCGTCAGATCAATTGACAAGTGGAGTGGGCTTTCCTAGGGTTCGCCCATTCTTTTTACATGATGTGTTTGTGATGACTGCCGACGACCGTATCAAACTCGAACCGAGCTGGAAACACGCCCTGCGCGAAGAGTTCGAGCAACCGTACATGACCGAGCTGCGTGAGTTCCTGCGCCAGGAACATGCGGCGGGCAAGGAAATCTACCCGCCGGGCCCGCTGATCTTCAATGCGCTCAACTCCACGCCGCTGGACAAGGTCAAGGTGGTGATCCTCGGCCAGGACCCGTACCACGGCCCCGGCCAGGCCCATGGCCTGTGCTTCTCGGTACAACCGGGCGTGCCGACACCGCCGTCCCTGGTCAATATCTATAAAGAGCTCAAGCGCGACCTCAATATCGACATCCCCAGCCACGGCTGCCTGCAAAGCTGGGCCGACCAAGGTGTATTGATGCTCAACACCACCATGACCGTGGAGCGCGCGAATGCCAACGCCCATGCGGGCAAGGGCTGGCAGTTCTTCACCGACCGGGTGATCGAGTTGGTCAGCGAGCATCAGCCGCACCTGGTGTTCCTGCTGTGGGGCGCCCATGCCCAGGGCAAGCAAAAGCTGATCGACGCGACCAAACACCTGGTGCTGACCTCGGTGCATCCGTCACCGTTATCGGCTTATCGCGGGTTTTTGGGGTGTGGGCATTTCAGCCGGACGAACAAGTTTCTTGAGCAGAACGGCGAGACGCCGATCGAGTGGCGAGTGCCGCCGCTCTGATGTTCAACACCTGAGGAAGTGGGAGCGAGCAAGCCCGCTCCCACATTAGGCTGGTACCCGGTTCTAGAGGGTGCCCGGCTGGCGGTTCCAATGGCGGAATAACGGCTCCGCGAGGAACAACACAAACAACAGCCGCATCACCTGCATCGCCGTCACCAACGGCACCGACAGTTGCAAGGTTTCCGCCGTCAGACTCATCTCTGCAATTCCTCCTGGCATCATCCCCAGGGTCAGCGAACGCAAATCCAACTGCGTCAACGCACTCAGGCCTACCGCCGCCAGGGTGGCGATCAACATGGTCAGCAGCGTGCCGATCACCGTACGTCCCATGAACGACGGTGCCCGGCGGAAGAACTGCCGGTTGAAGTGGCAGCCCAGGCCGCTGCCGATCAACCATTGGCCGATCTGGCTGCCACCATCGGGCAGGCCGATGTGCAAATCCCAGGTGATGCTGGCGATGGCACTGACCAGCAACGGCCCGAACAACCAGGGGTTGGGTTGGCGCAGGCGCTGCCAGCCCCAGGCCACCAGGGCGCCGATCGGAAACAGCAAGGCCAGCCAGGCCCAATCCACGGGCGCCGGGTGAAACTGTGGCGCACCGCCGCCCAGCAAATACTTGAAGATCGCCGGCACGCACAGCACCACCAGCAACACCCGCAGACTCTGGCCAGCCGCCACGCGACTGAGCACCGCGCCATTGCGCGCGCCGAGGTTGACCATCTCCCCGGACCCGCCCGGCATGCTTGAGAAAAACGCCGTGGCGCGATCCTCACCGCTGCGGCGCATCAACCACACGCCGACAATGCTCGACAGGCTGGTGACCAGCGCGCCGAAGAAGATCAGGCCAAAGTGGCTCATCACCTGCTCGATCACCACCGGGGTGAAGTGCAGGCCGATGCCGATGCCCACCACCCATTGGCCGCATTTGCGCCCTCCGGGAATCTCGGCCAACTGCCAGGGTGTGAGGCAACGCACCAGGATGATCGCCAGCAGCGAGCCGACCATATACGGCAAAGGCCAGCCGATCAGGCTGGCCAGGTAACCGCCGGCCAGGCCGACCAGCGGTGTTCCCCACCATTGTTTAAAGGTGACTTCAGACATCGGCCACGGCGCGACGCTGCAGGGCCCGTTTGCGGTAGATGCGGATCAGCGGGAAGGCCAGCATCAATGCCGTCAGCACCCAGACACCAAAGGTGATCGGGCTCGACCAGAGGATCTGCAGGTCACCGTTGGAGATCGACAGCGCCCGGCGCAGGTTCTGCTCCATCAGGCCGCCGAGGATAAAGCCCAGCAACACCGGCGACAGCGGGAAGTCCAGCTTGCGCAGGATGTAGCCGAAGATACCGATGCCCACCATCAGGAACAGGTCGAAAGTGGTGGCGTGCACCGCGTACACACCAATCGCGGTGATGATGGCGATCACCGGCACCAGCGCCCAGTTCGGCACGGCAAGGATGCGGGTGAAGATGCGGATCATCGGGATGTTGAGGATCACCAGCATGATGTTGGCGATAAACAACGAGGCGATCAGGCCCCAGACGATATCCGGTTGCTGTTGGAACAACAGTGGGCCCGGCGTGATGTTGTACAGCGACAGCGCGCCGATCATCACGGCGGTGGTGCCCGAACCGGGTACGCCGAGGGTCAGCATGGGGACCAGGGCGCCGCAGGCGGAAGCGCCGATGGCGGTTTCCGGCGCTGCCAGGCCGCGCATGTCGCCCTGGCCGAATTTACCGCTGGCACCGGCCAGGCGTTTCTCGGTCATGTAGGCCACAGCTGACGCCAAGGTGGCGCCCGCACCGGGCAGTACGCCCATGATGAAACCCAGCAGGCCGCAACGGATATTGACGACGAATACCGAAGACGCTTCCTTCAGGTTAAACATCATCCGCCCGGTGGCCTTGACCGCTTCCTGGCCGCGGTGGGTTTTTTCCAGCAGCAACAGGATCTCGCTGATGGAGAACAGGCCCAGGACCAGCACTACAAACTGGATGCCGTCGGTCAGGTGAATGTTGTCCCCGGTAAAACGGTACACGCCGCTGTTGGCGTCGATACCGACTGCCGAGAGAAACAAGCCGATCAGCGCGGCCACAAACGTCTTCAGCGGTTTGTCACCGGCCATGCCGCCCAGGCAGACAATGGCAAATACCATCAGGACGAAATATTCCGCCGGGCCGAAGGCAATCGCCCATTTGGCCAGCAGCGGGGCAAACAGCACCATGCCGCAGGTGGCGATAAACGCGCCGATAAACGAACTCCATGCCGACAACGACAGCGCCACGCCGGCCAGGCCTTTGCGGGCCATTGGGTAGCCGTCGAGGGTGGTCATTACGGTGGAGGCTTCGCCGGGGATGTTCAGCAGGATCGAGCTGATACGCCCGCCATATTCACAGCCCAGGTACACGGCTGCCAGCAGGATCAGCGCCGATTCCGGCGGCAGGCCCAGGGCGAAGGCGATGGGGATCAACAACGCCACGCCGTTGATCGGGCCCAGGCCCGGCAACAGGCCGACCACGGTGCCGATCAGGGTGCCGCACAGTGCGGTCACCAGGTTGTAGGGGCTCAGCGCGACGCCGAAACCCTGGCCCAAATAGCCAAAAGTATCCATATCAGTTCTCCAGAACGTCGAGCAGGCCGAGGGGCAGCGGAACATCCATGGCTTTATCGAAGAGCAGATAAAGGCCGATGGCCATCAGGCTGACGATCACCACGCTGGGCATCCAGCGGCCGCCATACAGGCGCGCCATGGGGATGCCGATCAGCATGCTGCTGAGAATGAAACCCAAGGGTTCGAAGGTGCCGGCGAACACGATCAGCAGTGCCACGCAGATGCCGATCTTGACCAGGGTCTGGCGGTCCAGCGCGGGTTCTTCTTCGGTGTGCTTGGTCGGCTGCGGGCGAATCAGCATGTAGATCAATGCCAGGCTCATCAGCCCGAGCATCAACAGTGGGTAGGCCCGAGGTCCCACCGGCTCGTAGGAAAATGACGCCTGGTACGGCCAGGCCATCAGTGCCAGGCAGGCGCAGGCCAGCAGCAACACCGCGGCGAAAATGCGTTGTAAGAGCATAGGAAACTCCTTTGCGACTCTTGTAGGCGCAAGCTGGCTCACGAAGAACGCAAGGACATCGCGTGTATCCAGGCAGCACGCGTCATCGTTGCAGTTTTTCGCGAGCAAGCCCGCTCCCACAGAGGGGCGATTACTGGATCAGGCCGAACTCTTTGGCCAGCACTTTGTAGTCAGCCACTTGTTTCTTCACGTAGGTGTCCAGCTCCGGGCCGGTCAGGGCGAACGGGAACAACTCGCGCTGGTCACGCAGCTTGGCGAACTCTTCGGAGGCCAGCAGTTTGTCGAACGCCTCTTTCCACCAGGCGTAGTCGGCATCGCTGACTTTTGGCCCGAGGTAGAAGCCACGCACCACCGGCCAGACGATGTCGTAGCCTTGCTCTTTGGCGGTCGGAATATTCTTCATTTCCGGCTCGTCCAGGCGCTCTTCAGAGAACACCGCCAGCAGGCGCATGTCGCCGCTGAGGATGTGTGGCATGGAGTCGGAGATGTCGGTACTGCCCACCTGGATATGTCCACCGAGCAGGGCCGTGGCGATTTCACCGCCGCCTTCGAGGGCCACATAACGCAGGTCACGGGGGTTGATTCCGGCAGCCTTGGCGATCAGCGCGGTTTGCATCCAGTCCTGGCTGCCCACGGTGCCGCCGGAACCAATCACCACTTTGCTCGGATCTTTCTTCAGGGCCTGTACCAGGTCATCCAGGCTCTTGTAGGGAGAATCGGCTTTCACCGCAATCGCGCCATAGCTGGTGCCAACCGCCGCCAGCCATTTCACCGCGCTTTCATCAAACCGCCCGAACTTGCCCTGTGCCAGGTTCAGCAGCGAACCGCTGGACCACGCCACCAGCGTGCCGGCATCGGCAGGGCGCTGGGCCACCACGGCGTTGTAGGCCACCGCGCCCACGCCGCCGGGCATGTAGGTCACGCGCATCGGCTTGCTCAGCAGTTTTTCGTTGACCAGTGCGCTTTGCACCAGTTTGCAGGTCAGGTCAAAACCACCGCCGGGGGAGGCCGGTGCGATGCATTCCGGGCGCTTGGGTTCTTCGGCGGCCAGCAGTTGGCCGGCAAACAACATGCAGCCGGCGGCCAGGGCAAATTTACGCAGGGATGAGGACATGGGGAACTCCGTCATTGTTGTTATTGGGGTATGACTTTCAGGGTTACCACAGGGCGACGCTGTAACTGACCAGCACGCGCACTTCGTCTGCGTCCCGGGCCGAGTAGTTGGAGCGGTAGGTGGCATTACGCAGGCGCACGGCCACATCCTTGAGCGTGCCGCTTTGCACTACGTATTTGATCTCGGTGTTGCGTTCCCACTCTTTGCCGGTGTCGCCGTTCTTGAGTTGGATGTTGTCGCCGGACAGGTAGCGGCTCATGAAGCTCAGGCCGGGGATCCCCAGCTTGGCGAAGTCATAGTCATAGCGCGCCTGCCAGGAGCGTTCCTCGGCGCCGGCAAAGTCGTTGATCTGGACAAAGTTGACCAGGTACGGGTCGCTGCCATCCACATACGGGAATGCACTGTCGCCGGACATGTGCTGGTAGCCGGCGCTCAGTTTATGGCCGTTGAGGGCGTAGCTGAAAATGCCGTTGAGGGATTTGTTGTCAATGCTGCCGCCGCGTGCGCTGCCGGTGTCGTCACTGATGGCCAGGCGCAGATCGGTGCCGAAGGTGCCGGGACCCATCGGGGTGGAGGCGACCAGGCCGAGGAAGTGCTGGCGGTACACGTCGTCCAGTTGGGCGAAGTGGTAGCTGGCGGTGGCCTTCTCGGCAAACTTGTAGTCCACGCCGCCGAAGTTGAAGTGCTTGCCGGTGGCCCCGCCGACGAAGCGGCTGTTTTTGTTGTTGAGGGCGATGTCCTCGTAGTTGGTGTCATCGCGGTCCTTGGCCTTGTCCAGGCGCCCGCCGGTGAAGGTCAGGTTCTTGAACTCCTTGGAGGTCAGCAGGCCGCCGTTGAAGGTCTGCGGCAGGATGCGCCCGTCGTTGGGCTTGAGGATTGGCAGCTCGGGGATCAGCGAGCCGATTTTCAGCTCGGTGGCGGAGATTTTCACTTTGCCGGTCAACCCCAGCTTCGAGTACTCGTCAGCGGCGCGGCCATCATCGTGGGTGGGCAGCAGGCCAGTGCCGGTGCGGTCTGGGCTGGAGTCGAGCTTGACCCCGAGCATGCCCAGCGCATCCACGCCAAAACCGACGGTGCCGTCGGTGTAGCCCGATTGCAGGTTGAGCATGAAGCCCTGGGCCCATTCGTCGCGCTTGGATTGTTGCGCGCTGGTACCGTCGCGAAAGTCGCGGTTGAAGTACATGTTGCGGGTTTCCAGGGTCGCGCTACTGTCTTCGAAGAAGGCAGCCTGGCTAAGCGGCGAAAAGCCGGCAAGGGCAGCGGCACTGGCGAGGGCGGTCTGGGTCAGGCGGGAAAAACGAACAGGCGGGCAAGCCTGGGGCTGTGTCGACAGCATCGTGATGCACTCCGTTATTGTTCTTATGGGGCGAAAACGCTTCGAGGCGTTTTTCGGGCGCTATGGGTGAAATAGCTCGGAAGGTGTAACCGTCCGTTTCTGGATGCTAATGGGCGAACCTTTCACTAACCTTTCAGCGTCCTTTCAATGTTTTCGGGCTTCACAGCAGAGGCCGCGGCTGTAAACTGCGCCGCGAGTTGGTAAACAGAGGGCGGCATCGGCCACCCCTTAACGAGGTATGAATCCATGCGTGTCCTGCTCGTCGAAGACCATCTGCAACTGGCCGAAAGTGTGGCCCAGGCGCTCAAGAGCACGGGGTTGACGGTGGACGTGTTGCACGATGGCGTGGCGGCGGACCTGGCCTTGAGCAGCGAGGAATACGCCGTGGCGATTCTCGATGTGGGCCTGCCGCGCATGGATGGTTTCGAGGTACTGGCGCGCCTGCGGGCTCGTGGGAAAAATCTGCCGGTGTTGATGCTCACCGCCCGCAGCGATGTAAAGGATCGGGTGCATGGCCTTAACCTGGGCGCCGACGACTACCTGGCCAAGCCCTTCGAATTGACCGAACTGGAAGCCAGGGTCAAGGCGCTGTTGCGCCGCAGCGTGCTGGGCGGCGAGCGGCAGCAGACCTGTGGTGTGCTGGTGTATGACGTGGAAACCCGGCGTTTCACCCTCGCCGGTGAGCTGCTGACGTTGACCTCCCGCGAGCAGGCCGTGCTCGAAGCGTTGATCGCCCGCCCTGGCCGGGTCATGAGCAAGGAACAACTGGCATCCCAGGTGTTCGGCCTGGACGAGGAAGCGAGCCCCGACGCGATCGAAATCTATGTGCACCGCTTGCGCAAGAAGCTCGATGGCCAGCCGATCGCCATCGTCACCTTCCGCGGCCTTGGCTACCTGCTGGAAGCGCGCGATGCGTAAGCACAGCAGCCTGCGTTGGCGCCTGCTGTGGAACCTGGCACTGCTGTTGGTGGTGCTGATGCTGGCCAGCGGCCTGAGCGCCTACTGGAACGGTCGCGAGGCTGCAGACACCGCCTACGACCGCACCCTGCTGGCCTCGGCACGCACCATCGCCGCCGGCCTGTCCCAGCGCGACGGCACCTTGAGTGCCGATGTGCCCTACGTGGCGCTGGACACATTCGCCTATGACAGTGCCGGGCGGATTTACTACCAGGTCAATGATATTCACCAGAAGCTGATTTCTGGCTACGAACACCTGCCCGGCCCGCCGCCCGGTACGCCGCGCACCGACGATTACCCGGCCTTGGCGCGGTTCTATAACGCCAAGTACCAGGGGCAGAATGTACGGGTGGTGAGCCTGCTCAAGGCGGTGTCGGAGCCGAACATGAACGGCATGGCAGAAATCCGCGTGGCCGAAACCGACGAAGCCCGCGTCAGCATGGCCCGCAGCCTGATGGCCGACACCCTGTTACGCCTGGGAATGCTGGCCATCGGCGCCTTGCTGCTGGTGTGGTTTGCGGTGAGTGCTGCGCTACGCCCGCTGGAGCGTTTGCGCACGGCGGTGGAGGAGCGTCAGCCGGATGACCTGCGGCCGCTGCCGCTGGTTGAAGTGCAACACGAACTCGGGCCGCTGGTGCGGGCGTTGAACCACTTTACCGAGCGCCTGCGCGGGCAGTTCGAGCGCCAGGCACAGTTTATTGCCGACGCATCCCACGAGTTGCGCACTCCGCTGGCCGCCCTCAAGGCCCGGCTGGAATTGGGCCTGCGCGCCGAGGACCCAGCGGTTTGGCGCAGTACCCTGGAAACGGCGGCACAAGGCACGGATCGCTTGACCCACTTGGCCAATCAACTGCTGTCCCTGGCACGCATCGAAAACGGGGCGCGGGCAATTGCCGAAGGTGGCGCGCAGTTGCTCGACCTCAGTCAACTGGCCCGTGAGTTGGGCATGGCCATGGCGCCCCTGGCCCATGCGCGGGGTGTGGCGCTGGCGTTGGAGGCGGATGAGCCGGTGTGGCTGCGCGGCGAGCCGACCTTGCTGAACGAGCTGTTGAGCAACCTGGTGGATAACGCCCTGGCACACACGCCGTCAGGCGGCAATGTGATCCTGCGGGTGACGGCGCCAGCGGTACTGGAAGTGGAAGACGACGGCCCGGGTATTCCGCTGGATGAGCGCGACCGGGTGTTCGAGCGCTTCTATCGGCGTAACCAGCAGGGCGCGGGGTCGGGGCTGGGCTTGGCGATTGTCGGTGAAATCTGCCGCGCGCACCTGGCCCAGATCAGCCTGCATGATGGCGAGCTGAAAGGGCTCAAGGTGCGGGTGAGTTTTATCGCCGGCTGAGAGTGGCCCACCGCTATCGCCGGCAAGCCGGCTCAGTAGAACATCGAGCGCGCTTCGTCCAGCTCGGTACGTACCGCTGCGTTGAGCGGGTCGATGCGCAGTTTCTTGAATGACGGCAAGTTCGACAGCGCAGTGTTGGCCAACGGGTGATGGGTGTTCTTGTGGCAATACAGCACGGCCACTTGCACCAGGTCGACATAATCCAGGCTGGCCGAGTCGCGCTCAAGGTCCTGGTAGTGGGCGGGCACATTCACCAGCATTTCCGGGAAGTCCCAGCCGCGCAAGAGCTTGTCCCCCAGTAGCGGGTGGATGCTATCGATCACATGGTTGAGGCTGACCGGGTCGGAGAGCAGTTCATAGTGATCTTCGGCGTAGGTCAGGATCGGCAGCACGCCGATCTGGTGCACCAGCCCGCCGAGTGCCGCCTGGTCCGGCTTGAGCTGGCTGTGGTTACGGCACAAGGCATAGCAGACGCCGGCCACTTCCAGGCTGCGGCGCCATACTTCACGCATTTTTTGTTCCACGGCTTCTGAGCGGGCGTGGAATATCTGTTCCATCACCAGGCCAATCGCCAGGTTGCTGCTGTAGTTGGTGCCCAGGCGCGTGATGGCGGTATGCAGGTCGGTGACCTCCTGGGAGGCCCGCAACAATGGGCTGTTGACGACCTTGATCAGTCGCGCCGTCAGGGCGGTGTCGCGGCCGATGACTTTGCTCAAATGGCTGATGCTGACTTCGGGGTCTTCGGCGGCCTGACGAATTTTCAGGGCCACTTCCGGTAACGTGGGCAGAACCAGGTCATCGTTATCGATGGCCATCACCAACGCCTGTTGGACTTTTTCCGCCAGTTTGTTCATTCATGCTCTCTAGGGTGTTGCAAAAGGGTACGGCGATTACCGCTGGATCTCGCGATCACGGTCCAGTTGGTAAGGCAGGTCAAGCAACTTGAGGCCCGGGCCTTCCAGCGTACCTAAATGCACGTCGCCACTGTCGGCTGCTTCGGCTTGCAGCACCGCCAGAAGTTCAATCCCTTCGTCGGCCCGCGCAGCGATCACCACTTCGCCGATGGCACTGTTGTGGCTGGGCGCGAACAGTGGCGTACCAGGCTCGGGCAATGCACTGCCGTCCAGGCTCAGGTGGTAGAGGCGGCGCTTGAGCTTGCCCAGGTATTGCATGCGGGCGACGATCTCCTGGCCGGTGTAGCAGCCCTTTTTGAAGCTCACGCCACCGACTGCTTGCAGGTTGAGCATCTGCGGGATGAACAGCTCGCGGGTCTGGGCCATGACCTGGCCGATGCCGGCGCGGATCTGCCCCAGCAGCCAGCTATTGAGGTCGCCTTGGGCGAGTGTTGCGCCCAGTTGGCTGCGCAGGGTATCGGCTTGCGCGGCGGGCGCCCAGAGTTCGGCGCGGCCGGGGGAGACGCGAATGGCGATCAGTTCTGCATGGCGCGCCACACTGTCGGTCTCGGCTGGCAAGTCCAGGCCCAGGCTGGCGATTGCCTGATCGGCGTCGGCCAGGCCGAAGCGGACCCAGGCGGCGCTTTCGTCTGTCAGCTTGGACTTGGAAAACACCGCGTACTTCTTCAAGTCCGCCAGCTGTGGTTCAAGCAGTTCGCTGGCCATGGCCAGCAGCACGCCGTCACCTTGCAGCACGATGCGGAAGCTCGACTGCATGCGCCCCTTTTGGGTGCAGCGCGCGCCGAGGCTGGCGTGGGTGTCGTCGAGGTGGTTGAGGTTGCAGGTCAGTTGCCCCTGGAGGAACTTGGCCGCGTCAGCGCCGCGAACGGCCAGGACGCCTTCGTGGGACAGGGGGCAGAAGAAAGCAGAGTCAGCCATGGGTCATCGCAGTTGGAAAGTCATGGGTGCATCATAGAGGGGCGCCCGGCAAATGGGTAGTTTCATAAGCCCGACCAAAGCCGACTGTTCCGAGGGGCGTGGGCCTGTATACTTGCGCCCTATTTGAGGAGCGCTCCATGGTCGAAGATGTAGAAATCAATCGTCTGTACTGGCACAGCCGTCGCGGCATGCTGGAGTTGGATGTGTTGCTGGTGCCGTTCACCAAAGAGGTGTACGCCACCCTCGATAAGGTGGACCGCGACCTCTACGTCAGGCTGCTGACCTGCGAAGATCAGGATATGTTCGGCTGGTTCATGGAGCGTGCCGAATCAGAAGATCCGGAGCTGCAGCGCATGGTCCGGATGATCCTGGATCGTGTCCAGCCCAAGTAATACCTTCGAATGCCGCTGGCAGGCCTGCGGGCTTCTGCTGGCGGCGTATCTCCTCGCCCAGGTGCTTGCACTCGGTGCGCTGTGCCTGCTGGCTGTGCCTTTATCGATGGCTGCACTCGGTGTGCTGGTGTGCCTGGCCCATGCCGCGTGGGCGCTGCCGCGCCAGGTTCGCTTGACTCACCATTCGTCGGTTCGTGGCCTGCGGCGCAATGCCGACGGCTGGCAACTGTGGAGCGCGGCGCGGGGTTGGCACGCTGTGCAGTTGCGCCCCGACAGCCTGGCGTTGCCGCTGATCGTGGTGCTGCGCTACCGGTTGCCGGGGGAGTGGCGGGTACGCTCGGTGTGTGTGCCGCGCGGTTCGCAGGCCGCCGATGTGCATCGACGCCTGCGCGTGCGCTTGAAGTTCAGCCGCCGTAGGTGGTTGGCACCAGGATAGTGTCGAGGGCTTCGGGCAGCATCTGCGGGTAGTCGAGGGTGTAATGCAGGCCGCGGCTTTCCTTGCGCGCCATGGCCGAGCGGATCATCAGCTCGGCGACCTGGGCCAGGTTGCGCAACTCGATCAGGTCACGGCTGACCTTGTAGTTGCTGTAGAACTCATCGATCTCATCGAGCAGCAATCGAACCCGATGCTGCGCCCGCGCCAAGCGCTTGTTGGTGCGCACAATCCCCACGTAGTCCCACATGAAGCGCCGCAGTTCGTCCCAGTTGTGGGCGATGATCACGTCTTCGTCCGAGTCGGTGACCTGGCTGGCATCCCAGCGGGGCAGGGCGGCCGGCACCGGGATGCGCGGCAGTTGCTCGAGGATGTCGGCAGCGGCGGAACGGGCGTAGACGAAGCATTCGAGCAGTGAGTTGCTGGCCATGCGGTTGGCGCCGTGCAGGCCGGTGAAGCTGGTCTCGCCGATGGCGTACAGGCCAGGCACGTCGGTGCGCCCGTGTTGGTCGACCATCACCCCGCCGCAGGTGTAATGCGCCGCGGGGACCACTGGGATCGGCCCTTTGGTGATATCGATATTGAAGGCCAGGCAGCGCTCGTAGACCGTCGGGAAGTGGGTCTTGATGAAGTCGGCGGGCTTGTGGCTGATGTCCAGGTAGACGCAGTCGATGCCCAGGCGCTTCATTTCGTGGTCGATGGCGCGGGCCACGATATCCCGGGGGGCCAGCTCGGCGCGCGGGTCGAAGCGTTGCATGAAACGTTCACCGTTCGGCAGTTTCAAGTGTGCTCCTTCACCGCGCAGGGCCTCGGTGATCAGGAAGCTCTTGGCCTGGGGGTGATACAGGCAGGTGGGGTGGAACTGGTTGAACTCCAGGTTCGCCACCCGGCAGCCCGAACGCCAGGCCATGGCGATGCCATCCCCGCAGGCGCCATCGGGGTTGCTGGTGTAGAGGTAGACTTTGGCGGCGCCCCCTGAAGCGAGGATGGTAAAGCGTGCGCCGTAGGTATCGACTTCGCCGCTGGCGCGGTTGAGCACGTAGGCCCCGAGGCAGCGCTCGCCTGCCAGGCCCAGGCGTTTTTCGGTGATCAGGTCGACGGCGACCCGTTGTTCGAGCAGTTCGATGTTCGGTCGTTGCCGGGCCTGGGCGAGCAAGGTCTTGAAGATCGCAGCGCCGGTGGCATCGGCGGCATGGATGATGCGCCGGTGACTGTGGCCGCCTTCGCGGGTCAAGTGGAACTCGAAACCACCGTCATCACTGCCGGCATGTTCATCGCGGGTAAATGGAACCCCCTGGTCGATCAGCCATTGGATGGCTTCGCGGCTGTGTTCGACGGTGAAACGTACCGCTTCTTCATTGCACAGGCCGCCGCCGGCGTTGAGGGTGTCTTCAACGTGGGATTGCACCGTGTCGGTGTCATCCAGCACGGCGGCAACCCCGCCCTGGGCCCAGAACGTCGAGCCGTTGGCCAGGTCGCCCTTGCTCAGTACGGCTATGCGCAGATGGCTCGGCAGGGTCAGCGCAAGGCTCAAGCCGGCGGCACCGCTACCAATCACCAGGACATCGTGTTGAAACTGTTGGCTCATTTATGGGATTCCGCAAAAAGCGATCCGAGGGGTGGCGCAAACAGGACGCCTGGATCGGCGAATCAAAGGGTCACACGGCCCACTAGTATATAGAGGGGGCTATCGGCACAATAGCCGGGCATTCGTGGCATTGTGAAACTATGGTGAACGAACTGCACGGCTTTGATGAGGCGGTCCGGTGTCGAGATGGGAACTTTTGCATCACGCCCGACTCCATAACAGGATGCCCGAAAGCTGGGAAAACGTTGGTTTTACTGATTGGCCTGGAACATGGGAGTGTCAGAAAACCGGCGACAAGATTATTCACGCAGCCGGCTATGCCCGCGCTGCGTTTTTCGTGTGTGCCAAAACAGAGCCCACCGGAAACTTGCTTGAAGGGGGAGAACTTTTGCGAAAAGTCCTAGTCTATGTTTGCAAGCCTGATCGTTTAGTTATGCAAGCCTCCTTCAAGTACAACGAGGAGTGTTCATGCTAACCCAGGAAGAGGATCAGCAGCTGGTCGAGCGCGTTCAACGCGGCGACAAGCGCGCATTTGATCTGCTAGTGCTGAAATACCAGCACAAAATTCTCGGGTTGATCGTGCGGTTCGTGCACGACACCCATGAAGCGCAGGACGTTGCACAGGAAGCCTTTATCAAGGCCTACCGTGCACTCGGTAATTTTCGCGGTGACAGTGCGTTTTACACGTGGCTGTATCGCATCGCCATCAACACGGCGAAGAACTATCTGGTGTCTCGCGGACGCCGCCCACCTGATAGTGATGTGAGTTCGGAAGATGCAGAATTCTACGATGGTGATCACGGCCTCAAGGATCTCGAGTCGCCGGAGCGTGCATTGCTGCGCGACGAGATCGAAGGCACTGTCCATCGCACTATTCAGCAACTGCCAGAAGATTTACGTACGGCATTAACTTTACGTGAATTCGATGGTCTGAGTTACGAGGACATTGCGAGCGTCATGCAATGTCCGGTGGGGACCGTACGCTCCCGGATTTTCCGGGCTCGGGAAGCCATCGATAAAGCCCTGCAACCGTTGTTGCAGGAAAACTAAAGACAGCGGCGACAGCCAAGAGAGGAACCGCCATGAGTCGTGATGCCCTGCAGGAATCGCTGTCCGCAGTGATGGATAACGAAGCGGATGAACTGGAACTTCGTCGAGTGCTCAACGCATTTGATGATGCCCAAACCCGTGATACCTGGTCTCGTTACCAAGTCGCTCGGGCGGTGATGCATAAGGATCTACTAATCCCTCGTCTGGATATTGCTGCGGCCGTTTCTGCTGCGCTGGCCGATGAAGCCGTTCCGGCAAAAGCCACCCGCGGTCCTTGGCGTAGCCTCGGTCGCCTGGCGGTCGCTGCCTCGGTGACAGTGGCCGTACTGGCCGGTGTACGCCTGTACAACCAGGACGAAATCGCCGGTGCCGAACTGGCCCAGCAAACCCAGCAGCCGGTCATGGCTGGTCCGCAAGTCAAGGGCCCGGCTGTCCTGGCCGGCTACAAGGAAAGCTCTGACGCGACAGGCCCCATGGCCAACGGCGTGCTTCAAGGGCAATCCGGCTGGCAGGACCAGCGTCTGCCAGGTTACCTGCGCCAGCACGCTCAAGAGTCGGCTGTAAAGGGTACCGAAAGCGCACTGCCATACGCTCGCGCTGCAAGCCTGGAAAACCGCTAGACCGCTAAGGAGCCTTATGCGCGCCATACCGCTCCTTGCGCTTTTGCTCAGTGGCTGGTTTGCAGTACCTGCCCATGCCGATGAAGCCCAGGATTGGCTGAAGCGTCTTGGGCGGGCAGAGCAGCAGCAAAGCTACCAAGGCACGTTTATCTACGAGCGTAACGGTAGTTTCTCTACCCATGACATCTGGCATCGTGTCCAGAATGGCCAGGTTAGCGAACGACTGCTGCAGCTCGATGGCTCGGCCCAGGAAGTTGTCCGGGGCGATGGGCGCACCCAGTGCGTCAGTGGCAGCCTGGTGGCGGGGCTGGGCAGTCTGCCCGGCGCTCCGGCCCAAGTCCTTGATCCACAAAAACTCAGTTCTTTTTACGAACTTGCCGTTATCGGTAAATCGCGTGTGGCTGGTCGCAAGGCGGTGATCGTCTCGTTGGCGCCACGTGATCAATATCGTTACGGGTTCGAGCTGCATCTGGACCGTGAAACCGCGCTGCCGCTCAAGTCATTGCTGATCAATGACAAAGGCCAGTTGCTGGAACGTTTCCAGTTCACTCAACTGAGCACCAAAACCCCGGATGAAAGCGATTTGCAGCCCGGCCAGGACTGCAAGCCACTGTCGGTCGCCAGCAGCAAGGCCGATGAAGTAATAGAGCCCCAGGCCTGGCATCCAAGCTGGCTGCCGCCCGGCTTCCAATTAGCCCGCAGCACCGCGCGCAAGGACTCCCAGACTCAGGTGGTGGTCACCAGCCTGATGTATGAGGACGGGCTGGCGCGCTTTTCGCTGTTCCTCGAGCCCGTCAGTGGCGAAGCCGCGACCGAAAGCCGGGTGCAGTTGGGGCCTACGGTTGCTGTCTCTCGCCGCATGACCACCACTGAGGGCGAGGTCGTGGCCACGGTGGTCGGTGAGATTCCCCTGGGCACCGCCGAACGCATCGCCCTGTCGGTTCGCAGTGGCCCAGCACCCGAAAAGCCGTGAGCCGTTAATCCTATGCTCATCCAGATCGTTCACAGTGATGCAGGAAATGCCTGCTTTGCTGCGCAGAACATGAAATGTCTGGAGAGTATTTTCACTTGCAAAATCTCCTTATGTTTTTTATAGGTCAGAGCTTCTCGGCTCTGGCCTTGCGTTGTTCACGCAATATTGACGTCGCTAGTAGTAGTCTTCGGCGTTTATTGAACCCTGTCGCCCAACCCTGCTCGTCGTAACGGGAGCTGTATGTCGATACCACGTTTGAAATCTTACCTATCCATAGTCGCCACGGTGCTGGTGCTGGGTCAGGCCGTTGCCGCGCAAGCGGCGGAGTTGCCTGACTTCACCCAACTGGTAGAGCAGGCCTCGCCTGCCGTGGTGAATATCAGTACCACCCAGAAGCTGCCGGATCGTAAAGTCTCGAACCAGCAGATGCCTGATCTCGAAGGCCTGCCGCCGATGCTGCGGGAGTTCTTCGAGCGTGGCATGCCCCAGCCCCGTTCGCCCCGTGGCGGTGGTGGTGGCCAGCGCGAAGCCCAATCCCTGGGCTCGGGTTTTATCATTTCGCCTGACGGCTACATCCTGACCAACAATCATGTGATCGCCGACGCGGACGAGATCCTCGTGCGCCTGGCTGATCGTAGTGAACTGAAGGCCAAGTTGGTCGGCACCGATCCACGCTCCGACGTGGCCTTGCTGAAAATCGAAGGCAAGGACCTGCCCGTGCTGAAACTGGGCAAGTCCCAGGACCTGAAGGCCGGGCAGTGGGTGGTAGCCATTGGTTCGCCGTTTGGCTTCGACCACACCGTGACCCAAGGCATCGTCAGTGCCATCGGCCGCAGCCTGCCGAACGAGAACTACGTACCGTTCATCCAGACCGACGTACCGATCAACCCGGGTAACTCCGGTGGTCCGCTGTTCAACCTGGCGGGCGAAGTGGTGGGGATCAACTCGCAGATCTACACCCGTTCCGGCGGTTTCATGGGCGTCTCCTTCGCCATCCCGATTGATGTGGCCATGGACGTTTCCAACCAACTCAAAGCGGGTGGCAAGGTCAGCCGTGGCTGGTTGGGCGTGGTGATCCAGGAAGTGAACAAAGACCTGGCCGAATCCTTTGGCCTGGACAAGCCTGCCGGCGCCCTGGTTGCGCAGATCCAGGACGACGGCCCGGCGGCTAAAGGTGGCTTGCAGGTTGGCGATGTGATCCTGAGCATGAACGGCCAGCCAATTGTCATGTCGGCCGACCTGCCGCATCTGGTCGGTGCACTCAAGGCGGGCAGTAAGGCCAAGCTGGAAGTGATCCGCGAAGGCAAGCGCCAGAACGTCGAGCTGACCGTGGGCGCGATCCCTGAAGAAGGCCAGGAGCTTGGCGCGCTGGGTGGTAAATCGGGTGCAGAGCGCAGCAGCAACCGCCTGGGCATTGCCGTCGTCGAGTTGACCGACGAGCAGAAGAAGAGCTTCGACCTCAAGAGCGGTGTGGTGATCAAGGAAGTCCAGGACGGCCCGGCCGCCCTGATCGGCCTGCAGCCAGGCGACGTGATCACCCACTTGAACAACCAGGCCATCAACTCCACCAAGGAATTCACCGACATCGCCAAGGCGTTGCCGAAGAATCGCTCGGTGTCGATGCGGGTCCTGCGTCAAGGGCGTGCCAGCTTCATCACCTTCAAGCTGGCCGAGTAATCCGCTAGCCGTCGGTCAATAAAAAGCCCCGCTCTTGATAGTCGAGAGCGGGGCTTTTTTGTGGGCGCTGGATTTAGCTCATCATGCCTTTGACGATGCGTTCCTGTTCGATCAGCTCTCGCTGGCGCGCATCAATACGTGACGACAGCGGGAAGTTGCTGCCGGCCCGGCGCTTGGCAAAGTCCAGTTGCTGGATCGCCTGCTGGAAGTCGCCGACCAACGCAAAGTACTCGGCGCGGGCTTGATGCAGGCCGATGATATTGCCGGATAGCCCGCGGGTTTCGGCGACCTGGTACCACACGTCGGGATCGTCGGAGCGCGACTTGAGCAGGCCTTCCAGGGCTTTTTCCGCGTCGGCGGTGCGGTTCTGCTTGAGCAGCAAGTCCACGCGCACCTGGTTCAGCGGGTAGTTGCTGGGGTATTGGGCCAGCATGCGGTCGGTGCGTTGCTGCGCGTCGGGCATGCGATTGTTGGTGATATCCAACTCGATCTGCGCCAGGTTGTAGGTGATGTCGTTGGGCGCCTTGGCCAGCAGCGGCTTGAGGGTTTCCCGTGCCTCGTTGAGCTGGGTGCCCTTGATCTGGGCGATGGCCAGGCCATAACGCGCCACATCGCTCTTCGGGTTCTCATCCAGCTGGGCGCGGAAGCGCTTGGCGGCCAAGCCGGGCGTATCTTCGTAATACAGCTGGACCCTGGCGCGAATCAGTTGATAGCGCAGGCTGTCTTCGGTGCCGCCGGTCTTGGCCTGTTCGGCGCGGTTGCGCGTATCGGCGATCCGCGATTCGGTGACCGGGTGTGTCAGCAGGAATTCTGGAGGCTTGGCATCGAAGCGGTATTGGCGCATCAAGCGCTCGAACATGGTCGGCATCGAGCGCGGGTCGTAGCCGGCCTTGACCATATTGAGGATGCCGATGCGGTCGGCCTCTTGCTCATTCTGCCGGGAGAAGCGCCGCTGCTCCTGGATCGCGGCGGCCTGGCTGCCGGCAATCGCGGCAATCCCGGCATCCCCGGCGCCGGCGGCAGCAGCGATAATCCCGCCGAGCAGCGCGGCCATCATCGGGATCTGCATCCGTTGCTGGGCTTCCACGCCCCGGGCGAAGTGGCGCTGTGACAAGTGCGCCAGTTCGTGGGCCATCACCGAGGCGTACTCGCCTTCGGTCTGGGCATTGAGAAACAGGCCGCCGTTGACCCCGACAATCCCGCCCGGCGCAGCAAATGCGTTGAGCTGAGGGCTGTTGATCAGGATGAACTCCAGGCGCCGGTCATTGACCTGGCTGGTCTCCACCAGTTTGTAGACGCTGGTCTCGACGTAATCCTTGAGTTGCGGGTCATTGAGGACCGAGACCTGGCCGCGCAGAAATGCCAGCCACGCCCGGCCCAGTTGGTGTTCCTGTTGTGGCGAGACAATGGCAGAACTGGCGTCGCCAAGTGACGGCAGGTCGTCGGCGAAGCCTGGAGAGGCAAGCAGGCAAGCCAGCGTCAGCAGGGTAGGGCGCAAAAAAGTCATGCACAAAGCCTTTCGACAAAGACATTACTGTAGCCGGACACTGAGCTCGGGACCAGATATTCTAAGCGCCCCTTGACGCCGCCTGGAGCAAAACCATGACCGCTGCTGTAAACCACGACGCCGAGCTCGATGCCAGCGGCCTCAACTGCCCGTTGCCACTGCTCAAGGCCAAGATGGAACTCAATCGGCTGGCCAGCGGTGCGGTGCTCAAGGTGATCGCCACGGATGCGGGTTCGCAGCGGGACTTCCGCACGTTTGCCAAGCTGGCGGGGCATGCGCTGTTGCACGAGGAGGCCGATAACGGCGTCTATCGTTACTGGTTGCGCAAGGCCTGATGGCCCCATCGCGGGCAAGCCCGGCTCCCGCACTTACCGAGTTGTCTGGTCGAGCACCGAACCCATGTGGGAGCTGGCTTGCCTGCGATAGCTATCTAACTGCCACCAGCCGCATCAAGCCTTGTCCAGTGCCTGTGCCGCGGCCAATACCGCCTCCACATGCCCCGGCACTTTTACGCCACGCCATTCCTGGCGCAGCACGCCTTCCTTGTCGATCAGGAAGGTGCTGCGATCAACGCCCAGGTATTCCTTGCCGTACAACTTCTTCAGCTTGATTACATCAAACAGCTGGCAAACTGCCTCGTCCTTGTCGCTGATCAGCTCAAAGGGGAAAGCTTGCTTGGCCTTGAAGTTCTCGTGGGACTTCACGCTGTCCCGGGACACGCCAAACACTTCGGTGTTGGCGGCCTGGAACGCGGCGTAGTGATCGCGAAACCCCTGGCCTTCGGTGGTGCAGCCCGGGGTGCTGTCTTTAGGGTAAAAGTAGATCACCACTTGCTTGCCCTTGAGGCCGGCAAGGCTGAACGTCTGCCCGCTGGTCGCCGGGGCTTGGAAATCGGCGACCGGTGTGTCGATGACTACCGCCATGAAAAACTTCCTTACATTGGATTCTGTGGGCGCCAGGGCTCGATCAGTGCATCCAGGTTCAGCGCATCGGCGAAATCCAGGAACTGGTCGCGCAACCAACTGATCTGCACGCCGGCCGGCAAGGTCACGGTAAAGGTGGCGTTGAGCATGGTGCCGCCGGTCTGGGGGGCCTGATAGGTGTCGCAGGTCAGGTTTTCCAGCTCGACGTTATGGTCGATAAAGAACTGGCACAGTTCATTAACGATGTCCGAACGGTACGCCGAACTGACATAAGCCACGTACGGTAGCGCCTGGGGACGGTTCTCCAGGGCGGCACTGCGTACCACATTGACGGTGAAATCGTGCTTCTTGGCCAGGGTCGGCAAGCCAGCTTCCAGGCGCGCCAGGGCGTCCCAGCTGCCGGAAATCTGCAGGACCAGCGCGCTGCACTCGCCATGGCGAGTCAGGCGTGAGGTCACGACGGCGCAGCGGTTTTCATGGCTGGCGCGGCACAGGACGTTAGTCAGCTCCATGGGGTTGGCGCCAAGGGCACTGATAACAAGGAATTGTTCGCGGACTGTGGGGGTGGACATGCAGCATTCCTAAAGCGATGAGCGGTCGATACGAACGTGCGGTACCGATCAAAGGATCAAGGGTAGCGAAAAGCGCCGCCAAGGGCTAGGACGTGGCGTTTTCATTGCATATTCAGTGGCAGTTGGCCGTGCTTTGGCCCAATGATGGCATTGCCGGCAACTAAGTTGATCCAGAACGCGTCCTCGGAGGGTACTTCGCTTGTGCAAGCATCTTGGCGCCAGTACCATTACGGCTCTCTTTTTCCGGCAGGAGCGGTTGCATGATTGCGGGCAGTATGGTGGCACTGGTCACACCCATGGATGCACAAGGTAATCTCGACTGGGACAGCCTGGGCAAACTGGTGGACTTTCACCTGCAAGAAGGCACCAACGCCATTGTGGCCGTCGGCACCACGGGTGAATCGGCCACGCTTGATGTGGAAGAACACATCGAGGTGATCGAGTTTGTGGTCAAGCGCGTTGCAGGGCGTATCGCGGTGATTGCCGGTACGGGCGCCAACTCGACGCGCGAAGCGATCGAACTGACCAAGAACGCCAAGAAAGCCGGTGCCGATGCTTGCCTGCTGGTGACGCCGTACTACAACAAGCCGACCCAGGAAGGCTTGTACCAGCACTTCAAGGCCATCGCCGAAGCTGTCGACATCCCGCAGATCCTCTACAACGTGCCAGGTCGCACGGCGTGCGACATGCAGGCCGCGACCGTGATCCGCCTGTCGACCGTGCCGAACATCATCGGTATCAAGGAAGCCACGGGTGACCTGCAGCGCGCCAAGGACATCCTGGCCGGCGTGAGCAGCGACTTCCTGCTGTACTCCGGCGACGACGCCACGGCTGTGGAGCTGATCCTGCTGGGTGGCAAGGGCAATATCTCGGTGACCGCCAACGTGGCCCCGCGAGCCATGAGCGAACTGTGTGCCGCTGCAATCGCCGGTGATGCCGTCAAGGCCCGCGCGATTCACGAAAAGCTGATGCCGCTCAACAAAACCCTGTTTATCGAATCCAACCCTATTCCCGTGAAATGGGCGCTGCACGAGATGGGCCTGATGCCGGACGGTATTCGTCTGCCGCTCACCCAACTCAGCCCAGCCTGTCACGAACCGCTGCGACAGGCCCTGCGCCAGTCCGGCGTCCTGGTTTAATTGAGGAAGCACTACGCATGAAGCGATTGGCCGGACTTTCCGCACTTGCCTTGATTATCTCCAGCACTAGTGGCTGCGGTTGGATCTGGGGCCCGGAAGGCTACTTCCGTGACCGCGGTAGCGATTACCTGGAAGCACAACAAACCGCACCGATGCAATTGCCGCCGGACGTCAACGTCGCCAAGCGCCTTGACCCGTTGCTGCCGATTCCGCGCAATGTGGCCGACGACACCGTCAAGGGCGAGTACGAAGTACCGCGTCCACAGCCGATTTCGGCCCTGGCCGATGCCAGTGACTACAGCCTGCAGAAAAGCGGCGACTCGCGTTGGATCATGGCCCAGCGCCCACCTGCCGAAGTCTGGCCGGTGGCTGTGCAGTTCTTCCAGGACAACGGTTTTCGTATCGACGAGCAACGCCCGCAGACCGGTGAATTCACCACTGCATGGCAGCAGTCGAACGAACTGTCGGCCAACATGGCCAAGCGCCTGCAGGCCGGTGGCGTCGCCGCTGATGGCGAAAGCCGCATCCGCGTACGCATCGAGCCAGGCGTGCAGCGCAACACCAGTGAAGTCTATGTGGTCAGTGCCGAGCGTCCTGCCGGCAGTACCGCCAACGTCGAATTCACCAATCGCTCGGTCAACAGCGGTGTCGATGCTGCGCTGGTCGACGAGATGCTTGCCAGCATGAGCCGTATTTCCGAGAAGGGCGGTTCCGTATCCCTGCTCGCTGCCCGTGATTACGACACCCCTAACCGTGTCAGCCTCACCGAAGACGGTAGCGGCAACGTCGTGCTCAACCTGGGTGAAGACCTGGATCGAGCCTGGGCCAGCGTCGGCCGTGCCCTGGAGCAAGGTCCATGGCGCGTTGAAGACATCAACCGCAGCCTGGGCCTGTACTACATCAACGTGGCTGAAAAGGCCGAGAAGAAAGACGAAGAGCGTGGTTTCTTCAGCAAGTTGTTCGGCAGCGAGCCGACCAAGGAAGAGATCGAGACTCGCGCCGAGCGTTATCAGGTTCGCCTGAGCAAGGTTGGCGACAACGTGCAAGTCACCGTCGAGAAGAACATCAACACCGTAGCGCCTGCAGAAACGGCGCGCAAAGTGTTGGGCGTGATTCAGGACAACCTGGGCTGATCCGATGCGTTTTGCTGTTCTCGGCAGCGGTAGCCAAGGGAACGGCACGCTTGTAGCCCACGACGACACGTACGTCCTGGTGGATTGTGGTTTCTCCCTGCGGGAAACCGAGCGACGCCTGCTGCGCCTGGGGGTTCACCCGGCGCAGTTGAGCGCGATCCTAGTGACCCACGAACATGCCGACCACGTGCATGGCGTGGGTTTGCTGTCTCGGCGCTACAATCTTCCGGTGTACCTGAGTCGCGGCACCTTGCGCGGGATGCGCAAACCCATTGAACCCGCAGGTTTCCTGGCCGGTGGCGAGCAACTGCAGATCGGTGCCTTGAGCATTTCTGTGATTGCCGTGGCGCATGATGCCCACGAGCCCACGCAATATGTATTCAGTGATGGCGAGCGTCGCTTCGGCCTGCTTACCGACCTGGGTTCCTATTGTGCCAAGGTGCTTGAAGGCTATCGGGATCTCGATGCATTGATGATCGAGTCCAATCATTGCCGAGACCTGCTGGCGCGCGGTCACTATCCGTACTTTCTCAAGCAACGGGTTGGCGGCGAACTGGGACATTTGAACAACCACCAGGCGGCGTACCTGGTGTATGAGTTGGGCTGGCAAGACCTGCAACATCTGGTCCTGGCCCACCTGAGCAGCAAGAACAACCTGCCGCAGCTTGCCCGGCAATGTTTTGTCGACACCCTCGGGTGCGACCCGGACTGGCTGCAACTGGCCGATCAAGATTCAGGGCTCGACTGGCGACATATCGCCTAGCCCATCTACTTACCAAGCGGAGCCCATCATGGAAAAACGTGAAGAACTCTACCGCGGCAAAGCCAAGTCGGTTTACAAGACCGACGACGCCAACCGCTTGATCCTGCTGTTTCGCAACGACACCTCGGCGTTCGACGGCAAGCGCATCGAACAGCTCGACCGCAAGGGTATGGTGAACAACAAGTTCAACGCCTTCATCATGCAGAAACTCGAAGCGGCCGGCATCCCGACCCAATTCGATAAACTGCTGGGCGACAACGAATGCCTGGTGAAGAAACTCGACATGATCCCGGTCGAGTGCGTCGTGCGTAACTACGCCGCCGGCAGCCTGGTCAAGCGCCTGGGCGTGGAAGAGGGCCTCAAGCTCAACCCTTACACGTTCGAGCTGTTCCTCAAGGATGATGCCAAGGGCGATCCATTCATCAACGAATCCCACGTGGTGGCATTTGGCTGGGGCACCGCTGAACAACTGGCGCGCATGAAGGAGTTGTCGCTCAAGGTTAACGACGTGCTGAGCAAGCTGTTCGACGACGCCGGGCTGCTGTTGGTGGACTTCAAGCTGGAATTCGGCGTATTCCACGACGGCTCCATCGTCCTGGGCGACGAATTCAGCCCGGACGGCTGCCGCCTGTGGGACAAGGACACCCGTAAGAAGATGGACAAAGACCGCTTCCGCCAGGGCCTCGGTGACGTTATCGAAGCCTACGAAGAAGTCGCCAACCGCCTCGGCGTACCGCTGTAATCGACGCAAGCATCTGATAGCACGGAAAAAAATTGCTTCGGCGCTTTGCTTCCACGAAACAGGCTGTTATGATGCGCGCCGTTGGAGAGATGCCAGAGTGGCCGAATGGGACGGATTCGAAATCCGTTGTACCTTCACCGGTACCTAGGGTTCGAATCCCTATCTCTCCGCCATTATTTGTACTTGAAGGCCCCATTTATGGGGCCTTTTTGCATTCTGCAGGTTCTGTTTCTCCTTTCCGCCTTTATGTGCTGGTTAGGCATCTTATATAAGGCGTTCTATGAAATCTGAGGGGTGTTGGGTCCTTGGAGGCTTTCATAGTGGCGGCCTGGGTTCTTTGCTCTGAAAAAGAATTTCCAGTTTGGGGTTGACCGGGTATTTTAATACTGTAGTATTCGCCTCCCGCTGACGAGAGATCGAAAGCGCAAGTGGTTGAAGTTGTTGAGGAAAATCTCGAAGCTTCTGAAAATAATCACTTGACAGCAAATGAGGCTGCTGTAGAATGCGCGCCTCGGTTGAGACGAAAGATCTTAACCAGCCGCTCTTTAACAACTGAATCAAGCAATTCGTGTGGGTGCTTGTGGAG
>NZ_JAAQWO010000005.1:0-583316 GCF_012985525.1 Pseudomonas sp. WS 5059 | reverse complement strand
CTCCACAAGCACCCACACGAATTGCTTGATTCAGTTGTTAAAGAGCGGTTGGTTAAGATCTTTCGTCTCAACCGAGGCGCGCATTCTACAGCAGCCTCATTTGCTGTCAAGTGATTATTTTCAGAAGCTTCGAGATTTTCCTCAACAACTTCAACCACTTGCGCTTTCGATCTCTCGTCAGCGGGAGGCGAATTCTACAGCGTTACACGCTGCTGTCAACACCTCTTTTTCAACTTCCTTTTGGCTTCGATGAACTGAAGCAACCTGCTGCCGAAAAACACATAACTCATTGTTTACCAAGGAGTTTTCCGTTTCGACTGCGCCGGAAGTGGGGCGAATTATAGGCTTCTAGAATCTGCCGTCAACCATTAATTCAATTTATCTATCGAAGCCCCCGAACCCCCTCAGAACCCTCTCTTTATAGAGAGAAGAACCCACTAATTGAGCAATATATTGCTCAATTAGTGGCAGTTGATCATCATAGTGCCTTCTGCCTCTATATGAACCTGGACGAACACCCCCAATGACCACTTCATCCCGCAGCCTGGGCTCGGCACTATTCCCCGTCGGCCTGCTGCTGATTGCCATGGCCTCGATCCAGTCGGGCGCCTCACTGGCCAAGAGTATGTTCCCGATTGTCGGCGCCCAAGGCACCACCACGCTGCGCCTGGTTTTTGCCAGCATCATCATGCTGCTGTTGCTTCGTCCCTGGCGCGCAAAACTCACCGCCAAATCACTGCGCACCGTCATCGTGTATGGGATGGCGCTGGGCGGCATGAACTTCCTCTTCTATATGTCATTGCGCACCGTTCCCCTGGGTATCGCGGTAGCCCTGGAATTCACCGGCCCACTGGCCGTAGCCATCTATGCTTCGCGCCGCGCTGTCGACTTCCTGTGGATAGCCCTGGCCATCGTGGGCCTGCTGCTATTAATACCGGTTGGTGAAGCCAGCCAAGGCATCGACCTGACCGGCGCCGCCTACGCACTGGGCGCGGGCATCTGCTGGGCCCTCTATATTTTGTTCGGGCAGAAGGCCGGCGCAGACAACGGCGTCCAGACCGCCGCCCTCGGCGTGATGATCGCCGCGCTGTTCGTGGCCCCTATCGGGATCGTTCACGCCGGTAGCGCACTGCTGACACCCTCGCTGATTCCAATCGCCATTGGCGTGGCGATTCTTTCCACCGCCCTCCCCTATACCCTGGAGATGGTCGCCCTGACCCGACTGCCCGCACGCACCTTCGGCACCCTGATGAGTATCGAGCCCGCATTCGGCGCGCTTTCGGGGCTGTTTTTCCTCCAGGAATACCTGTCCCTGGCGCAATGGCTGGCGATCGCCTGCATTATCATGGCCTCCGTCGGCGCTACCCTGACCATGCGCAGCCAGTCGAAGCCAATCGTCGCGGCAGATTGAGACAGGATTTAACGAAGCTCTGGTATTTGCCGCTCAATTAGGCCATGTTTAGTCTGTAACTCAGTGTCAGTCATGGAGATTTTCGAATAGGGACATCCACGGACGCTACACTTGAGAGCGAGCAAAGCCAGCATCGGGCATTCCAACGGCGCGGCTATTAAGGATGGTAATGAAGCGAATTTTGATAGTGTTTGTCGTGATCGCCCTGGCTGGGTGTGCCGCGACCACCAAGACAGAAGTCAAACGCGGAAAGAAAGGGTTGCATATCAACTGCTCTGGCCTGTCCTCCTCCTGGGACCAGTGCTACACCAGCGCAGCCAATTCGTGCGGCAAGAAGGGCTACCGGGTCATCGCCAAGTCCAGCGACAACACGGAAGAGCCGGGTGATTATCCCTTCGGTATCAACCCTGCCGGCTATACCAGCCGCAGCATGATAGTGCTCTGCAAGTAAGAGCTCATTGCTGGGTGATTCTCTGGCTGAGCTCTTTATAGCTCGATGAAAGCACCTGCGCTTGAACGTGCGGGTCAACCATCATCCTGGCAACCACCAGCGCCCCCACACACTGGGACAAAATGGCCCAGGCCAGGCTGTCACTCTCCAACGTCCGCGCCCAGTTGGCCTGCAGCCGACAGATCCACGCCTGCGCCTGCTGACGTACAGCTATATCCGCACGCGCAATATCCGCCCCCATGCTTGGCAACGCACACCCGTCCTGCACCTGCTCTACGTGGGCCATGCTCAAATAGATCTTCAGGCACCGCCCCAGGCGCTCGCGACTCTGCACTTCCCCCGCCCCCAAACGCTCAAGGCTTTGGCTCAATTCGCGCTCGACGATTGAACCGAACAGCGCATCCTTGGAGGAAAAGTGGCTATAGAACGCGCCCCCACTCAAGCCAATGGCTTTCATCAAGCCGTCTACACCAACGCTGGCAAACCCTTCTTTCTTGGCCAGTGCCGCGCTGCTCTGCAGAAGCTTGTCTCTGGTTTGCTGCTTGTGACTGACTGAATAGCGCATTGCCTCTCCCCCAAAATACATGACCTTGACGCCTGTCGAATCGTAGCATAACGTTCGTTTAGTTAACGATCGTTTACCCAAGGATCTGCCATGACTGAGAATAAGAAAATCGTACTGGTCGTCGGTGCAGGCGATGCTACAGGCGGCGCCATCGCCAAGCGTTTTGCCCGTGAAGGTTATGTCGCCTGCGTCACCCGGCGCAGTGCCGACAAGCTGCAACCCCTGGTGGACAGCATCCAGGCGTCCGGCGGCGAAGCCCATGGCTTTGCCTGCGATGCACGCAAGGAGGACGAGGTGATCGCGCTGATCGAGCAGATCGAACACGAGCTGGGTCCGATTGAGGCATTCGTGTTCAACATCGGCGCCAACGTGCCGTGCAGCATCCTCGAAGAAACTGCGCGCAAATATTTCAAGATCTGGGAGATGGCCTGCTTCTCAGGCTTCCTCAATGCCCGGGAAGTGGCCAAGCGCATGGTGACGCGCCGGCGCGGGACGATCCTGTTTACCGGTGCCACCGCCGGGCTGCGCGGCGCAGCGGGATTTGCCGCCTTCGCCGGGGCCAAGCACGGCATCCGCGCCCTGGCCCAAAGCATGGCGCGCGAACTGGGCCCGATGAACATCCATGTGGCCCACGTGGTGGTGGATGGCGCCATCGACACTGACTTCATCCGCGACAACTTCCCCAGCAAATATGCCCTCAAGGACCAGGACGGCATCCTTGATCCCGCGCATATCGCCGATAACTATTGGCACCTGCACAGCCAGCCACGGGATGCCTGGACCTTCGAGCTGGACCTGCGCCCCTGGAACGAAACCTGGTAAGCACGCCTACATAACAATAAGCAGCGAGCATCCGACATGAGCAAAACCCTGGAATTCTTCTTCGACCTCGGCAGCCCCACCACCTACCTGGCGTACACCCAACTGCCCGGAATCTGTGGCGAAACCGGCAGCCAACTGGTGTACCAGCCCATCCTGCTGGGCGGCATTTTCAAGGCCACCGGCAACGCCTCGCCCATCACCATCCCGGCCAAGGGTCGCTACATGCTGCAAGACCTGGCACGCTACGCCAGGCGCTACGATGTGCCCCTCAAGTTCAACCCGCACTTCCCCATCAACACCTTGACGCTGATGCGCGCCGTCACCGGCATTCAGCTACGCCAGCCAGAGCGCTTTGTCGACTTCATCGACTGCCTGTTCCAGGCGTTATGGGTGGAGGGGCGCAACCTCGGTGATCCGGCCGTCGTCGCGCAAGTCCTGACGGAACACGGCTTCGATCCGGCAAAGGTATTGGAGCTGACTCAGGATGAGGACGTAAAGGACGCCCTCAAGCGCAAGACCGAAGAGGCGATTGCCCGTGGCGTGTTTGGTGCGCCGAGCCTGTTTGTCGATCAACAACTGTTCTTTGGCCAGGATCGCCTGGACTTTGTCCGCGAAGCCTTGAGTTAAAATCTGCAAGCCGCTCGCAGGCCACACCTGCGAGCGGCCGGTCCTTATATAGCGGCCGTGCGCAGCTGCAACCATTCCAGCGCAGCGCCACTGAGCAACGGGCTCAGACGTTGACGCACCTCGCCATGGTAGTCGTTGAACCACTGCCGCTCCTCGGTCGTCAGCAACGACGGCACCAGGCAACGGGTATCGATTGGGCACAGCGTCAGGGTTTCGAACTTGAGGAACTCGCCAAACTCGGTCTTGCCCGCCTCTCGGTTGAGCACCAGGTTCTCGATACGTACGCCCCAACGGCCCGGGCGGTAGGTACCCGGTTCAATGGAGGTGATCATGCCCGGCTGCATGGCGGTTTGCGGCGCGGCTGCGGCTTGGTACGCAATCACCTGCGGGCCTTCATGGACATTGAGGAAGTAACCCACCCCATGCCCGGTGCCATGACCATAATCCACGCCTTCGGCCCAGATCGGCGCGCGAGCGATGGCGTCCAGCAAAGGCGAGAGGATGCCCTTGGGGAATTGCGCACGCGACAGGGCAATCACCCCCTTGAGCACCCGCGTGCAATCGCGCTTTTGCTCCTCGCTCGGCGTACCGATGGGCACCATCCGCGTGATATCAGTGGTACCACCCAGGTACTGGCCGCCCGAATCGATCAACAACAGGCCATCACCTTCGATGACCGCATGCTCTTCTTCAGTGGCGTGATAGTGCGGCATTGCGCCATTACTGTTGAAGGCGGCGATGGTATTGAAGCTCAACGACACGTAATCCGGGCGCCGCGTACGCGCGGCCGTCAGGTGTTCGTCAATCGTCAACTCGGTGATGCGCTCGCGGCCCAGGGCCGAGTCCAGCCAGGCGAAAAACTCGCACAAGGCCGCGCCATCCTGCTCCATGGCCCGGCGAATATGCTCGGCGTCCGCCAAGCTTTTACAGGACTTGGCCAGCGTGGTCGGGTTGAGCCCTTCCACCAGCTTGACCCCACTGGCCAGGTTATCCAGCAACCCTGCGGTCACGCGTGCCGGATCAACCTGCAGGCTGGCACCGCTCGGCACCTCCCCCAGGGCCGCGGACACTTCGCTGTAGTCACGCAGCGTCACGCCATCGCGCTCCAGCACCCCACGCAACTGGGCATCGACCTTGCCGAGGGCCACAAACAGGGTAGCCTGCTGCTGGTTGATCAGGGCAAATGACACAAACACCGGGTTGAACGAAACATCTGCACCGCGAAGGTTGAACAGCCAGGCGATGTCGTCCAGGGTGGCAATGAAATGCCAATCCGCGTTCTTTTCTTTGAGGCTGGCGCGCAGTGCCGCGAGCTTTTCGCCACGGCTGACCGTGGCCTGGGGTGGCAGGTGCTGATAGATCGGCTGGTTTGGCAGGGCCGGACGGTCGGTCCAGACCTCGTTCAACAGATCGATATCGGTCCGCAGGCGCGCCCCCCGCTCAGCCAGTTTGCCGCCCAGGGTGCGGGCGGACGCAACGGCCATCACCGCGCCGTCCACCGCTACTACGCCGCCTTCCGGGGTTTGCTCACCCAGCCATTCCAGCGGGCCGGGCTGCCCTGGTTGCAGCTTCACCAACTCGATGCCGCTGCCGTTGAGTTCCTTGCTCGCCTGCTCCCAGTAACGGCTGTCAGCCCAGACCCCGGCAAAATCAGGCGTGACGATCAGCGTACCGACCGACCCATGAAACCCCGACAACCACTGCCGCCCCTGCCAGTAGCCCGGCAAGTATTCGGACAGGTGCGGGTCGGCCGATGGCACCAGCAAGGCATCGATGCCCTCCCGTTTCATCAACTCGCGGGTATGCGCCAGGCGCTGGGGAACCGTTCCATGGGTCAAAGGCTGCGTAGTCATCATGTCTCCTGCTAACCACTCATAATTGTTATGTGTTTCAAACTGCCCAGAAGGCCGGTGCGCTGGCCAGCGAGCGCTTGATCAATTGCACCGCCTGATCGATATCCTGCGCGGTGGTAAACCGCCCAAGGCTCAGGCGAATGGTGCGACCGGCGCTGCGCGCATCATGCCCGAGGGCAAGCAGAACATGGGACGGCGCATTGCTTGCCGAATTGCAGGCAGAGGTCGCCGAAAACGCGATACCGGCGCTCAAGGCCGCCGAGTTGAACTCGCCTTCGCTGAACGTCAGGCTCAAGGTGTGAGGAATGCGCTGGGTGGCGCTGCCGTTCAGGCGCACACCGGGAATGCTCAGCAATTGTTCAAGCAGACGCTGGCGCAGGGCGACAATACCCGCCGACTCTTCGGCAAAAAATTGCCCCGCCAACGCGAAGGCGCTGCCCATGCCGGCGATCTGGTGTGTTGCCAGGGTGCCCGAACGCAACCCGCCTTCATGGCCGCCGCCGTGGATCTGCGCCGTGACGTTCTGCTGCGCCCGCGGCCCGACATACAACGCGCCGATACCCTTGGGGCCATACAACTTGTGTGCAGAAAACGACATCAGGTCGACCGGCCAGCGCGCCAGGTCGATCTCGACCTTGCCGGCGCCCTGCGCCGCATCCACATGCAACAGCGCCCCATGCTCACGCACCCGCGCGCCAATGGCCGGGATGTCGTTGAGCGTACCCAATTCATTGTTGACCAACATCAACGACACCAGGAACGTGTCTTCCCGCAGTGCCTGGCTGACGGCCTCGGCGGTGATCAGGCCCTCGCTGTCCGGCACCAGGTAGGTCACGGCAATCCCGGCTTCCTGCAATTGGCGCGCGGTATCCAGGGTCGCCTTGTGCTCGATCTGGCTGGTGATGATATGGCCACCGGCCACACCCCGCGCCTGGGCCACACCCTTGAGCGCAAGGTTGTTGGATTCGGTAGCGCCTGAAGTCCAGACGATCTGTTCGGCCTCGGCCCCCACCAGTTCCGCCACCTGCCGGCGCGCCTGCTCGACCGTGTGCCGGGCCTGTTGGCCAAAGGCATGGGAGCTGGACGCAGGGTTACCAAAGTTGGCGTTGAAACCCAGGCACTCGACCATGACCTGGATGACCCGCTCATCCACCGGTGTGGTGGCGGCGTAGTCGAAATACAAAGGACGTTTATTCATGACGTTAAAGACCCGCAGAGCATGTTCCCGAGAGCAGCGTCCCAGGGGCAGCGATCAGTACAGAGATCGTCAGGTTAACCCGATCGGATGCCGTTAAAGAATTTAAAAGTGCGTAGGAACGCTCCTGAAATTGAGCTTAACAGGCTCGATGAAAAGGATGGAAAACAAAAAGCCCGAAGTTCCTGCGGGGAACCTCGGGCTCGGGACCACAGCCAATGCTTTTAGCTGGGGCGGTCATGCAACATCACGTTGCGTTCGGCATTCATTTCGCCCTGGCGATCAAAGCCAAACGGCTTCTGCAACCGGCCAGCCAGCTCGGCTTTCTTCTGTTGATATTCGTCAAACGACAGACCACGACGATTGAGCCCCTCCATCGCCAACTGCCTGGTTTCCTCGGCGGTATACGGGCGCAGTTCGGGGCCTGGCTGGGCGACACAACCGGCAAGGAAAGAGGCAATCAATAACAAGACAACAGAGAGGGAGTGGTTCATGGCGAAGGTCCGGCGAATGGGGCGTCAAGGCAATGAACACAAGCTACTCCTGCCCCCTCCCAGGGAAAAATCATCCGCTGTGATAGTCGCTATCAGCCAATCCTGCATATTCTTTACAGGTCTATAAATAGAGAAATACGTTCGTTTACGGAATAAACAAGACGCTCTATAACGGTCCCCGAACGCCGCAACTGTTGTTTACACAACCGTTGGCCAGGCGACACCCTCTGTTGAACATCGCTCAAGGACTTGTCATGGATGTTTTCTGGTTCCTTCCGACCCATGGCGACGGCCATTTCCTCGGTACCACCCAAGGCGCTCGCCCGGTCACCCTCAACTATCTGAAACAAGTAGCCCAGGCCGCCGACAACCTTGGTTACCACGGCGTGCTGATTCCCACTGGCCGTTCCTGCGAGGACTCCTGGGTGATTGCCTCGGCGCTGGTGCCCCTGACCGAACGCCTGCGTTACCTGGTGGCGATCCGCCCTGGGATCATCTCGCCCACCGTGTCCGCACGCATGGCCGCCACCCTTGACCGCCTGTCCAATGGCCGCCTGCTGATCAATGTGGTGACCGGCGGCGACCCCGATGAAAACCGTGGCGACGGCAGCTTCCTCGACCACAGCGAGCGTTACGAGGTGACCGATGAATTCCTCAAAATCTGGCGTCGGGTATTGCAGGGCGAATCCGTCGACTTTGAAGGCAAACACCTGAAGGTGCAGAACGCCAAGGCCCTCTATCCGCCGGTCCAGAAACCCTACCCGCCGCTGTATTTCGGTGGTTCGTCCGATGCCGCCCACGACCTCGCCGCCGAACAGGTGGACGTGTACCTGACCTGGGGTGAACCACCGGCAGCTGTCGCGGAAAAACTCGCCGATGTACGTGAACGCGCGGCGCGCCATGGGCGCACCGTCAAATTCGGCATTCGCCTGCATGTGATCGTGCGCGACACCGAAGACGAGGCCTGGAAAGCGGCAGCCAGGCTGATCGAGCACATCAGCGACGAAACCATTGCCGCCGCGCAAAAATCCTTCTCGCGCTTTGACTCCGAAGGCCAGCGCCGCATGGCCGCCCTGCACGATGGGCGGCGCGACAACCTGGAAATCGCCCCCAACCTGTGGGCCGGCGTCGGCCTGGTACGCGGCGGTGCCGGCACCGCCCTGGTGGGCAACCCGCAGCAAGTGGCCGAGCGGATCAAGGAATACGCCGACCTGGGCATCGAGAGCTTTATCTTCTCCGGCTACCCGCACCTGGAAGAGGCCTATCGCTTTGCCGAACTGGTGTTCCCGCTGCTGCCCGAACCCTACGCCAGCCTGGCCGGACGCGGCATCACCAACCTCACCGGGCCGTTCGGCGAAATGATTGCCAACGATGTACTGCCTGCCACCGCCAAAGCCTGAACCAACCTTTGTAGGAGCCGGCTTGCCGGCGATGGCGATTTGTCAGTTACACCGCTATCCCCGGCAAGCCGGCTCCTACAGTGGGCCTTCAGTGCATTTGATTTTTTCAGGAGCTGCGCGTGACAGCCAAACCCCATAGCGTCCTGCCGTCCCCCCTGCAGACCGCCAAGCTGCTGGCCGCCGAGTTCGCGCTCAGCGCCGTGGAGCGTGACGAGCGCGGCGGCACGCCCAAGGCTGAGCGCGATGCCCTGCGCCACAGTGGCCTGCTGGCCCTGAGCATTCCCACCCAGTACGGCGGCCTTGGCGCACGCTGGAGCGAAACCCTGGAGATCGTGCGCGAGTTCGCCAAGGTCGACAGCTCCATCGCCCATGTCTTCGGCTTTCATCATCTGATGCTCGCCACCGTGCGCCTGTTTTCCCGCCCGGAACAATGGCAACCCTGGTTCGAGCAGACCGCCCGCAAGCACTGGTTCTGGGGCAACGCCCTCAACCCGCTGGACACCCGTACGGTGGTCAAGGACTTTGGCGGCTGGCGCGAATTCTCCGGCAAAAAAAGCTTCTGCTCCGGCGCCAGCGATTCACAAATGTTGATCGCCTCGGCGGTGGATGAAAGCGCCGGCGGCAAGCTGTTGATCGCCGCCATCCCTAGCGGGCGCAGTGGCATCACCGTGCACAACGATTGGAACAGTATCGGCCAACGCCAGACCGACAGCGGCAGCGCCAGCTTCGAACGCGTGCGGGTCGAAGAATCTGAACTGCTGCTCGACCCCGGCCCCCTGAGCACGCCCTTTGCCTGCCTACGCCCGTTGATTGCGCAATTGACGTTCACCCATATGTTCCTCGGGATTGCCGAAGGCGCGTTTGAAGAAGCGCGCAACTACACCCTCGCCGAGACCCGGCCCTGGCACAAATCCACCGTCCAGGATGTGCGTCAGGACCCATATGTGCTCAACCACTACGGCGAGTTCTGGGTCGCGCTGGAAGGCGTGCGCCTGCTGGTGCAGCGGGCCGCCGAGCTGCTGGACCAGGCCTGGGACAAGGGCCCGGCCTTGAATGAACAGGAGCGCGGGCAACTGGCGATTGCCATCGCCACGGCCAAGGTCGCCGCCACCCGCAACGGCCTGGAGCTGTGCAGCCGCCTGTTTGAAGTCACCGGCGCCCGCTCCACCCATGCCTCGCTGCGCCTGGATCGCCATTGGCGCAACCTGCGCACCCAAAGCCTGCACGACCCGGTGGACTACAAACTCCACGAACTGGGCGACTGGGCCTTGAACCAGTCCCTGCCCACGCCAACGTTCTATTCCTAGAGGTGCCCATGCAGCTTTTGACCCTCCCGCCCTCGCCCGCCCTCGCCACGTCGATTCGCGCCACCGCGCAAGTCTTCGAAGACCCGAAATCCCAGGCCTTGCTCGCGCATATCCAGCAAGTGGCCCCCAGCGAAGCCAGCGTGCTGATCATCGGCGAGACCGGCACCGGCAAAGAGCTGGTGGCCCGCCATATCCACAACCTCAGCGCCCGGCGCAACCGGCCCTTCGTGGCGGTCAATTGCGGGGCGTTTTCCGAATCCCTGGTGGAAGCGGAGTTGTTCGGCCATGAAAAAGGCGCGTTCACCGGTGCCCTCAGCGCCAAGGCCGGCTGGTTCGAAGAGGCCGACGGCGGCACCCTGTTCCTCGATGAGATCGGTGACCTGCCCATGGCCATCCAGGTCAAGCTGCTGCGCGTTTTGCAAGAGCGCGAAGTGGTGCGCCTGGGCTCACGCAAGAGCATTGCCATCGATGTGCGAGTGCTGGCGGCGACTAACGTGCAATTGGAAAAGGCCATCAACGCCGGGCATTTCCGCGAGGACCTGTATTACCGCCTGGACGTGGTCAGCCTGGAACTGAGCCCGTTGCGCGAACGCCCCGGCGATATCCTGCCCCTGACCCGGCACTTTATCGACGCCTACAGCCAGCGCCTGGGCTACGGCCCCATCACCATCAGCCCCGAGGCCGAGCAAAAGCTCAAGAGCTACAGTTGGCCGGGCAACATTCGCGAACTGGAAAACGTCATTCATCACACCTTGCTGATATGCCGCAATGGCGTGATCGAGCGCGATGACCTGCGCCTGTCGAACATGCGCATCGAGCGCCAGGACGATAGCCAGCACGGTGTCGACAACAGCGCCGAAGCCTTGTTGGAGCGGGCCTTCCAGAAGCTGTTCGACGAACAGGCCGGCGCCCTGCATGAGAAGGTCGAAGACGCATTGCTGCGCGCAGCCTACCGCTTCAGCCACTACAACCAGGTACACACCGCCAACCTGCTGGGCCTGAGCCGCAATATCACGCGCACCCGCCTGATCAAAATCGGCGAACTGGCGGTCAACAAGCGCCGCCCAGGGGCAAACCTGCAGGGCGAACGCATGTTGCACCTATCGATATAGGTTGGCGCTGCGCTCGGTGCATTCGTGCGCGCCGCTGCTTGATGAAATGTTCAGGGAGCCGTGACAGTCGTCGGCTAGCCAGAGGCCACCAAAGACCTGGCCTATAGTGAAAAGACCGGAAAAACCGGCCCCTGGCAACCTTCAAGGAGAGCGACATGAGCGTCAAACCTATCCCCGAGGGCTATCACAGCATCACGCCCTACCTGGGCATCGACAAGGCCGCGCAAGCCATCGAGTTCTACAAAAAAGCCTTCGATGCCACTGTTTTCATGCGCCTGGACATGCCCGACGGCAAGGTCGGCCATGCCGAATTGCGCATCGGCGATTCGCCGATCATGCTGGCCTCGCCCTGCGATGAAATGGCCTTCGCCAGCCCAGGAGCGCACCCCACCAGCGTTGGCCTGCACCTGTATGTGAAGGACGTCGACGCCCAGTACAAACAGGCGATCGCGGCAGGCGCCATCGCGATTTCCGAACCCAAGGATCAGTTCTACGGCGACCGCTCTGGGACACTCAAGGACCCCTTCGGGCATGTCTGGTTCCTCGCCACCCATATAGAGGAGTTGACCGAGGAACAGATTCGCCAGCGCGCCAAGGACCTGTTCGCATAACCCCCATCACCTGTAGAAACCGGCTTGCCGGCGAAAAACCCGGGAACAACGCGGGGCAGCCAATACCCAGCGTTATCGCTGGAGATTTTCGCTGGCAAACCAGCGCCTACAGGGCGCTTGTTGCGCATCGGAAACATTTGCTTTCATTTGCGTCTTAGGGTTTTGCGATTCTCATCCGTCTTAACTTAGATACAGCCCGTCGCGTAAGCAAAAGCTACGACCGGCCTTTCCCGGGCCTCCTCTGCCCCCCTCCGATCAAGACCCCCATAGACATGTCGAAGAAGTCACGCTCCAAACTCTGGTTTCTCGTACACAGCTGGCTGGCGTTGCCCATCTGGTTCTTCGTACTGATCGTGTGCGTTACCGGGACCCTGGCGGTGGTCAGCCAGGAAATCGTCTGGCTGGTCAACCCGGAAATGCGCGCCAGCAAGCCGTCGGACGATGCCGAACTGCTCACCTACGACCAGATCCTCGCCGCGATCAAGCAGGCCGAGCCCAAGGCCATTGTCGAGTCCATCGTCCGCCCGGATGAGTCGCACTTTGCCCTCGACGTCGACATCAGTTACCCCGACGGCCGCTCCGTAGCGGTCTACGTCAACCCGTACACGGGGGTTATCCAGGGCATCAGCCCGTCGTTCAACTTCCGCCAGTTCACCCGCGCCCTGCATGGCTGGTGGCTGGTGCCGTTCACCAATGGCTTTAGCTGGGGCTGGTACCTGGTGTCGTTCCTCGGGCTGCCCATGCTCGCGTCGCTGGTCACGGGCCTGGTGGTCTACAAACGGTTCTGGAAGGGTTTCTTCAAGCCGACCCTGCGCTTCAAGCATGGGGCGCGGATTTTCTGGGGCGATTTCCACCGCCTGAGCGGCATCTGGTCGATCTGGTTTATCGCGGTGATTTCCATCACCGGCACCTGGTTCATGATCCAGGCGATTCTTTCGGACAACCAGATCACCATCTCCAGCGAGGCCATCGTGCCGGTGATTTCCCGGGACAAGGTGCCGCTGTCGGCCCCAGGCGTACCGCCGCCCATGATTGCCCTGGACGATGCCATCAACATCGCCACCCAACGCATCCCAGGGTTCGAAGTCAGCTTCGTCGGCCTGCCGAGCAATGCCTACAGCCACTTGAGCATCGGCGGCCGCGGCTGGTACCCGCTGATGTTCCAGACCGCCGACATCAACCCCTACAACGGTGAAATCGCCGCCACGCACCTGCTGTCGGACCGCTCGGGCCTGGAGTTCGTCACCGAATCCATGCGCCCGCTGCACACCGGCGACTTCGGCGGGATCTGGATCAAGCTGGTGTGGTTCTTCTTCGGCCTGTTGCTGAGCATGATGGTGCTCAGCGGTCTGTTGATCTGGAGCAAGCGCACCGCCCTGGCCACGTTGCACGCTCTCAAGCGCAGCGCCAAGGCCCCGCGCAACACGGCGCCGGCCAATCCTGTCGGCGCCATGCAGGCTGAAACCTCGGAGGGCAAATAATGAGCAAGGCCACCACCGTTCAGGCGCCCTCGCCGCTGCGCGCCTTCTGGCTCAAATGGCGCTTCCACATCAATATCCTGCTGTTGCTGGTACCCCTGGGCTTTATGCCCAAGTACTTTGCCGACGCCGCGCTGTTTCGCGGCGACAGTGGCCTGGGTGAGCGCGAGGTCGGCGAAGTGCAGGTCGGCCCGTGGAGCATCACCCTGGCCGAGCTGCGTAATGAAGCGCCCCGCCCCAATCCGGCCGGGCCGATGAAATCCTTCAATGCCGCCCTGTGCGCCACCTGTGGCGAGCAGGTCAAGGCCACCTACCTGCGCATCGGCAAGCCTCGCAGCCTGCGGGCCGCCGGGGTGATTTTCTTCGGCACCCCGTACCGCATGGGCGCCGCCCTGCCCATCCCTGAACGCACCCCACCCGACGCCGAACTGTGGATCACCATGGAAGGCTGGGACGGCAGCATGCAGCAGGCCTCCATTCCCTTGAGTCAGGCATCGCCTGCCACCGTCGCCTGGTTGAACAAGCAAGGAGTTAAACCATGACTTTACTGCGCCTGACCCGCGCCTGCGCCGCGCTGATCCTCAGCCTGGGTGCGAGCAACTACGCCCTGGCCCACAACCCGATGTGCGAATGCAAGGAAATCCCCGGCGAGCAGATCCAGTGCACTGGCGGTTTTTCCGACGGCAGTGGCGCGCCCGGCGTGACCCTGGATGTGATCGGCTACGACGAGACCATCCTGGTGCCCGGCAAGCTGGGGGCCGACTCGACGCTGACCTTCAAGAAACCTGCCAGCGAGTTCTACGTGCTGTTTGACGCCGGTCCCGGCCATGTTGTCGAGATCGACCAAGCGGATATCCAGGCACCATGACCGGCACGAGCCCAGGCAGCACCCAGGTGGTCCGGCCCGCCGGCGCCGGCCATGAAACCCTCTACGTCCTGCTGCTGTGCCTGATCATCCTGGCCGTCGCCGGCACCGTGGTGTCCCTGCATGGCGAAACCCAGACCGTCGAGGCCGTGGCCAGCCACCAACTGGACGCGCGCCGTGACCTGAGCGCCGCCGAGCAAGGTATCTACGCCGACCTGCGGGTGACCCTGGATGAAATCCAGTTGCTGGAGCAGGAACACAGCGCCCTGCCGACGCCCGCGCAACTGGCCGAAGAAGGCTTCGCGCCCTTCGCCCAGGACGCCAGTTCGGTCAGCCGTGGCGACCATCGCTGGCAGTTGCTGGCGCCTTCGGCGTACCTGGGCTTGAGCCAGGCCAATGACACCAGCGGTTCGCTGCTGATGCGCGTCAACGGAGCCGAGCCGGATATCTGGCTCAACCGCAGCGCCAACCTGGCTGCCCCCACCGACCTGAGCGACCAGGGGTTGATCGCCGCTGGCTGGCAGCAGGTCGTTGCGCAATTCGACGCTGGCGTCACCCGCCAGCATCGCCACTGAATTCACGCTGTTTCCGAGAGAAGATCGATTACCCATGTCTATGTCATCTCCCTTGCTCCGCCTGCTGCTGGTGGGCTTGTTCAGCGTCCTGCTGACACCCCTGGCCAATGCCGAGGCGGCCAAGCGCCTGCGTATCGGTATCACCCTGCATCCTTATTACAGCTACGTGGCCAATATCGTCGGCGACAAGGCCGAAGTGGTGCCGCTGATTCCGGCCGGCTTCAACCCCCACGCCTACGAGCCGCGCGCCGAAGACATCAAGCGCATTGGCACCCTGGACGTGATCGTGCTCAATGGCGTCGGCCATGACGACTTTGCCGACCGCATGATCGCCACCAGCGAGCGCCCGGACATCCCGGTGATCGAAGCCAACGCCAACGTGCCGTTGCTGGCCGCCACCGGCAACGCGGCCCGTGGCGCCGGCAAGGTGGTCAACCCGCACACCTTTCTGTCCATCAGCGCGTCTATCGCCCAGGTCAACAACATCGCCCGGGAACTGGGCAAGCTCGACCCGGACAACGCCAAGACCTACACCCAGAACGCCCGCGCCTATGGCAAGCGCCTGCGCCAGATGCGTGCCGATGCCCTGGCCAAGCTCACCAGCGCGCCCAACGCCGACCTGCGCGTGGCCACGGTGCATGCCGCCTACGACTACCTGCTGCGTGAATTCGGCCTGGAAGTGACCGCCGTGGTCGAACCGGCCCATGGCATTGAGCCAAGCCCGAGCCAACTGAAGAAGACCATCGACCAACTGCGTGAACTGGACGTGAAAGTGATTTTCTCGGAGATGGATTTCCCGTCCTCCTACGTCGATACCATCCAGCGTGAGTCGGGGGTCAAGCTGTACCCGCTGTCGCATATTTCCTACGGTGAATACAGCGCCGAGAAGTACGAAGTGGAAATGACCGGCAACCTCAACACCGTGGTCCGGGCCATCCAGGAGTCGGGGGCATGACGGCGGCTGAACACCTGAGCGTGGCCAGCATCGGCCCGACGCTTGAATTCGATAACGTCTCGCTGACCCTGGGCCGTACCGCGATCCTCGATAACGTCAGCTTCCAGGTGCGACCGGGCAGTATCCACGCCCTGGTCGGCCCCAACGGCGGCGGCAAGAGCTCGCTGATCAAGACCCTGCTGGGGCAGACGCCACACCAGGGCCAACTGAGCCTGCACTGGCCGAACACTCCCGGCACCATCGGCTACGTGCCCCAGGCCCTGGAGTTCGACCGTGGCCTGCCGATGACCGTTGACGACTTCATGGCTGCCATGTGCCAGCGGCGCCCGGCGTTTCTCGGTGTGTCCCGGCATTACGCCGGGGCGATTGGCGAGGCGCTGGAGCGCGTGGGCATGCAAGACAAGCGCAAGCGCCGGATGGGCGCGCTGTCCGGCGGCGAGCGCCAGCGTGTGCTGCTGGCCCAGGGCTTGATCCCGGCGCCGCAACTGCTGGTGCTCGATGAACCGATGTCGGCCCTCGACGAAGCCGGGATCCAGGTGTTCGAACGCCTGCTGGGCGACTGGCGCCAGGCGGGGATTACCGTGCTGTGGATCGAACACGACCTGGAGGCCGTGGGCCGCCTGGCAGATCGCGTCACCGGCCTGAACCGCCGCTTGCTGTTCGACGCCACGCCCAAGGAGGCACTGACCCCGGAGCGCCTGCTGACGCTGTTTTCCACCCACCCACGGAGCGCAGCCCAATGAGCTACGAAGCCTTTCGCTTGATGGTCCAGGGCTGGGCCTCGTCCGGCTACCTGCCGGAAGCCCTGGCCTATGGGTTTGTGGTCAACGCCCTGCTCGCCGGCCTGCTGATCGGCCCGGTACTCGGTGGCCTGGGCACACTGGTGGTGGTCAAGCGCTTTGCGTTCTTCTCCGAAGCTGTCGGCCACGCCGCACTCACCGGCGTGGCCGTGGGCATTCTGCTGGGGGAACCCTACACCGGGCCTTATGGCAGCCTGTTCGGCTACTGCCTGTTGTTCGGCATCCTGCTCAACTACCTGCGCAATCGCACCGGCCTGGCCCCGGACACACTGATCGGCGTGTTCCTCTCGGTGTCCCTGGCGCTGGGCGCGAGCCTGTTGCTGATCCTGGCGGGCAAGATCAACGTACACATCCTGGAAAACGTGCTGTTTGGTTCGGTCCTGACCGTCAACGGCAATGACCTGCTGGTGCTGGCCGTTGTCGGCTCACTGGTGATGGCCCTGGCGTTGCCGCTGTACAACCGCATCATGCTCGCCAGCTTCAACCCGCAACTGGCCGCCGTGCGTGGCGTGGCGGTGAAGACCCTGGACTACCTGTTCGTGATCCTCGTCACCCTGATCACCGTGGCGGCGGTCAAGGTCATCGGCGCGATCCTGGTGGGTGCCCTGCTGGTGATCCCGGCCGCTGCGGCGCGCCTGTTGAGCCAGTCGCTCAAGGGTTTTTTCTGGATCTCGGTGGTGATCGCCACACTCAGCACCCTGTGCGGGATTTTGCTGCCGATCATCTTCGACCTGCCAATCCCGTCCGGCGCCGCGATCATCCTCGTCGCCGGCATCGCCTTCGCCCTGGCCGCCATCGCGCGCGGCACGGTCCCCAGCCTGAAAGGGAATCTCGGATAATGCGCCCTGTTCTACGCCCCCTCGCCCTGGCCATCGCCTGCCTGATCAGCACCCCGCTGCTGGCGGCCGGCACCGCCAAACCGCTGCCGGTGGCAGCTCAATCCGCCAAGCCGGTCAAAGTCCTGGCGGCCCTGCCCGTGACCTTCGGGCTGGCCGAAACCCTGCTCAAGGGCACCCAGGTCAAGCTTGAACGCGCGGCACCGGCCAACCTGCCGGGCTCGCGCCAGACCTCGTACTTTACCGGGCGTGGCGCGCCGGCCTTGCATACCCTGGCGCTGGATGCCGACGCGGCCATCGGCCTGCGTTCGCTGTGGCCGGACGACCCGCTGTACCCGGTGGCCCGGCGCAGCAATATCCGCATCGTCGAAGTGGACGCCGCCCGCCCGGTAGACGGCGGTTTGCCGGGCGTGGCCCTGCAACCGGGGACGGTGGATGGCCTCAATAGCCAGCCGTGGCAATCGAGCAACAACCTGGGGCGCATGGCCGATGTCATGGCCGCCGACCTGAGCCGCCTGGCGCCCGGCGCCAAGGCCCAAATCGACAGCAACCTGGCCAGCCTCAAGCAACGCCTGCTCAAGCTGACGGCTGACAGCGAGGCGCGCCTGGCCCAGGCCGACAACCTGAGCGTGGTCAGCCTGAGCGATCATTTTGCTTATCTGGTGAGTGGGTTGAACCTGGAGTTGCTCAGCACCGATCCACGGCCGGATGCCGAGTGGTCTGCGCAGGCGCTACAAACGCTGACGACCAGCCTGAAGGACAACGACGCGGCGTTAGTGCTGCACCATCGTCAACCGGCTGAGGCGGTGAAAGCGGCTATCAGTGCAGGGGGGGCGAAGTTGCTGGTGCTGGGTACTGACGGCGCGGACCCGGTGGCCGAACTGGAAGGGAATGTGGATCAGGTGATCAAGGCCTTGGTGCCCTGAAAGCAAGGCAATACCCCTGTGTGTGCGAGCTTATGTGGGAGCGGGGTTGTGTGGGAGCGGGCTTGCCCGCGATGGCGGTGTATCAGTCAACTAATGTATCGACTGACAGTCAGCCATCGCGGCATAGGTATCTACACAACTCTTTTATCTAGTGCTTATTGGGTTTGTGTACATATCCGTTGCGGCGGTAACGGCGGCTATTGGTTCCGCCCTTACGGCGGCTCACTTTTGTAAAGCGCAAAAGTAAGCAAAACACTCTTGCCCCACCACTCGGTGCCTCGCCTAGGCTCGGCATGCCCGCAGTCAGGCATTGCTCCGTGGGCCCGCCGCGATCGGCCATCCATGGCCGTGTCGCGGCTACCCCGGCATCCATGCCGGGGTGCCCACTACGCAATACCTACCTGCGGCCAGCGTGGTTTAACGGGGCGCTTAAGATCAAAAGCCAGATCAAAAGCAGAGCAACAGCAAAGCCAGAGCGCGAAGCTGCTTTCCCCTGTAGGAGCTGGCTTGCCTGCGATGACGCCCGAAAGAACACATCAGAGTATCTGGTATTCATTCGTCATCGTTAACGACCATCGCAGGCAAGCCAGCTCCCACATTTGCTTGTGTTCAGCCAGCAACAACCTGCGCATCCATCTTCTGGCGCAAGCTCAGCGGGCGCATATCAGTCCAGACTTCTTCGATATAGGCCAGGCACTCTTTCTTGATCCCGCTTTTACCCACGGTGCGCCAGCCTTCTGGCACGGCCTTGTAGTCGGGCCAGATGGAGTACTGTTCTTCATGGTTGACCACCACCTGGAACAGGATGTCTTCGCGGTCAAATACTGAGGTCATTGCGGTTCTCCGTCACTTAAAGGCTGCCACGCACTGCGCGTGGCTGATGTATGTAGGAACGTATAGCGGTGCAGGAAAATTAGAGGCTCGCCACAGCCGCTGCCAAAGCCCGACCGAAGATCTCTGCCACGCGGTCGATTTCTGCCCCGGTGATGACCAGCGGCGGCAGGAAACGCACCACGCCGCCATGGCGCCCGCCCAGCTCCAGGATCAACCCGCGCTTGAGGCATTCGCGTTGCACCAGCGGCGCCAATTGCCGATGGACCGGCGGGTGGCCCTGGACGTCGGGCGTGCCGTTGGGGTTGACCAGCTCTACCCCGAGCATCAGGCCGCGCCCGCGGATATCCCCCAGTTGCGGGAAGTCCCGCTGCAGGATGCGCAGGTGTTCAGCCAGGCGCTCGCCCATGGCCGCCGCGTGGTCGGCGACGTTATGTTGCTTGAGGTAGCGCATCACCGCCGAGCCGGCCGCCATGGCCATCTGATTGCCGCGGAAGGTCCCGGCATGGGCGCCCGGCAGCCAGGTGTCGAGCCACTCGCGATACACCACCACCGCCAGCGGCAAGCTGCCACCAATGGCTTTGGACAACACCACCACATCCGGAACAATGCCGGCATGTTCAAAGGCAAACATCTTGCCGGTGCGAGCGAAACCGCTCTGGATCTCGTCGACGATCAACGCCACGCCGGCCTGCTCGGTAATGCGTCGCAGGCCGCGCAGCCAATCGAGGTCGGCCGGGATCACGCCGCCTTCGCCCTGCACCACTTCGACGATCACCGCCGCCGGCAGCAAAACGCCGGCCTCCGGGTCGTTGAGCAGGTTTTCCAGGTAGTGCAGGTTGACCTTGACTCCCTCTGCCCCACCCAGGCCGAACGGGCAGCGGTAGTCATAAGGGAATGGCAAGAATTGCACGCCATTGGCCAGCAAGGCGCCCAACGGCTTTTTCGGCCCCAGGCTGCCCATCAGGCTCAATGCGCCCTGGCTCATGCCGTGATAACCGCCCTGGAACGACAACACCGTGCTGCGCCCCGTGGCGGTACGCACCAGTTTCAGCGCGGCTTCCACCGCGTCGGTGCCGGTGGGGCCGCAAAACTGGATCTTCGCCTCCCGCGCCAGTTCCGCTGGCAGCAGGCCGAACAGGTCCTGCACAAACTGGTCCTTGACCGGCGTGGTCAAGTCCAGGGTATGCAGCGGCAACTCGTCGAGCAGCACCTGCTGGATCGCTTCGATCACCACCGGGTGGTTGTGCCCCAGCGCCAACGTGCCGGCTCCGGCCAGGCAGTCGATGAAGCTGCGACCTTCAACGTCCTCGACATAAATACCCTTGGCCCGCTTGAGCGCCAGGGGAATGCGCCGTGGGTAGCTGCGGGCATTGGATTCCTGCTGGCGCTGGCGGGCCAGCAGCGGCGATTCATCGAACTGGTAAAGCGCTTCCGCAGGCGTCGGGCTGGCCGACACCTGCAAATCTTCAATGCGACTGGTAGCGACTGACATCTCTAGATCCCTCAATACGCTGATGATGGTGACCAAACTGCCAACCCGTTGACGTCTGGCCCCCAAAGGGCGTGCGCACGGATTTCCTGTTCTGGAAACGCTTCAGCGGCGTGAGGATTTACACCCGGCTCAGTGAAAAACCGGCAAATGGCCGGTCACTCGCCGGCACTGGTGTACTTTTCATTCAGTGCATACAGAATCGCGCAGGTCTCGATATCCAGTTGCCCACGATAATCGGCGGGCCGAAAGTGCATCTGGAACGCACGCAGGCGCTGCTGGAACGCCTGGCGGTTTTTCGCCGGGGCGTAGCCGTAGCGCTGGAAGGCCCGTTCGACCTCCACCTCCTGGGGCAACCCCATGCGAAAGCGCCGCTCATAGGCACTTTTGGCCTGTACATCGAACCAGGCGCCAATGCCCGCTTCGAACAAACCGTGCCAGGGCAATCGTGGCCCCGGGTCACTCTTGCGCCAGAACGCCACATCCGAATGGCCGACGATATCGGTGGCGCCGATCTGCGGATGACGGGCGCAAATGTCGCGCAGCAGCGCGATCAGCACGGCGATCTGCTGCGGATCATAGGCAGGAAAGGTAAACACCCCACACTCATCGCGGGCCAGGTTGACGATCTCGATGCCGATGGAGCGACTGTTGACGTTATCGCGACCCGCCCAATGACTGGCGCCTGCATGCCAGGCGCGCTGGCGTTCATCCACCAGTTGGAACACCCGCAATTCGTCGTAGCCGGCACTTCGATAGCTGGCCTCATGGGGGGCGGGTAACAGGTAATGGGCACTGACACCCTGCTGCGTCAGGGTGCGCAGGGAGGAGGCAAAGGGCGCGGCGGTGTAATGCACCACCACCTGGCGCACGGCTTCACCATTGCGTTGATTAAAATCTTTGGCTGGATAAGTGGAATCGATGACCAACATAGGCGCTGTCCTTTTCAATACAGGCTGAGTCATTCAGCCGGCAAACCTGCAAACACAAAAATTGCCGCCATCCTGAAGCGTCGGGCCCCAGGATGGCGGTAGTTATGTGTATGCAAGCAAGGATCAGCGCCGCAGCGGCATCCCCAGGTCGACCCGCAGGCCGTCGGGCTGGCTGTCGAAGGCCAGGGAACAAGAGCATCGCTGGACAATCGCCTGCACGATGGCCAGGCCCAGGCCACAACCGCCGCTGTTGCCATTGCGCCAGAAACGCTGGGTCAGGTGTTGCAGGTCTTCGCTGGAGATCGGCGCGCCATGGTCGCGCACGCGAAACACCACTTGATTGCCCTGGGTGAACACGCTCAACTCCACCCGCGTATCGGCCGGGGTATGGCGCAGGGCGTTATCCAGCAGGTTACGCAAGGCCGCCACCGCCAGGCCCACGGGCATTTCCACCGGATCCTGGGGCAGGTTGTCCGGCAGGATCAGGTCGATGCGGCGGTTGTCGCCGGCGTTGGCGTCCTGGATCGCCAGGCGCGCCACCTGTTCGGCACTGGACTGCAAACCGTCATCAAACGACAGGCTGCCCTCGACCCGCGCCAACAGCAGCAACTGCTCAAGGGTGCGATGCAGGCGGTCGGCGCCCTCCTCGGCATGGGCCAGGGATTGATCGCGGGCGGCGCCGTCGGTCATGCGTGCCACTTGCAGGTGGGTCTTGATGGCCGTAAGCGGGCTGCGCAGCTCGTGAGCGGCATCGCCGGTCAGCCGGCGCTCGCGCTCGATGGTCTTGGCGATGCGTTGCAACAGTTGGTTCTGGGTGTCGAGCAGCGGCTTGAGCTCGCTGGGCAACGGGTGAATCTGCAACGGCTCAAGGGAGTCGGCACTGCGCCGCATCAAGGCATCGCGCATGCGGTTGAGCGGCACCAGGCTCTGGCCGATCCCCAGCCACAACAGGCACAGGCAACCCAGCAAGGCCACGCCCACCGGCACTGAGGCCGCCAGCAGGATCGACATGTTCAGCGCCTCGCGCTCCACCTGACGGTCGGCGGTGGTGATGAACAAATCACCCCGGGCCAGGGTAAAGCTGCGCCAGGCAGCGCCGTCGATGATCTGGTCGCGAAAGCCACTTTGCCGCGATTCCAACCCCTGATCCGGCGTGGTGTGGCTGCGGGCCAGCACTTCACCCCGCAACGAGCTGACCTGGCACGCCATGCCACCGGGCACATTCAGTTGTTCGGCGCCAAAACGCTTGCCCTCGCCCACGCTGGCCAGGCCCGGCATCTGCTCCATCAGCCCGGCCACCATGCGCGCCGAGGCCACCAGGCGCTGGTCCAGGGAAAACATCATCTGGTTGCGCAGGTCGTTGAGCATCCAGGCCGCCGCCAGCGCCCAGATCAGCACAAAAGCGGCGCCCAGCTTGAAGGTCAGACGCAGGCGCAGGCTCATCACGAGGCGTCGTCTCCAGTATCCGCCGGGCCCAGGCGGTAGCCCAGACCGCGCACGGTCTCGACAATACCGTTGCCCAACTTGCGGCGCAGGTGGTGGATATGCACGTTGAGGGCGTTGCTTTCCAGTTCATCGTTGAACCCGTAGACGCTGTCCTTGAGCTGCTCGCTGGACAGCACCCGGCCACGGTTGTGCAGCAATGCCTGCAACAGGGCCTGTTCGCGGCGAGACAAGTCCACCGGCTGGCCGCCGAGCAAGGTTTCGCGGCTGCTGGGGTTGTAGCTCAGCCGGCCATGCTCGATCAGGTTGACGCTGCGCCCGGCCACCCGGCGCAACAGGGTTTGCAAGCGTGCAGCCAGCTCGCGCAGGTCGAAGGGCTTGAGCAGGTAATCGTCGGCACCGGCTTGCAGGCCGTCGACGCGGTTGGTCACCGAGTCGCGCGCGGTGAGGATCAGCACCGGGATCTCCAGCCCCGCACTGCGCTGTTGCTGCAGCAATTTGAGGCCGTCTTCATCCGGCAGGCCGAGGTCGAGCACCATGATGTCGAACTCCGCCGCCTTGAGCATCGCCCGCGCCGCCGCGGCCGTGGCTACGCGCTCGACCGTAAAGCCCTGGGCGCCGAGACCGGCAACGATGCCACTGGCAATCAGGTCATCGTCTTCACAGACCAGTACGTGCATGCTGAACCCTTTGCAAAAATGCTGATTTAAAGGAGGGCGGATTAAGCACGCATTATGCCGGCAAAAGATGCGCGCCTTGAAAATCCCTACACTCTAGAATAGCCCGGTTAATCATCGGTTAATCAGCACCACACATTGTGTGCCCACTTGCATCGAACTAAGGCTTGACCATGCGGCATCTGTTTATCTTCCTGTTGGTGTTGTTCACCGGATTGGCCCAGGCCGCGCCTGGCAACAATCCGTTCGAGACCAAAGCCGAGTTCCTCCCGGTAGGCAAGGCCTTTACCTTTACCTCCGAGCGCCTGGCTTCCGGTGAAACCCAGCTGTATTGGCAGATTGCCGACGGTTATTACCTGTACCAGCAACGCATGAAATTCGAAGGCCTGGCCGAACAGCCCGTGCTGCCCCAGGGCGAGGCCCATAGCGACGAGTTCTTCGGCGAGCAACAGGTGTACCGCCAGGGCCTGGAAGTGAAACTCCCGGCCGGCGCCACCGGCAAGGTCAAGCTGGGCTGGCAGGGCTGCGCCGATGCCGGCCTGTGCTACCCGCCGCAATCGCTCACCGTCGACCTGGGCGGCAACCCCGCCGTGGCCGCCACCGCCGAGGCCCAGGATGAAAGCCTGGCCAGCGGCCTGCAACAACGCAGCCTGGGCTGGAGCCTGCTGGTGTTCTTCGGCCTGGGCCTGCTGCTGGCGTTTGCCCCGTGTTCGCTGCCGATGCTGCCGATCCTCGCCGGCCTGGTAGTGGGCAGCGGTGCCAGCCCACGCCGTGGTTTTGCCCTGGCCACCAGTTATGTGGTGTGCATGGCGCTGGTGTATGCCGCCCTTGGCGTACTGGCCGCGCTGGCCGGCAGCAACCTGGCTGCGCTGCTGCAAACCCCGTGGATCCTCGGCAGTTTCGCCGCCCTGTTTGTGATCCTCGCCCTGCCAATGTTCGGCTTCTTTGAACTGCAACTGCCGGCCTTCCTGCGCGATCGCCTGGACAACGCCAGCCGTCGGCAAAACGGCGGCAGCCTGGTCGGCGCCGGCGTGCTCGGGGCCTTGTCCGGCCTGCTGGTAGGCCCGTGCATGACCGCGCCCCTGGCCGGCGCCCTGCTCTACATCGCACAAAGCGGCAATGCCGTGCACGGCGGCCTGATCCTGTTTGCCATGGGCATCGGTATCGGCGTGCCCTTGCTGTTGCTGGTGACGGTGGGCAATCGCTTCCTGCCCAAGCCAGGCACCTGGATGAATGTGCTCAAGGGCGTGTTTGGCTTCCTGTTCCTCGCGACCGCCGTGTTGATGATCCGCCCGGTCGTCGACGAAAGCCTGTGGCTCGGCCTGTGGGGCGTGCTGGCACTGGTGATGGCCTACTGCGGCTGGAGCCTGGCCCGCGAGTACGGGCTGGTCGCCAAGGCACTGGGCGCAGGTTCCCTGGTCCTGGGCCTGTGGGGCGCGATCCTGGTGATCGGCGCAGCCGGTGGCAGCGATGACCTGTGGCAACCGCTCAAGGTGTTCGGTGGCTCGCCGGTGGCCGGCGCGCCGACCGCCCATGACAGCTTTACCACCATCAACGCCCCGGCAGCCCTGCAAACCCAGCTCGACAGCGCCAAGGCCCAGGGCCAGTGGGTGCTGCTGGACTACTACGCCGACTGGTGTGTGTCGTGCAAGATCATGGAAAAACAGGTGTTCGGCAAACCCGAAGTCATGGAGGCCCTGAAAAATGTGCGCCTGCTGCGCCTGGACGTCACCGCCGACAACGCCGCCAGCCGTGAGCTGCTGGGCCGCTACAAAGTCCCCGGCCCACCGAGCTTTGTGTGGATCGGCCCGGACGGTGCAGAGCGCCGCGCCCAGCGCATCACAGGCGAAGTGGACGCCGCAGCCTTCCTGCAACGCTGGACCCAGACCCGGGACGCACCCTGATGCTGACCTTGACCATCGGCACCTTTGCCATTGCCTTGAACCATCTGCTGCTGATCAGTGCGCTGGTCCTCGCCACGGTGGTGGGCTGGCGCGTGGCCAAGCGTGGCGGCGAGAACCCCGAGTCGGTGCTGTTCAGCCTGTTCCTGCTGGGCATGCTCAGCGCGCGCATCGGTTTTGTATTGATGTACTGGTCGTACTACCGCGATGACCCGCTACAAATTGTCGACCTGCGCGACGGCGGCTTTCTCGTCTGGCCGGGGGTGATCGTGCTGATCATCGCCGCCCTGCTCTGGAGCTGGCGCCGCCCGGCCCTGCGCAAGCCGCTGACCGCCGGCGTGGTCAGTGGCCTGGCGTTCTGGGCGCTGGCCAGTTTCTCGTTGAACATCTATGAAAAAGGCACGCGCCTGCCGGATATCGCCCTGCGCAACGCCGATGGCGAAACCGTGCAACTGGCCGACTACCAGGGCGGCCCGTTGGTGATCAACCTGTGGGCCACCTGGTGCCCGCCCTGCCGGCGGGAAATGCCGGTGCTGGAAAATGCCCAGAAACAACGGCCTGACGTGACCTTCCTGTTCGTCAACCAGGCCGAAAGCATGCAAAGCGTCAGCACCTACCTGGCCACCCAGGGCCTGAACCTGGACAACGTCCTGTTCGACGCCAGTGGCCGCCTGGGCCAAGCCGTGGGTTCGATGGCGCTGCCGACCACGCTCTTCTATCAAGCCGATGGCCGGCTGATCAACAGCCACCTGGGCGAGCTGTCCCAGGCCAGCCTGGCCCGCGCCATGGAATATTTCGACCCCACGGACTCGACCGCCGCCAAGACGGCCCCTTCAAGGAAACCCTTATGCCCCGCCTCCGCCACCTGCTGACCCTGCTGCCCCTGGCACTCGCCGCCAACCTCGCCCACGCCGAAGAATGGCCGGCGCCGATCAAACAGATCGAAGCCAAGGGCGCCAAGATCATCGGCAGCTTCGATGCACCGGGCGGGCTCAAGGGCTATGCCGCGCAGTACCAGAACCGTGGCATGGCGCTGTACCTGACCGCCGACGGCCAGCACGTGCTGGCCGGCAACCTGTACGACGCCAAGGGCAATGACCTGAGCACCGCGCCCCTGGAAAAACTGGTCTACGCGCCGATGGCCAAGGAAATCTGGGCCAAGATGGAACAGAGCAGCTGGATCCAGGATGGCGATAAAAACGCGCCGCGCACCGTCTACCTGTTCAGCGACCCCAACTGCCCGTACTGCAACATGTTCTGGGAACAGGCGCGGCCCTGGGTCAAGGCCGGCAAGGTGCAGTTGCGCCACATCATGGTCGGGATCATCCGCGAGGACAGCCCCGGCAAATCGGCGGCGCTGCTGGCCAGTAAAGACACGGCCCAGGCCCTGCAAGAACATGAGTCTGCGGGCAAAGCCAGCAAGCTCAAGGCCCTGGCCAAGATCCCGGCCGAGATCCAGGCCAAGCTCGATGCCAATATGAAGTTGATGGAAGAGCTGGAATTGTCGGCCACCCCGGCGATTTTCTACCTGGATGACAAGGGCCAGTTGCAGCAGCAGCAAGGGGCGCCGTCGCCGGATAAACTGGGGAAAATCCTCGGCCCGAAATAATCGCTCGACGCTGGCCGGACAAGGCCTCCAACGGTTGGAGGCCTTGTTGCGCAGCTTACATCTCTGTCACAGTCAAGCCAGTCACGTCGTAGTCATTGCCCGGCCCCCCCCCCATCTGCAGGTTGTCCAAGGTGAGCCGCACCGTAGCGGCCTTGGCCTGGAACACGCCCTGGAGCAAGTACCAGGTGGCAGGAGGTAACATTTCCGCTGAGATTGGCACCCCCTGGGCCGTGAGGATCAAGCGCGGCCTGTTCACTAACAGCGGAATATCACGGATCCACGCACTGAACCGATAGGAACGCCCCACCTGCAGCCCGCTGAAGTCCTTGAACAGTTTCACACGCTGCGTGGCTGGATCGCTGGTATCGGTGTACCCCCAGTCCTGCAAGAAATACCCGTTCGCCGCTCCAGGCACAGCACCTAGCTTGAGCACCAGATCGCCAGGATTGGTGGCGCCGGGTCCTCTGTTCCAGCCATTCCAGCCTTTGCCGGCAGGATCGAAGTCGGTGTGGTCGGAGAATGCCTTACTTAACAGCAGCTGCAACGCCGGAAACACCACCGCCGTACTTTCCTGGCTGCTTCCATCAGCAGTGACTTTGCAGGTGAACGTCAAGGTGCTGAGATCCTTCAAAAGCTCAAGCTCGATTCGCCTCAACGCTTGCTTGAGCCCGGCGCTGACTTCTGCCTCCGTCACGACCTTGCCCAGGTAAACATTAAAAATGTACGGGCTGCCATCCTCCCTGGTCCCAATCCCGCGCAGCCAGACTCTCTGGTTCGGCAAGATAAACCACCAGGGTTGCACGGTAATGTCCGCATCGGCGCTGAAAGTGCGCAAATCCAGAATGTTGTTGGTAGCCTGCGGCACCACCGGCGTCGGCAAACGTACGGGCACACTAATCTGCAGGTCGAGGTCCGGGGAAGTTGCCACTTTGCACAGACTGGTGACGGTGTAGTTGATCTTCACCGTCTTGCCGATCCCATGGATCACTGCTTCCCGGGGAATATGGAAATCCACGTAGCCTGGATCACTGCTGCCAGGCTTCGACATCACTGGTAGGCAAGTACCGTCTGTGCGCGTCCAGCACACACTGATTGTATGACTAGGGTTGATCAGCGCGTAGGCCACGCGCACCGTCACGCCATCCCGGCCGTTGTAAACCGTGAGCTGGGTGCCCACCGCTTCGCACACCGTGGGCGCCTTGAGCTCCAGCCCCTCCTGTGCGATGTCCAGAAGCAATACCGGGAATCTGTGGGCACTGTCCTTGTCCAGCTGGCCGTTGAAATTCACCGCAAAATGCACTTCAAAAGCGCTGCAATCCGCCAGTTTTTGCATCTCGTGGCGCGGTAACGGCGCCTCGACACCGGTCAACCACTGCTCGGTGACCGGTACCCCCTCCAGCACCTCAAAGCTATATGGGCTGCCGCCTTCCAACTCTCCGGTCACCCACAACCAGCAGGGCTGGCCCAGGGCAATGTAAGGCCAGGCAACCACCGTTGCGCTAGCATCGCCGCCGAATGTACTGAGGTCCAGGGTGCTGCCCGTCGCCTGTTCCACCGCCAGGTTGGGCAGGCCGCTGATATCCAGGACATGCACCTTTTGTGGCGGCGACTCCCATTCGCCGCCACACACACGTGACACGCTGTAGCCCAGCAATATCTGCTGGCGCAGGTTGGCGCTGATCGCCGACGGCGCAACGGCGAATACCAGGCTCTGCTCCCCCTGCGCCACAACGCGACACTCCAGCCCCGGCGACCCAGGCCCAGGCGTGCCGATGAACGTGGGGCAAACCATATCCCCCGGGCACATACGCTCGTACGCCACCTGGATATGCGCGCCGTCCTGAGTGTTCACCGGGTTGACGATCCAGCCGTCGGCGCCGCAGTCCACCGCCTCGACAAGATGGGGCTTGGGCAACTCCAGGTGCGGTTCGGTGAGCAGGTTCACCAGCAGCGAAGGAAACGCACGATAGACCGGCCGCGAATCCCTGGGTGGCAGAAACTCAACGCTGAACAGGATGTACAACTCGCTGTCATGCTTGAGCGCCGCCAGTTCGGCCCGGGGCAAGGTCCGGGTCCAACCGTTGCGAATATCCTCTTCACTGACCGGCTCCCCGTCAAAAAGGTACAGCCGGGCTTTTGAGCCATCCGGGTAGACACCACCGATATACAGCTGCACACGTTGCGTGGTGCCGATAAATGGCCAAGGCGCAACATGGATCGTCACCGGGTCATCACAGCACATCTGCCCAAGGTCCAGGCTGTTGAACGGGGCTTCGAGGATCTGCGGCCGGGGCAGGTTGGACGGCAGCGGGATCCAGACCACGCCATCAGGCGACGCTTGCTCGCCGCCATCACGGGTCACGGTGTAGCTGAAATTCGCGAAGTTATCCAGGCGCATACCCACGAACTGCGGCGGGATATGGAAGTCGATACAGCCTTCGTCCATACCGTTCTGTGGGGGGATAGGGGCACAATCGCCGTGGGTCGATTCCCAGCACAGGGAGATACTGTCAGTGCTGCGCATATCCTCGTAACAGACACGTACCGTTGCGCCCTCCAGCAATTTGAGCGGGTCCACCTCAGCCTGGCCTTGCGCCTCGACCAATTTCGGTTCGGGCAAGTGCAACGACGCATCCACAAACAACAGCACGGTTGTACGGGGATGAAACTCGTGGGCGTTTTCCGGAAGCTGGGTTTCGTAGATCGGATCAACCGGCACCGGCGGCTGGGGTGAGGTGCCATCAAAGATCACGGCCATGTGGATGGTCAGGGCCGAGTAGTCCTCGCGCCGTGCCATCCAACTGCGCGCGAGCTTGAACTCAAAGATATGCCCGGCAATGGCCTCGGCGGCCGTCACCACATGGTCCCGAGCGACCCAGCTAAACGCGAACGGCGGCTTGTGCTGATCGCCTGCCACATTGATAAACAGCCGCTGCCCGGCCTGGATCATCGGCCACGCCTTGACCCTGATGGTCTCATCGCCGCTGAATGCCTTCATATCCAGTTGCCAGGTGCTATGGATGTATTGCGCATGGGCAAACACCGGCAGCGATGCCTGGAGGTCCTGCTCGCGGATCTGTTGGACCTCCAGTTCCAGCACCAGCGACTGCTTGAGTTGACCGCCCACAGACGCTGTGTACCAGATCAACACGGTATGCCCGATGCAGGTACTGACCCACTGCCATGGAATGGGAATGTCAATGCTGCCAGTGGTACTGCCTGTTCGCACAATCGGCTCGAACACCGGCTCGTCCTGATCCCGGATGGCCCAGTACAACGTCACCGGTGTCGCGCCCATCCCGGCAAATGCAATAGTTGCGCGCGTGCCGTCGATGGCGTCGATGGGATACAGGATGTTGTTGTTGGCGGCGTATTGAATCTGCGGATAGGGTAATTCGACGGTGGCTTCAACAAGGGGCTGGGCAGCGGCCGGTGACGAACTTTGGGGCGCAGTTTTTTTAACCATGACAGGACCTCCAGTCCAGGGAAAGTTAACCAGCAGGCCTGACCGCCAGGCCAAAAACTGCTGTTATCTAACGCTTGGAATACAGGCCTTGCCTACTGTCAGAATTGACAGTTCACACACCGACAATGCGCATAACCGACCAACGGCGGAACGCCCGCCGCATCTGCGGGCGCCGCCTTTGCCGGCTTAAAGCCCCTCCAGCTCAGCCATCAAATTACTCAGCCGGTCCACTGTGCCGGCGCTGATGTCATGGGCCGCCAAGCCCTCGATGTACGTCGCCAGTTCTGCCACCGTGCTGCATTCGAACATCGCCCGCAGCGGTACATCCCGTTGCAGGCTCTTCTGCACCCGCGAGGCGATTTGCGTGGCCAGCAGCGAGTGCCCACCCAGCTCGAAGAAGTTATCCAGCACGCCCACCTGCTCGACCTTCAGCACCTGGGCCCAGATCGTGGCCAGGGTCTGCTCCAGTTCGCTGCGCGGCGCGAGGTAGTCCTGGCTGTGCAACTGGCCAATCTCCAGGGCCGGCAGGGCCTTGCGGTCGAGCTTGCCGTTGGCGTTCAGGGGCAGGCGCTCCAGCCACAGCCAGTGCAACGGCACCATGTACTCCGGCAGTTCGCTGCGCAGGCGCTGCTTGATGCGGTCCAGACGCTCGCCAGGGTTAAGGCTGGCATCGCTCGCCACCAGGTAACCCACCAGGTGTTTGCCATTGACCCCCTCCTGCACGCCCACCGCCGCATCACGCACCTCGGGCTGCTCATGCAGGCGCGCCTCGATTTCACCCAGTTCGATGCGGTAGCCGCGAATCTTCACCTGATGGTCGATACGCCCGACGTACTCCAGCACCCCATCGCTGCGCCGCCGTGCCAGGTCTCCGCTGCGGTACAGGCGTTCCCCCGGCGCGCCAAACGGATCCGGCACAAACACTTGGGCGGTGCGCAACGGATCGCTGACATAACCGCGCCCGACCCCGGTGCCCGCCACGCACAGCTCACCCACCGCCCCTTGCGGCACCAGCTCCAGCGCGCCGTCGAGCAAGTACAAACGGTTGTTGTCGGTCGGCGTGCCAATCGGCAGGTAGGTGCCACGGGTCGAGGCCAGGTCGACATGGACGAACGCCACGTCATCCGAGCATTCCGCCGGGCCGTAGGCGTTGACCAGGCCGATGTCCGGATAACGCAGCAGCCATTGGTGCGCCAGCGCAGGCAACATCGCCTCGCCGGTCGGCAGCATCCAGCGCAGGCCGTCCAGGCTGATGTGGTCCTGGGCGAGCATGCCCTGAATCAGCGACGGCACGCTTTCCAGCACCGTGATGCCCTGGGCCTGCACATGCGCCAGCAAGCCCTGCGGGTCATGGGCAATGGTGTTGGGCACGATATCCACCCGCGCGCCAAACAAGGGCGCGGCAAGGAACTGCCACACGGAGATATCAAAGCTTTGCGAGGCGGTCTGGGCGATCACATCCTGCTCGCTCAGATGCAGGTACGGCACCTTGCTCAATTGGTTGTTGAGCATGCCGCGCTGCTCGACCATCACGCCCTTGGGCAGCCCGGTGGAGCCGGAGGTGTAGATCACGTAGGCGAGGTTGTCCGGGGCGCTGTAGATCCCAGGATTGCTGTCGACACCTGCCAACTCCTCCCACACCAGCAACTTCGGCCGCGCGCCACAGGCAAAATCGTCGAGCAACGCCTGCGCCTGTTCGCGGCAGGCCGCAGTACACACCAGCAACGGCGTGCGGCTCAGGTCGATGATCCGGCTCAAGCGCTGGCTCGGCAGCCCGGGATCCAGCGGCAAGTAACCGGCACCGGCCTTGAAGCTGCCGATGATCATGCCCAACAGATCCAGGCCACGCTCGGCCAGCAGCGCCACCGGCTGGTCGAGGCCGACACCCGCCGCGACCAGGGCATGGCCCAGGCGATTGCTGCGCTGGTTCAGCTCGGCATAGGTCCACTGCCGGTCCAGGCAACTGGCGGCAACGCGCTGCGGATGCTGCGCCACCTGCGCCTCGAACAGTTCGACGTAGCTGCGCTCAAGCGGGTAGTCATGGGCGCTCTGGTTGCAAGCGTCCACCAGGAACTCACGCTCCTGCGCGCCAATCAGCGGCAGGTCGGCCATATCGCCATGGAAGCCCTGCACCAACGCCAGCAGCAGGCGCTTGAACTCGGCGAGCATGCCTTGCACGGTGCTTTGATCGAAATAACGCTGGTCATAGGACAAGTGCAAGCCCAGGTCATCGCCCGGGTAGCACACCGCCGTCAGCGGGAAGTTGGTGTGGGTGCGGCCCGAGTCCGAGGTCGCGTTCAGGCTTTGCGCGCGGTCCAGCACCGAGACTTCCACCGGAGCGTTTTCAAACACGAACAGGCTGTCGAACAGCGGCTGGCCCTTGGGCAGTTCGCTGTGCTCCTGGATAGTCACCAGCGGCAGGTACTCGTATTCGCGCAGCTGCATATTGCTGTCGAGCAAGCCACTCAACCACTGGCGCACGCTGCACGGCTGATCGTCCTCGGGCAACTTGACCCTCAGGGCGATGCTGTTGATAAACAGGCCGACCGTGCGCTGCATGTGCGGCATGTCCACCGGGCGCCCGGCCACGGTGACGCCGAACAGCACGTCACGCTCGCCGCTCAAGCGCCGCAGCACCAAGGCCCACGCCGCCTGGGCGAAGGTATTGACGGTCAGTTGATGAGCCTGGGCCAACTCGCGCAATTGCGCCCCATCGCGCTCATCCAGGCGGGTATAGCAGTCCCCCACCACCATGCCGCCGCTATGGCCGGCGTGTTCCCGCAGGAATGGCCGGTCGCTGGGGATCGGTGTGGTGCGCTCGAACCCTTGCAGGTTCTGCTGCCACCACTGCCGCGCCTCGGCCAGGTTCTGGCGTTGCAGCCAGGCAATATAGTCGCGATAGCGCGGCGGCGCGGCCAGTTGTGCCTCGCGGCCCTCACCCAGGGCGGTGTAGATATCGAAGAAGTCATTCATCAGCAACGAGCGGCACCAGGCATCGATCAGGATGTGGTGGTTGCTCATCATGAACCAGTAGCGAGCCTCGCCGACGCGGATCAGGCGCAGGTGGAACGGCGCCTGGTTGAGCAGATCGAAACCGGCCTCGCGCTCGCTTTTCAGCAGGGCTTGCAGGCGTGGCTCCTGTTGCTCGGCCGGGGTGCCGGTCCAGTCCAGGTACTCGATCGGCGTGCTGCCGGGCTTGTGGATCACCTGCAACACATCTTCGCCGACGTTCCAGCAGAACGACGCACGCAAGGCTTCATGCCGGGCGATCACGGCCTTCCAGGCCAGGGCAAAACGCTCGGGGTTGAGCTCGCTGTTGATGCGGTAGCGATCCTGCATGTAATAGAGGCCGGTGCCCGGCTCCAGCAGGGTATGCAACAGCAGGCCTTCCTGCATGGGCGTCAGCGGGTACACGTCCTCGATGGCGCTGGCCGGCACCGGCAACGCATCCAGCTGCGCCTGGGTCAGGTGCGCCAGGGGGAAGTCGGACGGCGTCAGGCCACCGGCATCGTCACGCAGGCAATGGGCGATCAGGCTGTGCAACTCGCCCAGGTAGGCATCGGCCAGTTCGCTGATGGTCTGGTGGTCGTGGCGCTCGCGGCTGAAGGTCCAGCGCAGCACCAGTTCGCCGCCGTACACCTGGCTGTCCACACTCAAGGCGTTGGGCAGCGGCGCGGCCGGGTCATGGGCCGGGCCGGCAGACACGTCCAGCGGGTGGAACAGCGCCTGGCTGTCGAAACTCTGGTCGAACTGCCCGAGGTAGTTGAACGTAATCGAAGCGCTCGGCAACGCCGCCATGGCCTGGCGACAAGTGCTGTCGGCCAGGTAGCGCAGCACGCCATAGCCCAGGCCCTTGTGGGGCACCGCACGCAGTTGCTCCTTGATCGCCTTGATCGACGCACCCTGCCCGCTGGCCTCCTCGATATCCACTGGGGTCAGGCGCAGCGGGTAAGCGCTGGTGAACCAACCCACACTGCGGGTCAGGTCGATTTCATCGAACAGCGCTTCGCGGCCATGGCCTTCCAGCTGGATCAGGGTCGATGCATGCCCGCTCCAGCGGCACAGCACGCGGGCCAATGCCGTCAGCAGCAGGTCGTTGACCTGGGTGCGATAGGCGCTCGGTGCCTGTTGCAGTAACTGCCGGGTGCGCTCGGCATCCAGGCGCACGCTGACCGTCTCGGCATCGCGATTGCGCAGGCTGCCGTGCGCCCGGTCCACCGGCAACGCAACCGGCGGACCGGCCAACTGTTGCTGCCATAGGCTCAGTTCTTCGCGCAGGGATTCGCTGCTGGCGTAGGCCTGCAAACGGGCGGCCCAGTCGCGCACGGCACTGGTCTTGGCCGGCAGGCTGACCGCCTGGCCGTCGCCCAATTGGCGATAGACGTTTTGCAGGTCTTCAAGCAAGACGCGCCAGGACACGCCGTCCACCACCAAGTGATGGATCGCGATCAGCAAGCGTTGCTGGCCAATCGGCCCGTCCACCAGCAAGGCGCGCAGCAGCGGACCGTGCTCCAGATCGAGGCTGCGCTGGGCATCGGCGAACAGCGCCTCGCACTGCTGCATATCCGTCACCTGGGCCAGCCACAACACGCCGCCTTGCGGCACGGCCAGATGCTCGGCATGCCATTGCGCGTCGCGCTGGGTGAAACTCAGGCGCAAGGCGTCGTGGTGTTCCAGCACGGCCAACAGTGCCTGCTCCAGGCGACGGGGATCGAGGGCCTGCACCGGCGCCAGCACCAGGGCCTGGTTCCAGTGCTGACGCGCCGGGATCTCGCTGTCAAAGAACCACTGCTGGATCGGCGTCATGCCCGAGGGGCCAGTCAACACACCTTGCTCGGCAGTGATCTGCTCACTGCGCGTGGCCACTGCGGCCAGGGCCTGCACGGTCTGGTGCTGGAACAGGTCGCGGGGGCTGAAGTGAATCCCCGCCTGCCGCGCCCGGCTGACTACCTGGATCGACAGGATCGAATCGCCACCCAGCTCGAAGAAGTTATCGTGCAGCCCGACCTGCTGCACGTTGAGCACCGCACACCAGATCGCGGCGAGGCTCAGCTCCAGCTCATTACTCGGCGCCACGTATGCTTGCCGATTGGCCTCGGGGTCCGGTTGCGGCAAGGCGCGGCGGTCGAGCTTGCCGTTGGCGGTCAGCGGCATGCTGTCGAGCACCATCAGGTGCGCGGGCACCATGTAGTCCGGCAGTTGCGCCTTGAGGTGGGTCTTGAGTGCCTCGCGCAAGGCGGTGTGGTCGCTGGCATCGCTGACCAGGTACGCCGCCAGTTGCTTGCCACTCGGCACATCCAGGGCCAGGACCACCGCCTCACGGACCGCTTCATGCTCAAGCAGGCGGGTTTCGATTTCGCCCAGTTCGATGCGAAAACCACGGATTTTCACCTGATGGTCGATCCGCCCCAGGTACTCCACCAGGCCATCGGCGCGTTGGCGCACCAGGTCGCCCGTGCGGTAGAGCCGCCCGCCATCGGCATACGGGTCGGCCACAAAACGTTCGGCGGTCATGCCCGCACGCTGGTGATAACCCTGGGCCAGGCCGGCGCCGCCCACGTACAGCTCACCGGTGGCACCCTGGGGCACCAGCGCCAGGTCGGCATCCAGGATGTAGGCAACGCGCGCGCCGATGATGCTGCCGATCGGCACACTGGCGGCGCCCTCCTCCAGCACCTCGGGGGCCAGGCTGGCCAGGGGCATGACCACCGTTTCGGTCGGCCCATAGGCATTGAAGAACAGCGCCGGCTGGAACGCCGCGCGGATGCGCTGCAGGTGTTCGCCAGTCAACGCCTCGCCGCCGGTGATGCACATGCGCACCGGTAGGGTCTGGTTTTGCGTGGCCAGCCATTGCGCCAACTGGCTGCCATAGCTTGGGGTAAAACCGAGGATATTGATGCGATGCTCACGGATCAGCCCGCAGATTTCTTCGGCATCCCATTGACCCTGGGCGCGCAACACCACCTGCGCGCCACTGAGCAGCGGCACCAGCAGACGCTCGGTGGCGGCGTCGAAGTTGATCGAATAGAAGTGCAGCTCGCAATCGTCGGGGCGCATGCCAAAGCGCTCGATCACCGCCTGGCAATGCATGGCGATTTCACCGTGGGACACCACCACGCCCTTGGGCTTGCCGGTGGAACCGGAGGTGTAGATCAGGTACGCCTGATGCTGCGCCAGGCTGATCGCCGGCAGGTCGCTGGCCGGGTAGTTGGCGAGCACCGGCAGGTCATCTTCCAGGCACCAGCAACTGACGCTGGCGGGCAACTCGCCAAGGGCCTCGAACATCGCCGCATCGCTGAGCAACAGGCCGATGCCGCTGTCTTCGATCATGTAGTGCAGGCGGTCCAGCGGGTATTCCGGGTCCAGCGGCACATAGGCGCCACCGGCCTTGAGGATCGCCAGCAGGCCAATGACCATTTCCAGGGACCGCGGCAGCGCCAGGCCGACCCGCACCTGCGGGCCCACCCCACGCTCGCGCAGCATCCAGGCCAGGCGATTGGCGCGGCTGTCCAGCTCGCGGTAGCTGAGGGTGTGGCCGGCGAACGTCAGCGCAGGCGCATCCGGACGGGCTTGCACCTGGGCGCTGAACAGATGATGGATGCACTGGTCGAGACGATGCTCGCCGGCCTCGATGCCGAGACTGTCTTGCAGGGCGCGCTGTTCATCGACTTGCAGCAGCGGTAGCTCGCTCAGGCGCTGTTGCGGATCGGCGATCAGCGCCTCCAGCAGGTTGCACCAATGGGCGGCCATGCGCGCAATGCGCGGCTCGTCGAACAGGTCGGTGCTGTAGGTCAGGCAGCAACCCAGGCGATGGTCGAGGTCGGTGACTTCCAGGTTGAGGTCGAACTTGGTGGCACGCGCGTCGTTGGCCAGGTATTCGACCGTCATCCCGGCCAATTGCCGGCTTTGCTGGAACTCCCAGCGCTGCACGTTGCACATCACCTGGAACAGCGGGTTATACGCAGCACTGCGCGGCGGTTGCAGGGCTTCCACCAGGTGGTCGAACGGCAGGTCCTGATGGGACTGGCCTTCGATCACGGTGTGACGCACGTGCTCAAACAACTCAGCGACACGCATCTGCCCGTCGAGCTGGCAACGCAGTACCTGGGTGTTGAGGAACGCACCGATCAGCCCTTCACTTTCCGGGCGGATGCGGTTGGCCACCGGCGCACCGATGCGCAAGTCGGTCTGGCCACTGTAGCGGTAGAGCAGCGTCGCCAGGGTCGCGGTCATGGTCATGAACAGGGTCAGGCCATGCTCGGCATTGAAGGCGCGCACCTTGGCGGCGAGTTCATCGCCAAGGTCAAAGCGGTACAGCTCGCCCTGGTGACTTTGCACCGCCGGGCGTGGCCGGTCGGCGGGCAGTTCCAGTAGCGGATGCTCGTTGCCCAACTGCGTGGTCCAGTAATCGAGCTGGCGCTGGCGCTCACCGGCCTCCAGCCATTGGCGCTGCCACACGCTGTAGTCCAGGTACTGCACCGGCAACGGCTCCAGGGGCGATTCGCGCTCATCGATAAAGGCTTCGTAGAGCGCGCTGAGTTCACGGGCAAAGATGTCCATGGCCCAGCCTTCGGTGACGATATGGTGCAGGGTCAGCACCAGGTAGTGCTCCTGCTCGCCCGCCTTGACCAGGCAGGCGCGCAACAACGGCCCGGTTTCCAGGTTGAATGGGCTGTGAGCTTCCTGATCGGCCAGTTGCTGCAGGCGCTGTTGACGCTCAGCCTCGTGCAGCGCCGAAAAATCCTGCCAGCTCATGCGCACGCTGCTTTGCGCGGCGACTTTCTGCTGGGCCACGCCATTGACACTTGGGAAGGTCGTGCGCAGGGTTTCGTGGCGCATGATCAGGGCTTGCAACGCTGCCTCGAAACGCCCCACATCCAGCACCCCGCGCAAACGCGCCATGCCGCCGACGTTATAGGCCGGGCTGTCCGGCTCCATTTGCCAGAGGAACCACATGCGCTGCTGGGAATAGGACAACGGCACCGCCTGGCGGCGGTCCACCTTGCCAATCGCGGTCTGCTGGTTGCGTTGGCCGCTGGCCTGGATCAGCCGCACCTGCTCGACAAAATCCCCCAGCTCACTGGCTTCGAACAAGGTGCGCAGCGCCAGCTCCACATCACAGGCCTGGCGTGTGCGGGAGATGATCTGCGTGGCCAGCAGCGAATGGCCGCCAAGGGCAAAGAAGTCGTCGCGCAGGCCGATGCGCGGCAGGCCCAGGACCTGGCGCCAGATCGCAGCGATCTGCTGTTCCAGGGCGGTTTGCGGCTCCACATGTTCACGCACCTGCCACACCGGTTCCGGCAAGGCACGGCGGTCCACTTTACCGCTGGGGCTCAGGGGCATGACGTCGAGGCGGATCAGTTGTGCCGGCACCATGTACTCCGGCAATTCGGCGGCCAGGGCGGCTTTCACGTCCGGCTCATCCAACTCGCCGCTGGCCGTGTAGTAACCGATCAACTGCGCACCGCCGGCGGTGTCGCGGATCAGCACCAGCGCCTGGGCGATGCCTTCCTGGGCCAGCAACCGCGCCTCGATTTCTTCCGGTTCGACCCGAAACCCGCGCAGCTTGACCTGCTGATCCAGGCGCCCGAGGTACTCCAGTACTCCGTCGGCCGCCCAGCGCACGCGGTCGCCGGTGCGGTACAGACGTGCGCCGGCCGCGCCCAGTGGGTCGGCGACAAACCGTTCGGCGGTCAGCCCCGCACGCTCCAGATAACCGCGCGCCAGGCCGATGCCGCCGATGCACAGCTCACCCGGCACACCTGCGGGCAGCAGGTTGAATTGCTCGTCCAGCACCCGGCAAATCACATTGCCCAAGGGGCGGCCAATCGGCGAGCGTTCGCCATCGGCACGCTGGCAGTGCCAATGGGTGACGTTGATCGCGGTTTCGGTGGGCCCGTAGCGGTTGTGCAACTGCACCTCCGGCAGTAGCGCCAGGAGGCGATTGCGCAATTGGGCGGGCAAGGCTTCGCCACCGGAGAATACCCGGCGCAGGCTGGTGCACTCGGCCGCCAGCGGCTCATCGACAAACAGCTGCAACAGGGGCGGCACAAAATGCAGGGTAGTCACCCCATGTTCCTGGACCAGTTGCGCAATCCGATGGGGGTCGCGATGTTCGCCGGGACCGGCCAGGACCAGGCGGCAACCAATGATCAGCGGCCAGAAACATTCCCATACCGACACGTCGAAACTGATCGGTGCCTTTTGCATCAGCACATCGCTTTCATCCAACTGGTAGGTGGCCTGCATCCACTGCAAACGCTCCGCCAGGGCCCCATGGGTATTGCCCACGCCCTTGGGCTGGCCGGTGGAGCCGGAGGTGTAGATCACATAGGCGAGGTTGTCGGCATTGAGATGCAGGCCCGGCGCCTGGGTCGGCCAACTGTCGAGCTTGAGGCTGTCCATGGCGATCACCGACACGCCCGCGGCCACCGGCAACTGGTGCAGCAGGTGGGTCTGGGTCAGCAGCAATTGCACGCCGCTGTCGGCCAGCATGTAGGCCAGGCGGTCGGCTGGGTAGTCCGGGTCCAGCGGCACATAGGCGCCGCCGGCCTTGAGGATCGCCAGCAAGCCAATCAGCAATTGCGGCGAGCGCTCGGCGGCAATCGCCACGCACACGTCCGGGCCGACGCCTTTGTCGCGCAGGTAATGGGCCAGGCGGTTGGCCTGGGTGTGCAGTTGGCCAAAGGTCAGGCTGGCGCCGTGCCAGACCAGGGCGGTGCGCTCGTCGGTGTGCTGGTTGAATTGCTCCGGCACCAGGCACTGCGCCGGCGCGCAGGGTGCCTCGCTCCAATGGCGTTGCTCGGCGTGTTCGTCGGCCTGCAACAGTGCAAGGTCGCCCACGGCCTGCTGCGGTTGCGCGCAGACCGCCTGCAACAGGTTGACGAAATGCGTGGCCAGACGCGCGATGGTGCTGGCGTCGAACAGTTCGTCAGCGTAGTCGAACGACAGGCTCAGGCGCCCATTGCGGTCTTCTTCGCTGTGCAGTTGCAGGTCGAACTTGGCTTCGCGGCTGTGCCATGGCAGTTCTTCGGCCAGCAGGCCCGGCAGGCGGCGCAAGGCGCCGAGATCACGCTGCTGATGGTTGAACATCACCTGGAACAGGCCTTGCTCACGGGCTTGCGGGAAGGCTTCCAGCAGTTGTTCGAAGGGCAAGTCCTGATGGGCCTGGGCCTCGGTGGCTGCCAGGCGGGTGGCCGCCAGCAGCTCGCTGAACGGCAGGCGCCCATCCACTTCGGCGCGCATCACCAGGGTATTGATAAAGAAGCCGATCAGGCCCTGGGTTTCATGGCGTCCCCGGTTGGCGTTGGGCACGCCGATACGGATATCGCGCTGGCCGCTGTAGCGGTGCAACAGGCTCTGGAACGCCGCCAGCAACAGCACGAATGGCGTGGCCTGGTGGGCCTGGGCGGTCTGGCGGATGGCTGCGCCGAGGCTTGCGTCCAGGCGCACGCTGTAGCGTGAAGCGCTGCGCCGGTGCTGGGCCGAGCGCGGGTGGTCGGTGGCCAGGCTCAGGGTGGGATGGTCGTGCGACAGTTGCTGCTGCCAGTAGGCCAACTGTCGCTGGCCCTCGCCTTCGGCCAGCCATTGGCGCTGCCAGCTGCCGTAGTCGGCGTACTGCACGGCCAGGGTCGGCAGCTCGAGGGCCTGGCCCTGGGACGCGGCGGCGTAGAGGCGCGAGAATTCGTCGAGCAGTACATTCAGCGACCAGCCGTCCGCAATGATGTGGTGCAGGGTCACCAGCAACTGGTGATCTTCATCGTCCAGGCGCAACAGGGTGACCCACAGCAGCGGGCCCTGTTCCAGGTCGAACTGGGTGCGCGCCTCGTCCTCGCGGATCTGCGCGGCGCGGGCTTCACGCTCGGCCACGGGCAAGTCGCGCAGGTCGATGACTTGCACGGCAAACTCGTGCTGGGCATCGACACACTGCATGGCCTGGCCGTCGCGCTCATAGAAACGTGTGCGCAGCGCCTCATGGCGCTGGACCAATTGCGCGAAGCTTGCGTGCAGCGCGTCTTCGTCCAGCTCGCCGCGCAGGCGCAGGGCACCGGGGATGGTGTAGGCGCTGCTGTGCGGGTCCAATTGCCAGGTGATCCACAGGCGGTTCTGCGCCAGGGATTGCGGCATATCCTGCTGGCGTGACAAAGCACTGATTGCGCCTTGGGCCACGCCACCGTCCTGTTGCAATTGGCCGACGCTGGCGGCGAAATCAGCCAGCACCGGCGCCTCGAACAACAGGCGCAAATTGAGTTCCAGGCCCAGGGTCTCGCGCAGGCGGGCGACTACCTGGGTGGCGCTGATGGAGTTACCGCCGAGCAAGAAGAAGTGATCATCGGCCGCCACTTGTGCGACCTGCAACTGTTCGCACCAGATCGCGGCGATCTGCTGTTGCAACCCCGACGCAAGCGCCTCATCACCCGCCTGCACGGCCTGGCCAGGGAACTGCGCGTAGCTGTCGAGGCTGCCATCGGCCAGGCGGGTGCGGCAGGCCGAACGCTGGACCTTGCCACTGGAGGTTTTCGGCAAAGCGCCGGGATTGAGCAGCACCACCACGCACGGCGCTTCTTGATAGGCCTCGGCCACGGCCTGGCGAATGGCTTTGACCAGGGCCTCGGGCGGCAGGATTTTCTGCACGCTGCGGCTGATTTCTGCGGCGATGCCAATGCCTTCCAGGCCCTGGTCATTCACCGCAAACGCGGCGACACGGCCCTTGCGCACCACTTCCACTTCGCGCTCGACGGTTTGCTCGATGTCCTGGGGGTACAGGTTGTGCCCGCGCACGATCAGCAGGTCTTTCAGGCGCCCAGTGATAAACACCTCGCCGTCGCGCATAAAGCCCAGGTCACCGGTACGCAACCAGGTGCGACCGGCGTGCTGCACGAACGTCTTGGCGGTGGCTTCGGGGTTGCGCCAGTAACCCTGGGCAATGCTCGGGCCGGTAGCCCAGATTTCGCCGACGCAGTTGTCGGCCAGTTCGGCCAGGGTATGGGGCTCGACGATCAGCACCCCATGTTCGGGCTGGCTGCTGCCGCAGCTCATGATCGCACTGCCCTGCCCAGGCTCCGCCCGGTTGGCGGCCAGCGCCTGTTCGTCCAGGCGCAAGGCCGGAATGCCCTGGCCACGGGTACCACCGGCGACAAACAGAGTCGCCTCGGCCAGGCCATAGGAGGCAAAGAAGTTGCTGGGGGTAAAGCCGCATCGGGCGAATTTCTCGGCGAAGCGTTCCAGGGTGTCCATGCGGATCGGCTCGGAACCGGAATAGGCCACGCGCCAATGGCTCAGGTCGAGGCGCTCGAGGGCCGACTCGCTGACCCGCTCGCTGCACAGGCGGTAGGCGAAATCCGGGCCGCCGCTGATGGTCCCGCGGTATTGGCTGATCGCTTCCAGCCAGCGCAAGGGGCGGCCGAGGAAGTATGCGGGCGACATCAACACACACGGCACGCCACTGAAGATCGGTTGCAACAGACCGCCGATCAGGCCCATGTCGTGGTACAGCGGCAGCCAGCTGACAATCACGTCATCGGGGTTGAGGTCGATGCCAAAGCCGCGACGGATCAGCAATTCGTTGGCCACCAGGTTGCCGTGGCTGACTTGCACGCCTTTGGGCAAGGCGGTGGAGCCGGAGGTGTATTGCAGGAAGGCGATATCGTCGTCCTGCAGGTGTGGCGCAACCCAATCGGCGGCGATTTCGCTCTGCAGTTCATCCACGCAGAGCAACGGCGGCGCTGCCTGGATCTGCCCCAGGGCGTCGCGCAAGCCGCTGCTGGTCAGCAACAGGGTTGGCTCGGCATCGGCGATGATCGACAGCAACCGCTCCTGGTGATGACGGCGGGTGGACTCCGGCGGATAAGCCGGCACCGCGATCACCCCGGCGTACAGGCAACCAAAGAACGCCGCGACATAGTCCGGGCCGCTGGGGAACAGCAGCACCGCACGCTCGCCCGGGCCGGCCGAGGCCTGCAAGGCGGCGGCGATGGTGCGGGCGCGCAGGTCCAGGTCACGGTAGCTGAGCACCACGGTGTCGTCGGCGGACTCGGCCAGGAAGCGCAGGGCCACCTGGTCCGGCGTCTGCGCGGCACGGCGCTGGAGGGACTGGACCAGGGTACGGGGAAGTTCGAAGGCGTCCATCATGAGGGGTTCCTGCCTGAAATCGGCTTACGGGGAAATCGGGGATAGAGGGCGTGGGCGTGTGGCGGCGTGTTCAGCCGGTCGCCAGGGCCGCCCGCCGTGCAGCGCCATGGCGCCAGCGGGTCAAATGTTCGTCGGCGTAGCGCCGCACGCAGCGCAGCAGCGAGCTTTGCTGCTGCACCAGGAAGAAGTGGTGCCCCTCGAACATGTCCAGGGAGAAACCGCTGGCAGTGTCTTCCTGCCAGTCGAGCAATTCGTCGGCGCGCACGTCGTCCTGCTTGCCACCAAATACATGGATCGGCATCGACAGCGGCTCGCGCTCGCCGTACTGGAAGCTGCCGCACAAGAGGAAGTCGGCGCGCAGGATCGGCAATGTCAGCTGCATCAACTCGCGGTTGGCCAGGGCGTCCTCGGGGGTGCCCTTGAGCGTGCGCAGGCGCTCGATCAGTTGGGTGTCGTCTTTTTCCTCGGCATATTCACTGACATCCCGGCGCGCCGGGCCGGCGGTGGCCGAGGCAAACAACGCCAGCGGCGCAGGCAGGCCGCGTTCGCGCAGGGCGTGGGCCAGCTCGAACGCCAGCAGGCCACCGAGGCTGTGGCCGAACAAGGCATAGGGGCCATCGAGTTCGGCGCTGATCTCGCCGGCCAATTGCGCGGCGAGCGCCTTGATATCGCGCTGCAAGGGTTCGTCCATGCGCATGCCACGCCCTGGCAACTCCAGCGGGCACACCTGCAACCACTCGGGCAACGCCCGGCGCCAGCGGCTGTAGAACATGGCGCTGGCGCCCGAATAGGGCAGGCAAAACAGGCGCAAACGGGTCGACGTGCTCATCTCAGACCACCCCTGCCTGGAACGCTGGGTTCTCGCGATACAAACGCATGTCGTCGTCCTCCGGGTGCAAATCCATGGCCGGCGTGTTGGCTGGCCTGTCACCAATGAGAACGGATGGCACGGCAAAATAATTAGTCTGCAGGCCGGGGCCCGCACACAAAGAGATGCACCTCACAGTTTGCATTTCGGTATAAGATTAGTTCCACTTCTCATTTGACAATCATTATCATTAAGAATAATTTGTTGCCCGATGTGTAGGAGGCCTCAGCAGGGATGCCCTCCACTAACCTCATTTGCAGCAAGGTGATTTCCATGACGGAACAAGTATCCACAAGCAGGTGCGATTCACCGTTACTCCAGGCGTTTGTCGATAACCGGCTGATCCTGGTCAAGATCGCGGCGCGCATTACCGGCTGCCGTTCCCGCGCCGAAGACGTAGTGCAGGACGCCTACTTCAGACTGCAATCGGCGCCGCAGATCACCTCATCGTTCAAGGCGCAGCTGAGTTATCTGTTCCAGATCGTGCGCAACCTGGCTATCGACCACTACCGTAAACAGGCCCTGGAACTGAAATATTCCGGGACGGAAGAGGAAGGCTTGAATGTGGTTATTCATGGCGCTTCACCGGAAACCTCGCACATCAATTTTTCCACCCTGGAAAACATCGCCGACGCCCTGACCGAACTGCCCCAGCGCACGCGCTACGCGTTCGAGATGTACCGCCTGCATGGCGTGCCGCAGAAGGACATTGCCAAGGAACTGGGCGTGTCGCCGACCCTGGTCAACTTTATGATCCGCGATGCGCTGGTGCACTGCCGCAAGGTGTCGGGAACCCATAGCGATACTTTTGCCCGACGGGTCTAACCACCGGGCAAGTGCAATGAGGGGTGAGCTTGAGTGGGAGCGGGCTTGTCGGATCGCCGCATCGCCGCGAAAGCAGTGGGTCAGGCAACATCAATGTTTGCTGGGCCGACGTCTTCGCGGCGATGCGGCGATCCGACAAGCCCGCTCCCACATTTGATCTTCATTGCCCCGAAGATCTCAGGCCAACCCACACCGCTCAAAAAACCGCTCCCGCCCCAGAATCATCAGCGCCGCGCGCTTGTGGGGGAAATCGAATTCCTTCTCGCAGTGGAAGCACTGGTTCTGCATATGCCCGATCATCTTCCCATTGTCGGCCCTGGGCTCGGCTACCACGCGCTGGGTGCGCGGGTCGTCGAGAAACAGGTAGTGCACCAGCGCCGACAGCCAACTGGCAACCTTGTGCGGCCCGCGATGATGCTCCTCACCCACCAGCATGTGGATACCGCGGTCGTAGTCGTCTACGTCATAGAACGGCGCGATGCGATCTTCCTTGGCCCAATACGCCTCGAAATAGGCAAAGGGCTCATCGTCGAAACAGCCGATCAGGGTCAGGGTATGCGGGTCGGCGGCAAGCTTGTGCAGATAGTCCCGGTGTTGCTCCAGGCTGCCGCTTTCCTGCCAGAAGTTGGCGACCCGCGCGCTGTTCTGCCAGCGATTGAAGCGAGCCAGGTCCACATCGATCTCCAGCGTGCGCAGTGAGATCCACGCGCCCAGGCGTGCGTCAAAACGTCGGTAGACTTCACCCTGCGGCTTGGGCGCACGCAGCGGGTGGCGCTTGCCCGTGCTGAAGATCATCTGCTGTGGATAGGCACCGCTCGACGGCTGGCCCAGCCAGGGCTGTGGCAATTGCCAGAACAGCGTGCGCTCGCAACGCAACTGCCCCGCCACGTCCGTGGCCAACAGCAGGCCGCTGCGCAGGGCCTCATCCGGGGCGTGTTCGAGGTGCCAGAAGAGTTGCTGGCGCCCAGGCTCCCGTGCAAACAGCCAGTAACACGCGGCCCACACGGCCTGTACCGACGGCACCTCAGCGGGGTTTTGCAAATGCAGATGCAACGCGTCGCCGCGCTCCAAACGCAGGCGCGCCAAGGGCTGGCCTGCAAGGGTCAGGGTCAGGCGGCTATCGCTTTCATCTGCGTTCAGGGCGGGCCCTGCCGGCAGTGGCAGGGCTGACAAATCTTGGAGATTGGGCATGGAAGGGGCTCACGGTAATCGTCGACAGTTAGACGAAGTGACGTGAACCAGCCGCAAAAATTTAAGACGCAGGTGTCGCGATCAGGGCGCGTCAGCCACCGGCAGCACATCGATGCGGTACGGTTCAAAGATCTTCACCAGTTCGCCGCTGTCGCGCAGGCCCTTGAGCAACGCGGCAAACGCCGGGCCGCTGATCGCCGCCTTGGGCCGCAGCAATGCGTAGTGGTGATAGACCTGATCAATGCGCTCCGACACCAGGAACTGCCCGGCGGTGTCGACATTGCGCACCATGAAGTCGCTGAGGTAGGAGCGCGTCACTAGGGCGATATCCGCGCGGCCACGGGTGACCATCAGCAAGTTGCTGTCATGGGAATAGGTCAACGTGGCGTTGAACTGCGCGGCCATGGCCTTGGGGTCGGGGTTGAAGTTGGCAAAGGCGTAGTGATAACCGCTGAACACCGCCAGGCGCTTGCCCTTGAGGTCGGCGAAATACGCCTGGTCGCGACCAGACTGGCGCTGGGCGACGAAAATCTCGGCGTCCTCCAGGCCCATGTCAACGCTGGTATGGGCAATATCCTGCCATCCCCACTGCGGGTTCTCGAAGATGGCCATGTCGACCCGACCCTGCTCGAAATCACGAAAGCGCCGGGGGATGGAAGTGGGTACCAGCACAAACTGGTAGTCGCTCTGCGCACGGTTCAGTGCCTCCAGCAGTTGCGGCAGCAACCCGGTGTCGGCACCCTGCTCCGGGCGCACGGTATACGGCGGAAAATGCGCGGCACCGATCCGTACCAATTGGGCCGCCCAAACCTGCGTTTGCCACAAAGTGCCCATCGCCAACACTGTAAGTCCTGCAGCCAGCCGCCATGGCGAAAACATCAGGCACGCACCGTTCAAATCTGAATCTCGCTAAGCTAGGCGTTTTTGTCTGTAGAGACAACTTTCTACCCGACAATTAATGACCTGCGCTCCCCGCCTAATCAGCCTTGAGCACCAGCAGCAACGCCTCGTCGGCCAATTGTTCGAGGGTCATGCTGCCCTGGGCGCGGAACCAGGTCGTGGTCCAGGACAACGCCCCGGTCAGGAAACGCCGGGTGATAAACACGTCGCCCTTGATATAACCCGCCTGCTTGGCCTCGCCCAGCACTTGCAGCCAGATGTCTTCGTAGACATCGCGCAACGCCAGCACCTGGGCCTGCCCTTCTGCCGACAGCGAACGCCATTCGTACACCAGCACCGCCATGGCTTCGCCGCTGCCCCCCATGATCGACTGCAACTCGCAGCGAATCAGCGCCAGCACCCGCTCGCGCACATTGCTCGCTTGGGCCAGGGAGGCGCGCATCATCGCGGTGTTGTAGTGGATGGTTTCCTCCATCACCGCCCGCAGGATTTCGTCCTTGCTCTTGAAGTGGTGAAAGATGCTGCCGGACTGGATCCCCACCGCACTGGCCAGGTCACGCACGGTGGTGCGTTCAAAACCCTTGTTGCGAAACAGGTGAGCCGCGGTCTGCAGCAGCTTGCCCCGGGCGCTGTCGGGGTCGGTCAGTTGCCCGCCATCCACCATGCTGCGCATTACCTCCAGGGCTTTTTGCTCGTCCATGCTGCTCTCCTCAACTACTTTGATTGCGTCATGGCCGGCAATTTAGGCCGTGACAGCCACCCAAGCAAGCGCTTGGGCAGAAGTTGTGCTCCCAGTTTACAAACCAAGCGCTTGCTTGGTAGTCTCGACCCAGCGATTTTCCAGAGAAGGACTTCCCATGGACAAGACCGTTCGTATCGGCTGCGCCAGTGCATTCTGGGGCGACACCAGCACCGCCGCCGCGCAGTTGGTGCAAGGCGGCGCGCTGGACTACCTGGTATTCGACTACCTGGCGGAAGTGACGATGTCGATCCTCGCCGGGGCGCGGATCAAAGACCCCCAGGCCGGCTACGCCACGGATTTCATCGAAGTGCTGGCGCCCTTGCTCGGCGATATCCAGCGCCAGGGCATCCGGGTGATCAGCAACGCCGGTGGCATCCACCCCCAGGCCAGCGCCGCCGCCTTGCAGGCCGCCTGCGACCAGGCCCGGGTGCCGCTGAAAATCGCCGTGGTGCTGGGCGACGACCTGCAACCGCAGTTCAAGCAACTGCAGGGCATCGAGGATATGTTCAGCGGCGCGCCGTTGCCGGCGATGTGCGTGTCGACCAACGCCTACCTCGGCGCGCCGGGCATCGTCCAGGCCCTGCAACTGGGCGCCGATATCGTCATCACCGGGCGCGTGGTGGACAGCGCGGTGGTCAGTGCGGCCCTGGTGCATGAATTCAACTGGGCGTGGCAGGACTACGACCACCTGGCCCAGGCCGCGCTGGCCGGGCATATCATTGAATGTGGCGCGCAGTGCACCGGCGGCAACTTCACCGATTGGCGCCAGGTGCCGGACTACGAGCACATCGGTTTTCCGATTGTCGAAGTCAGCGCCGACGGCCAGTTCACCGTCAGCAAAGTGCCGGGCACAGGCGGCCTGATCAGCCAACTGAGCGTCGCCGAACAACTGCTGTATGAAATCGGCGACCCGCGCGCCTATCTGCTGCCGGATGTGATCTGCGACTTCAGCCAGGTCACCCTGGAGCAACAAGGCGAAAACCGCGTGCGCCTGCGCGGCGCCAAGGGCCTGGCACCCACCGACCAGTACAAAGTCAGCGCCACCTACCCCGACGGTTTTCGCTGCACCGCAAGTTGCCTGCTGGCCGGCATCGATGCGGTGGCCAAGGCCGAGCGGGTCAGCCAGGCAATCATCAACAAGACCTCGCAGCTGTTCAGCCAACGCGGCTGGGCGCCCTACAGCGAGGTCAACATTGAATTGCTCGGCAGCGAAGCCACCTACGGCGCCCACGCCCGGCGCCAGGACTGCCGCGAAGTGGTGCTCAAGCTGGCGGTGCGCCACCCCAGCAAACAGGCGCTGGTGCTGTTCGCCCGGGAAATCGCCCAGGCAGCCACCGGCATGGCGCCGGGCCTGACCGGCATTGTCGGCGGCAGGCCCACGGTGTACCCACTGATCCGCCTGTTTTCATTCCTGATCGACAAGAGCGCGTGCCGTCTGAGCGTCGACTTCCAGGGCCAGTCCCACCCCTGCGAACTGCCTGCCAGCGCGGCCCTGGGTACGCCCCACGCGCCCCTCGACCCGCCCAAGCCCGAAGGCCGCGCCGATGCCAGCGTGCCCCTGGTCAAACTGGCCGTGGCGCGCTCCGGTGACAAGGGCAATCACAGCAATATTGGCGTGATTGCGCGGCGGCCCGAATACCTGCCGTGGATCGCCGAAGCATTGACCCCGGAGGTGATCGTCGACTGGATGAGCCATGTCCTCGACCCGCTGCACGGGCGCGTCGAGCGCTGGTACCTGCCCGGCAGCCACAGCCTCAACTTCCTCCTCGAAAACGCCCTGGGCGGCGGCGGTATCGCCAGCCTGCGCATCGACCCGCAAGGCAAGGCCTTCGCCCAGCAACTGCTGGAAATCCCGATTGCCGTGCCCCGTCACCTCGCCGATCAACTCACCTAAGGAACTCCTGCCGTGGCCTTCGACTCGATCTTCAAAGCCGACCTGTTCCAGGGGCAAACCATTATCGTCACCGGCGGCGGCAGCGGGATTGGCCGTTGCACCGCCCATGAGCTGGCGGCACTCGGCGCCCATGTGGTGCTGGTGGGGCGCAAGCCGGAAAAACTGCAACAGGTCACCCAGGAAATCAGCGAGGACGGTGGCCGCGCCAGTTGGCAGGCCTGTGATATTCGCGATGAAGAGGCAGTGAAGGCACTGGTCAGCCAGGTCATCGAAGCGCACGGGCCGATCCACGGCCTGGTGAACAATGCGGGCGGCCAATACCCCTCGCCCCTGGCGTCGATCAATCAAAAAGGTTTTGAAACCGTGTTGCGCACCAATCTGGTGGGCGGTTTCCTGATGGCGCGGGAAGTGTTCAATCAGTCGATGAGCAAACACGGCGGTGCCATCGTCAACATGCTCGCCGACATGTGGGGCGGCATGCCCGGCATGGGCCACTCGGGCGCGGCGCGCGCGGGGATGGACAACTTCACCAAGACCGCCGCGTTCGAGTGGGGTTACGCCGGGGTGCGGGTCAACGCAGTGGCGCCGGGCTGGATCGCCTCCAGCGGCATGGACACCTACGAAGGCGCATTCAAGGCAGTGATCCCGACCCTGCGCGAACATGTGCCACTCAAGCGCATTGGCACCGAATCGGAAGTCAGCGCGGCGATTGTGTTTTTGCTCAGCCCCGCCGCAGCGTTCGTCAGCGGCAGCACGCTGCGCATCGACGGTGCGGCCAGCCTCGGCAGCCGCGCCTGGCCGCTGCACAAGGCCCAGCCGCCGAGCCCGTCGTTCAATGGTTTTCACCGCGCCTACCTGCCGGATGTGCTCAAGGAGGGCCAATAAACCATGCCGGTCATCGACTCCCAACTCGACACCCACAGCCCGCAGTTCGCCCAGAACCGCGAGGCCATGCTCAGCGCCATCAACCACCTGCGCCAACTGGAACAGAACCTGTTGGACAAGGCCGCCGAGGCCAAGGGCAAGTTCGACAAGCGCGGTCAACTGCTGCCCCGTGAGCGCCTCAACCTGTTGCTCGACCCCGGCGCGCCCTTCCTCGAACTGGCGAGCCTGGCCGGCTATAAGCTGCACGACGACAAGGACGGCAGCGCCGCCGGTGGTGGGCTGATTGCCGGTATCGGTTATGTCAGCGGCGTGCGCCTGCTGGTGGTGGCCAATAACAGCGCAATCAAGGGCGGGACGATCTCCCCCAGCGGCCTGAAGAAATCCCTGCGCCTGCAACAGATCGCCATGGAGAACAAACTGCCGGTGGTGACCCTGGCCGAAAGCGGCGGCGCCAACCTGAATTACGCAGCGGAGATTTTCGTCGAAGGCGCGCGCAGCTTTGCCAACCAGGCGCGGATGTCGGCCATGGGCCTGCCGCAGATCACCGTGGTGCACGGCTCGGCTACGGCCGGCGGGGCCTATCAGCCGGGGCTTTCGGATTACGTGGTGGTGGTGCGCGGCAAGGCCAAGCTGTTCCTGGCCGGCCCGCCGCTGCTCAAGGCCGCCACCGGCGAAGTGGCCACCGACGAGGAACTGGGCGGCGCCCAGATGCATGCGCAAACCGCCGGCACCGCCGAATACCTGGCACAAAACGACGCCGATGGGGTGCGTATCGTGCGCGAGATTGTCAGCCTGCTGCCCTGGGACGACCGGCTGCCGCCCCAGCCGGCGCGGGCCTATGCCGAGCCGCTGTATGCGATTGAGGAACTGCTGGGCTTGATCCCCGAGGACCCGAAAAAACCCTACGACGTACGGGAAATCATCGCGCGTATCGCCGACGCCTCCAACTTCCTGGAATTCAAGGGCGAGTTCGATGCCCACACCGTCTGCGGCCACTTGCAGATCCAGGGCCGGGCCTGCGGGTTTATCGGCAACAACGGCCCGATCACGCCCAAGGGCGCGAGCAAGGCCGCGCAATTTATCCAGCTGTGCGACCAGAGCCAGACGCCGCTGCTGTTTTTCCACAACACCACCGGGTTTATGGTGGGCACCGAATCCGAACAGCAAGGCGTGATCAAGCACGGCGCGAAGATGATCCAGGCGGTGGCCAATGCCCGCGTGCCCAAGCTCACGGTGGTGGTCGGCGGTTCCTACGGCGCCGGCAACTATGCGATGTGCGGCCGTGGCCTGGACCCACGCTTTATCTTCGCCTGGCCCAACAGCCGCACCGCCGTGATGGGCGGCGCCCAGGCCGGCAAGGTGCTGCGCATTGTCACCGAGGCCAAGCAGTTGAAAGACGGCCTGGTGCCCGACCCCAAGGTGCTCGACATGCTCGAACAGGTCACCGCGCAGAAACTCGATAGCCAGTCCACGGCCCTGTATGGCAGCGCCAACCTGTGGGACGACGGGCTGATTGACCCGCGGGACACCCGCACGCTGCTGGGCTACCTGCTGGATATCTGCCAGCAAGCCCAGGTGCGCCAATTGCAACCCAACAGCTTCGGCGCCGCGCGCTTTTAACGATCAGGAGAACAATAAAAATGATCTTCACCCAGGAACACGAAGAGCTGCGCCGTACCGTACGGGGTTTTGTCGAACGCGAGATCAACCCCCACGTCGACGACTGGGAAAAAGCCGGGCGCTTTCCCATCCACGAGATTTTCCGCAAGGCCGGCGACCTCGGCCTGCTGGGCATTTCCAAGCCTGAGAAGTTCGGCGGCATGGGCCTGGACTACAGCTACTCGATTGTCGCCGCCGAAGAGTTCGGCACCATCCGCTGTGGCGGTATCCCCATGTCCATCGGCGTGCAGACCGATATGTGCACCCCGGCCCTCGCACGTTTTGGCTCCGATGAGCTGCGCGATGAGTTCCTGCGCCCGGCCATCAGCGGCGAACAAGTGGGCTGCATCGGCGTCTCCGAAACCGGTGCCGGCTCCGACGTGGCCGGCTTGAAAACTCACGCCCGCAAGGACGGCGACGACTACGTGATCAACGGCAGCAAGATGTGGATCACCAACTCCCCCAGCGCCGACTTTATCTGCCTGCTGGCCAATACCTCGGACGGCAAGCCCCATATCAACAAGTCGCTGATCATGGTGCCGATGAGCACCCCCGGGATCAGCGTCAGCCCGCCCCTGGAAAAACTCGGCATGCACAGCTCGGAAACCGCCCAGGTGTTTTTCGATGATGTGCGCGTGCCCCAGCGCAACCGCATCGGCCATGAAGGCGCGGGGTTCATGATGCAAATGCTGCAATTTCAGGAGGAACGGCTGTTTGGCGCGGCCAATATGATCAAGGGCCTGGAGGCCTGCGTCGACAGCACCATCGCCTACTGCAAGGAACGCCAGACCTTCGGCAAGGCCCTGATCGACAACCAGGTGATCCACTTTCGCCTGGCCGAGCTGTCCACCGAGATCGAATGCCTGCGCGCGCTGGTCTACCAGGCCACCGAGCAATACATCAAGGGCCAGGACGTGACGCGGCTGGCCTCGATGGCCAAGCTCAAGGCCGGGCGCCTGGGCCGCGAAGTCAGCGACAGCTGCCTGCAATACTGGGGCGGCATGGGCTTTATGTGGGACAACCCGGTGGCCCGCGCCTATCGCGATGTGCGGCTGGTTTCGATTGGTGGCGGCGCCGACGAGATCATGCTGGGGATCATCTGCAAACTGATGGGCACGCTGCCGGGGAAAAAGTCGTGAAGGCCTGTGAAACCCTGGTGCTGGAACCGCACAACGGCGTGCTGCACATCACCCTCAACCGCCCGCAGAGCCGCAATGCCATGAGCGTGCAGATGGTCAGCGAACTGCGCGCAGTACTGGCGGATGTCGCGCCTGACGAGCAGGTGCGGGCATTGGTGATCAGCGGCGCCGGCGGGCACTTCTGTGCAGGCGGCGATATCAAGGACATGAGCGGCGCGGGCAGCCGTGAAGGCTTGCGTGATCTGAACCGGGTGTTTGGCGCGCTGTTGCAGGAAGTCGAAGCCCTGCCGCAGGTGGTGATTGTGGTGTTGCAGGGCGCGGTGCTGGGCGGTGGGTTTGGCCTGGCGTGTGTCAGTGACATCGCCATCGCCGATCACCAGGCGCAGTTCGGCTTGCCGGAAACCAGTTTGGGCGTGCTGCCGGCGCAGATTGCGCCGTTTGTGGTGCGCCGCATCGGCCTGACCCAGGCCCGGCGCCTGGCGCTGACTGCGGCGCGGTTTGACGGGGTCGAGGCGCAGCGCCTGGGGCTGGTGCATTTTGTCGAGCATGACCCCCAAGGGTTGGCGCAGCGCCTGGATGAGGTGTTGGGGCAGGTATTGCGTTGTGCACCGCGCGCCAATGCGCAGACCAAGGCGCTGTTGCTCCAGAGCCTGGATCAACCGTTGGAACTGCTGCTGGATCAGGCTGCCGATTGGTTTGCTGAGGCAGTGACGGGGGAAGAAGGAATCGAGGGGACGCGGGCGTTTGTTCAGAAGCGCAAGGCCAGGTGGGTGAGTTGATCTTGAAAACACCACATTCCCTGTGGGAGCTGGCTTGCCTGCGATGCGGGCACCTCGGTCTGTCAGGGATACCGAGATGATGCAATCGCGGGCAAGCCAGCTCCCACACAAGCCCGCACCTGCGCAACCAATCAAACAGGGACCGAAAATGCCCAGTTTCAATAAAATACTGATCGCCAACCGCGGCGAAATCGCCTGCCGGATCCAGCGCACCGCCCAAGCCCTGGGCTACCGCACCGTGGCGGTCTATAGCGAGGCCGACGCCGACGCCCTGCACGTACACATGGCCGACGAAGCCGTGAACATCGGCCCAGCCCCGGTGCAGCAGTCGTACCTGAACATCCCGGCCATCCTCGAGGCCGCACGCCTCACCGGCGCGGACGCGGTGCATCCAGGCTATGGCTTTCTCTCGGAAAACCCGGAGTTCGCCAAGGCCTGCCTCGCCGCCGGCCTGGTGTTCATCGGGCCCAGTGCCCACGCCATCGAGTTGATGGGCAGCAAGCGCCTGTCGAAAATCGCCATGCTCGCCGCTGGTGTGCCGTGTATTGCCGGCTACCAGGGCAGCGCGCAGGACGACGCCACCCTGCAAAGCGAAGCCGAGCGCATCGGTTACCCACTGATGATCAAGGCCAGTGCCGGCGGCGGCGGACGCGGCATGCGCCTGGTGCACACGGCTGCGCAGTTGCTCGAACAACTGCACACCGCACGCTCCGAAGCCCTCAATGCCTTTGGCAGCGACGAGTTGATTCTGGAGCAGGCACTGATCGCGCCGCGCCATGTGGAAATCCAGCTGTTCGGCGACACCCACGGCAACCTGATCTACCTGGGCGAGCGTGATTGTTCGGTGCAGCGCCGCCATCAGAAGGTCATCGAAGAAGCGCCCTGCCCGGTCATGACCAGCGAGCTGCGCCAGGCCATGGGCGAAGCGGCGCTCAAGGCCGGGCGCGCCGTGGAGTATGTCGGCGCCGGCACCGTGGAGTTCCTGCTGGACCGGGACGGACGCTTCTATTTCCTGGAGATGAACACCCGCCTGCAGGTGGAACACCCGGTCACCGAACTGATCACCGGCCTGGACCTGGTGGACTGGCAACTGCAAATCGCCGCCGGCCAGCCCCTGCCCTTGCGCCAGGAGCAAGTGACGCTGAGCGGGCACGCCATGGAGGTGCGCCTGTACGCCGAGGACCCGGCCCAGGGTTTCCTGCCACAAACCGGCGAGGTGCTGCGCTGGGAGCCGGCGGCCGGGGTGCGGGTCGATCATGGCTTGCTGGCCTCACAGCGCATCAGCCCGTTTTATGACCCGATGCTGGGCAAGATCATCGCCCACGGCGCCACCCGCGAAGAGGCGCGGCGCAAGCTGCTGCGCGCGGTGCAGGACTGCGTGCTGCTGGGGATTGCCAGCAATCAGCGCTTACTGGTGGACTTGCTCGAGCACCCGCAGTTTGTCGCGGCGGATTTCAGCACCGGGTTCATCGCCGAACACTTCAGCGACATTGCCCGCCCCGCCATCAGCGACGAACAACTGGCAGTGGCCGCCGCACTGTTCTATCGGCACAGCGCGGCAGCGCATCACCCTGCCCTGGCGGGCTGGCGCAACAATGCCAGCGTGCCCTGGACCTATCGCCTGGGTGTTGATGAGCAGCGTCATGAGGTCAGCGTGCGGGTATTGGCGCAGGATCACGTGCAAGTCGGCGCTGTCGATATCCACATCAAGGGCAGCGACGGGCGCTGGGCCAGCCTGGTCATCAACGGCATCCGGCGGCGGCTTGCCTATCACCTGCAAGGCTCCCAGCTCTGGCTGTTGTACTCAGGTCACAGCCTGTGCGTGAGCAACCAGACGCAAACCGTGGCCAGTCGGGAAGCGGCCGCCAGCAGCGGCACGGTCAAGGCGCCGATGGACGGTGCCATCACCCTGCTGCAGGTGCAGGAGGGGGATGTGGTGAGCAAGGGCCAACTGTTGCTGGTGCTTGAAGCGATGAAAATGGAGCACCCGCTCAAGGCAGGGATCGATGGGGTGGTCAAGGCCATTGCAGTCACCGCCGGCGATCAAGTGCGTAATCGCCAGGTATTGCTGCAGATCGAGTAGCCCTGGGCGGAACTACCAGGCTTGGCTACGCTCTATCCCCATCAGAAAGGGATGAGTACGGGAACCTGCGATGCCTGATTGGCTGATTATTGATCTTGAAGCCACAACGGATGACGGCGGCTGGCCCGTGTCGGAGATGGAAATCATCGAGATCGGCGTGAGCCTGGTCAACCGCCAGGGCCGCGAGCTGGACCATTTCCAGCGCTTCGTGCGGCCCTTGCGCCGGCCGTTGTTGACACCCTTCTGCCGCCAGTTGACGCACATCAGCCAGGCCAATATCGACAGCGCGGCGCCCTTGACCGAGGTCTGGCCACTGTTTGAGCGCTGGCTGGGCCAGCATCATCCGCGCCTGGAAAGCTGGGCCAGTTGGGGCGACTATGATCGCCAGCAACTGGAACTGGAGTGGCAGCGCCATGGCCTGGCCAGCGTGCTGGCCCAGACGCCCCATGTGAACCTCAAGCAACGCTTCGCCAAGGCCCGGCGCCTGGACAAGCCATTGGGGCTCAATGGCGCCCTGCAACTGGCGGGCATGCAGTTCAACGGCCAGCAACACCGGGCACTGGAAGATGCGCGCAATACGGCGCGTTTGCTGCCGTTGATTTTGCCCGTGTAGAAGGCATACTGGCCGACCTTTCTTGCCCCTTTTTTCGAGGATTCACCCATGTTCAAAGTCAATGAGTACTTCGACGGCACCGTCAAGTCGATCGCCTTCGGCACCCCTGAAGGTCCGGCGACCATCGGCGTCATGGCCCCGGGTGAATACGAGTTCGGCACCGCCCAGCGTGAAATCATGCACGTGGTCTCGGGCGCGCTGACCGTCAAGCTACCAGGCAGCGACAGCTGGGAAACCTTCGCCGCCGGCAGCCAGTTCAATGTGCCTGCCGACAGCAAGTTCCAGCTCAAGGTGGCTGTAGACACCGCCTACCTGTGCGAATACCGCGGCTAAGCCTTTCCCGCGCACAAAAAAATGCCCGTCTCGCTGAGACGGGCATTTTTCATGGGGCCTGGGTTACTCGAGGATCGTCACCGGCATACCGACTTCCAGGTGGCCCACCCCGTCATTGACCAGGTTCTGGCCGAACATCACGCCATCGGGCTCCTTGCGGTAGGTTTCCAGGGTCGCCAGCGGCTGGCGGTCGGCGCTGCGCTCACCCGTTGCCGGGTCGATGGTGGTGAGGATGCACCGCGAGCAGGACTTGACCACCCGGAACTCTACCTCCCCGATGCGCAGGCGCTTCCAGCCGTCCTCGGCAAAGGCCTCACTGCCTTCGATCACCAGGTTGGGGCGAAAGCGCAGCATTTCCATGGGCCGGCCGATGCGCTGCGACAAGTCGTCGAGGGACGCCTGGCCGATCAGCAATAGCGGGAAACCGTCGGCGAATGCCACCTGGTCATCATCCTTGCCATAGCCGGCCGCCGTGGTGCGCGCGCGCTCCAGGGGCACCTGCACCAGGCGGGTCGGTTTGCCGATAAAGTCGCTGACCCAGCGCGCGGCTTCATCGCCGGCATCGGGAACCCGCAGGGTGTCGCGCCAGATGGTCACACCGCGCAACTCGGCGTCAGCGCCGGGCAATGCCACGTCCAGCGTGGGCTGGCCAGCAGCACTCAAGGTCAGGCCTCCAGCGCCGTTCCAGAGGGCCGACAACTGACTCATCTGCGCTACTGCGCGCTGGGTCAGGAAGCGCCCGCTGGCCTCGTCCACCAACATCCAGCGTCGATCCCCGTCCAGCCCCAGTTTATCCAGGCCGATATGCGCCAAGGTCTCTGCCTTGCCCGACTTCAAGGGGTACCGATACAACGCGCTGAGACGAAGCATGAGCCTGGGTTCCTGTGAACAAAAACGTCACCCTATACGAGCACGCTGCCAGAATCAAAACTTCCCCGGTCGGCAACGTGGCCAGAAGGTATCAGGCTGGGACTTCGTCCAGCATCAGGCGCTGGCGCACCACATCCACCAACTTGTCGGGCTGGAATTTGGAGAGGAAGTTGTCGCAACCGACCTTCTTCACCATCGAATCGTTGAAGCTGCCGGACAACGAGGTATGCAACACCACATAGAGGCCACGCAGGCGCGGGTCGTTGCGGATCTCGGTGGTCAGGCGGTAGCCGTCCATCTCGGGCATTTCGGCGTCGGTGAAGATCATCAGCAACTTGTCGGTCATTACCTGGCCGGTGTCCGCCCACGCCTTGAGCATGTTCAAGGCCTTGAGGCCATCACTGGCGATATGCATCTTCACCCCCAGTTGACCCAGGGTGTCACGCAGTTGCGACAGGGCCACGTTGGAGTCATCCACCAGCAACACTTCGCGGCCACGGGCACGTTCGAGGACCGGGTCCTCGAGTTTTTCCCGGGAGACCTTGGCGTTGTAGGGCACGATCTCGGCGAGGACTTTTTCCACGTCGATGATTTCTACCAACTGCTCATCCACCTTGCTGATGGCCGTGAGGTAGTGCTGGCGACCGGCGCTGGCCGGCGGAGGCAGGATCGACTCCCAGGTCATGTTGACGATGCGGTCGACGCCGCCCACCAGGAAGGCCTGCACCGAGCGGTTGTACTCGGTAACGATAATGGTGCTGTTGGGCCCCGGCACCAGCGGACGCATGCCGATGGCCTGGGACAGGTCGATCACCGGCAGGGTCTGGCCGCGCAGGTTGACCACGCCGCAGACAAACGGGTGGCGCTGTGGCATCAGGGTCAGCTTGGGCAACTGCAGGACTTCCTGCACCTTGAACACGTTGATCGCGAACAACTGACGCCCGGCCAGGCGAAACATGAGGATCTCCAGGCGATTCTCACCCACCAATTGCGTGCGTTGATCTACCGTGTCGAGAATGCCAGCCATTGAAGACTCCTGGGTGTGCTGAAAGATTTGCTGCCTACTGGAGAAGGTTATCGGCAGACGGCGCCAGACCTTGACCCTGGGTAAAATGCCACGTAAATGCATTGATGTCACACTGACATCATGCTTTACTGGCATCACCTCCCATCCGGGAGTCAAGCGGCGCCGCCAGACCCTCAAACGGTCACAAGGTTCCGTCATATAGGGGATTCCCCTAGTCGCAATCAGGTCCAACCTGATATTCGCAATATCCAATAGCCATTAATGTGACGCCATTCTCATTGCATGAATGGAGTCAGGCTTTTGTTTGCTATCGCAAGCCCGCGGCCCAAGGGCCTTCCAGGCGTTATCGCCTGGGCAATCGAAGTCATGCGAACACCCCTGGTTGTTTCCACTGCACGCAGCGCCAGCCATCGCGACGCTGATCACTCAAATAAAAGTACTACTCAAAATTCAGAAACGAACTACAGATTCCGGTCATATTTCGGCGCTAGTTTGAAGCCGTTGCTACGGTGCTACATCTCATTATCTGACCGTATGTTGTGGAGACTTTCATGATGAACGACGGTAAAGAGTGGCAAGACGCACTTCCCGAGTTCCTCCTGGAGGCAGAAATGCTGCTGGCCAAGTCAGAGGAATGCCTGAGCCACCTGCATTTGATCCGCAACGATAACGACGCCATCGATTGCATGAAAAGCAGCTTGGTCAAACTTGCCGAAAAAGCCGATGCCATGGCGCTGCCAGCCATTGGTAATTTTTCCCGGCACATCCAGGATCTGATCAGCAACGCCCAAAGCCCGATGCAACTCCACGACGCGGCACTTGCCGCCCTGCATGACTGCCTGACGCTACTGGCCTGGCAGTTGGAATTGATCGATATCAAGACCGGTAAACTCAGCCTGGACGACGCCGAGCAAACCATCTTGATTGAAACCGTTGCCCAGCAGATTCCCCAGAAGGACGCTGGCACACACTTTCGCCAATCCTTGCACTGCGCCTCCTAACCTTTCGTGCGATTAAGCCAGGCCGCCAGCGGGCGACCAACTAAGTCTGCGGAAGGTATTTAGCCAGCCAACTATCAATAAGCCTGTATTGGTAATAACGATGCAAGTCTCGTTTAATAGTACAACTTGGGCTCGCTGAACTAAGTACTGCACAGGCGACCAACGGTAATTGTTGGTGGTACTATTACCGCGCTCGACGTGGCTGCCCCAGATGTAAGAAAATCCGAGAAGCCCCTCGAACCAACACCCAACTCACTCGCTTTCCAAACAGAGCCCGGCCAGCGGTCATGACCGGTCTACCCGCAGCGAACCTCCATCGGCTCCATCTGCTATGTACGCCAGCCCCAAGTCACTTATCGCCAGGTTCGTCTCCCCGGGCACTACCCGTTGGGTCACGCTTGGCCTGTGCCTGTGCGCGACCCTGGTCAGCCTGTGGGTGTATGCCCACGAAGCGCCGCTGCCGATATTTTTGCTGCTGCTCAACCTCGCCGCCCTGGCCGCAGCGGGCCTGCAGCGATGGCGCTCGCGTAAATCGATCAAGTTCCAGCCCCAGGAGTTGGCCGACCGCCTGTTGCAGGTCCAGGAAAACGAGCGTCATCGCCTCAGCCGCGAATTGCACGACGATATCGGCCAATTGCTGACCGCCGCCAAGCTGCAAAGCGATTGGCTGCAGCGCCGCCTCCCGACAGAATTGCAGGAACAGTGCGGCGTACTGTGCAACACCCTCAACGAAACCCTGGCCAAAGTGCGCGACGTGTCGGCCATTCTCAACCCACGGCAACTCACCAGCCTGGGCCTGGAAGCGAGCCTGCGCGCGCACCTGCTCAAGACCCTGGAAAACACCCCGGTGCACTGGAGCCTGGAATGCCAGCAACGCCTGACCGGGATTCCGGAAGAGATGGCCGTGGCAGCCTTCCGTATTACCCAGGAGGCCGTGACCAACATGCTGCGCCACGCCCAGGCGCGCAACCTGCTGGTGCGCCTGCGACGCTTGCCCCAGGGGCTCTCGCTGTTTATCAGCGATGACGGCCAGGGCTTCTCGCCCGCCACCGACCCAGGCCTTGCAGGGCAAAGCGGGATGGCGGGCATGTCCGAGCGCATTGATCAACTGGGCGGCCTGCTGACGGTCAATAGCCAACCCGGCTTTGGCACGCGGATCGAAGCGCTGTTCCCCTGGGCGCCGCGCACCCTCGAGCGGGCCAGTCCCCCTAAGGTTCTAGAGTGACCTGCAATTTACTCCTGGTAGATGACCACGCACTGATCCGCGCCGGCGTGCGCGCGCTGATCCTCGATATCCCCGGCTATGCGGTGATTGGCGAAGCCAACGACGGCGCGCAAGTGCTCGCACAATTCGACGCCTTGCAGCCCGATATCGTCCTGCTGGATTTGTCGATGAAGCACACCAGCGGCCTGGATGCGCTGCAGCAACTCAAGCACGCCTACCCCAAGAGCAAGGTGCTGATCCTTTCGATGCACACCGACCCGCAATTGATCATGCGGGCCCTGGAGGCCGGTGCCCACGGCTACCTGCTCAAGGACACCACCGCCAATGAGCTGGAACACGCGCTGCTGGCACTGCGCAACAACGAGCGCTACCTGAGCCCGGCGATCGCCCACACGGTGATCAACCAGGCCTTGATCCACAGCCAGTCACACCCGGCACCTCCTACACAGCGCCACAACCTGACGGCACGCCAGCTGGAAATCCTGCGCCTGATCGTGCGCGGCAAGTCCACCCGGGAAATCGCCCACGGCCTGGGCCTGAGCATCAAGACCGTGGAAGCCCACCGCTCGCAGATCATGAAGCGCTTGCAGATTTTCGATGTGGCCGGCCTGGTGCTGTTTGCCGTGCGCGAACAAATCATCAGCCTGGACGATTAGCCAGCAACGGCGAATCCACCGGCAAGTGCACCTGCAAGGCCTTGGGCAAGGCGCAAAAACGCAGGTCATCGCCTTTGAGCGGCTCGCCATCGAGGTTGATGTCCAACCCTTCGGCCACCTTGATCTCCACCCACGGCAGGCGTGCCCGTACGAACAGGTTGTCCAGGCCCCAGCCGTCGGTCATCAGGCTGCGCAAGGTGCCGACCACTTCCTGGGGCGCGGGCAGGATGCTGATATCCAGCAGGCCATCATCGGCCAGGGCGCCCGGGCACAGCTCATGCCCGCCCCCGGCCTGGCGACCGTTGCCGATGCCCAGGGCCAGCAACTCGCCGCGCCAATGGAAGTCCGGGCCCACCAGTTCCCCATAGGCGGCCCGCAGCTCGCTGAAACGCGACAGGCCGGTGAACAGATAGGCCGCGCCACCCAATACCTTTTTCAGGTCTTCGGAGGTGTTGGCGGTGACCTGGCTGCCAAAGCCGCCGGTGGCCATATTGAGGAAAACCTGCCCGCCCACCTCCCCCAGGTCGATGGCTTGCGGCGCCACGTCCAGCAGCTCCAGCGCCAGGCGCGGCTCCAGCGGCACCCCGGCCGCCCGGGCGAAGTCATTGGCGGTGCCCAGGGGCATCAGCACCAGGCTGGCGTCAGTCTTGGCGCGTGCCATGGCCTCGGCCACGTCGCGCAACGTGCCGTCACCACCACCCGCGATCAGGCGGGTGTAGCCGGCATCCAGGGCTTCACCTACCAGGCGCTGGGCATCGCCACCCTCCCAGGTGACACGCACCGCCAGCTCCCACCCCTGCTCGCGCTTGCCTTGCACTGCCGCCCGCACGTCTTCGTTGAGGGCTTGCTTGCCGTGCAGAATCAACAGTGCCTTGGGTTTGCTCATGGGGTGAAGCTCCTATCGTTGGAGGGGACCTGAGGGATGTTGACCTTCGGCAGTCAGAAAAAAGCCATTGGGCTGTAAATTAATTCTTCAGCCCAATACTTCACTCAGGGGAATGAAGTTCACCCGGTCACCGATGGCCAAGGTGCTGCCTTCGCGTACTTCCACCAAACCCTCGGCCCAGGCGGCACTGCGCAATACGCCGGAACTCTGGTTCTGGTAGATCACCGCCCGCCCTTGCTCAAGGCGCCCGCGCAGGTATTCGCGACGGTTACCCGGCTTGGCCCAGACGAACCCCACCGGCACCTCGAAACGCAGGGGCTGCACCACCTCGACCCCCTGGCGGCGCAACAGGTATGGCCGTGCCAACAGGGCGAACGTGACCAGGGTGGACGCCGGGTTCCCCGGCAGACCGATCACCGGCACGCCGCGAAAGTGGCCGAAAGTCAGCGGTTTGCCAGGCTTGATCGCCAGCTTCCACAAGGCCAGTTCGCCCTCCTCGCGCAGTGCGATACCGAGGAAATCCGCCTCTCCCACCGAGACCCCGCCGGTGGACAAAATCAGGTCCACCGAACCCAGTGCGCCGAGGCGGGTACGGGTCAGTTCCAGGTCATCGGGCAGGATACCCGCGTCGATCACCTCGCAACCCAGGCGTTGCAACCAGCTGCACAACACCCGCCGGTTGCTGTTGTAGATCTGCCCCGGCCCCAACGGCAGGCCGGGCTCGATCAATTCATCGCCCGTCGACAGCACCGCCACACGCACGCGCCGCACCACCGCCAGGCGGTCGCGCCCCAGGGAGGCCGCCAGGCCCAGTTCAATCGGGCCGAGCCGCGTACCCGCCGTCAGGACTTCTTCGCCGACCGTAGTCTCCTGGCCCTTGGGCCGGATGTTTTGCCCTACGTGCAGCGCCTGGGTGAAGCGCACGCGCTGGTCGGCTTGCACCTCGGCGTTTTCCTGCATTTCTACGCAGTCGGCGCCTTGCGGGACCGGGGCGCCGGTGAAGATCCGCGCGCAGGTCCCCGCCGCCAGGGGCTCCGGGGCTTGCCCGGCGAAAATACGCTGGCTCACCGGCAGCGGCTCACCCGTCCAATCGGCAGTGCGCAAGGCGTAGCCGTCCATCGCACTGTTGGGCCAGGGCGGCAGGTCAAGGGTGGAGACCAGCGCCTCGGCCAATACGCGCCCGTCGCACTCAGCCAATGGCAGGTATTGCTGCTCACGGATTGGCGCGGCCTCGGCCATGTTCAACAAGCGCTCAAGTGCTTCTTCTACCGGCATCAACGCGCCGGTCTTGCCCGGCTTATCCACGGGATTCACACGGTTCGGCCAGCTTGAGGTGCGGCACAAAATTGCACGGGCGATGGCGGGCATCCAGTTGTTCGGCGAGAATCCCGTCCCAACCGGTACGCACAGCGTTGGTGGAGCCCGGCAGGCAGCACACCAGGGTGCCATTGGCCAGGCCGGCCAGGGCGCGGGACTGCACGGTGGAGGTGCCGATATCGGCCACCGAGATCTGCCGGAACAGCTCGCCAAACCCGTCCACCTGCTTGTCCAGCAGGCAACTGACAGCTTCCGGGGTGCTGTCGCGGCCGGTAAAGCCGGTACCGCCGGTGATCAACACCACTTGCACCACGTCCTCGGCGATCCAGTGCGCCACTTGCGCACGGATTTTGTAGAGGTCATCTTTGAGCAGCACCCGCTCGGCCAGGCGGTGGCCGGCCGCGAGCAGGCGGTCAACGAAGACTTGCCCGGAGGTATCGGTTTCCAGGGTGCGGGTATCGCTGACGGTCAGTACAGCGATGTTAAGAGGTACGAAAGGCGCATCAGCCTTGGCTTTCATGGCTCGGTCCGGTTGTCTAAGAAACAGCCCGATGTTATATCACAGGCCCCTATTTCACTGCCTGCGCGGAGCCGTCATGCCATTCAATTCTTCGCCCCTGCCATGCTCGATCCTGTTGCTGGCCGGCGGTCGCGGCCAGCGTATGGGCGGCCTGGACAAGGGCCTGCTCGACTGGCACGGGCAACCGCTGATTGCTCACCTGCACCAGTTGGTGCGGCCGTTGACCGATGACTTGATCATCTCCTGCAACCGCAACCAGGTGCAGTACGCCGCCTATGCCGACCAGTTGGTAAGCGACGACAGTCCTGACTTCCCGGGCCCCTTGGCCGGTATCCGCGCCGGGCTGGCCGCCGCGCGCCATGAACATCTATTGATCTTGCCCTGTGATGTGCCGCACATCGATGGGCAGTTGCTGGCAGACCTGCTCGACACCGCACGGCAACACCCACAGGTGCCGGTGATGATCCGCCATGGCGAGTTCTGGGAGCCTTTGCTCTGCGTCATACCGACGCGCCTGCGCGGTGATGTGGAGCGCGCCTGGCAGGCTGCAGAGCGCAGCCCGCGCCAGATCCTGCTGAAACTGGGGGCAAAGGCGCTCGAATGCGCCGAAAACGATCCGCGCCTGGCCAACCTCAATACACCAGAGTTGTTGCACCCACGCCCCGGCGTGTCAGAATGAGTGCTAGAACAAGGAACTTTGCCGACGTTGCACACGTCACAAGGTCAGAACTCAACACAGCATTACTCTCGGAGAAGACTCATGACTCAACGGACCATCGCCGCTCTCATGCTTGCACTGGGCCTTGCCACCCTCGCCGGTTGCGCCTCGCCAACAGTGATCACCCTGAATGACGGTCGCGAAATCCAGGCTGTCGACACCCCTAAATTCGATCAGGATTCGGGCTTCTACGAATTCGAACAACTGGATGGTAAGCGTACCCGCATCAACAAGGATCAGGTTCGCACCGTTAAAGACCTGTAAGTCTTAACGCCAGATACAACAAAGCCCGCTTTTGAGCGGGCTTTGTTGTATCTGGCGCGTGGGAAATATCACCAGTCCAGCACGATTCTGCTGCTGAAACTGCGCTGCTCGCCGGTTACCGGGTCGATAAACCGCACACCCTGGGCCAGCAACTTGAGCGGGTTGGCGTAGTCATCCACGGCATCCTTGATGACCTCGGGATAAAACGGGTCGTTGCAGATGCTCGCGCCCAGCGCCGTCATATGCACGCGCAGTTGATGTTTCTTGCCGGTCACCGGAAACAGGCCATAGCGCCACAGGTCGCCGTTTTTTTCGCGCACCTGCACCGCCGTTTCCGTGTTGCTTGCACCGGGCCCTTCCTGCATGCGGAAGAACGGTTCGCCCTCCACCAGGCGACTCTTGTGCACCAGCGGGAATGTCAGCGCAGGCAAGGCCGGGGCAATGGCTTCGTAGATTTTATCGATCTGGCGGGTGGGGAACAGTTGCTGATACGCCGAGCGGCTTTGCGGGTTGGCCGAGAACAACACCAGCCCTGCGGTATGGCGATCAATGCGATGCAGCGGCACCAGCGACGGGTTATCCAGGCTACGGATCAGGCGGCGCAGTAAAGTCTGCTCGACATATTCGCCGGCGGGCGTCACTGGCAGGAAGTGTGGTTTGTCAGCCACCACCAGATGCTCATCGGCGTACAGGATGGTTTCCTGCACCGGGATCGGTTTTTCATCCGGCACTTCGCGAAAGTAGTGGATGCGCAAGCCTTCCTTGTAGGCCAGATCCACGGCGATGGGCTGGCCGTTGCCATCCAGCACCCGACCACGGGCGATGCGGTCCAGCCATTGCTCGCGGCCGATGGCGCGAAAATGCTCGCACAGGCAATCGAGTACCGTCACCCAGGGGCCAGGCGGCAGGTACAAGGTACTGGCTTGGTTCTGGGCAGCGGAAAAACCGGTATCGGACATGCGTACGCTCAAGGCCTGGAAACAAAGGGGGCATTATCCCCCAGAAGCTCAAGCCCTGACCAATTCGGCCCGCAACACCGGCGAAGCACTGGCAGCCTCGGTGAATTCCTTGAGCCAGCGCAGCACGTCCACCGCCTCCCAGCGGCCAGGATCGTACAAGGCATACAGCAAGCCCTGGTATCCCACCACGTCCAGTTGCTTGTGATAACCGGCGCGCTGGAACAATGCTTCGATTTCGGCAAAGCAGGTATTGAAATGCACTTTGTTGAACGGCGTCTTGCCTTCCGTGACCAGGCCATCGAGCCGCAGCTCATTCACCGCATCGCGCACGACGTCGACGGACATGCGGTTGACGCTGCTTTTCAGTTGTTCGACATTCACCACGGGCGTTCCCCCTCACTCAATCGCTGTACAAACATACAGTAACCGAATAATCAGCAACCTGCCATGGGGATGGCGCTAGATTAGAAAGGCGACCACCTGTTCAGTGTCGAACGGCCAACCCAGTTCCGCCCCGGTATCCACCCGGCGAAGCACCGGAATACTTAGGCCGTAGGCTTCGAACAGTGCTTCGGAATCAGCGATATCCACCAACTCGACCAACAGCCCATGTTCGACCAACGGCATGATTTCATCTTCGGCAAGCTCACACAGATGGCAGCCCAGGGTGCCGAACAACTGGCATTCAGGAGGCATGATGTACAGACCCGATAAGAAACAGGTCCTCATTCTAGGCCGCGGGAAAAACCTCGTCGAGTCATGCCAAAGACCTGATCCAGATCACCATGGCCTATAACTGATTCAGCGATTCTCGCGGCTTTTTTCCTGCAACACCCCGACGGAGATGTCTGTGTTTGCCAACCTGCTGATCATTCTTGCCTCATCCCTGGTCGTCATTGCACTGTTCCGCCGGCTGCAACTGCCGCCGGTGCTCGGCTACCTGTGCGTGGGCCTGGCCGTCGGGCCAACCGCCCTGGACTGGGTCAATGACAGCGAAGACCTGCCAGACCTCGCCGAACTGGGCGTGGTGTTCCTGCTGTTTTCCCTGGGCCTGGAGTTTTCCCTGTCCAAGATGCTCAGCCTGCGCCGGGTGGTGTTTGGCCTCGGCAGCCTGCAAGTGTTGTGCTGCGCCGTGGTGCTGGGCGCCTTGCTGCTGTTGATGGGTATGTCGCCGGTGGCCGCATTGTTGCTGGGGGCAGGGCTCGCGCTGTCATCCACCGCGATTGTGAGCAAGGAGCTGACCAGCCTGGGGGAGATTTTCAGTAGCCATGGGCAAAACGCAATAGGCGTGCTGTTGTTCCAGGACGTGGTCGCGGTGCTGTTGCTGACCCTGGTGCCGGTGTTCGCCGGCAGCAGCGAGCAGGCCTGGTATTGGGCTCTGCCGCTGACCCTGGGCAAGACCGTGGTGCTGTTCCTCGGCCTGCTGCTTGCAAGCCGTTGGCTGCTGCCGCGCCTGTTCCACGAAGTGGCCGCCTCGCATTCGGCGGAGCTGTTCGTACTGCTGGCCCTGGTGATCGTGCTACTCACGGCCTGGCTCACGCACCTGCTGGGCCTGTCGCCGGCCCTCGGCGCGTTCCTGGCGGGCATGCTGCTGGGGGAAAGCCATTACCGGCACCAGATCGAAGCGGATATCCGACCGTTTCGCGACATTCTCCTGGGGCTGTTCTTTGTCAGTATCGGCATGCTGATCGACTTGCAGCTGTTCATCAGCCACAGCCTGCAGATCCTCGGGCTGACCCTGGCGCTGATGTTGATCAAGGGCTGCATCGTCGCCGCGCTGGTCAAGCTGCGCGGCAGCGACAGCGAAACCGCCTGGCGCAGTGGCCTGGCGCTGGCCCAGGGCGGCGAGTTCTGCTTTGCGCTGATGGCGCAGATGCAATTGAGCAATATGCTGCCCGGCGAAATCAGCAGCCTGCTACTGGCAGCGACGTTCTGCTCCATGCTGCTCACGCCCTTGCTGCTGCGGGCCGCGCCCGCGATCGCGCTGCGCCTGCATCGCAAACCCAACCAGCAAGTGCAACTGGAGGCCATCACCGCGCTCAATGCTGAGCTACGCGGGCATGTGGTGATCTGCGGCTATGGCCGGGTCGGTCAATCCATCGGGCGCTTCCTGCGCCGTGAACAACAAGCGTTCATTGCCCTGGACGATGACCCCGAGCGCGTGCAGGAAGCCGCCACCGAGGACAGCAGCGTGCATTATGGTGATTGCCGGCGCGGTGCCCTGCTCAGCGCCGTCGGCCTGGAGCGCGCGCGCCTGGTGGTGATTGCCGTGGACAATAGCGACGTGGCCCTGGCGGTGCTCAAGGAAGCACGGCGGATCAACCATAAAGTGCCGATCCTGGTGCGCACCCGCGACGACAGCCAGCTGACTGAACTGAAAGCCGCCGGGGCCAGTGAAGTGGTGCCCGAGCTACTGGAGTCAAGCCTGATGCTCGCCTCGCACGCGATGATCATGCTCGGCCTGCCCGACCAGCAGGTGCGCGACCGGGTCGACGAAGTGCGGCGCAACCGCTACCGCTTGCTCCACGGTTTCTACCAGCACACCGACGACAACCGTGCAGACCCGATCAATCCTGACTGACGGCGCCAATCTTATGGATCGACAAGTCCGCGCCGTAGTACTCCTCTTCCTGGCTCAAGCGCAGGCCGCAGATGCGCTTGAGCACGCCGTACACCAGCAACCCGCCAGCCAGGGCCACCACCACTCCCAGGGCGGTGCCGATCAACTGGCTGATCAGGCTTACGCCGCCCAACCCACCCAAGGCGCTCTGGCCGAAAATCCCGCAGGCAATCCCGCCCCACACGCCACACAGGCCATGCAGCGGCCAGACACCCAGCACATCATCGATCTTCCACCGGTCCTGGGCAGCGATAAAGCACCAGACGAACAAGCCGCCAGCCACCACGCCGGTAACCAGCGCGCCCACCGGATGCATCAGGTCGGAGCCCGCGCAGATCGCCACCAGCCCGGCCAACGGGCCGTTGTGCAGGAAGCCTGGGTCATTTCGCCCGATCACCAGTGCCGCCACGGTGCCGCCCACCATGGCCATCAGCGAATTGACCGCCACCAACCCGCTCACCCCGGACAAGGTCTGCGCGCTCATGACGTTGAAACCGAACCAGCCGACGATCAATATCCACGAACCCAGCGCCAGGAACGGGATGCTCGAAGGCGCGAACGCCACCAGGCGCCCATCGCGATAGCGGCCCTGGCGTGGGCCCAGCAGCAACACCGCCGCCAGCGCCAGCCAACCACCCATGGCGTGCACCACCACGGAACCGGCAAAGTCGTGGAACGTCGCACCAAAGGTCGCCAGCAACCAGGCTTGCAGGCCGAAGTTGCCATTCCACACCATGCCCTCGAAAAACGGGTAGATGAACGCCACGATCAACGCCGTGGCGCACAGCTGTGGAACAAAGCGCGCCCGCTCGGCAATCCCCCCGGAGATGATCGCCGGGATGGCCGCTGCGAAGGTCAGCAGGAAGAAGAACTTCACCAGGCCGTAGCCATGGTCGGCACTGAGCACCGCGGCCGGCTGCATAAAGCTGACCCCATAAGAGATCCAATAGCCTATAAAGAAATAGGCCAGGGTCGAGACCGCAAAGTCACTGAGGATTTTCGACAACGCGTTGACCTGGTTCTTCTGCCGTACCGTCCCGACTTCCAGGAACGCGAAGCCGGCATGCATCGCCAGGACCATCACCGCGCCGATCAGAATAAACAGCGTATTGGAGCTGTGGACCAAGGTGTCCACCGCGCTTTGCACATTTTCCATGGGGATTGGCAGGCCTGCAGTTGAGGAAAAAGCACCAAAGCAGTTCATCGCCCTACGATCGCGCACTAAATTGGCACTGCGTGCTCTACCCTTCTACAGAGGATATGAACCGCTTTGGCGCGACGGCTGTTGAAGACAGCAATGACTTGCGGGTTTTTCCACGGGTTTTAGTGATTTAGGGTAAGGTTTTTCAAGGCTTTGGCCGAAACCGCCCGCATTGCGCGCAAACCTTTGGGCTGGCGCACCATGGCAAAGCAAAAGCTGTACCAGACAATTGCAGTGAACCTTCAGCAATGCCGGCGACTCTCAAGCAAAACCCCGTTCAAGCACCAGACAGCCACTCACGGAGATAACCATGGCCAGAAAAACGGCGAAGACTGCTCAAGAAATACTGATGGAAGATTTCCAGACCCTGGTCAGCGATACCGAAAAGCTGCTGGATGACACCGCGATTCTGGCCGGTGACCAGGCTGATGAACTGCGCTCGAAGATCCACGACAGCCTGCTGCAGGCCCGGGAAACCCTGAAATTGACCGAAGATTCCCTGCGCGAACGCGGCAAGGCGGCGGTCACCGCCACCGAGGATTATGTACAGGCCAACCCTTGGCAATCCGTTGGCATCGCTGCCGGCGTGGGCTTTCTGATCGGCCTGCTGGCTACAAGGCGCTAATCATGTCTATCGGCGAAACCGGCTCGTCCACGGGCCCAAGTTCCTCATCGCGGCGCCTCGGCGCGGCTGTCCTGGGCTTGCTGCACAGCCATGTCGAGCTGTTCGGCATCGAGTTGCAGGAACAGAAGGCACGCACCGTCAGCCTGCTGCTGTTTGCCGGACTGGCACTGGTGTTCGCCCTGTTGCTGCTGGTGGGGTTGTCGGCGCTGGTCATGATCCTGGTCTGGGATACCTATCGCCTGACCGGGATCATCAGCCTATGCGTGTTTTACGTACTCGCCGCAGCGTTCTGCGGGTTGCGCTTGAAGGCCGCGGTGTTCGATGAATCCACGCCTTTCCACGCCACCCTCGAAGAGTTGGCCAACGACCGGGAGCGCCTGCTGCCATGAGCCTGACTGAACTGCCGCAAACCAATTCCCGGCGGGAAATGCGCAAGGCCTTGATCCGCCTGCGCATGGAAATGCACCGCCAGGAAATTCGCCACGAGTCCCAGCAATTGCTGCTGCCCTTGCAAAAAGTGCGCAACCTGGGCCAAAGCTGGCAGGACGGGTTCGGGATCAAGCATGCGCCGCTGTGGGGCGTCGCTGCTGTGACCCTGCTGGGATTCTTCACCGGCAAAGGCGCCAAGGGTGGCAGCATCGGCACCATGACCCGCCTGGTAAGGCTCGGTGCGGGGCTGATCCCCTTGATCAAGCTCGCGATGCAGGGTGCCTCCCGCAAGTCCTGAGACAATTGGCTGCATTCTTGCAAACGGATCAGGCCCGGTTCCCTCCCTACAGGTACCGGGCTTTTTTCATGCCGAAGCACCCTAAGGAGGCTCTGTGATTGACGGGCAACCGCTCGCCTGTTTCCAACCATTTATCGACACCGCCACCGGGCGCATTGCCGGGGTGGAAGCACTGGGCCGCCTGCGCCAGGCAGATGGTCAACTGCACTCGGTCGGCCCCCTGTTCGCCGATGCCCGCACGCCCACTTCGGCGCTGCGGCGCCTGGATCGCAAGATCCGCGACAACGCCCTGAGCCGCCTGCATGAGGCGCCTGAAGACTGGTTCCTGAGCCTCAATATCTCGCCACGCTGGATCACCCTGCTGCGACCGGGTCAAGCCCTGCCCAGCCTGAAACAGCTACAAGCCCATGACGTCGATCCAAAGCGCATCGTGTTTGAGATCACCGAACTGGGAGGCGACAGCCAGCGCCTGGCCGAGGTCGTCGCCCGCTACCGCGAGGCGGGAGCGCGGATTGCCATTGATGACTTTGGTGCCGGGTATTCCCAACTGGATCGGGTCCTTGCCCTGCGCCCGGATATCCTCAAGCTGGATATGCGCCTGTTCCAGGCAGCGGCCCTCGGCGGACCCAGCGGTGAGGTGGTGCGCGCCCTGGCGCAAATGGCGGAAAAAACCGGATGCTGGATCATTGCCGAAGGCGTGGAAACCGAAGCGCAACTGCGCTTTGCCCTTGAATGTGGCGCGCGGTATGTCCAGGGCTACCTGTTTGCCCAGGCGCAACTGGAGTGGTTCGCCGCCGACGCATTCGTCCCGCGTTTCGCCGTGCTGCGCCAGGCTTACGTGCAGCACAAACTGGCCGAGCGCGGGCGAATCATGCTGCTGCGCCAGCAACTGATCGAACTGATGCAGATCCTGCAGGGCTGGGCGCTGGCCCAGGAGCCTCTCAGTCAATTGCCCTGGCTGCCGGGCTTTCCCCGGCTGCTGCGGTTTTATCAGTGCGATCGCCACGGCACCCAACTGACCCCCAACTTCGAGTGGCGCCAGGATGCCTGGCAAGCCGACAGCCACTACCTGGGCCACAACTGGTCATGGCGCCCTTACTTCTATCACCTGCTGGCCGAAGGCTGGGAGGAACGCCGCTTGATTCTGTCCAGTACCTACCGCGATGCCACGACCAATCAATACTGCCTGACAGCAGGACAATTCTTCGATAACGGTCAGCGCCTGCTGTTAATCGATATTGACGCCGCCGGCCTGTAGTTTTTCGCTTGCTCCAGGCCCGCCGAACCGGGAAGCTGGGGGTCGACATTCATCCCACGGAGAGCCCTCGCCTTGGATTGGCCTACCCTGCTTACCCGCGAACGCCTTGGAAAACCGCTGCACAGCCCAGAAGAGCTGGGCCGCAGCCCGTTTCACAAAGACCATGACCGGATCATCTTCTCCGGGGCCTTTAGGCGCCTGGGCCGCAAGACCCAGGTCCATCCGGTGACCAGCAACGATCATATCCACACCCGGCTGACCCATTCGCTGGAAGTCAGTTGCGTGGGGCGCTCCCTGGGCATGCGCGTCGGCGAAACCATTCGCAGCGCCCTGCCTGACTGGTGCGACCCCAGCGACCTGGGCATGGTGGTGCAATCGGCCTGCCTGGCCCATGACATCGGCAACCCGCCGTTCGGCCATTCCGGCGAAGATGCGATCCGCCACTGGTTCCAGCAGGCAGCCGGCCGTGGCTGGCTGGACGACATGAGCAGCGCCGAGCGCAATGACTTCCTCAATTTCGAAGGCAACGCGCAAGGGTTCCGCGTGCTGACGCAATTGGAATATCACCAGTTCGACGGCGGTACGCGCCTGACCTACGCCACCCTGGGCACCTACCTCAAATACCCATGGACCGCCCGCCACGCCGACTCCCTGGGCTACAAGAAACACAAGTTCGGCTGCTACCAGAGCGAATTGCCGATCCTTGAACAGATCGCCCAGAAACTCGGCCTGCCGCAACTCGAGGAACAACGCTGGGCACGCCACCCACTGGTGTACCTGATGGAGGCCGCCGACGACATCTGCTACGCCTTGATCGACCTGGAAGACGGCCTGGAGATGGACTTGCTGGAGTACGCCGAGGTCGAGTCGCTGCTGCTGAACCTGGTGGGCGATGACCTGCCGGAAACCTACCGGCAACTGGGGCCCCAGGACTCCAGGCGACGCAAACTCGCGATCCTGCGGGGCAAGGCCATCGAGCACCTGACCAACGCCGCCGCGCGGGCGTTCGTCGAGCAACAGCAGGCGCTACTGGCCGGGACCTTGCAAGGCGACCTGGTGGAACATATGCATGGCCCGGCCAAACGTTGTGTACTGAATGCCAAGGACATGGCACGCAAGAAAATCTTCCAGGACAAGCGCAAGACCCTGCATGAGATCGGCGCCTACACCACCCTGGAGATCCTGCTGAACACCTTCTGCGGCGCTGCCCTGGAACAGCATGGCGGCCGTACTCCATCCTTCAAGAATCGACGCGTCCTGGATTTGCTGGGCAACAGCGCACCCCATCCTGACTGGCCGCTGCATCGCTCATTCCTGCGCATGATCGACTTCATCGCCGGCATGACCGATAGCTACGCCAGTGAGATGGCCCGGGAAATGACCGGGCGCTCCTACCCTCAATGACCCATGGCCCAGGCAGGTTTTCCTGCCTGGGCGCTTGCCTCGAAGAATCGACCTACGCAAGCACCAGAGCAGCCTGATCGAATTTGCCCCAACACCCGATGAATAATCACCCCTCTCTTATCCACCCCAGCGCTCAGCTCCTACATTCACGCAAACCCAAGATAGCCCAACGTCTTGCTCACAGGGCAAACAGACACAGGCACTGGCTGGCATCTTTGCGCCTACAGCTACTTCCACGGAACTTCCTATGCCCGAACGACAATTGCGCATCCTGCTGGTGGAAGATCACCCGTTTCAACTCCTGGCCATTCAGTGCCTGCTCAAGAGTTTCGGCTACGACCAACTGACACCCGCCGCAAATGCCGAGCAGGCAATCAAGTTGATGCGTACAACCGAGGTCCCCTTCGACGTGATGTTATGTGACCAATGCCTGCCCGACCTCACCGGGTTGGAGCTGGTGGAGATAGCCAGCCATGCAGGCTTTGTCAAAAGTGCTGTATTGCTAAGTGGCCTGCCCGCCCTCGAACTGGAATATTTGAAAACCCTGGCAATACAACGTGACTTGCGCCTGCTTGGATATTTGGCTAAGCCCTTGAACAAAGAAGCCTGGATCGAATTGATCAACCAATCAGCGCTAGCCCACGACTAACGAGTCCCCATCTGGCATTTACCCCCAAATCACCCGGCAAAGCTGAAGTACCCTACTGCATCAACATACCGAGAGCTGCCAAAGTAACTTTTCAAAATTTAACGTAGGACATTAAACGCATTCACAAATGAAATATCGCCCCCATCCCTCTTACAAATAACACTGCACAGCTTTCAAACCTTTCACCTAGGAAACTCTTACAACACGGCCAACAAAGCCTTAGCGCATTGTAGTCCAATACCTTTTTTATGGTAGGAATTTTCCTGTTTTATATCTGCTCAGCCTTCCCTTCATGCTCCTACCCTACCTTCTGAGCTAATGTGCGCGCTTATTTGCACTAGTATGGAATTGGCTCATGAATACAGTCTTTATTATTGACGACCACCCGGTTATTCGACTTGCAATCCGAATGTTGCTGGAACATGAAGGTTACAAAGTTGTCGGCGAAACAGATAACGGTTGTGATGCAATACAAATGGTCCGCGAATGTCTGCCAGACCTCATCATACTTGATATCAGCATCCCCAAGCTCGACGGACTGGAGGTTCTCTGCAGGTTCAATGCAATGAGTACTCCAATGAAAACGTTGATTCTGACCGCCCAGTCCCCGACACTTTTTGCCACACGCTGCATGCGTTCAGGAGCCGATGGTTATGTCTGCAAAGAAGGTGATCTGAGTGAACTACTAAGTGCCATCAGGGCTGTACTTTCAGGTTACAACTATTTCCCAAGTCAAGCATTGAACACCACCGGCGCCGAACTCGGCGAAAATGAAGAATTGAATCTTTTCAAGTCAGTCAATGACCGAGAACTTATGGTCTTACAACTTTTTGCACAAGGCCGTACAAACAAGGAGATTGCCAAAGGTATGTTCCTCAGCAATAAAACGGTCAGCACTTATAAAAAACGACTAATGCAAAAACTCAAGGCCAAGTCCTTGGTAGAACTTATCGAGATGGCAAAACGCAACGCGTTAGTGTGAGAAACAGGATGCCAAGGCGTTTAAAGGACTATCTAATCATTTTGAGTGCCGGGCTGTGCTTGAGTACAGCCGTGTCAGCCACTCAAACCGCTCCAGAACGCTACTCATTGCTGAGTCGTGCCGGTACCGTTCAGTTGGACACCCAACTGAACCCCACGCAGCGCCAATGGCTACAAAACAAACGTGAGTTGGTGCTGGGAACCTCGACACCCGACTACCCGCCCTTCGACATAACCGCCAGCGGCCACGATTACGAAGGTATTACTGCCGACTACGCGGGGATCCTGGCCAAAGCCCTGGCATTGCCCGTCACGGTGTTGCGCTACCCCTCGCGGGAGGCGGCCATCCAGGCGCTGGAAGACGGGAAAATCGACTTGCTGGGCAGCGCCAACGGATTTGAAGCGAGCAACGCCGACATTGTCCTGTCAACGCCCTACGCGGTCGACCAGCCGGTACTGGTCACCCGTGACGCAGAAACCCGCCCGCTCAATGACGGGCTGGCGGGCATGCGCTTGAGCCTTGTCTACCACTACCTGCCGCTAAAGGACGTCGAAGCGCTGTACCCGAATGCGATCATCCAGGTCTATCCGTCTTATTTGAATGCGCTGAACGCCGTGGCCTTCGACCAGGCCGACGTGTTCCTCGGCGATACTATTTCCACCCATTACATGATCAACAAGGGCTACCTGAAGAACATCCGCATGGCCACTTTCGGCAAGCACGAAGCCTACGGCTTCAGCTTTGCCATACACCGCAACCAGCAAACCCTGCTGGGCATCGTCGATGCGGTCCTGGCAGGCGTAGGGACCTACGAGCGGGAAAACATCGCCAAACGCTGGAGTGCGGGTAGCGATATCCTGTTGACCGACCACAAGCTGCAGTTGAGCCAACGTGAAGAGCGCTGGCTTAAGGACCACCCGGTGGTAAAAGTGGTCATCAACGGAACCCTCGCGCCACTGACGTTCATCGATTCCGACGGCCAGTTGCGTGGCATGACCGCTGACCTGCTGGAGTTGATACGGCTACGCACGGGCTTGCACCTGGAGTTCCAGAACACCCGTAACGTCAACCAAATGATCGAGCAGGTCGAAAACGGCAACGCCGATATTATTGCCGCCATCAGTCCCAGCCGCGAACGCGAAGCCAAGCTCGACTTCAGCCGTCCCTACCTGCAGAACTCCTACGTTCTACTGACACGCAAGGAGCCTGGAGCGCCCTCGACTCTTGAGCAACTAGCGGGAAAAAAACTCGCGATCACCGAAGGCAACCCCTTGGTGGACTATCTGCGCCGGGAGTATTCGCAGATCACCCTGGTGGAGGCCAGCGATACCTTCAAGGCCTCGGAAATGCTGGCCCAGGGGCATGTGGATGGGGCCGTCAACTCGTTGGTTGTCGCCAACTACTTCCTCTCATCCCATTTCTTCCAGGGCCAATTGCAGATCAGTTCGAGTATCGGTACACAACTGGCCTCGTTCTCCCTGGCCACCTCACGCAGCGCCACCGAACTGGCCTCGATCCTCGACAAGGCACTGCTGAGCATCGCGCCGGATGAACTTGGGGTGATCAACAACCGCTGGCGTGGCTACACAGCCGCATCCGACAGCTACTGGCGCAACTACCACCGCTTGATTATCCAGATCATCAGCGCCGCCGGGCTGCTGCTGCTTACATCCCTGGCCTGGAACGGCTATATGCGCCGGCAAATCAAGCACCGGCAGATGGCAGAGCGGGCCCTGAGCGATCAATACGAGTTCATGCGTGCCCTGGTCAATGAAACCCCGCACCCGATCTACGTGCGCGATCGCAACGGTTTGCTGCAGACCTGCAATGACAGTTATCTGCAGGTCTTCGGCGTCAAGCGCGAGGAGGTCATCGGCAAGAGTGTCATGCAGAGCAGCCTGGCCAGCGAGGCGCAAGCCAACCAGTATCATGCCGACTATCTGCGGGTGGTGGCCGAAGGCAAGCCGCTGATCGTTGACCGCCCGCTGCATATTCGCGGGCAACACCTGACGATCTACCACTGGATCCTGCCTTACCGTAACTCCGTTGGTGAGGTCCAGGGCATCATCGGCGGCTGGATCGACATCAGCGAACGTCGCCAATTGTTCGATGACCTGCGCGCAGCCAAGGACCGCGCCGATGAGGCCAATCGCGCGAAAAGCACGTTCCTGGCAACCATGAGCCATGAGATCCGCACCCCCATGAACGCGGTGATCGGCATGCTGGAGTTGACCCTCAAGCGTGCCGACCACGGGCACCTGGATCGCCCGGCCATCGAGGTGGCCTACAACTCGGCCAAGGACTTGCTGGAGTTGATTGGCGATATTCTCGACATCGCGCGCATCGAGTCGGGCCGCCTGAGCCTGGCGCCGGAGCGCGTCAACCTGCGCGAACTGATCGAGTCGGTAGTGCGAGTGTTCGATGGCCTGGCACGCCAGAAGAATCTCAACCTGCTGTTGGCGTTCAATCCCGGCGTCGACGAGCGTGACGTACAGATCGATCCGCTGCGCTTCAAGCAGATCCTCTCCAACCTGGTGAGCAATGCCATCAAGTTCACCGAACAGGGCGAGGTAAAGATCAAGGTGGATATCCAGGCCACCGGGCAGCCGCAGCAAATCCAGATGAAACTGGTGGTCGAGGACACCGGCATCGGTATCAGCCGCGACGACCAGCAACGCCTGTTCGAACCTTTTTCCCAGGCCGACAATTCCGGGCACCTGGCCAGGAGCGGCGCGGGTCTTGGACTGGTGATCTGTCGCAGTCTGTGCGAGATGATGGGCGGGCAACTGGCCTTGAGCAGCGTGCCCAGTGTCGGCACCCAGGTATTTGTCTCGCTGCAGATGACCAGCCTGGCACCTGCCTACCCGCTGATCGAGCTCAAGCCTGCGCCCCAGGATGCGGCAGCAATCCTGAATGTGCTGGTGGTGGACGACCATCCGGCCAACCGCCTGCTCATGTGCCAGCAACTGGGCTTCCTCGGGCACCGGTTCACCGCGGTCCAGCACGGCGCGGCGGGGTTCCAGGCCTGGCGCCAGGAACACTTCGACCTGATCATCGCCGACTGCAATATGCCGGTCATGAACGGCTATGAACTGGCCCGTGCGATCCGTGAACATGAACAACGGGAAAACATGCCGCCCTGCATCATCCTGGGCTTCACCGCCAATGCCCAGCCGGAGGAAAAACAGCGCTGCCGGGATGCGGGGATGAGTGACTGCCTGTTCAAGCCCATCAGCCTTACGACACTGGAGCGCCACCTGGCCGAGATCACCCCGCTGGCGCCAGCGCGGATCTTCGACCTCGATAGCCTGAACGCCCTGACTGGCGGAGATCCGTTGTTAAGCCGGCGCCTGCTGGAAGAACTGTTGAGCAGCAGCCGTCGTGATCGCGAGGAACTGATGGCATTGCTCGCACAAGGCGCTCACCAGGACCTGATCGACCAGGCCCATAAGATCAAGGGCGCCGCCAGGATCGTCCAGGCCCGCACGCTGGCCGAGCAATGCGAGATGCTGGAGCAGGCTGGCGAGGATGCGGATCGGGCCCAACTGGCCATCTGGGTCAAGGCCATCGAAAACGCCATGTGCGATCTTGAGCAAGTGCTGCAAGAGCAACTGGATACCCTCACCCTGTAGGAGCCGGTTTGCCGGCGATGGTCGCTAACGAAGACGTGGGGCACCTGACACCCCCACGCCATCGCAGGCAAGCCAGCTCCCACAGGCAATGCAGCTCATTCAGCAGGCAGTCAACCGCAGAAAAATTGCCGCCAGCCGCTCAATGCCCGCCTGATCCTCTTGCCTGAAACGCGCCAGTTTCGGACTGTCCAGGTCCAGCACCCCAATCAACCTCCCATCCTTGACCAAGGGCACCACCAACTCGCTGTTGGAAGCACTGTCGCAGGCAATATGCCCAGCAAACGCATGTACATCCTCCACCCGCTGGGTTTGCCGCGAAGCCGCCGCCGCACCACACACCCCTCGACCAAACGGAATCCGCACACAGGCGATCTGCCCCTGGAAAGGCCCGAGGACTAGTTCCTCATCACGGTTGAGATAAAAGCCCGCCCAGTTCAAGTCATCTAGCTGGTTGAACAGGAACGCCGAAAACTGCGCCGCGTTGGCGATAAAGTCACGCTCATCGGCCAGCAGCGATTCCAGTTGCGCACAAAGCATGGCGTAGCCATCAAGGCCGCTGCCCGCCTTCTGTAAATCGATCATGGCTGGCGCTCCAGTAATTTAAGGCCCACCCAGTACCGGGCGAATTGGTAGGCGCACCGGCCGTTGCGATTGCCGCGACCCGTGGCCCAGCGCACCGCAAGGATGTCGAGGGCTTCATCGCGCTGCCACGGCAAACCCGCCTTGTTCGCCAGCTCGCCGATCCAGTGCTCCACCACGTCCAGGAAGTGTTCCTGGGTGAACGGGTAGAACGACAACCACAGGCCAAAACGGTCGGACAAGGCGATCTTGTCTTCCACCGCCTCACTGGGATGCAACTCACCATCCACACGTTTCCAGTTGTCGTTGTCGCTCTGGTTTTCCGGCACCAGGTGACGACGGTTGGAGGTCGCGTAAAGCAACACGTTTTCCGGGGCCTGCTCCAGCGAGCCGTCGAGCACGCTCTTGAGCACACGGTAGTCGCCTTCGCCAGCCTCGAACGAGAGGTCATCGCAGAACAGGATAAAACGCTGCGGCAGCTTGAGCAGTTGCTCGACCACACGCGGCAGATCGGCCAGGTGGTCACGCTCGATTTCGATCAGGCGCAAGCCGGCCTTGGCATGCTGGGCCAGCAAGGCGCGGACCATCGACGATTTGCCTGTGCCACGCGACCCCCAGAGCAACGCATGGTTGGCGGGCAGGCCGTCGAGAAACTGCTGGGTATTGCGCGCCAATTGCTCGCGCTGTTTGTCGACACCGATCAGGTCGGACAGGCGCATATCCAGGCTGACTTCCAGGGGCAGCAAAAAGCCGCTGCGCCCCTCGCGCTGCCAGCGGGCCGCCAGGCAGTGGTTCCAGTCAACAGCCACGCGAGGTGCGGGCAACAGGGGTTCCAGACGAGCAAGCACCGCATCGGCCCGCTCAAGAAAGGCATTCAATCGAGAATCCATGACTATTCCTGTGGCAAGTTCTTGAAAAAGATGGCGTATTGGCAACCCTGACGCAGTTGCCAGACGGCTGCACCTTAAAAAACGATTCATACCGGGCAAGGCTGGCGCTGAGGATGTTCAGCTATGCTTGCCGGGCGAAGGGAAACGTGAAGTGGCTCAGCACCCAATGGATATCAAGTTCGCCCACCGCTTGTCTTATAAACAAGCCAGACTGACTGTGCTGGTTGGTTTCGTGTTGGGAACCTTACTCAGCCTGATCCAAATCGGCATTGATTATGCCAGCGAAGACGCGTCCATCAACCGTGAAATACACGCGCTGCTTGAAATCAGTCACAACCCCGCCTCACGTATTGCCTACAACATCGACGCCGAACTGGCCCAGGAGTTGACCCTGGGCCTGCTGCACTCCCCCGCCATCACGCGGGCACAGTTGGTCGACAACAATGGCCTGGTGCTGGCTGACGTTGATCGGCCCCGCAAGGAGAGCAGCTACCGTCCTATCAGCGACTTTTTGTTCGGCGCCAACCGCCAGTTCGAAGACCGCCTGTACCTCACCCATATGCCCGGCGAATCCCTCGGCGTGTTGCGCCTTGACGTCGACACCTACGCATTCGGCAGCCGATTCCTACGTCGAGCAGAGATCACCCTACTCAATGGCTTTGCTCGTAGCCTGATCCTGACCGGCATCCTCCTGGGCCTGTTCTACGTGATGCTGACCCAGCCCCTGGTGCGGATCATCCGTGAGTTGAGCACCCGCAGCCCCGGCAGCGCGCCCCTGGCTCGCCTGGATTGCCCGCCGGGGCACGAACACGATGAGATCGGCGTGCTGGTCAACGTCGCCAACCAACAGTTCGAGAACATGGAGACCGAAATCCAGCAGCGGCGCCACGCCGAGGACCGCCTGACCGAGTACCTTGGCCAGTTGGAGGACATTGTTTCGGCGCGTACCACCGAACTCAAGGCGATCAACCACCGGCTAAGCCAATCCAACGAAGAGCTGGAGGCCTCGAAAATCAACGCCCTGGGCATGGCCCAGGCGCGTGCGGCGTTCCTTGCCAACATGAGCCATGAAATCCGCACCCCGCTCAATGGGCTGCTTGGCATGATCGCGCTGTCTCTGGACAGCGCGCTGAACGCCGAGCAGCGCCAACAATTGTCGATCGCCCATGACTCCGGCAAGGTTTTGGTAGAACTGCTTAACGATATTCTCGACCTGTCCAAGTTTGACGCCGGGCAACTGGAACTCGAAAGCATCCCCTTCGACCTCGGCTCCCTGGTGGAAGACACCGCCAACCTGTTGTCGCAGAACGCTGCGCCCAGCGTGGAGTTGACCTGCCTGATCGATCCGCAGTTTCCTGCCCAGGTCGTGGGTGATCCGACGCGGGTCCGGCAGATTGTCAGTAACCTGCTGTCCAATGCCTTGAAGTTCACCCGGTTCGGTCGCGTCGATGTGCGTCTCAGTGCGCAACCCGACGGCGTGCGCATCGAAGTGTGCGACACCGGCATCGGCATTGCGCAGGAAGCCCAGGCGCGGATCTTCAAACCCTTCACCCAGGCGGGCGCCGGCATTACCCGCCAGTTTGGCGGGACCGGCCTGGGGTTGGCGCTGACCCACAATCTTTGCGAAGCCATGCGCGGTCGGCTGACCATCAGTTCGGAAACCGGCTTCGGCAGCCAGTTCTGCGCCGAACTGCCACTTCCTGCACACACCCCAGCGACACGACTGGCGCCATTGAGCGGTGAAGTCGCGGTGATTACCGGGGCCAGCAGCGGGCTGGCAGAACTGCTGCACACCCTGTTGCCGCACTGGGGGCTGACGCCGCACTGCTACACCATCGACGATGACTTGACGGGCCTGGCACCGGACATCCTGATCACCGACTGCCCCGAATGCCTGTTCCGCCTGCGGCCGACCGTCAGCGCTCCGATCCTGCTGGTCACCGCCTACGGCAATTTCATGCCCAGCGAAGAAGTGGCCGCCCTGGCGCCGCTGCAACAGCAGGCGCGCCCGCTGAGTCGCACGGCGCTGTATCAGGTCTTGCACCGTACCCTGCGCGCCGACAGCGAAATCGTCCTCGACCTGGCCCAATTGGAGACCAGCCCGGTTGCCCATCGGGCGCGTATCCTCTTGGTGGAGGACAACCCGGTCAATCAACTGGTGGCCAAGGGCATGCTCGGCAAGCTGGGCTGCGAGGTGGTGGTCGCGGCCCATGGCGGCGAGGCGCTGAAGCAGCTGGAAGAACAACGTTTCGATATGGTGCTGATGGACTGCAACATGCCGGTCATGGATGGCTACGAGGCGAGCCGGCAGATTCGCCGCAGCGGGCGCTGGCCGCAGCTGCCGATCGTCGCGCTGACCGCCAATGCCCTGGCCGAGGAACGCGAACGGTGCCGGGCCGCCGGCATGAACGACTACCTGGCCAAACCCTTTCGCCGCGAAGAACTCAACGCCCTACTCGACCTCTGGGTGCCGACTACGACAAATCTGTGATCTGCCGGAGCAACTGGTCCAGGCCATGGCGCAGGGTGTCCGCCTGGCTCAGGTCCACGCCGCTGTCGCACAACAAGCGAGCCTTCAGCGGCTGGACGCGCTCACGCAGCGCCTGGCCCGCTTCGGCAAGGCTCAAGTGCACTTCACGCTCATCATGGGTACTGCGCCGGCGCGTGATCAACGTCAGTTGCTCCAGGCGTTTGAGCAGCGGCGTCAGCGTTCCGGAATCGAGTAACAGCCGTTCCCCCAGCGCCTTGACCGTCGGCTGCGGCGGGGCAGCGGCGTGCCACTCCCACAACACCAACATCACCAGATATTGCGGATACGTCAGGCCCAACTGGTCGAGCATTGGCTTATAGGCCCGTGTCACCGCCCGGGAGGCGGCGTACAGTTTGAAGCACAGCTGGTCATCCAGGGCCAGGGATACGGCAGGCAAGTCAGTCATTTGAGCAGCGCTTCGATCTCTTGGGTCAATTCCTGGGGTTTGGTGGTCGGGGCAAAACGCTGGACCACCTGGCCGTCGCGGCCGATCAAGAACTTGGTGAAGTTCCACTTGATGCCCTTGGAACCCAGCAGGCCCGGCGCGCGCTGTTTGAGTTGCACAAACAGCGGATGGGCCTCGCCCCCGTTGACATCGACCTTCTTGAACAGGGGGAAACTGACGCCGAAATTCAGCTCGCAAAACTCGGAAATAGCCCCCTCGTCACCCGGCTCCTGCTTGCCGAACTGGTTGCACGGAAAGCCCAGCACCACCAGGCCCTGGTCCTTGTACTGCTGCCAGAGCTGCTCCAGGCCTTTGTACTGCGGAGTGAAGCCGCATTTGCTGGCGGTGTTGACCACCAGGATCGCCTTGCCGGCGAAATCCGCCAGGGTCTTTTGCTCGCCCTTGATGGTGGTGCAAGGGATGGACAGCAGGTTATCGCTCATGAGATCGCCTCGGACACAAAGAAGAACATGAAACATAGTGTACGATTAAATTGCATGCAATTTAATTGACCAGACTAATGACTCGACATCACCCCGTAGGAACCGGCTTGCCGGCTCCTACGAGGGGCATGGTGTCAGCGTGGAACCAGGTCCAGGCACACCGAGTTGATGCAATAGCGCAGGCCTGTAGGCGGCGGGCCATCAGGGAACACATGGCCCAAATGCGCATCGCACTTGGCACAGGTCACTTCCGTACGGATCATCCCGTGGCTCACGTCACGAATCTCAATCATCGCGCTATCAGCAATCGGCTCATAAAAACTGGGCCAGCCACAACCGGCATCGAACTTGGTCTTCGAGTCGAACAGCGGCTCATTGCAGCAAATGCAGTGATACACGCCATCGGTCGTAGTGGCGTTGTACTTGCCAGAAAACGGCCGCTCGGTGCCCTTGAGACGGCACACCTGATACTGCGCCGGGTCGAGCATTTCCCGCCATTCATCCAGGGTTTTATCCAACTTTTCCATCAATGCACCTCGACAACTGAAAAAGCCTGATCTGTGTCTTTTCCATGGATCAGGCGGCACGTATGATTGCGCCTCTTCAAAGCGCCAGTCTGGCACCCGCGTTATCGGCATTCAAACGTATTTATGGGTCAGGCCACACGCAGGATTCCCAGCACGGTAGTCTTCACATCGTCTGGATCGTTCATTTTCGGGATCACATCGCCATGCAGGTCAGCAAATCGAACAAGCTCGCCAACGTCTGCTACGACATTCGCGGCCCAGTGCTCAAGCACGCCAAGCGCCTGGAAGAGGAAGGCCATCGCATCCTCAAGCTGAACATTGGCAACCCGGCGCCCTTTGGTTTCGAAGCACCGGACGAAATCCTCCAGGACGTGATCCGCAACCTGCCCACCGCCCAGGGCTACAGCGACTCCAAGGGGTTGTTCAGCGCGCGCAAGGCAGTCATGCAGTACTACCAGCAAAAGCAGGTAGAAGGGGTTGGTATTGAAGATATCTACCTGGGCAATGGTGTCTCCGAGCTGATCGTGATGGCCATGCAGGCCTTGCTCAACAACGGCGACGAAGTGCTGGTGCCGGCGCCTGACTACCCGCTGTGGACCGCTGCCGTGACCCTGGCCGGTGGCCATCCGGTGCATTACCTGTGCGACGAGCAAGCCAACTGGTGGCCGGACCTGGCCGATATCAAGGCCAAGATCACGCCCAACACCAAGGCGCTGGTGATCATCAACCCGAACAACCCGACGGGCGCGGTGTATTCCAAGGAAGTGCTGCTGGGCATGCTCGAACTGGCGCGCCAGCACAACCTGGTGGTGTTCTCCGACGAGATCTACGACAAGATCCTCTACGACGACGCCGTGCACATCTGCACCGCCTCCCTGGCCCCGGACCTGCTATGCCTGACCTTCAACGGCCTGTCCAAGTCCTACCGGGTCGCGGGCTTCCGTTCCGGCTGGGTCGCCATCTCCGGGCCCAAGCACAATGCCCAGAGCTACATCGAAGGCATCGACATGCTGGCTAATATGCGCCTGTGTGCCAATGTGCCGAGCCAGCACGCGATCCAGACCGCCCTGGGCGGCTACCAGAGCATCAACGACCTGGTGCTGCCCGCCGGCCGCCTGCTGGAGCAGCGCAACCGCACCTGGGAGTTGCTCAACGATATTCCCGGCGTCAGTTGCGTCAAACCCATGGGCGCCTTGTACGCGTTCCCGCGGATCGACCCGAAAGTCTGCCCGATCCACAACGACGAGAAGTTCGTCCTCGACCTGTTGCTCTCGGAAAAGCTGCTGGTGGTCCAGGGTACGGCGTTCAACTGGCCGTGGCCTGATCACTTCCGCGTGGTGACCTTGCCCCGTGTGGATGACCTGGACATGGCCATCGGCCGCATCGGCAACTTCCTGAAGTCCTATCGCCAGTGACCTCGCTTTCGCTGTACGACCCACAAGAGGTCGTACAGCGAGTATCTGGCAACACATCTACGCGCCACACTGGCAGAAACACCCGTTGGCTTCACTCTCGTCCCTTTTATCCTGCACTTTCCAGTAATCACGGGGCCCAACGGCTTACGGAGGGGAATTTCCATGGGCATAAAGCCTCGGAAAATCCCTGCAAGGTTCTACATTCGCGCTGTAGGACACAGTTTGAAATAGTCGCCCGGTTGAATAGCCCACTGCCGCACCTTATATACCCCGCAGTACGCGACATATTAAGCATGAGGAGAATTCTACAACCATGATGCGCATCCTGCTGTTCTTGGCCACTAACCTGGCGGTCGTGCTGATTGCCAGCATCACCCTGAGCCTTTTCGGCTTCAACGGGTTCATGGCGGCCAACGGGGTTGATCTGAACCTCAATCAGCTGCTGGTTTTCTGTGCCGTCTTTGGTTTTGCCGGCTCGATCTTCTCGCTGTTCATCTCCAAGTGGATGGCGAAGATGAGCACCAGCACCCAGATCATCACCCAGCCGCGCACCCGGCATGAGCAATGGCTGCTGCAAACCGTCGAGCAACTGTCCCGCGAAGCCGGGATCAAGATGCCTGAAGTCGGGATCTTCCCGGCCTACGAGGCCAACGCCTTTGCCACTGGCTGGAACAAGAACGATGCTCTTGTTGCCGTCAGCCAGGGTTTGCTCGAGCGTTTCTCGCCCGACGAAGTGAAGGCCGTGCTGGCCCACGAGATCGGCCACGTCGCCAACGGTGACATGGTTACCCTGGCACTGGTGCAGGGCGTGGTGAACACCTTTGTGATGTTCTTTGCGCGGATCATCGGCAACTTTGTCGACAAGGTGATCTTCAAGAACGAAGGCGGCCAGGGTATCGCCTACTACGTGGCGACCATCTTTGCCGAACTGGTACTGGGCTTCCTCGCCAGCTCCATCGTGATGTGGTTCTCGCGCAAACGCGAGTTCCGCGCCGACGAAGCCGGTGCCCAACTGGCCGGTACTGCCGCGATGATCGGTGCCCTGCAACGCCTGCGCTCCGAACAGGGCCTGCCAGTGCACATGCCTGACACCCTGAATGCCTTCGGCATCAACGGTGGCGTCAAGCAAGGCCTGGCGCGGATGTTCATGAGCCACCCGCCACTGGAAGAGCGGATCGACGCACTGCGTCGTCGCGGCTGACAGCCAAAGGGTAGAAAAAGGGGCGACTGAATCGCCCCTTTTTTGTGGGTGCGTGTTTTACCGCTGCGCCAACTGGTAAACCCGCTCCTCAAGGCGCGTGACACCGCCCTGGGCGAACTTCGGGCTCTCGGCCAGGATATCCCGCTGCTCCAGGACGCTCAGGCGCCAGCGTCCTGCCAGCAGCCTCCGGACTTCCTCATCACTGACCGCAAACGGCGGCCCGGCCTTCAGGGCCTGCTCATAATCCAGGCTGATCAACAGGCCACTTTGCACCTGGGGCGCAATCGCCTGCAAATGCGCGGCATAGCGCTCACGCATCAACGGCGGCAAGGCAATCAGCGCCGCACGGTCATACAGGGCGGCGCACCCTGCCACATTTTCACGGCTCAATTCGAAGAAATCGCCGCACCACAGCTCGATAGTGCCGGCCTGATAAACCTTGAAACTGCCCCGCTGGCTGACTTGTGCAGCCAGGCACTGCTCCTGGAAAAACTCCTCCACGGCCTTTTCCGACAGCTCCACACCCAGGACCCGGCAGCCCTGCTGCGCCAGCCACATCAGGTCCAGACTCTTGCCGCACAGCGGCACCAGCACCCGGGCCCCGCTGACCAACCCCAGCCCCGGCCAGTGTCGCTGCAAATAGGGATTGACCTCAGGCAGGTGAAAGCCGATCTGATTACGTGCCCAGCGGTCATGCCAAAAGGTGGATTCCATGAATAGCCCAGAAAATTCGATCAAATGGCGCTAAAACTTATATTAGATTTAGATCAATGATCTGATTAAAGATGGTCCCATCTTAACCTTGAGGACCCTGCTCATGCTGCCCAGCCTGTTTATTTCCCACGGCTCGCCCATGCTTGCCCTACAATCTGGCGCCAGCGGGCCGGTTCTTGCACGCCTGGCCGCCACCCTGCCCCGCCCCAAAGCAATCGTTGTGATGTCCGCACATTGGGAAAGCCGTGAACTGCTGGTCAGCGCCAGCCCTGCCCCAGAGACCTGGCACGACTTCGGTGGTTTCCCTCGCGAGCTGTTTGCGGTGCAGTATCCAGCGCCCGGCGATCCGGCACTGGCGCAACAGATCGTCGAGCTGCTCGCCGCCGATGGCCTGCCCGCCCGCCTAGACCACCAGCGCCCGTTCGACCATGGCACCTGGGTGCCGCTGTCTTTGATGTACCCAACGGCCGATATCCCTGTGGTGCAGGTCTCCCTGCCCAGCCACATGGGTCCGACGCTGCAAACCCGAATCGGCCAGGCATTGCGCAGCTTGCGCGAACAAGGCGTGTTGTTGATCGGCTCGGGCAGCATCACCCATAACCTCGGTGAGCTGGACTGGCGGGCCGGCCCGGAAAGCATCGAGCCCTGGGCACGAGAGTTCCGCGACTGGGTCGTCGACAAACTCGACACCCAGGATGAAGCCGCCTTGCACGACTACCGCCGCCAGGCGCCCCACGCGGTGCGCAGCCATCCCAGCGATGAGCACTTATTGCCGCTGTACTTCGCCCGCGGCGCGGGTGGGCAGTTCAGCGTGGCCCATCAGGGGTTCACCCTGGGCGCGTTGGGGATGGATATCTATCGCTTTGATTAGCCGCGGCTTTTTGTAGGGGCCCGGTAAAACCCAGGCATAAAAAATCCCCGAACCAGTCGGGGATTTTTTATGTTCGATCAATCAACCCAAGGGTCGATCAATCTTCGCGATAGCGACGCAGCTTGAGCTGCTTGCCAGCAACACGGGTGTCCTTCAGCTTGGCCAGCAATTTCTCCAGGCCATCTTCCGGCAGCTCCACCAGGGAGAAGCTGTCACGCACCTGGATGCGACCGATCGCTTCACGTGCCAGGCCACCCTCGTTGAGGATAGCGCCCAGCAGGTTCTTGGCAGCGATGCCATCACGCGCGCCCAGCGCGGTACGGCAGCGAGCACGGCCTTCGGCCAATGGAACCGGAGCACGACGCTCACGATCGCCACGGTCCGGACGATCACCGGTACGCTCTGGACGATCACCGCGCGGAGCGTTGTTCGGCACCAGTGGACGTTCTTTTTCGATCGCGGCCAGAGTCAGGGCCTGACCGTTGGTAGCCTTGCGCAGCAGGGCCGCAGCCAGGGCACGCGGGGTGCAACCGATATCGGCGGTCAGGCGGTCCAGCAGGTCGCCGTGGGTCGATTCAGCGTCAGCCACCAGCGGCGACAGGCTGTTGGTCAGTTTCTTGATGCGCGCATCGAGAACAGCCTGGGCATCCGGCAGACGGACTTCAGCAACTTTCTGACCGGTTACACGCTCGATCACTTGCAGCATGCGGCGCTCACGTGGAGTCACCAGCAGCAGTGCACGACCTTCGCGACCGGCACGGCCAGTACGGCCGATACGGTGAACGTAGGACTCTGGATCGTACGGCATGTCCACGTTGAACACGTGGGTGATACGCGGAACGTCGAGACCACGAGCCGCTACGTCGGTCGCCACAACGATGTCCAGACGGCCATCCTTGAGGGAGTCGATCACGCGCTCACGTTGGTTCTGGGCAATGTCACCGTTCAGCGCAGCGGCTTTGTAGCCTTTGGCTTCCAGGGCACTGGCCAGGTCCAGGGTCGCTTGCTTGGTGCGCACGAACATGATCAGGGCGTCGAAGTCTTCGACTTCCAGCAGGCTCAATACAGCCGAGGTCTTCTGGTCAGCGTGAACCAACAGGTGAGCCTGTTCGATCGCGGTAACGGTCTGAGTCTTGGTCTGGATCTTCACGTGTTGCGGATCGCGCAGATGGCGTTCGGCAATGGCGCGGATAGACTGTGGCAGGGTAGCCGAGAACAGTACGGTCTGACGGGTCGGTGGCAGTGCCTTGAAGATGACTTCCAGGTCATCCATGAAGCCCAGCTTCAACATTTCGTCAGCTTCGTCGAGAACCAGGTGGTTCACGGTCGACAGTACTTTTTCGTCACGGCGCAGGTGGTCGCACAGACGGCCCGGGGTGGCGACAACGATCTGTGCACCATTACGGATTGCTTTCAGTTGTGGGCCCATAGGCGCGCCGCCGTAAACGGCCACAACGGTAACGCCTGGCATTTGCTTGGCGTAGGTTTCGAAAGCGGTTGCTACTTGCAGCGCCAACTCACGGGTTGGCGCCAGGATCAGGGCTTGCGGCTCGCGCTTGGCAGGATCGATGCAGTGCAGGATAGGCAGGGCGAACGCGGCGGTTTTACCGGTACCGGTTTGCGCCTGGCCAATCATGTCTTGGCCGGCCATGATGATCGGGATCGATTGCTGCTGAATAGCCGAAGGTTCTTCGTAGCCGGTCGCAATGACGGCAGCAAGAATGTTCGGGTTAAGATTAAAAGCGGCGAAGCCGCCGGTTTCCTGGGTCATGGGTCTGCCTCTAAGTGCATCCGCAAAGACCCATGCTCCAAAGCTGCGCATGCCGTGTTGAGACTCAAGAGTCGCCCTGGCTGCTTTGTCGGCGGGGATTTGCGAAAACGAATGAATGAAAAAGATTCGTCAAGGGAGAGTCCGCTGTGCGGACGTGCAGCCGAAGCTGACTTCGGGGAATTGCGCTACCTAAACGCGGCCCGGTTAAAGGCCGGCGCGCACTATACCGGAAATCCCTGAAAAAGGGAGCTTTTTTTATCGGAAAAGACCATTCGACTGCTCTGCGTCACAGGCTTTGCGCATCCTCGCAGGAGCGTCTATTTTTCAAAGGCCCGGCCCTGTTGGTCATTGCGCTTAAACGCTTCACCTTTTGCAGCGGGCCCTTCGGTCCGAAACTGCCTTTCGCGCCCGAGGATCCAGCCATGAGTCAAGCCAGCAGCAGCCGCGTCAGCCGTGAACTACAAGGGCATGTCCTGCTGCTTGGGCTGGATCGGGTAGCCAAGCGCAACGCCTTTGATCTCGACCTGCTCAACGAACTGAGCCTGGCCTATGGCGAATTCGACCGCAACGAAGAAGCACGGGTGGCCGTGGTGTTCGGGCATGGCGACCACTTCACCGCCGGGCTGGACCTGATCAACGTCGCGCACACCATGGCCCAAGGCTGGCAACCGCCGCTGGGCGGATGCGATCCGTGGGGTGTGTTCGCCGGGCCCAGGGTCAGCAAACCGGTGATCGTGGCCGCCCAGGGCTACTGCCTGACCATCGGTATCGAATTGATGCTCGCAGCAGACATCAACCTGTGTGCCAGCAATACGCGCTTTGCGCAGATGGAAGTACAACGTGGGATCTTTCCTTTTGGTGGCGCCACCCTGCGCCTGCACCAGATTGCCGGCTGGGGCAACGCCATGCGCTGGCTGCTCACGGGTGACGAGTTCGATGCCCATGAAGCCCTGCGCCTGGGGCTGGTGCAGGAGGTCATGGCCAGCGAAGACCTGCTGCCCCGGGCGCTGGCGCTGGCCAACCGGATTGCCAGCCAGGCGCCGTTGGGCGTGCAGGCGACGTTGACATCGGCACGCCAGGCGCGAGATGAGGGCGAGACCGCTGCGGCGGCCGGGTTACCGGCGCTGGTGGAGAAACTGCTGGGCAGCGAGGATGCCAAGGAAGGGGTACGGGCGATGCTGGAGAAGCGGCCGGGGGTGTTCAAGGGGTTGTGAACAGACAGTGATGGCCTCATCGCCGGCAAGCCAGCTCCCACAGGGGGAGATCTTGGCCATGCAGAATAGCCACAGAACAAATGTGGGAGCGGGCTTGCCCGCGATGAGGCCAGTGCAGGCACCTAAGTCGCCGGCCGAACCGCCTTGATCAACGCCTGCAACGAATACCCCAGGCGCGGCGCCAGCGCCTCGGCCCGCGCAGAAACCGCCGCCAGGTCCAGCGTCTGGTCCAGGTCCGCCGGCACGATCAGGATCACATTGCCCTCCTTCACCGGCAACTCCCAGTAATGTCGATGATAAAGCCCACGCAACAACGCAGCGCCCAGGGGCTTGCCATCATCGGTGGCCCACTGGTTGATCACCAGCCAGCCACCCGGATTGAGCTTCTTCTGGCAGTTTTCCAGGAAAGTCCAGGCCAGGTGACCAACCCCCGGCCCGACATCGGTATACAAGTCGACGAAAATCAGGTCCGCCGGCTCCGCTGTCTCCAGCAATTCCAGGGCATCGCCAACACGGATGTACAGCCGTGGATCATCATCCAGCCCCAGGTATTCAATGGCCAGGCGCGGCACATCCGGGCGCAGCTCAATGGCCTCGACGTCTTCCAGCGGCAGGAACTTGAGGCAGGCCTGGGTCAGCGTCCCAGCCCCCAGGCCAAGAAACAGCGCACTTTCGGGCTGCTCATGGCACAAGGCGCCAATCAACATGGCACGGGTGTAGTCGTACTCCAGCCAACTTGGGTCGGCAGTGAACACACAGCTCTGTTCGATGGCATCGCCAAACTCGAGAAAGCGGTAATCAGCCACTTCCAGCACACGGATCAAGCCGAAGTCATCATGGACCTCAGCCAACAGGCGCTCGACGCGCTCCTCAGTCATTTCATCTCCTAATGGGCCCGGGCACGGGTTCAAGCCGCCTGGTACCAAGCGGGAAAGGCGCGATTGTCGGCCAAGCGGCGCCAGCAGGTCACGCACTAATTGCTGATAACATGCACGCTCCCGACATTCATTCGAGTTCACGATGAGCCAACCCTGGAGCCCCGACAGCTGGCGCGCCCTGCCGATCCAGCAACAACCCCGCTACCCCGACGCCGCGCACTTGCTGCAGGTCGAGCAGAGCCTGGCCAGCTACCCGCCGCTGGTGTTCGCCGGCGAAGCCCGGGAGCTGCGCCGCCAGTTTGCCGAGGTGACCCAGGGTCGCGCGTTCCTGCTGCAAGGTGGCGACTGTGCCGAGAGCTTTGCCGAGTTCTCTGCCGCGAAAATCCGCGACACCTTCAAAGTGTTGCTGCAGATGGCCATTGTCATGACGTTCGCCGCAGGCTGTCCGGTGGTCAAAGTCGGGCGCATGGCCGGCCAGTTCGCCAAGCCGCGCTCGGCCAACGATGAAACCATCGATGGCATCACCCTGCCCGCCTACCGTGGCGACATCGTCAACGGTATTGGTTTCGACGAGAAAAGCCGCGTCCCGGACCCCGACCGCCTGTTGCAGTCCTATCACCAGTCCACCGCCACCCTGAACCTGCTGCGCGCCTTCGCCCAGGGCGGTTTTGCCGACCTGCACCAGGTGCACAAGTGGAACCTGGACTTTATCGCCAACTCCGCCCTGGCCGACAAGTACAGCCAACTGGCAGACCGTATCGACGAAACCCTGGCCTTCATGCGCGCCTGCGGCATGGACAGCTCGCCACAATTGCGCGAGACCAGCTTCTTCACCGCCCACGAAGCACTGCTGCTCAATTACGAGCAAGCCTTCGTGCGTCGTGACAGCCTGACCAACGACTACTACGACTGTTCGGCCCATATGCTGTGGATCGGCGACCGCACGCGCCAACTCGATGGCGCGCACGTCGAGTTCCTGCGCGGGGTGAACAACCCGATCGGGGTCAAGGTCGGCCCGAGCATGAACCCCGACGACCTGATTCGCCTGATCGACATCCTCAACCCGGATAACGACCCCGGCCGCCTGAACCTGATCGCGCGCATGGGCGCCAACAAGGTCGGCGATCACCTGCCCAACCTGATCCGCGCCGTGCAGCGCGAAGGCAAGCAGGTGTTGTGGAGCAGCGACCCGATGCATGGCAACACCATCAAGGCCAGCAGCGGCTACAAGACCCGGGACTTCGCGCAGATCCTTAGCGAAGTGAAGGAATTCTTCCAGGTCCATGAAGCCGAAGGCACTTATGCCGGTGGGATTCATATCGAAATGACCGGGCAGAATGTCACCGAGTGCATCGGTGGCGCGCGGCCGATTACCGAGGATGGCTTGTCGGACCGCTACCACACCCATTGTGACCCGCGGATGAATGCCGATCAGTCGCTGGAGCTGGCGTTCTTGATTGCCGAGACGCTCAAGCAGGTCAAACGCTAGGGCAGGCGCGGCCTGATCCACCGCTATCGCGGGCAACCCCGACTCCCACCGTGGTCAATGTGGGAGCCGGGCGTGCCCGCGATAGCGCCCTATCTGCCAGCCTCCAGTGCCAGCATCGCCACCCGCAACCGGGTCGCGCTATGCCGCTGACAATTGATCTGCACCTGCTCCAACCCCAGCCAATCCGCCATCTGCCGCAAGCTCAATGCCAGCGCCAACATCCCCGCCTCGTCCAACCCCAGCTCTTGCTCGTGCACGGCATGTACCGCCAGCCGGCCATTGGCCCGCTCGGCGCGCAAGTCCACCCGTGCGGCGATGCGTTCGTTGTGCAGGAACGGCAGCACGTAATAGCCGTACACCCGCTTGTCCTGCGGGGTGTAGATTTCCAGGCGATAGCGAAAGTCGAACAGGCGCTCGGTACGGCTACGCTCCCAGATCAATGAATCAAAGGGCGACAGCAAGGCACTGGTCGCGACCTTGCGCGGGACGGTTGGCTCGGGCAGGCAATACGCTGGCTGTTTCCAACCCTGGACCTGGCACACCTGCAATTGCCCGTCCTCGACCAATTCGGCGAGGCGCCCACGACTGTCTGCTGGGTCCAGGCGAAAGTAATCGCGCAGGTCCTTTTCCGTAGCGATACCCAGCGCCGTCGCGGCATGCCACAGCAGGCCACGCTGGGCGCTGTGTTCGCTCAAGGGCGCCTGTTGCAGAATCGCCGCCGGGATGACCCGCTCCGGCAGGTCGTACAGGCGCTCGAAACCACGGCGCCCGGCCACCGTCACCAGGCCTGCGGCAAACAGCCATTCCAGCGCGTGCTTTTCATCACTCCAATCCCACCATGGCCCGGCGCGCTCTTCCCGGGTCGACAGGCTGCCCGCGCCCAACGCGCCCTGCTGCTCGACGATGGCCAGCACGCGGCGGATAGTAGCCTGTTGCTCGCGACCAAAACGCGCCATCTGCTGATAGATCCCCCGCCCCTCGGATGCGCGCTGCATGCGCCAGCGCATCAGTGGATAAAGGGCCATGGGCAGCAGCGAGGCTTCATGCCCCCAATACTCAAACAACGTGCGCTGGCGCCCCTGGCTCCAGGCCGCCTGCTCGAGCAACAACGGCGAGTAACGGCCCAGGCGGGAAAACAGCGGCAGGTAGTGGGAGCGCACCACGGCATTGACCGAATCAATCTGCAACACGCCCAGGCGCTCGATCACACGGTTAACCTGGGCGGCCTTGATCTGCGCGGGCGGCTGGCGCCCGGAAAAGCCTTGGGCCGCCAGTGCCAGGCGGCGCGCCTGCTTGAGGGAAAAACTCAGTTCTGCGGGCATGTACATCTCCTGATTGCGCCCGCGAACTGTAGCGCGATGCCGGTCATTTACCCAACGGGTCGTTCCAGAAATGGCGGTGGCGTTCCTGCTCGACATCGGCCCGGGTCAAGCCAATATCCTTGAGTGAGTCATCGCTCATTTGCGCCAGCACCTGACGCTCGCGCTGCATGGCGTACCAACGAAATACCCTTTGAAACAGCCCGGCGAATGGACGTCTCACCAGCAACACATAACCTTTTTGGCCTTTCATCATCTCGCCCTCCAGTGGGGATGACTAAAGTCTGTGCCCAGGACTATGATCAATCCAACGAATGTTTCTTATGCAATACATCTCTGAGATTGATCAATTGAACCACTACCCGAGCATCGATACCGACGTGCTGCGCACCTTCGTCGCCATCGCCGACCAAGGTGGCTTCACCCGCGCCGGCGAGAAAGTCAATCGCACCCAGTCGGCGGTGAGTATGCAAATGAAGCGCCTGGAGGAGGACGTGCTGCAACGCAAGCTGTTCGAGCGCGACGGCCGGCAGGTCCGGCTCACGCCCGAGGGCCAGGTGTTGCTGGGGTATGCGCGGCGCATCCTGAAGCTGCACAGCGAGGTGTTCAATACCTTGCGCGAGCCGCATATGGTCGGGCTGGTGCGCATCGGCACGCCGGACGACTACGTGATGCGCTACCTGCCCGGTATCCTCAAGCGCTTTTCCAAGGCCTACCCGCTGATCCAGATCGAGATGCACTGCGAAGGCACGCCAGTGCTGATGCAGCGACGTGACCTGGCGTTGACGGTGGTCAGCCGCGAACCGGGAAATGAAATCGGCGAACTGCTGCGCAACGAGCGCATGGTCTGGGTAGCGTCACCGTGCTTCTGCGTGGATGAACATGAGACCCTACCCCTGGCGATCGCCGGCCTGGACAGCTTTTGCACGCAATGGGCCCGCGCCTCGCTGGACGCCGTGGGGCGCGAGTACCGCCTGGCCTATCACAGCTCCAACGGCGCGGCGATCCAGGCAGTGGTCGGTGCCGGGCTGGCGGTGACGGTCATGATGGAAAGCCTGGTCACCGAAGACCTGCGCATACTTGGCAGCGACGAAGGTTTCGGCCCGCTGCATACGGTCAACCTGCGCCTGCTGCGCAACCCGAACATGACCTCGCCCATCACCGAATGCCTGGCCGAGTACATCCTCGACGGCTTCAGACTTTAAAGGTCAACATCACCGCGCACACCACCAGGAAGCCGCAGAACAGACCGCGCAGCAGGCGCTCTGGCAATGCGTGGGCGATTTTCACCCCCCAACTGATACTCAGCAGCCCACCGACCGCCAGGGGCACGCCGATCAGCCAGTCCACTTCCTGGTGCCATGCGTAGGTCACCAGGGTCACGCCGGTACTGGGCAAGGCCAGTGCCAGGGACAGGCCCTGGGCAACCACCTGGGTGGTGCCGAACACACTGGTCAAGACCGGCGTTGCAACCACCGCGCCGCCGACACCGAACAGGCCTCCCATGGATCCCGACGCCGCGCCCAACACACCCAGCCATGGCCAGGAATAGCGCATCTGCGCAGAAGGTGGCGCATTGCTGGTGACCATGCGCAACAGGTTGTATGCCGACAGGGCCAGCAAAAATGCGATAAAGCCAATGCGCATCACGCCCGCATCGATGCCCACCGCCCAGATCGACCCCAGCCAGGCAAAGCAAAAACCCGTGATTCCAAGAGGCAAGGCATGGCGCAGCTCAATGCGATTGCGCTGGTGATAACGCCACAACGCCAGCATCACATTGGGTACGACCATCACCAGCGCCGTGCCTTGGGCAATCTGCTGATCCAGGCCAAACAGCACGCCCAGCACCGGAATCGCGATCAGCCCGCCACCAATGCCAAATAGCCCGCCCACGGTACCCAGGGCTATGCCCAGCACCACATACATCGCCATATCCACCACAACCACACCCCTGCACTGTCTCAAGCCCTGCATGCTACGCAGTCCACTCTGGCATGGATACGCATAGCAACGCACAATGGCTATGCCAAATCCGCACAAGCGAGCGCCCTATGAGCCCCACTACCCTGACCGATCAACTGGGCCTGTTTCTCGATGTGCTGGAGGCCGGCAGTTTTTCCGCAGCGGCGCGACGCCATCCGCTGACCCCCTCCGCCGTGGCCCGGCGCATCGACAGCCTGGAAAGCGCCTTGGGCAGCCAACTGTTCCTGCGCAGCACCCATGCGGTATTGCCCACCCCTGCCGGGCTCGCGTTTGCCGAGCGCGCGCGGCGGATTGTGCGGGAGCTGCAATTGGCTCGGGCCGAGGCCGTGTCGCTGAGCCACGCGCCCGAAGGCCTGATTCGCGTGGACGCACCCGCCGCGTTTGGCCGGCGACACCTGGCGCCGGCAATTGCGGACTTCCTGACGGTCTACCCGGGCCTGGACGTACACCTGCATCTGATCGACAGCTTTGTCGACATGCAGGGCGAGCACCTGGGCAAGGTGGACCTGGTGCTGCGCGCGGGGCATATCGTCGACACGCGGTTGATCGCCACACCCTTGGCCAGCATTGTGCGAATCGCCTGTGCCAGCCCGACCTACCTGAAAAACCGTGGCACACCGACCCATCCCAGCCAGCTCAACGAACACGACGGCCTGGATTGGGAAGGCCTGGCGCCGATGTTCGCCTGGCGCTTTGAACTTGATGGGCGCAAGAACATTTACCGTCCGCAGCGTATCCGCATGAGTGCCAACAATGCCGAAGCCCTGCTGTCCGGTGCCCTGGCCGGGCTGGGCATCGCTCACCTGCCTACCTGGCTGGCCAGCGAATACCTGGTTCGCGGTGAACTGGTGCCGTTATTCTGCGAAAATGGCCTACCGACCGCAGAAAGTGCCGGCATCTACGCGCTGCGCCTGGAGCAGCAGGCCAACGCCCGCAGCCGCCTGCTGCTGGAGTACCTCAAGAGCCGTTTCAGCCCCGTCCCACCGTGGGATCTGGCGTTGCAAAGTGGCTGGGGCTGACTGCTGCTATAGCCACCGCCATCAACCCGGAGCAACTGTTCGCCGCTCATGTAGGCATCGGCCAGATTCCCGGTGGTTTTGGCCTGGATATCGACCTTTACGTATCCCTCCACGGACGGGAGTAAAACGAAGCGCAAAGCCTGGTGGACGCCGCGCATCAGGTCTGCCCGTACTCCAACGCGACCCGTGGCAATGTCGATGTGCGTTTGCATATCACCGTGTGACTGGCCAGCAGGCATAAAAAACCCGACTCTTGGCCGGGTTTTTTATCAGTAACGCCAGAATTACTTCTTGGCGCGACCTTTGTACGAACCACCTTCACGGGTGTCGATCTCGATCATGTCGTCGATTTCGATGAAATCAGCAACTTGCAGTTCGGTACCGTTAGCCAGCTTGGCAGGCTTCATCACTTTGCCCGAAGTGTCACCGCGAGCGGAACCTTCGGTGTAGGCAACCTTACGCACGATGGTGGTCGGCAGCTCTACGGAAACCAGACGCTCTTCGAAGAAAATAGCTTCGCAGACGTCGGTCATGCCTTCTTCGATAAACGGCAGAACGCCTTCGATATCTTCAGCGTTCAGTTCGTACATGGTGTAGTCGGTGGTGTCCATGAACGTGTAGGTGTCGCCGCTGATGAAGGACAGGGTCGCTTCCTTGCGGTCGAGGATCACGTCTTCCAGCTTGTCATCGGCACTGTAAACGGTTTCGGTCTTGTAACCGGTCAGCAGGTTCTTCAGCTTGGTCTTCATGATCGCGCTGTTACGGCCCGATTTGGTGAACTCAGCTTTTTGAACCAACCATGGATCGTTGTCGATCTTAATTACGGTACCGGGTTTCAGTTCTTTACCAGTTTTCATTGCATATATCCGAAATTTGGATGGGATTGACAAAAATCAAGGTGGCGTATCATATCCAATTTTCATAAAACTGTACCAGCGCCGTCGCAAGATCAGCCTGCGAGGCCTGTTCCAGACACCATTTCTCGGCATGCACGGTCAGTTCCGGCCAATGTTCAAGCACGGTTTCCCAGCTTGAGGCCATGTCGCTATCCGTGTTCCAGGCCTGCCATAGGGCAATCAGCGCAGTTTTCGCGGGTGCAGACAGGTCCTGGGTGTACAGCGCGAGGAACGCATCGAGCTTGTCCAGGTGAATGTCTTCATCCTGGCGGTAGATATGCCATAGCAACGGGCGCCCAGCCCATTGCGCGCGCACAAAGGAGTCTTCACCGCGCACGGCATTGAAGTCGCAGCACCACAGCAAGCGGTCGTACTGCTCCTGGCGCACGAACGGCAGCACCTGCACCGTCAGCATACCGCGCACATGAATATCCCCTGCCGCCAATGCCTCCACTCCCAGCCAGCGCTGCACATCGCCGAGGATGCGCCCTTCCGGCACGAGCAGATGGGTGGCTTGCCCGTCCGCTGTCAATACCTGCAGCCAACTGGCCAGGCCGGCATTTTCGTAGGCAAACAGCGAGATCAACCGCGCGCCCACCGCCGGAAAAACACCCAAGCACTGTAGGAACTGTTGCTGGGCCTGGGGATCACCCTGAAACGCCTGACGCCGCTCGATCAACCCGGCCTCACGCAGCAAGCCGCCTGTGCCCGGACGGAAGCCTGGAAAGAAGAAGTACTTTTGCACGCCCTTGAACTTGACCGATGGCAGACCGTGACAGCCTACCACCCACTCCTCGGCACTCAGGTAATCCAGGTTCATCCACAACGGCATGCGCTCGCGGGCTGCCATGGCCTCCATGTAGTCCGGTGGCAATTGGCAGGCGAAGGCGGCGATCACCACGTCCGCCGTCGGCGTGGCCGGCCAGTCTGCGGGCCAGTGGCGCACATCCACACCCTCGCGCCACTGCTGCGCCAACTGCACATCCACCTCGGGGCACATGCGCTCGAATGCCCGCAGGTCATCGACCCACAGTCGCACCGCACAGCCCTGTTCTGCCACCAGTTGCCGGGCCAGGCGCCAGGTCACGCCAATGTCGCCGTAGTTGTCGACGACGCTGCAAAAAATATCCCAGCGGGCTTTCATTCCGGGCTCCATCAGTCAAAGGCTCGATTGTCCGCATAAATGCCGCCAGGCAGAAGGGTTGATCGCGATTATTCTGCACACAGGCTGTGCGACAATCCAAAGCTTGCCGCAACCGCCCGCCAGGAGGCCGTCATGTCCGATCGTCCGTTGTCGATGTTCAAACTCAGTATTGCCGTGGCCCTGGGCCTGTGGCTGGGCTTTGTCGCCATCGCGCTGACAGGCTGGCTGGCCTCGCGCTACCTGCTTGAACAACCCTTGGCCGCCGTCACCCAGGCCGCTCAACAACTGGGCAAGCCGCCAGCCGCAACCCCAGAGCCGCCAAACCGGATGTTCGAGCAATACCAGCAAAACCTGCACAAGCAGGAACAACAACAGGCGCTGGATCAGGCCCGGGACAACCCGCGCAACCTGGCCAACCCCAAATGCCAGTTCTGGCTCCAGCAGGACCAGAACGCCCCCAACGACAAGAGCCGGGCCAACGTCCTGCAATTTTGTGATTGAGCTGTAAGCCCCCATGAATAAACACGCCGTCCTCCAGTTGATCCTGGAAAAACTCGCCGCCGACCTGGATGTGGCGCAACGCGCCGCGCAAACCGCCTATGAAACCGCAACCCACGAAGAAAACATCGCCGAGAACAAGTACGACACCCTGGGCCTGGAAGCCTCTTACCTGGCCGCCGGGCAAGCCAAGCGCGTCGAGGAAATCAAACAGTCACTGGTGGTGTGCCAGAACCTCAACCTGCGGCCCTACGAGGAACAACGGGGGATCGAGGTGGGCGCCCTGCTCGGCCTGGAAGATGACAACGGCCGTCAGCAATGGCTGTTCCTCGCGCCGGACGCGGCAGGCCTGAAAGTCTATGTAGTGGGGCAGTTGGTGACCGTCATCACCCCTCGCTCGCCGCTGGGCAAAAGCCTGCTGGGCAAGTTCGAGGGCGATGAGGTGGAGATTCTGGTGGCAGGCGCCCGGCAACAATTCGTGGTGACCGAGGCCCGCTAGGCCGATCAGTGAACCGGCAGTTCAACGCCGTCGAACAGTTCTTCGAGTTCCTGCTTGTTATGGCACTGGATCGCCTTGGCCATGACTTCACGGGTCAGGTGTGGGGCGAACTTCTCGATGAAATCGCACATGAAGCCGCGCAGGAACGTGCCCCGACGGAAGCCGATCTTGGTCACGCTGGACTCGAACAGTTCGCTGGCATCCAGCACCACCAGGTCGCTGTCGAGCTTGGTGTCGACGGCCATCTTGGCCACGATGCCGACGCCCAGGCCCAGGCGCACGTAGGTCTTGATCACGTCGGCATCAGCCGCAGTGAACACTACTTTTGGCGTGAGGCCGCGATGGCTGAAGGCTTCGTCGAGTTTGGAGCGGCCGGTGAAGCCGAACACATAGGTCACAATCGGGTATTCCGCCAGCGCTTCTAGGGTCAGCTTCGGCAGTTTGGCCAGTGGGTGGCCCTGGGGCACCACGACGCAGCGGTTCCAGCGATAGCACGGCATCATCACCAGGTCACCGAACAGCTCCAGGGCTTCGGTGGCGATGGCGAAGTCGACGGTGCCATCAGCCGCCATCTCGGCGATCTGCATCGGCGACCCCTGGTGCATGTGCAGGGCCACGTCCGGGTACTGCTTGATGAACGAACTGATCACCGGCGGCAGCGCGTAACGGGCCTGGGTGTGGGTGGTGGCAATCGACAGGGTGCCTTTTTTCTCGTTGGAAAATTCCTGGGCGATCTGCTTGATGCTTTCGACCTTGCGCAGGATTTCGCCGGCAGTGGTGATGATGCGCTCACCGGCAGGCGTGACACGGGTCAGGTGCTTGCCGCTGCGGGCGAACACTTCGACGCCCAATTCATCTTCGAGCAGGCGGATCTGTTTACTGATACCCGGTTGCGAGGTGTAGAGGCTTTGAGCCGTGGCGGAAACGTTGAGGTCGTGGTGCGCCACTTCCCAGATGTAGCGCAGTTGTTGAAGCTTCATATGTGTCCCTCAAAGCAGATAGACGCCACGGATATCAGCGACGGTATATAACTATATTAAAGGTTGGATTGATAAATCTAGAACTTTTTATCGTTTACGCCCCATCACACATCTTCACTGCGTCGACGCTGCAACAAAGGCACCAGATACACCGGCACCTGGGACAACTGCAACACCCGCGCCGCCGTCCGCCCCAACGGGGTCGAGATTCCTGCGCCCTGGCTATGACTTCCTACGATCAACAAATCGACCGAGAGTTTCTGCGCCTGGTCGAGAATCACTTGGGCGGGGTCCCCCTGGATCACCCGCACCGAACGAATCGCCTGCAAGTCCTGCTCGCCGTCCTGCAACTCTTCACGAAAACTGTCCAGCACCCGCTGTTCGATGCTCGCCATTACCGTGTTCAGCCCCTGGCTCTGCCATTCGCTCAAGGCCTGCTCATCAAGATAGGTTTGCAGCACCGATTCTGCGAACAGTCCGATCGGCTCCACCACATGAATCACATACAGGTCCGCCTTGAACGTACGCGCCATCGCCAGCGCATGTTGCATCACGTAAGGCGCATACACACCCAGGTCTGAGGCATACAACATCGACCGAATCATAGAACCTCCTGGACTGCCAGGATGGCGGGGATTGTTTCAGCTTAGCAGCGCCTCCGCGACTGCGATGAACTTAGCTCTGGACCTGGACTTTGGGCTCATTGCTCACGCCATGGGGCACATGTCCGGTGGCCACGACCTCCCTGGCTTTTTCGCAATGGCCGGCCTGGTCGTCAAAAAAAACATCGGCAGCGAACGCTTCTAGGAACGCTGATTTTTCCAGGCCGCCGAGAAACAGCGACTCGTCCAGGCGGATATCCCACTCACGCAAGGTGCGGATCACCCGCTCGTGGGACGGCGCCGAACGTGCCGTCACCAGCGCCGTGCGGATCGGGCATGACTCATCGGGGAACTCGCGCTGCAACAGATTGAGGGCCGCCAGGAATCCCTTGAATGGCCCACCCCGTAGCGGTTCGCGGGCCGCTTGCCGCTCGCTGGCCTGGAAGGCTTCCAGGCCGCCACTTTGGTAGACGCGCTCGGACTCGTCGGAGAACAGCACCGCGTCACCGTCAAAGGCAATCCGCAGCTCGGCACTGGACGCGCGACGGGCGCCGCCGGACAAAATGGTCGCTGCCGCAAAACCGGCATCCAGCGCGCTGCGCACATCTTCGGCGTGAGTCGAGAGAAACAGGTGGCTGCCAAACGCCGCCAGATAAGGGTGGGGGTTACGCCCACCGACAAAGGCTGCGCGGGAAATATCCAGGCCGTAGTGCTGGATCGAATTGAACACGCGCAGGCCGGTATCGGCACTGTTGCGCGACACCAGCACCACTTCGACCCGCGCACGGCCGAGGCTGGCATTGAGGGTCAGGAGTTTCTTGACCAGAGGGAAGGCATCCCCCGGCTCAAGGATTTCTTCCTCGTGGTCGATCTGGTATTTACGGTAGGCCTCGACGCCCTGGGCCAGGTAAACCTTATGGCTTTCGCCCAGGTCGAACAGGGCCCGCGAGGAAATCGCCAGTACCAGTTTGTCGCTCATGCCTTTGGCCATGTCTGTTCCTCAGCTCTTGCGTCGATCAATAAAGCCCAAGGCCTGATACAGCGCCTGCATCCGCGGCAATTGGCAGCCGGCGGCCCGGGCGGCGGCCAGCGGGCGGGCGTAGATCGCGGCCAGTTCCAGGGGGCGCTGGTGCAGGTGATCGTGATACATGCTGGGCCAGTAGTCCGTCAAACGCTCGGTCATGCTGAACATTTGCTCAGCGTAGCCCGGCGCGATCTCATGGCCGCACGCCTGGGCGCCCTGCACCACTTCGGCCATCAGGCCCTGGATCAACTCCCGACTGGATTCGTCGGCCATCAACTGCGAGGTATTGGCACCGAGCAACACCGACAGGCCGTTGTAAGGCACATTCCACACCAGTTTATGCCAGCGCGCCTGGTCCAGGTCTGGCATGGCCTGGGAGTCGATCCCGGCCTGGCGGAACAGGCCCGCGCCCTCCTCGACAATCGCCTGGCGGCGTACAGCATCATCCGTCGCATTGCCGCTGTGATAGCCAAGGCTGACCCGGCCCATGGCCTGGTGCTCGACAATCCCCGGCCCGGAACGGTGCACGCAGATGTAACAAAGCCCGCCAAGCAAATGCAGGGACGGCGGCAGATGCTCGCGCAGGCCATCTTCGACACCCAGGCCATTTTGCAACAGGACAACCTTGGCATCGGGCGCCGCCACCTGGGCAATGGTTGGCGCCAGTTCAACGTTGCCGGTGGTCTTGGTGCCCACCAACAGCCAGTCGCAAGGCGGCATGTCGGCCGCATTGGCGTAGGCCTGGACCGGGTGCAGGCTCAACGCGCCATGCACCGCGCTATTAAGTTGCAAGCCGCGCTCACTGACCGCTGCGAACTCACTGCGCAGCAGGAAATGTACGTCGAACCCGGCGCGCGCCAGCATCAACCCGTAAAACCCACCGATGGCACCGGTGCCGATAATCCCAATGCGTGGCCCTGGCTCAACTGCATTCGTCATGGCAACTCCTCTGGTTCCTGTTTGAGCGCCTCATCTATAGCGGCACTGAGCTCGCCGGCGTTCAGGCCAACCTGTAGCGCACCGTGCAGTTGACCCTCGCACACTACAAATATGGCCGGCAAATGAAAGATCCCGTAACGCTGCACTGCGCCACCATTATGCCCAGCGTCGACCCAGCAGATGCGCGCAACCGGCAGGTTCCACCCCGGCATCTGTTGGCGTGCCCAGCGGCAACTGGCACAGCCAGCGCCGGTAAATACCAGCAGTGAAGCGCCAGGTAGCGCCCACAACTGCTGGTCGATATCCAAATCCGTCAATTCAAACGCTTTCACTCGATCTGCACCACGACCTTCAACCAGGCAACACACTATCAGGCCGCACGACAACGCGCGCAATTGCCCATTGTCGAGCAGGCTTGTACGCGCTAAGGTTCGGCTCCCCGCTGCATTTAAATCATGCTGTGCTCCGCCGCACGGGGTTCGCTGGCGGCCGGCACCCGTGACCCTGACGAGTAACACGATGGCTGATTTACCGATCAACGACCTAAACGTCGAATCCAACGAGACCCTGATCACGCCCGATCAGCTCAAGCGCGAAATCCCTTTGAGCGACGCTGCCCTGCAGACCGTCACCAAGGGCCGCGAAGTCATTCGTGACATCCTCGACGGCACTGACCACCGCCTGTTCGTGGTGATCGGCCCTTGCTCGATCCACGACCTCAAGGCTGCCCACGAGTACGCCGAGCGCCTCAAAGTGCTGGCGGCGGAAGTGTCCGACACCCTGTACCTGGTGATGCGCGTGTATTTCGAGAAGCCGCGCACTACCGTCGGCTGGAAAGGCCTGATCAACGATCCGTACCTGGACGACTCGTTCAAGATCCAGGACGGCTTGCACATCGGTCGCAAGCTGCTGCTGGACCTGGCTGAAATGGGCCTGCCAACGGCCACCGAAGCCCTGGACCCGATTTCCCCGCAATACCTGCAGGACCTGATCAGTTGGTCGGCGATCGGTGCGCGTACCACCGAATCGCAAACCCACCGCGAAATGGCCTCTGGCCTGTCCTCGGCCGTGGGCTTCAAGAACGGGACCGATGGCGGCCTGACCGTGGCGATCAACGCGCTGCAGTCGGTTTCCAGCCCGCACCGTTTCCTGGGGATCAACCAGGAAGGTGGCGTGTCCATCGTCACCACCAAGGGCAACGCCTATGGCCACGTGGTACTGCGTGGCGGCAATGGCAAGCCCAACTATGATTCGGTCAGCGTGGCCCTGTGCGAACAGGCCCTGAGCAAGGCGAAGATCAAGCCGAACATCATGGTCGATTGCAGCCACGCCAACTCCAACAAGGACCCGGCCCTGCAGCCGCTGGTGATGGAGAACGTGGCCAACCAGATCCTGGAAGGCAACCAGTCGATTATCGGCCTGATGGTCGAGAGTCACCTGAACTGGGGCTGCCAGGCGATTCCAAAGGATCTGGCCGACCTGCAATACGGCGTATCGATCACCGATGCCTGCATCGACTGGTCCGCCACCGAGACCACCCTGCGCAGCATGCACGCCAAGCTCAAGGACGTATTGCCCAAGCGCAAACGCACCTGACGCACACAAAAACGCCGGGCTAAGCCCGGCGTTTTTTTATGCCTGCATGCTGGCTTTTACAGCTTCGCGGCGTGGCGCTGGTGGCGCTCCATGTAGCGCTCCACGTAGGAGCAGGACGGGATTACCGTATAGCCCATGCTCTCGGCGTATTGCAGCGCCTCTTCGGTCAACGCAGCGGCAATGCCACGCCCACGCAGGGCATTGGGCACAAACGTGCGGTAGATATCCAGGGTCTGCTTCCCCAGGTCCATGTAGGTCAGATAGGCACGATGACCGTCCACATTGGTCTCGAACTGATGACCAGCCTGGTCATGGTGGATGGACAACGCCTCGCTCATCACTACTCCTCGCGGGTCTTGGTTTCTGACCCCTACCTTACCGATGTTTTTCCGGCGAAGGAACATCTACGCCACCCCGTGCCGGTTTCGACAACGAGAAAAGCCCTACAGTACTCACGCCCCGCACCAAGGAATAGTAGGCACCAATCCTGTCATTGCTCAAGAGACGCTCGTCAACCATCGGGCTGGCGGACATAGAAAGGGCTGATCGAACATCCTGTGGTCGATAGCCTGAACATTGCCGACAGTTGAAGCTTGAGACGAACCACCGCTTTTAAAGTCACCTCTACATGCGCGAAAGATGCCCATCAGCGTCTGGACAATCTGAACAATAGTATTGGCGCAGATATATAAATTGACATCGACTTACAACGTTTAACACTTGCCAGGCGGCGCTTTCAGCCTGGATCCAATCTTTGACCGCGCAGCAAAAACTGGATATTTTTTATACAAACTCGCTAAAGATTAGCCAAAATAGATTCGGCACAAGAATTTTTTTTGCTTCTTGCGCTACGTCAGTTTACTTACTACAAGTAATGGGTAGTATGTACGCCGGCTATTAGCTCACTCTGAGATACTAGCCATTAAATAGAAAGTCCTTGAAGGGGAACACGATGAACAACGTTCTGAAATTCTCTGCTCTGGCTCTGGCCGCAGTTCTGGCTACCGGTTGCAGCAGCGTCTCCAAAGAAACCGAAGCTCGTCTGACTGCAACTGAAGACGCAGCAGCTCGCTCCCAGGCTCGTGCAGACGAAGCCTACCGTAAAGCTGATGAAGCTCTGGCTGCTGCTCAAAAAGCACAACAGACTGCTGACGAAGCTAACGAGCGCGCTCTGCGCATGCTTGAAAAAGCTAGCCGCAAGTAATAATCCTTCGGGGTTGTTATCAAGCCGATCCATTTTTGGATCGGCTTTTTATTGCCCGGGATTGGGCTTCAGATTCCAGGCAATAAAAAGCCCGCCAGGGGCAATCCGTGGCGGGCTTCGTCTGGCACCAGTCACTACTGCTGCAGATCGACCGGCATGCTACTGACCATCGGCGCCGTGCCCGGCTCGCCGATTTGCGCAGGCAAGCCATCTTCGGCCGCCACCACATCACGCACCTCATCCCAGTTGACCCGCAGGTTATTGGCCAGGTCTTCACGCTTAAGCATGGCGTTGATCACAGCGGTGTGCTTGTCGACCACCGACGGCGTACCGTCGTCATTCAAGGGCGCGTGCGCCTCCAGGTAGACCTTGCCGCCGCTGATACCGAACTTGTAGGCATCATTGATGATCCGCACAGGCGTGCCCACCGGAACCATCTTGGCCATCTCCAGCACGTTGCTGTTGAACATGCGGAAGCAGCCATGGCTGGTACGGGTGCCGATGCCGAACTTCTTGTTGGAGCCATGAATCAGGTAGCCCGGCGTCCCCAGGGTGAACTTGAACGGACCCAGGGGGTTGTCGGGACCGGCCGGTACCACGTTGGGCAGCGGGTCGCCGTCTGCCGCGTGCTCGGCCTTGATCGACGCGGGCGGGGTCCAGGTCGGGTTGGGGGTCTTGGCAATGATGCTGGTATGGGCAATCGGCGAGCCCCAGCCTTCACGACCGATCCCCAACGGGAAGGTGTACACCACGTCCTGGCCCTTGGGGTAGTAGTACAGACGGTACTCGGCCAGGTTGATCACGATGCCTTCCCGGGGCCCCGGTGGCAAAATGAAACGGGTCGGCAGCACAATCTCCGCCCCAGCCCCCGGCAACCAGGCATCCACGCCGGGGTTGGCCGCGACCATCTCCGAATAGCCCAGGTCATAGGTAGCACCGAGGTCGGCAAAGGTGTCTTCGTACTTGGCCTTGATCACCTGGACCTGGCCGACAATGTCTTCACCCGGCGGCGGCAGGGGCAGTTGCAGGGCCGCGACAGGACCGGCTGCACACAAGGCAGCGAGAGACAGGCAACGGGTGACGACAGGCAAGCGCGACAACATCCGGAAAATCCTTCGCAGATCGACGGGGGTAAAATGGCGATTGTAGCGTGTACCTGCCCTTAAAGCTCGAAGCGCAGCTCAGGCCAGATAGGCGGCGTACCACGTTTTTGCGATTCGAGAATCGCCCGGCACAAGGGGCATAGGCGCTGGTCCTGGAAGATCGAGCGATCCACCGAGGACCAGCGGGGCTGGGCTGGCAGCAATGTGCCGCAGAGCGTCCGGTCGATGGTACCGCCCAGCTCCAGCTGGCGCGTCACCAGGTGTACCTTCACTTCCTGGCAGGCGAACAGATCCAACTGCTCGTCGGGCTCGATCAGTTGGTAGGCAAACAGGGACCAGGCGGGACGCGACGACATCGGGGGCTCCAAATCGGGGGCGCCACCTTAGCCGAAAGACCGCTGCTAGAAAAGCGTCATAACAGCGGTTTTAGCGTCGGCCAGACATTTTCCAGCAACTTGGCCTGGGCACCGACTGCCGGGTGCAGCTGATCAGCCTGCATCATGTCCGGATGGCCACCCACGCCCTCCAGGAAAAACGGCACCAGCGGGACGTTTTTTTCCTTGGCCAGCACACCATAGACCTCAGCAAATGCCGTGGTATATCGCGGGCCATAATTGGGCGGCAACTGCATCCCCAGCAGCAACACCTTGGCGCCACCGGCCTTGGACTGGTCAATCATCGACGCAAGATTTTGTTGCAATTGCGCTGGAGGCTGCCCGCGCAAGCCGTCGTTGCCGCCCAACTCGATCACCACCACGTCCGGCTTATGCTCTGCAAGCGCCGCCGGCAGCCGCGCCAAGCCTCCGGCGCTGGTGTCGCCGCTGATGGAGGCATTGACCACCTTATCGTCGAAACCCTCCTTCTTGAGCCGTTGCTCCAGCAGTGCCACCCACCCTTTGCTGGTATCCAGGCCGAAACCGGCACTGATACTATCGCCAACGATCAGGACAGTACCCGCCGCTGCGTTCTGGGCCATGCACATCAGGGCCAGGCCAGCACTCAAAAACCATATTCGCATCGGATTCTCCATGGGCGCATGCATTCTCACCGCGCAGAACCTTAGCAAAGTGGTTCCCAGCGCGGAAGGTGAACTGACCATCCTGCACGAACTGAGCCTGGAACTGAACAAGGGCGATAGCCTGGCTATCGTCGGCAGCTCCGGTTCCGGAAAATCCACGCTCCTTGGCCTGCTGGCCGGGCTCGACCTGCCCAGCAGCGGTGAAGTAACCCTCGCCGGCCAGGCGCTGAGCGTCCTCGATGAGGACCAGCGGGCACGTATCCGTGCCGAACACGTCGGTTTTGTGTTCCAGTCATTCCAACTGCTCGACAGCCTCAATGCCCTGGAAAACGTCATGCTGCCCCTGGAACTGGACGGTCGCAAGGATGCCCGCGAACGCGCCCGGCACTTGCTCGAGCGGGTCGGCCTGGGCCAGCGCCTGACCCATTCGCCCCGCCAGCTTTCCGGTGGCGAACAACAGCGAGTCGCGATTGCCCGGGCGTTCGCGGCCGAGCCGGACGTACTGTTTGCCGATGAACCCACCGGCAACCTCGACAGCCATACCGGCGAGCGCATCAGCGACCTGCTGTTCGAGCTCAATAAAGAGAACGGCACCACCCTGGTGCTGGTGACCCACGACGAGCGCCTGGCCCATCGCTGCCGACGCCTGATCCGCCTTGAAGCCGGCCTGATGGTCGAGCCCCTGGAGCCTTGATGGCACGATTGCCGCTGTTGCGTCTGTTCAGCCTTGCCCTACGCCAATTACTGCGCGATGCCCGCGCCGGTGAATTGCGTGTGCTGTTCTTCGCCCTGCTGGTGGCGGTGGCCGCCAGCACTGCCATCGGCTACTTCGGTGCACGGCTCAACGGTGCGATGCTGCTGCGCGCCACCGAGTTCCTTGGCGCCGACCTGGTGCTGGAGGGCAGTTCCCCAGCCCGTCCCGAGCAGATAATCAGCGGCACACAACTGGGCCTGACGCACGCCAGAGTGGTGGAATTCTCCAGCGTTATCGCCACTGACAACGGCATTCAGTTATCGAGTATCAAGGCGGTCAACGAGCAGTACCCGCTGCGCGGCCAACTGAAAAGCGCGGCCGAACCCTTCGCCGAAGAAACCTCGGGCGGCGGGCCGAAAGCCGGCGAGGCCTGGGTCGAGGCACGCCTGCTGACGGCACTGGACCTGAAAGTCGGCGACAGTATCGATGTCGGCATGAAAACCCTGCGCCTGGCCCGGGTGCTCACCTATGAGCCGGACCGGGCCGGCAACTTCTATAGCCTCACCCCACGGGTGATGATCAACCTGGCCGACCTTGAGGCCACCGGCGTAGTCCAGCCGGGCAGCCGGGTCAGCTACCGCGAACTGTGGCGCGCGCCACAAGCCAGCACCGCCCTGCAAACCTACCGCGATCAGATCACCCCGGGGCTGGCCGCCAACCAGCGCCTGCAAGACGCCCGGGACGGCAACCAACAGATCGGCGGCGCCCTGGGCAAGGCCGAGCGCTACCTGAACATGGCCAGCCTGGTCGCTGTGCTGTTGTCCGGGGTGGCTGTGGCCTTGTCGGCAAACCGCTTTGCCAGCCGCCGCTTCGACGCCAGTGCGCTGTTGCGCTGCCTGGGTCTGTCGCGCCGGGAAACCATGCTGCTGTTCAGCCTGCAACTGACCGTCCTGGGCTTGCTGGCCAGCCTCGCCGGTGCGGCGCTGGGTTGGCTCGCGCAACTGGGCCTGTTTTACCTGTTGCATGATCTGCTGCCGGCAGACGTGCCACCCGGCGGATTGCTGCCCGCTGTCGCCGGCATCGGTACCGGGCTGGTGGCCCTGGCCGGCTTCGCTTTGCCGCCATTGGCCGCCCTGGGCCGAGTGCCGCCGCTGCGGGTTCTGCGCCGCGACTTGCTGCCGATCCCCTCCAGTACCTGGATGGTGTATGGCGCGGCATTGTTTGCCCTGGGCCTGATCATGTGGCGCTTGAGCCTGGACCTGGTGCTGACCTTCGCCCTGCTGGGCGGCGGGGTGATCGCCGCGCTGATCCTCGGTGGCCTGCTGCTGTTGCTGCTGCAAAGCCTGCGCCGCCTGCTGGCGCGCGCCGCCCTGCCCTGGCGCCTGGGGCTGGGCCAGTTGTTGCGTCACCCGCTGGCGGCGGCGGGCCAGTCCCTGGCATTTGGCCTGATCCTGCTGTCGATGGGCTTGATCGCCCTGCTGCGTGGCGAGTTGCTCGACACCTGGCAGAACCAGTTGCCCAAGGATGCACCCAACTATTTCGCCCTCAACATCCTGCCGGCCGACAAGGATGCCTTCGGTGCTCGCCTGCTTGCACTGCAGGCCCAGGCCGCGCCCTTGTATCCGGTGGTGCCGGGGCGCCTGATCAGCATCAACGGTGAGCCGGTGCAGGAAATAGTCAGCAAGGATTCCAGTGGCGATCGTGCGATACAACGGGACCTGAGCCTGACCTGGGCGGCGGACCTGCCCCCTGGTAACACCCTGACATCGGGCGCCTGGTGGGCGAATCAGCCGGGCGATGAAATACCTGGAGTATCGGTAGAAGCCAAGGTCGCCGAAAGCCTCAAGCTCAAGCTCAACGACCACCTGATCTTCACCGTTGGTGGGGAAAATCGTGAGGCTCGGGTCACCAGCCTGCGGGAAATCAACTGGGATAACTTCCAACCCAATTTCTTCATGATTTTCCAACCGGGCACCCTGAAGGACCTGCCGGCCACGTACCTGACCAGCTTCTACCTGGCCGCCGGGCATGACCAGCAGATCGTCGATCTGTCCCGGGCTTTCCCGGCAGTGACCATCCTGCAGGTCGAGGCACTGCTGGCCCAACTGCGCAGCATCCTGGCCCAGGTCACGCTGGCTGTGGAATACGTGCTGCTGTTCGTCCTGGCGGCGGGCATGGCGGTGCTGTTCTCCGGCCTGCAGGCCACCCTGGACGAGCGCATTCGCCAGGGTGCCCTGTTGCGCGCCCTGGGGGCGGAGCGCAAGTTGCTGGTCAAGGCCCGGCGTATCGAGTTCGGGCTGCTGGGGGCGGTCAGCGGACTACTGGCGGCGCTGGGTACCGAGTTGGTGACCCTGGTGCTGTATCGCTATGCCTTCGACCTGGTCTGGCACCCACACCCGTGGCTGCTGGTGCTTCCGCTGATCGGCGCCGTGCTGATCGGCAGTGCCGGGGTATTCGGCACCCGCCGCGCGTTGAACGCCAGCCCGCTGGCGGTACTGCGCGAAGGCTGAGGAAAAAACCGGCTCCCCTCTGGGAGCCGGGACGGCAATCTTGCAGGCGCCATCGCCGGCAAGCCGGCTCCTACGTGATGTACTCGATGCCGGTGATCCACCAGCACACTTCGCCGCCTGGCGTCTGCACAATGGCCTCATCGTCCACCTCCTTGCGCAACAGGGCCCTGGCCATGGGTGAGTCAATGGAGATGTAGTCCATGCGCTCATAGATCTCGTCATAACCCACGATCCGGAAACGCTTGGTCTCGCCCTGCTCGTTCTCGATATCCACCCAGGCCCCGAAGAACACCTTGCCCTCCTGCTCGGGCATGTACTCCACCACCCGCATGTCTTCCAGGCGCTTGCGCAGGTAACGCACCCGGCGATCGATTTCGCGCAGCAGCTTCTTGTTGTACTGGTAGTCGGCGTTCTCGCTGCGGTCTCCCAGCGAAGCGGCCCAGGTCACCTTGCGCGTAGTATCCGGACGCTTTTCTCGCCACAGGTAATCCAGCTCTTTCTTCAGCGCCTCATGACCTTCTTTGGTAATCAGCTTGGTACTCAAAAGCGTCACATCCCCAGGAAATATCCATTGGTTCAAACCAGCCTTGCATCAGCCACGGATGCACTGGCTGGCTGCCGGCAACCGGTCGGGTTTGATAATAAATGAACGCCAAAAAGTAGCCAGGCCTGATTCCCTCAGGTCAGTCGGCCCTAGGCACGTTGCCCGGCTCCTGCTCGACCTTTCCCACAGGAAACAAGGTTCCATCCAGGCGATAGAGCAACGCCTTTAGATCCCCCCTGAATCCCGACAATTGCCCCAGGCCATTCGCCAACTGTTCAGCCTGCTGTTGGGATGCCCTGTCATGGGCCTGTAGCCTGAACGACTCATCTTCCAGCTGTCGCGCCCAATCTTCCAGGCGCCGTTGTTCCGCCTCCTGCAACTGCGTATCCCGGACCAGATTTGCCTCGCGGCTATCCAAGGCTTCTGTACGCTGTTGCAAGGTAACTTCCTGGGCGCTGACTTGTTGGTGAGCCCGCTCCAATGTTGCTTTTTCCTGGAGCAACTGGCTGCGCTGTTCCTCCAACTCCTCCTGTTGCTGGAGCACCGCGCGCTTTTGCTGCGTCAACTCATGTGCCACTCGGGCCAGATTGGTCAGGGTGGTGTCTACTTCAACCAGGGTCGACTGATCCGCGACTACAGGTGGCCGCTCCTGCACCTGCTGAACGGGGGCGGTTGGCGTCGGCAATGGCAAGGACTCAACGGCCCGTATGGCGGGCACCACCACCGGCGGTTCTTCCTGGGACTCAGGCGGCAAGTCCTCCGCATGACTTGCTGTACCGGGTGGCGACACCATTTTTGATGAGAAGCGAATAGACGGCACAATCAACTCGGTGCTCTCAATCGCGGGCAAGCCAATGACTGACGTCCCAAGGGTGATCACCTTCATCACCAATGCTTTCTTGATCATCAGCGAATGGTGATCCTCCGGCCGAGCCGTCGGCAGCTTGCTGCCCTTCAGGTCGATGAAGTGATAAGGCACCTGCGACTCTGAGGCGTTGCCATCCTTAGCGCCAGATGCCGTGGCCAGGGTGATGATCTGCTTGAGGACGCTCATTGCCAGTTGCAGGCTCTCCTTGGACTCGATGCCTCCAAGAAAATACCGCTCGGCTTTTTTGCGCAAGGCGGCGAGATAGACCCGGGAGCTTCCGGGCTCGACCTCTTCATCCAGGCTATAGACAAGAAAGTTCGATGCGATTTGCGGTACCGCAAAACAACAGAGCAATGCACCGTTAACCGGGGAATCATGACCAGAGTGTTCAAGAACAAGAGTACGTAGAAGCATCATGAGTGTCGAACTCCATTACGGTAGTACTTCATATACACGCCATCTATAAAATCAAAAATCAACACCACACCAAGAGCAATGCAATTGTTTCAGCGAGTGATTGGGGCACATGTAGGACTTACCTTATTCGCGCGTCCTAGCGTTTCCAAGCGCCCCCATTGAACGTACCATTTTTTAACAATGCCGCAGATCAATACTTTTCATCTTAAACCTTTGGCAACTCGCAGCCTGAAGACACAGGTTAATTGAGGCCGTGTCCAACCTGGCGCGTCCTGGCAAACAACCAAGCAGAAAAGAATAATGATCGAAATAACAAATCTAACAAAGAAAGCCGGACGCACTACGATCCTCGACAACTTGACATTCAGCGCTCAGCCCCGGGAATGCATAGGATTGTTCGGACATGATGGCGCCGGCAAAAGCACCCTACTAAAACTACTTTCAGGTGGCATTCCTGCAACTTCCGGAAATATAAAAATATACGATCTGGCTATATCCACACACCCTATAAAGACCAGAAAGATAATAGGTTACCAGCCTGAATCCGCACTCAGCCATGGCAGCATGAAGGTTAAGAGCTTTCTGGGTTTCATGGCTGAAGTTCGTGGGTTCCGGGGCCTGGAAAAACGCAAGATGGTGGATCGCGCCATCACCCGCCTGGAGCTATGGCGGGTACTCAACTCACCCGTCGCCGCTTTGCCTGCGGGGCACCGACGCAAAGTGGCACTGGCCCAGGCCATTGTGCATGACCCCAAGCTGCTGCTGCTCGATGAACCCACCGAAGGCCTGGACGCCCTGCAAAAACATAAGGTCGGGATGCTCATCCAGTCACTGACCGAAGACATGACCGTGATGATCGCCTCGCGTAACCCCGAGGAGTTTTCCTCGATCTGCCAGCGGGCGCTGGTCCTGGCCGAAGGCCGCCTACTGGCTGATGCCCCGGTCACGCAACTGCTGCGCAGCTCGCGTCATTACCAGGCAATCACCCTGGCCGCCGATGCTCCCCTGGACCTGCTGGCGCTGGCCGTACTTCCTGGGGTGGCCGGTATTGAAGAAGACCGGCATGCCGACGGCAGCGTGACGGTACTCGCGATGCCGGGGCAAATCATTTATCCCCACGTCAATGCCCTGGTCGCCAATCGTCGTTGGAAGATCAACGCCTTGAGCATTGAGCCGGGACGCCTAAGCGATGTCATCCACCATATGAGCCAGGAGGCACCCAATTGAAACGTCTACCCGTGATATTCAAGCGCCAACTCAGCAGTTACTTGTCGAGCCCAGCCACTTACTTCGGCATCGCACTCTTCCTGCTGACCAATGCTGCGCTGGGTTTTTATGTAGGACACTTCTTAGATAAAGCCCCGACTAATTTACATGCTTTTTTTCAGTTCCATCCCTGGCTCTATCTAATTTTCATTCCATTTATTTCCACATTACTTTGGCTGGATGAGCATAAAGATACTGCACTGGTCTTTACCAACACCCTGCCAGTTTCCGCATTAGAACTGACATTGGGCAAATTTTTCGCCGCATGGGTCCTGTGTGCCCTGACCCTGCTGTTAAACTTTCCGCTGATTATTGCCATCAACTATCTGGCCCCGGCGGACAACTCAACGATCCTCGCGCAATGTATCGGGAGTTGGCTGCTGGCTGGGGCCTATCTTTCGTTCTCCGGTCTTATCTGCGTCCTGGCCTGTAACCGACTGATTATCTTCAGCCTCACCCTTACGTTGCTATTGATAACCAGCACTTTATCATCCGTGCTGGATATGCTGGCCCATCAGACACCGATCTGGATTATTGACAGTTTGATCTCACTCAATCCACGGCTACGTTTCGGCGCCATCGACAGCGGCCTGTTGACGCTGCAGGACACCTCGTATTTCGTCAGCATGATCATCGCTTTCCTCACTGCAACCACCCTCACTTTAAATTTCAGAAAAGGCTGAGAACGGATATCCCATGAGGAACCTTATAAACTTTGGCGTGACGTTGGTCGTCATCGCCCTGCTTTTTCTCGCCTTCAATCTGGTCTGGGTCCTGAAACTGCCCAACTATCGCCTGGACCTTTCCGGGCACCAAATCCATACCCTGTCTCCCTCCACCGATGCCCTGCTCGCGACACTTGAAATGCCCATGGACCTGTACTTTTTCAACGCCAGCCACCCCCGTAAAAGTGAAGTTTTGAACAATCATGGCGAACACATCGCAATGCTGCTCAAGGCTTATGAGAGCGCGGCAAACGGCAACATCAATCTGCACCTGATCGACCCCCGGCCCTTTTCCGAAGATGAATATAAGGCGCAGGTATTGGGACTGGACAGTAAACAAGGACTGTTTGGCCTGATCGGCATCCGTGCAAACCAGGAGCCGCAGAAAATCGAAAGGTTCGACCCCAGCCAAGCGGACTTCCTGGAATATGAGATCAGCCGCCTGATCCACAACGTCGCCCGCCAGGAGCAACCGACTATCGGGCTGATCTCCGGATTACCCATAGATGGCAGCCGGGACGAGCTCAATCAGGCCACCGCGCCGCCGTGGCAGTTGCTCAAGGAGTTGCGCAGCCATTTCAACCTGATGAGCCTGGGCAACGACATCCCGCGCATCCCCGAACACATCAAGACCTTGATGGTCGTCCAACCCGCTCGACTCGCGCAACAAACACTTTTTGCCATTGACCAATTTGTCCTGGCAGGGGGCAGGTTGATGATGTTTATCGACCCGCTGAACGATCTGGACTCGACCGCCCACACCGCCATCCAGCAAAGCCTGCTCGCGGCTTGGGGCGTGCAGATGCCGGCGAATATGGTATTGGCGGACAGCCTCTATGCAACCCCGGTAGTCATGACCAGCGGCCAGCCGCCTGTACGCCACCCCGGGGCAATTACCCTGCCCAGAGAGGCGATGGCGCAGCACGATATCAGTAGCTGGGGCGTCGACAGTGTGACGCTGTTAAATCCCGGCACGCTCATGCCACTGAAAAAAAGCCGCACCACCTTCACCCCGCTGCTGCAAAGTTCCGAGCAAGCCAGCACGTTCGATGGGGCACGTTTCACTCAAAAGGACGCTTTCGACGCCATGCTCGGCGAGGCGGCCAATCGTGGTCGGAGGAATGTAATCGCCGCCCGCATCGAAGGGCCCGCCTATTCCGCGTTTGCGGACGGTATCAACGGCCAGAAAGCTACGCTGCAAAAGGCCACGAATATCCAAGTAGTTGTGGTTGCCGACATTGACCTGCTCAGCGATCGCGTCTGGCTGGCCCCACGCAATGCCAACGGGCAAAAAGCGCCGCGTCCAGGCAATGCCAGGTTTGTCTTGAATACCCTGGACAACCTCGCAGCACCCGACACGCTGCGCGCGATCAGCCCACGTGCGAGTGACCAGCGACCACCAGGGTTGCTGGAACGGCTGCGCAACGAGGCCGCACAAACCTACCGAAAAAAGGCGGCCCTGCTGGAACAACGCCTGGACCAGGCAGAAAAGGAATGGCAATTACTGAACACGCCGCCATCAATGCTGGGGGGGCAGGCTGTCCCTTCGAGCGCGCTGTTGCAGGCGCTGAACAAAGAACGCCTGCGATTACGCATGGAGCTTCACACCTTGGAAAATACGGCCTACAAGAGCGTCCGCCAGTTGGAGCTCAGCGTGGTGCTGCTCACCAGCATCACCGTTGCGCTGATCGTAAGCCTGTTGGGCTTGGGGATCTTCGTCTCGCGTCGCCGTCGCCAGCACCCGCCTGCCGCAGCGTTCTACTGAGCGTCGCGGCTTAACGCCGGGTAATCAAACCCTGGCGCGCCACGCGGGTCAGGTGGCGGATGAACTCGCTGGCATCCTCGGCGTTCGGCGCCTGGATCACCGCCAGGTCAAAGCTGTTGGTGGCAAAGCGCGCCAGGGACTCACCATCTTCGACAAACTGGATCAGGAACGCCGAAGGACGGCCAGTGCGGCGGGGCCAGCCATCCAGGTAACGCAATAGCGTCGGCTGGTGCTTGCCGCCAAGGAGGATTTTCGGGTTGCGCTGAGTCAGGCCCGCAGTGATCGGGGCCAGGCGTACAAGAGGTCGTAGTGCATTCATCGTGTCGTGTCTCTGCCTCAAAAGTCTGCGGGCAGGTGAGAGGCAACACCGAACCAGCGCTTTAGCGGTATTTCGAAACCTGGAGCAGGCTTCTGTCGGGACTGCAGCGAGTCCCTGTGGCGCCCCGCAATTAGCTGTTTAAATCGGCGCATGCAGCATCCTAGAGAAGCCGGTGGGGCGGTGTCAAGAATCCCGTACAACGAAAAAGGCCCGCACGGGGCGGGCCTTTAACACGTGTGCAGCGCGATCAATTGGCGATGGCGCGGTCAGCAGACAGTTTGCCAGCACCTTCGAACAGCACCGCCACTGTGCCACCTAGCAGTGCCAGGGCGAACTCATAGCCGTTGTTGGCCATGAACAAACCGTTGCTGATATGCACCGAGAAGATCGCCACCAGCGAGACAATGGTCAAGCCCAGCGCCGCTGGACGTGCCAGCAAGCCAATGATCAGCGCCAGCCCGGCAAAGAACTCAGTACCGCCCGACAACAGTGCCATCAGGGTACCCGGGGCCAGGCCGATGCTCTCCATCCACTGCGCCGTGCCTGCCAGGCCGCCGCCGCCGAACCAGCCGAAAAGTTTTTGCGAACCGTGGGCGGCAAAAATGATACCGACGAAAATCCGCAGGACTGTCAGGCCGTAGCCTGCGCGGGTGGACAGAAGGTTTTTGATCATTGGGCTCATAGTGATAATCCTTTTCGAAGTAGGGGTTGGTTGGCCGCTATATTAATCAGTTTAAATAATGATAAAAGCCGAAAAAAGCGCTAATCAATATCGATAAATTAGATTATTTGCGTGAGACGATCTTGGCGCCCACCGGCTCCAGGGAGTCCCGTTCCCGATCAAAGGCCAAGTAGTACTTGTTCACGCTATTAACATAGCTGACGCCGCCCATTCCGACCTGCTCCATGGCGATGCGCTCGACCTGGAAGAACCACTGATTGGGGTTCAAGCCCCGGCGTCGCGCCTCGGCGCGCATGCCCTGCACCCGTTCCGGGCCCATGTTGTAGGCCGCCAGGACGAACGCCATGCGCTCGCGCTCATTGAGCTTAGGGCTGGCGAAGAACTTGCGCCGAATCAGCGCCAGGTAGCGCGCACCCGCCTGCACATTGCTGTCCAGGGTCTGGATATTGTTGACCCCTACCCGCTGGGCGGCCGACGGAGTGATCTGCATCAGGCCGGTTGGCCCGCTGCCGCTTTTCGCGCCGGGATTGAGGGACGACTCCTTGAAAGCCAAGGCCGCCAGGTTCAGCCAGTCCATGCCTTGCTCACGTGCATGCTTTTGCAGGATCGGGCGCAGTTTTTCCAGGCGCTGTCGATCCGCCCGCGCCAAGGGGTAACGCACCTGATAGAGGCGGCGATAAATACGCTGGAAGGCCACATCCTGGTCTGACGGAGTCTTGTAGGTTTTCAGGAAGCGATCGATGCTCGCCCGCAGCATCGAGGCATCCTGACGTACGAACCAGTACTCCTCCCCCGGCTCACTGATCGCTACTTGCTTGTCAAAACGCAACTTGGGCAGGATCTTCGACCAACGCTCGGCAATCGGCCGCTCGACAATGGTCAGGTGGAAGATCCCCGCCTGGACCATCTCCAATACATCTTCCACCGCCAGGCTGGGGTCCACCCATTCCACCTTGACCGGCGGCAGTTTGCGCAGCGCCAGTTTCTGGTTGATCTGGTTGACCGCCTCCCCCGCTGCACTCCCCGTCGTCAGGGCCAGGGTGCGCCCCGACAACTGCTCCAAGCGGGTAAACCGTCGCTCGCCCTTGAGGCCCACCAGCCACAGCGGCACATCGCTGGCAATCGGGTCACTGCTGCTGATCTTGTGGGCCGCCGTCGCATCCAGCAGTTCACCGGGCGCCACCAGGTCACCTTCACCACGGGCCAACGCGCCCAGCAACTGATCCTTGGCCTTGGGGATGATTTTGAGGTTGATTTCCTGGCCATCGCGGGCACGGCCATTGAGGTAGTGTTCGAAGGCGCGCAGGCGGTGGTACTCAACGCCAATGGACTGGCCCTGGACCTCACCGGAACTGTTACGGCTCTGGTTGACCAGCACCCGCAAGGTGCGGCTGCTGCGGATTTCTGCCAGGTCCCGGACTTTGCTCGGCTTGGTCACTTCCAGCGGCCCGTCCAGACGCGCAACCGCCGCAGTGGGCAGCAGCAGGGTCAGGCACACCATGAGCATTGCCGAGGGTCGGATCATCCGCTCTCCGGAAAGAACAAGGCCCCATGCACCGCGAAAAACGCCGCATTGGGGGACAGAAACAGAGCGCCAGAGGCGCAGACTTTGCACGCAAGGGTGTCACAGCAGCAGGCCATCGGCCAACCACGGTGTTACTTGCGACGTTCAAAGACAGCGATAACTCGTTGTAGTTCTTGGTTTTTCTTATAAATCTACAGCTCTGATAGACTTTCCGGCCGCAGGCGGAGATAGCACCATGCAACTCATTGATATTGGCGTCAACCTGACCAACCCCAGTTTCGACGACAAGCACCAGGCCGTGCTCGACCGCGCCTATGCCGCTGGCGTGGGCCAATTGGTCGTCACCGGCACCAGTGTGCAAGGCAGCGAGCAGGCCCTGGAACTGTGCCAGCGTTGGGATGAAAGCGCCCGGCGACTGTTCTCCACTGCGGGCATTCACCCCCACAGTGCCAGCGACTGGAACGCCGACAGCGCCCGGCAACTGCGTGATCTGCTCAGCCAGGACCGGGTACGCGCGGTGGGTGAATGCGGGCTGGACTTCAACCGTGACTTCTCACCCCGCCCCCAGCAGGAAAAAGTCCTCGAAGCCCACCTGGCATTGGCCGTCGAATTGCAGTTGCCGGTGTTTCTCCATGAACGGGACGCCAACCAGCGCCTGCTGGAGATCCTGCGCGACTACCGTGATCAACTGCCCGCCGCCGTGGTGCACTGCTTCACCGGCGAGCAACGCGCGCTGTTCAGCTACCTCGATCTGGACCTGCATATCGGTATCACCGGCTGGATCTGTGACGAACGCCGTGGGATGCACTTGCACCCGCTTGTAAGGGAAATCCCTCGGGGCCGCCTGATGCTGGAAAGCGACGCGCCCTACCTGCTGCCACGCACCCTGCGCCCCAAACCGAAGAACGGGCGCAATGAGCCGGCCTATCTGCCGGAAGTCTTGCGCGAAGTCGCCCTGCACCGCGAAGAAAGCCTGGAAGACCTGGCCCAACACAGCACCGCCTGCGCCCGCGCCTTTTTCGGCCTGCCTGCGTTGGATTGACGCGGTGCATTGACCCATATCAACACCCATTTCCCGGATAGCGGCACAATAATGGCACCTTGCCAATACTGTTTCCGCTATCAGAGAAAACCTTCCATGGGTGCCTGGCTTAGCAATATCTCGCTGAAGTACAAATTCTGGGCCGTGAATGCGGTCGCGTTCATCACCACACTGCTGTTGGTGCTGTATGCCGTGCAGCTTGAACAACAGGCCCGCAGCCATGCCTCCCAAGCCTCGGCACAAGCCCAGGGCCGCTTGCTCGGTGCCTGGCCGGCCGGGCAAGCGCTGCCCACAGGCGAGCACTGGCTGACATTTGCCCGGGGCCAGGTTCCCGAGTTGGCGGACCAGGACTTGTCCGCCCTCAGCGAAGCCAGCGGCTGGGTCGAGTTCAATCACATGCCGCTGTTCGGCGAGAACCCGTTGATGGGCGCCGAAGTCGTCGCCCGCGCCGATGGCCAGCAAGTTGCGGTATTGGCCTATGCACCGAGCCTGAGCCAGGTGTTTACCGAACGTTTCACCAACTACGCGGTGGCGGTGCTGATCCTGATGCTCGCCATGCTCTGCGCCTCGCAGTTACTGATCCGCTTTTTGCTGGCCCAACTCAACACCTTGAAAGACGTAATGCTGCACGTCGAGAAAACCGGCGACCTCTCGGCCCGCGTGCCCCTGGCGTGCAAGGACGAAGTCGGGCAGATGGCCAGTGCCTTCAACGCCATGCAGGCCGGGTACCAGCGGGTGGTCAGCACCGTGGCACGCACCGCCAAGCTGTTGGACGATGGCGCCGCGCGCCTGGCCAGCAGCATGAATGAGGTCCAGCACGGCATGCTCGGCCAGCAAAGCGAGACCGACCAGGCGGCCACCGCGATCAATGAAATGACCGCCACCGTGTATCACATCGCCCAACACGCCGGTGCCACCCGCGACTTGTCCCAGACCGCCGACACCCTGGCCGGCAGCGGCCAGGAAGTGGTGACCCGCGTCCAGCGCTCGATTGCCGGGTTGTCCACCGGTGTACAGCAAACCGCCGAGATGATCCAGAAGCTGGCCGAGGACAGCCAGAAAATCAATGGCGTGGTCGGCGTGATCCACAGCATCGCCGAACAAACCAACCTGCTGGCCCTCAACGCCGCCATCGAAGCCGCGCGCGCCGGGGAAATGGGCCGCGGCTTTGCGGTGGTGGCCGATGAAGTACGCAACCTGGCCAAGCGCGTGCAAAGCTCCACCGATGAGATCACCCGCATGGTCTCTGCCCTGCAGGCCGGTACCCGGGATGCGGTGGACTTTATGCAGGAAAGCTCGTTCAAGGCCGACGACTGCGTGCAGCAGGCCCAGGAAGCCGGCGCCTCACTCGCCGAAATCACCAGCGCCGTGGCGCAGATGCGCGAGAGCAACACGCAAATTGCCGTTGCCGCCGAGCAGCAGAGCCATGTGGCCGAAGAGATGAACCGCGCGGTGGTGAGCATTCGCGATGTCACGGAAAACACCGTGCAACAGACTGTGGATTCGGCCACCACCAGCAACGAACTGGCGACCCTGGCCGGCGAGTTGAGCAAGGCTATCGGCCAGCTCAAACTGTAACGTTTGCCCACCGATCAGCCAGCGCACGCCGCTGGCTTGCTCCATCAAAACGCTATAACCCCCATAGCCAACCCCAATTCGCCGCCCCTGCCCGCCCGACCTAAACTCTGTTCATCAAGTATCAATGGACAGAGGATTTATCATCATGGGCAAACGTCACCCCAATCTCCCGGCCTGGCAATGGCGCGCCTACCCGCAAAACCATCAGCACCCGACCAACCTGGTATTGCACCTGATTGCCGTGCCGTTGTTCATCGTCGGGTTCCTGCTGATTGTGTCCGGCGTGTTCAGCCTGAGCCTGGCCAGTTTCGCCATCGGTGTGGTCGGCGTAATGGCCGGCCTGGCGCTGCAACGCCACGGCCATAGCCTGGAAGCCCAGGCCAGCGAGCCGTTCAGTGATCGTAAAGATGCAGTGCAGCGCCTGGTGGTCGAGCAGTTCGTGACCTTCCCGCGCTTTGTCCTCAGCGGTGGCTGGTGGCAGGCCTGGCGTCAGCGCCACCGCCACTGAGGATGGCTCAGGCGAAGACCACCACGGTCTGGCGGCTGATGGCGATCAATTGGCCGTCAGGCCCCCACAACATCGCCGCAGCATGGCCGTAACCGTCGCGGGCATGCTCGATCTGGACGTGGTACTGGCACCAGTCCAGCGTCGTCAACTGCGCCAGGGGCTGGATGAATTCGATGGTCCAGGTCAGGGTGCTGCCGGGTGCCGGCTTCTTCAGGTGCGGCAAGAGCGCCGGCGGCCAGGCATCCACCAGGGCGAGGATATGGGCTTCGGTCAGAGGCTCTTCTTTCACATCCCCCCGCAAGCGCACCCAGCCGCCCATTTCCCGGGATTTGTTGCCGGTGAACGGCAAGCCACCGACACTCCAGCGCATCGCCAGGTGGCGCATGAATTCAGGCGTCACGCCTTTGATATAGGGCAGTTCCTGGCACTCGTCCCAATGCTTGAAGGCCGGCGCGGGCAAGGCCGGCACGTCGATCTCTGAAGGCCGCGATGCGCCGAAGCTGGCCTGGGCCAGGGTCATCACTTCACCGCCCTGCACCACCCGCCCCAGCAACTGGCTGACCGCCTTGCCTTCGCGCAACACTTCCACTTGATAGCTCGCCGATAGATCTGGCGCCACTGGCCCGACAAAGGTCACGGCCAACGAACGCAACGGCCGATCCACCGGCACCTGGGCGCGCAACGCTTCGTATTGCAAGGCGGCAACCAGCCCGCCAAACGTGGCGCGACCCTGGGCCCACTCGGCCGGAATAGACACGTCCAACGGGTTGTTACGGGCAGCGTCGAGCAAATCACTAAAGCGCATGGCGACCTCACATCAAGAAAACCGATGAGCGATCTTAACCAGCGCGCCAGCCCGGTACAGCACTTATTCCGGCCAAATACCCAGACAGATAAGCCGCAGACTCAGAAACAGTCCGCCGCCAGCTTGTCGAGGACCCGGTCCGCCTTGCCCTCGGCCTGAGCCATGGTGCGCTGCCAGACCGCGACACAGGGCTGTAGATCGGCCTGCTGCGCGGCTTGCGCCAGCCATTGCCAGCAGTCATGCCAATCCCCCAGCGCGCCCTGGGCAGACTTGAGGCGGGACATGGCCTTGGCCGGCACCTGGCCCAATTGCGGGTAGGCCTCGGCCGCGTAGCGCACGCGCTTGATCAACAAGCGCAGGCGATGGCGGTCGTGATCGGGATCGTGCAGTGCCACTTCCAGTGCCTGCCATTGCTTGGCCAGGCGCTTTTCGATGCGCGTGCGCAGGCCCTTGAGCAGTTTTTGCTGCTGGGATGCGCGGATAAATCGTGGAAAGGCTTCGAGGATCAGCAGCAGTCGCGCCAACTCCGGGCTTTTCGCCACCTGTTGATAGGTCTGCGACTGCAGGCGCAGGCGCCGGGCGGCTGCTTGGTGATAACCGTGCTGCTGCAGATACGCCGCCAACACCTCGCGGTCGCGCAGCGGCGTGGTCAATTGGCCGACTGCGCTGGCGGCCGTCTCCAGTTGCTCGACGCCGGGCAGCCCGCGCAAGGGCCGCAACAGGCTGCGCAGACGGCGCACGGTGGTGCGCAGGTCGTGCAACGCTTCGTCATCGGTAACCGCCGCCAGACGCGCCTGGCAACTCAACAATCCGACTTCCAGGCCAATGACCTGGGCGACTAACTGATCCACCAACGCCGACATGCTGCTTCCCCTGTTAAACAACGTCCATGCACCTGCGCAAAACAGGTGTCTGGAACCACCTTAACCATTCCCCCCGCGGGTTGCGCTGACTCGGATCAACGCCCGGCGCGCGACTCACGGATATAGAAACGGGCTTTTTCGGCTTTGCTGGCACAGCCTTCAAACGCTTCGAATTGCTGCTGGGTCTTGGCGCCGGTCAGCAACGACAGGGCCTTGGAATAGCTGACCGTGCCGGCAAACCCTTCGGCCTTGGCCAGGTCCAGTTCGTGCCACGCAGCATCCAACTGGCTGCCACAGCTATCGCGATAGGCCGTTTTGCCGGCACAACCGGCCAGGGCCAACACAATCACAGGCAAACACATCCAGGCTTTCATCAATGACACCTCAAGAAAAGAAAACAGTCGTGGGATGTAGACGCTGCCTACATCGAAAAGTGCCTTGTCACACAGCCTGAAATGCCCAGTACTGATAGCCAAAGCATACCCGAGCAAATAGGTCGGTTTACGAAATTTATCGCTCCGGTCAACTAGGATTGAAGCAGCCCCCTGGTTAGGTGCATTGTGGACAGCTGTTTTGCGAAGGATCCGGTCATGAAAAAACGCGTTGCATTGGTCCTGGGCTCCGGCGGAGCAAGGGGTTATGCCCATATCGGGGTGATCGAAGAGATCGAAAAACGAGGCTATGAAATCGCCTGTATCGCCGGCTGTTCCATGGGCGCGGTGGTGGGCGGGATCTATGCGGCGGGCAAGCTGCAGGACTACCGGAACTGGATCGAAAGCCTGGATTACCTGGATGTGCTGCGCCTGGTAGATGTGAGCTTTCGCCTGGGGGCGATACGCGGCGAGAAGGTCTTCGGGCAGATCCGCAAGATCGTCGGCGAGATCAATATCGAAGACCTGCGCATTCCCTACACCGCGGTGGCCACCGACCTGACCAACCAGCAGGAAATCTGGTTCCAGGAAGGCTGCCTGCACCAGGCCATGCGTGCCTCGGCAGCGATCCCCAGCCTGTTTACCCCGGTGATGCAAGGCAACCGCATGCTGGTGGACGGCGGCCTGCTCAACCCGCTGCCTATCGTGCCGGTGGTGTCGAGCCATTGCGACCTGATCATTGCGGTCAACCTCAACGCCACCAACCAGAAACACTACACCCTGCCGGTGATCCAGCGCCCGCCGGCGTTCAAGAGCCGCTTCGATAACCTGGTGCGTTCACTGGGCTCGCACCTGCCGTTTCGGCGCAAGCAGGCCGAGCAATTATTGTTGCTGGAACAGGAAGCACTGCAGGCGCAAGCCGCCGATATCAACCCTTGGCTCGAAGGCGCCGAGCCCGAATCCCAGCAACCGGCTGCGGCCCCGGAAACGCCCGGCGCCCCCAAGTCGGCCACCGGTTCGTTCATCATCGACAACGTGGGGCCGGCATCGCTGCTGGACTTGATCAACCAGAGTTTCGAGGTGATGCAGACGTCGCTGGCCCAGTACAAAATTGCCGGCTACCCGCCGGATGTGCTGATCAACGTGCCCAAGCGCGTGTGCCGGTTCTTTGAGTTCTACAAGGCGCCGGAACTGATCGCGTTGGGGCGGGAGATTGCCAGTGATACGCTGGATCGGTATGAGAGTGAGCAGAGTTGAGCTCTGCGGCGGGGTTTATGGCCTCATCGCGGGCAAGCCCGCTCCCACCTTTTGCATGTGTTCACACAGCTAAATGTGGGAGCGGGCTTGCCCGCGATGAGGCCGGCCCAGCAACCACAATCCCTCAGCAGCCCCCAACAACCAATACCCCACCTTTTGCATGTATTCGCACAGCTAAATGTGGGAGCGGGCTTGCCCGCGATAGGGCCGGCCCAGCAACCACAATCTTTCAGCCCTCCCCCCCCAACAACCGATACCCCACCCCCGCCTCGGTCACGATAAAACGCGGCTGGGTCGGGTCATCCGCCAGCTTTTGGCGCAAGTGCCCCACCACAATCCGCAGGTAGTGGCTGTCTTCGGTATGGGTCGGGCCCCAGATATCCTTGAGTAGTTGCTGCTGGGTGATCACCCGGCCCGGATGACGCGCCAGTTGCGCCAGGACCGCGTATTCCTTGCGGGTCAGGGCCACATCGACACCGTCCAGCAGCACCCGCCGATACGCCAGGTCGACCGTCAGCGGGCCGAAACTCAGTGCGGCTTGCTGCGCTTCGCCGGTGGGCGCCTGGCGCAGCAGCGCACGCACCCGGGCGAGGAACTCCTGGATGCCAAATGGCTTGGTCACATAGTCGTTGGCGCCCCCATCCAGGGCCTGGACCTTCTGCCCTTCGCTGGCACGCACCGACAACACCAGCACCGGGGCGCTCGACCATTCGCGCAGCTCGCACAGCACCTGTTGGCCGTCCATGTCCGGCAGTCCCAGGTCCAGCACCACAAGGTCCGGCTTGCTCAAGGCCGCCTGGGCCAGCCCTTCGGCGCCGGTCCCGGCCTCAATCACTTTGTAGCCCTGGGAGGCCAGGCTGATGCGCAAGAACTTGCGGATCTGCGGCTCGTCGTCAATGACCAAAATCGTCGCAGTCTGGCTCATGGTGTTCCATCACAATCGCTGAAAAAAGATAAGAGTAGCGCAGCGGGTATCACGCTTCACTCTCCAGACTCGGCTGCGTCTGCAACGGCAGGAACAAGGTGATGCAAGTGCCCCGCCCCTCGATGCCCTCGGCCACGCTGATATGCCCGCCGTGGGCGCCAACCATGCCCTGGCAGATTGCCAGGCCGAGTCCGGTGCCCTGCCCGCCCCGGTCGCCCCGTGCGGCGGTGTAGAACATATCGAAAATCTTCGCCCGTTCGTCTTCGGGAATCCCCGGCCCTTCGTCACTGACCGAGAAAAACAGCGCCTGCTCCGCCACGCCGGCGCGCAGTTGCAAGCGGCCATGGGGCGGTGAAAAGCGTGCAGCGTTTTCCAGCACATTCACCAGTGCCTGCTCGATCAACGCGGCATGTACATAAAGCAGCGGCAACTCGGGCGGCACATCGGTGCTCACCTGCAACGGCGCCAGCACCGCGCGCAAACGGGCGAGGGAACTGCCGACGATATCGCCGGGCGACACCCAGTCCCGCGCCAGCTTCAAGGCGCCATGGCCCAGGCGGGTCATGTCCAGCAGGTTCTGGATGTAGCGGTCCAGGCGCTCGGCTTCATCGCGGGTGCCTTCCAGCAACTCACGCCGATCTTCCAGGGGAATCGCTTCGCCCAGCGCCAGCAGGCTGTCGATGCTGCCGCGCATGGAGGTCAGCGGCGTGCGCAAGTCATGGGACACCGAGGCCAGCAAGGCGCTGCGCAGTTGTTCGGTCTCGCCGTGCAAACGGGCGGCCTCCAGGTTCTGGGCCAGTTGCGCGCGGGCCAGTGCCTGGGCCAACGGTTGGCTCAAGGCCGTGAGCAAGCGCCGGCGTTGGCCACTGAGTTCCAGGCCGGCCTTGGGGCTGACGCCGAGTAGGCCCAGCGGACCGTTTTCAGCAGACAACGGCCACCACCACCAACGCCCAAACGGCAAGGTGCCGGTGCCCATGCCCGCTGGCTGATCGTGCTGCCAGGCCCAGTCGGCGGCGGCACGTTCAGCCTCGGTAAAGGTGATCGGCCCACCGGTCTCGACCTTCCAGTCACTGGGCCCGTCGCGATTGACCAGGCACAGCTGCAAGTCGCTCCAGCCCTGCAGATGGTGGGCCGCCGCGCTGACCACCGCCTGGCGATCGGTGGCGGCGGTGAGTTTGCGCGACAGGTCGAGCAGTTCACTGGTTTCTTCCTGGGTGTCGCGCAGGGCCTGCAACTGCCGACGCTGGCGCGCAGCCAGGTTGCCGGTCAGCGCCGCCATCAGCAGAAAGAACAGCAAGGTCAGCACATCCTCTTCACGCTGGATGGCGAAGGAGAAATTCGGCGGGATAAACAAAAAGTCATAGGTCATGAACGACAACGCCGCACACGCCAATGCCGGCCCCAGGCTGCTGCGCACCGCCACCAGCAGCACCGCCGCGAGGAACACCAGGGAGATATTGGGCAGCGGCAGGACACTCGACACGCCCCATGCCAATGCACTGGCCAGCACGGTTGCCAGCAGCGCCAGGGCGTAGTCGAACCACACCAGACCACGTACATCGGGCAAGCGTGGCGGCACCGGCGTTTCATCGCTATCGAGGACGTTGATCTCCAGGCCCCGGGCATTGCGCAACAGGCGCGCCGCCAAGCCACCGCCGAACAGCCGGCGGCGCCAGCGCGGGCGCGACTGCCCCACCAGCACCAGGCTGGCACGGCGTTCGGCCGCGTGCTGGATCAGGGTCTTGGCCACTTCGCCGGCCCGCAGCAACACCACTTCGCCGCCCAGGCGCTCGGCCAGTTGCTGGGCGTTTTGCAGGCGCAGCCGCGACTGTTCGTCACGTACCCGACCGTTGTCCACATGCACCAGGCTCCAGGGCAAATGCCGGCGCTGGGCCACACGGCTGGCGTGGCGCACCAGGCGTTCGGCCTCGGCATCGCCATCCACCCCCACCAGCAAGCGCCCGCGCACGGTGGGCGCGGCCTGGCCCAGTTGCCGGTAGCCCTGGGCCAGATCGTCATCGACGTGCGCGGCGGCGGTCTGCATTGCCAGCTCGCGCAGGGCCATGAGGTTGGTCTGGGTAAAGAACGCATCGATGGCCGCGCGCGCCTGCTCCGGCACGTAGACCTTGCCGTCACGCAGGCGCTCCAGCAGCTCGCGGGATGGCAGGTCGATCAGCAATAATTCATCGGCTTCCTGCAATACCCAGTCCGGCAGGGTTTCACGCACCTGCACGCCGGTGATGCCACGTACCTGATCATTGAGGCTTTCCAGGTGCTGGACGTTGACCGTGGTGAACACGTTGATCCCGGCAGAGAGCAGCTCCTGGATGTCTTGCCAGCGCTTTTCGTGGCGACTGCCGGGGGCGTTGCTGTGGGCCAGCTCGTCCACCAGCACCAGCTTGGGCTTGGTGGCGAGCAAGCCGTCGAGGTCCATTTCTTCGAGCATCACCCCACGGTATTCGGAGCGCAGCAGCGGCTGCTGGGGCAAGCCACTGAGCAAGGCCTCGGTCTCGGCGCGGCCGTGGGTTTCCACGACGCCGGCCACCAGTTTGACGCCCTGGCGCAGTTGGGTGTGGGCGGCCTGGAGCATCGCGTAGGTCTTGCCCACGCCCGGTGCGGCACCGAGGAACACTTTGAGCCGGCCACGGCCGTGCTTGGGTAGGTCGGCTAGAAGGGCGTCGGCGCGGCCGGAGTCACTCATGGGGCAGTCTTCTTTCAGTTAGGGATGTTGGGAACAGGTTGGCGCCATCGCGGGCTTGCCCTAATGCCAGTCAGTTAAGCGCAGATCCCCTGTGGGAGCGGGCTTGCTCGCGAAAGCAGTGGGTCATGGGCCGACGTCTTCGCGGCGATGCGGCGATCCGACAAGCCCGCTCCCACATTTGATCTTCACTGCTTTGAGCATTGCGTTCGCTTAACTGATCGGCACCAGGGCAAGCCCTCGATGGCGGCGCAACGGTCTACAACTTTTCCAGCGCCATATTCAGCGCCAGTACATTCACCACCGGCGGCCCCACCAGCGGCTGTTCGATATGCTCGTCCATCAAGCGCTCCAGGGTCGACACCGGCAACTGGCGTGCCGCTGCTACCCGCGCCAGTTGATAGGCAATCGCCTGCGGTGGCAAGTGTGGATCAAGACCGCTGCCGGAGGTAGTCAATAGCGCCAGGGGCACCGGGCCCTGGCCGGGGCCCTGGATTTTCGCGGCGTCGTCAAACACCCGCGTCGCCAGCGCCGGGTTGCTCGGGCCGAGGTTGCTGGCGCTGCTGGACACGGTGGCAAACGCACCCGCCGAAGGCCGCGAGTGGAACCAGCGCTCGCCGGTAAATTCCTGGGCAATCAGGCTGGAACCGCGCACCTTGCCTTGGTCGTCACGCACCAGGCTGCCATTGGCCTGATCGGGAAAGGCCACCTGGGCGACACCGGTCACTACCAACGGATAGGCCACGCCCGTGATCAGGGTCATCAATACCAACAGGCTCAAGGCCGGACGGATCATGCTGGACATTTCATCTTCCTCAATTGATTCGTGACCTGTAGGAGCCGGCTTGCCGGCGACAGCGGTGTGTCAGTTACACCGCGTCAAGCGGATCGCCGGCAAGCCGGCTCCTACAGGGTTGGGTCAGACCAGGTGCAGCGCGGTCAAAAGCATGTCGATCGCCTTGATCCCGGCGAACGGCACCACAAGCCCGCCCACGCCATAGATCAACAGGTTGCGTCGCAGCAGCGCCGCCGCACTCGCCGCCTGCACCCGCACACCGCGCAGGGCCAGGGGGATCAGCACCACGATGATCAGCGCGTTGAACACAATCGCCGAAAGGATCGCGCTCTGCGGGCTGTTCAGGTGCATCACGTTAAGCACGCCCAGTTGCGGGTAGATCGAGGCAAACAGCGCCGGCAGGATCGCGAAGTACTTGGCCACGTCGTTGGCGATGGAAAAGGTGGTCAACGCGCCCCGGGTCACCAGCAATTCCTTGCCGATCTGCACCACGTCCAGCAGCTTGGTCGGGTCGCTGTCGAGGTCGACCATGTTCGCCGCCTCGCGGGCCGCCTGGGTCCCGTCATTCATGGCCATGCCCACATCCGCCTGGGCCAGGGCCGGGGCGTCGTTGGCACCGTCGCCACACATGGCCACCAGGCGCCCGTCGTTCTGCTCATGGCGGATGCGCGCCAGTTTTTTCTCCGGCGTGGCTTCTGCCAGCACATCATCCACGCCGGCTTCAGCGGCAATCGCGGCGGCGGTCAATGGGTTGTCGCCGGTCACCATCACCGTGCGGATCCCCAGCTTGCGCAGCTCGGCAAAGCGCTCACGGATACCCGGCTTGACCACGTCCTTGAGGTGGATTGCGCCAAGCAATTTACCGTCGGCACACACCAGCAACGGGGTGCCGCCGCTCTGGGCGATCTTGTCGATTTCCCGGGATAGCGCGGGCAACAGGTCTTGGCGTTGCAGGCCGATAAACGCCAGCAGCGAATCGACCGCACCTTTACGGTAGACCCGGCCCTGATAGTCCACACCGGACAAACGCGTTTCGGCGCTGAACGGCACGCCTGTCAGCTCTTGCACGGAGGGCTCGTTGTACGGATGCAGGGCGCGCAGGTATTCGACGATGGATTTGCCTTCCGCCGTATCGTCGGCCAGCGAGGCCAGCAGCGCGCCTTCGGCCAGTTCCTTGCCGTTGACGCCAGGCGCGGCATAAATGCCTGCACAGCGACGGTTACCGAAGGTGATGGTGCCGGTCTTGTCCAGCAGCAGCACATGCACGTCCCCCGCCGCCTCCACGGCGCGCCCGGACTTGGCGATCACATTGAGGCGCACCAGGCGATCCATGCCGGCGATGCCGATGGCCGATAACAGGCCGCCGATGGTGGTGGGAATCAACGTCACCAGCAGTGCCACCAAAAACACCAGCGGCAGGCTGCCATTGGCGAAATGGGCGAAGGGCTGCAAGGTCACCACGACCAAAAGAAAGATCAGGGTCAGGCCGATCAGCAGGATATCCAGCGCCACTTCGTTGGGGGTTTTCTGGCGCTTGGCACCTTCGACCAGGGCGATCATGCGGTCCAGCGTCGACTCACCGGGGTTGGCGGTGATGCGAATCAGCAGCCAGTCCGAGACCAGCCGGGTATTGCCGGTGACGGCCGAGCGGTCGCCGCCGGACTCGCGGATGACCGGCGCGGACTCACCAGTGATCGCCGCCTCGTTGACCGCCGCGATGCCTTCAATGACTTCGCCGTCGCCAGGGATCATTTCCCCGGCCGCAACCCGCACCACATCGCCTTTGCGCAGGCTGGTGGCAGGCACTACCGTGAAGCTGCCATCGGCCTCCTGGCGCCGCGCACTCAGGCCTTCGCTGCCAGCCTTGAGGCTATCGGCGCGGGCCTTGCCACGGCCTTCGGCCAAGGCTTCGGCGAAGTTGGCGAACAGCACGGTGAACCACAGCCACAGGGCGATCTGCACCGCGACAAAGGTCGGTACGCTGCTGTCCGGCACCAGGCACAACACGGTGGTGAGGATCGCGGTCAGCTCGACCACCAGCATCACCGGCGAACGCTTCAGCTGGCGCGGGTCCAGCTTGACGAACGCCTGGATCAGCGCCGGGCGCCACAGGGCCGAGATCGCGGTCTTGGCCGACTCCTGGGTCTTGACCGCAGCGGTATTGTTTACAGGCATATTCATGTTCATACCCCTTAGAAGCCCATGCTCAGGTGTTCAGCAATAGGGCCCAGTGCCAGCGTCGGCAGGAACGTCAGGCCGCCCACCAGCAAAATGGTCACGGTCAGCAGCGTCACGAACAACGGGCCGTGGGTCGGGAAGCTGTTCTGGCCAATCGGTGCGCTTTTCTTCATCGCCAGGCTGCCGGCCAGGGCCAGGACCGGGAGGATGTAGCCAAAGCGGCCGATCAACATGCCCAGGCCCAGCATCAGGTTGTGAAACGGGGTGTTGGCGCCCAGGCCACCAAAGGCCGAACCGTTGTTGGCACTGGCCGAGGTGTAGGCATAAAGCAACTGGCTGAAGCCGTGGGGGCCGGGGTTGCTGATGGTCGCGGCGGTGGCCGGCACGCTGGCGGCAATCGCGCCGAGTACCAGTACGCCGACAGGCATCACCAGCAGGGTCACCACCAGCAGTTGCACTTCCCGGGCCTGGAGTTTCTTGCCGAGGTATTCCGGGGTGCGGCCGATCATCAAGCCGGCGAGGAATACCGCGATCAGCACGTTGAGCAACATCCCGTACATACCGGCACCGACGCCGCCGAAGATCACTTCGCCGACCATCATATTGACCAGCGCGACCATCCCGCTCAGGGGGTTGAGGCTGTCCTGCATGCCGTTGACCGAACCGTTGGACGCCGCCGTGGTGGTCACCGACCACAACACGGTGCCGGTGGTACCGAAGCGCGTTTCCTTGCCTTCCAGCGGCGCAGCCTGCTCGACGGCCGGGTTGTTCAGGGTCGGGTTGGGCTGGTACTCAGACCACAACGACACCGAGCCACCGATCAGGAACAGCGCCAACATGCAGCCGAGGATCGCGCGGCTCTGGCGCAGGTCCTTGACGTAGTGGCCAAAGGTGAACACCAACGCCACCGGGATCATGATGATCGCCGCCAGTTCAAACAGGTTGGCCCAGGCGGTTGGGTCTTCAAACGGATGCGCCGAGTTGACCCCGAAGAAGCCGCCGCCGTTGGTCCCCAGTTGCTTGATCGCAATCTGACTGGCGGCCGGGCCGAGCGGGATCACCTGATCGACGCCTTGCATCGTCAGGGCGTCGACATAGTGGGCGAAGGTTTGAGGCACGCCCTGCCAGACCAGAAACAACGCCAGCACCAGGCACAATGGCAGCAGGCCATAGAGGGTGGCGCGAGTCATATCCACCCAGAAATTGCCCAGGGTGCTGGCGGACTTGCGACCAATCCCACGGCAAAGGGCGACAAGCACCGCAAGGCCAGTGGCCGCACTGACAAAATTCTGCACGGTCAGGCCCACCATCTGGCTCAGGTAGCTGAGGCTGGCTTCACCGCTGTAGGACTGCCAGTTGGTATTGGTCATGAAACTGACGGCGGTATTGAACGCCTGCGTCCACTCCTGACCCGGCAATTGCTGCGGGTTGAGCGGCAGGTAACCCTGGAACAACAGGATTGCAAACAACAACAAAAAGCCCGCCAGGTTGAAGGCCAGCAGGGCCAGGGTGTACTTCTGCCAACTTTGCTCTTGTTGTGCATCAACCCCGGCCACGCGATAACACACGCGCTCCACCGGTCCGAACACCGGCGTCAGCCACGTGCGCTGCCCTTCCATCACCTTGTAGTAGAACCGCCCCAGAAATGGCGCCGGAACCAGCACCACGGCGAAGAAGGCGATGATCAGCCAATAGTCATAACTGTGCATAGCCGCTCCTAGCCCCGGTCCGCGCGCAACAGCGCAACCAGCAGATAAATGAACAGCGCCACGGCCAGTAGCAGTGACACCCCGTCCAGAACACTCATGGAAGTTTCTCCGTCAAACGGCGACTGCCGCGTATGGGGCATTGTCCGCAGGAGGCGCGTAAAGGAGCGAGGGCGAGTGGGTGGTGGAGGCGTAAAGACGGCGTAAAGAGTGGGCTGGGCTTAGGTCTGCGAGATGGCTATCGCGACTAAGCCCGGCGCCTGAGCTTGAGCGTGTTCACCGAGCCCATGTGGGAGCGGGCTTGCCCGCGATAGCGCCAGTGCAGTCACCACCGCCCTACCCTGGTGCACGAAATAACAGTCTCAAACAACAAACTATCTCCCGGGCGACAGTTGCTGCCCTTTACGACGCCCTTTTCCAAGCTGGCATGGCCGCTGCAATGTCCTGAAACATTCCAAACCGTTCAGGGAGCAGCACGATGAACACACAACTCAAGCCCACCTTGGGCACCTTGCACCTGTGGGGCATCGCCGTCGGGCTGGTGATCTCCGGCGAGTACTTCGGCTGGAGCTATGGCTGGGGCGTGGCCGGGACGCTGGGCTTTTTGGTGACGTCATTGATGGTCGCCGCCATGTACACCTGCTTTATCTTCAGCTTCACCGAACTGACCACCGCGATTCCCCACGCAGGCGGGCCGTTTGCCTACAGCCGCCGAGCGTTCGGCGAGAAAGGTGGGTTGATTGCCGGGCTGGCCACCTTGATCGAATTCGTCTTCGCGCCCCCGGCGATTGCCCTGGCGATCGGCGCCTACCTGAATGTGCAATTCCCGGCACTCGACCCGAAACACGCAGCGGTCGGGGCCTACTTCGTGTTCATGGGCTTGAATATTCTCGGGGTCAAACTGGCTGCGACCTTTGAATTGGTGGTGTGTGTGCTGGCCGTGGCCGAACTGCTGGTGTTTATGGGCGTGGTCGCCCCGGCGTTCAGCTTCAGCAACTTCGCCCTCAACGGCTGGGCGGGCGCCGACACCTTTGGCGCACCGGCCGTTGCCGGGATGTTCGCGGCGATCCCCTTTGCCATCTGGTTCTTCCTCGCCATCGAAGGCGCCGCCATGGCCGCCGAAGAAGCCAAGGACCCGAAACGCACGATTCCCAGGGCTTACATCAGCGGCATCCTGACCCTGGTGTTCCTGGCCATGGGCGTGATGTTCTTTGCCGGCGGCGTGGGCGACTGGCGCACCCTGTCGAACATCAACGACCCCCTGCCCCAGGCGATGAAAACCGTGGTGGGCGAAAGCTCCGGCTGGCTGCATATGCTGGTGTGGATCGGCCTGTTCGGCCTGGTCGCCAGCTTCCACGGCATCATCCTCGGCTACTCGCGGCAGTTCTTCGCCCTGGCCCGCGCCGGGTACCTGCCCTCCTCCCTGGCCAAACTGTCACGCTTCCAGACACCCCACCGGGCCATCCTCGCCGGCGGCGTGGTGGGCATCGCCGCAATCTACAGCGACGGCCTGATCAACCTTGGCGGCATGACCCTGACCGCCGCGATGATCACCATGGCCGTGTTCGGCGCCATCGTCATGTACATCATGAGCATGCTCAGCCTGTTCAAACTGCGTAAGAGCGAACCGCTGCTGGAGCGCACCTTCCGCGCGCCGGGCTACCCTATCGTGCCGGCCATCGCCCTGATCCTGGCGCTGGTGTGCCTGGTGGCCATGGCGTGGTTCAACACCCTGATCGGCCTGATCTTCCTCGGGTTCATGGCCGCAGGTTTCATCTACTTCCAACTGACCGCCCAAGACCGCGCCGATGCACCGGCAGATGCAATGTTGACCGGGCTCTAAACCAGCGAGGCAGAACGGGCCTACAATGGAACGACTGACGAACGCCGTCACTCAAAGCTGATAGTGCCGTGGGGAATCTTCCCCATGGCAGTCGGCCTCAAGGAGAGCCCTATGCCCTGGTATGCCTGGTTGATCATGGTGGTCGCTATCGGTTCGATCGTCGGTGGCTTGATGATGCTGCGTGACAGCGCCAACAAAGTGGAACTGACCGACGAACAACGCAAACGCGTCGCCGAGCGCAATGCTCAGGCGGACGCCAAGGATGCGCAGGATCGCTGAAACAAACGCCTCGTGCTGACCGCTACTGGCAGCACGCCAGGCGAATCGATTTAGAGTAGTGCAAATTTGTAATCGCACCGAGAAACGCCGCCAAACCTTGGTTAATATGGCCTGATGTTTCAGAGGGCCTTCTTATGCGCTACTCGCAAAATCACAAAGCTCAAACCCACCAGCGCATCATTAAAGAGGCGTCGGTCCGGTTTCGTCGCGATGGCATCGGCGCCACCGGTCTGCAACCCCTGATGAAAGCCCTGAACCTGACCCATGGCGGGTTCTACGCCCACTTCAAATCCAAGGACGAACTGGTGGAAAAGGCCCTGCAAGCGGCCTCCGCCGAGCTGGACGCACATTGTGCGATGCTCTTCAGCCAGGAACGACCGCTGGAAGCCTTCATCGACAGTTACCTGTCCGAGTGGCACCACACCTCCCCGGACCAAGGCTGTCCGTTACCCACCATGTCCTCGGAACTGGGACAGCGCGGGCAACAGAGCCCCACCACCGATACAGTTCTCGGCGCCCGTCTCAATCAAATCGAAACCGCATTGGGCAACCCCAACGCAGACGAGCAAAGCCTGGTGATGATGTCCACACTGGTGGGCGCGTTGGTCCTGGCGCGTAGCGTCGAAAACCCGGAACTGGCGACACGCATTCTCGACGTGGTGCGAGAAAGCCTGAAAACCGGGGTCAATACAGCCTCTGCAGACATAAAAAAGGCCGGTCAATGACCGGCCTCGTGCCTTGATTACTTAACTTCCAGCCTGTCGCGATTCTTCTCCAGCAGCGACTTGCCAATTCCCTTCACTTCCAGCAACTCATCCACCGCCGTGAACGATCCATTGGACTCGCGATAAGCAATGATCGCCTTGGCCTTGGCGGCGCCAATGCCGAACAGATCACGGCGCAGGGTTTCAGCGTCTGCTGCATTGAGGTTGACCTTGGGGGTTGCTTGTTCGCTTGCACTCAACTGGGCCGCGAGCGGTACAGGCGCCTCGGGTTTGGACGATGGGGCGGCGATGGCCGTGATGGAAAGGCTGGTGAGAATGGCAAAAAACAGGGAGGAAAAAACCGATCTACGCATTGAAGACGCTCCATGACATCAGTGGGAAAAGCAGCTTTGCGAAGCTGCTTTTCAAACTTAGGTGATGTGGGGGGATAGTCAAAAATGGGTGAGTTACAACATATGGCAGCTGAAAATAAGCGCGTACCGCCTCAAGCGGCCTCGGGGCAAGGAGCCGAGCGGGCAAGGCACAATCAACACCTGCCCGAAAATATCAACGTTTATCTAAACGCGCTGTGCCAGAGCACGCACTGATTGCTTCATCTTGCCAGGTGAATTGGATATCATGGAATTTTTCGAAAAGAAGCGAGCCGGGACGAAATGCGAATGTCGACAGACCTGTACTCTGTAGCGGTAATTGGAACAGGCACTATGGGTAAAGGAATAGTACAGATCCTCGCGCAGTCGAATCAAATCTCGACCGTATTCTGGAAAGGGCGCAGCCTGGCTTCTGTTAATGACTCTCTAGTTGAATTGGAAAGCCAATGGAGTCGCCAAGTTAAAAAAGGCAGACTCGAAGAATCACTTGCCCGCCAATATCGCGAAAAAATAGTTACTGTTGAGCATTACACATCCCTGTCTGACTCGAAGCTGATCATTGAAGCTATTGCAGAGAACATGGATGCCAAACAAGCAATATTCAAAGAACTTTCGACCATATCGTCGGCCGATATGATCCTCGCGTCAAATACCTCCTCGCTCTCCATCACTGGCCTAGCGTCGCTGTGCGCTTTCCCTGAAAACGTGGTAGGCCTGCACTTTTTCAATCCGGCGCCGGTCATGAAACTGACTGAAGTTATCGCGGGGCTTGCTACCTCAAGTGCCACATTGGATTGGGCGGTCAACTTCTCCAAAGGTCTGGGAAAAGAACCCGTAATTGTTAACGAAGCTCCAGGATTTATCGTAAACCGGATGTTGATCCCTATGATCAACGAGGCCATTGGTATTCTCGCGGAGGGCGTCGCCACAGCCGAAGAAATTGATAAGGCGATGCGCTATGGCGCCAACCATCCAATAGGCCCGTTGGCACTTGCGGACCTGATCGGCAATGATGTGAATCTCTCGATCATGGAAACTCTGCACAATGAAACAGGCGATCCAAAATATCGCGCCCATGCCCTGCTGAGAAAAATGGTTAGAGCCAATCATCTCGGTAGAAAAACAGGCCAGGGCTTTTACAAATACTAATTCGCAAACAAGGCACTTGTTTTTTCAAGTGCATTGTCAGAAGGGAGATTTTAATGATACATGCAACCGCGATTATAGATGACGGTGCAAAGATTGGGAACAATGTCAGTATTGGCCCTTACAGCATTATTCATAAAAATGTCGTTATCGGTGATAACACCGAGATCGGTGCGTACTGTGAAATAGGCTTGCCGACGAAGCTTGCAAATGGACGCCCGCTGATCATTGGCAACGGCGCCGTAATCCGCTCGCACAGCGTATTCTATGAAGGTTCGACTTTTGGTGAAAACCTGGTTACAGGCCATCGAGTCACTATAAGAGAGCTGACAACAGCCGGTGACGGTTTCCAGATTGGCACTTTGGGCGATATCCAGGGCCACTGTGAGATTGGCGACTATGTCAAATGCCATAGTAATGTTCACATTGGGCAACACTCGACTGTGGGCAACTACGTCTGGATCTTCCCCTATGTGGTACTGACCAACGACCCTCATCCACCGAGTGAGGTGATGGCCGGTGTAACGATCGAAGACTTCGCGGTAATCGCTACCATGTCGGTCATATTGCCCGGTGTCACCGTTAAAAAAGGCGCACTGGTAGGTGCCCACAGCTCCGTGAACAAAGACGTCAATCCAGATGCCGTGGTTGCCGGCTCGCCCGCAAAGTTCATTTGCGGCACAGAGAAGATCAAATTGAAGGATGGTTCAGGGAATCACGCCTATCCATGGCGTCGACATTTCCACCGCGGATATCCAGAGAAAGCCGTCGCTGAGTGGATCAAGGAATTTTCGTAAGCCCCGCTGACGCTGGCTCATCAGTAAATCCTTTCATAGGTTTCACTGGTGAGCCAGGCCGCATCTCAAGGCTCCAGGCGACGCTGCTGATAGATCCAGTCCACGATCTCGCCATCCGGAGCATACCCACTGACCGTATCGCGTAGCAGTTGACGGACCCGGCTGTAGTCGTCCGCATCAACCGCGGCGAGCAGCTCTGTCAGCTTCCCTTTGAGTAACTCCCAATCCAGATGATCCTCGTTGGCACTCATGATCATCGGGTGCTGGGTGGCCACGACGTTGTCGCCAATCAGCAACTCCTCGTAGAGCTTTTCACCGGGACGTAGCCCTGTAAACTCGATGGCGATGTCACCATGTGGGTTTTTATCCGAACGAACACTCAGGCCGGACAGGTGAATCATCTTCTCTGCCAGCTCGACGATTCTTACCGGCTCGCCCATATCGAGCACGAACACATCTCCGCCCTGCCCCATAGAGCCCGCCTGGATCACCAACTGGGCCGCTTCGGGAATAGTCATGAAGTAACGCGTGATCTTGGGGTGAGTGACCGTAAGCGGCCCACCAGATTTGATCTGCTTGTGAAACAACGGAATAACCGAGCCAGACGAGCCCAATACATTGCCAAAGCGGACCATGGTGAAGCGGGTCTTGTTGACGCGGGAAACATTAGCCTTGTCGCCAAACAATACCGGGGCCAACTCACGGCTCAACGCCTGCAACGTCAACTCGGCCAAACGCTTGGTACTGCCCATGACATTGGTCGGGCGCACAGCCTTGTCCGTGGAGATCAGCACAAAGTTGGAGACCCCCGCCTGAAGCGCCGCCTGGGCGGTATTCAATGTACCAATGACATTGTTAAGGACACCCTCGGCAATGTTGTGCTCAACCATCGGTACATGTTTGTAGGCTGCCGCGTGGTAGACCGTATCAACATGCCAGGTCTTCATCACGTCGAGCAATTTTGCCTGGTTGCGTACCGAGCCTAGGATCGGTAGCAAGCGAACAGGCAGCGACTCACGAGTGATGCGCTGCTCCAGCTCGGACAGAATGCTGTAAAGGTTGAATTCACTGTGCTCGAACAGCAACAAGGTAGTTGGACGCAATGCCAGGATCTGGCGGCAAAGCTCCGAACCAATCGAACCGCCCGCCCCCGTGACGAGCACGCTCTGACCTTTGATGCAATGCTCCAGCAAATCGCCCTGGGCAGGCACGGCATCACGCCCGAGCAAGTCGGCAATGTCTACTTCCTGAATGTCATCGACCTTCACCCGGCCGCTGGCAAGATCCATGAAACCCGGCACACTCCTTACGTGCAGCGGGAACCCTTCCAACAGGCCGAGAATCTCGCGCCGCCGCGCACGATTGGACGACGGAATGGCCAACAGAATTTCCTGGGCCCCCGTGGTGTCGATCATCTGTTGAATGTGCTTGGGCTTGAACACTTGGAGGCCGGAGATGACGCGATCAGAAATACTGCTGTCGTCGTCGATAAACGCCACCGGACGCATGACCCGCCCCATGCGAAGCGCAGCCACCAGTTGATTGCCGGCAGCACCTGCGCCGTAGATCGCAACCTTGGTCAGGCCATCATCGCGACTGGTAAACGGCACATGCTGGGCTGCTGCAAACCAATCCCCCAGAAAGTACTGGCGCATGGCCAGGCGCAAACCACCAATCATGATCAGGCTGAGCCACCAGTAGTTGAACACGATAGAGCGTGGTACGACGTTCTCGTGGTTGCTGTACCAATAGACTACAACCCCCAAGATCAACGCCGACAGGCTGACCGCCTTGATAATCGCGATAAGCGCATCGTTACCGAAGTACCGCATCACGGCGCGATACATGCCAAAACGAATAAACAGCGGGATCGAGACGATTGGCGCGCTGATGAACAGCCATGAATGCAACACGACGGGGTTGACCAACTCGTCGATCCCCAAACGAACCACAAATGCCATCCAGAGGGCGAGCCAGACCAGCACGATGTCGGCAATGACCTGGAGGATGCGTTTGCGTCTGCGAGGAAGGCTCAGCAAATATGCCCGTAATTTATCCATGTTGTTCCCGACTACCCCTTACTGCATACAATTGAAAAAACGTTCGACTGGTGGCTTCCACCAGCGGCTCTGATGGGTAAAGACAAGCGCGTTGCAGAGGCTTTCACACCTCATCAGAGGCTCACGCCAACAAATCATACAGGCTAAACAACCCATGCTTCTGCCTGCTTGACCATCTGCGCCTTGGCAGCCGGAAGATTCCGACTGCCCATACGTTGCCCAAAGAACCTGACTAGTTGGACGGGCGAGAGTTGTATCCCGTTTCAATCAGTTCTTTGAGAATCAACGGCCCCAAGGCTTTTTCGGAGAAAAATACCGACGCCATGGATGTCAAATGACCATAGTCGAACGTTACCAATCCGGTTTTCCGATCATCTCCCAAGTAGGTGAGACAACCGTCCTGATCACAAAACACATTGATCGCTGAAAGATATTCGAAGCCGCCGGCACCATCCGCGTATCGCTGCGTCAACAGCCTATCAGTCTCAAGTGTTACAGACAGAAGATTGCTGGATATTCGCCGTGGAGTTTGGGACCAATATTTCCTGACGACCAGTTGATAAAGGTTTTGATCAAAGCGCGGCACTGGCCCAACGACTATGACTTTTTTGACTCCGGACTCTGTTGCAACGTGTGCAAGCTCTTTGAGGTTATTGACCGAATCATGCCCCTCAAGTTGCGCGATAACCAACACATCCGGCTTTTCCTTGCGCATTACTTCCAGTGCAAACTCGTTTGATCGATCGCAATACGCGCGTCCACCTGTAGCGCGCCCAGGCAGATTTGCCTCACACCCCGAACTGGCCACCTGAAGAAGCGAAATATCTCCAGGCAATGCTTGCCTCAGGCCATAGGAAAACTGTTGGGCATGGGAGTCTCCCCAGATCATTACTTTAGTATTGCTGACAGGGGTATAGCAGCTCGCATCAATCTGTTGGCGTGGCGTCATCGTCGAATTGCCCGCTCGATAACTGTCGGCGTCAAAGAAGTCGCATTCGAACCTGTATTTTTCAAACATTCCGTGGGTGGTGGAATATGCCCAGCCGGGTAAGGAATTGTCAAAATATTGAGCATAACCTTCCCGCTCCTTGAGCGAGGATGGCAACCCAAAACGGTCAGCAAAGCCGTTTTTTACAAAAGTAGCGCCTCCGAGTATGGCAAGTGCCCCACCAATGGCAAGTAGCACCGGAGCCTTGGGAAATTTTGGGTTGATCTTCCGCAGCGGTAACTCGAGGAACCTGTAAGTCACATAAGCCAGCAAAACACTAACGCCTACCGCAAACATGCCGGAAAGAAGATTTAATTCATCCCCTCCTATGATCCGGATGAAGGTAATGACAGGCCAATGCCACAGGTAGAGCGGGTAGCTGATCAGTCCAATCCAGACCAAAGGCTTACTGGCAAGGAGCCGGTTGTTCAACCACGACTGTGGACCTGCGAGGATCATCATCACGGCGCCGCAGACCGGCATCAACGCCCAAAAGCCGGGAAACGCCTTGTATTTATCAATCAGGACAACCGAGGCGAACAAAAAGGCCAGTCCCAATACAGAGAGAAGATTATTAATGCGCAATGAAACTTTCGCGGCTACCGACGCCGACTTGCCGAACACCGAAAAGTACGCGAGCAAACTACCCGACAGGATTTCCCAGAACCTATATTGCGGCATGTAGAACGCTGCGGAAGGATTCACCGACAGTTTGTAAAGGCCAGCGCCGAATGAAATCAACGCCATGCCTATCAAGAGCGGTAGTACTAGGGCTCGCCGCCGCCAAAGCACCCAGCCAGCCAGGGGAAACAGAATATAAAACTGCTCCTCGACGCCCAATGACCAGAGGTGAAGCAGGATTTTCAGTTCTGAAGATGTATCGAAATAGCCTGATTCTTTATACAGGACCAGGTTTTGTATAAACCCGATTCCACCCAGGACATGCTTGCCCAGGAACTTGAACTCCGCCGCCATTAGCGCAAACCAACCTACCGCGTAACAGGCGAGCAGAACGATGATCAGCGCAGGAAAAATACGATTGACCCGGCGCTTGTAAAAATCAAGAAAACTAAAGTTACCCGCATCAAGGCCTTTAAAGATAATGCTTGAAATCAAATAACCGGAGATAACGAAAAAAATGTCGACACCAATAAATCCGCCACGCATATAGGCCGGAAAGGCGTGATACAAAACAACTGAAATGATCGCGAATGCACGTAACCCATCTATATCGGGCCGGTAGCTCAAATGGGATGCCAATGAGTCGGTTTTTTTCACTTCCTCATTGTGTCCTTGGATCATTGCCCTGCCACCCATCTAACCGAACTCCCGAGATAACCACTGTAAATGCCGCATTGATTCACTTGCCCCACTTCACGCCAGCGGCGCTACTCTCTCTGCCCTGCACTATATTTGACAGCCAGGAATACTAGGGGAAGATACGCAATAACTGTCCCCACCCCTGCATCCAGCCCAAAAAGCGCCACCGCCAATGCCAACGGCAACAGCCAAACTACATTGATAAAGGCAACCGCAAGTGTGACGGGCAGATGGCGGCCATATTGGCGGCTGGCAAATTGGTAGGCATGGCTGCGATGGGCCTCATAGACTTTATCGCCCCGGGCAAGCCGTCGGATGAGAGTAAAGGTCGCATCCACGATAAAGACACCCAGCATGATCAGCCAAGCGAAGAAAAACTCACTGCCGGCCCAGGCAGCCTGAACAGAAAGACCTCCCAGAATGATCCCCAGAAACCCACTACCTGCGTCGCCCATGAAAATACGGGCCGGCGGGAAATTCCAATACAGGAAGCCAGCCACAGACACACTCAACAACAAGGGTGCCCACATCATCGACGGCTGCCCGCTCAAAAAGTAAATCAGCGTCAGCGCAAGACAGGCACAGATAGCCTGCAGACTGGCAAGACCGTCAATACCGTCCATGAAGTTGTAGAGATTCAGCATCCAGACCAGGTAAAACACGGCCAGGACATGGCCTACCCAACCAAGATCGAACGTAACGCCAAAAGCTGAAATTGCCGGTAGTCCCTGCATCCAGGACAACATCCAGATCGCGGCGGCAAAATGCCCCAACAAGCGCCAACGAGCGGCGATATGACCATGATCGTCCATAAAGCCGATGATTGCGATCAACAACCCTGCACCTAGCAGAGCAGCACTCTCAGCAACCGTTATCAACTGGGCACCCGCCAGCCACACGAGTGCAAAGGCAAACGTCAGTACAATCGCCACTCCCCCACCGCGAGGGGTGGGGACCGTGTGCGAACTGCGGGCATTGGGAATATCAATGATGCTGCGGCGCAACGCGTATTGACGCAAGAGCGCCGTTAGCGCCAGGGAAACCAAGGCGACAATGGGAAAGATGTACCAGTACTTCATTCAGTTCGCTCGCTGACATAGTGTTGCGCAGTAACAGCAAGACCTTGCTCGAGTGTAAGTGGCGGCTGCCAACCCAACACCTGGCGCGCCTTGGTGACATCGACTTGCAGCGAGCCGCAAAGACGTTGGGACAGCGCTTTTTTGCCTAACAAAGTCGCCCCCCAGACCAGTACCCACTGTGGAACCGGTATCAACCTGGCTGGGGCGCCCAGGGCTTTTGCAAGTTTACGTAGCAGCGCACTAGTCGACACGTCATCCCCGTCGCTCGCCAAGAAGGTCTCATTGGACGCAGCCGGGTGAGTCGTACAGGTCAAGATCAGGCTCACGAGATTGTCCAGCGCAACGAGGCTTCTTTGGTTGCGTATGGCACCAAATGGCAGAGGAACGCGCTTCACGAGCCATTTCATCATGCTTTCAAAGTTGGCTTTGACTCCCGGTCCATACACAAGTACCGGTCGGATTATCACCACTTCAAGCCCGGTCTCAAGCGCAAGAGCTTTCAACGCCTCCTCCGCCTCCATCTTGGAAACACCATAAGGATCAACGGGCGCCGACGGGTCTGTTTCGCGAAAAGGTCGGCCCGGGGCGGTTTGCTCGCCGTTGACTTTCACCGAACTGACGAACACAAAGCGCCTGGCTCCTGCGGACGCTGCGCTACGGGCCAACGCAAGGGTATGCCCGACATTGACCCGCCGAAACGCCGCAAGAGGATCCGTTTCGGTGTCGTTCATGACGTGAACGCGTGAAGCGAGATGAACAACAACATCTACGCCCTGCAAAGCTGGGTGCTCTGGTGACACAGCCGAGAAATCGGCAAGCACGACGTACTCGACATCAGAAGCAGAAGCATCCGGCAAACGACGGACAAGGGCACGCACCTGATAATCAGTGCTCCCCTGCAATTGTTGAATCAGATGACGGCCGACAAAACCGCTGCTGCCGGTGACCAATAACTGGGTTTTCATTTCTTTTGCCTCAAAACCGCCAACACCAGACACAAACCAGCGAATACCAACTTATCCCGTGGGCGTCTGCGGCACTTCGCGGCACTGGTCGCCAAGCGCAGCAGGTCCAGGCGCCCCAGCCCGATCCAGCGCCGGACAAAAGGTTCGTCAGCCATACCGACCATGCCGGCGATCAGTGCAGCCTGATTCAGCCACCAACCATCTAGCACTTGGGAAAGGCGTTTCTTGAACGCCTTTGAGCCGCTATTCACCCCGACCTGGTTACCACCATGCTGGCGATAGCGCATATAAGGCCGGCTATCGATCACCCACTTGAATCCGTGTGAACGGCTATAGGCATAACAATACCAATCATGCAGCGTCACACCCTGCACTTGTACAAAACGACTGTTGATATGCTGTTGAAGCTCAACAAACAGACGCTGGGAAAAGACGTAAGTGCACCCAGGGCCGGCTGCCTCGAACAAATGATCGTACGCAACCTGAGGCTGCGATTTGACAATGGTCGACTCGCGACCATCAGGCCAGAATGCCGTTACATTGCCGGAGTAGCCGTCAGCCCCTGTATCGTTCATGTGCTGCGTGGCGCTGACAAGTTTGTCTGGCAGCCAGATATCGTCCTGGTCGGCGAATGAAAAATAATCAAAGTCTTCAGTGGGTGCTTCATTGACCAGGCGGAAAAAGTTTCGTGCCGCACCACCAAATTTTTCACCGTGGGCCAGGGATTTGACCCTTGAGTCTCTCTGGCACAGTTGATCGACCCATTCTTCGGTACCGTCGTTGGAGCTGTCCACACTGATCAGAATCGAGACGGATACGCCCACTTGCCCCAAGATCGAGTCAACTTGTTCGGCCATCCAACGCATACCGTTGTAGGCAGCGAGCAGAACCAGAATACGTGGCTGCATCAGAATCCACCCTTAGTACTTGATCCAAAAACAATCCTTGAAAAATTACGTCCTGAAAATAGCATTCAACGCACCCCGCCCAACTTTTTCTGCCAGCCATGGCTTACGCCGCGAATCATCATTCTCAGCGATTTGAGCTTATTGTCGTCAATCAGCAGATTAACGAAAAAACGCAGTACCAATGCAGACAGCAGACGTTTTTTCCAACAGGTCGGCGTATGGCGCATACGGCAAACAGCGACGGTATTACGAAAGAAAAAATAACGGCGCACGGGGGAGTATCTAAAAAAACTCAAGCCAAAAATCTTGACGGGAGGAGCATCAGACAATGCATGGCCCATTTCCACATTCAGGCAACCATACAACGTATAGCCCTGGTCACGGACCCGAAAGCACCACTCCGTATCCGTAAAGTCGACGAACATACCTTCGTCATAGCGAATACCTTCGATCCACGCCCGAGTGCTGATGAACATCCCTGAGGTAATGAGCGCATCCGCTTTTACCAAGCCGTGCTCATCATCAGAGCTGAAAACCGGCTTGATTGCGCCGTCGATTGAACTGTAAAAAGGGAAATTGATTTTCTTTCCATCACGACGGTCAAAAAACGCCGGGCTAACAGCAATACAACTGGCATCCTTTGCCTTGGCGCTCATCATCGCCTGATACAACCGCGCAATCAGATCGGGTTCAGCATGACTGTCCTGGTCGAACGTCACGACGTATTGCATACCCGCTTCAATCGCCATGGCAAAGCCAGTATTGAGCGCGGTGCCCAACCCCTGGTTGCCATTGAGCGAGACATAGCTGACCCGCGCACGCACTTCAGGCTCCTGCGCCAGAAACGATTCGCTCCCGCCGTTATCGACCAACACCAGAAACTCAACCTGAGCTGCCAGGGAAGTCAGCAGCTCATCAAGTATCTTAATATCGGGATTATAACCGACGACTATTGCTGCAACAGTATTCAACTTACCTCCTGACCTCGGCATGCAACGCCGAAGGTTCTTGATTTTTTATCACGACAGACCAGTACCACAATATCACTAAGAACCCGAAGGAATTGAAAAGAACGGGATTGCTTAATGACATCAACAGGTACATGAATATTATTAAGCGACTGGAAGAAACTTGCACACTCGCGACGTACTTTCGATTAGGAAAAAGCAATATACTAAACAACAATAGCGACAACGGAAGCCCGACATATCTAACAGAGTCCATCCAGGTAATTTCAGTTTGAGCAGCCAGTTCACCATATCCTTCGGTATAATAGTATGACCCCAAACCATTACCGAACATCAGCATCTTCCAATCCGCCAAATTCAAAAATGATATAATATGACCAATTTTTATGTTATTTGACTGCTCATCCGAGCTAAACATACTGGTTTCTGTCAACAAGTAGCCCACGCCCAGTATAATTACCGGCACCAGGACACACAGCATCAACAGTCGTGCAGACCAATTCTTGTTGTAGAAATACAGCACCAACATGGAAACCGCGGCCATTACGATCAACCCCCTAGAGGCGGACCAGATAATAGCCGTTAAAATAACAGCCACGAAAAACAATGACCAAAAACGTTTAACTTGCAGAAAGTCAAGAAAAAATAGCGACAGCGGTAGTAATAGAAACGGCGAAGAACGATGATGTAGCATAAACATATCCAACCCGCCAAAATTACGTAGACCGTAATATCCAAGCTCGTTAGCATTATAAAAATCGAGCAGTGTCACCGCCAGAAATGACCCTGGCTCGACCATCAATATAAAAGAAAACATACACATAATAAGCGCGAAGATAGCACCTACAGATTTGACAATTGACCCCATATCCACCCTGAATTCAGCGATGGAATAGATCAGAAAAAGCGACACCGCGCCCAATAGCATTTGCCGGGAAAAATCGGTGTCTGTGTCACCTACCAACCCGAGAAGAAAACCATATAAAAAAATCGAAACCACAATAATCGGCGCAATTGTTCTCAGTGGCCGAGTCAACAAAACATAAACCGCCATCAAAAAAAGCGGTATGAAAAACAATTTATTCAATACAAAGATCGGCACCAGCACGGTTGACAGACAATAAAAGAACAAAAGCCAACTTACAATCCGACTAGTCATTGAAAACCCACGCTCGATCAACGAAAACAATATTCATCGAAACTTCCTCGCCAAGATCATCTTCGCCAACAGCTTTAATTTTTTCCCCATAGATAGCGCGGCGAACAAGCGGCATGCCAGTTTCCGCTCAAGTCTGGACAGCAATAAAAAAGTATCCAAGGCGATATCCACGTTTAAAGAGCCTTTTTGCTCCTCAAAAAAAGCAGTATCTCCTGCCCAATTACCGTCTGAATCCAGTGGGTTCGCGCAAAGCTGCCCATCGTACAGGCACTTCAGATAGCGCTCCTTTACCGAGTCGTACGCATTAACTTTCTCAATAGCAAAAAAAGTTTCCTTGTCGAATCTGTAGTCTGCTATAGATTCCATAACAGCGTTGATATCGGCTCGCTTGAGCCTGTCCGCCGGGGAGTAGCCCTGGACCGGGGAGATCAGCCCGACACACCGCTGCCCTTTGACGAATTGCTCTGCGAAAGCAGTCCCGCCTGGCAGAGGGTGGCTATCAACGTAAAAGTCCGCCTTAGCGACCAACTTACTGTACTCCTGAAAATCAAGGTGTGCCCTGATACTCAGCCTGGAGCCATATCGAAGTTTTAATGGCCACCACCAGAACGCTTTTTTAACGTCACTACCAATAACCATGAATGTGGAAGCGGGGTAATCATCAAGAATACGTGCTACTAACTTGAAAATACTAAAGCCTTTGCGGGGCTTGTACTTGATATCTGAGCCTGCAGAAATGAAAAGCAACGCAGCCTGCGTGGTTGGTTTGAAATCACCAGCCATCTGCGCACGTGGCATGTTCAGCGGGATACCCAGGAAGCTCTTACGCCCCTGAATACACTTCGTTAAATCAAAACGGCGGCCGTGGCCGCTGAGCTCAAAGTAATAGTCCGCGACCGAACTCCCATAGGAGAAAACGTGGTCCGCATGATTGACAAAAAACACTTCAAGCCCGGAAAGGCGTTTTGCTACTCCACACGCGATGACTACCAGGATATCGTCAGGATGGATATGCAGGACGGCCTTTTTATAGCCCGACAATAGACCAACCATCTCCGCCAGCGCATCGACAGGACACGAAGCACTAACGACTCTGGTTTTATCAAAAAATCTACAAACGTGGGCCTTGGCATCTGGTGCAGCCTGGCGTGAGATCAACAGATCGGCAGGTTCGGCATGCATGGAGGCAAGCTTTTCCATCAACCTCGTATGCCCACCGGTCATGAAGGGCTCGCTCACAACATGCAAAACCTCCCCACACTCATTTAGCGCCGCCACAGAACCTGTATCCGCCATCGAAAGACAGCGCTCAATGAGGTCCGCTTCGATAAGCGGCGCATCGTGAATCCCTACATCCGCAAACCAGAGAAGGTTGCCGTAGGCACACGCCAGTGCGAGCGCCTGATTCAGGTCAGCCGTCTCGCAAATGGCAATTTCAAAATCCTTAAGTAGTTTTTTCAAGCGTGATGTTCCAGCTTCTTATGAAAATAATCATCAAGCCTTAGATACACAAAAACATACATAACCAGACTGTAAACCGCATAATTTACCGCATAAGCCCAAGTAGCAGCTTCGACCCCCCACCATTGCGTGAACGCCATGGTCAGTAAATACAAAGAAACACAAAATATAATTTCAGTAGTGATAAAGATCTTGACCATAGCCCGACTGAGCATGACATACGCCATTATCCAGCTAAATATTTTGAGGCAGTCGCCCACTACTTGCCCGGCAAAAAACATCCTGACCGGGTAGAAATCGGCGGTAAAGAGCAAAGCTACGACAAAGTCCCGAAGCACGTACATTGCAGCGGCTGCTAACAGGGCAACAGGGAAAATCAGTTTATAACCCTGTAGAATTTCTGTTTTTACTTCAGTTGCCGTTTTTAACTCAGAAAGCTTGGGTAGGTAATAGACGCTCAATGTTGTCGTAACCAATAGAAGATACGCCGCGCTCAAACGCCACATAGCCTCCCAATAGCCAGCCATCTCCCACCCGTAAACTGTTCCTATATGATTCCTGACCAGCATCTGGGCCAACGGCGCACATGCAGCAGAAACAACTGCCATCAAGAAAAAAGCGAATAACTTTTTCGCAATCTGCTTATCCGGGCGCCCGAACAGAAAGGAAAGCTTAAACCAATGCGTTCGCAGGCATAACAATAATGTTACGACAAAACTGATAGATTGATAAACTACCAGCGCTACCAGCGCTCCATACAGACCAAAACTGGTTGCCAAGTAAAACGTCACACCAAATGACAAGAAACTACCAGCGATGTTAGCCACGATATATAGTACGATTTCCTTTCGACCGTTCAATATCGCTAACAACAATATGTTCAACGAGAAAAATACAACGACCGCGGAAAACCAAAGAAAAACACCGCCCAGGGCGGTATCCTTCAGAAATAGCGAGGCAAGCTCTTTATTAAATAAAGCGACAAGTAATGCAACGACCAGACTTCCCAAAATCGCTACAAACCCTGCCGTTCGCCATAACTTTATCTGCTGCTCAGGCTGCTCATGATATTCCGCGGTGTATTTGACTACGCCATTGGTAATCGCGCCACCCGTAAATATCGTGATTACCTGCAACGCATTCTGAAACTGCCCTATCGCGGCATATCCTGCAGGCCCGACATAGATCGCCAGCACTTTATTAAGACCCAGCAAGGTAAGCATTTTAATGGCAACTGCAATGCCATTTAACAGGCTGGTCCGAACAAGATTCATACAGCATCCGGTGTAAAGCTATTGCAGGCTTCTATTACAACGCGGGCCTCCTCTACAGACAGCGTAGGCCCTAATGGCAAGCTCAGAATCTGCTCATGTATCTGTGTCGACACCGGGAGCTCTTGACCCTTCAGTTCAGCATACGCCTGCTGGAGATGAGGCGGGATCGGATAATGGATAAGCGTCTGGATGCCTTTGGCCAAAAGGTGGGCTTGAAGACTATCCCGCTGAGCACAGAGTACGGTGTAGACATGCCATACATGGCATTCGTTAGTTGATGCTTTGAATACGGCATCTACGGGTAACGTGATCGCAGGGTTGGTGATCGACGTGCTATATAGTTCAGCGATCTCGCGACGATAAGCGGTTTGCTTGTCCAGGTGCTTTAACTTCACTGACAAACATGCGGCCTGCATTTCATCAAGCCGGCTATTCACGCCGCGATAGACGTTTTTATATTTTTCATGGGAACCATAGTTCCCCAGCGCACGAACAGTCTTGGCTAAGACTTCATCGTTGGTCGTAACAGCTCCGGCATCCCCCAATGCACCGAGATTTTTTCCAGGATAGAAGCTGAATCCGGAAGCGTGCCCCCAGCTACCGGCCTTCTTCCCATCGATCATCGCGCCATGCGCTTGCGCCGAGTCTTCCAGAACCAGTAAGTCATGGGCACGAGCTAGGTCCATGATTTTTGGCATATCAGCCAATCTGCCATAAAGGTGAACCGGTAGAATCATCCTGGTTTTTGGTGTGATCGCAGCTTTTGCATTCTCCGGGCAAATATTAAAAGTCTTCGGATCAGGCTCAACCAATACAGGAACCAATCCGTTTTCGGAAATGGCCAGGATACTGGCGATGTAGGTATTGGAGGGAACGAGAACCTCATCTCCGTCATTGAGGCGGCCCAGCTCTTTCCAAGCACGAATGACCAATACCAGAGCGTCCAGTCCGTTGGCAACGCCAATACAGTGCTGAGCACCGCAATATTGGGCAAACTCATGCTCGAATGTTTGGAGCTCTTTCCCACCGATGTACCAACCGGAATCAACCACACGCGTGCAGGCGGCTACCAACTCATCGCGACAAAGGTCATTTACAGCCTTCAAATCAAGAAACTTTATCATTTACCAAGCACTCGTTTACTTTGACAGAGCCAGAGACAGGGTCCGCTTCAACTATCTTATTAATTAGCCGGTCGTTCTCAACAGAAAATCGGCGTTTTCTCTATATTTCAGGATTGATGAGCCAAGCCCTTGAACACCGAATAATCCCTTATATAGTCACGCTCGTCATAAACGGCACTTGCCAACACCAGCAGTACGCAGTCTGGACTGAAGTGATGCATTTCTCGCCAGATCATACGGTCGATCACAATAGCCTTGTCAGGAGCATCCAGCCAAACCTCCTCTTTGTTCACGCCGTCATCAAGTTTCATCAGGCAGCGCCCAGACACGCACACCGCTACCTGCATCAGTTCCTTGTGCGCGTGAAACCCTCTTGGAACACCCTCTTTTGTTTCAGTGAGGTAATAAACACGTTTAATTTCAAACGGAATATCATTTTCATACTCCAGCGCAACCAGTTGGCCCCGCTCATCACCTTTGGAGGTGATGTCCAGAAATTTGATCAAACTCATGCTTGCTTCTCCGAGAGGCTATCGGATGTCGGAGCCTTGTCATCTTTATCACTAACGTTAAAGCCGCCGGTAGCAGGCCAATTTATCCCAAGCCTTGCGTCACTCCAGTGCAGCGCCCCTTCAGAGTCTTTATCGTAATAATCTGTCGTTTTATACAAAAAGTGCGTGTCATCTTCCAAAGCAACAAAACCGTGGGCAAAACCCTCAGGAATCCATAGCATCAAGTTGTTTTGGGTGTTTAGCTCCACGCCGACCCATTGCAGGTAAGTGCTGGACTCAGGCCGAATATCCACTGCCACATCAAAAGCGGCACCGCGTACCACACGCACCAGCTTGCCTTGGGCATGCGGTGCGCGCTGGAAGTGCAGCCCCCTTAGAACGCCCTTTGCCGAGCAGGAATGATTGTCCTGGACAAATGCTCGCGGAATAGGCAACTCAAGCTCTTTAAGTGCTGTATGAAACCGCTCTTCGTTAAAGCTTTCCATAAACCAGCCGCGATCATCGCCAAAAATTTTTGGCTCAATGATTACAACGTCAGGAATAGCAGTCTGAATCAGTTTCATGCCTTTGAGGCCTCTTCCAGAAGTTTCTGCAAGTACTGGCCATAGCCTGTCTTTTTCAGTTTTTCCGCCTGAGCACCCAGTTGCTCTGGGGTGATCCAACCTTTATGGAATGCAATTTCTTCAAGGCAGGCGACTTTCAACCCCTGGCGGTGCTCAATGGTATGGACGAAATGACTCGCTTCCAGGAGCGACTCATGAGTACCTGTGTCCAACCAGGCAAAACCACGGCCCAGCATCTCGACGGTTAATGACTTGTCATCCAGATAGGCGCGGTTGACGTCAGTGATTTCAAGCTCACCACGCGGCGACGGCTTGATGCTCTTGGCAATGTCCACCACTCGATTGTCGTAGAAGTACAAGCCTGTAACTGCGTAGTTGGACTTCGGTTTCGCCGGTTTTTCTTCGATGCTCAATGCTCGACCAGTGGCATCGAACTCAACAACACCAAAACGCTCAGGATCTGATACGTGATAACCAAAGACTGTCGCACCTGATGCCTGGGACATGGCGGAGCGCAAGTTATCGGAAAAGTGCTGACCGTAGAAAATATTGTCGCCAAGGATCAGGCAGCAAGGATCGTCACCAATAAACTCCTCGCCAATCAGGAAGGCCTGGGCCAAACCGTCCGGACTGGGTTGCTCTGCATAGCTGAGCTGGATGCCGTACTGGCTGCCGTCTCCCAGGAGCTTTTTAAAGCAAGGCAGATCTTCAGGGGTAGAGATGATCAAGATTTCGCGCATGCCAGCCAGCATCAACACCGACAACGGATAAAAAATCATCGGCTTGTCGAAAATAGGCAACATTTGCTTGGATACACCCAGGGTCAGCGGGTGCAAGCGCGTCCCGGAGCCGCCAGCGAGGATGATGCCTTTGCGTTTGATGTCCGTCATATCTTTAGAACTTCCTTAAATATCTGCATTACACCAGGCCAACACGCAGGTTGACGGGTGAAAAATAGCGCGTAGCTTCTCGGTATTGAGCCACAATTTCAATGCCTGCGGCCGGCAATCCAAAATCGCCAATATGAAAATTTATTCTTTTCTGCGCAGAGCCCTCACCTGCTCCAGCCTCCTGCGCAACGCAGACAACTGTCTACGCCGGTAAATAACCGCCCAGGCCAGGTAGATCGACTTGCGTGATTATGAGCCATCCGCCGCAGGTCGCCGCCGTTTTTTTACATGAAATAACCCGACAAGCAGGAAGACCGAGCCACAAACGCCAGTCACACCGGCCGGCTCCAGGCCTCACACAAGACCTGAAGCCGAGAAACCCTTAACCGGTGCGCTATAGACAACAAGTTGCGAGCTAGTTTCCAAATGAAATCAAATCTCGCACTGGCCGGGGAGCACAGTGCAGATTGCGCTGATACCTATTGCGGCCTGTTCAAACCTGTATCGCTACCCACCATGGTCGGTGAGCCCGGTTGCACGGACAACATTACCGACTGGGGCTGAGGCTGGCGGGTTTTGACGAGATGACGAACTACCGCAATGAAGGCCCCGACAAAGCCACCCAAGACCAGGCCAAGCAGGATAATCAAGGCCTTCTGAGGCTTGACCGGGCGCAAAGGTTCCAGCGCCTGCTTATCGATAGTGACCAGCTTCAGCCGGCTCATATCAATGCTTAAGTTACGCAATCGAGCCACTTCGGCGCGCACCGGCTGAACACCGGCCAGGAATAGATCCTCGTTTTCACGACGATTCAGCACTTCAATCTCGCGGTTTGACTGGAGCAATTGAAGCTCCCTGGCAATCTGCGCGATACGACCCTCAGTAAAATCATCGGACTTACGCTGCATCAACGCAGTGCGTTCAGCCTCGAGCGCCTCGACGCCCATGAAGTACAGAGGAATTTGCTGATTGTTTATTTCGGTACGCATCACACTTGATGAGCCATTACGGTCTGACTCACCCAGAGCGGAAGGCGTGCTGGGTTTTCTGATTCCCAGGGACTTGGCGATTCCGATGGCCTCGTTCAACTGCGCCACTCGGTCAGTGCGCCCAGTCTTCAGCTGCGCTCGCAACGCCTTGAGTTCATCCTGCAACTGCGCACGCCGCAGGCTGTCCGTTTCTCGCAGCGATGCTATCCGCGCCTCTTTATCAACCTCGTAGCTGGAACGGGCGGCATCAATCTTGCCCTTGAGCTCGTTCAACCGGTTTTTTACGATGACGTCCAGATCCGCCGCAATCTGCTCACGCTCCGTTGCAATCGCGTAATCGATGAAGCCATTGAGTATGGCGACGCCATCCACGCCTTTCGGATAACTCATCTCAAGCTTGATATAGGCACTGAGGGAGTTGGCTTTTTTGGGGTCGGGCAGACTGAGTTCGATAGAGTTGCGGTTGAACTCTTCGAAACTTTGCTCCAAGGTCCTGCCAGGCTGCTCAAAGGCCTTGAACAGCTTCTGGTTTGAACGGAAAAAACCCAAGCGGGTATCGTAGGACTCCAGAGATGCGCCCACTCTGACCAGGGCATCACCAGGAGGAAGTGTATAAATCTCTGAGCGATTCAAAGCATCCAGCTCATTGATTGCGGCCGGGCGCAGCACACTGCTGACTTCGTACTGAGGAGGCGTGAGGAACGCATAGATAGCAGCAATCAGCCCGGCACCTACGGTAGCGGCCATAACTAACTTTTTCTGCTTCCAGATAGCCTGAAAAAGCACAACGAGATCAATCTCGCCGGACGAAGGAATCGGGGGCGCGCGGAAGCTACTACTCACAACAAAAACCTGCCTTCAAAGAGAAACTGCGGGCTCGTTATGCAGACGATCTTGTGGTTTTTTTGTATTTATAAGGGTCGGCCAAAAAGCCCAGCGTCGCTGCCAGGCCCTGGACACACAAAATGACTGGAATCGAGAACAGGTTGCATTTTGCCATCTCGCGATAACATTGCAAGACTTGACATGACTGTAAGGCAATTCCTATTTATTGCAGAGTTTTCAGGGAAAACACGTCAGAGGAGCCCTAAAGCCACTATTTCCTGAGGACAGAGAAGCGTTTAACGCACTCTAGTCGTAGTAGCCAAGCCCCACTGCATAGCTTGAACCCGCAATACAGGCGACAAACGGTCTCCGCTGTCAGACTGACCCTACAACACGGGTTTAGGGTGCCTCTTGCGCCGCATCAGCAGACTCAAGAACGGCCCCACCAACATCCCGACAATCAACGCCAACGTCACAAACACCGAGACCGGCAGTTGTGGTGTAGACCACCCCAAAAACGCCAGGGTGACGTCTTGCTGGTTTTCCAGTACGAAAGCCAGGATCGCCAAGGCAGCGATCAGCACAATCAGTACCAGGGCGACGCGCTTTACACCGCGCATAAACTTCTCCTATCCCCAAAAAAACTCAGACGCTTTCGTCTTCGTCTTCGTTCACTCGATCCCGTAATTCCTTGCCCGGCTTGAAATGGGGCACGAATTTGCCGTCGAGGCTGACGGATTGGCCGGTTTTCGGGTTGCGACCCACGCGCGGGGCGCGGTAGTGCAGCGAGAAGCTACCAAAGCCGCGGATCTCGATTCGATCACCAGTGGCCAGGCACTGGGACATTTGCTCAAGCATGGTCTTGATGGCCAACTCCACATCCTTGGATGAGAGCAGCCCTTGATGGGTGACAATTCGTTCGATCAACTCCGACTTCGTCATATTTTTCCCTTCTTTTTCAAGCAGCTAGGAAAAGCGCTCCGAAGGTTTTAGCATGACCAGATGAATTTGAACAGCCTGTGGCTTGACTTATCTTGCGCAAATTCTGGCGACACTCACCAGACCAAGGATAAGAGCGGGACGAGCCCAGGAAAGCGCAGGAGACGCTTCCCGGAAAAAGCGCTGGAAGTGACTGGATAACAAGATCACCTCCCGCAGACAGCCCCAGGGGCGATCACACTACATCAGCCGCTCTGTCCTACTGCAAAAACCAAATCCCAGGCACAAAAAAGGGCGACCGAGGTCGCCCTTTTTCTATGGTCTAACAGAACTTAGTTCTGTTTTTCCATTTGTGCACGCAACAGGTCGCCCAGAGTGGTCGGACCCGAAGCAATGTCAGAGGTCGCTGGCTTGTCGCGCAGGCTCTGGATTGCTTCTTTCTCTTCGATCTCGTCCTTGGACTTGATGGAGAGTTGGATCACGCGGCTCTTGCGGTCAACGCTGATGATCTTGGCTTCTACTTCCTGGCCTTCTTTCAGAACGTTACGCGCGTCTTCAACGCGATCACGGCTGATTTCGGAGGCTTTCAGAGTCGCTTCGATATCGTCACCCAAAGTGATGATGGCGCCTTTAGCGTCAACTTCCTTCACGATGCCTTTAACGATTGCACCCTTGTCGTTCTCTTGAACGTACTCGGAGAACGGATCGCTTTCCAGTTGCTTGATACCCAGGGAGATGCGCTCGCGCTCTGGGTCAACCGACAGGATAACGGTGTCCAGCTCGTCGCCCTTCTTGAAACGACGAACAGCTTCTTCGCCAACTTCGTTCCAGGAGATGTCGGACAGGTGAACCAGGCCGTCGATGCCGCCGTCCAGACCAATGAAGATACCGAAATCGGTGATCGACTTGATGGTGCCGGAGATTTTATCGCCCTTGTTGAACTGGCCAGAGAAATCTTCCCATGGGTTAGATTTGCACTGCTTGATGCCCAGGGAGATACGACGACGCTCTTCGTCGATGTCCAGAACCATAACTTCCACTTCGTCGCCGACTTGTACGACTTTCGAAGGGTGGATGTTCTTGTTGGTCCAGTCCATTTCGGAAACGTGTACCAGGCCTTCCACGCCTTCTTCCAGCTCTGCGAAGCAGCCGTAGTCGGTCAGGTTGGTAACACGCGCGGTAACGCGAGTGCTTTCTGGGTAACGGGCTTTGATAGCAACCCATGGATCTTCACCCAGTTGCTTCAGGCCCAGGGAAACACGGTTGCGCTCGCGATCGTATTTCAGAACCTTGACATCGATCTCGTCGCCAACGTTGACAATTTCGGAAGGATGCTTGATACGCTTCCAAGCCATGTCGGTAATGTGCAGCAGGCCATCGACGCCACCCAGATCGACGAATGCGCCGTAATCGGTGAGGTTCTTGACGATACCTTTGACTTGTTGGCCTTCCTGCAGGGATTCCAGCAGAGCTTCACGCTCGGCGGAGTTCTCTGCTTCCAGGACGCTGCGACGGGAAACGACAACGTTGTTGCGCTTCTGGTCGAGCTTGATGACCTTGAATTCGAGCTCTTTGCCTTCCAGGTGCGTGGTGTCGCGCACTGGACGAACGTCGACCAAAGAACCTGGCAGGAACGCACGGATGCCGTTAACGTCGACAGTGAAGCCGCCTTTAACCTTACCGTTGATAACGCCCTTGACCACTTCTTCAGCTGCGAAGGCTGCTTCCAGAACAATCCAGCATTCAGCGCGCTTGGCTTTTTCACGGGAGAGCTTGGTTTCACCGAAGCCGTCTTCAACCGAGTCCAGAGCAACGTGAACTTCGTCACCGACATTGATAGTCAGGTCGCCAGCGTCGTTGTAGAACTGCTCAAGCGGGATGAGTGCTTCAGACTTCAGACCAGCGTGAACGGTTACCCAGCGAGCTTGGTAATCGATATCAACGATAACACCGGTGATGATGGAGCCAGCCTGAAGGTTCAGGGTTTTTAGGCTTTCTTCAAAGAGTTCCGCAAAGCTTTCGCTCATTTTAATTCCTGTTGATAAGGGCGAAGAATACGCCCATCTGCCACACCCCAGACGGTGTGGGTTACGTTCATATAAGAGAAGAAGCGCAGGTCTAGGACTGGTCCCCTGCACTTCCTCTGAGTCATCCGGCGATATCGCGCAGGGCGATTTCACTCAAGATGCGTTCCAACACCTGCTCGATGGACAATTCCGTGGAATCCAGCTGTATGGCGTCAGCCGCCGGTTTAAGCGGGGCTACCGCACGCTGGGTGTCGCGCTCATCGCGCGCACGAATCTCATCTAGCAGACTCGACAGACTAACACCATCCACCTTGCCCTTCAACTGCAAGTAACGGCGGCGCGCCCGCTCCTCGGCACTGGCCGTCAGGAAAATCTTCAGCGGCGCCTCGGGGAACACCACGGTGCCCATGTCGCGACCATCGGCTACCAGGCCCGGCGGCTCTTGAAACGCCCGCTGGCGCTGGAGCAAGGCATCGCGCACCGCCGGCAACGCGGCGACCTGCGAGGCCCAGGAGCCGACCTGCTCGTTGCGCAGGTCATCCGTTACATCATCCCCTTCCAGGATAATGCGCAGCGAGTGGCCTTCGGTCGCGCCGACGAACTGCACGTCAAGGTGCGCCGCCAACAGCACCAACGACTCTTCATTGGTCAAGTCGACACCATGGTTACGCGCAGCGAAAGCCAGCAGGCGATACAACGCCCCGGAATCCAGCAGGCACCAACCCAGGCGCCTGGCCAGCAGGCCCGCGACAGTGCCCTTGCCAGAGCCGCTTGGGCCGTCGATGGTAATCACCGGTGCTTTGATATTCACAATTGAGCCTCTTGGGCTACACGCATGCCTACTTGGGCAGACAGTGTAAGAAAATTCGGAAAAGATGTAGCTACATTGGCACAGTCATGGATACGAATCGGCGCAGTGGCACGCAGGGCCGCGACGCTGAACGCCATGGCGATCCGATGATCACCGTGGGCATGCACCTCGCCACCAGCCAAGCCGCCACCATCAATGATAATCCCATCAGGGGTCGGCACACACTTCACACCCAGCGCCAGCAGACCGTCGGCCATCACCTGGATACGGTCGGACTCCTTGACCCGCAACTCCTCGGCACCCCGCAATACCGTGCGCCCTTCGGCACAGGCGGCGGCGACAAACAGCACCGGGAACTCGTCGATAGCCAGGGGCACCAGCGCCTCGGGAATCTCGATCCCCTTGAGCGGTGCCGCGCGCACACGCAGGTCTGCAACCGGCTCGCCACCCACTTCACGCGGGTTTTCCAGGGCGATATCAGCACCCATCAGGCGCAGGATATCGATCACCCCGGTGCGGGTCGGATTGATGCCCACATGCTCCAGCAACAATTCGGAACCCTCGGCGATCGTGGCGGCCACCAGGAAGAATGCCGAGGAAGAGATATCGCCCGGCACCTCGATACGCGTGGCGACCAACGCATGACCCGACTCTACCGCCGCCGTCGCACCATTGACCTGCACCGGACAGCCAAAACCGCGCAGCATTCGCTCGGTATGGTCACGGGTAGGCGCAGGCTCGGTCACTGCTGTCCGGCCCTCGGCATACAGCCCGGCCAGCAACAGGCTGGACTTGACCTGGGCACTGGCCATCGGCAGCGTGTAATTCATACCCTTTAGCACTTGCCCGCCACGAATGGTCAGGGGCGGCCGCCCCTCCGGCCCGGTCTCTATCACTGCACCCATTTCTCGCAACGGTTTGGCCACGCGATTCATCGGCCGCTTGGACAGCGAAGCATCACCGGTCAGGACACTGTCAAAACCCTGCGCCGCCAATAAACCGGACAACAGACGCATGGAAGTACCCGAGTTACCGAGATAAATCGGCCCTGGCGCTGGTTTCAAGCCGTGCAGGCCAACGCCATGGATAGTCACCCGACCATGGTGCGGACCTTCGATCACCACGCCCATGTCGCGGAATGCCTGCAGGGTCGCCAGGGCATCTTCACCCTCGAGAAACCCTTCGACTTCGGTAACCCCGTCCGCCAGCGACCCGAGCATGATCGAGCGATGGGAAATCGACTTATCCCCCGGCACCCGGAGCTTGCCCTTCAGTTGCCCACCCGGGCTGGCGACAAACACTACATCGTCAGCGGTGGCGGCCGCATCCATATAGGCCCGGCGCGCCAGGATCTTACTGAAATGCTCGCGCGCTACCCGCGCACGGGTGAAGACGCCCAGCAACTGATGGCCATCCCCCGCATCAACCGCGTCGCGCAAGGCATCCAAGTCACTGCGAAAGGTGTCCAGGGTCCGCAGCACAGCCTCGCGATTGGCGAGAAAAATGTCGTGCCACATCACCGGATCGCTACCGGCAATCCGCGTGAAATCGCGAAAGCCACCGGCGGCGTAACGGAAAATCTCCAGGTTTTCGTTGCGCTTGGCCAGGGAGTCGACCAGGCCAAAGGCCAGCAGATGCGGCAAATGGCTGGTCGCCGCCAGCACTTCGTCATGGCGCTCGACCTGCATATGCTCGACATCCGCCCCCAGCTCGCACCACAACCGGTCCACCACGGCCAAGGCTGCCGGGTCGGTTTCTGCCAGCGGCGTGAGGATCACCTTGTGTCGACGGAACAGCTGGGAATTGGACGCCTCCACCCCACTCTGCTCGGAGCCGGCAATCGGGTGCCCTGGCACGAAGCGCGGCGGCATGCCGCCAAACGCCTGGCGCGCCGCACGCACCACATTGCCCTTGGCGCTGCCGACATCCGTGAGAATCGCCTGGCCCAGGTCCATGCCGGCCAACAGCGCCAGCAGTTTTTCCATGGCCAGGATCGGCACCGCCAACTGGATGACATCGGCGCCCTCGCAGGCAACAGCCAAGTCCGCCTCACAGCGGTCCACCACGCCCAGCTCAACCGCCAGTTGGCGCGATTGCGGGTCCAGATCCACACCGACCACTTCGCCACACAGGCCGCTTTCCCGCAGGCCCTTGGCAAAGGAGCCGCCAATCAATCCAAGACCGACCACCACCAGACGGCCGATCACAGGCACAACAGGTTGCATTGCAATCACATCAACCACGGGCCAGAACCTTGGCCAGCGCCTCAAGGAAGCGACTGTTTTCAGCCGGCAAACCGATGGTGATGCGCAAGTGGTTCGGCATGCCGTAATTGGCCACCGGACGCACGATCACGCCTTCGCGCAGCAAACCCTGGAAGACCGGGGCGGCCTCTTGGGCGAGATCCACGCAAATAAAGTTGCCCTTGGACGCAATCCAGCCCAGGCCCAGTTCGCGGAAGCCTTGCTGCAGCTGCTGCATGCCGCTCTCGTTGATCCGTCGCCCTTCTTCCAGGTACTCGGCATCCTTGAGCGCCGCACAAGCCGCCGCCAATGCCAGGCTGTTGACGTTGAACGGCTGGCGCACGCGGTTCAGCACATCCGCGACGACGGCTGTGGATAACCCGTAGCCGACCCGCAGCGACGCCAGGCCATAGGCCTTGGAGAAAGTGCGCGATACCAGCAGGTTCGGATAGGCCGCGAGGAAATCCAGGCCGTCGGGCAAGTCGCCACCTTCGGCGTATTCGATGTAGGCCTCGTCCAGCACCACCAGCACGTGCCCAGGCACATCCTGCAGGAACTCGTTCAGCGCATCGGCACCGAACCAGGTACCGGTCGGGTTGTTCGGGTTGGCGATAAACACCACGCGGGTCTGGGCATCGATGGCTGCGAGCATGGCCGGCAGATCATGCCCCCAGTCCCTGGCCGCAATCACCCGCGCCTCGGCACCGACGGCCTGGGTGACAATCGGATACACCGCAAATGCGTGCTCACTGAACACCGCATTCAGGCCAGGCGCCAGGTAGGCACGCGCCACCAGCTCCAGGATGTCGTTGGAACCATTGCCCAGAGTGACCTGGCTCAACTCGACCCGGCAGCGCTCGGCCAACAGGGACTTGAGGGCAAAGCCGTTGCCGTCGGGGTAACGGGTCAGCTCCGCCAACTCTTCACGGATCGCCGCCAGCACCTTGGGACTTGGGCCCAGGGGGTTTTCATTGCTCGCCAGCTTGACGATCTTCGCCGGATCCAGATTCAACTCGCGCGCCAACTCGTCCACAGGCTTGCCTGGAACGTAAGGCGACAGTTGTTGCACGCCCGGCTGTGCCAGGGCGAGGAAGTTGCCACTCATGTCAAAGCCTCACAAAACCGCTTTCGGGTAGGAGCCCAGCACCTTGAGTGCCACGGCTTCCTGACTGATTTTCTCCAGCACACTCTTGACCAGCGGATCACGGTGGTGACCGACGAAGTCGATAAAGAACACATAGGTCCATTTACCGCTGCGCGAAGGACGCGTCTCGATGCGTGTCAGGTCTATCCCGTTGTCGTGGAACGGCACCAGCAGTTCATGCAGCGCACCCGGCTTGTTGCTCATGGAGACAATGATCGAGGTCTTGTCGTCGCCGGTCGGCGGTACTTCCTGGTTGCCGATCATCAAAAAGCGCGTGGAGTTATCCGGGCGATCCTCGATTTTCTCGGCCAGGCGCGTCAGGCCGTACAGGCCCGCAGCCATATCCCCGGCAATCGCCGCCGAATTCCACTCACCCTTGACCCGCTTGGCCGCTTCGGCGTTGCTGGACACCGCCACACGCTCGACATTCGGGTAATGGGCATCCAGCCACTTGCGGCACTGGGCCAGGGACTGGGCGTGGGAGTAAATGCGGCTGATGCTGTCGGTCTTGGTGTTTTCACCCACCAGCAAGTGGTGGTGGATGCGCAGCTCGACTTCGCCACAGATCACCATGTCGTGCTCAAGGAAGCTGTCGAGGGTGTGATTGACCGCGCCTTCGGTGGAGTTTTCCACCGGCACCACGCCAAAATTCACCGCACCGGCCGCCACTTCGCGGAACACTTCGTCGATGGCTGCCATCGGCTTGCTGATCACCGCATGGCCGAAATGCTTCATCGCCGCCGCCTGGGTGAAGGTCCCCTCGGGGCCGAGGTAAGCCACTTTCAATGGCTGCTCAAGGGCCAGGCACGAAGACATGATCTCGCGGAACAACCGCGCCATCTCTTCATTGCCCAGCGGCCCCTGGTTACGCTCCATCACCCGTTTGAGCACCTGGGCTTCGCGCTCCGGACGGTAGAACACCGGCACTTCACCTTCAGCCAGGGAGGCCATCTTGACCCGCGCCACTTCCTGGGCACACCGCGCACGCTCACTGATCAGCTCCAGGACTTTGGTGTCCAGGGCGTCAATGCGCACACGCAGGGCCTTGAGTTCTTGCTCAGACATTAGCCGTGTTCCTTCTCGAACTCTGCCATGTAGGCTACCAGCGCCTTGATGGCATTGATGTCGACTGCGTTGTAGATCGAGGCGCGCATGCCGCCTACCGAACGATGGCCCTTGAGGTTCAGCAGGCCACGCTCGTCGGCGCCGGCCAGAAATGGCTTGTCCAGGCGGTCATCGGCCAGGCGGAAAGGCACGTTCATCCACGAGCGGTCGCTCAGGTTGATCGGGTTGCTGTACAGGCCGCTGGCGTCGATGAAGTCGTACAGGGTGCGCTTCTTCTCTTCGTTGAGCTTGCCCATGGCGGCCACGCCGCCCTGCTCTTTGAGCCACTCGAACACCAGGCCCGACAGGTACCAGGCAAAGGCTGGCGGGGTGTTGTACATCGAGCCGTTGTCGGCCGCGACTTTGTAGTTGAGCATGGTCGGGCACACCGAACGGGCACGGCCGAGCAGGTCTTCACGAATGATATTGACCAGGATGCCGCTGGGGCCAATGTTCTTCTGTGCGCCGGCGTAGATCATGCCGTAGCGCGACACATCCATCGGGCGCGAGAGAATGTCCGAGGACATGTCGCACACCAACGGGACGTCACCGACTTCAGGCACCCAGTCGAACTCCAGGCCGCCGATGGTTTCGTTCTGCACGTAGTGAACGTAGGACGCGTCCTTGGATAGCTTCCACTCGTTCTGACCCGGGATAGCGAAATAATCGTAGGGCTTGGCAGTACCGGCCACATTGATATTGCCGTAGCGCGAGGCTTCTTCAATGGCTTTTTGCGACCAGATACCGGTATCGATATAGTCGGCAGTGCCGTCTTCCGGCAGCAGGTTCAGCGGCAATTGGGCAAATTGCTGGCTGGCGCCACCTTGCAGGAACAACACCTTGTAGTCCGACGGGATATCCAGCAGGTCACGCAGATCCTGCTCGGCCTTGGTGGCAATGGACACAAACTCATCGCTGCGATGGCTCATTTCCATGACCGAGAGGCCTTTGCCATGCCAGTCGAGGAGTTCACCCTGCGCGCGCTGCAGGACTGCTTCAGGAAGTGCCGCGGGACCAGCACAGAAGTTATAGGCTCTCTTGCTCACATCCAATCTCGCTCTGATCTGGTGGTCACATAATTCGTGTTCGACATATAACCCCATGTGGGAGCGGGCTTGCTCGCGAAGGCGGAGTCTCAGCCAGCACATGTGTTGACTGACACGCCGCCTTCGCGAGCAAGCCCGCTCCCACAGGGGAATGCGCAGTATCGCAAATTTTCAAAAGGGACAAATAACAAGGGGGCGAATCTTCATCCGCCCCCTTGGTTGTCCGCTTATTCCTGCGGTTCTTCCTCGTCTGCGGCAGCATCGAGGGTTGGCTCGTCGACGCTGTCATCGCCGGCTGCGATCACCTCGCCATCAAACTCCTCGCCTTCCAGCTCCTCGCCTTCGACTTCCGATGGCTCCTGGACACGCTCCAGACCCACCAGGGTCTCGTCGCTGGCCAGCTTGATCAAGGTCACGCCCTGGGTGTTACGGCCCAGGCTCGACACTTCATCAACCCGGGTACGCACCAGGGTGCCCTGGTCGGAAATCAGCATGATTTCCTCGCCATCCAGCACCTGCACCGCGCCGACCAGACGGCCGTTGCGATCGTTGCTGACCATGGCGATAACGCCCTGGCCGCCACGCTTGTACTCGGGAAACTCGCTGATGGCGGTGCGCTTGCCATAACCACGAGCCGAAGCGGTAAGGATCTGGCTGCCTTCTTCCGGGATCAGCATGGAAATCAGCTTCTGCCCTTCCGGCAGGCGCATGCCGCGCACACCACGGGCGGTACGACCCATGGCACGTACGTCGGATTCCTTGAAGCGCGTCACCTTGCCACCGTCGGAGAACAGCATGACTTCGCGCTCGCCATCGGTAATGGCGGCGGAAATCAGTACGTCGCCCTCGTCCAGCTCCAGGGCGATCAGGCCCACGCTGCGCTGGCGGCTGAAGGATTCCAGCGGGGTCTTCTTCACGGTGCCTTTGGCGGTGGCCATGAAGATGAAGTGACCCTCGGTGTATTCCTCGACCGGCAGCATGGTGGTGATGTATTCGTCGGTGTCCAGCGGCAACAGGTTGACCAGCGGACGACCACGGGCAGCGCGGGACGCTTCCGGGATCTCGTAGGTCTTGAGCCAGTACACCTTGCCTTTGCTGGAGAACAGCAGCAGCGTGGTGTGGCTGTTGGCTACCAGCAGGTGAGCGATGTAGTCCTCATCCTTGACGCCAGTCGCCGACTTGCCTTTACCACCACGACGCTGGGCCTGGTACGCAGCCAAAGGCTGGGTCTTGGCGTAGCCGCCGTGGGAAATGGTCACCACGCGCTCTTCTTCCGGGATCATGTCACCCAGGGTCAGGTCCAGGCGTGCATCGAGAATTTCGGTGCGGCGCACGTCGCCGTATTCGGCGCGGATCACTTCCAGTTCTTCGCGGATCACTTCCATCAGGCGCACGGCGCTATTGAGGATGCGGATCAGCTCGCCGATCTGGTTGAGGATCTCCTGGTACTCGGCCAGCAGCTTCTCGTGCTCCAGACCGGTCAGGCGGTGCAGGCGCAGTTCCAGGATGGCCTGGGCCTGTTCCGGCGACAGGAAGTACTTGCCATCGCGCAGGCCGTATTGCGGATCCAGGGTCTCCGGACGGCACGAATCGGCACCGGCACGTTCAACCATCGCCACGACGGCGCTGGATTCCCACGGCATCTTGATCAGTGCTTCCTTGGCTTCCGACGGGGTCGGCGAGGCCTTGATCAGGGCGATGACCGGGTCGATGTTCGACAGCGCAACCGCCTGGCCTTCCAGGATGTGCCCACGTTCACGGGCCTTGCGCAGCTCGAACACGGTACGGCGGGTCACCACTTCGCGACGGTGACGGACGAAGGCTTCCAGCAGATCCTTGAGGTTCAGGATGCGCGGGCGACCGTCGATCAAGGCCACGACGTTGATACCAAACACGCTTTGCAGCTGGGTCTGGGCGTAGAGGTTGTTGAGGATCACCTCAGGCACTTCGCCACGACGCAGCTCGATCACCACGCGCATACCGTCTTTGTCCGACTCGTCGCGCAGCTCGGTAATACCTTCGAGTTTCTTCTCTTTAACCAGCTCGGCGATCTTCTCGATCAGACGCGCCTTGTTCAGCTGGTAAGGCAGTTCGGTGATGACGATCTGCTGGCGGCCACCGACCTTGTCGATGTCTTCGATCATCGAGCGCGCGCGCATGTAGATGCGGCCACGACCGGTGCGATAGGCTTCGATGATGCCGGCACGACCATTGATGATCGCGGCGGTCGGGAAGTCCGGGCCGGGGATGTACTGCATCAGCTCATCGACGGTCAGCTCAGGGTTGTCGATGAGGGCCAGGCAACCGTCGATGACTTCACCGAGGTTGTGTGGCGGGATGTTGGTGGCCATGCCCACGGCGATACCGCTGGAGCCGTTGACCAACAGGTTGGGAATACGGGTCGGCATGACCGCCGGGATCATTTCGGTGCCGTCGTAGTTCGGCACCCAGTCCACGGTTTCCTTGTGCAGGTCGGCCAGCAGCTCGTGTGCCAGCTTGGTCATGCGCACTTCGGTGTATCGCATGGCCGCCGCGTTGTCGCCGTCCACCGAACCGAAGTTGCCCTGGCCGTCTACCAGCAGGTAGCGCAGGGAAAACGGCTGGGCCATCCGAACGATGGTGTCGTACACCGCAGTGTCGCCGTGAGGGTGATACTTACCGATCACGTCACCGACAACACGGGCAGATTTCTTGTACGGCTTGTTCCAGTCGTTACCCAGCTCGCTCATCGCGAACAGCACACGCCGGTGCACGGGCTTCAAGCCATCGCGCGCATCAGGCAGTGCCCGCCCGACAATTACGCTCATCGCGTAGTCGAGGTAGGACTGTTTCAGCTCGTCTTCGATATTGACCGGGAGGATTTCTTTGGCCAGTTCGCCCATGAGAAGCCTGATTCCTTTTTCGGGTGAAACCTCGTCACATCCATTTGGGACGAACGAAGCTCGCCGCCGCCGACATGATGCCTGGCAACGACTTACGACAAATCAACGAGTTATGACACGGATCTGCGCATTAAGGGCCGCCCCTTGGGGTGACCCTGGAAACCGCCGAATGGTATCACAATCGCCGCCACGCACCTATCCCCCAGATGCGCATGGAGCGTAGTAAGTTGACCGATGACAGGCTTGAGGGCGACGAGAGGGGCTCAGAGCTGAATCTAGGCTTGGATTTGCCTATGGAACCGAGGGTTTTGTTGGCTTTCGAAGCCCATCGCGGGCAAGCCCACTCCCACAGTTGATTTGCAAATGCATTCAACGTGTGGAACCACGCGTGCCCGAGATTGCAATCTGCCAGATATTACAGCCCTTAATGCAGACGCTTGCGACACATCAACTGGGCCAGCTTGGCCGCGTCCGGCCGCTCGACAATGCCTTTTTCGGTGACGATCACGTCGATCAGGTCCGCCGGCGTGACGTCAAACACCGGGTTAAAGGCTGCGACATCGGCAGCAAACCGCTGCCCGGCGACCTCCAGCAGCTCGCCGGCATCCCGCTCTTCCAGGGCAACGTCATCGCCAGTGGCCATCATCAGGTCCAGCGTAGAGCTGGGGGCCACTACCATGAAGCGCACACCATGGTGCATGGCGCTTACCGCCAGTTGGTAAGTGCCGATCTTGCTGATCACATCGCCATTGGCCGCAATGCAGTCGGCGCCAACAATTACCCAGGTCACGCCTTTGGTCTTGAGGATATGCGCGCCGGCCGAGTCGGCATTCACCGTAACCGGGATGCCCTCGCTCGCCAGCTCCCAGGCAGTCAGCCGCGAGCCTTGCAGCCAGGGGCGGGTTTCGTTGGCATAGACTTGCTCGACCATTCCTTCCAGAAACGCCGCGCGGATCACCCCCAGCGCCGTGCCCACGCCACCGCTAGCCAAGGCCCCGGCATTGCCGTGGGTGAGGATGGCCTGGGCATTGCCCTGGTGTTTGCGGATCAATTCGACGCCCAATTGCGCCATGGTCAGGTTGGCTTCACGGTCGCTTTCATGGATCGCGATAGCTTCGGCCTCCAGCACCGCCAACGGGTCGGCGTGCTTCTTGAGGCGGTCGAGGCGATCGCGCATGCGCTTGAGGGCCCAGAACAGGTTTGACGCTGTGGGCCGGGATTCGGCCAGCAGCGCGTAGTCCTCCTCCCATGCAGCCTGCCAGTCACCGCCCTCGGCAATCCGTGCACGGGCAGCCAGCACCAGGCCGTAGGCCGCGCTGATGCCAATGGCCGGCGCGCCGCGCACCACCATCATGCGAATGGCTGCGGCCACTTCGTCGACCGACGAGCATATGACCCAGCTTTCCCGGGACGGCAGCGCACGCTGATCGAGCAGGTGCAGTGCGCCATCACGCCAATCGATGGCCCTCACTTTCTCCGCCGCCAACAGTCGATCGCGCATCCCTCACCCCGTACTCATCAACAAAAGCCGCGGATTATAGCGATCCGCCAGCCAGGACGCTCGGGTATACTTCGCCCTCTTTATATGACCGCCCCGGACGATGCCCGCTATGACGCCACCTGCCGCCCCGCTCGACTTACTGCTGCTGCCAAGCTGGCTGGTACCGGTCGAGCCTGCGGGCGTGGTGCTCAAGGCACATGGCCTGGGCATTCGCGATGGCCGCATCGCATTTATCGGCCCGCGCGCCCAGGCGCTGAAGCTGGCAGCCCACGAAGTACGCGAGCTGCCGGGGGTGCTGCTCAGCCCGGGCCTGGTGAATGCCCACGGCCATGCGGCGATGAGTCTGTTTCGCGGCCTGGCCGACGACCTGCCGCTGATGACCTGGCTGCAACACCATATCTGGCCGGCCGAAGCCAAGTGGGTCGATGAAGCCTTCGTGCGCGACGGCACTGATCTGGCGATCGCCGAGCAGATCAAGGGCGGCATCAGTTGCTTCTCAGACATGTACTTCTTCCCCAAGGTCGCCAGCGAACGCGTGCACAACAGCGGTATGCGCGCGCAGATTGCGATGCCGATCCTCGACTTCCCGATCCCCGGCGCCGCCACCGCCGATGAGGCGATCCGCCAGGGCGTGGAGTTGTTTGGCGACCTCAAGCATCACCCACGGATCAAAATCGCCTTTGGCCCCCATGCGCCCTATACCGTCAGCGATGCGAACCTGGAAAAAGTCCGGGTGATCGCCGAGGAGCTGGACGCCGCCATTCATATGCATGTCCACGAGACGGCCTTTGAAGTGCAGCAGTCCATCGAGCAGTATGGCGAACGGCCCCTGGCCCGCCTCGCACGCCTGGGCTTGCTCGGCCCACGGCTGCAGGCCGTTCATATGACCCAAATCAGCGAAGACGACCTGGCGTTGCTGGTAGAAAGCAACAGCAGCGTGATCCACTGCCCGGAATCCAACCTGAAACTGGCCAGTGGCTTCTGCCCGGTGGAACGTCTGTGGCAGGCCGGCGTCAATGTGGCAGTAGGCACCGACGGCGCGGCAAGCAACAATGACCTCGACCTGCTGGGTGAAACCCGCACCGCCGCGCTGCTGGCCAAGGCCGTTGCTGGCTCGGCCAGCGCCCTGGATGCCCATCGCGCGCTGCGCATGGCCACCCTCAACGGTGCACGGGCCATGGGCCTGGAAACAGAAATCGGCTCGCTGGAAGTGGGCAAGGCCGCGGATATCGTAGCCTTCGACCTTTCTGGCCTGGCCCAGCAACCGATCTACGATCCGGTCTCGCAGCTTATATATGCCACCGGCCGCGATTGTGTGAAACACCTTTGGGTCGGCGGCAAGCAACTGCTCGACGACCGGCAACTGACCCGCATGGATGAACAGCAACTGAGCGCCACGGCCGCTGCCTGGGGCCGGCGCATCAGCGGACACCCAGAATAACGCCGCCCCGGATCAGCCTTCCGGGCCAGGCACACCGTTTTATCGGATTTAGAGGACTACCCATGAGTAACGTCGACCACGCCGAAATCGCCAAATTCGAAGCCCTGGCTCACCGTTGGTGGGACCGCGAAAGCGAGTTCAAGCCGCTGCACGACATCAACCCGCTGCGGGTCAACTGGATCGACGAGCGCGTCAACCTGGCCGGCAAGAAGGTCCTCGACGTGGGCTGCGGTGGCGGCATTCTCAGCGAGGCCATGGCCCAGCGCGGCGCCACGGTGATGGGCATCGACATGGGCGAAGCGCCCCTGGCCGTGGCCCAGCTGCATCAGTTGGAGTCGGGCGTGAGCGTGGAGTACCGGCAGATCACCGCCGAAGCCCTGGCCGAGGAAATGCCCGAGCAGTTTGACGTAGTGACCTGCCTGGAGATGCTGGAGCACGTGCCCGACCCATCGTCGGTGATCCGCGCCTGCTTCCGCATGGTCAAGCCCGGCGGCCAAGTGTTCTTCTCCACCATCAACCGCAACCCCAAGGCCTACCTGTTCGCGATCATCGGCGCCGAATACATCATGAAGCTGCTGCCACGCGGCACCCATGACTTCAAGAAGTTCATCCGCCCTTCCGAACTGGGCGCCTGGAGCCGCCAGGCCGGGCTGACCGTCAAGGACATCATCGGCCTGACCTACAACCCACTGACCAAGCACTACAAGCTGGCCAGCGACGTCGACGTCAATTACATGATCCAGACCCTGCGAGAGGAATAAGCCTGTGAAGTTGAAAGCGGTTCTTTTCGACATGGACGGTACGCTGCTCGATACCGCGCCGGACTTTATCGCCATCTGCCAGGCCATGCGCACCGAGCGCGGGCTTGCGCCGATCAACGACCAGCATATCCGCGATGAAATTTCCGGCGGTGCCCGGGCCATGGTCGCCGTGACGTTTTCCATGGACCCGCAGTCCCCAGGCTTTGAAGAGCTGCGCCTGGAGTTCCTCGAACGCTACGTCAAGGGCTGCGCAATCCACAGCAAGTTGTTTGATGGCATGGCCGAACTGCTGGAAGACATCGAGCGTTCCAAGCTGATCTGGGGCGTAGTCACCAACAAGCCCCTGCGCTTTGCCGAGCCGATCATGGAACAACTGGGCCTGGCCCAGCGCTCGGCGCTGCTGATATGCCCGGACCACGTAAAGAACAGCAAGCCCGACCCGGAGCCGCTGATCCTGGCCTGCAAGATGCTTGACCTGGACCCGGCCAGCGTACTGTTCGTGGGCGACGACCTGCGGGATATCGAGTCGGGCCGCGACGCCGGCACCCGTACTGCGGCCGTCACCTACGGCTACATCCACCCTGACGACAACGCCCGCAACTGGGGCGCCGACGTCGTGGTCGATCACCCGCTGGAACTGCGCAAGGTGCTCGATAGCGCACTCTGCAGCTGCTGACACTGAAACACTGAGATCAATGTGGGAGGTGGCTTGCCAGCGATAGCAGTGAATCAGTTGCCGATTTATTGACTGACACTGTGCTATCGCGAGCAAGCCCGCCCCACATTCAGACTGAATTTTTGTTGAGGTCGATTATGTTTGATTACTCCGCACGCCCAGAATTGCTCAAGGACCGCGTCATCCTGGTCACCGGTGCCGGTCGCGGGATTGGTGCAGCGGCGGCCAAGACCTATGCCGCCCACGGTGCCACCGTACTGTTGCTGGGCAAGACCGAAGCCAACCTGGCCCAGGTCTACGATGAAATCGAAGCCGCCGGTCACCCGCAACCGGTGGTGATCCCGTTCAACCTGGAAACCGCCCTGCCCCATCAATACGATGAGCTGGCGGCAATGATTGAAAAAGAATTCGGTCATCTCGACGGGCTGCTGCACAACGCCTCGATCATCGGCCCACGCACCCCGATCGAACAGCTGTCGGGCGAGAATTTCATGCGGGTCATGCATATCAACGTCAACGCCATGTTTATGCTGACCGCCACCCTGCTGCCGCTGCTCAAGCTGTCCCAGGACGCTTCGGTGGTGTTCACCTCCAGCAGCGTCGGGCGCAAGGGCCGGGCCTACTGGGGCGCCTATGGTGTGTCGAAATTTGCCACCGAAGGCCTGATGCAAACCCTGGCCGACGAACTCGACACCGTCGCGGCAGTACGTGCCAACAGCATCAACCCCGGCGCCACCCGCACCAGCATGCGCGCCCAGGCCTATCCAGGGGAAAACCCGGCCAACAACCCGCTGCCGGAAGAGATCATGCCGGTGTACCTGTACCTGATGGGCCCGGATAGCTCGGGGATCACTGGGCAGGCGTTCGACGCGCAATAATCTTCGGACATGACACCACGCCATTGTGGGAGCGGGCTTGCCCGCGATGGCGCAGTGTCGGGCTCAATGGGCCTGCGCCAAATTCCCACCGCTCCCTTTCCTCAATAAATCCCATCCCCTTGTTTTATAAGCACTAAAAACTAATTGCACTAACTGGCACGGTTTTCGCTCCAATATGCTTAAGCAGGCAGCGCGACATCAAGACGTGCGGCATGGGATCAGGGGTTATAACCCCCGGCAAAGCGGACTAGACTGTTACCTAAGTTTTACGGAACTGAAGGAACAGTAAGACGCCCGCCAGTGGCCGCTCCCATCGAGCCTGTAAGACAGCATTCTGTGCTTAGAGGCCTGCCCGTTTATGAAAACACCGACCCAGACCAACGCAATTGACTTCGATAGTGCCAAATTGCAACGCCTGGGCTTTGGCCAGCCTTCCCTTATCGCACGGCGCCCCATCAGCCTCGCGCAACTGCGCCAGCAGCTGAACCTGCAATTGCAGACCAGCCTGGAAGCCGAGCGGATCCTTGGCCTGTTCTTTCGCGAAGTGCAGCGCCTGGTGCCCCTGGACGCCCTGCAATACCGCCATGAAGCCAGCGACCTGCGCCTGGAATATGGCCAGCGCGGCCATCACTCCGTGAGCTATAGCCTCAGCCACCAGGGCGAGCATCTGGGAGAGCTGGTGTTTCGCCGCAACCAGCGTTTCAGCGAAGAAGAACAGGGCAACCTGGAGTCGCTGCTGGCCAGCCTGCTCTACCCGATGCGCAACGCCCTGCTGTATCGCACCGCGACCCGCAGCGCCCTGCGTGACCCGCTGACCGAGACCGGCAACCGCATCGCCATGGACCAGACCCTGGGCCGGGAGATCGAGATGGCCAAGCGGCACCTGCATCCGCTGTCCTTGCTGATGCTCGATATCGATCACTTCAAGCGCATCAACGACAGCCACGGCCACGCCACCGGCGACAAGGTGCTCAAGGCCGTGGCAGCCTCGATCAAGGGCCAGTTGCGCAATGTGGACATGGTGTTTCGGTTTGGCGGGGAAGAGTTCCTGATCCTGCTGTCCAACACCGGGCGCGATGCCGCGGCCATGGTGGGCGAACGCCTGCGCCAGGCAGCACAGGCCCAGGACTACTGGGCGGACACCACGCGTATCGAATTGACGGTGAGCCTGGGTTGCGCGACCTTGCTGGCGGGCGAGTCGGCCGAGAGCCTGCTGCGCCGGGCCGACAATGCCTTGTATGTGGCCAAGCGCGAAGGCCGCAACCGCCTGGCAATGGCGGGGTAAACGCTACCCCGCCCTGCCTGGGTCAGGCTTCGCTGGTCGCCAATACCTGGCGCTCGCGGGTCACTGGCGTTTTCTCCAACTGCATGCAGCGTTCCAGGAACAGGTACATGTAGTCGTAGCTCTTGCACACGGCCTGGCGCAACTCCACTTGCAACGCCTTGCTCGGGTTCATCCCCGCCAGGGTGCAGATGATTTCCAGTGCTTCCCACGGGTGGGCGTCATCGTACTGGGCATGCATCTTCAGCCACTTCATGGCGCGCTTGCGATCTTCTTCGGGGAACGCTGCGGCATACACGCCCGTCGAACACACCAGCGCAGACCACTCCCCAGTGGCCCCCTCGATGGCGTAGTTGGTGGCGGCAATCGCGACGATCAACGAGTCGGCCGAACTGGTGTGCCAGCACCAATGACTCAGTGCATGCAACTCGGGCGGTACGTTCTGCGCCTGCAACTCTTCCAGGCCAACACCATGGGCGCGCGCCCAATGCACCCAATAATCGGCATGGTTCAGTTCCACGCGAATATTGCGCATCAACCAACGTCGCGCCATATCCTCGCCAGGGTGACGGGCAAACTTGGTCTTGGTCAGGTTTTGTGCCATGTACAACGCGAACTGTTCCACCACTGGCCAGCCACCAATCAGGTAATGGCGCATGGTCTTGGCACTGAGCTTGTTATCGCGCATGCGCTGGTACAGTTCGTGTTCGACAACTCGGCGCTTGCTCTCGCTACAGTCCTGGATCAGTTGCTGAGCCCAGGCGGGGTAACTTGAGGCTTCCATAAGCGGGCCGGTTCTGCTGAATGTGTCGATCACTGTCGGGCTCCTTTTGATGTGTGATGTGTACAGACCAGCAGATGTTTCAGCGGAACGTGCCGGGCGCCCTGAACAACAGAGGCTGCGGGCGCGCAGGTCGACACTGCAAACTATCGAAGGTAAACAATTGCGGGCGTTCAATCAGGTAGCCCTGAGCGTAGTCCACGCCGATCTCGAGCAATGCCTGCTCGATGTGCGGCGTTTCGACAAACTCGGCAATAGTGCGCTTACCCATGACATGGCCGATGTGGTTGATCACTTCGACCATGGCGCGGTTAATCGGGTCGTCCAGCATATCCTTTACGAAACTTCCATCGATCTTCAGGAAGTCTACAGGTAAATGTTTGAGGTAGGCGAATGAGGACATCCCCGCACAAAAGTCATCCAGGGAGAAGCAACAACCCAAGGCCTTGAGCTCATTGATAAAACGAATCGCGCTGCCCAGGTTGGAAATTGCACTGGTTTCAGTGATTTCAAAACAGATCATCCCCGGCGGAATGCCGTAGGCGCTGAACTTTTCCCGCAAAAAGCGCAGGAAGTCGTCATCGCCGATGGTGATGCCCGACAGGTTGATCGCACACATCGCCATGGGCCTGCCCGGTCGCTCGACCATGCAGCGGGCAATCAGCTTGAACACGTTCTCCACCACCCAGCGGTCCAGGGAGGTCATCAACCCATAACGCTCGGCGGCCGGGATAAAGCTGTCGGGCAAGATCATCCGCCCGGCCTCATCGTGCAGGCGCAGCAGAATCTCGATATGCCCGTTGCCCGCCTCGGTGTGGCCCAAGGGGGTGATTTCCTGGGCATATAGGCAAAAACGGTCCTCTTCCAGGGCCATGTGCAAGCGTTGGATCCAGGCCATTTCGCCAAAACGCAGGGACAATTCGGTGTCATCGGCGTGATAGACCTGCACCCGGTTGCGTCCCTTCTCCTTGGCCATGTAGCAGGCCATATCGGCAGCACGCAACGAAGTTTCCAGGGTGGTCGGGGTGTGGGTGATATGCACCAGGCCGATACTGACCGTGGTGACAAACGGTCGGCCTTTCCAGACGAAGTGCAGGTTTTGCACGGTGTGACGCAGGCTCTCGGCGATTTTCTCGGCCACCGGCGCCGGGCAGTTCTCCAGCAGAATGCCAAACTCATCACCGCCCAGGCGGGCCAGGGTATCGCCTTCGCGCAGGTCCGATTGCAGCAGGGCGCAGATATGCCGCAGCAATTCATCGCCTGCCGCATGGCCACAGGTGTCGTTGACCAGTTTGAACTGGTCCAGGTCGAGGAACATCAAGGCATGCCGCGCCGACTGCTGGCGCCCGATGCCGTGTAGCACCTGCTCCAGGCGATACTCAAATTCGCGCCGGTTGGCCAGCCCGGTCAATGCATCATGGGTCGCCTGCCAGGACAGATTGGCGATGTATTGGCGCTCCTGGGTCATGTCGTGCAACACCAGCACCGCCCCGCTGACCTTGCCAGCACTGCGGATCGGTGCGCCCACCAGGGTCACGGACACGGTACTGCCATCCAGGCGCTGGATCAGCTTGGAGTGCTCGCTGCCACCACTGAGTTGGCCGTCAAGAATGTGATCGATCAGGGTAAACCCATCGGCCTGGGCGTGTTCATCCAGCAGATTGAACAGCGCGGCCAACGGCAAGCCCTGGGCCTGGGCCGCGTTCCAGTGGGTCAGGGATTCCGCCGCCGGGTTCATATAGGCGATCGCCCCGTCGACGTCGGTGGTGATCACCCCATCGCCAATGGACTCCAGGGTGATCTGCGCCCGCTCCCTCTCCAGTTGCAAGGCATCAGCAAACGCGTGCCGCTGGGCCAAGAGCTTGCGGGTGCGCAGCAACGCCAGGGCGATCAGGCCGAGGGCGGTGGCCAGGTTGGTGGTCACCAGCAGGCGCAGAATCATCCTGGAGCCTTCGCCCAGGGCATCGCTGAAGGCCTTGGCCGCCGGTGTCACGCCATCGTTGATGGCGATAATCCGCTCTTTCCAGGCATGGATATCGGCGCTGCTGACCTGATTGGCAATGATCCCCCTGTGCATCTCCTGCGCCAGGTCATCGAGTTGCACCAGGTAGCCATCACCGATGGTCCACAGCTCGATGGCTTTTTCCAGGTAGCTGAAATGGCGAAAGTTGAGATAGAGCCAGATCAGGCTCGCCACATCATCTGGATGGTTACCGCCCTTGAGAATCCCCAGGCGCGCCGCCGCGAGGTCAGGGCTGGGGCGATCCAGGGCAACCCGCAACTCGTGCCCGCCCTGGGGCACCGCAATCGCATTCTGGTATTTGAGAAAGGTCGCCTGGTCGCGGTTGTCGGCGTATAGCGTCAGATAGTAGATGGCGTCTTTCTGGCCCTTGGACCACAGGCTCTCGCCCGCCACATAGCCGCGCACGGCCGACAGCATGTAGAGGCTGACGCAGCCCAGCAGTGCCTGAAACAGGACGACGGCAATAAAGGGCCAGACAATGCCCAGCAACCTTGGTGTTCCGAGAGTTCGCTCCTGCTTCATGAGGTCCCTTGCATCAGCACAGGCGAGTAAAAACTGCTCCTGACAGCACAGCCGAGGCCAAACGCGATCCCTCCAGGATCGGATACGGGATCGATTCAGCGAACTTGTTGCAAGTGTCCATAAAGCTTGGCGTACAAGCCGCCATCGGCTATCAGTTGCTGGTGGTCGCCATCTTCGGCAATGTGTCCACCGTCAAACACCAATACCCTATCAGCCTGCTTCACCGCCGACAAACGGTGAGCAATGATCAGTGTAGTACGCCCACTGAGAAACCGCGCCAGCGCCTGGTGCAGGTTGTATTCGGTGGCCGCATCCAGGGCCGAGGTGGCTTCGTCGAGGATCACCACCTTTGGCTCGGCCAGTACCATTCGGGCAATCGCCAGGCGTTGGCGCTGGCCACCGGACAAGCGCACGCCAGAGCGCCCGACAATACTGTCCAGGCCCTGGGGCAACCCTTTGACCGTAGCCTCCAGCTGGGCGATTTCTAGGGCCTGCCAACAGGCCTGGTCGCTGCGTTCGCGGCCCATGGTCAGGTTGGCGCGCACGGTATCGTTGAACAGTGCCGGGTGCTGCAGCACCACCGCGACATGCTCGCGGATGGTTTCCAGGCCAATAGCCTGCTGGGTCGCGCCGCCGAAGCGGATCGTGCCTGCCTGCGGGGTGTAGAGCCCCAACAGCAGTTGCACCAGGGTGCTTTTACCGCCGCCACTGGCGCCGACAATCGCCACCTTCTCGCCGGGAGCGATGGCCAGGTTCAGTTGGTTGAGCACCAGGTCTTCGCCGTAGCCAAAGTCCAGGCCCCGCACCTCGATACCCACGGTTTCGCGCCCGGTAAACGGATCCTCGCCCCCGGCATATTGCGGCTCGTCGGCGCGGGCCAGCAGTTCGTTGATGCGCGTCAGCGCGCCACCGGCAGCGTAGTAGGCGTATTGCAGGTTCAGCAGTTGCTCCACCGGGCCGATCATGAACCACAGGTAGCTGAACACCGCGAGCATCTGGCCGATGGACAGGTCGGAAAACAGCACGGTGAGCATTGCCGCCGCGCGAAAGATGTCGATACCAAACTGGAACAGCAGGCCACTGGCGCGGCTGGAGGCGTCGCTTTTCCATTGGGAGTTGATGGCAAAGTCGCGCACTTCCTGGGCACGCTGCCCCAGGCGCCCGAGGAAAAAGCCCTGGCGATTGCCGGCGCGCACTTCCTGGATCGCATCCAGGGTTTCCGTCAGCGCCTGGGTAAACCGCGAGGTGCTGTCGTTTTCCAGCTTCTTCAGGTGCTTGACCCGCTTGCCCAACTGCACCGTGGCATAGATCACCAACGGGTTGAACAGCAGGATCAACAGCGCCAGCTTCCAGTGCATCCACATCAGGATCCCGGAGGTGCCGACCAGGGTCAACGTGGCCACCAGGAACCGGCTCAAGGTTTCACCGACAAACTTGTCCACCGTGTCCAGGTCGGTGACCAGGTGCGTGGTCACGGTGCCGCCGCCCAGGCTTTCGTATTCGCTCAGGGAGATACGCTTGAGCCGTTCGATCAACCGCACACGGATGCGATAGACAATGTCCTTGGCCAGCCCGGCAAACAGGCGCGCCTGGACCACGTTGAACACCAGCGCCGCGCAACGCAGCACCAGGGTGATCAGCAGCATCAGGCCGATATAGCCGGCGGCCTGCTGCCAGGCTGCTGGCAACGCATGGTTCATCACTTTCAACGCGCCATCGCCATTGCCCAGCAGCACCTCGTCCACCAGCAGAGGCAGGAGCAAGGGAATCGGCACGCTGCACAGGGTCGCCAGAACGGCGACACCATTGGCGATCCACAGGGCTTTTTTATGGCGCAGGGCCAGGCGGCGGATTTCTGCCCAGGTCAGCCGATCAACCCGTGGCGTTGGCTGATCATGCACAGGCAGCTCGCTCCAGCCAGCGACCGAGCAAAGGTGCGAGCTCGGACAGCGGCTGGTAGCCGTTGGTCAACAAGGCCAACTGGCCATTGCGCTCGGCCAGCAAGGTGGGGAAGCCGGCAATGCCCAGATCCTGCACCCAGGTAAAATCGGCGGCCGTGGCTGCATGCTGCTCGGCACGGTCAAAGGCCTCGGCAAACTCGATACGCGGCACCCCGGCGGTCTCGGCCAGTTCCACCAGCACACTGGCGCGGGTCACATCGCGGCCCTCGACATAAAACGCCTGCTGGATCAGCCCGAGCAAGGTCCAGGCGCAATCCGGCGCCAGGCCGCGCGCGGTGACCAGGGCCCGGCAGGCCGGCTCCGTGTCATACACAAAGCCATCAGGCAAGGCGCCCTCCAGGCGGAACGGCTGGCCAGTGGCTTCAGTCACCGCCTGCCAGTGCTCCAGGATATAGCGCCGGGTGGCCGGCTCCAGCGCCGCGCCACTGCCGGTGCGCAAGCCGCCCACCACCAGGTGCAACTCCACGCCCGCTGCCTGGGCCTGCTCAACCAGGGCCTTGGCCACCGGGGCAAAACCCCAGCACCAGGAACACATCGGGTCCATCACATAGAGCAGGCGCGCAGACATGGTTCAAGCCTCGGTGGATGATTGCTTGTAGTTGTAACCAATCGGGTGCGGCATGTTGCGGGCCTTGGCCAGCTCGATCTGCTTCTGACGGTCGATCGCACTGCGACGGGTCTTCTCGGACAGCTTATCCCAGCAGTGCGGGCAACTGATGCCGGCCACGTAATGCTCGGATGCGCGGTCCTCTACGCTAACCGGAGTACGGCAGGCATGACATTGATCGTAGTCACCTTCGCTCAAGTCGTGGCGCACGGTAACGCGGTTATCGAAAACAAAGCAGTCGCCCTGCCACTTGGTCTCTTCCTGGGGCACTTCTTCGAGGTATTTGAGGATGCCACCCTTGAGGTGATACACCTCATCGAAGCCCTCGCTGAGCATATAGCTCGAGGCTTTTTCACAACGAATGCCGCCGGTGCAGAACATGGCGACTTTCTTGTGCCGGGCCGGGTCGAAGTTGGCTTTGATGTAGTCGGGAAATTCGCGAAAACTCGTAGTCTTCGGGTCGATTGCGCCTTCAAAGGTGCCGATCGACACTTCATAGTCGTTACGGGTATCGATCAACAGCACTTCTGGATCGCTGATTAACGCGTTCCAGTCTTGTGGATCAACGTAGGTCCCGACTTTCTTGTTCGGGTCGACGCCTTCGACGCCCAGGGTCACGATCTCTTTTTTCAGCTTGACCTTGGTGCGGTAGAACGGCTGCTGGTCGCAGTACGACTCTTTGTGATCGATATCGACCATGCGTGGGTCGTTCTTCAGCCAGGCCATCAGGCCATCAATGCCTTCGCGGCTGCCGGAAACGGTACCGTTGATGCCTTCTTCGGCGATCAGCAAGGTGCCCTTGATGCCGTTGTCGACCATGGCCTGCAACAGCGGCTCGCGCAGGGCCACGTAATCTTCGAGGGTGACGAACTTATACAGTGCCGCCACGACGATGGGTTGTGTCATGGGTGTTCTCTCCAGGTGGCTACCCTCGTAAAGGGTGAACCGGATGCAAAAAAAACGCGCCGACTGAGCGGCGCGTTGCGGATTCTAGCAAAACATAGGCCTTTGTAGCAGCCGGATATCAGTGTTTGCTACCGCCAGCGCAGGTCGGCGAGGCCGGGGCTGCGTCGGTTTTTGCCCATTCTTCAGGCGTGTAGGTGTGCAACGCCAGCGCATGGAACTCGCTCATCAGGTCACCCAACGTGGCGTAGACCTTCTGATGGCGCTTGACCCGGTTGAGCCCCTCGAACTGCTGGCTGACCAGCACGGCCTTGAAATGCGTCTGCAATCCACGGCTGTGCATATGGCTTTCGTCCAGCACACTCAGGTGTTCCGGGCTCAGGGCGGCAAGTGCCGATTCGATACGCTGCTGCATGGTCATTGCTTACTTCTTCTTGGCGGGTGCGGCTTTGGGGGTCAGCTCGTTGGTCATGTCTTCCAACAGCTTGTTCACGACAGGTACCGCGCTTTCCAGTTTGGCCTGGGTCAGTTGGGCCGATTGCTGGGTCAGTTGCGGCATTTTCTCCAAAACTTTCTTGCCCAGTGGCGACTTGTAGAAGGCAACCAGGTCTTTGAGTTCGGCCTCGCTGAAGTTGCTGGTGTACAGCTTGACCATGTCCGGCTTGAGCTTGTTCCAGCCAATGGCCTGGTCCAGGGCGGCGTTGGCCTTGGCCTGGTAGGTGTCCAGAACGGTTTGCTTGGCGGCAGGCGCCTTGGTCTGCTCGAAGCGCTGGGCGAACATTTGTTGCACTTGCATGTACACCGGGGTGCCCAGCTTGTCTGCGTGAGCCAGGGTCAGGAAGGCTTCGGCACTGGCGTTGTGGCTGGCGGTATCGGCAAGAACCTGGCCGCTGGCACAGACCAGAGCAACCGCGGTACAGATGGCACGAAGACGAGTCATCGAGTTTCCTTTTCTAGCAGGCGAGGTAAGACCCCAAGGGCGACCATTCTGCGCCTAAAAAACGCCGGCACTCAACCCCACGCCTTGTAGGGCCTGGTTTTGCGAGGGTTTGCCCGATGAAATGGCTTTTATGGAACCCAAACGTGCCGCCAGGGCCTAAACTGCGCAAACCGACTACAAGGAGAGTCCCTGCGATGAGCCGTATCGAAACCGACAGCCTGGGCGAAGTACAAGTCCCGGATGACGCTTACTGGGGCGCACAGACCCAGCGTTCACTGGTCAATTTCGCCATCGGCGAGCAACGCATGCCACTGGCGGTACTCCACGCCCTGGTCCTGATCAAGAAAGCTGCAGCGCGGGTCAACGACCGCAACGGCGACCTGCCCGCCGACATCGCCCGGCTGATCGAACAGGCCGCTGACGAAGTGCTCGACGGCAAGCATGATGACCAGTTCCCGCTGGTGGTCTGGCAGACCGGCAGTGGCACCCAGAGCAACATGAACGCCAACGAGGTCATCGCCGGCCGCGCCAACGAGCTGTCTGGCAAGGCCCGTGGCGGCAAGAGCCCGGTGCACCCCAACGATCACGTCAACCGCTCCCAAAGCTCCAACGACTGCTTCCCCACCGCCATGAACATCGCCACCGTGCAGGCTGTGCACGAGCAATTGCTGCCGGCACTGCGTGAGCTGTCCGGCGGGCTGGCGGAGTTGTCGGCGCGCCATATGAAGCTGGTCAAGACCGGCCGCACCCATATGATGGATGCCACGCCCATCACCTTCGGCCAGGAGGTCTCGGCGTTTATCGCGCAACTGGATTATGCCGAGCGCGCCATTCGCAGCGCCCTGCCCGCCGTCTACGAACTGGCCCAGGGCGGCACGGCGGTCGGCACCGGCCTGAACTCACCCCATGGCTTTGGCGAGGCGATTGCCGCAGAAATCGCCGCGTTGTCCGGGTTGCCGTTTGTCACCGCGCCCAACAAGTTCGCCGCACTGTCGGGCCATGAGCCGCTGACCACCCTGTCTGGCGCCCTGAAGACCCTGGCCGTGGCCTTGATGAAAATCGCCAACGACCTGCGCCTGCTGGGCTCGGGCCCACGTGCGGGGCTGGCCGAAGTGCGCTTGCCGGCCAATGAGCCGGGCAGCTCGATCATGCCCGGCAAGGTCAACCCGACCCAGTGCGAAGCGCTGTCGATGCTGGCCTGCCAGGTGCTGGGCAACGACGTGACCATCGGCATTGCCGCCAGCCAAGGGCATTTGCAGTTGAACGTGTACAAGCCGGTGATTATCCACAACCTGCTGGAGTCGATCCGTTTGCTGGCCGACGGCTGCCGCAACTTCCAGGAGCATTGCATCGCCGGCCTTGAGCCCGACGCCGAGCAAATGGCCGCGCACCTGGAGCGTGGCTTGATGCTGGTGACGGCGTTGAACCCGCATATCGGCTATGACAAGTCGGCGCAGATTGCCAAGAAGGCCTATACCGAAGGGCTGACACTGCGCGAAGCCGCGCTGGAGCTGGGCTACCTCACCGAGGCCGAGTTCGACCAGTGGGTACGCCCGGAGAATATGCTCGAAGCCGGGCACTGATCCCCTCTCCTGTAGGAGCCGGCTTGCCGGCGAAAAACGTCAACGATAACGCGGGGTGATTGATGCCCCGCGTTGCCCTTGGGTTTTTCGCCGGCAAGCCGGCTCCTACAGAGGTTGTATCAACCTTGCGCGCCGGGCCTTGAGCCCGGCGATCAAGGACGGGGCCAACGCCACTGACGCCGATCCCAGCACCACCAGCACCGCACCGCCATAACCCAGGCCGTTGATCTGCTCGGCATGCACATAGTCGGGCCACAACCACGCCGCAATCGCCACCGCCACAAAGGTCACCAGCGGTGTGATCGCCAACGTCGCACTGACCCGCGACGCCTCCCAATGGGCCAGGGCCTCGGCAAATGCGCCATAGGCAATCAGCGTATTGAAGCAGCACGCCAGCAACAGCCAGCCTTGCAAGGGGCTCAGTTGCAGCGCCTCCATGGGATGCACCCACGGCAACAGGAGAAACGCGCAACACAGGTAAATCACCATCATCACCTGCAACGAATTCCACACCGTCAGCAACTGCTTCTGGCCCAGGGCGTAGAACACCCAGATGGTGGTCGCCAGCAGAATCGTCAGCACTCCGGCGGTGTAGGTGCCCAGGGACGTCAACAGCTCCGCCAGGCGCTGGTTGAAGAACAGCCCAAAGCCGATGATCAATACCAGCAAGCCAACGCCCTGCCCCAGGCTGAAACGCTCCTTGAACAGGAACACACTGGCAATCATCAAGAAGATCGGCCCCATCTGCACCACCAGCTGCGCCGTGCCGGGGCTCAACATCTTCAGCCCGACCAGGTAGAGCACGTAGTTGCCCACCAGGCCGCACACCGCCATCGCCACCAGCCAGCCACCGCGCTTGCCCAGGACTTTCGGGCTGGGCAGGCGCTTGACCGCGGCCAGGTAGACGAACAGGCAACTGCCGGACACCATCAGGCGAAACCAGGTCACGGTGATCGGGTCCATCACCTGCAGCACCTGTTTGAGCTTGATCGGCAAAATGCCCCAGAGCAGCGCGGTCAGCAGGGTCAGGGATAAGCCGTAGACCCAGCGGCCGGAAGAGATGTGCATGAGTGCCCCAGGAGCCAGAGGTAGAGGAACCCGCATTCTAGGGGGATGTGGGTAAACCTTGGCGAAGTTTTTTATCAGGCACACCACATTTGATCTGCTGTGTTTTATAGATCAGCGCACGGCCTCGAACAACCCGGTCGCCCCCATCCCGCCGCCGACGCACATGGTGACGATGCCATAGCGCAAATTGCGCCGTTGCAGCTCCCGTACCAGATGCCCCACCTGCCGCGAGCCGGTCATGCCGAACGGATGGCCGATGGAGATCGAGCCGCCATTGACGTTGTACCGAGCATTGTCGATCTCCAGGCGATTGCGCGCATACAGGCACTGCGAAGCAAACGCCTCGTTGAGTTCCCACAGGTCGATGTCCGCCACTTGCAGGCCACGGGCCTTGAGCAATTTGGGCACCGAGAACACCGGGCCGATGCCCATCTCGTCCGGCTCACAACCGGCAACGGTAAAGCCACGGAAAAACGCCTTGGGCTTGAGCCCCAGTTCCAGGGCTTTTTCCAGGCTCATCACCAGGGTCATCGATGCGCCATCGGACAATTGCGACGAGTTTCCCGCTGTCACCGAGCCGTCCTCGGCAAACACTGGCTTGAGCCCGCTCAGGCTGGCCAGGGTGGTGTCCGGGCGGTTGCAGTCGTCGCGGTCGACCACGCCATCGAGAATCTGCACCTGGCCAGTGTTCTTATCCTCGACCTTGTACTTGACCGCCATGGCCACGATTTCATCGTCAAACAACCCGTCGGCCTGGGCCTGGGCGGTGCGTTGCTGGCTTTGCAAGGCGTACAGGTCCTGCTCCTCGCGGCTGACGTTATAGCGGCGAGCGACAATCTCGGCAGTCTGGCCCATGGGGAAATAGATGCCCGGCACCTGCTCCTTGAGCAAAGGGTTGATCAGGTTGTCGGTATTCACGCTCTTCATGGTCAGGCTGATGGACTCGACGCCACCGGCGACAATGATGTCGCTGCACCCCGAGGCAATCTGGTTGGCCGCAATGGCAATCGCCTGTAGCCCCGAGGAGCAGAAACGGTTGAGGGTCATGCCGGCGGTGCCGGTGCCCAGGCGCGACAGCACCGCCACGTTACGACCGATGTTGTAGCCCTGGGCGCCTTCGTTGGAGCCGGCACCGACAATGCAATCCTCGACACTGGCCGGGTCGATGCCGCTGCGGCTCAGCAGCGCATTGACGCAATGCGCGGCCATGTCATCGGGGCGGGTCTGGTTGAACTTGCCGCGAAAGGACTTGGCCAGGCCGGTTCGCACGCTGTCGACGATCACTACTTCACGCATGGGCTACCTCAATCTTGTCGTTGTTGGGAGACAGATCGAGGATAGATCCAGCGCCGGGTGATCGCGACGATCATTCACCTGGCGTATGCAAAAGCATGGCGCTATTTGTGCTTCTTCTTTTTGTCGTGCTTGTCGGACTTGGCGAACGCCTCTTCCAGCGCCAGGTTGATGGTGCGCAACACCTTGACCCGCGCCCAGCGCTTGTCATTGGCTTCCACCAGGGTCCAGGGCGCGATCTCGGTGCTGGTGCGATCCACCATGTCGCCCACCGCCGCCCGGTAGGCATCCCACTTGTCGCGGTTGCGCCAGTCGTCTTCGGTGATCTTGAAGCGTTTGAACGGAATTTCTTCCCGGGCCTGGAAGCGCTCCAGTTGGGTCTGTTTATCGATGGCCAGCCAGAACTTGACCACGATCACCCCGGAATCGCGCAGTTGCTCCTCGAAATCGTTGATCTCGGCGTAGGCGCGCATCCAGTCGGCCGTGGTGCAAAAGCCTTCGATGCGCTCTACCAGCACGCGGCCGTACCAGGAGCGGTCGAACACCGTGAACATGCCCCGCGCCGGGATCTGCCGCCAGAAGCGCCACAGGTATGGCTGGGCGCGTTCGTCTTCAGTGGGCGCGGCAATCGGCACGATGCGGTACTGGCGTGGGTCCAGCGCCGCCGCGACCCGGCGGATCGCCCCGCCCTTGCCCGCCGCGTCGTTCCCTTCAAAAACCGTGACCAGCGCGTGCTTGCGCATGCGCTTGTCACGCATTAGGCCCGAGAGCCGCGCCTGTTCGGTAATCAGTTGCTCTTCGTAGTCGTCCTTTTCCAGGCGCTGGGTCATGTCCAGGCTGTCGAGCAGGCTCATCTGGTCCACCGACGACGGCAATGGCGCCGGCTGGATCCCGCTGGCCCTGGCCTTGGGCACCTTGAGGGCATTTTGCAGGCCCTCCAGGAGGATCTTGCCCACGGTCAGCCCGCGGTAATTGGCGTCCACACCTTCGATCACATGCCAGGGCGCATAGTCACGGCTGGTGCGGCGCAGCACGCGCTCACCGAAATGCACGAACTTGTCGTAGGTCTCGGACTGCTGCCAGTCCAGCGGGCTGATGCGCCAGCTGTGCAGCGGGTCGTCCTGCAGGGCCTTGAGCCGCGCCTTCATTTGTTTCTTGGACAGGTGGAACCAGAACTTGAAGATCAGCGCCCCTTCATCGCAGAGCATCTGCTCCAGGCGTTCGGCCCCGGCAATGGCCTGGTCCAGGCGCGCATCCTTGATCTGGCCGTGGACCCGCGCCTGCAACATCTGGCTGTACCAGTTGCCGAAAAACACCCCCATGCGCCCCTTGGCCGGCAATTGCCGCCAGTAGCGCCAGGCCGGTGGGCGGGCCAGTTCTTCGTCGGTCTGCTGGTCGAAGGTGCGCACCTCGATCAGGCGCGGGTCCATCCACTCATTGAGCAGCTTGACGGTTTCACCCTTGCCGGCGCCCTCGATGCCATTGATCAGCACGATGACCGGGAAGCGCCCCTGCTGGTGCAACTCGAACTGCGCCTCCAGCAAAGCTTCCCGCAAGGCCGGGACTTCAGCGTCGTAAGTATCCTTATCGACGGCGTGACCGATTTCGGCAGATTCAAACATGGGCGACTCCCTTCCAAGATGGATCAAGACTAGCGGATTGGGCAGCGTGGCGGGCAAGGAATTCCAGGCCACTTGCCGTGGATCAATGGCTCAGCCCTCGGGCACATGGCAGATGCCCAGGTCCTGGTGTTTCAGCATCTGTAGGGTCAGGCGCTCTACCACCTCGGCGATGGCCTGCCGGCGAGGGGCCTGCAGGTCTTGCATTTGCCTGAGGTAGTCGCCGTCGGTGAGGTTCTGGCTGTTCTCGAAGAGCAGTTGCTGCTGTACATCAAAAGGTTCAGTCGCGGCCTGGAAGGTGCTGGGAAATTGCTGCTTGAGATGGGTTTTCCAGAACGACAGTTGCGTCAAAAACTGCAGGAGTGCAGGTGACAGCTCGGCCGTGCGCACCTGGGAATGGGCGAGTGCCAGCCCTTCGGGGGTCACATTGGCAATCGACACATACTGCGCGTATTTGGGTTGCCTCGGCAGCTCCAACTCCTTGGCCAACCCCATGCGAAACGCCAGGCTGACCTCCAGCGGATCCTCGCTGGCATGCTCGGCCGCATAGCCCAGGGCAATTTTTTCCAACTCGCCCAGGCGAAACAAGCGCCGGCCCAGGCTCAGGAATCCGCCGGGGCTGCCCTGCCTGCGTCCGGCCTGTAGCATCGCCTGCTCGACCTCCATCAAGACTTCGATCTGGCTGAAAATATCAGCGGCGCCATCGCCACAATTCACCGGATGCGCCGCCAGCTGAAACACCCGCTCGCGCAGCTCGATACTGTCATGGCTCGACTGCAAGACGTCCCACACCCGCCGGCTCAAATCCTCGCGCACGTGCCGGCTGTCAGCGGTCCTGGACAATTGCGCAAGCAACTCGAACAGCGGCGCGCAGTCCGGGTCATCGCGCAGGTTGGCCCAGATGCCGCGCTTGATCGCATTGCGATCGGCCACTTCATCCGGCAGCCACAACGCCCGGGCTTTCAACTCGGTGAAGCGCGATTGATCGTCATCGACATAGCCCATGCCAATACCCACCGCCTCGCGGTAGCGCGTGAGCGCTGTCACCGCCGAGGTGGACAACGGGTTGCCCGCCAGGTTGAGTGCCTGGCTGAAACTGCGGGTGGCGCTAAACAGCCATTCGGGCAGCAGGGTGATCCAGTTGTCGCGCAGGTCCACCTGGTCCAGATAGGCCAGGCGCCCGAGCCCGGAGGGCACGTCGACGATGCGGGTGTCCTGTAGCAACAGCGTATGCAAGCCGCGCATGGCGCTGACATCCAGGTGCCCTTCCACCGGGTTGTGGCTCAGGTCCAACAGCTGCAACGTGCTCATATCGGCGAGCTTGCGCCGGGTGTATTCGGTCAACGCCAACTGATTGTGGGACAACGACAGGCTGCCCAGATCAGGCATGCGCGACAGATATTCCGGCAACCGGGTCAGGCGGTTACGGTCCAGGTCCAGGCGGCGCAGCCCCTTGAAGCACTTGAGGAAATAAGCCACGTCATCACCCAGGCGCATATTGCGCAGTGACAGGCGCTGCACATGGTCGAAGCGAATTTCAGGCGGCAGGTTCGGCAACGAGCCCACGCGCATCCCGTCCAGGGACAGGCCAGCAACGGGCAGCTCGCGCTCATTGGGCATAAAGCTCTGCTGGCGCCAGCAGGCCTCGATACGCTCGGCCACTTGCTGGCGGCTCTGGCGGATGTTCCTCAGGCCCGGTTGCTGCTCCAAGCCGCCGATGTCGTTTTTCCAGTGTTTAAGTACCGCACGCAGGCGCCCAAGCTCGGCGCGCAGACGCTCTACCGCATGGGCACGAGCAAGTTCATCGGCCCCCAGGCCCTGCAGCAACGCAGAAGCTTGAGCCTGCGTGAACAGCGGATAAAGCCACTGCAACTTGCGCACCAGGGGCGAGTTTTGGGTAAAAGAGCCGGTGGGTGAATCCGCCACACGGCAAGGTGCTTGCACTGCCTGGGGCTCCAGTGCCCCATCGGAAAACGCCTCGGCGGCGCGATCACGCTCACTCTGGGCCCTGGCGGCAATCAAGCGGCGCAACCGCCATCCATGCTCGGCCTGCGCCTGGGGCCTGCCCAGGGTGCTTGCGTCTTCAATGGCCTCAAATAGCCCGTCCACTCCGGAACGCACACTCCCCAGGCTCAGGCCACTGGCATCGAACGCCTGGAACCCTGCAGCCGTACGCACCACCACCAGCCGCAAACTGGCACCTTCGACGGCGCCCACGGCCAGTAACGCCCCCTGGGGTGAATCTGCGCGCATCTCCAGGTGCAGCCGGGGATCCCAACCCTCGATGCGCGGCAGCGTGCGCACCGCCACGCACTGGGTGTCGAGGCCGGCCAATTCCGGCTGTTCGAAACCGGCCAAGGCGCGGTCCAGGCGTTGTTCGGCCAGCGCAGCACGCACCGCCTCTGCCAGGCCCATGGGCACTCGCTGCTGCTCGCGCAGCAACTCGAGCTCCACCGACGAGGCGCGCGCCATCAACTCGCGCATCACCCTGGACGGCAATTGCGCATAGGTGCTGCGCAGTACCGCCCACTCCTCGGGCACTGGCCCGTCGTAGGCCTGGTACATCTGCTCAAACAGCGGCTTGCGATCCGCCTTGAGGTGCGCCAGTAAGCGCCGCGCCAACACCCCATGTTGCTGGTCGGCAGCAACGTCCTCCCCCAACAGGGCGAGTTTTTGCGACTCGTCGAGCTCCGACAGCAGCACATCAAACACTTGCCCTTCAGCCACTGCATGCTGCGTGATTGGCAGCCGATGAGTGCCACTAGCGGGGTAACGCGCCGTCACCGCGCCCTGCGCATCCACCACCTCGAAATAGCGTCCCTCGGGCCAACCCGGCAACAGCGCCAAGGCCTGCATCTGCGCGGTCGCGTGTTCGGCGTTGAGGTACACACCACGCTCCAGCAGCCAGATCAGGTCGCGAATCGATTGCTCCACCCGGAACCGCTCATACACATCACGAAAGCGCGCGGGAAAGGGCAAGCACTCGCGAGCCAGGTGGTACGCCCAGGGGGGCTGCATATCCAGGATGTCGCTGACCAGGCGCAGCTTGCGCGAATCCAGGTGGGGGTGACGACTGCCGGGCTCCAGGCGCGAGAACAGGTAATCCTGGTCCTCCCAGCGTTCAGGCTGTTCGAATGCAAAGCGCCAGGCGCCCTCGCCGTTGTGCAGGAGCGCAGGGCGATAGGCATTCTGGCGTGTCGGATGGAGGGCGTGCCATTGGCCCAGCTTGGCGTCAAAGGCAATCCGATGAACGAAACCGACCACTTTGACGTAGCAATGGCCGCCAATCCGGTAGATGCCTTCTGCGTCCGCCATCACGTTCTCGGGCAACTGCTGACGGTGCGCGTACCGGGCAATATCGGGCCGCCAGAGCCGCAGATGTCCATCGGTCGAACGCACCGCTTCCAGCTCCGCAAAAAAGCGCCCCATGCTCAACTGCGCACGCTTCAACACGTTGCCCACCACTTTGGCGCCGGCTGCGAACACCACCATCGAGGTGATACTTTGCGCCACCGCGCCCAGTTGCCTGAGCGCCTCGCCCTTGTCCCCCCGCCGCCAGTCCTCGATGCCGTCATACACCTCGCCGAGCAGTTGCCCCACCGCCACGCCCGTCATCAGCAGGGCCAAGGCCGGGACGACAAAACCGGCGAGGTTGAGCAAGGTCAATCCAGCCTCCAGATACTCCATCAGGCGCTGCTTGCGCACCTCTTCGTCCACGTCCGCCACGGGCACCGCCAGCGTGCGCGCATCGATCTGCAGCTTGCCCACGTAAGTGCTGAAAAAGTGCCTGGCCAGGCTCACCATGACGGGCCGGGCCTCCAGCACGCCAAGGCTGCGGTGCTCGTCGAATCGCGAGAAAAACCCCACCCGGTCAACCTCCCCCAGGTAGCCGGTAAAGAAGCGCCGATAGCTGCTCACTTCCAGCTTCAGTTCCAGGTAAACCTTGAAGTCGTTGAGGGATGGGTACTCGAAAAACGGCCGCTGCGGTTCATTGGGCATGTAGACCACACAAGGCTGCTGGGGGTATTCGCCAATCGGGCGGGCCGAAAACACCAGCACGCTCCACAGGCAGCAATCGCGTGCATTGAGGCCTTGCCAGAGCACCGGGCGCCCTTGGTACAGCTGGCTCTTCGCCGCGGCCGGGCTGAGGTCCTGCTCCAGCAATGCACACAACATGGCGTAGGTTTCGCGGCTGATATCGCCGCGCATCAGGGCGATATGGGCATCGATCTTTACGTCCAGGGTTTTCATCCGGCCGATCGCCAGCGCCACGTCACTGGCAACGCCCTCGTCGCGATCGAGGTGGAACACCTTATTGATGTGCTGCTGGTACCGACGCCCGAGGTCGAGCGCTCGGCAACCTTCGGCAAACTCATGGGGCGCAACGTCGATAACGCTGCGGTCTTGCGCTTGCAGCCGCGACTCTAGGGGATATCGCTCGGCAAGGGCCTCATCCGCCGAAAAGTTCTGCATGGCCCTATGCAACAGGCTCTGTTTTTCCAGGCGCACGGTGCGCTCATACTCGCGCGGCAACACATCTGCCTGATACTCGTAGAAGGCCCGGATAAACAGGTCCTTTTTTGGCTCCAGCGTGACCTGCCACTGCGCCTGGCCGTAGGCCTGCAACTGCTCGCTGCAAAATTCGTCCAGACTGCGCAATGCCTGCAAGTGCTGCGTGACGCCCGCCTTGGCCTCTTCAACATACGCTGCGTCCCGCTCCAGCGCCTCCAGCAACCCTGGCGGGGAATTGATCATCCAGCCCGGCAGACGCTGTTGCAGGACCTGGGCCTTGGCCAGGTCGCCAGTCATCTCCAGCAAGGCAGCTTGCAACTGCTGCCGGGTCAATTGAGTGAATGTGTGGGTCAAATCAGCCTGTGCCTGCATGCGCAATGTTCCTTATTGCCATGGATCAAAACACCACGATACCCGCTGCGCCATGCTCGATTAACGCTGATTCCTGATCGCTGGCGCGCCATTGCAGAGGTTTTTTGCATGGATCAAATAGCCGGCTAACACCCGCGCCAACCCTGGCCCCCGTGATCGACTAGAATGGCCGCCTTGCCTTTGCCGAGTTGCCCATGAACCCCGTACAGCCCAATGCCCAGCTCGACTGGGACGACCAGGGACGCCCGCGCTCGCGGGTGTTCGACGACGTGTATTTTTCCGACCAGTCGGGCCTGGAAGAAACCCGCTACGTGTTCCTTGAACAGAACCGCCTGCAAGAGCGCTTTGCCGCGCTGCCGGTGGGTGGGCGCCTGGTGATCGGGGAAACGGGGTTTGGCACCGGGTTGAATTTTCTGTGTGCCTGGCAACTGTTTGCACAGCACGCGACGCCGGGGGCGCGCCTGCATTTTGTCAGTGTGGAAAAGTACCCGCTGAGCCACGCCGACCTGCAACGCGCCCTCGCCCTCTGGCCAGAGCTCAAACCGTTGGCCGAGCAATTGCTGGCGCAGTACATCGCCATCCACCCGGGTTTCCAGCGCCTGGTCCTGGATAACGGGCGGGTGACGCTGACGCTGCTGATCGGCGATGCCCTGGAGCAACTGCCGCAGCTCGACGCCCAGATCGACGCCTGGTTCCTCGATGGTTTTGCCCCGGCGAAAAACCCCGAGATGTGGACCGCCGAGCTGTTCGCCGAACTGGCGCGCCTGGCTGCCCCCGGCTCGACCATCAGCACCTTCACCAGCACCGGCTGGGTGCGGCGCCTGCTCAATGGCGCCGGGTTCAAGATGAAACGCACGCCGGGCATCGGCCATAAGTGGGAAATCCTGCGCGGTGAGTTTCTTGGCTGGCCGGCCGACGCGGCGCCAGTTGCGGCGATCAAGCCGTGGTTCGCCAGGCCACCGGCCCCCAAAGGCGAACGGCGGGCCCTGGTGATCGGCGGCGGCATGGCCGGTTGCGCCAGCGCGGCCAGCCTCGCCGCACGGGGCTGGCAAGTCAGCCTGCTGGAACGGCATGCCGGCCTGGCACAAGAGGCCTCGGGCAATCCGCAAGGGGTGCTCTACCTCAAGCTGTCGGCCCATGGCACGGCCCTTTCGCAGATGATTGTCAGCGGGTTCGGGCATACCCGGCGCCTGCTGGAACACTTGCAACGGGGGGTGGATTGGGACGGTTGTGGCGTACTGCAACTGGCGTTCAATGCCAAGGAGGCCGAACGCCAGGCGCAACTGGCCCAGGCATTTGCCCCTGACTTGCTGCACCTGCTGGACCGGGATCAGGCCCAGGCCCGCGCCGGGATTGGCCTGGAGCATGGCGGGCTGTTTTTCCCCGAGGGCGGCTGGGTGCATCCGCCGGCGTTGTGCCAGTGGCAGGCAAGTCAGCCGGGGATCACGGTGCATGTGCATCATCAAGTGTTGGCGCTGCGCAAAGCCAACGATCAATGGCAGGCCTGGGACGGCGACCGGTTGCTGGCCAGCGCCCCCGTGGTGGTGCTGGCCGGGGCGGCCGAGGTCAAGCAGTTTGCCGCCAGCGCCGAGCTGCCCCTCAAGCGCATTCGCGGACAGATCACCCGCTTGCCACAGACTGCCGCCAGCCAGGCGTTGGCTACCGTGGTCTGCGCCGAAGGCTATGTGGCACCGGCCCGCCTGGGCGAACATACCCTGGGCGCCAGCTTTGATTTCAAGAGCGATGACCTGACCCCCACCGTCGCCGAGCACGCGGGGAACCTGGAACTGTTGCAGGAAATCTCCCCCGACCTGGCCCAGCGCCTGCGCACCGCCACGCTCGACCCGCACACCCTGAAGGGCCGCGCGGCGTTTCGCTGCACCAGCCCGGACTATCTGCCGATTGTCGGGCCACTGGCCGATCCCCAAGCCTTCGCCCTGGCCTTTGCCGCCCTGCGCAAGGACGCCCGCCACACACCGTACACCGCCTGCCCATGGTTGGACGGCCTGTACGTCAACAGCGGCCACGGTTCACGGGGCCTGATCACCGCGCCGCTGTCGAGTGAACTGCTAGCGGCATGGCTGGACAACGAACCGCTGCCCCTGCCCCGCAGCGTGGCCGAGGCCTGTCATCCCAACCGTTTTGCGCTGCGGGCGTTGATTCGCAGCAACGTGGCAAAAACACCTGGCTAAGCTCGCGGCCCGCCACTTTCGGCATACGCCTGCTCAATGGCCAGGAGCACCTGGGAATCAGCGTTGACCAGCCAGGTCGGCAGCCGGTCTTACAAGACCTGCGCCTTGTCCAGGTCACCGGTGAAATCCAGCAGCGTTGCCATTAATTCGTCCTGAGTCACAGGTTCGACAACCTGGCTCAAATGACCTGTTTGCGTGATTCACAACGTTCCTTCATTGCATTGTTCAATGACGCCAGACGATAAGCCCACGCTCGCCTTGAAAAGGTTCAAATAGCTGGGGAGTTGCCTGGCGAAACACCCCATTATTTGCATCTGAGCTTGACCTGATTACCCCCCGTTTCACCCACGCCCCGCAAGCCGCCGCGTGGCCTGCGACACAAGCAGGCCGTTTGCCATATAACTTATTGATCTAAAACTCCACCTATAGCCACGGGTCAGTCCTTGGGTACCCGCCGTTTTGGCGCGTGCATGTTTGCCCCTCCCCAACGGAAAAACCGGTAAGGACTTTATGTGCGGATTAGCTGGAGAACTGCGTTTCGATCATCAACCTGCCGACCTGGCAGCGGTGGAACGAATCACCCATCACTTGGCGCCACGCGGACCTGACGCGTGGGGCTTCCATGCCCAAGGGCCAATTGCCCTGGGCCATCGTCGCCTGAAAATCATGGACCTGTCGGACGGCTCGGCCCAACCGATGGTCGACGCCCAACTGGGCCTGTCCCTGGCGTTCAATGGCGCGATCTACAACTTCCCGGAGTTGCGTACCGAGCTTGAAGCCCTGGGCTACGCCTTCTATTCGGGCGGTGACACCGAAGTGCTGCTCAAGGGCTATCACGCCTGGGGCGAAGCCTTGCTGCCCAAGCTCAATGGCATGTTTGCCTTTGCCATCTGGGAGCGCGACAGCCAGCGCCTGTTCATCGCCCGCGACCGCCTGGGCGTCAAGCCGTTGTACCTGTCGCGCACCGGCCAGCGCCTGCGCTTTGCCTCGGCATTGCCGGCGTTGCTCAAGGGCGGTGATATCAGCCCGATCCTCGACCCGGTGGCGCTCAATCACTACCTGAATTTCCACGCCGTGGTGCCGGCACCGCGCACCTTGCTGGCGGGCATCGAAAAACTGCCGCCGGCCACCTGGATGCGTATCGAGGCCAACGGTGCCACCGAGCAGAAAACCTGGTGGACCCTGCCCTACGGCCCCCATGACGATGAAAAACACCTGACCCTGGAAGACTGGACCGACCGCGTGCTCGACAGCACCCGCGAAGCCGTGGCCATTCGCCAACGGGCGGCGGTGGATGTGGGCGTGTTGCTGTCAGGCGGTGTGGATTCGAGCCTGCTGGTGGGCCTGCTGCGTGAAGTCGGGGTGCAGGACCTGTCGACCTTCTCCATCGGTTTTGAAGATGCCGGCGGCGAGCGTGGCGATGAGTTCCAGTACTCCGACCTGATCGCCAAGCATTACGGCACCCGACACCACCAACTGCGCATCGCCGAAAGCGAGATCATCGAGCAGTTGCCGGCCGCGTTCCGTGCCATGAGCGAGCCGATGGTCAGCCATGACTGCATTGCCTTCTACCTGCTGTCGCGGGAAGTGGCCAAGCATTGCAAGGTGGTGCAAAGCGGCCAGGGCGCCGATGAACTGTTCGCCGGTTACCACTGGTACCCGCAGGTGGACGGCGCCAGCGACCCTTACGCGGCTTACCGCGAGGCCTTCTTCGACCGCAGCTACGACGACTACGCGGCCACCGTGGCCCCGCAATGGCTGACCGCCAATGACGCCGCCGGCGACTTCGTGCGCGAGCATTTCGCCCAACCTGGCGCCGAGGCGCCTGTGGATAAGGCCCTGCGCCTGGACAGCACGGTGATGCTGGTGGATGACCCGGTCAAGCGTGTGGATAACATGACCATGGCCTGGGGCCTGGAAGCGCGCACGCCGTTTCTCGACTACCGCCTGGTGGAGTTGTCGGCGCGGGTGCCGGGCCGATTCAAGCTGCCGGACGGCGGCAAGCAAGTGCTCAAGGAAGCCGCGCGCCGGGTCATCCCCAGCGCGGTGATCGACCGCAAGAAGGGCTACTTCCCGGTGCCCGGCCTCAAGCACTTGCAGGGCGATACCTTGAACTGGGTGCGTGACCTGCTGCTGGATCCGAGCCAGGACCGGGGCCTGTTCAACCCGGCGATGCTCGACCGCCTGCTCACCGACCCCCAAGGGCAACTGACGCCGCTGCGCGGCTCCAAGCTGTGGCAATTGGCAGCGCTGAACCTGTGGCTCAGCGAACAAGGAATCTGATTGATGAAACCTCACGCCACGGCCTACAGCCAACGCCTGCTGCGCGGCCAGGCGCCGTCCTACGAACGCCTGCAAGCGCGCCTGGCCGAAGACGGCAGCGAACCGAGCGCGCAACCGATTGCCGTGCATTGCGGGTGGGGCCGGCTGTTGATCGGCCATACCTTTCCCGACCCGGCGAGCCTGGCCCTGGAGCTGCTCAACGAGCAGCCGGGAGAACGGGATATCGCCCTGTATGTGGCCGCGCCCCAGCAGATCCTGGGGATCGATCCGCAACAGTTGTTCCTCGACCCCTCCGACACCTTGCGCCTGTGGTTCACCGACTACCGCCCGGCCACCCGGGTGTTTCGCGGCTTTCGCATTCGCCGCGTCCAGAGCGAAGCCGACTGGCAGGCGGTCAATCGCCTGTACCAGGGGCGCGGTATGTTGCCGGTGGATGCCAACCTGCTGACGCCGCGCCACCAGGGTGGCCCGGTGTACTGGCTGGCCGAGGATGAAGACAGCGGCGCAGTGATCGGCAGCGTCATGGGCCTCAATCATCAAAAGGCCTTCCATGATCCGGAAAGCGGCAGCAGCCTCTGGTGCCTGGCCGTGGACCCGCAATGCTCGCGGCCTGGCGTCGGCGAAGTGCTGGTGCGCCACCTGATCGAGCACTTTATGAGCCGCGGCCTGAGTTACCTGGACCTGTCGGTATTACACGACAATCGCCAGGCAAAAAGCCTGTACGCCAAGCTCGGCTTTCGTGCCCTTACAACGTTTGCCATCAAGCGCAAGAACGGCATCAACCAGCCGCTGTTCCTCGGGCCGGGGCCACAGGCGGGGTTCAACCCCTATGCGCGCATCATTGTCGAAGAAGCGCACCGACGCGGGATTGATGTGCAGGTGGACGATGCCGCAGCCGGGTTGTTCACCCTCAGTCATGGCGGGCGCCGGGTGCGCTGCCGTGAGTCGTTGAGCGACCTGACCAGTGCGATCAGCATGACCCTGTGCCAGGACAAAAGCCTGACCCATAAAGTATTGAGCGCCGCCGGCTTGAAATTGCCAGCGCAACAACTGGCGGCCAGCGCCGACGATAACCTGGAGTTTCTCGACGAACACCAGCGCATCGTCGTCAAGCCCCTCGACGGTGAACAGGGCCAAGGCGTGGCCGTGGACTTGCAGACCATCGAAGAAGTGCAAGGCGCCATCGAGGCGGCGCGCCAGTTTGACTCGCGGGTATTGCTCGAGAGTTTCCACGAAGGCCTGGACCTGCGCATCCTGGTGATCGGCTTTGAAGTGGTGGCCGCCGCGATCCGCCGCCCGGCCCAGGTGATCGGTGACGGCAAGCATAGCGTCGGCGCCTTGATCGAGGCGCAAAGCCGCCGACGCCAGGCGGCCACCGATGGCGAAAGCCGGATCCCCCTGGACGACGAAACCCTGCGCACCTTAAAGGCAGCGGGTTACGACTACGACAGCATCCTGCCTTCGGGCGAAGTGCTGGCGGTGCGGCGTACCGCCAACCTGCACACCGGGGGTTGCCTGGAAGATGTCACGGCGACGCTGCATCCGACGCTGGTGGATGCTGCGGTGCGTGCGGCGCGCGCTCTGGATATTGCGGTGGTCGGCCTGGACCTTATGGTGCCGGCCGCTGACCAGCCGGAGTACGTATTTATCGAAGCCAACGAGCGCGCAGGATTGGCCAACCATGAACCACAGCCCACGGCAGAACGGTTTGTGGATTTGTTGTTTCCCCACAGCCAAACCATGGCTTGAGACATGAGCTGTCTGGACGGGCCTCATCGCGGGCAAGCCCGCTCCCACAGGTTGATGTGTGAACACATTTAAAGGTGGGAGCTGGCTTGCCTGCGATGGGGCCGGCCGAGGCAACACATACCCAGCCCCTCATCGAAACCATCGATGCCCTCAATTCATCAGGAGTTTCCATGACCCGAACCATCCCCGAACCGGATCTCAACTACCTGCAGAAAGTGCTGCTGGAAATGCTCGCCATCCCCAGCCCCACCGGGTTTACCGACACCATCGTGCGCTACGTCGCCGAGCGCCTGGAAGAGCTGGGCATCCCCTTTGAGATGACCCGGCGCGGCACCATCCGCGCCACCCTCAAGGGCCAGAAAAACAGCCCGGACCGCGCGGTTTCCGCGCACCTGGACACCATCGGCGCCGCCGTGCGGGCGATCAAGGACAATGGCCGCCTGACCCTGGCCCCGGTGGGCTGCTGGTCCAGCCGTTTTGCCGAGGGCAGCCGCGTCAGCCTGTTCACCGACAATGGCGTGATCCGTGGCAGCGTCCTGCCACTGATGGCCTCCGGGCACGCGTTCAATACCGCGGTGGATGAAATGCCAATCAGTTGGGACCATATCGAACTGCGCCTGGACGCCTACTGCGCCACCCGCGCCGATTGCGATTCCCTGGGGATCAGCGTCGGTGATTTCGTGGCCTTCGACCCGCTGCCGGAATTTACCGAAAGCGGCCATATCAGCGCCCGCCACCTGGATGACAAAGCCGGCGTCGCGGCCTTGCTCGCGGCCCTCAAGGCCATAGTCGACAGTGGCGAACCGTTGCTGATCGACTGTCACCCGCTGTTCACCATCACCGAAGAAACCGGCAGTGGCGCGGCCGCCGCATTACCCTGGGATGTCAGCGAATTCGTCGGCATCGACATTGCCCCGGTCGCCCCCGGCCAGCATTCCAGCGAGCATGCAGTAAGCGTGGCGATGCAGGACTCTGGCGGCCCCTACGACTATCACCTGTCCCGCCACTTGCTGCACCTGGCGGCGGAAAACGACCTGCCGGTACGCCGTGACCTGTTTCGCTATTACTTCAGCGACGCGCACTCGGCGGTCACCGCCGGCCACGATATCCGCACCGCGTTGCTGGCCTTTGGCTGCGATGCAACCCACGGCTACGAGCGCACCCATATCGACAGCCTCGCCGCCCTGAGCCGCCTGCTGGGCGCCTACATCCTCAGCCCGCCGGTATTTGCCAGCGATGCGCAACCGGCCCAGGGCTCCCTGGACCGCTTCAGTCATCAACTGGAACATGAAACACAAATGGAGAGCGACACCCGGGTGCCCTCGGTGGACAGCCTGGTCGGACAGAAATCCTGAGGCTGGCAACTATGATCCCGGCACAGTAGGATCGCCGGGATCCACCATTTGAGGCTTGTATGCTGATTCCCTACGATGCACTTGAAGTCGACACCCTGACCCGCCTCATCGAAGACTTCGTGACCCGCGACGGCACCGACAACGGCGACGATACGCCCCTGGAAACCCGGGTGCTGCGGGTACGCCAGGCGTTGACCAAGGGTCAGGCGCTGATTGTTTTCGACCCTGAAAGCGAGCAGTGCCAGTTGATGCTCAAGCACGATGTGCCCAAGCACCTGTTCGACTAAGGGTTGGTCACGGGCACCGGGTGCCCCTGTAGGCTGCGGATCTTTTCGTAGACCTCCGCCCGATGCACATTGACCCCTGCCGGCGCTTCCACGCCGAGTTTCACCTGGAGGTTGTTGACCTCCAGGATCCGCAGGGTGATGTGATCGCCGATGGAAATGATTTCGCCTACCGCGCGGCTAAGTACCAGCATGGCGTTTTGTCCTTTGGAAAGTTACCGGACCGCGACCATGCGCCCTCCCCTACGAGCCATCAATAACCTGCTAGATAAACAGATCCACCCTACAAACCATAGCTGCCTTTACTGACAGACGAATATCAAACAGCCCAATAAGTCCGCAAAAATATAAACCCATTGTTTATATCTTTCAGCCTTTGGCCGACTGCGCCTTGGCGCGCATTTTTTCCGACATGTTGGTCATTTCGTCATACAGCAACTGCGGATTTTTCTGCTTCAGTGCCCAGGCCATCCGCCCCTGTTCGTGAGGCAGGATCATGAATTCACCGACGGCCACACGCTGGTAGATGTAATCGGCAATGTCTGCTGCAGTGATGGGCGAACTTTCCAGCAATTTGCCGACCTGGGCCTTCATCGCCGGGGTCGGGCCGCGGAATGAGTCCAGCAGGTTGGTCTGGAAGAACGACGGGCACACCACATGCACCCCGACTTCCTGCTGCTTGAGTTCCACCAGCAGGCTTTCCGAGAGCGCCACCACACCGGCCTTGGCCACGTTGTAGTTGCTCATGGCCGGGCCTTGCATAAGGGCCGCCATGGAAGCGATGTTGATGATTCGGCCCTTGCTCTTTTCCAGCAGCGGCAGGAAGGCCTTGCAGCCCTTGACCACGCCCATCAGGTTGATTGCGATCTGCCAATCCCAATCCTCCAGGGACAGTTCGCTGAAGAACCCACCGGAGGCGACCCCGGCGTTGTTGACGATCACATCAATGCCGCCCAGCTTGACCTCACAGGCCTGGGCAAAGGCCGTGAGCTGGCTGTAGTCACGCACGTCACAGCGCTGGATAAACCCGTCGCCACCGGCCTGGCGCACCAGCGCGAGGGTTTCCTGCAAGCCCGGCTCGCTGACATCCGACAAGGCCAGTTGCCAGCCTTCGCGGGCCCAGCGCAGAGCGATTTCGCGACCCAGGCCGGATCCGGCGCCGGTGATCATCATGCGATTTTGCATAGGAAGTAGCCTTGTGGTTCAGGGAGGAAGTAAGCGCCAGTGTAGCGAAGGTTATTCACCGGCCCATGCACCATCAAGTTGCTGAATGCCCGGGGCAAACCAAAAGCCCGGTCGGATGCCGGGGCCTGGGGTAAGTTCAATCTTTTTAAACTAAGTGCGACACAGCACAACAATTAAAAAGGAAATAAGCCAGCGGCCAAATCGCATTAAAAAAACAGGGAATTTTCTGCAAAGTGCAGGAGTCGGATCAGTTAAGGCAGCCGTTTTAGATGTTCGGCTCTGGTATTAACAATCAGGTCTTTTCAGAAGACGAATAAGGAAAACACACTATGAGCCTCATTCTTATCATTGTTCTGATCCTCCTGCTGGTCGGCGGTCTGCCGGTGTTCCCGCACTCGCGCAACTGGGGTTATGGGCCATCGGGTATTCTCGGCACGGTGCTGGTGGTGCTGTTGATTCTGTTGCTGCTGGGCAAGATATAACCCCCCAGCGTTAAAAAAATGCAAAAAAAGAGGCCTTGTAAAAGGCCTCTTTTTTATTGCCGGACGATTAGTCCGGCTTGCCGTCCACTACGCCTGCGGTGTTATCCAGCAGGCTCTTGGTGGCGGTTTGCAGGAACGACTCAAGTTTCTGCTTGAGTTGCGCCTCATCCGCCGATTCAGGGATCACCTTGCCACTTGGATTGGCGCCCAGTTCGTATTGCCACAGCTTGGGTGGCATTTCCTTGGGCAGAACCAACACGCGGTCAGCGGTGAGCAAGGCCACGGTCTGGTCGCTGCCCGAGGGCTTGATCACGCCAAAGCCCTTGTCGCCTTCCGGCAGGTTGAGCAGGTCACGGCCCCAGCACTGGTGGCGGGTTTCCCCGCCCAGGCGGCCCATGATGGTCGGCACGATATCGATCTGCGTGCCCACGGTGTGGTCACGCACACCGAACTTGTCCTGCACGCCCGGTGCGATCAGCAGCAGCGGCACGTTGAAGCGGCCCAGGTCCATTTCGGTGATCTGTTGCTCGTTACCAAAACCATGGTCGCCGACGATCACAAACAGAGTGTCCTTGAAGTACGGCTCCTTGCGGGCCTTCTCGAAGAACTGGCCCAGGGCCCAGTCGGAGTAGCGCATGGCCGTCAAATGCTCGTTGAGGCGGCCACGGTCAGTCACCGCCTCGACCGGCAACGGCGTCGGCAAGGCGTACGGCGTATGGTTGGACAGGGTTTGCAGCAGGGCGTAGAACGGCTTGCCGCCTTCGCGTGCCTTCAGTTCCTGCAGGCCACGATTGAACATGTCCTGGTCGGACACGCCCCAGGTCGGATCGGAGAACACCGGGTCGACGAAGTCATTGCGGCCAATGAAGTTGGTCATGCCCTGGTTGCTGAAGAAGCCCGACTGGTTGTCCCAGGCGAAGTCGCCGTTGTAGACATACACGTCGTCGAAATCACGGGCACTGAGCAATTGCGGCAGGCCCGACAGCTTGTGGCTGCCTTCGGGGGTCTGCATCAGGTATTCGAAGCCTGGCAGGTTCGGGAAGCAGGCCATGGTGGCGAACATGCCCTGGTGGGTATGGGTGCCATTGGAGAAGAAGCGGTCGAACAGCAGGCCTTCCTTGGTCAACTCGTCGAAGTACGGCGTGATCTTGCCGCCACTGCCCAGGGCGCCCACTGAGTGACCGGCGAAGCTTTCCATCAGGATCACCACGACGTTCTTGATCGCCAGGGTCTTCTCGGCCGGCGGCGTGAAGTCACGGCGCACGGCGGCGGTGTCGGTATCCACCAGTTTTTCGTCAGGCAGCACCAGCATGTCGCGCACGGTCTGGGTGGCCAGCGGCTGCTCCAGGGTGGCTTTCCAGACGTTCTCGCGGTGCTCGGAGAACCGCGCCTTGGCCGCCCCGATCAGCGACAACGTACCGTTGAGGCCCAGGTGGTTGGCGAAGTTCGAGTCGGTGGTGTACACGTCACCCCAACGCAGCGGCGGGCCCTGGCGCAGGGTGCCGCGAGCGGCGACCACGGCAATCAGCAGGCACACCACGAACACCGCGATGCGGCTGTACCACGGCGCGACCTGGCGGGTGCCGACGGTGCCACCGCTGAACGGGCCACGGGGGCGCGTTGCGCGGTCGGCGCCCTTGAAGGCGATGCTCAGGATAAACGTACCCACGGCCCAGCCCAGCAGGTAGCGCACCACCGGGAAACCGTACCAGAGCATGCTCATCACGGTTTTCGGATCTTCCTTGACGTACTGGAAAACCAGGCCGTTGAGGCGCTGGTGGAACTCGCGGTAGAAGTCCATCTCCATCAGGCCGAGGAACAGCGCAATACTGGAGACCACGGTCAGCCACAGCCGGAAGAACCCGCGGGCGGCCATGGCGCGCACGCTGAACAGGGCCAGGATCAGCGGGATGCTCAGGTACACCACCAGGCGCAAGTCCAGGCGCAGGCCATTGGCGAACGCTTCCAGGAAGGTCGCGGCCGGGGTGTCGAGCATCATGTCGCGGTTGTACACCAACAGTCCCAGGCGCAGCAGGGAAAGCATCACCATCATGACCAGGGCGCAGAGCAGCGTGTAGGCCAGGTGGGATTTGACGGTCGGTTGCAGCAGGCGATTAGCAGCTCGCTGCTGATTCAGGGCGTCCGGGTTTGCCATGTTGTTTGAGGACCCATTGGAAGTTTAAGTTGCGAAATAATGCAGCGGCGTCCTGCCCCGCCAATAAAGGCGCAGGGTCCAGGGTATTACGCGGTGGGCAGATGGTGCCCGATCAACGTCGGCAACGCTATTGATTACTCATTGCGCAGGGCTCCTGGCGGCACAGACGGACCGTGGCAGGAAAATAAAGCGGGGGAATTGTCTTGGATGAAGTGTGAAAATTTTGTGCAGCGAATATCTCGAAACACAAATCTACAGAACACAGCGTAATTAAAGGTGGGAGCGGGCTTGCTCGCGATAGCGGTGTATCAGTACCAGATTGATTGGCTGACACACCGTTATCGCGAGCAAGCCCGCTCCCACATTATTTATCTGCTTGTGCCCGCTGAGGGTCAGATCCGCACATTGCCCCGTGGCCCGGCGATGGCCCAGATAATCAGGCCCAGTACCGGCAACAGCAGGATCAACAGGATCCACAACACTTTGGCCCCGGTGCTGGCGCCGCTTTTGAACACGTTGATGATCGCCCAGATATCCAGCGCCAGGATGATCAACCCGATCAGACCATTAAATGTGGAACCCATGGTGTCGCTCCTAAGTGAGGGTTTGCCTGTTTAGGATAGCCAGCCCTGGCCAGGGTTCCGTTTTATTTCAGACATGCACTGCGATGCGCAGGGCTTCCAGGGACGGTTCGCCCTTGATCCCGAGTTCGGCACACAACGCCAGCACCCGTGGCACGTCGTTGCCATACACCAACACCGCCTGGATTTCGTCATCGAGCAACTGGCTGAAATTCATCAGGGTATAGCCGCCGTTTTCCGGGTTCATGGCGTCGAGCTGGATCTGGATGCGATTGAGCGCCGTCAGCGCTTCGGTCTTGGCCAGTTGCTTGGGCTTGAGGTTGAACGCTACGTCGGGGCCAAAGGAGGCGACGATCTGGGCGAACAGGTCCTGGTAGGTATCGGCCTGGAACAGCACCGTTTCCGGCAGGCTGCCCACCACAATCCACTCGCCCAGGGGGATGGGGAAGCTGTCGTCGTAGTTGATATCGGGGTTGGCCGCCAGGAATCCATCGGCATCGGCGTAGGCCTGACTGGCCTCATCGGCGATCCGCACGATCTCGGCGTCGCCCAGGCAACCGGAACTGATTTTAGTGATGAGTTCGACGAGCGCGGTGTTCATGGGCGAATCCTGTGGCGAGGCTGATTTTGAGGGCGCAAAGCCTACACCAGTTTTTGCAACTGCGCCGTCGTATCCGCTGCTCCCATGGTCTGGGCCGCACCCAGCGCAGTCACACCCTGGGCATCCGTGGCCTTGGGGTTGGCCCCGACGCTGAGCAGGTACTCGACCATCTCGGTACGGTTGAACATCGCCGCCATCATCAGCGCCGTGCGGCCATCGGCAGAAGCGCCGTCAACCGGGTTGCCGCCCTCGATCAATGCCTTGACCACCGCCAGGTTGCCCTTGAATGCCGCGCCGGCAATCGGCAGTTGGTTCTTGTCGTTGGCGATCTGCGGGTCGGCCTTGAACTCCAGCAGCACCTTCACCGCCTCGGCGTGCCCGTGGTAGGCGGACAACATCAACAAGGTGTCGCCATTGTGGTTACGCAGATTGACCGGCAAGCCCTTGGCCAGCAGCGCGGCCAGCATGGCGGCATCGCCTCGACGGGCGACGTCGAAGACCTGCTCGGCAAATTCGGCGGCTTCTTCTTCGGTCATTTGTTTGGCTTGATCTGACATCTGCGGCTCCCTGGAGGGTGTGGCGTAAGGCCGTCAGTTTCCCGAGCAGCGCCACGCCTGTCACCCCTTTTCTCTCGAAAGCTTCGATAGCCAGACTCTATCAAGTGCCTTAGTAGCGATACTTTCCGCCCTGGATATCCGCCAGCACCTGGCCGGTTACCGGTACGTAGGCATCCGTACCCGGCAGCCAGGCATACAGTGGATCGTCGCCGACCCGGGCCGGGTCGAACGCTTCTTCCTTGAGCCGCACCTTCTGGTACTTGAAGGTGCCGGTGGTTTCCATCTTCACCTTAATCCGCAGGAACAGCGGCACCGCATAGGCTGGCATCTGGCTCTGGGCGAATTGCAGCAACGCCTGCATATCCAGGGTGGCCAGGGATTCGGACGGGGTAATCGCGGCCATCCCGGCACGACCGTTGGTGTTGGCGATTTCCACCCCGTAGGCCACCGCCTCAGTGATCTGCGGGTGCTGCATAAAGATGTTCTCCACTTCGGTTGTGGAGACGTTCTCGCCCTTCCAGCGATAGGTGTCGCCCAGGCGGTCGACGAACTGCGCATGGCCAAAGCCGATACTGCGCAACAGATCGCCGGTGTTGAAATAGCGATCGCCCTTCTCGAACACATCGCTCAACACCACCTTGCGGTTCTTTTCCGGGTCGGTGTAGCCATCGAACGGCGCTTTGTCGTCGATCCTGGCCAGCAGCAGGCCCTGGCCGCCCTTCTGCACTTCACGCATAAACCCATTGCTGCCACGGATCGGCTCGCAGGTGTCGTGGGCGTAGTCCACCAGCGCCCAGTGCATCAGGGAAAAGCCGATGGTGTTGTCGAAATTCAGCACGTTGGTGAAGCCGATATTGCCGTCGCTGGCCGCGTACAGCTCGCAGATATGATCGACGCCAAAGCGCTCCTTGAACGGCCCCCACACACCAGGACGCAAGCCGTTGCCGATCATCTTCACCACGCGGTTGTCGCGGTCGCGCTCGCTGGGCGGCTGGTCGATCAGGTAGCGGCACAACTCGCCGACGTAACCCAGGGTGGTTGCGTTGAATCTGCGCACATCGTCCCAGAACTGGCTGGCGCTGAACTTGCGCCGGATGGCAAACCCCGACGCGCCGGCAATCGCCGAGCCCCAGCACACACACAGCCCGGTGGCGTGGTACAGCGGCAGGGTGCAATAGACGACGTCTTCAGGCCCCATGTCCAGGGCAATGGTGCCGAAGCTGGCCGAGGACTTCATCCAGCGGCCATGCTTGAAGATGCCGGCCTTGGGCAAGCCCGTGGTGCCGGAGGTGTAGATATAGAAGCAAGGGTCGTTGAAGTAGATCTGTTGGCTGCTGGCCGGGTTATCCGTCGGGCAGTCCGCGCTGGCGGCCATCAGGTCGATATAGCCCTGGGGCACCGGCGCCGCCTGCTGATCGGCGACATACCAGGTACGCAGCGGATCAATCGCCACCTGCCCCCGCACCGCGTCGAAGGCCTCGACCAGTTCGGCGCCGACTACAATCGCCACGGGGTTGACCAGGGTCAGGCTATGCACCAGCACCGCCTGGGTTTGCGCGGTGTTGAGCATGGCGCAGATACCGCCGATCTTGGCCACCGCCAGTACAGTCAGCAACAGCTCGGGGCGGTTTTCGATAAATAGGGCGACCACATCGCCCTTGCCAATACCTTGGGCCTGCAAGTGATGGGCGATGCGATTGGCGTGCTGGTTGGCCTGGCGGTAACTGAGCACCTGGTCGCCATATAGCAGCGCGGCGCCCACGGGGTTGCGCTGGGTAGCCTGCTCGAAGGTCCAGCCCAGCCCGCAGGGCTGGTCGGGGTCAGTGATGTTGGCGACGCGGATCCCGCGCACCAACCGTGGCAGGGCCCGGACAATGGTCGGCACCTTACGCAACATCATGCCGAGGGTGATCATCTCGCTGTTCGGATTGCTCATGCACAGAAGTCCTTTTTCTTATTGTTGGTAGGGTGCGCGGGCCTTCATGCGGCGTAGGACCGTTCCTGAATGCCTTGCAGGAAAATACGCCAGCCGTTCCTTGGCTGTACACGCAGGATTTGCAATGTTTTGTATCCCGCCCAAAGGTGAACGCCAGCACCGCTCGTCAGCGGCCAATAGCGCAAAATGCAGGATGCACGATGGCCATTCATGCATATTGCACGAATCTGAAAATTTTGAATTTTTATAAGATGCTGATTTATATGATGTTTTTATAAATAGCGATACTGGCACAATCACTGCACCTATCACTCCATGCCGCACAACACGAGCCAATGGAGCCGATAGACATGAGCCTGATCCAAGACAAATTCGCTTCTGTATTCTCCAACTACGACGTCACCACCCAGCCACGTCCCGACGGTGGCATCCTGCTGACTCTGCGCAACACCGAGGGCAAGCAGATCAAGCGCTCGATCTCGTACCAGCAACTGCATACCGCCGACCAACTGACCTGGGTCATTAGCGCAATCCGCCGTGACCTGGCAGAACAGGCCAGCGAGTTGCCACAGATTTCGATGCTGCAAAGCCAGCACCGCTTTGCCCTGCCGACCTACCACTCGGCCTGAGTACCAGCTTGTTTCCCAGGGCCGTGAAGCCGTTGCGCTTCACGGCCCTTTTTTTACCCGCATAAACCGCGCCGGATCGCTTCGCTTGCCGCCTGGACCCGGTTATTGACGTGCAACTTGCTGTAGATATTGCGCAAATGAAACTTCACCGTGGCCTGTGAGACACAGCGGATCCGGCTGATTTCCCACACTGTCTTGCCCTCCGTGGCCCAGCGCAGTATTTCCAACTCCTTGGCGGTCAACGGTTTATCCGGCAACGCCAGTTGCGCGCCGCCGGCCTGGCCGTCGCATGCCTGTACACAGGCTTCGTCTGCCGCAGGCTCCACGGATGGGGTTGGCTCCTCTGGGCTGCTCATACATACCTCTCCGTCTCTTATTGATTTGCACTGCCAATAATCGGATTCCTCCTATTGACAGACGAAATACACAGCGACGGGAGAGTTACATAAAGCCTGGGATTAACACATCGACCCACAGACAAATAGCTGGAACTTACAAACTATAGAGCCCATTCCCACAAACTTTTCCAACTTAGGTGTATTGAATAAGTTTTCGGAGAGTGAACTAACGTCAATCATCCAACCCAGGAAAATGTTGTGCGATGTCACTGCCGCTTACTTGCGCAACGGCCCCGGACGCCGTCTGGAACAGGCTGATCGCGACCACGCGCGGCTCTTCCCCCAAGTCGAACCAGCGCGGCATGCCGGCAGGGATGCGCAGCAGGTCGTGTTTTTCGCAGAGCACCGTGTACACGTAATCGTCGATGTGCAAGCCGAGCAACCCACGCCCGGCGGCAAACAGACGGATTTCGTCGGCATCATGGCGATACTCGTCGCGCAAACCTGCAGCCACGGCATCCTTTTGCGGATGCTCACGACTCACGCTCAACACCTGCACCTGCGCATAACCGTGTGCCGTCATGCAGGTGTCAATTTGCGCCTGGTACGCTGCGCTCACCTCGGCCGCACTGGCGCCGGCCTCGACACGGGTACTCGCCTGCCAGCGCTCGAAACCCACGCCCTGCTCGGCCAGGGTCGAGGCAATGTCGTCAGCGTGGGTCAGGACCTTGTTCGGGGTGTCCGGGGTTGAAACGTGATAAACGCAAAGAATGCTCATAAAAAGGGTCCTCGGGCGGTAAGAGTCTGCAGATGATGGGCCGGGCTCACGGCCGCTCCTCGGGCAAGCGCTGCGCCATGATCAACGCAGCGGCCAGGGCTGCGAGGCTGGCGATACTGAAGGTCAGGGTCGGCCCCAACTGGTTCCAGCTATACCCGGAATACAAGGCGCCCAGCGCGCCGCCGGTACCGGCCAGCGCGGCGTAAAGGGCCTGGCCCTGACCTTGTTGGCGCGCACCGAAGCTGCGCTGCACAAATTGGATGGCCGCTGCATGAAAGCTGCCAAAGGTTGCAGCATGCAGCAATTGGGCAAATAGCAGCACCCACAGGAACTCGGCGAACGCGCCCAGCAGCAACCAGCGCAACGCCGCCAACAGGAAACTGGCCACCAGCACCCGGCGCACCGAGAAGCGCGAGAGAATCCGGCTCATGGCCATGAACATCAGCACTTCCGCCACGACGCCCAGGGCCCACAACAGACCAATCACGCCACGGCTGTAACCGAGGCTTTCCAGGTGCAGGGTGAGGAAGGTGTAGTACGGGCCGTGGCTCATTTGCATCAAGGCGACACAAGCATAAAACGCCAGCACACCTGGGCTGCGCAGTTGCCGCAGGAAGCCGTCGCCGGCACCGCGCTCGCCCGTGGCAGCCGGCTGGGCATTGGGCACCCACCAGCTGGCACCGATGATACCGGCCATGATCAATACGATCGCCACCGGGTAGATATCCAGGCTCAGGGCCTCGAACAGCCGCCCCAGGGCGACGACGGCGAGGATGAACCCCACCGAACCCCACAGGCGGACCTGGCTGTAGCGAGAGGTCTGGCCTTGCAGGTGCGCCAGGGTGATGACCTCGAACTGCGGCAATACCGCGTGCCAGAAGAACGCATGCAGGGCCATCACCAGCGCCAGCCAGGCGTAGCTCTGGCTGACAAAGATCAGCGAAAAACTGAGCAGCGTACACACCGCGCCAAAACGCACGATGGCCAGGCGCCGACCGGTGTAGTCCCCCAGCCAGCCCCAGATATTGGGGGCCACGCAGCGCATCAGCATCGGGATTGCAACCAACTCGCCAATACGCGCGCTGGAGAACCCCAGATGATGGAAGTACAGCGCCAGGAACGGCGCCGTCGCCCCCAGCAGGGCGAAATAGAACAGATAGAAGCTGGAAAGTCGCCAGTACGGGAGTGCGGTCACGGTCAGACCGTCACAGCTGGCCCAGTACCGGGGTACTTACACGCACATCGGCATTCTGCCCACGGTGCCGCAGCAGGTGATCCATCAGCACAATGGCCATCATTGCCTCGGCAATCGGCGTGGCGCGGATGCCAACGCACGGGTCATGGCGGCCCTTGGTGATCACGTCCACCGGGTTGCCATGCACATCAATGGAGCGCCCCGGCGTGGTGATGCTCGACGTCGGCTTGAGCGCCAGGTGCGCCACAATCGGCTGGCCGGACGAGATGCCGCCAAGAATGCCGCCCGCATTGTTGCTGACAAAACCTTCTGGGGTCAGCTCATCGCGGTGCTCGGTGCCGCGCTGGGCCACGCAGGCGAAACCGGCGCCGATTTCCACACCCTTGACCGCGTTGATGCTCATCAGCGCGTGGGCCAGTTCGGCGTCCAGGCGGTCGAAAATCGGCTCGCCCAGGCCCGGCATCACCCCTTCGGCGACCACGGTGATCTTTGCACCCACCGAATCCTGGTCACGGCGCAGCTGGTCCATATAGGCCTCCAGCTCCGGCACCTTGTCCGGGTCGGGGCTGAAGAAGGCGTTGTCTTGCACACTGTCCCAGCTCTTGAACGGGATTTCGATCGGGCCCAACTGGCTCATGTAGCCACGGATCACAATGCCCTGGGTTGCCAGGTACTTCTTGGCAATGGCCCCGGCGGCCACGCGCATTGCGGTTTCCCGCGCCGAACTGCGGCCACCGCCACGGTAGTCGCGCTCGCCGTATTTATGGTGGTAGGTGTAGTCGGCGTGGGCCGGGCGGAACAGATCCTTGATTGCCGAGTAGTCCTTGGACTTCTGGTCAGTGTTGCGGATCAGCAGGCCAATGGCGCAGCCGGTGGTGCGGCCTTCGAACACGCCGGAGAGGATTTCGACTTCGTCGGGCTCCTGGCGCTGGGTGGTGTGGCGGCTGGTGCCAGGCTTGCGGCGGTCGAGGTCGCGCTGCAGGTCGTCCAGGGACAGCTCAAGGCCGGGCGGGCAGCCGTCGACAATGGCGACCAACGCCGGGCCATGGCTTTCGCCCGCGGTGGTGACAGTGAACAGCTTGCCGTAGGTATTGCCGGACATGCAGAGCGCTCCGTGAAATCAGTTGAATCAACTCAACCGTGATAACTAAGCGCGCCAGTATACGCAGGCTCACCCAGTAGTTCATCCTCGAAACCTTCCCGGTAGACGTTGGTCCAACCGGCACCTTCCTCATGATGGCGCGATGATGCTGCGAGTTTTGCTGTTCACCCTCACCCTGTTCTGTACCGTCGCCCACGCCGCCAGCCCTGTGGTGCTGCAACGCCCCATCAGCCTGGACACCGGCAGCGGCGAGTTGTTTGGCTCTCTGTTGCTACCCCAATCTGACAAACCGGTGCCCGTGGTGCTGATCATCGCCGGCTCCGGCCCCACCGACCGCAACGGCAACAGCGCCGAAGGGGCACGCAACGACAGCCTCAAGCGCCTGGCCTGGGTCCTGGCCCGGCATAACATTGCCAGCGTGCGCTACGACAAACGCGGCGTGGCCGCCAGCCTCAAGGCCACACCCGACGAGCGCAACCTGACCCTGGACTCCTATGTGGCCGACGCGGTGGCCTGGGGCCAATTGCTCAAGGCCGATCCACGTTTCGGCCCCCTGGTGGTACTGGGCCACAGTGAGGGCGCCTTGGTGGCTGCCCTCGCCGCCCCTGAACTCGAGCCTGCCGGGGTGATCTCCCTGTCCGGCAGTGCCCGCCCGGTAGACCAGGTGATTCGCCAGCAACTGGCAGATCACATGCCGCCGGCCCTGCTGCTGCGCAGCAACCAAATCCTTGATCGACTCAAGGCCGGCCAGGTGGATGCCGATGTGCCAGGCCCGCTGCAAGGGATTTTCCGTCCCAGCGTGCAGCCATACCTGATCAGCCTGTTTCGTGCCGACCCCGCCGCGGCGTTCGCCCGCTTGACGATGCCGGCCCTGATCGTCCAGGGCACCACCGACCTGCAAGTGGGAGTGGCCGATGCCGAAAGGCTCAAGCAGGCCAAACCCGACGCAGAACTGGCGGTGATCCCCGGCATGAACCACGTGATGCGCATCGTACCCAACGATGTGAAACAGCAATTGAGCTCCTACAACGACCCGCAGTTGCCCCTCGCCGATGCGCTGGGCAGGCGCCTGGTTGGCTTTATCGACGGACTTCGCCCCCGATAAGCGACTATTGCCCCTCCAGTCCTGGAGAAAACGGCCGATAAGCACAGGGTCGACAGCAAAAAGCCTGTCGACTTGCTGGGCTTGGACAGGATCGCGCCGAATGACGAACACCGAAGCAGTACCACAACCTCCCGCCGAAACCACCGCCGACACCGAAGCGGCGGCTGCGGCTGCGCTGCCGTGGGCAGAGGTTGAGGCCGAACACTTCAAGATGCTGCGCCTGGCACCCTTGGCCACCGACCGCGCCACCGGCGCCCGACCGTTGCGCTTTGTGCAATTTGGCTATGCCGAGCGCAACAACAAGGACCACAGCCTGCTGCGCATGGTCATCCAATTACCCGCCCAACGGGTGCGACGCGAACAGAATCACCTGGACGTGTGGGTCGACCACGCCACCCACCGCGTGCATTTTGGCCCGGGCAACAGCCTGGAAATCGAGCCGGCCAACCGAGGCCTGGGCCGCTTCCTGGTGGCCCAGGGTGCCGCATGGGCGAAAAAGAAGTGGTCGCACTATCGCGTCGACGGCGTGGACCTGGCGAACAAGGATGCATTGAACGAAGCCACCCGCCTGCGCCGCGACCACTTTTTGCGGATCCAGGGATTTGATGTGGCCTATGCCGATGTCCAGCATCTGAAGGGGCATGTGCAGCCGGGCAAGGTCAGCGAAGTGCTGGACAGCTGGAACACCGAGAAGGTGCAGTTCGTGGAAATCCTCGAAGCCGCGCAGATGCTGCAACAGGCTGAGCAGAACCTGGCGGAGCAGGAAGTGAAGCTGCGCCACGAAGAAGAAAAGGTCATCAAGTTCAAGCGCGAGGACAGCGGCCTGCGTTTCACCATCACCTGCCTGGTGGCGTTCACCGTGTTCCAGGCGGGGCTGTTGATCTGGATTGCGACGCACCGCTGACAACACGCTTTAACTGATCAAACCAAATGTAGGAGCTGGCTTGCCTGCGATGCGGACGACTCGGTGTATCAGCTACACCGAGTTGATGCCATCGCTGGCAAGCCAGCTCCTACATGGACCGGGTTAGACCCTGGAGGCAAACACCGCCTGATGCTCCCGGCACTGCTGCGCCGTCAGCATGAACACGCCATGGCCACCGTTCTGGAACTCCAGCCAGGCAAAATCCACTTCCGGGTACAGCGCTTCAACGTGCACCTGGCTGTTGCCCACCTCGACAATCAGCAAACCCTTCTCGCTCAGATGGTCGGCCGCCTCGGCCAACATCCGGCGCACCAGGTTCAAGCCGTCGTCACCGCAGGCCAGGCCCAACTCGGGCTCGTGCTGGTATTCGTCGGGCATGTCGGCAAAGTCTTCGGCATCGACATACGGCGGGTTGGACACAATCAGGTCGAAGCGCTGGCCGGGCAAACCGTCGAAGCCGTCACCCTGCACGGTGTACACGCGCTCGTCGACGCCATGGCGCTCGATGTTCTGGTTGGCCACTTCCAGCGCTTCGAAGGACAAGTCCCCCAGCACTACTTCGGCTTCCTGGAACTCGTAGGCACAGGCGATGCCGATGCAACCGGAACCGGTGCACAAGTCGAGGATGCGCGCCGGTGGCTGGGCCAGCCAGGGTTCGAAACGGTTTTCGATCAACTCGCCAATCGGGGAGCGCGGGATCAGCACGCGCTCGTCGACAATAAACGACATGCCGCAGAACCAGGCCTCTTTCAACAGGTAGGCGGTGGGCACGCGCTCGTGGATACGCCGATGCAGCAGGCGCTGTACGTGGGAAATCTCTTCTTCTTCGAGGTTACAGTCCAAATAGCTGTCGGCAATTTCCCAAGGCAGGTGCAGCGCACCCAACACCAATTGCCGGGCTTCGTCCCAGGCATTGTCGGTACCATGGCCAAAAAACAGGTCTTCCCCATGGAAACGGCTGACAGCCCAACGGATATGGTCGCGCAAGGTGCGCAGGCGGGAAGTGATCACGGGGGCAAGCTCCAGGAAAAAACGACTGGCAATTCTAACAGCCTTAAGCTGTACGGACGATGTATGAAAAACCTTTGCGATACGTCGGATTTAACCTGATTCAAGGTTTTTCTGTTACACCGCAGTCCCTCTTGACATGGCTGTAGGCCAACAACGGCGCACCTTACGTTAGTAGCGATTCACAGAACCGCTCAGTCAGAGGACAATGTCGCAAAAGCCCCACTCACAGGAGCCCCAGAATGTCCGTTCCAAAGACGATGTTTCAACTCAGCGGTCGCGGTTACGCACCGGCCAATTTGAGCCACGCGACCCTTGTGATCATCGATGCCCAGAAAGAATATTTGAGCGGCCCGCTCGCCCTGTCAGGCATGGACGCCGCCGTAGAAAATATCAAGCAACTGAGCGCTGCCGCACGCAGGGCCGGGCGGCCCATCGTGCATGTCCGCCACTTGGGCACCGTTGGTGGCCTGTTCGACCCCCAGGGCGAGCGCGGCGAGTTCATCCCCGGCCTGGAGCCGCAAGCTGACGAAACCATCATCGGCAAGCTGCTGCCCAGCGCTTTCCACGGCACGCTCCTGGAAAAAACCCTGCAGGACCTGGGCTCCCTGGACCTGATCGTCTGCGGCTTCATGAGCCACTCCAGCGTCAGCACCACCGTGCGCGCGGCGAAGAACCTGGGCTTTCGCTGCACCCTGGTCGAAGACGCCTGCGCCACCCGTGACCTGCCTTACAAAGGCGGCATCCTCAGCGCCGAACATGTCCAGCAGACCGAAATGTCCATCATGGCCGATAACTTCGCCACCCTCGCCCTGACCCAAGATCTGATCTGATCGCCCTGTCGATGAGCGGCGCGGCCACCGCAACGGCCCCGCTCATCCGCTAAAGCCTGTCATTTACCGCAATTGCCTCCCAGCCCGGAACAAGTTGTTTATCTTCCGGTCGAAGGGCCGATACCCTGGAGGAAAGGTCGGAATGAAGATATCCGATGGTTTTGACGCTCGTCGCTTGCGCCCCAAGGGCCCGAGCAACTGGCGTCTGCGCCTGGGCGTGGCATTTGCCGCGTTGCTCGCGTTGTTTGGCTTACTGCTTGCGTTGGCCGGTGGTGCCGGCCTGTTGGGCCACTCGCCCGCGCTGGGCGAACTGAATGCCAGCCCGGGCGGTGCCGCCGTGCTGCTGGGCAGCGGGCTGTTGATCCTGTGGCTGGGTGTCTGGTTGTGGCGCCGTTGCCGACGCCGTATGCGCCAGCCCCTGGCACTGAACATTGCTTCGCACCTGATGAAAAAGCACGATTGAGGGAACACTGATAGCGTTTTGTCCCGCATCAACCGCCTCGATTTGGGTAAACTGCCCGCCCTGCGCGGAGGCTGACATGCAAGACGACGATTTTTCCCTGTTCAAGAACGAGCTGCGCGGCGTCAAGCCGATCAAGCACGACCGCGCCGACACCGGCAAACCCAAGGCCGACCGCGCGCAGATCGCCAAGCTGCGCCAGGCGGCCACGGTGCGCACTGACGCCACCACGGTGGACGGTCTGTCGGACCAGTTCGTGATTGACGTAGGCCCCGAAGACGATTTGATGTGGTCCCGCGATGGGGTCCAGGAAAGCCAGGTGCGCAAGCTCAAGGCCGGGCAGATCCCCTTCGAGGGCAGCCTCGACCTGCACGGCATGACCGTGGAAAAGGCCCGGGAAACCCTGTGGGCCTTCCTGGCCGAAGCCACCAAATTCGAAATCCGCTGCGTGCGCGTGACCCACGGCAAAGCCGTGCGCCTGGACGGCAAGCGCCCGATGATCAAGAGCCACGTCAATACCTGGTTGCGCCAGCATCCCCAGGTGCTCGGCTTCACCTCCTGCCAACCACGCCACGGCGGTGCCGGGGCGGTGTATGTGATGCTCAAGCGCACGATGCTCGAAGGGCGTGACGAGTAACCCAAGCTTGCAGCGATCTGCCGGCCACCGTACCCTTGCACTTTGCGAAAATCCCACAGGTAGTTTCATGTCCCTGGAACAGAATTACACAGCGATTTTCAATGGGTATTGGTAAGTAGCGAAAGCCAATGAATCCGGGGGTTTGCTCCCTCAGAAATACCCGGATTTACCCTGCCAAACACGGTCATTGGTACAAAAAGTGGTACAAGATTAACCTCCCACCCCCGGCGTCCTGCCGACCGAACACAATCCCCTCATTTACAAGCAACAGACCAAAGCTGATCAAGCCTCGTCGTGTAGCTCTGGCTCATCATCTCTCGGCGCATCCCCCAGTCGGGGTTCGTCGGCACGCTGGCCGACCGCAGCGTTCCCCTTCCCCACCGTCCATTGATCTGGTCCAGCACCGTCATCACCCTGGTGGCTTCCGCAGGCTGCGAAACGGCGAACAGATCGTCGGTGTACTCGCCTGGCTGGCAAAGGTTTAGCAGCATCACCTCGGCCTTGCTGTACTTGAAGCCTGGCCGGTAGATATGGTCAACTGCATCAACCGCAGCCTTCGTCAGTAGACGCACGTCGTCGGTTGGATACGGTAGGTCAACCACCACTCCGTTCGCATACTTGGCCTCCTCCGGGTTGAACATGCCGGTACGGATGCAGACACGGACCTTTTTGCACAGCGAACCCTGGGCCCGGAGCTTTTCTGAGGCCCGCATCATGTAGGTGGCCAGCGCCTCCTTAATTGGCGGCAGCTCGGTCAGGCGCTTACCGAACATCCGGCTACAGCAGATCTCCTGCTTCGGCGGGTCGGGCTCGTCCAGTTCCAGGCAAGAGGTGCCGGCCAACTCCCGGGCGGTCTTTTCAATCACGATGCTGAACTTCTTGCGCAGCGTCCACGGATCCGCCTTGGCCAGGTCCATTGCGGACTTGATGCCCAGGGCGTCGAGGTGGAGTTTCATTTTTCGTCCGACACCCCACACCTCGGCCACGTCGGTATTGCGCAGCACCCAGTCGCGTTTTGCCGGATCGGTTATGTTCACCACGCCCCCGGTCTGGGCCTGTAACCGCTTTGCCGTGTGGTTGGCCAGCTTGGCCAAGGTCTTTGTAGTGGCGATACCTACGCCAACCGGAATGCCGGTACCGCGCAGCACCTGGGCCCGAATCTTTCGCCCGAGGGCGTCCAGTCCATCAATGCCAGTCAAATCGGCGAATGCTTCATCGATACTGTAGATCTCGACCGCAGGCACCATGCTCTCGATCACCGTCATTACCCGCTCGCTCATATCTCCATACAGGGCGTAATTTGAGGAAAATGGGACGATGCCGTGCTGCTTTAACTTGTGCTTGATCTGGAAATAGGGTTCGCCCATTTTGATGAAAGGCTTCGCATCGTAGCTGCGGGCAATGACACAGCCATCGTTATTGCTGAGAACCACGATGGGCACCTTGGCCAGGTCCGGACGGAAGACGCGCTCGCAGCTCGCATAGAAGCTGTTGCAGTCGATCAGGGCGAACACAGGCTGCTTAGACATGGCTGCGCACGGTGTTGGTGATCACCCCCCAGATTGAGAGCTCGTCGCCTTCCAGGATGTACCGCGCCGGATACTTCGGGTTTTCCGATAGCAGGATGACCTCTTTCCCCCGCTTGCACAGGCGCTTACAGATAGGGTCGTTGTTCAGCAGAGCCACAACGATATGCCCGTGGGCTGGCTCAATCGAGCGATCCACGACTGCGAGATCACCTTCAAAGATGCCCGCCCCCTGCATGCTCTCGCCGGTGATTGCGATCAGGTAAACGTGGGGAGCCCTGATATTTAGAACCTCATCCAATGAGATGTGCTGCTCGATGTGGTCGGCCGCCGGCGACGGGAATCCGGCCGGCACCCGGAAAGAGCAAAATGGCAGCTTCGTGCCGCCTTCGGATATAGGGCCTAAAATGGTAAAGCTCATAGAGCAGCCTTTTACAAATACTGTATAGACGTACAGTTAACTTTGCAGCCGGCTTGCGGTCAATTTTTCTGTAGGGGATTTCGACAGACGGAGAGGTGCGTATGTGCGGGAGGATTTCGCAGTACAGCGATATTCAAGAGTATGTGTCCACGCTGGGCATGACCGGCACCCTGGTGAACTCCGTAGGTGAGGCACCACTTGAGCGGTACAACGTGGCCCCCACAACCCCAGTCGCCGTACTCCACATGCAGGATGAAACCTTGCACGCAGACCTGGTTCGGTGGGGTTGGCGGCCGCACTGGGCCAAGGACCGGGCTGCGCCGATAAACGCCCGAGTCGAGAAAGTGGCCCATGGCCCATTCTTCCGGGCGATCTGGCCACACCGGGCTATCACGCCCGTGGACAACTGGTTTGAATGGGTTGATGAGGGCGGGCCGAAGAAACAGCCCTACCTGATCCGCCGGCGGGATGGCGCACCTGTGCTGTGTGCGGCCATAGGCCAGCTACCCGACGCAGATGAAGGCCCAGGCGAGCATGACGGCTTTGTGATCATCACCGCCGACAGCGCCGGTGGCATGGTAGACATTCACGACCGGCGGCCCGTGGTGCTGACGCCCGAGATGGCCAGGGAATGGCTGGACCCGGCCACGCCCAAAGAGCGTGCCGAGCAGATGGTGTTTCACCAGGGTGAGCCGGCCGAGGTTTTCGAGTGGTTCAAGGTCGATACTGCCGTGGGCAATGTTCGAAACAAAGGGCCGAACCTGATTCGGCCAATCTGATCATTTAGCTGAAAAACCACATAACGAACATTACTGAAGCAACCCAGCTAAGCGTGAGAAGGAGTGAAAGACCTGCCAGCTGCTTGTCCATAAGAGCCTGTCAGTTTTAATGGAAAATTGCCGTCCTGAGCATCCAAGCAAAAAGCGTAGTCCATCATCCTCAACGCGCAATGGCCCTGACGTACGCCTGGCACGCCCGCAGCGCGATCAATCCTTGGTCGCCGGCATCGGTGATGGCGACAATTCGTTGAGCATGCGCTGGGTCAAGTTGGGCTCGACGGGCTGCATGAACCACGCCGACGGCGCCGGAGGCGGGAGGCACGTTGCAGCCACTGGCTGAATCCGTGGCGTCGAGAAGGACTGACAGCCGCAAATCAGTAGTAGCAAGGCGGTCAAGCAGGCGGGCCTGGTTGCGTTGAGCATCGGAAAGTTCTCGGGTGTGTTGTTGATCGGAGGTGGCCAGCGTCTTCTCCAGGTCCAGGCGCCTGTCCTGCTCGTCGCGCACTTGCTTGATGGCCACCGCGCTGATCCTGTCCAGCTCGTCCTGGTGCAGGCCGGCCTGCTCGGCCAGCGTCTTGCCAGTGCGCCACTCCTGAACCTGCCAGGTGACGCCGGCGGCGCTGGCCATCAGCGCCAGGATCAGTACCACCAGCCCGGCCAGCTTCTGTACGGGCGTCATCACGGCACGTCCTTGAAAAAGATGTGGTGCCCCAGGCGCAGCGTTTGCTTGGCTTTCGCCGCCCAGGCCGGGGCTTTGGGCATCGTGGTTGCGTAGTAGTGCGTGGCCCCGCCGGTTGGGTCAGGTACCGCGCCGGCCATCACCTGGTCAGCAGCACGCTGTGCCTGTGCGAACTGCGCGGCCGGGATCGGCTTCGCACCGCTGAGGTAGGCGTAATTCGGGTCGTTCTGGTTCCAGCAGCTGAACTGCCACGGCTTCAGGCACACGCCGGCGTAGCCTTCCCCCCACCAGGACTTGGCCTTGCCGTCGAACACGCGGTTGCGGATAGTCCAGGCCACGGCGATCTGGCCGGCCAGCCCCTCGCCACGGGCCTCACCCCAGAGCGTGCGCGCTAGGATGTCCCGGTCTTTTTCGGAAGTGGTCATGCTTTTCTCCAGGCAAAAATAAACCCGCTCGATGGCGGGTGGCGGTGTACAGCTAAAACTCAGTCGCTCACGGTATCGGCGGCAGCTGGCAGCGGGAAGCGTTGCTTGATCGCCGCTACGGATGCAAGCCACTCGGCGTAGTCGGGCTCCAGCCCCTGGCTTAAGGCGTCGTAATCAGCTTCCAGGCGCAGCGGATCCGACTCGGAGAGATACGCCGCCCGCCGCGAAGCCAGGGCAGCCTCCAGCGCCTCACGCTCACGCTCTTGCTGCAGCTGCTCGGCCGTCTTCATCATGCTGTAATCGATATTGCTCACTGGGGAAGCCTCACATTGCCATCAGGCGGATTGATGATGTCGGCCGGGTAAAGCGCCGCTGCCGTTGCCTCGGGCCCAACCGGAAAACGAATGGTGATAATCAGCTCACCATCTACGCGGCGAACAGGTTGAGAGATCCACGTCCCGGAGATAGCCTCCATCGGAAGCGTAGCCCCTTCCGGAAGGGGCCTGAAGTCGTAACGCTCACCGTTGATTGTGAGTACGTCGCTGCGCTTTTTAATTTCAAGCGTTGCAGATGGATCAATCGGAGAATATGGAGACAGTTTAATAATCATTACTTCCACCTTCCCATTGCGATATAACCGACCATGTAAGTGTTGTTTTCTCCAGAAGTAATCTGCAATAAGGCCTGAGTACCGCCTATGGCCGTACCGGTGAACCGCTTAACAGTAGTGCCATTACCGTCAGAAACAGATGGATACTCAAGCGTCGGTACAAGCGTCGGAGTCTGAATAAAATCAGCTGGGAAGGTTGGGTAAAAATCTGCCCTGACATTTGCGACAACAGAAACAGACATCCTTGTCCCAGAACAAAACATCGTGCCATCGGGAAACTTGACGAATGTACCGTTGGCATTAATACCCCACACAATGGGATCAGAAATACCAAGTGCAGCTTTGGCTCCTGCGAGACTGTTAGCGCCCGTGCCGCCCTTCGATAATGGAAGAGCCCCAGGAAGGGCGCCGCTGGCGTCAGCGCCAAGCGCAACATAAAGCTCTTGTGTCATATCGTTAATTTTTATGTTCGCAGAACGCGGAGTATCGCCCCCTGCACCGTTCGGCAATACGCCGAGGTTAATTGCCTGTCTGGCCATGGGTGGGTTCTCTTGATCTAATTTAAGAAGTTGGCTTCGCAAAGACTACCGAGAGGTACTGCGCGGTCGGCAGGTCTACTCCAGTAGCTTGAATCACTAGCCTGTTCCCGCCGTAATCCCAGACCGCTTGGACTACGCCCTGCCTTGATACCGTGCCCGCCATGTCCATGGCGATATTGTTTAAAAGCATGTAGTCGCCAGTGTTTAGCGGTGAAAAAGCGGACCAGCTATATCTGTAAACTCCTGGCTGTGTTTGCTCTGCCCCGAGGTAGTTCCAGGCGGATATGGTGCGAGTGAATTGCGCGCACGGCGTCCCGCTATCAAAAATAATCTTCGAGGTTGCATCCCATAGCCTTAGACCGTAATCAGCAATTGGCGAGGACTTGAATGCAGCGATAAACCACTTCCCGCTGGAATGACTTCCCTTCAGGGTGTTGAACCTAAAAGCGTGCCAGTTCCCTGGCTCGCCTTGCACCAGGCAGAATGCAAAGTAGTCATCTTGATCTGGCCTGACAAAAACTAAAGGGGGCTCATCGGTTGTAATTACACTTGAAAATGCAATCCCTATCCCGCCGCTTCCGCCCCATGTGCCGCTATCAAGAATTACAAGTCTTGCGAATTCAGAGTCAAGCGTTACTACGTTGTCGTTGTTTGTGAATGTAAGGCCGTACGTCATTACCTATACCTCATGACTATGAGTCTCTGGGTAGTTGTTCCGGTCGGCCCCGTAGTTGCTGCTGGGCTTCCAAAAAAAACCCTTACATATCCCTCGTAGACGTACGGAGTGAAAGCTATTGCACTTACCTGCTGCCCAGTAGTTAGGTAAGGGACCACAGGGATACACACGCAAGAATCCTTACTTGGCGTAACCCCGGATATGGGTATATCAACAAAGCGCCCAGCTGTTTTTGGTACGAGCGCCGAATAAATAACCCTGACAGTAAAGGATGTTTCATCCAGCTGGAGGGCTCCGTCAGCCCCCCATATCCGCATACCGAAACTCATTCCGATAGGTCTCCTAGCTGTACCCTTTTTTGTCCATCTGCGTCGTATACGCGCAAAGATCTGTTGGTCATGGTCATCCGTCCTTGCCCTGGAACAGATCCGTTGATTTCAAAAACACCGGTCTTGCTCAGTCGCCATCCAGCCGAACCCGCAACGTAGTCATCAGACTGAATGTAAGCCCCGATTTTTGCATTGGTGATCGTGCCATCCTGGATAAACGCGGCTTTAATGAACGTCTGACCGCCCGTTACAGCAAACGGAATTGTGCCGCCCTGCCCAATGGCGAACATGTCCGCGTCGATAATGAACTTGGACTGTAAGCCGCCAGGGCCGTTTTCTAGGCCGAGCCCCACACCGGCATATTTGTATTCACCTGTAGCCGAGGTGTACTGCAGGCGCACCGACCAACCTAACGAGACTTTGCCGTCGATTGTTTGGATGGCCTGAGTGTTTTGCGCAATCGAAGCATTGGCCCCGTTGAGATTGGTTTCTACGGTCGTAATTTGCTGGCCAAGCACCCCATCTGCCGCTACCCGAGCCGCCGTTTCCGTTTGTATAGCGGTAGAGTTGCCCCCAACTTGCGCGCCAAGAGTAGTGATTTGCTGAGCCAGGGCAGTGTCGGCAGAGACTCGCGCCGTGGACTCGGTTGATATCGCGGCAGTGTTGGCGTTTACCGAGGCTTCAACCAAGTCAGTGCGCTTGCTTTGAGCGTAATCACCCTCGGCAATCGCAGACCATACGGACCACACGCCCGCGCTGACAGTGTTGTCGCCGGCGTTGGTGGTCGTGTCGCCTGCATAGGTTGGATTGACCTGAGCGTAAACCCCATCAACCTTTTCAGATGTTGCAACCAGCTTGCCATCCACCTCGGCGATATCCAGGGTGTTCTGGTGAACCTCGCCCGCAAGCGCATTGGCCTCTTCGAGAGTTGAACCGATGTCCTTCCACGGGGCTGCCGGAGGAGCGATCCCCACAGCTACCGGCCCTTCTGCCTGATAAATCCGCTGTCCTTGGCGGACCATATCGCCTTTAACGTAGGGTTTCTCAGGGTCGTATGCCAGAGCGTCGGCGAAGTCTTGAACAGCCTGATCGATCCTCGCGTTGACGGATCCGGGGCCACTACCGTCGATCAAGTCGATTCGGTCGTTGAGCTCTTTGCTGATCGCGCTCTCGTCAACTTTCCCTTTGATCTGCTCAAGAATCGGCCCAGCATCAGAACTGGCCTGGCCCATCACGCCATTACCGATCGGATAGAACGGCCCAACGTTGCCGGTACGATCCACCAGGCGCGCCCAGAAGAACAGGGTTGCACCAGCCAGCAGCGATTGCAGGCGGTAGTCAGCCTGCGGGTATGCCAGGTCGGCCAGCTTGGTCGCTGCCGACAGATCGCTAGCCGGGCCATACCACAGCTCGGTGCGCTGGGTATCCTCGGCTCCAGCGGGGAAGCCCCATTTGATGCTGATCCCGAACAGTTCGCTGGTTGTGGTCAGGAACGCCACTGCCGGCGGCAGGCCGACCTTGCCTTCCAGGTTGGTCAGGTTTGAGCTTTTCCAGATCGACGAGATTTCGAAGGCGCTCACCGAGCGCACGCGGGCGATGTACGCGCCCGAATAAATTCCGGTGATATCGACGCTCGTCGAGCCGGTGCGCTGCAGCTTGATCCAGTTGCCGCTGTCCTTGCGCCACTCCACGTCATACGCGACAGCGCCGTTCACGGCAGGCCACGAGATGTCCATGGTGCTGATCGCCAGGCCCTGGTCAACGGAGTAGTTCGACGTGATGTCGACGCTCGCCGGCGCCGGAACCACGGTGATTGGCACAACGCTGATCGGCCGTTCTTCCAGGCGCGCGCCGGTGTCGATGTGCGCGAACTTGCTCGGGTCGTACTGCACGGCCGAGATTTCAAAGACGCCAGGCTCCGGTCGGGCCACGCTCACCACCCTGTACAGCGGGATGGCGAGGTCGTCGGCATCCAGCGCCCACACCAGTTCGGGTTCCGGCACCACGGAGTAAGCAACAGTCACGGTGATCTGCCGGCCGCTGACTAACTGCACGGTGCGCCCCTCGCACTTACCGTCGGGCAGGTTGAGGATCAGTCGGTCACCGGGCTTGGCCTGGGTATCGCGGTCCAGTGTGATGAGTTTGCCGTTCACCGCCGAAATACGCCCGCCCACCGGCCGCCCAGCAAGCAATTCGTCAGCGATTGGGATCACGTAGCCCGGCAGCGGTATGCGCCCATCGAGGCCCACTTTAAAGGTGACAGCCCGGTCCTTGGAGTTGGTGAGCAATGCCCACTTACCCCGGCGCTGGGCCTCCGACTCGCGGGTACACCCGATTGCACTGATCTCCAGCGGATTGTCGCCGTAGCGCCGCTGGAGCTTCTGGTCAGTCACTGCTGTGACGTCGGTGTCGTAGTTATTGAGCGGGTTGTCGTAGCTGATCAGCGCGCGGGTGTAACGGGTGCGCTCCGATGCGCTGGAGTATGTGAACTTGCCATCGATGACGTTCGCCCGGGTGTAGGCAAAGTCGAAGTCAGTAGCACGCGGCATATCCGACAGGGTGAAGACTTGGCCCTGGGCCCAGTAAGTCATGCCCCGGTAAATCGCGGAAATGTCGCGCAGCAGCGACCAGGCGTCAGCCTTGCTCTGCAGGTTCAGGTTGCAGATGAAGCGCGGCTCCATGCCACCCTTCCCGTCCGGTACCAGTTGGTCGCAGTACTGCGAGATGCGGTAAAGCTCCCACTTGTCCACCATCCACGGCTTTATGCGACGGCCCAGGCCGAAGCGGTCGGCGGTGGTGATGTCGTAGGTCATCCAGACTGCGTTGTCGGTCCACGCCTGCTTGAATGTTCCGTCCCAAACGCCCGAGTAGGTACGAGACACAGGATCATAATTGCTCGGCACCTGCATCTTCTTCAGCTTGGTCTCGACGGTTACCGCCGGGATGCTGCGGAACTGTTCGGCTGAAAACTCGATGTATAGCAGCGCAGTATTTGGGTAGCGGATCTTCGCGTCGATCACCTCGGTGAAGCCGGCGATCTGCATGGTGTCGGAGATTTTGTTGTTGTTCTGGTTTGCAGTCAGGCGAGTGATCCGCATCAGCCAACCAGAAGTAGCCCTCGGCAAATTGATACGGCGCGTGCGCTCGTAGACGCTCGTGGTCTTGCCGGATACAGCCTCGTTCAGCACCTCCTGATAGGCGCCGCCGTCAGTTGCCAGCTCTACCTTGTAGCCAATCGCGTAACCGTTGATGTTTCCGCCCGAGTCGACCGATTGAAGTGCCGGCCAAGCAAAGCGCACGCGCACAGCAGAGAGCTGAGTATTGGTGATGGCTCGCACCCATGGCGTACCGCTGCGCAACTCGGTGCTGATGGTGGTCTCGTTTTCTACCGATGGGATCCCTTGGATATAGGGCTGATCCACCGCTCCGGTCCGCCACTCCCACTTCACGTTCGGGAAATTCATGTTGCCTTGGGGGTCTTGCAGTGGGGTGTTGTCCAGATAGATGTCCCTGGCCGTTGGCGTACCTTCGAACTCGCCCTCCCCGACAGCAATCAGCATCTTAGCAATAGCAACAGAGCGCAGGCTATCCGGGGCTTCCGTTGGCGTTTTGGGTTTCTCTTCGCCGCCCTTGGCGCCGTGGATGTCGATCTTTTGTGCTGCGCCCATGCTTTTCTCCAGGCAATAAAAAACCGCCTCGCGGGCGGTGTGGGTATCTGTACAGCGTGGATGAAATTCCAGTGGCACTTGCCGGCGTCGGAGTAGTAGCTTTGCGCCTCCAATGAGCCGCTCCGGTCCTTTGAGTCGCAAGCGCATGGACCCGGGCAATATGACCTAGGAGGTCAGCAATGAACGATACACCTGGACACGTAGCATTATCCCGAGCGCTGCAGGACATCGCAGACAAGAGCGTTAGCGGCAAGGTGCCAAACGAACTCCACAGCGTCGCTCAGGCGTTCAAGGTCGTAATTAATGATCTCGATCAGCGAGTGAAAAAGCTTGAGGCAGCACTGCGCGCTTCAAAAATCTCCATACCCCAGTAATCATGCACCGACCAGGCTGAAGCCTGGTCACGCCTGGTCTTCAGCGTAAATTGCGGCACTGATTATGGCTCCGCCAACACGGCGCTTCCCATAACAAAGCGGTACAGGGTTCCCAGACGCTGTTGTGTTCTGTGCTGAGCCAAAGGCATACCCAGGGGTGTTCTCGGGCGCGGCGCTGGTTTTGAGGCCGCCAGCTTGGGGGCTGAGCATTTGGATTACGCCGCCCGCGACCATACCGATACCCCCAGCTATCAGTGCTGCACCAACGGGTGCCGCTAGGCCAAATGACATGCCGCTGACTACAACACCTGCCACGATCATGACCGCACCGACTATCGTTTGAAGCAGGCCACCGCGTTTGCTTCCTGTAATCACTGGAGCTATACGGATATCGCCACCACCTTCGTATCCCAACTCTTTCTCTACGAGGTTTTTGCTTCCTCGAAATATTGCGAATTCGATCCCTCTCGACTTCGCATTGGAGATAAACCGCTCAAAGCCCGGGATCTGAACGCAAAGCGCCTTAATCGCCTCGGCAGGGGTCCGCACAGAAAGTCGAAAAGAGCGCCCGAACTGCCTAAGCTGCCCGTACAGTAAGATCGTAGTCATTGGTTGATATTCGATAGCGAATGCGGCCATTGCTTTTCTCCAGGTGTAAAAAAGCCGCCTCGTGGGCGGCTGTTTTTTTGCGATGAGGTATTTAAATACAGGTTTTGGCGGAATCCTTCCAGCCAGCCGTTCCAGCCCAATCCATCGGGAGAAAGACCTTTACTAGGGAGCCGCTTGACGACGCCTCAACAACTGCGAGCGCGACAACCCCGGAAAACGCGGCCGACGCGGAAATCTTGTAGCCGCTCTCCGTCTCAATGGAGCTGGTTGACGGGTTGTGCTCCTGCCATTTTGGGCCAAGGCACCGAGCGTACTGTTGTGGCGTTTTCTGCGACTGCGCAGAAAACGAAGGCGCTCCCTGCTGCATTCCGGATGTCGAACAGCCAGCTACCGCCACCAAGGCCAGAGCCCCCAAAATAATTCTCATCCCGCTCTCCAATTGGACTCTCGTTGACTATTGCTTAGAATTTATTATCCGAAGGATCTTGCACTTCATACCAAGAGCCATGAGAACCGGAATAGTTAACCTTTGATGTGCGGTGAGCTTATCCCTAGCCTTCACCTCAACCATCATAATTTCTTTTCCGTTTGTTAGCTCGAGATCCGGCCAGCCATTGCTGAGCGCCCCGTCATACCTAGCATAAATTTCAAGTAAGTTATGCCAGAAATCCCTTGGCACGGCAGAAAGGTAATCACTGATATCCAAATCTGAGCCTGGCGTTTTTGGCCAGACGGAACCATGCGCGTCAGCAATCACCTCAAAATCTTTCTGCACGGCACTCAACGGTTGAGAAAGTCTCCAGTCAATGAACTTGTGCATTTCATCAATGGCATGCCTAGGCACCTCTCTACTCCCATCAAGTATTCGCTGGAGCCCGCCAGCAGTCATAGGGATCAAATAATGAATTGCGTGACAGAGCGGGGTATGAACGGGATCAACAGACTTGTAGGGATTGTGTTCGTATAGATAAGGAAGCAACAGCGCCCTAAAAATACTGCGAATCGTATGCCCCTCTGTATGAACCCCTTTCCATCCATTCTGGGAAAGCAATGAGATAGCGACTCGCTCAGGCCCTCCAGTGTAAGGAATGCAAACTTTCTCCTCTTTGATTGGCCAGCCTATTTCTGCACGTGGCAAATCATTCATCGGCTCGTAGTCTGACCTCTCTCCTGGAGCTAGCGGTTCCCACTTGACTGTATCTGGAGCAAACAAAGCCCTCAGATACCTTTCATCATCCCCGGCGAAGCGCATGGGGAACCGAAGGTAAAGCATCGCTCCGCCCTTGGTGACGTTTCCAAGAGATTGAGCGCCATGCTTTTCGATGGCAGCTTCGATCTGACGCTTATCCTCAACCGTCAAGCGGTAACACTCTCGGTCGGTAGGACTGACCGTATCGCTTGGCTCGAGTAAGTACGACTGAACCAGTTCCAGTGTGTTCACATCGTGAGCATCCCTGTTCAAAGACGGGAGACTCTACCACCGACGGATTGACTGTTGAAACGCCAACACGAAAGCCCCGCATGGGCGGGGTTCTTCGGGTTAGTGGGATGCTAGGCCGCGTCTAGGCCGAGCGTGAGCTGCAATTGGTCTCGCCAGTAGTCAACGTCGTGCACAAGCTTCGGCTTTTTCCACCGAAACTTTGAAAGCTCTTTTCCGCTGAGGCTGGCAATGCTCTGAGCGTCGTTCAGGGCCTTGCATGCCCGGTCAAATTGTTGCTTTTCGTTGAGCTCACCACGCAGGAGCGCATCAATATGAAGGTCAGCCCAGACCGCAAAGTCGTCATCCAGCCATCGGGCAAATGCAACCGCAAGCTTTGGATGCAGCCAAGTACCGGCGCGACCACGAACCCGGGACGCCTCGACCATTTTGAAGTCCGAATTGCGGACATCAAAACCTAGGTGCCGAGAAAGCGCCGCCATGTAGTTTTTCGTGCTGGCCAGCTCTAGCCACTTGATTGGCTTCTTCCCGTAACGCGCCGCCACTTCAGTGGCATTGATCCAGCCATCACTATTAAAGCTGACGGCCTGCCCCTCGTAGTGGAACGGAATAATTCCTGTATTCATGCCACCACCTCCGCACACATTGCGCTCGGAGCGCCAGGGTTAAAGCCGTCCAGCGGCATCAGGCTCTTCTCGCTGACCGAGTAGCGCTTGCCCTCGACCAGCATCAGCCAGTTTTCTTCGGTCTTGCGGATCAGTTGGCCGGAACGACCGACTAGATTTGGCCGCTCAGGCATCAAGATCAAGGCGCGGCCACCAACTTTCAGGGTGAAGTTCATGCTGCCGCCCTCGCCTTTGGGGTCTTCACTGCATAACGATGCGGCTCTTCCGCCACCCGCCCCATGCCCGTGACAAAGGAACTGAATTCGCGCAGCTTGTTGCGATAGGTCCGAAGCTCCCACCATGCACCTTCAATGTCGAAGCCGGCCTGCTCAAGCTCCCAAAGAAGTTGTTCGAGCGGAGTGCCGCTGCCATGAAGGTCGCGCAGGTCATGCATCGTCACGTCCAGCCACGCTTGATCTTCGTTGCGGACGATCAGCATTCCCTCGCGGCGAGCGGTCAGCGTCTCAATCGGGTAGTGGATACTCAGTGCAGGCTTTGGCTCTTCCTTACCGAGGAATTCACCCTCAAGCGCGTAACCGCCGATAAAATTGCATGCCTGCTCGAACTGCGAGGCCGGAATCAACTCGGTGCGCGGCACGTTGAAGCGGGTGTGCAGGCGGTTGTGCATCACCAGTTGAAAGCCTTGGCGCTGATCGGCCGGCACCGCTTTGGACTTGTCTCGGATCAAGCCCTTGATGACGTTCAGCTCGCTCATACCGATCAGTTCGTCCATGAGGGTTGTCATCTTGCCGTGATCCTCATACCGGCCCTGCTTGCGAATCGCCGGAAGGACTTCAGCAGTCACCCATTTCTTGAAGCGCTTGGCTTCAGCCTTACGACTGCGCAGGATTGCCGAGTAAAGGCCTGATTCGTTGATTACCAGCATTTCCTGATCGCCGCCAAGGGTCTGCACAATCGACAGACCCTTTTCGTCGTCGTCCAGATGGCGAGTCATCGCCGACGCTTCGCTGTACTGAAGCGCGGCAGAAACATCGTTGGCCACGAACCAAGGCTGATCGTCAATCAGCAGAGTGCGCACTTGTTGCTTTCCGAACTTGAAAGGGATGACATTGGATTTCGCTACAGCTGTGCTAATATCGCCCATGACGTTTTCTTCTCCGAAGTTGATTTCGTTATCTGAAGCCCTGGCCTGCACGCCGGGGCTTCTTCGTTTCAGGCTACCGCCTGCTTGCTCTGCTGCTCCCTCCACTTGAAACCCTCCTCAATCAAAAGCCCGAGTTCGGCATTTAGGCTTCGGCGATTTGTGTGCGCCTCCTGCTTTGCCTTCCCCTTGAGCTGCTCTGCTATCCGTAGGCTGTACGGTGCAACCTGGTGTGCGTCTTTCATGATTGCCTCCTTGGTGTGTGGACTCATATTAACTCAGATAAAAATAGAGTCAAGTAGGATCATTGAGCCTAATTGAGTCATTGCGCATACTGCCGGCATTGCAAAACTACTCCGAGCAATTCATGACTGATCGCCACCAGATTTCCCCATACCCAATTCGGATGCCTGCCGAGCTGAGAGATCAGCTTGAGGAGAGCGCACGTAAAGGTTCGCGCTCACTGCATGCTGAGATCATCTCCAGACTCACCACCAGCTTCTCGCCTCGAACCCTTGATGAGGTTGAGGTAGCGAAGGCTGATGAACTGGACAGGGAAATAGCCAGGCTCAGCATGGAAAGCTCCAAGCACAGCCGCGCCCTCGATTTCCTCATGAGCAAAGCCAAGGCAGCAGCCGGAACCGAAGATGAAGACAGTTTCGGCCCTCAGATACTCGAAGTGGCGGAGGCTCTCGGCAGAATCGAGCGGGAGAAGTTCCAGGCCATGATGCGCCGCGAGATGCTCGACAACTGACGGCCGCCCCTACGCCTGCGCTACGGCAAAATCAATTCTGCCCGGACCAGACACAAGACCAGCGGTAAGGCCTGGCTTTCGTGTGTATGCGCGGTTGTAGCCATCCTTGCTCTGGCACTTGCCGGAGAATTTCACGCGATCAATCTCGACGCCACCATCAAAAATTGCGACTTCGGCTTCAGCGCCGCAGATACCACCGCCGGTAATGGTGAAAAGGTCGTGAATAGTCAGCATGTAGCGTTGCGAGGTTTGCATGCCTAGCTCCAGCGGCCCTGCCGCGTCATGGTTGTTTTGAATCTCTGTGCCTGAGGATCAGGCGTGTTCGGTCGTGCCAAGGACCGCCGTATACGATGATCTCGGACGGCCTTCCGTAGAGGTGGTGCAGGAGGAAGGGACCGGGACCGAACACGCGCGACTCTTCGTCAGGTAGTGTCGGATCAGCGCCCAGGTAGATCCCGGCGTGGTTTGGGTGAACAGTCCGCCCGACGTGCATGACGATCATGTCGCCGCGCTGGGGCCGGTCGACGCGTACAAACCCGGCCGCCTCGTAGTGCTGCTCGTACAGGCTGGCGTTCTCCGCGCTCTCCCACCAACCATCGGTGCGCTGGAAGGCTTCAAACTCCAAGCCCCACTCACGCTTATACCAATCTGCGCAGACCTGCCAACAGTCCCAGGCGCCGTGTACGAACGGACGATTGAGCAGTGGCGTATGGCCGGTCGGAGTGATCGTGCGTAGGTCGCCCTCGGGCCAGCTCAGAATGTGCCAGGGCAACGCCGTAGCCTCGCACATGGCCAGGTCGTGCGGTGACGGCCGACTGGTGGCGTCCGGGTGCGAGTGAACAATGCCGATCACCTCGCCCAGGTCTTCCGCAGCGGCATAGTCCTCCGGGTCAAGCCGAAACTCTTCGCTCGGCTCAGTGGCGATGTTCCGGCACGGGAAATACTTCTGCTTGCGCCCGATGGCGAGCAGCAGACCACAGCACTCTTTCGGATATTCCGCCGCCGCGTGCGCCTGGATGGCCGCAATGATGTGCTTGCGCATGGTCAACTCCGGGCGATCAGGGACACGGCGGGGAATCCACCAAAGGAAAGTTCGTTGTTTTCGCCGAAGCGCAGCTTGCAAGACGACAGGCAACCCTTGCACTGGTCCAGGGCCGGGTCATCCGTGGGGTTGTCCTCGTCATCGAACATGGCGGCGCCGGTGTATCCGCAATCCGGCCCCCGATAACCGTTGGTCATGGCCCAGTGGCAGAACGTCGTCATTTGGCGCCCTGGCAGACCGTGGTTATCGATCTCGCCCGGCGAGGACAGCTCCCAGACCACGGCCTCGCCATCCTCACTGGTTTTCTGGTCGATGTACCAGATCTCCAGCGCTTCCTGAGTAGGATCAGCAGTTGGGTTTCCCTCGGGGAAGTTTGCCGCGTCCAGGTACTTGCCCAGCGTCTCGCGAACCGTCAGCTTGAACTTCAGCAGGTCCTCGAAGGCGAGGCACAGCGCCGTGACGCGCCCATTGACGTTGCCGGCGGCGAAAGTCGGCCGAGAGGCGGTGCCGTCGCTGCTCGAAGAAATGCCCTCAATCTGCACCGGCCAAGCCGCGTACTCCTCGCCCTGCCACCAAATCGACTTGGCCGGGAGCTCCTCATCGGAATTCTCGTAGGCCTGCAGTTCTTCGGGTGTATGCGGAATAGCGTGCCCGTGAAAGCGCAGGTAATCCGCGCCGTACTCGGTCCCGTCAATTTCAAAAAGGCGAATTTCGCCGCCGGGCTCCAGTTTCTGGATGTCCGTGATCAGTGCCATGGGCGGTTATCTCAAGGGTGAAAGGTTTGCTGGAAGGTTGCAGTGATGGCGTAGACCTGGCCGCCGCGGTGCGCAGGCTTGTAGCCGTTGCACTTGTATAGGCCAAGCTCGCCGAGGGGCGGCTCCCAGAGGAAGCCCTTCGCCCCTTTGTGCCGGTCGAGGAACGCTATAATGTCCTTGATGCGCCCCTTCAGGCCCGTGAAGGTCACGGGCCAGGATTGCGACCGGTTATTAAGGCCATCCTCGACCGACTGCTCGTACCCATCGCCAAACTGCTTGGAGCGGACGCGCTGGGTGATATCACCCTCCGCGCCCTTCTCCGTCGCCCAAGTGAATCGTTCGATTGCCATCAGCGCCCCTTTATTGCTTTGTTGATGACGCCGCCTTGGCGCATGTCCTTCGTCCGCAGCTCCTGGTACTTCTGCTCGACGAACGTTGCCAGTTCCTTGCCGAACAGGTCATAGCCGGGAGCATCAGCCGAGGACGAGGCGTTGCCCTCGCCATCGATGTGCACCTCGACATTGATCTGTGTAGAGCCAGATCCGCCACCGGCAGCCATAACTCCAAGCTTGCCACTGGACGTTCGGGTCAGCGGCATGATTGCCTCTTCCCCTGCCTCGCCCATCACCCCGGTCTTGCCGTTGGCCATGCCAAACGCCGTGGGTTTGCTGACGATGGAGTTGGTAAACGCACCGCCGTCGGCAAACATCTGCACGCCGCCGGACCATGCGCCACCCTTTGCCTGGGTCACACCGGACCAGCCAGCCAATACTTCAGGGCTATAACCGGCCGCTGTCGACCCTGCTGATGTCGCGGCACCGCCGCCAAAGTACGAGCCAGCAGCAGACACGCCGAGCCCCACAAGGGAGCCGAGAAGACCAGAGGCTGCTTGTCGGGTAGCGATGCGTGCCATATCGGCAAGAATTGACTTGGTGAAGTCAGCAAACGACAGCTTCCCGGTCATGGCGAAGTTGACGATTGAATCCTCCATCGAGCTGAACGCGTTGCCGAACAGGCTCTTGGTCTGCCCTGCGACGTTCTGTGCCGAATCCAGATAGTTTTCCCAGGCCGCTGTCGCGCCCTTCGTCCAATCGCCCTGGGCGGTCTCCACATCCGCGTAGTTTTGCCGGATCTGGTCGGTCGCCTTCTTGTTCGCATCGGCGAGCGCCTGCGATTTTCGGGTGAACTCTTCGTCCGACATATTGCGCGATGGATCGGAGCGTTGGTTTTCCAGATCCAGCGACTGCTGAGCAAACCGGTCTTGCTGGCTGTTCAGCTCCCCGTTGAGCGCGTTCTGGCGATCTCCCTGGCCAACGCCGAGCACCGCACGCTGCCCCGCAAGCTCCAGGGCCCGCTGTTGCTGCCCCAGCGCCTGTACGTACGAGCTGATCGCCCGCTCCTGCTTGGCGAGTCGCCCCGCCTCGTTGGTCGCCAACACTTCAAGTTGGCTATCGGCATCCTTCTGCGCCTTGACCATCCCTGCGCGCGCGTCGGCTATCTTCTGGTCGAGCTGGATGCTTTGCGTTGCCGATGTGCTCTTCTTGCCCTTGGCGGCTTCCAACGCCGCAATCTCGGCCTCGTACGCTGCCGTGGTCTGGTCGAGCTGATTGCCGATCAGCGCCTGGCGCCGCAGCAGGTAATCAGCCTCTGAAAGCAGGCCGGCCTTCTGCGCCGCGTCCAGTTCCTTCTGGTAGTTTTTGTAGGTGTCGGTGATGGCAGCCAGATCGTTCTTGGCGCTGTTGAAGCTGGTCAGGTCGACCTGGGTGCCGGGCGCTTTGGGGTCTTTGAACTTGGCGTTGATGTTCGCTATGTTCTTATCGACAGCGTCCTGCTGTAGGCGCGGATCGTTTGGCGAAACCTTGCGGATATCAGCCAGTTGCTGCTTGTAGTCCTCAAGCTCTTTGGTCCGCTTTTGCTCATTGGTCAACGACGACTTGGTCAGCGCGTCAACTTTGGTCATGGCAGTAACGGCCGCACCCTGTGCCTTGGCCTGCTCGCCCTCCCACTTGGCGATATCTTCCTGGGCGGCTTTCTCATCTTCCAGCATGTTCAGGCGGTTTTGCCGGAACTCGATCAAGGCATCCTTGGACTTTTGGTTTTGGAATAGGCCGTCCATGCCCTGGGCTTCAGCCAAGCCAGCGCGGGCATTTTCGATGTCCGCGTTGATATCTCGGCGGCCGGCATTTTTGAGGCCATCGGCTGCCTGAGCAACCGCGTTATAAGCCCTCTCCCAAAAACTGAGGTTCTCCAGGATCTTCGGTGTGCGCTCATTGATGGCATCAGCGTACTGCTCTGTGGCCAGCTTCACCGCGCCGGCGTGATCACCTTGCTCTTCCAGTGCGGCAATCTGCGAGTAAACCGAGGCCGTCAGGTAGTGATACTGCTCGTTTAGTGCAGCGGAGGCCTTTACCGGGTCGTCTGCCAGCTTGGAGAACTCGGCGACCGTCTCGCTCACCGCCTTGCCGGTAGCTTCCTGCATCGAAACGGCAGCCTGGGTAATGCCAGTGAAGCTCTCGCCGGCGATCTTTCCGTTACCAGCCAGCAGGGCCAAAACTTCGGCGGCCTGCCCGGTGGTGCCGACAGTGGCACTCACCTGCCGGGCCATATCGCCAAGCTGCCCAGCACTGATGCCGGCGTAGTTACCGGTGAGGATCAGTGATTTGTTGTAGCGGTCCTGCTCCTCGCTACCTTTGTAGTAGGCAATAGCTAGGCCGCCAACGGCTGCTGTGGCCAGGGCCAGCGGCCCCAGAATGGCAAGCAGCCCCGCGGCACCCGCCCCGGCGCCCGCGCCCAACTGAGCCACGGCGCGAACGCCACTACCCCAGTCGCCAGAGGACAGCGCATTACCCAACTGCACAACGTTTTCCTGCGCCTGGCGGGTGCCGAGGCGCAGCTTGTCGAAACCGGTGGCCGTCTTTTCGAGCTTGGCGTAGTCCTTGTCGATCTTGCTCAGGGCAGTGTTGTACTGATCCTGGCTGATGCGGCCGGCGTCCAGATGCTTACCAAGCTGCTCGACCTGAGTGTCCAGCTTCGCCAGTGCGGCGCGGGCCGGGTCGATGGCACCCAGAAGGCTGTTCAGGGCCTTCTGCTCATCCAGGGCAGACTTGGCCAGAGCCACCTGCTGCTTGTCGAGCTGCGCGGAGATCTTCGCCGCCTCGGCCTCGCCATAGGCGCCGGTCTTGGTGAGTTTGGCGAGTGCATCACGCTGCTTTGCCAGGTCCTGTGTGGTCTTGGCACTGGTGGAAAGCGATTTCTCCAGCGCCTGCATTTCGTTCATCAGCGAAACGGCGGACTGCTCGGCCCGGCCGCCAGCCTTCGCCATTTCATCCAGGCTCGTTTTTGCCTGGATCGCATCGGCCGAGTCGATCTTGACGCCGAGTTCTGCAATGTTCATCGACTCACCTTGAATAAGTGCCCGTGGTTACGGGCTGTTTTCCCTTTCCTCCGCCATGACGCGCAGGGCTTCGCCTTCCAGGACTTGAAGGTCAGGGAAGATTTCAGCGAGCTGCTTTTTCTTGATGCCGAGGAACCCGGCCACGTCGCGGATGCAGGTGTAGTCGAGACCGATCGCGCCGCCGGCGCCTGCTCGCCACTGGGTGGACATGCGGTTGAAAAGGAGGAAGGCAGGCCAGTTACAGGGCCAGACCTCCACCTCCTCAACCAGATCTCCCGGGGCAAGGCCGAACATCCCGATAATCGCGTCGGGCACGCTCGGCGAGTACATGGCGCGGGCGGCGTCGGTTAGTTTCCCAGGCGGGCCTGGTTATATGCGCCTTCATGGGCTTTAACGACCGCCTCGGCGGCGCCCTGGCAGGACTTCACGAATGCAACGATGTTGTCGTCGTTGTATTCGTCGTCGAAGCCCCAGCCTACTACCAGATCCTTGATCTGCTGGGTTTGCTGCTCGGTATCCACGGCCACAATTTCTGACCATGACGGTGTATCGCCCAATGCGGCCTGCGCTTTCTTCCGCTTCTCGTTCCATTCATCGAACAGAGCAGCAAGCTCGGCGCGATCCCGGTACTTGAAGGTGAACTCAACCTTCTCAGGCGCGCTGCCGACAATTGGAATCAGCACTGGCGCAGTGAAAGTGGCGTTCTGCGCGATACGGATCTTGGCCATGGATTACACCACCGCAGTCAGGTAGCGAGTCGGCTCGGCCTGCAATGCCAGGTTGACGGTGCGGGTCAGCAGGTTGTTACGGGACACCGCCGGCTGTTTGGAGAACGACGTGTAGGCGCCGTACAGCAGCGTGTCATTGCCCGGCAGGTTCAAACGTGCGGCCTCGACCTGCTTGCCCGCATCAGCCTTCATCAACACCTTGTTGAAGTCTTGAATCGGATCGTCGGCGAGGGTCAGTACCATGCTGGCAGCCGACTTATCGGTGGGAATCTGCTTGCCCTGGTCGTCTTCGAGGAAAACCACGTCGAGGTAGTTCTGCTCGCCACCGGAGAAGGCCACATCGGAGATTTGCGGGATTTGAACCCAGGTCAGCACCTTGCGCATGGTCCCGGCGCCACCACCGACAGGGAAGGCCTGGGTGTCGGTAGTGTCGATACTTTCCAGGGTGATTGCAGTAGCAGTCGCCGCCTTCACGCGCACGACCTTGCTATCCAGCTTGCTCCAGCCGGAAGTGAGCAGGACGATGTCGCCCGCAGCCAGGGTGCCGCCGACAACGGTGGCCACGGCCTCAGCGGCGTTGGTGATGGTGGCAAACGCCAGCGCAGCGGCATAGGTCGCGGCGTGCTGGAAGGTGCCGCCGTTCGGGATTTTGTAGCCCATTGGTATTTCCTCTTTGCAGATATGAAAAAACCCGCTCAATGGCGGGCTCGTGGGGTTGCCCAATGGGCTGGATCAGTTGGTGTCGGCTCGGTACAAGAACGAGACCGGGACGGTGTAATTTGAATCGCCCGTGATGCCGGGCCCTTGGTCGACCGGCGACATGATCACCACGGTGACCGCGCCCTTCGAGTCCCTGGCGTATAGCGGGAACAGAGCCGTCAGCTCGGCCACAATCGGGTTCGTCTTGGCCTTGCCGGTGCCCGCCGGCGCGATGATGCTGACCTGGAACACACCGGTGAACAGCCGGTGGTCGCCGCCGAGCGTGTTGCTCGCGGTGTCGCCTGGGATCGTGAACGCCCGCATGTAGGTTTCGCCCGCCGCTGGCGTGTAGGCCGTGTTTTCGAAGACGATCTTCATCTTCTCCGACCTGACAGCGTTCCAGGCGATGAGCTTGGCTTCGTAGATCGAGGCGATGATTGCGTGACTCATACCTGGTTGTTCCTGATGGCTTCCAGCACGATCTGCTGAAAGCGAGCCACGGTTACCCGGACCATGCCGCCAGGGGCCTGGGTTGAATGGCCGAACTCCAGCGGGATCGCATAGGGCAAGTTGTTGATGATGTAGGCCATCTGGCCGGCGGTGAAGTCGCTCATTGCAGCGACGAGCGCGGCAGTGGTTTCGGCGCCGCTGGGGTCTACCTCGTCAAATGTGACGTTTTCGACCACGCCGAGCGAGATGTGCCAGTTCGCCCGGAACCGGCCGCCGACATAGCCTTCTGGGGCGATGACGTCCATGCCGTCGTGCAACTTGCGACCCTTCTTGAGCCTGCCACCTTTCGTGAGGTTGGCCGGATCGCTGCGCAGCGCGCTGTTGTGGTCGTCGACGGCCTTGTTGTACTGGGTCGCCACAGCGTTTTGCGCCCAGATCTCCGGGTTACCCACGGGAGACATGCGGATCAGGCTGCTTCCGACCTCGATGATGATTTCACGCACGCTGGCATCGATGGCTTCGCTGGTCTGGGCGGCGAACTCGGCCAGGCTCAGGGCGAAGCTGCCGGACTGCCCGGCGCCTGCCCGGCTCAAGACCGCACCTGCAGTTCATACAGGATCGGCGTACCGGCGGGGCTGATCTCTTTAAGCGGGGGCACGATTGACCAGGTGCGGCCCTGGGCAGCCACCTTGTCGAGCAGTCCAGGCACCCAAGCCAATCCCTGCGCGGCAATCTTGAGCTTCTTGTCGCCCTGCTTGATGAGGCTGTTGTTCTGGAATTCGATACCGGTGAAGTCGAGCAGGATGCCCTGGGCGATCTGTTCGACAGTTGCCCCCGGCGCTTCCCCGCCCGTCTCCGGGTCGTACTCGCCCTGCTCCGTCTTGCTGATGGTCACAGGCTGGCCGAACTCTGTGATCATCTCCAGAGCCATCACGGCCATTTCGTCGTAGAAGGTGGCCATGGCGGTCTCCGTTGTGGCTATGCGCGAACGGCGAACAGCCCGCGCTTTTGTAGGTAATCCGCAAACTGCGTAGCACTTGGTCGATCCGGTGCCGCTGGCAGTAGCCGATTGCTGGTGCTTGGGATCGCCGCGTACTGCCGGGTCACCGCACCTTCAACACGATCAAGCAGAACCGCGCCCTTGCGCTTCTCCACCGGGTCGATATCGTCCTGATGGATTTCGGCGGCCAGGGCCATCTGGCCGTACTGGATGCGCGCTGGCAGGTAGTTGTTCGGCTTGATCTCTTGATCCAGCAGCACCTCCCGCCGCGGCCAGTCTAGGCCCTGCTCGCTGCTGGTCTTGCGGCCCTTCCAGGTCATGCCATCCATAGCCAAAGCGGCCCGGCGCAGCAACGCTTCCTGCGCTTGAGCACCCTCAGGAATGACCGTGCCGAACTTCACGGCATACATGGCCAGATCCTCGGCGCTCGCGTAGCTTTCGGCGTCAGGCTTGCCGGTGCCGTCCTCGATGATGAGTGTCATGCGTCAACTCGCTGGAATGGTTTGAAGATTGGCCGCCGGATCGCCGACAGCCAGCAGTATTACTCCTTGGTCAGCTCAGCGACGAGCTTCTCCAGGGATTCCTTCGAAGCGTTGGCCCGGTACGGAACCTTGGCTTCATCGAGCCTTGCTTTCAGTGCGGCGATCTCATCGACCTCACCATCCGTCGGCGTGATGGCGGCTCTCTTCAGAGCTTCAACCTCATCGCGCAGCTCGTCGACAGTAAGAAGCAAGCCGTCACGCTCGGCGGTCAGCTCACCAACTGATGCATGGATGGTGCCCAGCACTTCGAACAAGCGCAATGCCAAGTCGCCAGACTCTGGACGGTGGATTTCGCCACCCTCCATGCCTTCGACCAGCAGAACCATGGCGCCACTCTCGGCTTGCAGATCGGCAAGCAGCTGAGACAGCTCACCAGAGGCCGACGTCTGCGTGCCGCCAACAACAGGCACCGGCAACTCAACAACCTCAACATCAACACCGGCATCTTCGTACGCCGTGACGATTTCGGGATAGTCACCTACCACGGTCACTTCGGTCGCATCGCGCTCAATGCTGCGGAATAGGCCCGGGACGCGGTAACGCTTGCCAGGCTCAAAGCCATCAAGCTGGTTTGTATAAACGAGTTCCATCGGAATCTCCGTAGCGGCCAGCGATGGCCGCTTCTTGGGGTGGTTATCAGCCGCCTGCTGGAGGCGTGGCGGTGAGATTGATCATCACGCCAGCGGTCACCTTGTTGCTGTCCGAGTGCTTGACCCAGTTAGCAGCAGAGCCAACGGCCGCCAGTGTTGGGTTGGTGCCACCGGTGGACTCCTTCCAGCTGTAGCCCAGCACGTCGATGTTGACGGTACCTTCGGCGCGGTAGCCGATAGCCAGGTTTTCCTCGTCGTTGACGTCGTACGAGCGGAAGCCGGGGGCCTGAGACTCGGTGATGACCACGGCGTTCGGCAGCAAGCCGAAGATGGCATCCACTGGAGCCTTGTCGGTCACCAGTACTGGCTTGCCCAGGGTGCCAGGCAGGCCGCCGTAGATCACGACGCCGGCTTCTTCGTAGACCTTGTTCGCAATCGCTTCATCAACGATGTCGAAGTAGGCAGAAGAGTGCATGACCCACAGCGCGATCCGGCCGAACTTGTCACCGAATTTACGCATGCCACGGGTCAGGGTCTTCTTGCCGTCGGTTTCGATGTTGGCCGACACCACCATGGCAGCGTTCGAGCCGATGGCGGCCTTGAGTGCGCCGGTTGCGTATTCGATAAAGCCTTCGATGGTGGCATCGGCAACATCGGCGCCGATGATTTGGGAGAACTCTTCCACTGCCCGGCCGCGGCGCTTAAACGCCTCTTCGGTGGTCTGGTACGGGCCGTATTTCCATGGCGCCTTGACACCTACAGCCTCGCCAGCGCCGATTTTCTTGGCGGTGACCTTGCCGTCGGAGTTGACATCGCGGTGCTCCAGACCGCCGCCGAGTTTGTAAAAGGCACGCTTGCGGAAGTCGCCCTGGATCAGCTCGTTGTCGAGAACGATCGCGCCGTTGGACGATGCGTTGAACACGTCCAGGTTGTCCTGAATGCGCTCCAGGTATGCGGTCTGCGCCTCATCGTTGTAGATGATCAGGTCGCTGTTAACAGTTGTTGGCATGAGTATTTCCCCTTACTTGGGCAATGCAAGATATGCGGTTTGGCCGTGCTTGCGCTGGTAATCGCGCTTTTGCTCAGCAGTCATTTCGGAGCGCTTGAATGCAGCCTGGCCGCCACCCCCGCCCGGGGCTTGTGTCCCTGAAGCCCTTGGCCACAGGTGAGTCGCGCTTTCGCGCAGGGATTCCGCCCATTCGACCGGGGTCAGAGGGGTCTTGCCGTCTTTGCCGAGGATGGTCTGGCCATTCTCGTCAACGGCGACTGCCTCACCCTCTTCGTTAAGCGTGAACACGCCTTTGGCGCGCAGGATGATGTCGTCGGTTGCTTCAGGGAGCGCGCCAGCCTTCAGGGCAGCACCACGAATCGAGTCGCCCAGGACTTTGCCCTGGAACTTCGCGGCGAAGGCTTCTGCCTTCTCGGCACGGCCAGTGACGGCCTTCAACTGCTTGTCGTAGTCACCACGCAGGCGCTCAGTGCGGCGGTTGAAGACCTCGTCCACCTTACCCTCGGTCAGTAGCTTGGTTTCTTCATCCTGGCCCGCGCGACTGAGCAAGCCTTTGACGGCGTCGATGTCGATGCCTTCAAACTGGGTTTCGAACTGGGTCAGCTTTGTGGAGGTGTCCTTCAGCTTGCCCAGCAGTTCTGTGTTCTTGGTTTTCAAACCGGAAACGGATGCTTCAACGGCAGTCGCGATAGCGGCCTTGATTGCCGGGTTTTCCAGGTCGATTTCGTTTTCTTCTGCCACGTTGATGCACCCCTTGGGTATGTTTCGCCCGCTTTGCAGGCAATAAAAAACCGCCCGGAGGCGGCTGATTGAATATGCTCGGTTAAATCCCGGCGCGCTCGAATGCCAGCGGCTCCAGGCCCTTCATCTGCACTAGGGTCAGCGGCGCAAAGTTGCGATCCAGCTGCATCTCGGCGAAACGCTCCACGGTCAGCCCACCCTCCCGGAACAGCTTGGCCCGGACTGGGCCGATAGCCTCGTCCTGGAACGCTGCCGGTTGCTGCTGGAGCCAGTGGTAGTAATCCAGGCTTGCACTGACCTGCTGGCCGCCATTGGCGCCCGCTGAAGCGCGAGTAGCGCCCTTGGCGAACATCTCGCTAAGTTTGGTCAGCAGGATGAAGGTGGTTCGACAATTCGGGTGAAACGGCGGCCTTGGGCCAGACTCAACCGGAAACCTACGACCATCCAATGATCGGCATTGCTGGCTGGTCTTGCTGTCCAGCGTTGCCACCATCTGGATTTCTTCGACGATATCCGTGTTGGCCTTGGCCACCTCCATCCGTGCCTGGGACGACACATGCTGAATGGCGGTGTGCACAACCGTGCTGGCATTGCGGTTGGTGGTAGCAAGGATCCCGTCCTTGTATCCGGCCGCCTTGGTACCGCGAATGTTGCGGATGATCTGGAAATTCGTCTGTCCTTCGAAGAAGCCTTGCCGGATGGTACCGGTGACGCGCTCACGTTCGGCGCCAGTCCACCCCTTAATGAAAGCCTTGAGCAGCTTCCCGCCGCCGGCACCGCGCACGCTGAGCGGGTTCGTCAGCACTGCGGTTCGGATTGCAGCAGCCGTCGGGGCGACCACATCCAGCGACACGCCAACCGGCGCAGACCTGGCGAGACTTGACGCCTCAAACTCAGCCTCGTAGTTGGCGATATCCACCAGGTCGAGGTTCAGTTGCGCGCTGTAGCGGTCGAAAATGCCCAGTAACAGGCTGTCGACTTCCTTCAGCAGTGCCTCCAGACGCTTCGTGTTGTATTCCGTCAGGTCCGACTGGGTCAGCCGATCTCGGATAGATCGGTCAATTTCCTTGAGGAAGGGAGCGAACTTGCCCACCTCCCCCGCCTTGAGCTTTTCGAGGAAGACTGCGTGCCGGATGGTCGCATCAAGTATCGCTTGGTTCACCGCCATCTACTTTGTCCTCGTCGTCCAGGCCCAGGCCGTCGCCCTGCTCTTCCAGCTCGCCGTCGATCTGTTGGTCGGTGCGCTCTGGTGCGATCAGCCCAAGCTTGCGTAGGTACGCTCGAAGATCCGCTTTCGCGAAGCCGCCGTTCTGCCACAAGCCCACCAGGGCTGTGATCATCTGCGGATCCGCCGTCAGCTCGACGAACTCTTGATTGACCTGGTAGGCGACCTTCTTGTCGGTGATGCCCATGTAGGCGCAGCACCACATGATTGCGCGGGTGTATGCCTCGCTGACGTTGGCCACGCAGCCAGCCAGCACCGATGTTGAGGCTGACTGATCGCCGCGGGACTCCGTAGCGGTCTTGGTAGCAAGTGACGCAACCACCATCCGGGCGCCCAGCTCGATCATCATCTGGTTCTTGTCGGCCATGGCCTCTTTGACCAGGGTGTTCGGCGTGGGCTGCGCGTAACCGAATGCGCCGCCCACAGGTAAAAGCATCGGCGCTCTCGAACCAACATAGATGCCGTTCTTCTGCATCCAGTCGCGCCACTGCTCATCCAGACCACTGATCCAAGGCTGTGCCTGCCCACACCAGAAAACGCTGTCTTCGTAATCGGCACTGTTCCGGTAATGGCCCAGGTTGATCATGGCGATGTCGTATAGCGGCGACTCGTCGATGCTTGGATCGTTGTTCTGTGCGCCGACGAAGGTAAACGGGATCTCCTTGAGGCGACCGGTTACACCTTCGGGTTTGAACTCGTCGATGACTGCCAGTGGCCCACCACCTTTCGACCCAGACCGGCGCCAAACGCGGCAAACGAAACCGTCGTCTTCCAGTGCCAACTCCCGGTACTGCTCAACCGTCTTGAACCCGAAGCCCTCCGCAATCTCAGGCAACTCGCGCAGTACCACCAGGGTCAGCACGCTGTGACCATTCACCATGCCCGTGCGCCAGTTGATGATGTCCTCGGCGCAGTAGGAAAGGATCACCGAGTGGCCCCCGCCGCCATTGTCCTGGTGATAGTCGACGTACAGGCCATGTCGCCCGGCCTCAAGCACCTTCTCTAGGGTGCCCTGCGAGTGCTGGTAGATGCTCACACCCGAGCCATTGGCGTTGTCCTGCAGGTACTCCAGCTTCTTGGGCACCGTCAACGTCGGGTCTTTGTGGAACGCCAGGCCGAGCAGCCCGTTACGGGTGTGCCCGGTGGCGTTCTTGAATACCGCACGTTCGCGATAGGCCTTATTCCGGTCTACGTTCTCGGGAGACTTGTCGTGTGTGTTGATGTACGGCAGTCGGTCGACAACCCGGTGCTGGCCGGCACAGACGTCGCGAACGGTCGCCCAGCGGTCCAGCACTGCCGTGTATTCCGCCCGCTTGAAGGAGACGTCGTAGCTCATCGGGCGTATCCCATTTTGATAGCGGTGACCGGTTTGATGATCGGGTACTCGCTGTGGATGAAGTAGCCGCCGGCGTCGTTCGCGTGATCGATGCCGGCGGTTTTATCTGGCTCCCCGTTCGCGCCCCACACCTGCTGCTCCAGGCCGTCGGCGTAGGTTGGGCAGGTGAGCGAGTTGATCAGGTAGCGGCGCTCGCCCTGCGCATTGCAGAAGACGGCGTTCATTGCGTTGATACGGTCCTTCACCGGCGGGTTCGCTGCTGGAGCGATGACCGCGAACCCGGCCTGCTTGAGCATGGCCAGGTCGGTGATACTGGCGTTCACGGACTTGCGTGAATCACCCGAGGCATCCGGGTAGATCCTGATCTCGCAGGTCTTCTTGAAGTCGTTGCCGTCGTGCTGCCAGTAGCGCTCTTTGATGCGGCGGATCATGTCGGGCGTGTCGTAGCCGTCGATCAGCTCATCTACAGCCCTGGGCAACCCCTGGTCGCGCTTAACGTGGGTAATCGCCGCCATCTTGCCGACGTTGAAGTCCATCCCGATGAACAGCGGCTCACCGGGCTGCACTGTGTCGAAGCATCCGTTGAGCTTGCGGTCGTAGGCCGTGTAGATCGTGCCGGACGTCAGGTTGACGAACTGGCCCTTGAGGTACGCCATGATCAACTGCGGCGGATACGACTCCATCAGAGAGGCGATGTAGTCCTCTGGCAAGTTCAGCTCGTTGTCGAAGGTGCTGGCCTGCACAAGGCCGTACATATCACCCAGCGATGGCTTGTCGCGCACCTGCTTGAGGAACTGCTGATAGACGAACTTGTAACCCTCTGGGGTCGTCGTTACGTCCACCCCGTTGCGCAAACCTGTGGCGTTGTAGCGCATTCGGGCGATGATCTTGCGCCAGGCCTGCTGCGCCTTGACCAGGCTCATTACGTCGAGCTCATCGACCAGAGCATGACCAATCTTGAAGCCGACGATTGTCTGAGGTTTCTCCATGGATCGGCATATCACGGTGCCGCGGTATTGCCGCCCGCTGTAGACGTGCACTTCATGGTTCGACTGATTGATCTCAGTTCGAAGCCCCCAGTCGCGCGCCACCTCTTCCATTGTCGGGTAGAAGATGTCGCGGATCTGGGCGTATGTAGGAGCGAAATAGCCGGCGTTGATGCGCGGCCACTCCCAGAAGTGTTTACCCAGCGCTGAGCAGCCTACCCAGGTCTTGCCAGAGCCGAACCCAGCCACAAAAGCACGGAACTTGTGGGGCAGTGCCAGGAACTGGGCTTGGGGTACGTTAAGGCTCGGCATTAGGGCGTCTCGCGTCAGTCACCACCACTTCGATGCGCTGAGGCAATGGCCCGTCGTCTTCAGGGTCGAGCTTCTTGATCATGTCGGCGCGCTTCGACTCAAGGTCGCCAATGCGGCCGAGAAGACGGTTGATGATGTCTTCGTAGCCCTGGCGTCGGCGCTGGGTTGTCATTGATGGGCGGCCTGGCTCTTTCAGCTCTTGGCCCTCTTCAACTGGGTCGGTCGCCTGGGTGTGGATGCTTTCCATATCCAGAACAAGCCCGTCGCCGGCTTCAGCCTTGGCCTGGGCCATCAGTGCGCGCCGTAACTGGAGCTTGGCGATCTTGATGTCGTCATCCAGCGTGCCGATGCCGATGTCATCCCACAGGCCATGCTCATCAGCAGTCAGTGTGTCGGAGTAGATGCCGTGCTTGCGGGCGTGCTGATTGCCCTTGTTGGCCTTGGCAGCCGCCCCGCCGTGTAGCTTGCAGCGAGAGGAACCCGGTACAGCGTGTCGCTTGCATGGTTCCCCATTGCTGCGCTTCTTTGCGCCGCATAGGGCCATGGCTAAGCCTCATTCATGGGGTGTTTCGCGAATGAATGGTCATTCAACGTAGTTCGAACGTCATTCAATGGTCATTCGTTACCATCTGGTGGGTCTGTGCATGTGCGTGACCGTGGAGCAAGCTGACGATCAGCCCCTGAGGCAGCCCGGCTTCCTTGGCGGCATCCACGGCATCGGCAATGGCCTTGTCGAGATCGGCTACCGCTGCATTGATGTCCGGGCTCATCGGCAGCGCGTGCCGCAGGCGGGCAACTTTGCTCACGGCGAAACCTGATACTGGAATGCCCGATCAGCAGGCATGGCCGTCACAAACCGGCAACGGTGGTCATCGAACGATTCATTGAACGCAATGGTGCGCCGGCACTCGGAGGTGACCTTGCCGGTGAACCGCTCGCGGTGAACGACCACACCTTCACGCAGGAACTCGACCTCAGCCGATCCCAGGAGCTTGGTTACGATTACTTTCATTGAGATATCCCGCGCCACGATTTGGCGCATTCGAAAACGTGGCGCGTATTAATCCATCCTGAGGATGCGTGCGACATTCCCTCGGGCGCGATAGACCAGCACCACCAGAACGATCAGCACCATCAATAAGAACGGGGATACAGCCGGCACCGGCTTGGCGAACATTACCGATAGCGTGATCAGCAACGACTCGCACCCAGTGCCTACGGCAAGCAGGTAGGCCAGCCACGACACACCGGCACGGTAGCGCGCACCATCACGGCGATAGACCGCGATGCGGTAGCAGATCGCGCCGCACAGAGCGGCAGCGATCAAAGTCCAGGGATCAACCATTGCGACCTCCAAAGCGGTCAGCGATGAATCGCAACCAGCCAGGCGTCTTGCCGCCCTGCACCCACTCCAACAGGCTGATGCACACCACCACGCAGAACAAGGCGCCGAAGAAGGCCACTAGGCCTGAGGTGTTCGCCCAGTTGCGGCCCATCACCTCACTCGACACGTAGTAGCCCAGCACCCAAGAGGCCAGGAAGTAACCAAGCCTCGACAGCGCCGTCAGTTCTCTGGCGAACACCACGAAGAACATCGCGCCCGCAAAGGCGCCCACAACTGCATTCACATCAATGCCAGGGATAAAGCTTGCGGTAGTCACACCAACAGCAGCCGTCACCGCCAGCGCACCGGTACTCGGTTCGGCCATCGTTGGTACTCCATGTTTGTTGTTTTCCCGGCTAGGGAGTGAAGGAATGGATTAGCGGGAGCGGTGAAGCAGGCCGCCAGGCATAAGCTCGGTGCGGATGATATCTTTGACCAGGTCGGCAATGCCGCTGTTGCGCCGGCCAATATCCACAAGCAGCTCCTTGCCCAACTCAGTATCAGCTACCACCTGGGCCATCTTGTCGATGGCAGCACTGACCCCGCCAGCCTCCAAGGCAGAACCGATACGGTCATGCCAGCCCTTGATGGCGTCGGCCAATGACTCGCGCTCGTCGAGCAGACCGACGCCGACCATGACGACTTTCCCGCTACTGAGGATGCTGGCCTTGATCGAAGCCTCCTTGATGCAAGCCTTGTTAATGTAGGTGACACCATCGATGACGATGGATCGCTTTGGCGAATGAGTGACGGCAGCGCCACTGTACAGAGCAGCCTCATCCTTCCCGACTACCGACAAAGCCGCGCAGTGCATTTCGAACTCGCCAGTCTTGTTATCAATTTTCCAGCCGGAAACGCCCGGCACGTAGTTGCTGGATTGGATAGAGCCGGACATTTGATGCGCCTCATAACGAGAAAAGCCCCGATCAATGTCGAGGCCCTGAATAGGTCCCTCATCAGCGTGACAAGTCAGGGGCTCTGAGGGCTTGGGGAAACTTAGGCAATAAAAAACCCGACGCGATGGCCGGGTTTTCTTGGATCATTGAGTAAGTTGCCGAAGGCAAAACTCTAACATTGGCGAAATCATGCCATGAGCCGCACGGGAACGCAATAGGCCCTCATGCGGCCTCGCGCATTTCGTAAATTACCGCCGCTACAGGGCTCAGCGCGCGGCGGTCCAGATCCTCGCAGCATTCGAAGATCAGTTGCAGCAGCCCACCCCAATCCCGCTCCCAGTTGCATGATTCCAGGCGCACCTCGTAGACCTGCCACATCCAAGCCCGGAACTTCTCGGCGTTGGCCAGGGGGTCTTCGTTGGACGATTGCCCGCCCTGATGCATGTGCTGGTACCGGCGTAGCACGCCCTTCACGACGAACTCCAGCTTCTCGCGCTTTGCCGCCGTCATGCGCGGTGAGCGGTTCTGCACCAGAAGGAACACGACCTCTTCCGCCGCTTCCCGGATGTCGTCGCTCTGCTCGGCGGCGTACATGAAGTCGCCGAACACGCGAATCTGCGGGTGCAGCCGGGCGATTGCCGACTGGATGTGTCCAGCCAGCGCGCCGTGAACCGCGTGGTTTGCCGTGGGCCCGCGCTCGGTGTTCTGCACCACCACACCCAACTGCACTACGTCTGAGGTCTGGCCGGGGGCCGGTTTGTACTTGCAGTCATGCCAAGCCTGGCGCGCTGAGTTGATTTTCATGCTGCCTGCCCCTTCTTCAGTTCTCTGGTCTTTGCCCGGTACTTGGCCTTGATGGCCTTGATCTCATCCACGGTGTACTTGCGAACGCTCTGGTCGGATTCCAGGGCGTCGACCGCCTCCTGGCCAATGCGCGCTATCAGGCCGATCCGGTAGTCCACGGCATTCCCAGAAAGGAACCGGTTGTCCTGCTTACTCTGGGCATGGCAGTTACGCTCATCGAAGCGCAGATGCGGCGCAGAGCCGACGCTGCGGTAATGACCTGCATCTACTGCGTTGCCGCGCCAGTCCAACGGCTTACCGCTGGATATGCACAGGTGGCCGGCGGCCTGGTCCCGGGTGCGGATGAACTCGTTAAACGCCTGCTGGGCCTCACGGATGTGGTCGCCGCGACTTTTCAGCGCCTCCTTGCGCACCTTGATCTCCCGGCGACCGGCCAGGGCCAGCGACTTTTTCTCCTTGGCCTTCTGCACCTCTACGGTGGCCAGCGCACACTTAGGACTGCACACGGCCTGACCGAGGCGCTGTGGGACGAAGGAGGCCCTGCATGCTGGGTTGCGGCAGGTCTTTGGTTTTGGCTGTTTGGCGGCAAGCATTATTCGGCCTCCTCCGCAGGGAACACGGTCCATTTGCCGATCCCATTCCATACGCCTGAGCCGCCCATGTGATTGATCGAACCGGGGGCGGCGCCAAGCGAAACGGCGAAGAACCCGAACCAGACCTGGGGCGCATACACCCACGATGGGAATTTCTGCCCCTTAAACCCGTGGACTTTCCCGCATGCCCAGCAGAACCGGGTGAAGGATGCCGCAGCGACTGCGGTGTAGATCAGATGCCCACACACTTTGGCCAGGTTCCATACCAGCCACCCGTTGAAGACCAATCCGCAGCCAATAACCCACCATACAAACCAATTAATTTGGGTCATGCGGCCTCCTGGCTAAGCAGGTCAGAGAAGTACGCGCCCTGCGGAGCAAAGCGCGCGACGATGCGGTCGGTGTAGGCGATGCCCTGGGCGCGATTGAACAGGCTGGTCACCGGGAAGCCGTCCGGCCCGAACAGGTGGCATTCGCCCATCATGTCCAGCTTGGTTTCGTACGGCAGGTGACGCATCACTCGGTACCACTCAGCCTGAAACCCGGCATCCTCGTTCAGCAGGATCTGTACGCCGATATGCAGCTTGCAGTACTTGCGCGCCTCGGCCGCGTCACCGATCTGGGTCATCTCGGCAATGCGCTTGTACATGGCGAACCACAGCCGGTTCTGGTCCAGGGTGCGGTCCTTGCCTGGGCGAAGGCTCACCACCACAAAGTGCTTGTCCTCGAACATCTTGGACATTCGGGTGATAGCCTCGGTAAGCATGGAGCGGCAGTTGACGCTGATCTTGTCGGTCATGGCCTCACCTTCCACGGCAAGAAAGCCGCCTTGGCGAGCATCTTGATTTCAGAAAACCCGCTACGGTTCTCCCAGAGGATTGCGGCGCCGTACACGAATGGGGCAACAGGCAGCATCACCAGGCAAAATATGCGCGCCGCAAACCGGTACTTGATCATCCAGGGCCGAATACCCTTCGGATTGAACGTTGGGACATTCATGATTGCTCCCCCTGGCCAATGGCAACGCGGCGGCCTTCGTGGAACGCCATTACCTCCTGCATTCCGTTATCCACTGCGACGATCTCGCGGTCGAAGTAGGCCTGGCTGTCGGTCTCGCCTTCTGGTGGCAGCTCACCTGGGCCGGCCAGAGAGTTGTAGATCCACTCCATTGCGGCGGCCGGGCCCTTGCCATGCTCTTCCTCGATGAGGGCCGAACGCATGGCGAGGATGTAACGGCCGAAGAGCAGGTCCATCTCCTTGATGCGCATGCCCGCTACCTCGCACTCAGCCTTCAACTCAGCATTCACCTGCTCGTAGGCTTCGTAGCCGGTGCGGAGGCCTGCGACTTCGGCCTTGATCTTGGCTATCTCGATATCGCGAAGCTCAATGGTGCCGACGACATCCTTGTAATCCTGCTCGGCTTGGTCGCGCTCGGCCCTGAACGAATCGCTGAGCGCCTTGTTCTGGACATTCAGCCTGTCCCAGCAGTCAGCGGTCTTGGCCAACTGCTCGTTCTCGGCGATCAGGGCCAGGACTGCACCAGGCTCACAGGCCGCAATGAACTCAGCATCCGGGATACTGAAATAGGGCCGTTTGAAGCACTCAGCGGCGTACCACCTGCCCTCGCCAACTTCGCCGCCCCAGTTCTTCGCTGCCGATGCTGCGCGCTTTAGTTCGGTGTGGTCGGTCATTACGCGGCCTCCCGTGCGTTCCAGCACTGGATGATTTTTTGAGAGAATTGGGACAGCGCCCATTCGGCACGACTAGCTTGGCGATGCTGGGCCAGCTTCCGCTGGTTGATTGGCTCGTGGACGCTCTTCAGGTGCGCCTCGCGCGCCTGACGGTCCATCCAGCCAGTGATGACCTCATCCACAACGTCACCAAGGAGCACGTAATCAGGTCGGCGCTGATGCTCGCCGGCCGAGAGGTACGCGGCGTAGGTGTGAATGCCGAACCAGCGCCTTACCGCTGCGCCGATCTCAGCAGTCGAGTAGCTGACCTCGCCGCGCTCACTGAAATAGCTCAGCATCCCGTGAAACAACTCACCGCCAATCATCTCGGCGCGGCCATATGCGAAAACCACAGGAAAGCCAGTGGCCTGCTGGGCGTCCCACGCCTTTTCGCGCTCGACCGGGCTCGGGGAAGGCCCCTTGACCTCAACGAATGCACCAACGGCCGGAAGAAAGAAGTCAGGCATGTAGCCGCCGTGGCGGGTGACCACGGTGCGCGGCTCGTATACCCAGGCCACGTCCATCGCGTCCATCATCGCCGCCCAGCGAGTCTCCGAATGGGAGCGCATTTCGTAACCGCCGTAGCGGAATATCGTTTGCTTGTCTCTCATCAGAAATTCACCTTTACGACGTTGTCTTGCCGGGCGTGGTTGGACAGGGGCAGGAATCGGGACTTGGCACCCTGAAAGGCCGTAGGAACCGTGCCGATCTCGCCGTCTCGGTTCTTGCGGATGATGATTTCGCCAATCCCCTTATCCTGGGTGTTTGGGTGGTACACCTCGTCGCGGTACACGAACATGACGATATCGGCGTCCTGCTCGATGGCGCCCGACTCGCGCAGGTCGCTGAGTACCGGGCGCTTGTCTGGACGGCTTTCACAGCCTCGGTTGAGTTGGGATAGGATGATCACTGGGCAATCAAGCTCACGGGCCAGCAGCTTGATTTGGCGGGACATGGCGGTAACGTCCTCAGTCCTACCCTTCCCTTCACCCTCAACCAAGCCCAGGTAGTCGATCACCACCAGGCCCAACGAGCCCATGCGGTGCGACTGGCGACGGGAAATCGAACGGATGCGCGGCATAGTCATCACCGGGACGTCCGACACGGCAATCGGCGCGTCACGCAGGCGCATGACCGCCATGTTCAGCTCGGTGGCGTGATCATTGCTGCACTCACCAGTCTTCAGCGATGGGAGAGGAATCCCGCCAACGGCTGCAAGCAGGCGATCCATCAGCTGGGTCTTGCTCATTTCCAGGCTGATCACCAGCACGGGCTTTCTCTGATTGATCGCCACGTCGGCGGCGATGTTCATGGCCAGGGTGGTCTTGCCCATCGCTGGCCGGCCCGCGACCACCACCATCTGTCCGGACTTGAGCCCCTGCGTGTACGCATCCAGATCCGGAATGCCGGTTCCTAGGCCGTCGATGACAACCCCAGCAGCGAATTTGTCCAGGCGTTCCTGAAGAACTTCAACGTGGCCGATCAGGATGTCGCCGATCATCTGGCACTCACCATCGCTACCTGTGCTGTCAAGACCGAGGACAATGGATTGCGCCAGGGATATCTTGTCCTCGATGCTCGCCTCTTCGTGGGCAATCTCGTTGATACGGGCGGCAGCGGCCGACATCAGGCGGCACACGGCGCGCTGGCGGATGATCTTGGCGTAGACCTGAGCATTCGCAACGCTCGCCGTATTGGCTTGGATCTGGGCGGCGTAGGCAGATACACGGACGCCACTCGAAAGCTCTGCGCGGCGGTCGTGAAGTGTCACCACGTCAACCGGCTGGCCGTCGGCGTGCATTTCGAGGATCAGGCGGTACAGCTCGGCGTTGTCTTCCCATGCGAACGCATCGGCGGACAGGTCGTCGCTCAGTACGTCGATCAGGTGAGGCTGGCAAAGCATGGCGCCGATTACGCCGTGTTCGGCCTCAAGGCTGTGAAGATCCATCATTGGGTCGCCTCCGAAATTTCGCGGAAGACGGCACGATTGACCAGGGATTCAAGGCGCGGTGCAACGTTGGCGCCACGGAAGAACACTTGGCTGCGGTTGTTAGCCTTCTGGAAGAACGGGAGCCAGAAGCCCTGGCCGCTCTGGTGCGACGGAGACTCATTCCAGCGTTCGGCGATCATGCTGCGCAGCACCCTGTCGCTTGCAACGGTAACGGCTGGCAGGTTCGGGCAGACCTTGTGGTACAGGTCGATGATCTTGTCCACCGGCACACCAGCCTCGGAAGCCCCGCTTGGGTTCTTCTTGAACTCGCGGCCCAGCCAGTTGACCAGGAAGCGGCGCCAGTCTTTCTTCGGTTTGCTCCCACTGGCCCAGGCGGCGGCACGCTTGATCTCGGCCTCAACGTCAATCGGCGAGTAGGCTTCTGCCCATTTGGTGATCAGGGTGGCGTCGACTTCAAAATCTTCGCCATCGAACGAAACCAGCGTTTCCGGTTTTTCGATTTTGATTTCTGGCTGAGTGGGTTTCGCCCCCTGGGGGGCAGTAATCTGTTCCGTAGGAACAGTTACTAGGGGTATGTCTTTCGTATAAAGAAGGGAGTCGCTCGAAATTGGTAGTTTCGTTACCGGAGCCAAACTACCAATATTGGTAATTCCGACTGATTTTGGTTGAGTCGATTTATCTTTTTTGGGCTCTTCGTAAATCCATTCTTTCGGATCGCAAACGCCTATGTCACCACGGCTCCCTCCAACGCGATACAGGACGCGACGAGCTAGAAGACTGCTAATCGCACGGGATACGTGCGCCGGGAGGATGTTGGTCTTCTTGGCTACTTCTTCAGCAGTTACGCGGCGCTCTTGGAGGTTGTAGCCGATAACCATACGGTTGATCGCATGAAGAGTCTTGAACTCAGCCGGCGACAGATGGACTGCCGCCAAAGCATCCATCAATTCGTTGTCCATCCGGGTAAACCCTCGGGACTTGTCAATTGGAATGATGTTTGTCATGATTCGTCTCGCTGAAGTGCTGTAGAAAAAGCCACCCTCGACCGGTGGTTTTTTTGTGCCTGGAATTTGGTGTTTCAGTGCTTCTTGCGGAACGCTTGAATCGTTCCTGTCATGGCTCTTGGTCTGGTCCGTCTGGTCAGCTCCTGCTGGATTCCAAGCTTTGCCAACTCTGCTGGGGTCATCCCCCGCTTCGCCGCCTCGGCTTCCAACAGTCGAATCTCATCTGGATCAAGTAACTCCCCAAGCTCCATGCCTTTTTCTTCTGGCATATCGCCTCCAGTCCCTACGCGGTCCCTACTGAGTACCTACGGTTTCGCTTCAGGCTGCGCGGTCGTCGCGGATAGAATTACCAACAAGGTCAAGCAACCAGGACTTCAAGACTTCACGCGCCAGCACGGATTTTTTCGTACCGTGGATCTGCGCGGCGTAGTCCAAAAGGCCGAGATATTTGTCATCCAGCAGGACTTTCATCTGGTTGACGTGTTTTTCGTTTAAGCGATCTTCATCTGCCATTGGTAAGGCTCCTTGGTTGTTCGAAAGGGTTATGCAGCTGTTTTTTTGGGATGAGCTTCGGCGAGCAGCCAAGCGGTCTCGAATGGCTTGCCATTGGCGGCAGCCAGTTCTGCGATTTTCTTGGCGTATTGGGTTTCGCCGGTGTACTCGGTGCGCGGCAGCGCGTCGGCAACAAGCCACTTGTAGATAGCGCGCGGGGTCTTCCCGCAGGCCAGAGCCACGGACGGAACACCACCAGCATCATCAATCGATTTCTTAAGCGGCCGCATATGGCCTCCGAGTCAAATATGAACTTGCAGTACATATTATGTCGGAACTGAAAGTACATGCAAGGGCATGCGATATTGAACCTATGGTTCAAATCGAAGAGATACGCGCCGCGTTTGCCTCACGCCTCAAGAAATCAGTAGCCGCTAAAGGTATTGATCAATGGGGCGCGGGCGCTCGTCTGGCTGAAATTGCCAAGGTCACGCCGAAGGCTGCGAGCAAATGGCTGAACGGTGAATCTATCCCTGGTCCCGCAAAGATGCAGGCGATCGCATCGTTTCTCGGGGTAAGGATCGAGTGGTTGCAGCATGCTTCCGGCGAAGGCCCTGATGCGCCAGCGGATGCCGCCGTAATGGATCAGGAATCCACTGCAGCTGACAAAATCCGCGCAATGCTGTCCGGAAAAAATCTTGGCGGGGACAAACTCAGGAAACTCTTAGCGATAGCGGAGGATGACGACGTTGAGGCTGCTGGCGGCGTGCTTGTGCATGACGCCTACAGGCCTGGAAAGGTCGGCGACGAAGTATGGATTGCTCACTATGACGTGCGCGGCGCCTTGGGCGGCGGCGAAATTGCTCATGACTTCCCCGAGATGCTCCAGGACGTGCGCGTCAGCCCTTCCCAGCTCCGTGCAATGGGCGTCGAGTTCAAAGAGCACTTCCACCTGAAGATGATCACCGGCTGGGGGCAGTCCATGACGCCAACCATCAAGCATGGCGATCCGCTGTTGGTCGATGTCAGCATCAAAGAGTTTGTTGGTGACGGGATCTACTTCTTCTCGTACCAGGGCTTTCAGTACATCAAGCGCCTGCAAATGAAGGGCAAGGACAAATTCAAGATGCTTTCGGACAATCGGAAGCACAAGGCCGAGGATATCTTCCTTGATGAGACCTACATCCAGGCGCGTGTGCTGCTCGTCTGGAATGCCAACCTGGTGTAACCCATGCCCCTCACCAAGCCCAACCACCAGCTGCGCCGCGATCTGAAAGAGGCTGCGGCCCTGCTCAAGTGGTCAGGCGTTGATCTGATGAAGATGGCGGTGCGGCTGTCTGAGGCGGGATTTGAGACTGATGCGCGCGAGTTGCTCACGATCATAGGCAGCTTTCCTGATGTCGAGGACAAGCTGGCGGGTTATGCGGATGAGGTGAAGGCGGGAAGGATTGTGCGAGCCAAGCCTGAGTAATCACGTTGGAAACATTTTAGAACTTCGATTGAGCGCACAGCGCATGGAGATGGATGTGAGTCAGCCCACAAACACGACGATAATCCCGCACGTTCAAGCGGGAAGCTATATGGATGAGCAGGTTGATCAGTTTGATGCATTTGCGATCAGCTGGAACGAACAAGATGCAGTTCACCTGACCTTTGGCAGAACTTCGTTGCTCGTGAAAACATCCCGAATCATGAACTATGCAGATAAGCCCGCCGACATTGAGACCGGAGAAGCTGAATTGTTCCGTCTAGATGTTGGTGCGGTAACAATGCCGATTGAGACCGCTCGTTCTCTAGCCAAAACCCTGTCCAGAATGGTCGAGCAATCCGATGCCCGGAAAGCTGAGAATGAGTAGATTAAACGCTGTTTTGGACTCTAAAGGCCATATCGTCCCAATAAGGAGGGATGACAGAAACCCGGATACGAGCAATACTGGGGGGGACGGAGGCGATATGAATACTCGAATCACGAATCTAGAGCGGGACATGACTGAGGTGAGAATATCCCTTGGAAAGGTCGAAACTCGCCTCGAGAATGTCCAGTCAGCAATGCTTACGAAAGGCAGAGCCGCAATTCTTGCGCTCGGCGTCGCTTTAACCATTCTCGGTGGAGGCTGGTGGGTAGTTCAGCTGTACCTAGCGCCACTCGTAGCCGCCCTACCGAAGTAGCTGTCGCTTACCAATCAGCCCGGCCCAGCGCCGGGCTTCTTGTATCTGCCCTCTCCGATCTGAATCCTTAGCCCGCGACCGTCAGAACGGCGCCGCCTCTTCTTCCGACTCAAACTCAACCTCTCCCCTGCTCGCCACCTCGACCTCTTGCTGCTCCCACCTCACCGTCACGCTGCCGTCGTCATTTAGCGTGAGCTCGAGCTCGTCTGTATCGGCGATTACGCTCAGAACCTCTTCCCACTCCCGATCCCCGTCCGTCTCCAGGCGATGAATTGTCACCTCGCGCCGCTCTTGAGCGATCGGGTGGTTGATCATCGATGAGACGCGCAGCCCCAGGCGCGCCATGCCGCTCATCTCTTGCCGTGCTGCCGGTACCGCCTGCTTCTTCGCCATGACATTCCCTCCCAATTAAACGCTGTACATACATCCAGTATCTGAGAACGAATATAGCGAACCTTTGGTTCGTCGTAAATCCCCGCCAAGTAGCGGTTTATGAACTTGAAGATGAACCAACAGAAAATTATGTACTTTTGGTACTTGACTCAATGTGAACCTGTAGTTCATATTTACCCCATCGAGTCACCCAACAGGGACTCGCCAGGGCCTACCAAGACCCGCCGCAACACAGGCAGCGATGCCAGGCAGACGCCGAACGCTCTTTAACTTCGCCAAGCAACACTCCGCCCTACGCCTCGGCAACAGCCCGGCAATAAGTCTGGGGGAGTTAACGCAACGCAGCAATGCTCCCCTGATCGACTTGTCGGCAGGCTGGTTTGCTGGGATTACCGAAAATTTCACTGATGCAGCTTGGCGACAGGCTGCATTGGGAAATCACGGAGGGCATAGAGATGCCGAAGAAAGTCTACCGATGTGGCGATTGTGGAGAGGTTCACGATTCGCACTGGGATGCCGAACGCTGCTGCATGCCGACTCCGATGGAGGGGTGGGTTTGCCCTGTATGCGATGAGGTCTGCGACAACGAAGAGGAAGCAGAAAGGTGCTGTGCCTCGGTAAGCCCTGCGGGCGCGCTGGTGACCTGCCCTAACTGCTTACGCGACCACGACGAGGTTGCTCATCAGGCGGAAGTTCAGGTCGCCGGACACTGCTCGGTGTGCAACCCGTCATTCAGTATCGATGAGGACTTCAAAATCCACGACATCGTTGCCGAGCACGCACACGAACACGCAATGAAGCTGGCCGGCTGGTAGCTACGAACGCTTACCAAGCCCAGGGGCGCCACCAGGGACAACCGTTATATCGGTGAAAAGGTTGTCTTTCGAAGGCCTCAATCCCAGGTCGAATTGGCCATCTCGTGATCGGCAGCGCTCGCACCGAACGGGTGACAGCGGGATGCTCTCTCCGACATGAACCGGTCGATTGCACTCTCTGCAGTCGCGATATTGAGCCGCTAACGCCTTGTCCGCCTTCAGTCGCGATCTCAGTTTTTGAGTCTCAAGAATTTCTTGGCGCTGCTTCTTGTGACTGGCGGGGTGATTTATCGGCTTGGGAGCCGGCACTGCTGGAGGCCTTACCTTCGAGTTTTTTCTCTTCTTCGTCTTGCTTGATTTTTTTGATTCGGGATCGGTTAACGATCTCGCAAGACTTTTAAGCCATGAGACTGAAAGCCGTGTTCCAGACGGATCAGCGGCCACTCGCGCCTGCATGCTTTCGCGCAACTGTTGAAGTACTGCGAGATTCTTATCGTCCATGCCATGAGTCTCTTATTGATCTGGTCGAGATTATCAGCAGTGCACCCTCGGCGCCATGCAGCCTCTGGTAGCTGCCGTACTCCCTCATGTGAGTACGCGAAACCACGCAAGCCAGCCAGGAAGAACACCGGACACGAAATGTGTGACCTGGCCAGAGATATGAATCGGGCGATGCGCGTGGTGGAGATGACAGATTTCACTGGCAGGCCTTCGCAAGAGGGCCTGACGGGAAATCAACCGAACACCCGACGAGGAATCAACAATGCAAGCAGCAGAGCAAGCACAAATCACCATCCCTAAAATCGGCGCTGTATGGCCTGGCCAGGGCGGTATTTACGCCGGCTTCATCCCGGCCCGTAACGGCGTCGAAGGCTACCACCTGATCCTGGGTGACGAGCTGGAACGTGCGGAGTGGGGCCAGTATGGCGATGAGTCGCCGGCCACCAGCCTGATCGACGGTCGGACGAACACCCTGGCGCTGATCGAGTCAGGCGGCGAATACCCGGCCGCCATCGCGGCTCACAATCACGAAGCCGACGGTCATGCCGACTTCTACCTGCCCGCCGCTGCTGAACTGTACGAAATCTGGCTGAACCTGAATGGCAAGTTTAGCGGCTGGGTGTGGTCGAGTTCGCAGCGCTCAGCCGACAACGCATTCAGCATGTACTTCGATGATGGCCTTCAGTACGACTACGACAAGTTCAACGAGCTCCGTGTCCGCCCCGTCCGCAGATTCATTCGCTAATTCATTTATTGCTTTTCATGCAGGTGATTCCTGGGCCTACGAGCATCCGTAGCCAGACCAGAAGCGTCCGAGGTAGCGCTCGGCGCCTGCACCATTCCCCGCCTCTACCCGTCAGCACTCACCCCGCGCCCATCGGCAACCAGCGGGAGGCATGAGTGTTGACGAATACAGGTGAACAACCCGCCAGCTTGGAGGCGACCATGTCAGCACTACGCAAGGCTCAGTTTGAGCAAGACGAACAGCTACCGCCTCCGGTGAGCGAAACCTCTCAGCAATTGGCCCGCAGCGAATGGCTGTACAACGCAGCCGAAGAGCTGACCAGAGGTGGCAGTGTGGTGTTCAAGCGACACCTACACCCACAGCAAGGCGTCACGGCCTACCAGTTCGCACTGGCTGTCGATGAGTACGCCAACAACCTACTTGCCGACTGCGGCGTCGACGCTCCAGCCCTGGGCTACTTGCTGATCGCTGGGATGGCGGGCTCAAGGGTGAAGTCGGAGGCACTGGAGCTACTCGGCCGGAGCGACCATCCACTGGGAAAGCTCGGTGAGATTGCCGAACGCCTACTCAAACCTCTGGCTGATGACGCTCTGATCGCCCAGGCCGAGGACAACGAACTGTGAGCCCCTACGTTGAGATCGATAAAGCGCTGTTTGCGCTTGAAGACCCGGATAAGCCTGCCATCGACGAGATCTTGGCTGAGGGTTTGATCGTGCGCCACTTCACCTCAGGCGCCATCAACGCAGAAGAATTTCATTGGCATAGCGCACGCCTCCTGGATGTCAGCCGGCGGCGTAAGGAGAAGGCATGACTACCGCACCGGTTAAATCACTGATCGACGAGCAGCTCGAAGATATCAGCGCTCATAACCTTCGCGAGGCCTACAGCCTGGCCGAACGCCGCGGCTTCTTCGGTGCGCCAGTTGAGCAGTACGCAGAGCCTGGTTACGGCGGTCGAGTGCTTCAAGTACTCCGCTATAGGGTTCAACAGCAGAGCTAAACCTACGTCCAGCCCGCCCTTCAATCTCCCCAATCACCTAACAATTTTGAACGCTGCGAGCTTCGCGGCAAGGAATCCCCATGTCCGCAGAGAGAAAGCCCAGCCCTATTGTGGAAGATGCTGAGTCGAGTGTGGTTACCACTATCGATCCCCGTCGTTCGCCAAGTGTGTCGACTGATATTTCAGCTCAAAGCAGTGATGCCGCCAGCATCATGTCCGTGATCATCCAGGTCGCCACCAATCCAAATGTCGATGTCGGAAACATGGAGCGGCTGATGCAAATGCACGAGCGTCACGTCGATCGACAGGCCTCAGTTGCATTCAGTATTGCGATGGTCAGCGCCCAGAAACGAATCAAGCCGGTGACACGTAATGCTCTCAACAAGCACACGGCCAGCACCTACGCCAGACTTGAAGATATCGACCGGGAGATCAGCCCAATTTTCACGGAGGAAGGCTTTTCGCTTTCCTTCGGAACTGCTGATTCTCGCCTGCCAGGCCATCTTCGCGTCACCTGTGAATGCATGCACGCAGGTGGCCATACGAAGCTATATCAGCTCGACCTTCCAATTGACGCTGCAGGATCGGGTGGAAAGACAAACAAGACCGGAGTGCAGGCGAACGGCTCAACGATCAGCTATGGCCGGCGCTATCTGACCCAGATGATTTTCAACGTCACCACAACAGATGACGACGATGACGGGAACTCGGGAGCCCCCCTTCCCAAGGATTCGCCACCAGAGCCTGAGGCCCTTCCACCGTATCCAGCTGAAAAGTTCGCTGAAAACTTCCCTAAGTGGGTTGCCATGATTCTGGGCGGGCAAAAGACAGCGGAGCACATCGTCGTGATGCTTGGACTGAAAGCATCCCTGACCGAACACCAGAAAAAAACCATTCTCGCAATCATCGCCCCATCACAAGAAGGAGACGCGACATGAAAATTCATAACGTAGTTCAAGGCTCTGCCGAGTGGCACGCTCTGCGCGCACGGCATTTCACGGCCTCTGAAGCTCCCGCCATGATGGGCGCGTCTAAGTATCAAACGCGGACCGATCTGCTGGCGATTAAGAAGACCGGCATCACGCCCGATGTCACGTCGTCTCAGCAGTTCATCTTCGACAAGGGCCACGCTACTGAAGCCCTGGCCCGCCCACTGACTGAAGCGTTGATCGGCGAAGAGCTGTATCCAATCGTTGCGACCGAGGGCAACCTGCTGGCCTCCATGGACGGCGCCACGATGCTCGGCGAGACACTGTTCGAGCACAAACTCTGGAATGAGTCGGTCGTGGCCCAGGTGAAAGCCAGCGAACTGGCTCCGCATTACTACTGGCAGCTTGAGCAGCAACTGCTGGTTAGCGGCGCTGAGCGGGTCATCTTTGTTTGCTCGGACGGCACGCCGGAGAACTTCGTGCACATGGAGTACCGGCCCGTCGCCGGGCGCGCGGCCCAGTTGATCGAAGGCTGGAAACAGTTCGAGGCAGACCTGTCCAACTTCGAAATGGCCGACGCTCCTTCAATCGTAGTCGGCAAGGCACCTGATGAACTGCCAGCCCTGCGCATCGAGCTGACCGGCATGGTCACCGCCAGCAACCTGAAGGTGTTTGAAGATTCGGCCCTGGCCGTCATCGACTCGGTGAAAACCACGCTCTCCACCGACCAGGACTTCGCCGACGCCAAGAAGGCGGTCAAGTGGTGTGGCGATGTCGAGGAGGCTGTCGCTGTCGCCAAGAAACAGGCTCTGTCGCAGACCCAAAGTATCGACGAGCTGTTTTCGTCGTTGGATCGCATCAGTGCCCATGCTCGCGAGACTCGCCTGAAGGTCGACAAGCTGGTGAAGGCTCAAGAGCTGTTGGTAAAGACCAACATCAAGCAAAAAGCCGAGCTGGCACTGGCGGATCACATTGCCGCAATCAACAAGACCCTTGGCAAAGTCACGCTGCCTCATGTCGTTCCGGACTTCGCCGGCGCCATGAAGAACAAACGCACAATTGCCAGCCTCCAGGACGCAGTTGATACCGAGCTGGCCCGGGCGAAGATCGATGCAAGTCAGGCAGCGGAAAGCATTCGCTTGAATCTGACCAGCCTGGCGGAGCTCGCCGTTGATTACGCCTTCCTGTTCAGCGACGTGCAGCAACTGGTGACCAAGGCCAATGATGACCTGGTGACGCTGATCAAATTCCGAATCGCGGAACACCAGAAGGATGAGCAGGCAAAGGCGGACGCGAAGCGCATCGCCGAAGAACAAGAAGCGCAACGCCTGGCGGCCATCAAGCCAGAGCCAGTCGTGGAGAAGGTGGCGGCGCCCGAGCCAGTCCGCGCAGCGGCACCCGTCGGCCAGGCCACAAAGCCTGTGGCGAGCCACACCGTGGAGCAGGTAGCGCTGCAGGCCGACGTGACGGACTTCGAGGCACTGATCAAGGCAGTGGCATATGGTCAGGCGCCGATCACGCTACTCCTGGTCAACTGGGAAGCGCTCGACGCAATGGTCGCAGCCCAGGGTTCAGCCTTCAGCATGGCCGGGGTGACGCTGGCCAAGGCGGCAGCATGAGGTGGGATGCCCACAAGGCAACTGAGCCGGAGGTAGCCGCCGCCCTGCCCCAGTATGTCGACGCGGGCATCCTTGCCGCGTCCAAAGCCCTCGGCAGGTCCACTCGCGCACTTAACCGGATCGCCGAAGAGCATGGTGTCGAGTTTTCAACCTGCACAGCCAAGACGATGGAAGCGCGACGGCGGGCCAGAGCCTCGTTGATCACTCAGGTCAAAGCGCTGGCCGAATCACGCACCCACCAGGCAGAGATCTGTTCTGCCTTGGGCATCACCCGGGCTGCACTGCGAGAGATCGCCGAGATCAATCACATCAACATCGATAATCGCTCAAGAGGTGCCCGTAGTGTCCGTAAAGCTCAATGAAAGCGAACAGCCGGTAAACTCAGATGCCTAGAATTCGTCCTAATGTAAAGGCCAGCAGCCGCCGTCGGCAAGCATGGCCGGACATTTCCAAGTCAGGATTTACCGCGCATGCACCACCCCATAACCAGCCACGAACTGACACTCAGCGATGCCCTTCTCTGCTTAGTTCTCGCTGATCGAATACACGGAACTGACCAGGCGGTGATCGCTACCGCCTACAGCGTTAGAGACAAGGTCAACGCTGAGTATCGCCCCACCCTGAACAAGATAATTCGATGCAGGTCTCCGCGCCAATGGGTGGAGGCCTACCTGAGAGAGTTGGAGATTTGAAATGACCAATACATCATAGGATGAGGTGGGCCACGGCTAAATTTTTACAGAAGCGCTTGGTGGCATTTCAAATCCGCCAAGTTCTACTCCACATGTCAGTCTTCCGGATTGTTATCAGAAAACGACTTATTCAATAGCCCTTCAACAACGCTGTCGGGATTACCAAGTACCTGCTTATTGAAGGTCTTCCCATCTGCTGAACGTGTAGCAAGAAGCCCCCACGATTTTTTCCCGTCAGCACTGAAAACGACACTGAGCTGATTGTCTGCACAGTCGTGTGGCTTACACATGTGCCCCACGGTGAAGCTTTTCCCGTCAGCCGAAACCTTCTCAACCGGCGACGCTGTGCCCTGAGCTTTACTGACCCAGCTCGGGAGGCTGAGCATTTCGGCATAGGCTTTTTTGTACGGTGCTTTACTGGCGATCTCAGGCAAATATTGTTCAGCAGAAGCGCCGGCAGCGATCAGCATCAGCGAAGCTCCGGCCAACATTGAGAGGCGTGCTTTATTCATTTCAATAATTCCATGTCAGTAACTTGACGACCGCATCCTATGATGCTGCGCATAACACAGATACGGCACGTCTCGGACAACGCACGGTTTGAGAAGTTTCGACATCCGCCCGTAATAGAAGTTTGAGCTTAGAGAGGTAGGCCATGGCCAAGTCAGTACAGGAACGCTCGGCCAAAACTGCCAGGAGGCGGGTGGCCGCAGCCGAAGAAGAATTGAGGCTCAGAGTTCGCCCCGGCACGCGGCAGGCGCTTGCCGACCTGATGGAGTGGTCAGGCATTACTGAGCAGGGCGAGGCGATGACACTGATGATTCATCACCTGCATGCTCTGGGGTCTGCAAAGTGCCAGCCACTTCTCAATCCGCCGCGCCACGAAATCGAGATATCGCAAAACGTGGCGCGGGAATTCCGCAATAAAAGCCTGCTCGCCATTCAGAAAGACCCGGGCGATGAGATCATCGAACCGTTATCGCTTCAATCGAACGCACCGTTTAGCACCTCGTAAATTATGCCGGAGGCTATTGCTACCAGAATCAGATCAGTGCCCGCTTGTTGCCACTCGTAGCCGTCGTAATGGGGCAACCTGCCCAGCAACCGACCATCCAGCTTCTTGGCGATGCCAGGAGGAAGAGGTTTTCCTCTCGCTAAATTCTTTTGTACCCCAGGCGGTAGTGAAGGACCTGGGCTCCAATAGTCACGGTACCCGCCGACCACGCCAAGTACGCCGCCTCGGTCAATGCTGGGCCCGCGATCCCAATTGTCTCCGCTGGAACCCTTCCCCTTGTTGCCCTGGTTACCATGGCCTTGGCCGCCTTGGGAGTTGCCTTTCCCATTTCCTTCGCCTTTACCGTTGCCAGGATCGGCCAAGGCCGTCACTGAGCCTACGGCCAAAGCAACACAGGTAATAGCAGCTACGAGCGAGCGAGATTTAAACATGACCGTCTTCTCTGGAAGGGAATCCCCCGTTTAAATGTAGACGGTATTGCCGATTTTAGTTCCGCGTAACCCACCCTACTCGCTGCATCCGGTAACCGGAGGGCGGCGCCTGACTAAATAGTCGTTAGGAGTGTTCCTTTTTGGGCCTAAAGACTGCTCCGTATGCGCAGAAGCCAACACCGATTTCAGCTATTGCCATCACGCCGTACATAACGCCGTACATGAAGGACGAAGCGAGGAACGCGAGACCAAGAAGGAAAATCAGGACTTGCAAAACAGTCTCAGCTCTCTTTGACCAAGACGGCCCTAAAGCGTCGACAAAACCAGCTAAAAATCCAATCACTATCCCCACAGCGATTTTCACAAACATTACCGCTCCTAGATCCGGCTCCATGCCGGTCACCCGTAATACCCCAACCCAAACCAAATTGCCACCACCGGTCACGGAGGGCGGCGCCTACCTGAGGTAAACGCAATGCCCGTACTTCACAGCGCAATCCACAAGATCGACAAGAAGCCAGACGGCACCCCGGCCGTTCTGTTCCTTGGCGGCGCCGAGCAAGTCGAAAGCCAGGCCCGCGACGATCTGATGCACCAGTTCAACGAAAGCTACAACGGTACCGCCGGCAAGGGCTGGGGCTTCTTCCATGCCGAATCAGGTGCCTTCCCACTCAGCGGCTGGCTCGGCAAGTACCTGGCTGGAGTCGGCGACTTCCTAAAGTTCAGCACCATCGCTGTCGAGCACCTGGTCAGGCTGATGGAAGAGTCGAACCTCACCACCGGCGGGCACGCCCTCTTCTGCCATTACCAGCAAGGTCTGACCGAATACCTGGTCATCGCCCTGGTGCAGGAAACCGAAGCGGTGACCATGACCGAAGAGCTGCACCTGATGACGGTGAAGCGCCTGGACCTGGGTCACATCCGCCTGGCCGCGCGCATCAATATCAGCGAGTGGCAGAACAGCCCGCGGTCCCGGCAATACATCTCCTACCTCAAGGGCAAGCAGGGCCGCAAATTCAACGAGTACTTTCGCGACTTCGTCGGCTGCCAGGAAGGAGTCGACGGTCCGGGCGAAACGCGCACTCTGCTGAAGGCGTTCAGCGACTTCGTTGAAAGCGAGGATCTGGGCGAGGAATCAGCGCGGGAGAAGACGAACACGCTGGTCAGCTACTCAATGGCCCAGGCCAAGCTGGGCGAGCCGATCACCCTTGGCGAGCTGTCAGAGTTGATCGACGAGGACCGCCCGAAGAACTTCTACAACTTCATCAAGGCGAAGGACTACGGGCTTTCCGAGACCCTGCCGCCGGACAAAAAGACCCTCAACAAATTTCGGCGTTTCACCGGCCGGGCCGAGGGCATGTCGATCAGCTTCGAAGCGCACCTGCTGGGCGACAAGATCAAGTTTGACGAGGAAGGCGGCACCCTGACACTGCGCGGCCTGCCAACGCAACTCACTGAACAACTCAAGCGCGCCGCCGCCTGACCAACCTCGAGGTAACCGAAATGAAAGCCAAAACTATTTCAGTGGAAATTGATGAATTCAAGATCAAGGGGCCAGCAGAGCGCATGGTGCAGCTGTTCGCGCTCGGGATGCTTGCCCAAACTTTGCCGCCAGCGGCGAATGTTCAGCCGCTAACCTCGACCACTGCGCCGGCCTTTGGTGAGTACTGGCCGGGTGAAGGTGGCATCAATGGCGGCTACGTGCCGGCTCACGGCCAGGTGCCAGAGCATTACCTGATCTTCGCCACGAAGGATGCCGGGCGGCACGCATGGGGTCGCCATGGTGAAACATCCAAGGCCACCGACAAGCGTGACGGGCTGGCGAACACCGCGATCCTTCTGGCTGAGGGCGATCACCCCGCCGCCAAGGCTGCTGCCGAATACACCGCCGACGGTCACGCTGACTTCTACCTTGGTGCCGCCGCCGAGATGTATCAGGGCTGGCTCAACTGCCCGGACAAGTTCGACCAGGATGCCTACTACTACACCAGCACGCAGTTCTCAGCCGACTACGCCTACAGCGTGGGCTTTAGCGGTGGCGGCCAGGACTTCGGCTACAAGTACGGCGCGCGCAGCGTGCGCCCTGTCCGCAGACGATTTATTTAATCCTCATTCCTTCAATCAGGCCGACAGGCCATCAACAACACCGGGCGCACAAGCGCCTTTTTTGTTGCCTCAAAAATAGGAAGCACCCATGAACGCATTGGCAGCTACTGCGCAACTCGAACTCGTAATTGGTCAGGTCTATGGCGGTGGACACTTCATCGGCATTACCCAGGAAGATGGCAAGCTGTACCGAAATATCCAAGCTCCAAAGGCTTTCGAGCTTCGCGGTGTCATTGGCTGCTACGGCGTCGATGTTGCCGGCGCCCGCAGCTATGCCGACAGCCGCAGCAATACCGAGGCATACGCCGCCGCTGGTAGCGAGCTGGCTCAACGGGTCGTCGCCCTGGTAATCGGTGAGCAGGCAGACTGGGGCATCCCGGCGCGGGATGTGCAGGAGTTGCAGTATCGCCACATGAAGCCAACCGCACAGGATAACTACTGCACGTGGCGCGACGGCGACAACCCATCTAGCGTTCCGGCCGGCTACCCCTACACCGAATCCAGCCCTGGGCAAACGTCACTGGCGGCCTTCCAGGAGGGTGGCAAGGAGGCCTTTGGTGCCAGCTGGTACGTGTCGAGCACGCAGTTCTCAGCCTACTACGCCTTCCACATGGACTTTAGCGATGGCTACCAGTTCGGCGACGACAAGCTCACCGAGCGCAGCGTGCGCCCTGTCCGCAGAGAATTAATTCAGTAATCCATTCATTCAATTAAGTCGCGGCAGCGACTCGCTTTAAGGGACTTCGCATGGCCATGCACACGGATCTGGAAATCCACAAATCAGCCGAGGAACTGCTTGGCGTCGCGATTCAATTGGTGCGGAACATTCCGCGCGATTTGAAGCAGTTGGTCGGCGTCAAGATTCTGGACGAGTGCCTTGAGGTTCTCAGGATGATAGGTAGAGCAAACATGGCCCGCGATAAGCGTCCTGACCTGAATACGCTGCTGGGAAGTATTCAGGTCATCAACCAGTTGCTGCGAGCGATGGTGAGCATGCAGTTCATGAGCATCCCGCAGCACGCAAAGGTCATGAAGCTCACCGCATCGGTGGGCAAGCAGGCAAATGCCTGGAAAAGAAGTTCCGCAACCGCGCCCGCTACTTGAGGGTCAAGGCCCTCTCTTCTGTGCGCTGAATCTGGTCGTGCCGCTGGCCACTTGGCCACCGCCATGCGCACCCACGGATACCTACGGTCTAAAGCGTCCGCGAAGGTCCGGCGCAGTTTCCCCGCTGATCGGCATGCCTTCGGCGGGGCGATGTAGATAGCACGGCAGGTCGCAGTTCTCAGCCAACAACGCCTACAACATGGACTTTAGCGATGGCAACCAGAACAACGACAACAAGAACAACGAGCGCAGCGTGCGCCCTGTCCGCAGATTCCAGTGTTGCACCCTTACAGTTCGAGGATCTGGTTCAAGCGTATTACGACTGCCGACGACGCAAGCGCAACACGGCGAGCGCCAGACGGTTCGAGCAGGAACTGGAGCTGAATCTATTCGAGCTGTACAACGACCTGATTGCCGGCACTTACCGGCCAGGCCGATCTATCTGTTTCGTGGTCACCCGACCGAAAGCCCGCGAGGTGTGGGCAGCAGCCTTTCGGGACCGCGTCGTCCACCACCTGCTGTACAACCATGTGGCACCGCGCTTCTACGCCAGCTTCATAGCGGACAGTTGCGCATGCATTCCAGGGCGCGGCACGCTTTACGCGGCCAAGCGTCTTGAATCGAAGATCCGGAGCGCCAGCGAGAACTGGTCGAAGCCCGTCTTCTATCTGAAGTGCGACCTGGCCAACTTCTTCGTCGCCATCGACAAGGCTGTGCTGCGCAAGCAGCTGGAGGCCAGGATCACCGAACCCTGGTGGCTGGCCCTGGCCACGCAGATCCTCATGCACGACCCGCGCGAGGATTACGAGACCTGCAGTCCGGCGCACCTGTTCAACCGGGTGCCGCAGCACAAGCGGCTGGTCGCTCAGCCCGCGCGCCTGGGGCTACCGATCGGCAACCTGTCGTCGCAGTTCTTCGCCAACATCTACCTCGACGCCCTGGACCAGTTCGCAAAGCACCAGCTGCGCGCCAAGCACTACATCCGCTACGTCGATGACTTCGTGTTCCTGCATGAGTCGCCGCAGCAGCTAAACCAGTGGCTGGCACAGGTGGAAGCGTTCCTTCCCCGGCTCGGCGCGAAGCTGAACCCCACGAAGACGATCCTGCAGCCCGTAGATCGCGGCGTCGACTTCGTTGGGCACGTCATCAAGCCCTGGCGGCGTACCACCCGCAAGCGGTCACTGGCTCAGGCACTTAAGCGCACCGCTGCCGCCCCCGCGGAGGATCTACGGGAGACCGCCAACAGCTACTTCGGCCTGCTCAGCCAGGCCAGCCACAGCGAGAAGGACCGGGCAGCACTCGCCCGTGTCGTGTTGAAGCGTGGCAACAGCGTCAACGCAGCACTGACCAAGACCTTCCAGAAGAAGTAACTCCCCCACTCCACCGCCCGGGCATGGCCCGGCAAGGACTCCCCATGCCTACAGAAAAACGCACCCCCAAGAAAACCAAGGCCCAGCAGTTCGTCGACAGCATGATCCGCTGTCGCGGCATCGAGTTCGCCAAACTGGGCATGATGGTCGAGGTGGATGGCGACCTCGGGACAATCGTCGGGATGAACGGCTCAGCCAATCTGGACGTTCAGTTCGCCAACCAGCTGCAGTACGGCAAGCACACGCACAACTGCCACCCAACCTGGAACGTGAAGTACTTCGACGCAGCAGGCAAGGTGATTGCCCATTTTGACGAGTGCAAGTGCGTCTTCCGGCCGCTCAAGGAGGCCGCATGAAACGCATCTACCTCAGCGGCCCCATGACCGGCCTGCCCGGCCTCAACTTCGCCGCCTTCCACGCCATGACCACCAACCTGCGCGCCGGCGGCCACACCGTCACCAACCCCGCCGAACTCAACCCCGACGGCGGCACCTGGAACGACTGCATGCGCCGCGACATTGCCGCCATGATGGACTGCGACACCGTGGCCACCCTGCCCGGCGGGCAAGAATCGAAGGGCGCCCAGCTCGAAGTCCTGATTGCCCAGCACCTCGGCATGACGGTTGTGAATGCCCATGATCTGTCATGCGACACCTCCAATCATCCGGTGTAACTTATAAGGTTCGGCACGTTCAGCTTTCCATCCGTAGCCTTGTCCAAATAAAGGAATTGTCATGCCTGAGCCCATGGTCACCCCAAGCAGAACATTCAACTTTGAAAAAATGAAAAGCCCTAGATTGCATGCAAATTCGGAAGCGCCAGGCTCTTATAGAATTGCAACGTTAATAAGCGAAACCGTAATTAACGCTGGAGCAACACTCACGTTCGAACAATATATTAGTGGCTACGGAGAAATTAGCGGCGCGAAAATCCAGTGTTATATATCTTCCGATATCTTCAGCTCCGAAACTTCGCTAGTCAGATGCAGTCTAGCAACAGAAAACGAACAACATATTGTATGGGGCAGCATCGAACAACGTATCGAAGGTAGTGGCTTTCGCATGGCCTTAGAAGGAGTGCATCCACCACACTGGGGTAAGAGCACAATATTTGTTGATGCCAGCGAAAGAATCAACTCGGTAATTACCGAAATGCATTATAAAAACCCACCCTTCACTTATATACTTAGCACAAAGAAAAAAATTAAAAGCGGCGTACACTATATTGATTTCTATTTGACATTTTTCAACGGGAGAGAGTGGGTCACAAACAAAGAAAGAGTAGAATTTAAAATCAGAAATTTTTTTGAGAAACACAACAAAGCAATATCTTGGCTAGCGATTGTGGCCTCAGCCCTAGCAATAATACGTCTCGCCGCAGTTCCCTGTGTAGAATGGCTAATCAGTTTATTCTGAATGACCCACTGATCAAGCAGGGCTTAACTTAGTAGCCCTGCTAATCCACCACCCTCGCCCCCCCTTCAAAGTCAGCCACTATAGCGGCAAGGATACCTATGCGCCTGAAGAAAGCTGAGCGCGAGCAAGTGCGTCTGAAGTACGGCGGGCACTGCGCCTACTGCGGGGTACTGCTGGGCGACCGGTGGCACGCCGACCACCTGGCCCCGGTTGTCCGTGAGCTGCTGTCCAAGAAGACCGCCGCCGGCACCTGGAAGCTGGTATCAGGAAAGCCCCTGCGTCCTGAGCATGACGTGCTGGAGAACATGATGCCGGCCTGCGCGCCCTGCAACATCAGCAAGGGTGGCCAAACCCTGGAAGGCTGGCGGACTTGGATCGCCGGGCACGTCAACTCCCTCAACAGCTACCACCCCATCTATCGCCTGGCCAAGTCCTACGGACTGATCGCCGAGACTGGCGCGCCGGTGGTGTTCTACTTCGAAAAGGTGACCCTATGGGCTACATCAACCCACTCTTAAAGTTGCCATCTGGCCGCGCCCTTCTGGATCTACCAGCAGAAGATAGGGCGCGGATTGAAGCCGTAATGCGCGAACTGCGCGACCAAGCCAACACCGAGGCGGAGAACTCCTGGAAGCGCCGCAAAGGCCCGATGGCCGCCTACTGGCGAGCCGTCTCTACCTACGCGCGCCACCTAGCGCATGCGCTTTCTCACAAACCCCTGCCCTAACCCCAATCCCCCTACATGCCTGCCGGTGAGCGAACTCACGGTAACTGGCTGTCGATCCATCGCTCCGCTGCTGCCATTGCGTCACCCAGTGCCGCCGGATAGTCCGGCCATGGACCCGTCAGCTCGGCGGCGACTTCGCCCAACCCAGCAACGGCTGCCGGCTCGATGATTCTCGCAAGTGCGGGTACGTCATCGTTTGGCCGCCTCCATTCGAACTTGAGAAACAACGTATGCCCCCGATAGGCGTGAACGACTGGAACATCGAGATTGTGTGACACGCGCCCTCCCTGACATATGAGCAAGTTGACCGGTATTTGTAGCTCTTTTTCGCACCCTTCGCCATCGAGGCACTTCGCTATCAACTTCTGCCGCCCAGCGCGGCAAGGACACCCCATGTACGCAACGAAACTCACCCTGCTCATGACGGCCATCGTGTTGTACGTGGCGGGGTCCACCTTCTGGTTTTTCTGGCAGGTGCCGGAGCTGCTCTCCACCGGCACCGAACAAACCCTGGTCGTAGCATTCGCCGGCTCCGTCGCCTGGGCGCTGCTCACCTTCGGTTTCATCATCCACATCATCAAGACAGCGCGGCCTACAGCGGGCGGCGGGAGGTAGACATGGCAGCAGCCGAACAGCTGGAAGAACCGCTCAGGTAGGACAAGATCCCGGAAAAGGAATTCGCCTTACTCGTTGGCACCACGAAACGCGCCCTGGAAGGGAAGCGTCAACGGGGAGTTATTCCCAGGGGTGTTTGGAATGAGTATGACGGGAAGATTTACTATAGCTTTTGGAGATATGAGAAATGGCTAGAAAGCCAATGGGAATGCCCGCCGGCGTTGAGCTTGCCGGACAGTCCGTCCGGATTCGCTTCACCTGGAAGTTTCGTCGCTGCGAAACCCTCCCCTATCCCCAAACGCCAAAGGGCATTAAAGCGGCCGCAGATCTTCGCGCTACAGTAACCAGCCTGATTAAGCACGGCGTGATGGACGAGCAGCGTTACGCCGAGCTGTTCCCAAACTCGACATACTCCACTTATTCAGCCACTCCACTGTTCGGGGAGTATGCCCAGGCGTGGCTAAATGGGCGGGAAGTGGTAACCGGAACCCGGAAAAACTACCGAATTTCGCTGAACCTCTACTGGATGCCCCACCTGGCGCTGATCCCCATGGATCAAATCACGTCGCCGATGCTCAGAAAGATCGTGAGCGAAACAGAATGGAAGTCGCCAACCGTCAAGCGGTCAGCAATTCAGCGGCTTACCACACTGCTTGAGACGGCCGTGAAGGATGAGCTGCTCACGCGCAACCCGGCAAACTCAATTGAACTGCCGACGAAGGCAAAAAAGGCTGTGGATCCGTTTACGGTCGAGGAAGCAGATCGGGTTATTGGGCACCTGTATCAGGTGCTGACCGGTTCAATGCGGGTGTACGCAGCCTACTTTGAGTTTGCGTTTTACACCGGCATGCGGCCTGGTGAGATAGCGGCGTTGCGCTGGGGTGAGGTAGATAAAGAGGCCAGAGTGGCCAATATCTGCAGAATTGTTGCTGACTACAAGATCGAAGAGCGGACCAAGACCCGGGAATCGCGCCGGGTGATGCTCAACAGTCGAGCCCTGAATGCTATAGAAGAAGCGGAGAAAGTCGCCGCACTGCGCGCCAAACAGAGCCGCCGGCAGCACAAGCAATCGCCGTATGTGTTCCCGCCGACCAGGAACTTTGAGTACATCCAGCAGGCCAGCGTGACCGACAAACACTTCCAGGCGGCTCTGGTAGAATTGAAGATCCGAAGCCGTCGGCAATACAACTGTCGGCACACGTACGCTACTATGTGCCTAATGGCAGGCATGAACCTCGGGTTCATAGCAAATCAGCTTGGTCACAGCGTGCAAATGCTGCTGTCCACTTACGCCCGATGGATAAACTCCAGCGAAGATTGGAGCGAGCTCGGGAAGCTTGAACAAAGCCTGAATGGTACAAAATTGGTACAGGCAGAAACCGTACCGCTCTGAAACCCATACGGAATACCGCCCTGTGACTTTGGAACAGAATTACACAGCGATCCTCGGCCAAATCGGCGAGGACGTTTCCCGCGAGGGCCTGCTCGACACGCCAAAACGTGCCGCCAAGGCCATGCAGTACCTTTGCCGCGGCTATGAGCAGACACTGGAAGAGGTCACCAACGGTGCCCTGTTCAGCTCCGACAACAGTGAAATGGTGCTGGTCAAGGACATCGAGTTGTACTCGCTGTGCGAACACCACCTGCTGCCGTTCATCGGCAAGGCCCATGTCGCCTACATCCCCAGCGGCAAGGTCCTGGGCCTGTCGAAGGTCGCGCGGATCGTCGATATGTATGCCCGTCGCCTGCAGATCCAGGAAAACCTCAGCCGCCAGATCGCCGAAGCGGTCCAGCAGGTGACCGGTGCCCTGGGCGTTGCGGTGGTGATCGAGGCCAAGCACATGTGCATGATGATGCGCGGTGTGGAGAAACAGAATTCGTCGATGATCACCTCGGTGATGCTGGGTGAGTTCCGCGAAAACGCGGCGACCCGCAGCGAGTTCCTCAGCCTGATCAAGTAACAGGCTGCGTCAGAAAAAACCGGCATTCATCGCCGGTTTTTTTTCGCCTGTAGAAATCAGGTAAGCTGCGGCCCCTTCTGTCATGGGCAAGAGGTTTCAGCCATGTTCGTCAAAGCACTTCGAGTGGGCCTCGGCCACGTCATCATCGCGGGCGACTTCCTTACCCGCCCGCGGAAAAAACAGCGCCCCGCCGAGCAACAGGCGCAGGTCAATGAAGCGGCCAAGGGCCTGACCCTGTATCAATTCCATGCCTGCCCGTTCTGCGTGAAGACCCGCCGCACCCTGCACCGCCTCAATGTGCCGGTGGCGCTCAAGGATGCGAAGAACAACGAGCAAGACCGCCAGACGCTGCTTACCCAAGGCGGCAAGATCAAGGTGCCGTGCCTGCGTATCGAAGAAAACGGTCAGACCACCTGGATGTATGACTCCAAGGTGATCATCGATTACCTGGACAAGCGCTTCGCCGCGATCTGACAGGCAGGCATCACCCCTTGTGGGAGCTGGCTTGCCTGCGATGGCGGCGTGTCAGTCAACTATCCATCAACTGACACGCCGCCATCGCAGGCAAGCCAGCTCCCACAGTGGAATCGCGCCTATCAGTCGAGCATCGGCACATGCCGCGGATGGCTGGCCACGCGGGCAAGCCAGGCTTGTACGGCTGGATAAGGGCTCAGGTCAAAACCACCCTCATGGGCCACGTGGGTGTAGGCATATAGCGCAATATCGGCGATCGAATACTGGTCGCCCACCAGGTATGGCGTGGCTTGCAGCTGTTTTTCCATGACCCGCAGGGCCTTGTAGCCGCCTTTGTGGGTGGTCTTGTATTCCTCCAGCCGATCTTCCGGCAGCCCCAGGTAAAACTGGATAAACCGTGCCACCGCGATGTACGGCTCGTGGCTGTACTGCTCGAAAAACTGCCACTGCAATACTTGGGTACGCAGGCGCGGTTCGCTGGGCAGGAATTCGCTGCCGTCGGCGAGGAAGTTGAGGATCGCGTTGGATTCCCACAGGCAGGTGCCGTCTTCGAGCTCCAGGACCGGGATCTTGCCGTTGGGGTTCTTCGCCAGGAACTCGGCGGTCTGTGTGTCGCCGTTCAAGATATCGACATTCACCCACTCATACGCGATGCCGAGCAGGTTGAGCATCAACTTGACCTTGTAGCAGTTGCCCGAGCGGTAATCGCCATAAACCTTGTACATGAAGCTCCCCTTATGCCGCTTGCGCGCGCTGTGCTTGACGGATCACCGCCGCGAGACGCTTGAGACCTTCGTCCAGGCGCGCCGGGTCGATATGGCTGAAATTGAGCCGCAGGTGCCCGTGGTGCTGGTCCGGCTCGGCAAAGAACGGTTCACCGGGCATGAACGCCACGTCCTGGTCCAGCGCTTGTGCCAACAAGGTGCGGGTATCCAGGGGCTGTTTCAAGGTCAGCCAGAAGAATAATCCACCCTGGGGCACTTGCCAGTCGGCCAAGTCCTGGAAATGCCGGGTCAGCGCCAGTTGGAACCCATCGCGGCGCTCACGATAAAAACTGCGCAGTTGCCCCAGGTGCTGCTGGTAGCGCTCGGTGCCGATCCACTGCATGGCCTGCCACTGGCCAACGCGGTTGGTGTGCAGGTCCGCCGACTGCTTGAGCTTGAGCAGAGGGGGGAACAGGTCGGGGCTGGCGATCAGATAGCCGACCCGCAATCCCGGGAGCAGGGTTTTGGATACGGTGCCGGTGTAGATCCAACTGGCCTTGCGCAACTGGCTGACAATCGGCCGCGCGCTGCCACCGTCGAAGGTCAGCTCGCGATAGGGCTCGTCTTCGATCAGGGTCACGCCGAACTCATCGAGCAGCGCCGCCACCGCATCGCGCTTGGCTTGGCTATAGCGCACGGCCGAGGGGTTCTGGAAGGTCGGGATCAGGTAGATGAACGCCGGGCGATGACGTTCCAGGCTGCTGCGCAGCGCCGCCAGGTGCGGGCCGTCGGCTTCCAGCTCCACGCTCAGGCAGTCGGCACCGAACAGCTGGAAGATCTGCAAGGCGGCCAGGTAGGTCGGGCCTTCCAGCAGGATCTGCGTTCCTCGGTCGATATACAGCTTGGCCGCCAGGTCCAGGGTTTGCTGCGAACCGCTGACCACCAGGACCTGGCTGGCATCACAGGCCACCCCCAGCGCCCGCGCCTCGGCCGCCAGCAATTCGCGCAATTGCGGCTCGCCTTCGCTCATGCCGTACTGGCCCATGGCAGGCGGCATGCCTTGCCAATCCAGCGCCGGCAGCATGGCTTCGGCTGGCAGGCCACCGGCAAATGACATCACCTGCGGGCGTTGGGCCGCCGCGAGGATCTCACGGATCAAGGAGCTTTTAAGGCGCGAAACACGTTCAGAGAAAGCCATAGGGTCACCGGTAGCAAAGGCTGGGGAAAATACGTCAAACTGGTTGACCGAAATTACGACGCCCCAGGTAGATACGTCAATATGCTTGACCTTAAAAACCAGACCTCGCAGCAAGCCGCCATGGAAGCGTTCTTCTTCGGCTACCAGGCCTTTACCGCCAAGGCCGACGAAATGCTCGAACGCCGGGGCTTGAGCCGGGTGCATCAGCGCATCGTGTTTTTTATCGCCCGCTACCCCGCCTTGAGCGTCAAGCAACTGTTGGAGTTGCTGGGGGTAAGCAAGCAAGCGCTGAATATGCCGCTGCGCCAATTGCAGGAAATGCACCTGGTCGACAGCACGGCCTCGACCACCGACAAACGTAAGCGCCTGCTGCACCTGACCGAAGAAGGCCAGCGCTTCGAGCACGCCCTGCGTCGTGAGCAAGTCAAGCTGCTGCAGCGCGCCTTTGCCGAGGCCGGCGAGGACGCCGTGAATGGCTGGCTGGCGGTGAACAAGGCCCTGACCCTGCCCTGAAATTGGCCTTTCATCTTTTTTGCACACATAATCGCAAACATTATTTGCTTTCTTTGTATACAAAAGCATAATTCGCTTCGTGCGAGTTCCTGACCTACTGGTCAACAAAGCCCGCTGGTACCTCAAAGCGCCGCTGCCCACTCATGTGTCCGGCGCTGGAAATAACAATAAAACTCTTGAGGAGTACTTGCTGTGGAAAGCCATAAATCCGACACCCCGACCCTGGACCTCAGTCCGCCCGACCTTTCAACCACCAAACAGGGCTGGCTGGAGCGCCTGTTCAAACTCAGCTTGCATGGCACCACAGTGAAGACCGAATTGATCGCCGGCCTCACCACATTCATCACCATGGCCTACATCATCTTCGTCAACCCCAACATCATGGCCGACGCCGGCATCGACCACGGCGCCGCCTTTGTCGCGACCTGTATCGCCGCAGCCCTCGGTTGCCTGTTGATGGGCCTGTATGCCAACTGGCCTGTAGGCCTGGCGCCGGGCATGGGTTTGAATGCGTTCTTTACCTACACCGTGGTCGGCACCATGGGCTACACCTGGGAGACCGCGCTGGGTGCGGTATTTATCTCCGGCGTGCTGTTCATGATCCTGACGCTGTCGCGCATCCGCGAATGGCTGCTCAATAGCATTCCGGTGAGCCTGCGCCACGCCATGGGCGCGGGGGTAGGCCTGTTCCTGGGGGTGATCGGCCTGAAAACCGCCGGCATCATCGTTGCCAGCCCCGCAACCCTGATCAAGCTCGGCTCCCTGCATGAACCGGCCCCGCTGTTGGCGGCCGTGTGCTTCCTGCTGATCGCGATCCTCAGCTATCACCGGGTGTTCGGCGCCATCCTGATCAGCATCATCACCGTCACCCTGGCCGGCTGGGGCCTGGGCCTGGTGCATTACCAGGGCATCGTTGCCGCCCCGCCGAGCCTGGCGCCGACCTGGATGGCGATGGACGTGATGGGCGTGTTCAACGTCAGCATGATCAGCGTGGTGTTCGCCTTCCTGTTTGTGCACATGTTCGACACCGCCGGCACCCTGATGGGCGTCGCCCAGCGCGCAGGCCTGGTGAATGCCGACGGCAAGATCGAAAACCTCTCCCGGGCCTTGAAAGCCGACAGTGCCTCCAGTGTGTTTGGCGCAGTGGTCGGTGTGCCCCCCGTCACCAGTTATGTGGAAAGCGCCGCCGGCGTGGCGGCCGGCGGGCGCACCGGGTTGACGGCCGTGACCGTGGGCGTGCTGTTTGTGGCGGCGATGTTTTTCGCCCCGCTGGCGGGCATGATTCCTGCGTATGCCACGGCCGGTGCGTTGATTTATGTGGCGATGCTGATGATGAGCGGCATGGCCCATATCGAGTGGGACGACGCCACCGACAGCATTCCGGCGATTGTCACGGCAATCATGATGCCTCTGACCTTCTCGGTTGCCGACGGCATCGCCCTGGGCTTTATCACCTACGTGGCGCTCAAGGCCGGCACGGGCAAGTATCAGCAGATTTCTATCAGCCTGTGGGTGCTGTGCGCGATTTTTATCGCCAAGTTTGTGTTCCTGTAACGCGCAAGCTGGCGAAAACCGCCTCACCTGCGGGTGGGGCTTTTGCATGTATGGAGGAATGTAATGAGCGTGGAAACCTGGCTGCTGTTCAGCGGCGCTGCTTTGATCGTGATCCTGATTCCGGGGCCGCTGTCGCTGCTGATGATCAGCAACAGCCTGAACTACGGCCTGCGCCGTTCGTATCCGGCGTTTCTGGGTGGGGTGTTTGCCTCGATCTGCCTGTTGAGCGCCTCGGCCCTGGGCCTGGGCGCACTGTTGCTGGCGTCGGAGCAGTTGTTCAGCGCGCTGAAGATCGTCGGTGCGCTGTACCTGTTCTACCTTGCCTGGCAGAGCTGGCAGCAATCGCGCCTGCCGTCCCAGGGCGCCGTGGTGCCGGAGGCAGCGCCCGTGCCACGTTTTCGTGCACTGTTTGGCCGGGCTTTTGTGCTGGGCGCCAGCAATCCCAAGGACATTCTGTTTTTTGCGGCCTTCCTGCCGCAGTTTCTCAGCAGCCAGCAGCCGTTCCTGCCACAACTGCTGATCATGATCGCCACCTGGACCGTGCTGGACCTGCTGTGCAAGCTGGCCTATGGCCTGGGTGCCCATGGTGCCGCGCGCTACCTGCGCACCGGTAAGGGCCAGAGCTGGTTCAATCGCTTCAGTGCCGGGCTGTTTGGCAGCGCCGGGGCAGCGTCGCTGCTCAAGGGCTAACACATAACCCTGTGGGAACTGTCGAGCCCCGGCGAGGCTGCGATAGCGGTGGGTCAGCCAACATCAATGCTGGCTGTGCCGACGCTATCGCAGCCTCGCCGGGGCTCGACAGCTCCCACAATGGCTCCTCTTGTTCGCTGGCATTGGCTCATGACCCGCCTTTTTGCGGGCAAAAAAAAGCCCGCAGTGTGAGCGGGCGAAACCAACGAAGAGCATTTGGGGGTGTGAAGCCAGGTGACGACTCAGCTACCGCGATAGGTGGAGTAGCTGTAGGGCGAAATCAGCAAGGGCACGTGGTAGTGATCCTGTTCGGCGCTGATGCCAAAACGCAGCACCACCACATCCAGGAACGCCGGCTGGGGCAATTGCACGCCACGGGCGCGGTAGTAATCCCCGGCGCTGAATTGCAGCTGATAGACGCCACTGCGGTAGTCATCACCTTGCAGCAGCGGCGCGTCGCATCGGCCATCGCTGTTGGTCAAGGTGCTGGCAACCAGTTCCAGCTGCGCGCCTTCGACGCGGTACAGTTCAACCTTGATGGCGCTGCCTGGGCAGCCGTGCGCGGCGTCCAGTACGTGTGTGGTCAGTCGTCCCATGGATCGGAGCTCCCGTGTCATCGATTAATAAGAGGCCGCACCTTTGTGGGGCACTGAAAAAGCCGGCGATGGCTGATTAAGACACTTTTCAAAAAAATTGTACACAATAAATTCAACAACCACCCTCTCCCCCTGCCGGAGCCGGCTTGCCGACGATGACGGTAAATCAGCCGCAGCTAGGGCAGCAGCAAGAATGCAATCGCTGGCAAGACGCATCCTACAGGTGAGTTCGCATATTTTAGTTGACCAGTCGGGCAAGTTTCTTGCAAAGATAGGCCGGTGCGACCGTCTGGAAAAAATGCAGAAATACAGGCTTACAAAGTGCCCATTAAGTTGTATACAATCAGCCCATCGCTGTGACGCAACAGCCGCCACACCATCGATCACGAACAAGAAGGAAGACTGCAGTGAGCGCTGACTACCCACGCGACCTGATCGGTTACGGCAGTAACCCTGTGCATCCACACTGGCCAGGCAAGGCGCGTATCGCCCTGTCGTTCGTACTCAATTACGAAGAAGGCGGTGAGCGCAATATCCTGCACGGCGACAAAGAGTCGGAAGCCTTCCTCTCGGAAATGGTCTCGGCCCAGCCGCTGCAAGGCGCACGCAACATGAGCATGGAGTCGCTGTACGAATACGGCAGCCGTGCGGGCGTGTGGCGCATCCTCAAGCTGTTCAAGGAATTCGACATTCCGCTGACCATCTTCGCCGTGGCCATGGCCGCCCAGCGCCACCCCGACGTGATCCGTTCGATGGTCGCCGCCGGCCACGAGATCTGCAGCCACGGCTACCGCTGGATCGACTACCAATACATGGACGAGGCCCAGGAGCGCGAGCATATGCTCGAAGCCATCCGCATCCTCACCGAGCTGACCGGCGAGCGCCCACTGGGCTGGTACACCGGGCGCACCGGCCCCAATACGCGGCGGCTGGTGATGGAGGAAGGTGGCTTTCTGTATGACTGCGACACCTATGACGACGACCTGCCCTACTGGGAACCCAACAACCCGACCGGCAAGCCGCACCTGGTGATCCCCTACACCCTGGACACCAACGACATGCGCTTCACCCAGGTCCAGGGTTTCAACAAGGGCGACGACTTTTTCGAGTACCTCAAGGACGCCTTCGATGTGTTGTATGCCGAAGGGGCCGAGGCGCCGAAGATGCTCTCCATCGGCCTGCATTGCCGCTTGATCGGCCGCCCGGCGCGCCTGGCTGCCCTCAAGCGCTTTATCGAATACGCCAAGGGTCATGACCAGGTGTGGTTCGCCCGCCGTGTCGACATTGCCCGCCACTGGCACGACGTCCACCCTTTCCAGGGAGCCGCCAAATGACTGCTTTCCAGACCTTGAAACCGTCGACCCTGAGCCGCGACGAATTCGTCGCAGCCTTCGCCGACATCTACGAACATTCGCCATGGGTGGCCGAAAAGGCCTTCGACCTGGGCCAGGACGCCTCGATCGACCAGATCGAAACCCTGCACCAGCGCATGAGCGACATCCTGTTGAGTGCTGATCATCCAAGCCAACTGGCCCTGATCAACGCTCACCCGGACCTGGCAGGCCGTGCGGCCGTCCAGGGCCAACTCACCCAAGCCAGCACCGATGAGCAAGCTGGCGCGGGGATTCACCAATGCACGGCCGAAGAGTTCTCACGCTTCACCGAGCTGAACGATGCCTACAAGGCCAAGTTCAAGTTTCCCTTCATCATGGCGGTAAAAGGCAGCAACCGGCATCAGATCCTCAAAGCGTTTGAAACGCGCATCCACCACCCGGTCGACACCGAGTTCAAGTGCGCGCTGGCAGAGATCAACAAGATCGCGTTGTTCCGATTACTGACCCTTTAGCAAACCTGGCCCGAGCGTATCGATCAACGCCCAGGGCCTGGCAAGCATCCCAAGCCACTCTATCTAAGGCAGACAAGAAGAATGAAAGCTTACGCCGTACCTTTCGAAAAGTTCGTCAACCTGGCCGACGCCCGCCTGGGCACCAAGATCATCTCAGTGACCGATGACTGGTTCGCCGACGCCAACCGACTGTTCCAGCCGACCCCGGCCGTATGGAAGGAGGGCGTTTTCGATGATAACGGCAAGTGGATGGACGGCTGGGAGTCACGCCGCAAGCGCTTCGAAGGCTTCGACAGCGCGGTGATCCGCCTGGGCGTACCGGGCTCGATCAAGGGCGTGGACATCGACACTTCATTCTTCACCGGCAACTTCCCGCCATCGGCGTCCCTGGAAGGCTGCTTCCTGGCTGCGGGCGAACCCGATGCCAACACCCAGTGGGTTGAAGTGCTGTCTGCCGTGGAATTGCAGGGCAATAGCCATCACTTCCACGAGATCAACAACGACCAGGCGTTCAGCCACCTGCGCTTCAACATCTACCCGGATGGTGGCGTGGCCCGTCTGCGCGTGTACGGCATTCCGTTCCGCGACTGGTCGGCCGTGGGCGACAACGAACAAGTGGACCTGGCCTCCTCCCTCAATGGCGGGCGTGCGCTGGCCTGTTCCGACGAGCACTTCGGACGCATGGGCAACATCCTCAACCCGGGCCGTGGCATCAACATGGGCGATGGCTGGGAAACTGCCCGTCGTCGCACGCCAGGCAACGATTGGGTGATCGTCGCGCTGGGGCATGCCGGCGAGATCGACAAAGTGGTGGTCGACACCCTGCACTTCAAAGGCAACTACCCGGACACCTGCTCGATCCAGGGCGCGTTCGTCAAGGGCGGTACCGACAGCCAGATCGAGACCCAGTCGCTGTTCTGGCGTGAATTGCTGCCAGCACAGAAGCTGGAAATGCACGCCGAACACACCTTTGCCGAGCAGATCAAGGCACTGGGCCCGATCACCCACATCCGCCTCAACGTATTCCCGGATGGTGGTGTGAGCCGCCTGCGGGTGTTCGGCAAGGTCGCTAAGTAAGCGGTGAACCCAATCGCGGGCAAACCCGCTCCCACATTTGCAATGCATTCCCCTGTGGGAGCGGGCTCGCCCGCGATAGCAATAGACCAGACAACACAGAACTCGGATAAGAAGACAGCCATGCGCACACTGATGATCGAACCCTTGACCAAAGAAGCCTTCGCCCCTTTCGGAGACGTTATCGAAACCGACGGCAGCGATCACTTCATGATCAACAACGGCTCGACCATGCGCTTTCATAAACTGGCGACGGTAGAAACCGCCACGCCAGAAGACCACGCCATCATCAGCATCTTCCGCGCCGACGCGCAGGACATGCCGCTGACCGTGTGCATGCTGGAGAGACACCCGCTGGGCAGCCAGGCCTTTATCCCGCTGCTCGGCAACCCCTTTCTGATCGTGGTCGCGCCCGTTGGCGATGCACCTGTATCAGGCTTGGTCCGCGCCTTCGTCACCAACGGCAGGCAGGGCATTAATTACCATCGCGGCGTCTGGCACCACCCGGTGCTGACGATCGAAAAGCGGGATGACTTCCTGGTGGTTGATCGCAGTGGCACAGGCAATAACTGCGATGAGCATTTTTTCAAAGAGGATGAGCGGTTGATCCTCGCCCCCCACCAATAAGAGAAGGTCCGATCACCCGACAACAAGGGTGACGGGCGAGAGGTAAAGACTGTGGAAGCACATCTGTTGGAATGGCTGAACCTTAGCGTGCGCTGGGTTCATATGATCACTGGCGTGGCCTGGATCGGTGCGTCTTTCTATTTTGTATGGCTGGAAAACAACCTCAACCGCGTCAACCCCAAAAACGGCCTGGCTGGCGATTTATGGGCGATCCACGGTGGCGGCATCTACCACCTGGAAAAATACAAACTGGCCCCGCCGACCATGCCGGACAACCTGCACTGGTTCAAATGGGAAGCCTATTTCACCTGGATGTCAGGCGTCGCGCTGCTCTGCGTGGTGTTCTATCTCAACCCGACGCTCTACCTGCTGGCTCCCGGCAGCAGCCTGAGCGGCACCGAAGGCGTGTTGCTGGGCATTGGCTCACTGTTCGCTGGCTGGTTCATCTACTCCTTTCTCTGCGACTCGGCCCTGGGCAAACGCCCTGCCCTGCTCGGTTTTATCCTGTTCGTCCTGTTGATCGGCGCGGCCTACGGCTTCAGCAAGGTGTTCAGCGGGCGCGGTGCGTACCTGCATGTGGGGGCGATCATCGGCACCATCATGGTCGGTAACGTGTTCCGCATCATCATGCCGGCCCAGCGCGCGCTGGTGGCAGCGATTGCAGAAAACCGCACGCCAGACCCGGCACTGCCGGCCAAGGGCCTGCTACGTTCACGACACAACAACTACTTCACCCTGCCCGTGCTGTTCATCATGATCAGCAACCACTTCCCCAGTACCTACGGCAGCCAGTACAACTGGTTGATCCTGGCCGGGATCGCGGTGGCGGCGGTGTTGGTGCGGCACTACTTCAACACCCGTCACGACAGCCAGAAATACGCGTGGACCCTGCCGGTCGGCGCCCTGGCGATGATCTGCCTGGCCTATGTCACCGGTCCAAAACCCGTGGCTACCGCACCGGACGTGGCCAAGGCGCCAGCGGCCATCGAGTACCAGCCATTGCCGGAAACGGCGCTGGGTGGCGGCCTCAAGCCAGCAGCCCCCGCCGCGCCAGCACCGGCGGCACCGGCGGCAGAAGCGGCGCCGGCCCAGGCCTCGACGGATTTCGGCAAGGTCCACAGCGTAATTGAACAACGTTGCACCGTATGCCATTCGGCCAAGCCCACCAGCCCGCTGTTCAGTGCCGCGCCGGCCGGGGTGATGTTCGATACCCCGGCGCAGATCCAGCAGCAGGCGGCGCGCATCCAGGCGCAGGCGGTTGCCAGCCAGATCATGCCGCTGGGCAACATCACCCAGATGACCCAGCAGGAGCGGGAGTTGATTGGTAGTTGGATCAATCAAGGAGCCCGTACCAATTAACTGATTAGCGCAGATCAAACTGTAGGAGCTGGCTTGCCTGCGATAGCGGTGCATCACGCACCGGAAGGGGTGAATGAACCACCGCTATCGCAGGCAAGCCAGCTCCCACATTTGCAATGTGCAGTGTTTTGAAGATTGGGTTTCACCTGGCAATTGACTGCCAAACAACACAAAAATAAAAAAGATCCGAGGTGTTGCATGTCCCAGTTAGAACCGCAGATTCCTGCCGTACCCGCCATGGTGCGGCTGCCCCTTTTGCAACTGATCCTGGTAGGCCTGCAACATGTACTACTGATGTACGGCGGCGCCGTGGCCGTGCCTCTGATCATCGGGCAAGCCGCAGGCTTGAGCCGTGAAGAAATCGCCTTTCTGATCAACGCCGACCTGCTGGTGGCGGGGATCGCCACCATGGTCCAGTCCTTTGGCATCGGCCCGCTGGGCATCCGCATGCCGGTGATGATGGGCGCCAGTTTTGCCGCCGTCGGCAGCATGGTCGCCATGGCGGGCATGCCGGGTATCGGCCTGCAAGGGATCTTCGGCGCGACCATCGCCGCCGGGTTCTTTGGCATGCTCATCGCGCCCTTCATGTCCAAGGTGGTGCGCTTCTTCCCACCGTTGGTGACCGGTACCGTGATCACGGCCATCGGTCTTTCGTTGTTTCCAGTAGCCGTGAACTGGGCAGGCGGCGGCGCCACTGCCGTGCAGTTCGGCTCGCCGATCTACCTGGCCATCGCCGGCCTGGTACTCGCCACCATCTTGCTGATCAACCGGTTCATGCGCGGCTTCTGGGTCAATATCTCGGTATTGATCGGCATGGCCCTGGGCTACGCCTTGTGTGGATTGCTCGGCATGGTCGACCTCGGCGGCCTGGAACAAGCGCCGTGGCTGCAAGTGGTCACGCCTTTGCACTTCGGCATGCCCACGTTCGAATTGGCGCCAATCCTGTCGATGTGCCTGGTGGTGGTGATTATCTTTGTCGAGTCCACCGGCATGTTCCTCGCGCTGGGCAAGATCACCGGCCAGGAAGTCACCCCGAAGATGCTGCGTCGCGGCCTGCTGTGCGATGCCGGCGCGTCGTTCTTTGCCGGGTTCTTCAATACCTTCACCCACTCCTCGTTCGCCCAGAACATCGGCCTGGTGCAAATGACCGGTGTGCGCTGCCGTTCGGTGACGATCATGGCCGGGGCCTTTTTGATTGTCCTGAGCTTGCTGCCCAAGGCGGCGTTTCTGGTGGCATCGATTCCTCCTGCGGTGCTGGGCGGCGCGGCCATCGCGATGTTCGGCATGGTGGCAGCGACCGGGATCAAGATCCTGCAGGAAGCCGACATTGCCGACCGTCGTAACCAGTTGCTGGTGGCGGTCAGCATCGGCATGGGCCTGATCCCGGTGGTACGCCCGGAGTTCTTCGCCCAGTTGCCCCTGTGGATGAGCCCGATTACCCATAGCGGTATCGCCATGGCCACGCTTAGTGCGTTGTCGCTGAATGTGTTGTTCAACATTCTGGGCGGCTCAGAACGCCCCGCAGTCGCCCATACGCATTGATTCCTTCGTTACTCGAACAGGGAATATCAACATGCACACCACAGACTTGGGGCCGGCCACACGCTGTGCCCCATTCTCGCCCCCTGCGCTCTTTTACAGCGCACTTGAGCACAGGCTCTGGAGCCAGTATTCTCCGCGCCCGCTCGAATCGACTCAAAAAAAAACAGCGAATGTAAAAGCTGACTTAAAGGCCAACTTATCCCGGCCTTATGTCTGCTGCCAAAGTGCGCAAAAGTCCTCTGAACCCGACTGCATACCATGTAGCCGACGGGGATTTTTTGGCTTTTCAAACACTTTGGCGCAGCTCTTGCTAAAAGCATTAAAGCTGACCGAACAGACGATTTTTGCAGCGAACCAAAAGGCGCCACACCAGAGCGCCTGCGTAGAAGAAAAACCATAAAACTTTAGCTCGGGAGCAACCGAATGAAACGTACCGTGAACAGCCTGATGTTGGCCGGATCCCTGCTGGCCGGGGGCCAGGCAATGGCGGGTGACCTGCTGCAGTGGCAGAACAACAGCCTGACTTACCTGTGGGGCAAGAACTTCAAAGTCAACCCAGAGATCCAGCAAACCGTCACCTTTGAACATGCCGATGCGTGGAAGTACGGCGACAACTTCTTCTTCCTCGACCGTATCTTTTACAACGGCAAGGAAGACGGCAATGTCGGCCCTAATACTTACTACGGCGAGTTCAGCCCACGGCTGTCGTTTGGCAAGATCTTCGATAAAGACTTGTCCTTCGGACCGATCAAAGATGTATTACTGGCGTTCACCTACGAGTTCGGCGAAGGCGACAACGAGTCCTACCTGGTAGGCCCGGCATTCGACCTGAACATCCCGGGCTTCGACTACTTCCAGTTGAACTTCTACCAGCGCCAGACCGAAGGCAATCGCCCCGGTGACGGTGTATGGCAGATCACGCCGGTATGGTCGTACACCATTCCCGTGGGCAACTCCGACGTGCTGATCGACGGCTTCATGGACTGGGTGGTGGATAACGACAAAAACGCCCGTGGCACTTATCACGCCAACTTGCACTTCAACCCGCAGGTCAAATATGACTTGGGCAAGGCCATGAACTGGGGCGCCAAGCAGTTGTATGTCGGTTTTGAATACGACTACTGGAAGAACAAGTACGGGATCCAGGACAGCGGCGCGTTCGAGACCAACCAGGATACGGCCAGCCTGTTGGTCAAGTACCACTTCTAAGGCCCAACACGCCCCCCCTGTGGGAGCGGGCTTGCCCGCGATAGCGAAGTGTCAGCCAGCCTAATTATCGGCTCAATCACCGCCATCGCGGGCAAGCCCGCTCCCAGATTCAGTTCGGGGTCAGGCCCAGGAACCGTTGCAACTCCTCGCGCTTGGCCAACGCATCCCGCCGCCCCAACTCGATCAACTCGCTGCAATACCCCGCCTCGAACAACAGATAGCTGAGCACCCCTGCCCCGCTGGTCTTGGTCGCCCCTGGCCCACGCAAAAACAAACGCAGTGCCGCCGGCAGTTCCTGGCGATGGCGGGCGGCGATCTCGTCGATGGGCTGGCTCGGTGCAATCACCAACACTTCGACCGGCGAAAGCCCGCGCGCGGCGCTGTCGGCCGGTTGCAGATGGGCGAACTGGTTGAGGCGCTCCAGCAACTCGATATCACTCTCAAGGCTGTCAATGAACGTGCTGTTGAGCATATGCCCACCGATCTGCGCCAGGGTCGGCTCCTGGCCGGTATAGGTGCGTTGCTGCGGCGCCGAAGGGTCGATGGAGCGCGGGTTGCCACTGACCCCCACCACCAGCACCCGGCTGGCCCCCAGGTGCAACGCCGGGCTGATGGGCGCCGATTGCCGGACGGCACCATCGCCAAAATATTCCTGGTCGAGTTTGACCGGTGCGAACAGTAACGGGATCGCCGAGCTGGCCAGCAGGTGCTCCACGGTCAACTGCGTGGGCAGGCCAATGCGCCGGTGGCGCAGCCAGGCGTCGATGGTGCCGCCGCCCTGATAGAACGTCACCGCTTGCCCCGACTCATAGCCAAACGCCGTTACCGCGACGGCATGCAGGTGTTTGTTGCGGATGGCCTCGTTGATGCCTTCGAAGTGCAGCTTCTCTTGCAGCAATTCGCGCAAAGGCGAACTGTCGAGCAGCGCCACCGGCACCGGTGCCCCCAGCCCCAGCAGGCTGCGGGCCAGGAAGCGAGTGGCCTGGTGAATCACCCCCGGCCAATCGCTGCGCAACACCAAGTGGCTGCGAAAGCCCTGCCAGAACGCCGTAAGGCGGGCGATGGCGGCGCCAAAATCCATGGCGCCACTGGCCAGGCTCACCGCATTGATCGCCCCGGCCGAGGTGCCGACAATCACCGGAAAAGGATTGGCAGCCCCCGGCGGCAACAATTCGGCAATCGCCGCCAGTACCCCCACCTGATACGCCGCACGCGCCCCACCGCCGGAAAGAATCAAACCTGTGACCGGTTCAGTTGGGCGCATTGCATAACTCCATGGGCTGCGGGGAAATCCGTTTGTTCAGCGGCGTTTTTCGTACAACTTGGGTTCGCCCGGTGGCCGGCTCTTGAAGCGGCGATGGGCCCACAGGTATTGCTCGGGGCACTCGCGTACCGCGGTTTCCACCCATTGGTTGATGCGCAGGCAATCGACTTCGTCGGATTCGCCGGGGAAGTCGCGCAACGGCGGATGAATCACCATGCGGTAGCCGCTGCCATCGGCCAGGCGCTGCTGGGTAAATGGCACCACCAACGCCTTGCCCAGGCGCGCGAACTTGCTGGTGGCGGTAACGGTAGCGGCCTGGATGCCGAACAACGGCACGAAAATGCTCTGCTTGGCGCCGTAGTCCTGGTCCGGCGCGTACCAGATCGCCCGGCCGGCGCGCAGCAGCTTGAGCATGCCGCGCACGTCTTCGCGCTCGACCGCCAGGGAATCAAGGTTGTGGCGCTCGCGGCCCCGGCGCTGGATAAAGTCGAACAACGGGTTGCCGTGCTCACGGTACATGCCATCGATGGTGTGCTTTTGGCCCAGCAAGGCCGCGCCGATCTCCAGGGTGGTGAAATGCAGGGCCATGAGGATCACGCCCTTGCCTTCCAGTTGCGCCTGCTTGAGGTGCTCCAGCCCTTCGACGTGGGCCAGGCGCGCCAGACGCTGTTTGGACCACCACCAGCTCATGGCCATCTCAAAGAAGGCGATGCCAGTGGAGGCAAAATTTTCCTTGAGCAAATGTTTACGCTCCTGGGCAGACAGGTGCGGGAAGCACAGTTCCAGGTTTCGCGCAGCAATGCGCCGGCGCTCACCGGCCACCCGGTACATAAACGCACCCAGCACACGACCAATTCCCAGCAGCACCCGGTATGGCAACTGAGTGATCAGCCATAGCAGGCCAAGCCCCAGCCACAGGAGCCAGAAACGCGGGTGAAAAAATACAGCTCGAAAACGCGGGCGATCCATTACAGATTCCGGTAAAGACAGGGCCGCGCATTCTACAACGGTTCGACCCGGCTTGCGGCTAGCGGTTGTTCTCGTTATAAGTCTCGACACTTTTCGTGACAAGCCGCTTTGCCGACCATGAGCCAAACCGAATCGCTAGACCAAGATCCCGTCTTCCAGCTCAAAGGCAGCATGCTCGCCATTACTGTGCTGGAACTGGCCCGTAACGACCTTGATGCCCTGGACCGCCAGCTCGCTGCCAAGGTTGCCCTGGCCCCGAATTTCTTCAACAACGCGCCGCTGGTGCTGGCCCTGGACAAATTGCCGGCCGGCCAGGGCGCGGTTGACCTGCCCGGGCTGATGCGTGTTTGCCGCCAGCATGGCCTGCGCACCCTGGCCATTCGCGCCAGCCGTATCGAAGACATTGCGGCAGCCATCGCCATTGAACTGCCAGTACTGCCACCGTCCGGCGCCCGCGAGCGTGTGCTCGACCCGGTGGAAGGCGAAGTGAAGAAAAAACCGGAAAAACCGCCAGAGCCGACGATCAAGCCTACAAGGATCATCACCTCCCCCGTACGCGGCGGGCAGCAGATTTACGCCCAGGGCGGCGACCTGGTAGTGGTCGCCCCGGTCAGTCCCGGCGCGGAACTTCTCGCCGATGGCAACATCCATGTATACGGCCCCATGCGCGGTCGGGCACTGGCTGGGGTCAAGGGCGATACCAAGGCAAGGATTTTCTGCCAGCAATTGAGCGCTGAGCTGGTATCCATCGCCGGCCAATACAAGGTTTCGGAAGATTTGCGCCGTGATCCGCTGTGGGGGGCCGGGGTACAAGTCAGCCTGTCGGGCGATGTGTTGAACATCATCCGTCTTTAACGGATACTGCCGCATTTTCCAAGCATCTCTGGACTCTGATAGCACAGCGAAACCGGCAAGACTTGCGTAGGAATAATTGAAAGTTGGCGTTTCCCCTACGGGAAGCACATCTTTTTCCTACGAAGGCTGTCCGCCTGCAGCGAGTTTCAAGAGATGTTTTTCAGGGACTGAGAGGTCCTTTTTCCTTAGGGGTGAAACACCTTGGCCAAGATTCTCGTGGTTACATCCGGCAAGGGTGGTGTGGGTAAGACCACCACCAGCGCCGCTATCGGTACCGGCCTCGCTCTGCGCGGCCACAAGACAGTCATCGTCGACTTCGACGTCGGTTTGCGTAACCTCGACCTGATCATGGGCTGCGAACGCCGCGTGGTGTACGACTTCGTCAACGTGGTCAACGGCGAAGCAACCCTGCAACAAGCACTGATCAAGGACAAGCGCCTGGAGAACCTTTATGTTCTCGCCGCTAGCCAAACCCGGGACAAGGACGCCTTGACCCTGGAAGGCGTTGAAAAAGTCCTGATGGACCTCAAAGAGCAATTTGAGTTTGTTATCTGCGACTCTCCAGCAGGTATCGAGAAAGGCGCCCAACTGGCCATGCACTTCGCCGATGAAGCGATTGTGGTGACCAACCCCGAGGTGTCGTCGGTACGCGACTCCGACCGCATGATCGGCCTGCTGTCGAGCAAGTCTCGCCGCGCCGAAAAAGGCGAAGACGCAATCAAGGAACACCTGCTCCTGACCCGCTACAACCCCGAGCGCGTCCAGAGCGGCGAAATGCTTGGCGTTGAGGACGTCGAGGAAATCCTCGCCATTCGCTTGCTGGGGGTGATTCCTGAGTCTCAAGCGGTACTGAAAGCTTCAAACCAAGGCGTACCGGTCATTCTTGATGACCAAAGTGATGCCGGCCAAGCCTATAGCGATGCAGTCGATCGCTTGCTGGGCAAAGAAGTTGCCCATCGGTTCCTTGCTGTCGAGAAGAAAGGATTCTTGGCACGCCTGTTTGGAGGCAATTGAACAATGAGTATTTTTGACTTCTTTCGCTCAACCAAAAAACCTAGCACGGCGTCGGTAGCGAAAGAGCGTCTACAGATCATCGTGGCGCACGAACGCGGCCAACGCAGCACCCCGGACTACCTGCCAGCCTTGCAGAAGGAACTGGTGGAGGTGATCCGCAAGTACGTCAATATCGGCAACGATGACGTGCATGTCGCCCTGGAAAACGACGGCAGCTGCTCGATTCTGGAACTCAATATCACCCTGCCTGATCGTTGATCGAACAGGCGGTCGCCACGGCGGCTCCGTCACCTTGATCCCCTTTGGGGAACCGGGTGGCCGAGCCGCCGTTGGCGTTTGTTACGAGGCTGTTTAATGCCGTTGTCCAATATCCATATCCTTCACCAGGATGACGCTGTCCTGGTGGTGAACAAGCCTACCCTGTTGCTGTCGGTGCCAGGTCGCGCCGACGACAACAAGGACTGCCTGATCACCCGCCTGCAGGAAAACGGTTACCCCGAGGCCCGTATCGTCCATCGCCTGGACTGGGAAACCTCGGGGATCATCCTGCTGGCCAGGGATGCCGACAGCCACCGCGAACTGTCGCGCCAGTTTCACGACCGCGAAACCGAAAAGGCCTACACCGCCTTGTGCTGGGGCCAGCCGGAACTGGACAGCGGCAGCATCGACCTGCCGCTGCGCTATGACCCACCGACCAAGCCGCGGCATGTGGTGGACCACGAGTTCGGCAAGCATGCGCTGACCTTCTGGAAAGTCTTGGAGCGTTGCGGGGATTGGTGCCGGGTGGAACTGACGCCGATTACCGGGCGCTCGCACCAACTGCGGGTGCATATGCTGTCCATCGGCCACCCGTTGCTCGGTGATGGCTTGTATGCCCACGAACAGGCCCTCGCCGCCTGGCCACGGCTGTGCCTGCACGCGAGCATGTTGAGCTTCACCCACCCGCAAAGCGGCGAGCGCCTGCGGTTCGAGTGCCCTGCGCCGTTCTAATCGGTAAACGCAATTAAAATGTGGGAGCGGGCTTGCTCGCGAATGGGGTGGATCAGTTAGCTTATTGCGCGACTGCCACACCGCATTCGCGAGCAAGCCCGCTCCCACATTTGTTCTGTGCACTTATCACATCGGACGGTAAACTCGCGCCATTGCTGTCTGGAGCTACTTATGCGCGAAGCGTTGAACCAAGGCCTGATCGACTTCCTCAAGGCCTCTCCCACCCCCTTTCATGCCACTGCGGCCCTGGCCCAACGCCTGGAAGCCGCCGGTTTCCAGCGCCTCGACGAACGCGAGACCTGGACCACCGAGGCCAACGGTCGCTACTACGTGACCCGCAACGACTCCTCGATCATCGCCTTCAAGATGGGCCGCCAGTCGCCCCTGCACGACGGCATCCGCCTGGTCGGCGCCCATACCGACAGCCCGTGCCTGCGGGTCAAGCCGCAACCTGAGCTGCAACGCCAGGGCTTCTGGCAACTGGGCGTGGAAGTCTACGGCGGCGCACTGCTGGCACCGTGGTTCGACCGTGACCTGTCCCTGGCCGGCCGCGTGACGTTCCGGCGTGACGGCAAGGTCGAAAGCCAGTTGATCGATTTCAAGCTGCCGATTGCCATCATCCCCAACCTGGCCATCCACCTGAACCGTGAAGCCAATCAAGGCTGGGCGATCAATGCCCAGACCGAGCTGCCGCCGATTCTCGCGCAGTTTGCCGGCGATGAGCGCGTGGACTTCCGCGCCGTACTCACCGACCAACTGGCCCGCGAACATGGGTTGAACGCTGATGTGGTGCTCGACTACGAGCTGAGTTTCTACGACACCCAAGGCGCAGCGGTGATTGGCCTGCATGGCGACTTTATCGCCGGCGCCCGCCTGGACAACCTGCTGTCGTGCTACGCCGGCCTGCAAGCCCTGCTCACCAGTGAAACCGACGAAACCTGCGTGCTGGTGTGTACCGACCACGAAGAAGTCGGCTCCTGCTCGGCCTGTGGTGCCGACGGGCCGATGCTGGAGCAGACCCTGCGTCGTCTGCTGCCTGAAGGTGACGAGTTCGTACGGGCCATTCAGAAGTCGCTGCTGGTGTCTGCCGACAATGCCCACGGCATCCACCCCAACTACGCCGACAAGCACGACGCCAACCATGGCCCGAAACTCAATGCCGGCCCGGTGATCAAGGTCAACAGCAACCAGCGCTACGCCACCAACAGCGAAACCGCCGGATTCTTCCGCCACCTGTGCATGGCCGAAGAAGTGCCGGTACAGAGCTTCGTGGTGCGCAGCGACATGGGCTGTGGCTCGACCATCGGCCCGATCACCGCCAGCCACCTGGGCGTGCGCACCGTAGATATCGGCCTGCCGACATTCGCCATGCATTCGATTCGTGAACTGTGCGGCAGCCACGATTTGGCGCATCTGGTGAAGGTGCTGAGTGCGTTTTATGCGAGCCGCGACCTGCCCTGAGAGGGGCGGTGCTGCCATCGCGGGCAAGCCCGCTCCCACACTAAATGTGAGAGCGGGCTTGCCCGCGATGGCGATTGCGACCGCACTGCGGCGCTATCTGACACACATCAAGGCACCCCGCGCCAATCCAGCCTAGACTGACCATCATCCCTCAACGACAAGGCCGTCCCCACCATGATCCCGATGTCCGCCTTCCACGCCATGCTTATCCCCATCCTCACGGGCATGATCCTGCTGGCCGTTGGCTTCAACTTCCGCGACAAGAACCTTGGTGTGTTTGGCATGTGGGTCGGCATGCTGCTGATCCTCGGCACCATCGTCTACCGGATCCTCGCGAAACTGGCCGAATAACAAATGCACTCGCATTGGGCATAGCGCCCTCGTACACTCGGTCGATCTGTCGTTTCCAAGGTTGACCGCCTCGTGCTTGCCCGTCTGTTTGCCCTGCCACACTGCCTGCTCCTTTGCCTGCTGATCCTGCTGCCCATCGCCCCTGCCCAGGCGGTCGGCCTGCCAGGCATCCTGGGCAGCACCAGCAAAACCCAGCCACAAGCCGACGTACCGCTGGGGCAGTCCCTGGACGAGGTGATCAAGAACCTGGAAAACGACCAGCAGCGCGCCAAGCTGCTGGCCGACCTGAAAAAACTGCGCGAAGCCACGAAAAAAGCCCAGCCGGCGGCCGAGCAAGGGGTGCTGGGCTTGATCGGTGGCACCCTGGCCAGCCTCGAACAACAACTGTCCGGCGCCGACAGCCCGCTCAACCGCTGGTCCATCGAGTTCGACCAGGCCAAGACCGAGCTGGGCGCATTGATGCTGCCCGCCAGCGAATGGCTGCCGATCATCTTTGGCTTTGCCGTAGTGCTGATGCTCTGGAGCCTGTTGGCCGCCGCGCTGATCTGGCTCAGCCACCGGGTGCGCCTGCGCTTTGGCCTCAGTGAAGAATTGCCGCAACACCCCAAGACCTGGGACATGCTGCGTTTTGCCCTGCGCAAACTTGGGCCCTGGCTGATCGCCCTGGTGATCACCGTCTACCTCAGTTACGCCCTGCCCTCGTCCCTGGGCAAGTCCCTGGCGATGGTGCTGGCGTACGCGCTGGTGGTCGGCACGTGCTTTTCGGCGATCTGCGTCATTGCCTTTTCCGTGCTCGACGGCCCCCACCGCCATCGGGCGCTATATATCCTGCGCCACCAGGCATTTCGGCCGCTGTGGCTGATCGGCAGCTTCGCCGCCTTCGGCGAGGCCTTGAGCGATCCGCGCCTGACCGAAGCCCTGGGCACCCACCTGGCGCACAGCGCCGCGACCATCGCCAATGTGCTGGCTGCGCTGTCTACCGGCGTGTTTATCCTGCGCTTTCGCCGGCCCATCGCACATCTGATCCGCAACCAGCCGCTGTCCCGGCGCCTGACCCGCCGCGCGTTGAGCGACACCATCGAGATCATCGGCACCTTCTGGTACCTGCCTGCGCTGCTGCTCGTGGGTATCTCGCTGTTTGCCACCTTCGTGTCGGCCGGCGATACCAGCACCGCCTTGCGCCAGTCACTGCTGTGCACGGTGTTGCTGGTGCTGTGCATGGTGATCAACGGCCTGGTACGCCGCCATGCCCTCAAGCCCCAACGCGGGCACAAGCGCCATGCGCTGTATTCCGAACGCCTGAAAAGCTTCGTCTATACCCTCGCCCACCTGGTGGTGTGGCTGGTGTTCATCGAACTGGGCCTGCGGGTCTGGGGCTGGTCGCTGATCCGCTTTACCGAAGGCGACGGGCATGAGATCAGCGTCAAGCTGTTCGGCCTCGCGGGCACCCTGCTGTTCGCCTGGCTGATCTGGATCCTCAGCGACACCGCGATCCACCACGCCCTCACCCGCTCGCGCAAAGGCCTGGCCAATGCGCGGGCGCAAACCATGATGCCGTTGATCCGCAACGTGCTGTTCGTGACGATCTTTATCATCGCCGCCATCGTCGCCCTGGCGAACATGGGCATGAACGTCACGCCGCTGCTGGCCGGTGCCGGTGTGATCGGCCTGGCTATCGGTTTTGGCGCGCAGTCGCTGGTGGCGGACTTGATCACCGGCCTGTTCATCATCATCGAAGACTCCCTGGCCATCGATGACTACGTGGACGTCGGCGGCCACCTCGGTACCGTCGAAGGCCTGACCATCCGCACCGTGCGCCTGCGCGATATCGACGGCATCGTGCACACCATCCCGTTCAGCGAGATCAAGAGCATCAAGAACTACTCGCGGGAATTCGGCTATGCGATTTTCCGCGTCGCGGTGCCCGCCAGCATGGACATCGACACCGCGATCAAGCTGATGCGCGACGTCGGTCAAAAGATGCGCGCCGACCCGCTGCAACGCCGCAATATCTGGTCGCCCCTGGAGTTCCAGGGTGTGGAGAGCTTCGAGTCCGGCAACGCCATCCTGCGCGCGCGCTTCAAGACTGCGCCGATCAAACAGTGGGAAGTGTCGCGGGCGTTCAACCTGTCGCTCAAGCGCCACCTCGATGAGGCCGGAATGGACCTGGCGATGCCGCGCTTGAGTGTGCAGGTGGTGACGGCGGCGAGTGGGCCGCAGGACGCTCAGGTCACATCGACCCCGACGTGAATCGCATCATGGCGCCAGAACTCCAGGTCGCAATCGATCAGGCGCTGATGCTGATCGTAATTGACCCGGGCGATCCGCAGCCCGGGGCTGCCTGCCGAGACCTTCAGGGCCGCTGCCGCTTCCACCTGCAATGAGGTCGGCACAATTTCGAAGCGTACGCGCCCGTAATGCAGGTCGTATTTGCGGGCGTACAACTCGGTCATCGACTCGTTCAGGTCACACGCCAGGATCCCTGGAAAATACTGGGGGTTGAGGTAGTGTTCGACATACAACACCAACCGCCCATCGATACGCCGCCGGCGGCAGATCTGGATCACACTGGACAGCGCCGGCAGTTGTAGCCATGCGCAAACGGCGGCCGAAGCCGGTTGCAGGCGCGCGGAAATCACTTCGGTAGAAGGCACCCGCCCCTGGGCGCTGACCATGGCGTGGAAGTGGCTGCGCTGCATCAGGTTGTAGGCCAGCCGGGGCGGCGAGACGAACCAGCCACGGCGTTCCTCGCGGTAGATCTGGCCCTGGGCCTCCAGTTGCAACAAGGCTTCGCGCACGGTAATGCGGGTGGTACCAAACAACTCACTGAGTTTGCGCTCGGCCGGCAATTTGCTCGCCGGGCTGAGCAAACCGTGGCTGATCTGCTCTTGCAGCGCCAGGCCGATGGCTGTCACCGCTTTGGTTGCCTCATCACGCATCAACGTTACCTATCTGGACTAGGCCAGCACTGTTTGGGTGCGCCAAATGCCCCTGGAATGGGCGGCGGCTATAGCGTGCAAGCCTAGGCATCACACATGACCGACAGATGACAGCGCCTTGCGCCGCTGCCTCACACACCCTGCAATACGCCGGCCAAGTCCAGGTATTACGGGGGCCAGGCCTTGGTCTACGCTTACCCGGCAGGCGCCTGCCCAGGTGCCTTGAAAACGACATCGACATGAAACTGTCATCCAGCGCGCCTAAATTGGCTCGTGTATTGCTGACCTAGACCAAACCAACCGCGCCATCAAAAAATCGCAGCGTTGAAAACGCCCAAAGGAGCTTCGGATGAAACAGCTTTTCCTGGCATCACTGTTAGGCTCGACCATTGCCATGTGCACCGCCGCCATGGCCGCTGACACCGATTTGAAAACCCTGGAAGCTGCCGCCAAGGCAGAAGGCGCTGTGAACAGCGTCGGCATGCCCGATGACTGGGCCAACTGGAGAGGCACCTGGGAAGACCTGGCGGCCAAGTACGGCCTCAAGCACATCGACACCGACATGAGCTCGGCCCAGGAAATCGCCAAGTTCGCCGCAGAAAAAGACAACGCCAGCGCCGATATCGGTGACGTGGGCGCCGCCTTTGGGCCGATTGCGGTCAAGCAGGGCGTGACCCAACCCTACAAGCCCAGCACCTGGGAGCAGATCCCGGATTGGGCCAAGGACAAGGATGGCAACTGGGCACTGGCCTACACCGGCACCATCGCGTTTATCGTCAACAAAAAGCTGCTGCACGGCTCCGAAGTCCCGACCAAGTGGTCTGACCTGAAAACCGGCAAGTACAAGGTCTCGATTGGTGACGTGAGCACCGCCGCCCAGGCCGCCAACGGCGTGCTGGCGGCAGCCCTGGCCAATGGTGGCGACGAGAGGAACATCCAGCCGGCGTTGCTGATGTTCGCCGAGATCGCCAAGCAGGGGCGTATCTCCCTGGCCAACCCGACCATTGCCACCATGGAAAAAGGCGAAGTGGAAGTGGGCGTGGTCTGGGACTTCAACGGCCTGAGCTACAAGGCCAAGATGGCCAACCCGGATGACTACGTGGTGCTGATCCCATCGGATGGCTCGGTGATTTCCGGCTACACCACCATCATCAACAAATACGCCAAGCACCCCAACGCCGCCAAGCTGACCCGCGAGTACATCTTCAGCGATGCCGGGCAGATCAACCTGGCCAAGGGCAATGCACGGCCGATTCGTGCCGAGCACCTGACCCTACCCGCCGAAGTACAGGCCAAGCTGCTGCCTAACGAACAGTACAAAGGCGTGACCCCGATCAAAGACGCCGATGCCTGGGAGAAGACCTCCAAGGGCTTGCCGCAGAAGTGGCAGGAAGAAGTCATCATCAACATGCAATAAGCCCAACACCCACATTGGAAATCCACCGGAGATCCAATGTGGCAGCGGGCTTGTGTGGGAGCGGGCTTGCTCGCGATAGCGGTGTGTCAGCCAACACATCTGTTACTGATAGACCGCTATCGCGAGCAAGCCCGCTCCCACAATTTTGACCCTGTTCCTCCAGACATATCGCTGTTTACTGTTGCGGAGCAACTATGAAGCACAACGTCATCCTTGTGGTGCTCGACGGCCTCAACTACGAGGTTGCCCGGCATGCCATGGGGCACCTGCAGGCCTACGTCGGCGCCGAGCGTGCAGCGCTGTACAAGCTGGAATGCGAATTGCCCGCCCTCTCGCGCCCGCTGTACGAATGCATCCTCACTGGAGTGCCGCCGATCGACAGCGGTATCGTCCACAACCACGTCTCGCGCCTGTCCAACCAGCGCAGCATTTTCCATTACGCCACCGACGCGGGCTTGACCACTGCGGCGGCGGCCTACCATTGGGTCAGCGAGCTGTACAACCGCTCGCCGTTCATCGCCGCCCGCGACCGGCATACCGACGACCCGGCACTGGCGATCCAGCACGGGCACTTCTACTGGAGCGATCATTACCCCGACGCCCACCTGTTTGCCGATGCCGAAAGCCTGCGCCTCAAGCACGCGCCGAACTTTTTGCTGGTACACCCGATGAATATCGACGACGCCGGCCACAAGTACGGCCTCGACACCGCGCAATACCGTAACAGCGCCCGCTCGGCGGACATTATCCTCGCCGACTATCTGCAAGGCTGGCTCGACACCGGCTACCAGGTGCTGGTCACCGCCGACCACGGCATGAACAACGACCGCTCCCACAACGGCCTGCTGCCGGAGGAGCGCGAAGTACCGCTGTTCGTTTTCGGGGATGCCTTCAGCCTCGAGCCCGAGGCCCAGCCCAGGCAAACCGATATCTGCGGCACCGTCTGCGCCCTGCTTGGCGTTGCCCACGACAAACCTGTCTGCCAGGAGCTGTTGAAGTGAGTTCAGTGATCCGTGGTAAATGGCTGGCCGCCTTGTGCCTGGTGCCTTTCGCCCTGTTTTTTATCGTGTTCCAGATCGCGCCGCTGTTCTGGGTGATGGTCAACAGCCTGCAATCGGAAGAGTTCGGCTGGGGCCTGGCCAACTTCAGCAAGATCTTCAGCTCGAAGTTCTACCTGCAGGCAATCCAGTACAGCCTGGAGCTGAGTTTCTATTCCAGCGTCTTCGGCATCATCATCGCCGTGCTGGGCAGCTACTCGTTGCGCAAGGTGGATTCGCCGCTGCGCAACTTCGTCACCGCCTTCGCCAACATGACCAGCAACTTCTCCGGTGTGCCCCTGGCCTTTGCCTTCATCATCCTGCTGGGGTTCAACGGCAGCATCACCATCATGCTCAAGCAGGCCGGGATCATTCAGGACTTCAACCTGTACTCCAAGACCGGCCTGATCATCCTGTACACCTATTTCCAGATCCCCCTGGGCGTGTTGCTGCTGTACCCGGCCTTCGATGCCCTGCGTGAAGACTGGCGCGAGTCCGCAGCACTGCTGGGGGCCAATGGCTGGCAGTACTGGCGGCACATCGGCCTGCCGGTGCTGACGCCGGCGCTGCTGGGCACCTTCGTGATCCTGGTGGCCAATGCCCTGGGCGCCTATGCCACGGTGTATGCGTTGACCACCGGCAACTTCAACGTACTGCCGATCCGCATCGCGGCGATGGTTTCCGGTGATATTTCCCTGGACCCGAACATGGCCAGCGCCCTGGCCGTGATCCTGGTGGCGCTGATGACCGTGGTCACCGTGGTCCATCAACTGCTGCTCAAGAGGAGCTACCATGTCTCGCGCTGAAGCCAGCCCCGTCGCCCTCTATCATCGCGTGGTGGTGTACCTGCTGTTCGCGATCCTCGTGCTGCCGCTGATTGGCACCCTGGTGTACTCCCTCGCCAGCAGTTGGTCGGCCACCATCCTGCCCGCCGGCTTTACCTTCAAGTGGTATGTGCAGTTGTGGAGCGACCCGCGCTTTTTGCATGCCTTTGGCCAATCGCTGCTGGTATGCGTCGGCGCGCTGATCCTGTCGGTGGTGCTGATCCTGCCGCTGCTGTTCGTGGTGCATTACCACTTCCCCAGGCTCGATGCGCTGATGAACATCCTGATCCTGCTGCCCTTCGCGGTGCCGCCAGTGGTGTCATCGGTAGGCCTGTTGCAATTGTATGGCTCGGGGCCGCTGGCGATGGTCGGCACGCCGTGGATCCTGATCGGCTGCTACTTCACCGTGGCGCTGCCGTTCATGTACCGCGCGATCACCAACAACCTGCAGGCGATCAACCTGCGGGACCTGATGGACGCCGCCCAGTTGCTTGGCGCCAGCACCTGGCAGGCGGCAATCCTGGTGGTGCTGCCCAACCTGCGCAAGGGCCTGATGGTCGCGTTGCTGCTGTCGTTCTCGTTCCTGTTCGGCGAGTTTGTGTTCGCCAATATCCTCGTCGGTACGCGCTACGAGACCTTGCAGGTGTACCTCAACAACATGCGCAACAGCAGCGGGCATTTCACCAGCGCCGTGGTCATTTCCTATTTCCTTTTCGTGCTGCTGCTCACCTGGGCCGCCAACCTCTTGAACAAGGACAAAAGCCAATGAGCTTCGTCAGCGTCCAGCACCTGCAAAAAAGCTACGCCGCCACCCCGGTGTTCAGTGATATCAATTGCCAGATCGCCAAGGGCGAATTCGTCACCCTTCTGGGCCCGTCCGGTTGCGGCAAGTCCACCCTGCTGCGCTGCATCGCCGGCCTGACGCCGGTGGACAGCGGGCAGATCCTGCTGGACGGCCAGGATATCGTGCCGCTGAGCCCGCAGAAGCGTCACATCGGCATGGTGTTCCAGAGCTACGCGCTGTTCCCCAACATGACTGTGGAACAGAACGTCGCCTTCGGCCTGCGCATGCAGAAGGTCAACGCCGATGACAGCCACAAGCGCGTCCAGGAAGTGCTGCAACTGGTCGAGCTCAAGGACCTGGCCGGGCGCTATCCGCACCAGATGTCTGGCGGCCAGTGCCAGCGCGTCGCTCTCGCCCGCTCCCTGGTCACCCGGCCGCGCCTGCTGCTGCTCGATGAGCCGCTGTCGGCACTGGATGCGCGGATTCGCAAACACCTGCGCGAACAGATCCGCCAGATCCAGCGAGAATTGGGCCTGACCACGATTTTTGTGACCCATGACCAGGAGGAAGCCCTGGTCATGTCCGACCGCATCTTCCTGATGAACCAGGGCAAGATCGTGCAGAGCGGCGACGCCGAAACCCTCTACACCGCCCCCGTGGACGCCTTCGCTGCCGGTTTTATCGGCAACTACAACCTGCTGGACGCCGAGCAGGCCAGCACGCTGTTGCAACGTCCGGTCAGCAGCCGTATTGCGATCCGTCCTGAGTCCATCGAACTGAACCACAGCGGCGAGCTTGATGCGCTGGTACGCAGCCACAGCCTGTTGGGCAATGTGATTCGCTATCGCGTCGAAGCCCGGGGCATCGAATTGGTGGTGGACGTACTCAACCGCTCGGCCCAGGATCTGCACCCAGACGGGCAACGCCTGGCACTTTCCATCGATCCCAGTGCGCTGTGTGAGGTAGCCTGAGGATGCAGTGTTTATTAAGGAAGCATGACTGATGGCTTTGGTAATTTTTGATCTGGACGACACCCTGATCCACGGCGATTGCGCCACCTTGTGGAGCGAGCAGATGGGCCGCCTGGGCTGGGTGGACCGCGAATCGTTCATGGGCAAGAACCACGAACTGATGTCCGCCTACAGCCGCGGCGAGTTGGCCATGGAAGAGTTCATGGACTTCAGCCTGGAACCGATGATCGGGCGCACCCCGGAAGAAGTCGCGCACCTGGTGGAGCCGTGGGTGGAAGATGTTATCGAGCCGCTGATCTACAGCGACGCGACCAAGACCATCGCCCGCCACCGCCAGAACGGTGACCGGATCCTGGTGATCTCGGCCTCGGGCACGCACCTGGTCACGCCGATTGCGGCGCGCATTGGCATCGATGAAGTACTGGGGATTGAACTGGACGTGGCCCACGGGGTGTACAGCGGCAAGACCGTGGGTGTACTGACGTACCGCGAAGGCAAGATCACCCGCTTGATGCAATGGCTTGAGCAGGAAGGTGAAAGCCTGGAAGGGGCGTACTTCTACTCGGATTCGCGTAATGACCTGCCGCTGCTGAGCAAGGTCGATTTCCCGCAGGTGGTAAACCCCGATCCGGTGTTGCGCGCCCATGCCGAACAGGCCGGCTGGCCGATCCACCAGTGGACCTGAAGGCCCACTTTTGGCGTTGAAACCCAATCCAATGGGGGAGCTAATGTAGGAGCTGGCTTGCCTGCGATAGCGAAGTATCAGGTTAAGGTCTGTTACTGACACACCGCTATCGCAAGCAAGCCCCGCTCCCACCTTGGGCTGCATTTCAACCCTGGATTGGCCTCAAGCCAGGCTTTCGTCGATCACCAGCACCAGCTTCCCGGAAATCTGGTTGGTCGAAAGCTGCGCAAACGCCGCTTCCGCGTCCGTGATCGGGAAGGTCTTGGCCAACTGCGGGCTCAGTCGCCCTTCGCCAAACAACGGCCACACCTGCTGGCCCAGGTCGCTCAACAGGTCTGCCTTGAACTGGTCATCGCGGCTGCGCAAGGTCGAGCCCAGCACTTGCACACGCTTGGCCAGCACCTGCGCCAGGTCCAACTGGGCTTCACGCCCGCCCATCAAGCCGATCAATACCCAACGACCGTCGCGGGCCAGCAGCTTGAGGTTAATGGCTGCATAGTTGCCGCCCACCGGATCGAGAATCACGTCGAACGGGCCAAAATCCCCCAGGCTCTCGATGCCGTCGGTACGTACCACACCGCCCTGGGCGCCGAGGTCTTCGCAGTAGGCCAGGCGGTCCACCGAGCCGACGCTGACCCAGCACGGGCTGCCAAAGGCTTTACACAGCTGGATCGCTGCCGAACCGACGCCACTGGCGCCCGCATGCAACAGCACCTTTTCCCCGGGCTTGAGCGCTGCCAGTTGGAACAGGTTGAGCCAGGCAGTGCTGTACACCTCGGGCAACGCAGCGGCTTCGGCCAGGGACAAACCTTCTGGTACCGGCAGCACGTGGCGCGCGTCCACCACCACTTCCTGCGCCATGCCACCGCCCGCCAACAGCGCACAGACCCGATCCCCCACTTGCCAGGACGAGCCAGCGCCGACTTCGCTGATCACCCCGGAACACTCCAGGCCCAGCACTTCGCTGGCCCCGGGCGGTGGAGGATAGAGCCCTGCACGCTGTAATAAATCCGCTCGATTGAGGCCGGCTGCTGCCACCCGAATGCGAACTTGCCCTACATCGCACGTAGGACTTGGGGTCTCAACCCACTCCACATGACCTTCAACGCCTTGCAATGCTTTCACAGTGCCTCCATAGTGAGTCTGGACTGAGCCCGTTGCTGTAGCGCCGGGCTTTTTGCATTATGCGACCGGCCCAAATGGAACCGGCGACTTCAAAGACGGCCTAATATGCGTTATCAATTGCCCCCGCGTCGAATCAGCATGAAGCATTTGTTCCCCAGCACCGCCCTCGCTCTTTTCATTGGTCTCGGCCTGTTGCCGCTGTCGACCAATACGTTCGCAGCCAACAGCTGGGACAAACTTCAGCCTGATCGCGATGAGGTGATTGCCAGCCTTAACGTCGTCGAGTTGCTCAAGCGCCACCATTACAGCAAGCCGCCGCTGGACGATGCGCGCTCGGTGATCATCTATGACAGCTATCTCAAGCTGCTGGATCCCTCGCGCAGCTACTTCCTGGCCAGCGATATCGCTGAGTTCGACAAGTGGAAGACCCAGTTCGACGACTTCCTCAAGAGTGGCGACCTGCAGCCTGGCTTCACCATCTACAAGCGTTACCTGGACCGTGTCAAAGCGCGTCTGGACTTCGCCCTCGGTGAGTTGAACAAAGGCGTCGACAAGCTCGACTTCACCCAGAAGGAAACCCTGCTGGTGGATCGCAAGGAAGCCCCGTGGCTGACCAGCACCGCCGCCCTGGATGACCTGTGGCGCAAACGCGTCAAGGATGAAGTCCTGCGCCTGAAGATCGCCGGCAAAGAGCCCAAGGCGATCCAGGAACTGCTGACCAAGCGCTACAAGAATCAATTGAGCCGCCTGGAACAGACCCGCGCCGAAGATATCTTCCAGGCCTACATCAACACCTTCGCGATGTCCTACGATCCGCACACCAATTATCTGTCGCCAGATAACGCGGAAAATTTTGATATCAACATGAGTCTGTCCCTCGAAGGGATCGGTGCCGTGCTGCAGAGCGACAACGACCAGGTCAAGATCGTACGCCTGGTGCCAGCGGGTCCTGCGGACAAGACCAAGCAGGTCGCTCCGGCCGACAAGATCATTGGCGTGGCCCAGGCCGACAAAGAGATGGTCGACGTGGTCGGCTGGCGCCTGGACGAAGTGGTCAAGCTGATCCGTGGGCCCAAGGGCAGCGTGGTGCGCCTGGAAGTGATTCCGCACACCAACGCGCCGAACGACCAGACCAGCAAGATCGTGTCGATCACCCGCGAAGCGGTGAAGCTCGAAGACCAGGCCGTGCAGAAGAAAGTCCTCAACCTCAAGCAGGATGGCAAGGACTACAAGCTGGGCGTCATTGAGATCCCGGCGTTCTACCTGGACTTCAAGGCCTTCCGTGCTGGCGATCCGGACTACAAGAGCACCACCCGCGACGTGAAGAAAATCCTCACCGAGCTGACCAAAGAGAAAGTCGACGGCGTGGTCATCGACCTGCGCAACAACGGTGGCGGCTCGTTGCAGGAGGCCACCGAGCTGACCAGCCTGTTTATCGACAAGGGCCCGACCGTGTTGGTGCGCAACGCTGACGGCCGCGTGGATGTGCTGGAAGACGAAAACCCGGGCGCCTTCTACAAAGGCCCGATGGCATTGCTGGTCAACCGTCTCTCGGCTTCGGCCTCGGAGATTTTTGCCGGTGCGATGCAGGACTACCACCGCGCGTTGATCATCGGTGGCCAGACCTTCGGCAAAGGCACGGTGCAGACGATCCAGCCACTCAACCATGGCGAGCTGAAGCTGACCCTGGCCAAGTTCTACCGGGTTTCCGGGCAGAGCACCCAGCACCAGGGCGTACTCCCGGACATCGATTTCCCGTCGCTCATCGACACCAAGGAAATCGGCGAAAGCGCCCTGCCAGAAGCCATGCCGTGGGACACCATCCGCCCGGCCATCAAGCCTGCATCGGACCCGTTCAAGCCCTACCTGGCCCAGCTCAAGACCGAACATGACCTGCGCTCCGCCAAGGACGCCGAGTTCGTGTTTATCCGCGACAAGCTGGCCCTGGCCAAGAAGCTGATGGCCGAGAAGACCGTGAGCCTCAATGAAGTGGACCGCCGCGCGCAGCACACCGATATCGAGAACCAGCAACTTGCCCTGGAAAACATCCGCCGCAAGGCCAAGGGTGAAGACCCGCTCAAGGAGCTGAAGAAAGAAGACGAAGACGCACTGCCGACCGAACCTGAAAAGACCAAGCCGGAAGATGATGCCTACCTGAGCGAAACCGGGCGGATTCTGCTGGACTACCTGAAAATCAGTAAGACGGTGGCCAAGCAGTAAATGATGGCGATTTAATGTTGCCGCTCCACTGAGCGTCATCAAACAGACATCATTCTGTCGTGAAATGAAGGACCGGGCGCCCCAGGCACCCGGTCCTTTTTTTCGACCGAGATCATCATGACCATGACCGAACAGCTGAATGCCCTGGCCTCCATCCTGGCCCAGGGCAGTTTGCACAGCCTGTTCCAACCCATCGTCAGCCTCTGCGAACGTCGCATCCTCGGCTATGAAGCCCTGAGCCGCGGCCCCTCCAACAGCCCGCTGCACTCGCCCCTCGCCTTGTTTGGCGTGGCGCGCCAGGCCGGGCGCCTGAATGAGCTGGAGATGGCCTGCCGGCAAAGTGCCTGTAGGCGCTTCAGCGAGCAGAAGCTGCCGGGCAAGCTGTTTCTCAACGTCTCGCCCGAGTCCCTGCTGGAAACCACCCACCAACCGGGCCGCACCCTGCATATGCTGCGCGAGTATGGAATCGCGCCCAGCCAGATCGTGATCGAACTCACGGAGCAAGCGCCGACCGACGACTTCCAGCTGTTGCAAACCGCCCTGCACCATTACCGTGACATGGGTTTTTCGATTGCCCTGGATGACTTGGGCGCCGGTTATTCCAGCTTGCGCCTGTGGTCAGAATTGCGCCCGGACTACGTGAAGATCGACCGGCATTTTATCGATGGCATTCACCAGGATGCGCTCAAGCGCGAGTTTGTCGGTTCGATCCTGCAGATCGCCAGGGCTTCGCGCGCGCAGGTGATTGCCGAAGGCATCGAGCTGCCGGAAGAGTTGGCGGTGCTCACGGAAATGGGCGTGGACCTGATCCAGGGCTACCTGCTGTGCCGTCCCCAGGAGCATCCACCGACCGAAGCCCGGTTGATGCTGGCCAAGCCCGACAGCACCAGCGTTTCGCTCAACGAGGACGCCAGTGACCTCAGCGCCCTGCTCAACGAACAACCGGCCGTGGCCCAGGACACCGCCACGGCCAAAGTGCTGGAAGCGTTTCGCAGCCAGGCCAATCTCAACTCCCTGGCGGTCCTGGATGGGCGCGGCCAGCCGATTGGTATCGTGCATCGGCACTCGTTGTCCGACGTCCTGCTCAAGCCGTTTGCCACCGATCTGTTTGCGCGCAAGCCTATCAGCCGCCTGATGAGCGATGACTTCCTGGCCGTGGAACTGAGCCAGTCGTTGCAACAGGTCAGCCGCCTGCTGACCAGCCGCGCGCGGCAGCGTATCGAAGAAGATTTCATCATCACCCAGAATGGCAACTACCTGGGATTGGGCCGGGTAATCGACGTGCTCAAGCTGATTACCGAACTGAAAATCCAACAGGCGCGCTACGCCAACCCGCTGACCCTGCTGCCGGGCAATGTGCCGATCCAGCAGTGCCTGACACGGCTGTTGCAGCAGCAGCGCGAATCGGTGATTTGCTATGTGGATATCGACAGCTTCAAGCCATTCAACGATATCTACGGCTATGGCCGTGGCGATGAAGTATTGCTGTGCCTGGCGCAATGCTTGAACGACCGGGTAGACCCCAGCCGTGATTTTGTCGGGCATATTGGCGGCGATGATTTTTTACTGGTGCTGGGCGCCCAGGACTGGCGCAAGCGTCTCAACCAATTGGTGGATGATTTCCAGACCCAGTGCCGGCGCTTCTACCGCAGTGAACACTTGGATGCGGGCTGTTTTATCGCCCTGAATCGTCAGGGGGTGCGCCAGGAGTTTGCCTTGCTGTCGCTGTCCATCGGCGTGGTGCATCTGCATCCATTGAGCTGTGGGCACCTGGATGCCAGCCAGTTGGCGGAACTGGCCTCCCAGGCCAAGCATCACGCCAAGGACGTGGCCGGCTACAGCATCCACCTCATCGATAGCCGCGAAATCCTGTAAGGCCGACAAGCCGGTCCTTACAACTGCTCCAGGCGTATCTGCGCCAGCGGATGCCCGGCCTTGGCGGCGATAGTCCACCAGCGTGCCGCTTCTACAGGGTCCGGAGCCTTGCCCAGGCTGCCTGCCAGGCTCAGCACGCCCACTTGATAGGCCGCCTTGCCATCCCCCGCCTGACCCGCCAGGCGCAGCAAGCGCACGCCCTCCTCCCGCGCGCCAATGCCCAGGCCGCGAAAGGTCAGGATATGCCCATAGAAACTTTGGGCCTCGACATTGCCCAGGTTGGCCATGCGTGCAAACTGACCCTCCAGCCAGTGCCAGCCGCGGGGCTGACGCACAAACCATGACCAATGAAACAATCTGCGTGCCAGCCAATAACTGGCGTACACTTTGAGCTTCCAGAACACTCAGGCCTCCGCTGACTCAGGATATTCGTACTCGAACACACGGACCACTTCCGAGGCATGCCACGATGCTGCAGCAACGCCATCGGACGGTCCGCAAAAGCGCCCGAGGCGCTCGACACATTCAAAAAAACCGGTGCGCGGCAAGCGGCTTGCGCCCTGGCTGATTACCAGGGAGCTGCGCAGTGGCTGATCCGCCTTGGCATCCAGGGCCGCCAGGTGTTCCAACGCGGCGGTCAGGGTTTGCATCGCCGGCGTCGGGAACTGCAGACGCTCGAGCAACGCACGGTAGGTCAATAGATGTCGCTGGCGACGGGCCTGGTCGAGCTCATTGAGCAACCCATCCCAATGTTGACGGCTGATGCGCACACTCACATTTCATCCCTCCAACCGGCAATCCCCAATTCCCAGGCCAGGCTGCGACGGATCGCGGCATCCGGCTGGCGCTCGCCACTTTCGATCAACCCCAGGTAGGACGGGCTGATGCCGACGGTGCGGGCCAATGTCTCGATCGCCAGGCCCTTGGCTTCGCGCAGGCTGCGCAATTGCGCCAGGGGGCGTAGGTCCTGCTCGGTAGCGACGGGAGGGATCTGTGCAGCAGGAGTGACTGGTTGCTGCAGGCCGGCGGCTGTTAACAGCGCCTGGTACTGAGCCCATGGCAGAACCGCGTACTCGGGTTCGCCATCCCGTGAAATGATTTGTATATCCATGACTGCCCCGTAGGATCACAACACTTACGAAGTAAGTACTTTCCTTAGGAGTGTAATCCTAACAGCCACAAAGAGCGCAGGGGGATAATCCGCGTGTTCAGTTTTTTTTCGGGTTTTCCTGCTCCAGTAGTTGCGGCGTGGCGGGCAGGCGTTCAACCACCACCAACTTCTCCGGGCGCTGGCGGTCACGCCAGGCGCGGAAGGCACTCAACTCACCGTCCAGGCTCTTCATGACCCAGGCCAGTACCGCGATGTCATCGAGCATGCCGAACATCGGCAGGAAGTCCGGGATCGCGTCAATCGGGCTGAGGAAGTACATCAGCCCCGCCACCACCGAGATCAGCGCCTTGGGGCTGATAGCCCGGTACTCGCCGCGCCAGTAGGCCAGGCACAGCGCCTGGAGCAGCTTGAGGTCGTCCTTGAGCTTGCCCAGGCGATTGCCCTGGCTGGAGCCTTTGGCAGCGACCGCGAACAACAGCGTCGGCAGGCGTCCACGCCCGATCAGCCGTGCGGCCAACGGCAGGAAGCGGGTGAAATTCCAGGGTGCTTTCATCGTCACTCCAGTTCCAGGCGAGATAAAAGGTTATCCACACAACTTGTGGATAACCTTGTGAACAGAGCCCATTTTTGCGGCTGAAAGCCACGTAATACAAGGCCTACAGTCAGATCGGGCGTTTTTTGCGCACATAAAAAAATCCCAAGATTTCATTGACTTGGGGGGCATCTGCGGCTACCCGTGCCGAGGTATAGCATCAGACTGCTCTAAGTCGCAGGTGTTCGTTCTGATTTTCCCACACCCCTCCACGACCTCGGTCAACAGCTGCCACACCAGAAACAACAACGCCCCGTATAAACGGGGCGTTGTGTGTTCAGCAGCGGCTTACTTGGCAGCCGGTGCCTCAGGAGCGTCGGCCTTGGCCGGGTCCTTGATTGCCAGCAGCTCCAGGTCGAAGACCAGTACGGAGTTGGCTGGAATCGCCGGGCTCGGGCTCTGGGCGCCGTAGGCAAGGTCGGACGGGATGTACAACTCGACCTTCTCGCCCACGTGCATCAGTTGCAGGCCTTCGACCCAACCTGGGATCACGCCGCTGACCGGCAGGTCAATCGGGCTGCCGCGATCCACGGAGCTGTCAAAGGTGGTGCCGTTGGTCAACTTGCCGGTGTAGTGCACAGTCACTACGTCGGTAGGCTTGGGCTGGGCGCCTTCGGCTTTCTTCACGATCTTGTACTGCAGGCCGGAAGCGGTGGTGACTACGCCGTCTTTCTTGGCGTTGTCTTCAAGGTATTTCTTGCCGGCGGCTGCCGACTCTTCACTCATCTTGGTCATGCGCTCTTCAGCACGCTTTTGCAGTGCGGAAAACGCTTCGACCAGTTCTTCGTCCTTCAGCTTCTGTTCTTTCTTGCCGACGGCATCTTCGATGCCTTGGGCAACTGCCTTGGAGTCCAGGTCATCCATACCTTCCTGAGCCAGGCTTTTGCCCATGTTCAGGCCGATACCGTAGGAAGCTTTCTGCGCCGGGGTTTTCAGCTCTACGCTGGTTTGCGAATCACAACCCGCAAGTACCAGGCTAACCAGGGCCACCGCCGCCGCCAACCGATGCTGTTTCATGCTATTTCCTTGTTCATGCGCCAAAAGGGCATTCGAATAAAGTCGCGAGCTTATCAGGCGGCCACGACCAATGGCTACCGGCATGTGAGCAGGAAACTTCTGATAAGTTCACGTGTTTAAAAGCATTTTCATCTGCCCCAAAGCCCGGCGAAGGACAGCCGGCGTAGCGAAAACCGCCTGCGTAGACGGATCATGGCTACTTGCCGCCTACCGCGCTCAGTGGCATAAGGGCACAACAACTCGACAAGGATAGTTATCTTGCGCATTTTTTCCCGTGTTTTACTCCTGATCCTGTCATTTATGGGACTGCTGCTGGCGGTGGTCCTTTATTACGTGATCAACCCCAGGCTCCCGGATTACGTGGCGGTGCAGCAGGTGCACTACCAGGACCAATGGAGCGCCGCCGACCGCCAGGCCTACTACTTCACGCCCCAGGGCACCCAGGTAAAAGGCCTGCGCTATAACTGGTTCACTGCGCTGGAGCTGCCGTTTTCCGATCAGCGTTTTGCCGAGCCGGCCAACCTCGCGCGCTTCGGTTTCCTGGTGGACCCGCGACAACAGGCCACACCCCAGAACCCCGGCAACCTGCCTGTAGGCTTCGCCCGGCACAAGAATGCCGGCAGCAACGACGAATTTCTCGATATCACCTGCGCCGCCTGCCATACCGGCGAGTTGCATTTCAATGGCCAGGCCCTGCGCATCGATGGCGGCTCTGCACAACATGTGCTGCCCTCGAGCGTGCCAACCTTGCGCGGCGGCAGCTTTGGCCAGGCCCTGGTGGCCAGCCTCGCCTCTACCTATTACAACCCGTTGAAGTTCAGGCGCTTTGCCCACAGCGTGCTGGGGGATCAATACGACGCCCAGTACGATCAGTTGCGCCAGGACTTCAAAAAGTCCCTGGACAACTTCCTCAAGGTGGCCTGGAACGATACCCACCGCGGCCTCTACCCCACCGAAGAAGGCCCGGGGCGCACCGACGCCTTCGGCCGCATCGCCAATGCCAGCTTTGGCGACGCCATTTCCCCGGACAACTACCGTATCGCCAACGCGCCAGTGGACTACCCGCAGCTGTGGGACATGTGGACCTTCGACTGGGTGCAATGGAACGGCTCGGCCCAGCAACCCATGGCGCGCAACATCGGCGAGGCGTTGGGCGTGGGCGCGACCCTGGCGTTCTTCGACAGCGCTGGCCAGCCGCTCAAGGGCGATGCGCGCTACCCGTCCAGCGTGCGCGTGCGTGACCTGAACCGGATCGAAGAAACCCTGCAACGGCTCAAGCCACCGGTTTGGCCTGAAGCGCTGTTCGGCGCCATCGACAAACCCCTGGCCGCCCAAGGACGTGCGCTGTTCGCGGAAAACTGCGCGGCCTGCCATGTGCCCAGCGTGAGCGAAGTCAACGGGCGCCCGGTGCAGCAGTTGAAGATGCTGCCAGTGGACTACATCGGCACCGACCCGGGCACCGCCAGCAACATTGCCGACCAGCGCTACGACCTCAGCGCCCTGCAATGGGACCCGGCCGAACTGGCGCAGTTGAATGTCGAACTGCACCCCACGCCGACCGAACCGCTGGACCTGCGCAGCCTGTCCGTGGCCAAGGGCCTGGCCTATGTCACCGCGTTTGTCGAAGAGCACGCCTACCGCGCCGCCGGCATCACAGCGGCCGAACGCCCGCGCCTGGACGGCTACGGCCTGCCCATCGGCGTGCGCGAACTGCGCGCCTACAAGGCCCGCCCACTGGCGGGTGTGTGGGCCACGCCGCCGTTCCTGCACAACGGTTCGGTACCGACGATCTACCAGTTGCTTTCGCCCCAGTACGAGCGCAGCCGCACCTTCTATAAAGGCACCTTCGACTACAACCCGCGTCACCTGGGTTATCGCACCGAGGCGTTTAAAAATGCATTCCTGTTCGACACCAACATCACTGGCAACCACAACAGTGGCCACGAGTTTCGCGCGGGCAAGCGTGGCAATGGGGTGATCGGCCGCGGCCTTGAGCCTGAGGAGCGCTGGGCGCTGCTGGAATACCTGAAAGTACTGGGCGGCCCCCTGGAGCAACAACTGCCATGACTTCCCCATTTCGATACAAGGACCGTTCCATGCTCGCTCGACTGTGGCTGCGCCTCGGCGCGTTTCTCGGCAAGACGCTGTTATGGCTGGTAGGCCTGGGCCTGCTCGGCTGGTTGTTGTCGACCCTGTGGTTCGCCTGGCACCACAGCGGCCCGGTGTCGGCCGAGGAACAGATTCCGCCCGGCGAAGCGGCCATGACCCAAGGCATCATTCAGACGGCGGTGCGCATTGTCGACCAGCATCGCGAAGGCACCCGTTACCTGCGCGATGCCCATGCCAAGGCCCACGGCTGCGTAAAAGCCGAAGTCAGCGTGTTGCCAAACCTTGACCCGGCGCTGCGCCAGGGCGTGTTCGCCGAGCCGGGCAAGACCTGGCAGGCGATGATGCGCCTGTCCAACGGCAACGCTTATCCACAGTTCGACAGCATCCGCGACGCCCGCGGCATGGCTATCAAGCTGCTGGACGTGCCGGGCAAGCAACTGCTGGCCGACCAGCAGGCGCGCGGCGAGCAGGACTTCGTGATGTTCAGCCACCCCAACTTCTTTGTCAGCGATGTGGCGGAATATGCGCAGAACGTCGGGGCCCAGGCCGACGGCAAGAAAGTCATGGCATTTTTCCCCAGCCTCGACCCGCGCAGTTGGCAGGTGCGCCATCTGTTTATTGCCCTGGCGACATTGGCGCCAGCACCGGCCAGCCCGACCGAGACCACGTACTTTTCGGTATCGCCCTACAAGTTCGGCAGCGCCAACGCCAAGTTTCGCGTCGCCCCAGACCCGCAAAGCTGCCCGCAATACCATCTGCCCAAGCAGAACCAGGACTTGCCGAATTTCCTGCGCAGCGCCTTGAGCCAGCAGTTGTCCACCGACCGCATCGACGCTTGTTTTGTGTTGCAGATCCAGCGCCAGAACCCGCAGAAATACATGCCCATCGAAGACACCAGCATCGAATGGAAGGAAAGCGACGCGCCCTACGAGAGCGTGGCGAAAATTCGCATTCCGGCGCAGGACTTCGATACACAGGCCTTGAACCTGGCCTGTGACAACCAGTCGTTCAACCCATGGTTTGGCGTGGAGGAACACCGGCCGATTGGGGGGATCAACCGGCTGCGCAAGGCGGTGTATGAGGCGGTGAGTGATTATCGGCATAGCCGCAACGCCCCCTGAATAATGCCTGTGGGAGCGGGCTTGCTCGCGCTGACGTCAGCAAGAACGCCTCACCGCGTCATCGTTAACGATCATCGCGGGCAAGCCCGCTCCCACAGAAAAGCCCCTGCGGCGTTGTATCGGACGCCGTCAGCAACCATTGCTGAAAACTGCGCGCCGCCGAGGGTGGGTTGCGATGCTGCGGTTGCATCAGTTGCAGGCGGCCACGACTGTGCATGTGATGGGGCAAGGCCAATTGCAGGCGTCCGGCAGCCAGCTCGCCTTCAAGCAGGCACTTCCAGCCCAGGGCTACGCCATGCCCCATCACTGCCGACTGCATCAGCAACTGATAGCTGTTGGTGCGCAAGGCGTGACGAGGCGTGTGGTACTGCGCACCGATGTCGGCGAACCAGTCGGTCCAGGTCAACCAGTCGTGATAGTGGTCTTCTACGATCAACAGGGTATGGCTGCGCAGCAGGTGCTCGGCGTCGCGGATCGCGCCATGGCGCTCGATGTAGCCGGGGCTGCATACGGCGATGACCTGCTCACTGGCAAACACCGGGGTCAGTTCCAGGCCAAGGGGCGCTGGCAGTTCGTCGAGGTGATAGAACAGGCCCAGGTCATATTCGCTGACATCCAGGTGGCTCGGGCTTTCACTGCACAGGATGCGGATATCCAGCTCCGGGTGCTCATCCTGGAAGGCCGGCAGCAGCGCGGCGAGCCAGATGGAACTGATGGTCGGCGTGCTGGCCAGGGTCAGCTGGCGATCGGCACCGCGTCGACGCAGCTCCGCCGATTCGCGATCAAGCTCGCGCAGCAGGCGCTGGATGGTGCGAAAGTAACGCACGCCGGCCGGGGTCAGACTCAGCCCCAACGCCAACCGATAAAACAGCGGTCGCGCCAGGTCTTCCTCCAGGCGCTTGATCTGCCGGCTCACTGCGCTTTGGGTCAGGTTCAGTTCGTGGGCCGCCTGGGTAAAGCTCAAATGCCGGGCGGCGGCCTCAAACGTCTGCAAACAATTGAGTGGTGGAAGGTCGACGTTTCGGCGCGACATGCAGGGATCCGTGGCTGATCAGATGAGCAAGCATCCTGCCACTTGCCCGCTCACAACGCGACCCGCGCGACCCGTCTGCTCCAGCTTCGCTGATGCACCTGCACCCCGTTTTCCCACGCCTGCTGCTGCGCCTCGATGTAGAACCACTGGGCGTCGGCGTGCACCTGCAAGTGGCTGTCGACCGCCACCGACCACTGCGCGCGCTCGACACGGTACTGCCAGTGGATATCGGCCTGGGCCGACAACGGGTCCCAGGGCATGGTGCGATATTGCTCGGTGCACCGCTGGTCTACCGCCAGGCCATGGTCGGTGAAGCGCACGGCGCCCAGGTCGTCCTCGATGTTTACGCACACTTCGCCACTGCCTACGTCCTCGATCAAGGTACGTTTCGGCGCAGCCGCCCGCAGCACCTCCAGCGCCGCCGGGGTAGCCGCTTGCGGGGCCTCGAACGGGCATGGCACGGCCGCGCCGCTGAAAATCGGCAATTGCACACGTTGCACGGCGGGCAGCACGGTCAGGGTGGTCAGTTCGCGGCTGGGCCACAGCAGCGGGAAGCTCGCGGTGCTCAGGGCCAGCCGCAGGCGGTAGCCGGCCGGCACCCGCATGCCGACATGATCCAGGCTCAGTTGCACATCCAGCGGTTCGCCTGGCACAGGTGGTGTCAGACGGGAGAAGTCTTCACGTAAGGCAAGGTTGAGCACGCCGTAGGTGATCTGCGTGACTTGCCCGTCGGGCGCCACCGCATTCAGGCGCGCCACCAGTTGCCCGCAAGAGGTATCGCTGGCCAGGCGCAGTTGCAAGCGCACATCCCCCAGCAGCGCCAGGGGTTCGGCCAGTGGCTGAGAGTCGAAGCACAAAGACTGCGCATCGTCGCGGCGCTGATCGGTGGGGCCGTCGGGGCCGAACCAGATGGCGCAGTACTCGCCCTGGTGCAGGCCGGTGGTCAGTGGCGAACAGATACTGCGCGGGCCGCCCAGCGCCTGCTGGCCGGGGCGCAGGCCATGGTCGGTCAGGCTGTAGTCGGTCCATTGCACCTGGGGATCGGGCCAGCCCGAGGTCTGCACCCAGATGCCTGGGCGTTCGGCATAACTGCCCTTGGGCGCCAACACATCCTGTAGGTAAAAGGTGCAGGCCGCGTCGTCCATCACCCGATTGTCGATACCTTTAAGCCAGTGGTCCCACCAGCGCTTGGCCTCCTGCAGGAAGCCAATGGCCGGGTTGGGCACGGCGAAATGCGGGTACTTGTGAATCCACGGGCCGATCACGGCTTTTTTCGGCCCCGGCAGATGCTGCATCAGGCGCGGCACCGCATTCTTGTAGGCATCGCCCCAACCGCCGACGGCGTACACCGCCGCCTTGATCGCCGAGTAGTCCTCGCAGACCGAGCCGTGACGCCAGTAGGCATCGCGGGTCTGGTGTTGCAGCCAGGTCTCGGCCAGCAGCGGCATGGCATCGAGGCGTTGCTGCCACAGGGTTTTCCAGGTATCGCCAACCAGCAGCGGGTCGGGCACTGCCGCGCTGAAGTTGAGCATGGTCGCGGCCCAGCCGAAGTTCTCCAGCAGCAGGTTGCCGCCCTTGTAATGGATGTCATCGGCAAAGCGGTCATCGGTGGAGCACAGGGTGATGATCGCCTTCAATGCTTCGGGCTGGCGCGCGGCGACTTGCAGGCTGTTGAAGCCGCCCCAGGAGATGCCCATCATCCCCACGTTGCCGTCGCACCAGGGCTGCTGGCACAGCCAGTCGATCACTTCGAGGGCGTCATCCTGCTCCTGCAACAGGTACTCATCGGCCATCAAGCCTTGGGATTCGCCATTGCCGCGCATATCGACCCGCACGCAGGCATAGCCCTGCCCCGCCATCCATGCGTGGGTCAGGGCATCGCGCACCGCCGTGCCATCGCGCTTGCGATAGGGCAGGTATTCGAGGATCGCCGGGAAGGCCTGCGCGCCGGCGGTGTCAGGCAGCCAGATACGCGCTGCCAGTTGTGTGCCATCGCTCATGGGGATCAGGCAGTGCTCGATCTCGCGAACCTTGTAGGCAAATTCGGTGACGATTTCCATGGGTAACTCCAACAACAAAGAGGCAAGTCAGCGGGCAAAATCCGTCACCGGGCTGGCACCACGCAGGCCAGGTTCGACATGGACCGCGGGGATCTTGACGTCCAGCAGCGCGGGGTTTTTCAACCAGTAAAGCAACGACGTGCTGGCCAGCAGCACCAGAATCATTCCCGGCAGGCCGCCGAGGTTGGAGAGCATCTTCACCCCGTCGATGCCGACAAAGGCCACCATGACCCAGGACACCGTGCCGATGATCACGCCCCAGACAATCTTCAGCAGCGGGTTGCCATCCAGGTCCGAATCGGCGGTGACGCCCTTGCTGCACAGGTTGGCGATCACGTCGGTACTGGAGTCGGCGGCGGTGACGAACGAGATAAACGCGACAAACAGCAAAAACGCGATCATCAGGCCGCTGGCCGGCAACTGCTGGAACATCTGGTACAGCACATGCTCCACGCCTTGCTCGTTGAGCACGCGGTTCAAGCTGCCATCGCCCAGGGCATCGAAATACAGGCTGCTGCCGGAGAAGATGCAAATCCACAACGCGGTAAACAGCGCCGGGTACAGCATGTTGATCTGGATAAATTCGCGCACCCGGTAGCCCCGGCCGATCTTGCCGAGGAACAACGCACTCACCGGCGCCCAGGCGAACCATACCGACCAGTAGAACACCGTCCAGCTCTGCGGCCAGCTGTCGCCACTGGCGGCGCCGGTGGACAGGCTGCGGCTGAAGAAGGTGTCGAGGTAGACCCCCAGGGACTCGACGCCCAGGCTGAAGATGTACAGGGTTGGCCCGCACAACCATACAAACGCGCCCAGGGCCAACATGATCCAGGTGTTGAACGACGACAGCATGACGATGCCACGCTGCAAGCCACTGGCGGCCGAGGCGACAAAGGTGAACACGATCACCGCGATGATCAGGGCCAGGCGCAAGGGCGTGGTCTCGCCGCCAATGTACTGGCTCAGGCCGCCGGACAGGGTCAGTGCGCCGGTGCCCAGGGACGACGCCATGCCCGCCACCAGGGCGAACATCGCCAGGGTGTCGATCAACCCGGCATACCGCTTGACCCGCCGGGCGCCGAGCAAGGGTTGCAACATGGCGCCAATCGAGAAGTTGCTGCGCAGGTTGTAGAACACCAGGGCAAAGACCAGGGAGGGCACCAGGTAAATCGCGTAGGGCGTGAGGGTCCAGTGCAGGAACATCGTCGACAGGGCAAAGCTCTTGGCCGCCGCGCTGCCCGCCTCGATCGGCAGGCTGGAGGGTGGCGAGTACAGGTGGTAGAGCGGCTCGGCCGTGGTCCAGAACAGCACGCCCACCGCCAGGGTGGTACACAGCGCGACCATGAACCAGCGCCATTTGCTCAACAGCGGCGTAGCACCCTCCCCGCCGATACGCACGTTGCCCAGGGGCGAAAAATACACAATGGCCGTGAGCACCACCATGGCGAAAGAGCCGGCACTGAACAGCCAGGAGAAGTTTTGCAGGATCACGGTGTTGAGCTGTTTGCTCACGGCAAGGAATGCGGTGAGGTCGACGTAGCTGGCGATTACCGCCGCCAACAGAATCAGAAAGGTTGGCCAGAAGACCAAAGGACGCAATGGGTATTTCATCTCGTGCGCTTCCCCAGACAGACTATTTTTATTGCCTTTGCAGGCCATTGTTAGAAGCGGGCACTGTGCCGCCTTGAAGTCTTCGCGTGGCTATAGATAAGCGTGAGTGCCGGTTGCGGTGCAATCGACCAATGGGTATGGGGGTATTCCGCCAGGTCATAGCCAATCCGGGGAACAACCGGGATCGCCGAGACCACCACCGCGTAAAGAGTTCATATAGTTCGCCCATTCGCCATAACGTTTACGTCGCCGCTATTGAGTAACTAAGTGCAAACGCCCTACCGTCACTTCCTACCCAAACACCCGTAGGAAGTCATCGTGGAAAGTTCAACTTTAGGCATGCTCGTCCTGTCAATGATTGCGCTCTTCGGCACTGCCGCGTTTTGCTTCGAACACCTCGCTACCCGCAGCGAGAAGAAAAACAAAACCAAATAAGCGGGTCGTTAGCATCAGCAGAACCCCAGTGTTTAAAGGGATACCCGGGCGGCGGGCGATCCCTTTTTTTCGTGCGCCCGGCCGAACTTTTTCTATATACCGTCTTAATACCGCTAACGCTAATCAGTGCCCGAACTTGATACCCCAAAGATTAACCTCCCCGCGTCCGCAGTTGCGGCTTATTCAATCAGGGGAGTTACACCGTGCTCACACTCACGTTCATTTATATCGCCAGCGGCTTATGTGCCGTGGGGCTGTTCGCTTACTTGGGCTACGCCCTTATTCGCGCAGAAAAATTCTAGGGAGCTGGCCATGTACGACCTGATGTTTATCAGCCTTTCCCTGGTGTTTTTTGTTGCGACTGCCATGGCCATTGTCGCCATGGGCAAGATTTGAACGGAGCCACGACATGTTAAGCACGCTGCTGGAATTTACGCTGGTCCTGGGGGTAATGACGGGGCTCGCCGTACTGATGGGTAAATGGCTGACCCGGGTCTTCACCGGGACCCACCATGCCTTGCCGGAACGCTATACCTATCGCCTGCTGGGCATCGACCCACAAGAAACCATGGGCTGGGCCCGTTTCGGTACGGCGCTGTTGTTGTCGAACGCGGCAATGATGCTGCTGGGCTACCTGGTCCTGCGCCTGCAGGCGGTCATGCCGATCAACCCGCTGGGGCTCGCCGCGCAATCGCCGGACCTGGCGTTCAACACCGCCGCGTCCTTTATTACCAATACCAACTGGCAGGCGTACTCGGGCGAGACCAGCCTGTCGAACTTCAGCCAGATGGCGGTCATCACCTTTCTGATGTGCGTCGGCGCCACCTCCGGCGTGGTCGCGGCGGCCGGTTTCATTCGCGGCTTGAGCCGTTCCAGTTCGGGCGATCTCGGTAACTTCTGGGTCGACTTCACCCGCACGCTGTACCGCGTGATGCTGCCGCTGTGCGTGGGCATGGCGCTGGTGTACGTCTGGCAGGGCATGCCGCAGACCTTCGCCTCCCAGGCCCTGGTCACCACCCTGGAAGGGGCGCAGCAACAGTTGATTGTCGGTGCGGTGGCCAGCTTTGAATCGATCAAGCACATCGGCACCAACGGCGGCGGGTTCTTCAGCATGAACGCCGCGCACCCGTTCGAAAACCCGACGCCGCTGACCAACATCCTGCATATCCTCAGCATGTTGCTGATCCCCTCGGCACTGACCTACACCTTCGGCAGCATGCTGATGCAACGTCGCCAGGGCTGGGTGTTTTTCGGCACCTTCCTGGTGATGTTCATCGGCTTCCTCGCCCTGGTCTACGGCGCCGAGCAAAGCGGCAACCCGCTGCTGACCCAGGCCGGCGCCAACCAGACCCTGTCGCAGGAGCACAGCGGCGGCAACATGGAAGGCAAGGAGCTGCGCTTCGGCATCGCCGACAGCAGCCTGTTCATTGCCACCACCACGGCGGCGACCACCGGTTCAGTCAACACCATGCACGACTCGCTGACCCCCATGGGCGGCTTCGTGCCCCTGGCGCAGATGATGCTCAACTGCGTGTTCGGCGGCGACGGCGTGGGCTTTATCAACCTGATCCAGTACGCCCTGCTGACGGTGTTCCTGGTGGGCATGATGATCGGCCGCAGCCCGGAGTTCCTCGGCAAGAAAATCGAGGCGCGGGAGATCAAGCTGGTGATGCTCTCGGTGCTCGCGCACCCCATCAGCATCCTCGGTTTTACCGCCCTCGCCGCCCTGTGGCCCGACACCATGGCCAGCCTCAACAACATCGGCCCCCATGGGTTCAGCGAGGTGTTGTACGCCTACACCTCAGGCACCGCCAACAACGGCTCGGCCTTTGCCGGCTTGAACGCCAACACGCCGTTTTTCAACACCACCATTGGCCTGGCGATGTTGATCGGGCGCTTCTTCACCATGCTGCCGATGCTGGCCGTGGCCGGTTCCCTGGCGATGAAAAAAACCGTGCCGGCCGGTGCCGGGACCATTCCCACCGCGACCCCGCTGTTCATGCTGCTGGTGGCGTTCGTGGTGCTGGTGGTCGGCGGCCTGACCTTTTTGCCGGCGCTCGCGCTCGGCCCGCTGGTGGAGCAACTGCAGTTGCTGTCCGGCCAGACGTACAACTGAGGACACGTAGATGACAACCCAATCGATATTCAAGGGGCTGTTGCGCCCGGTGCTGGTTTCGGCGGTGTTTTTCATGCTGTTGACGGGGCTCGCCTACCCGGCGTTCACCACCGTGGCCGCACAGCTGATGTTCCCGTTCCAGGCCCGCGGCTCGCTGATTGAACGCGATGGCCTGGTCATGGGCTCGACCCTGATCGGCCAGCACTTCACCCGGGCGCAATACTTCCATGGCCGCCCGAGCATGACCCTGGGCGCCGACCCGCAAGACCCAGGCAAAAGCGTATCGCAGCGTTATAACGCCGGTTCCAGCGGCGCCAGCAACCTGGGCCCAACCAGCCAGAAACTGGTGGATCAGGTGGCCGCCCGCGTGCAGGCCTATCGCCTGGCCAACGGCCTGGCCGCCGACGCCCAGGTGCCGGTGGACGCGGTCACCGCTTCCGCCTCGGGCCTCGACCCGCATATCTCGGTGGCCAATGCGCGCCTGCAACTGCCACGGGTCGCGCGCCTGCGGCAGATCCCCGAAGCCGAACTGCTGCAACTGGTCAGCCAGCACACCAGCGCACGCACCCTCGGCCTGCTCGGCGAGCCACGGGTCAATGTGCTGCAACTCAACCTAGCGCTGGATGCTCGCCAGCCATCGCCGCCTATTGCGACCAGTGAGTAAGAGATTGCCCTCATGAAAAATGCTCGTTTACCTCTGTTTGATCGCGCCATCGTGCTCACCGCGTGTGGGGATGCGCTGAAGAAACTGCTACCCCAGGCGCAATGGAAAAACCCGGTGATGTTCGTGGTCTACCTGGGCAGCATCCTCACCACCCTGCTGTGGTTCCAGTCCCTGGGCGGCCAGGGTGAAGCGCCCAGCGGTTTTATCCTCAGCATCACCTTGTGGCTGTGGTTCACCGTACTGTTCGCCAACTTCGCCGAAGCCCTGGCCGAGGGCCGCAGCCGCGCCCAGGCCGCCAGCCTGCGCGGGATGAAACGCCAGACATTGGCCAAGTTGCTGCAACAGCCCAAGCACGGCGCCGCGTGGCTGCCGACCGAAGCGTCGCTGCTGCGCAAGGACCAGGTGGTGCTGATCGAAGCCGGCGACCTGGTGCCGCTCGATGGCATCGTGATCGAGGGCGTGGCGTCGGTGGATGAAAGCGCGATCACCGGCGAATCGGCGCCGGTAATTCGCGAGTCCGGTGGCGATTTCTCCTCGGTCACCGGCGGCACGCGCGTGCTGTCGGACTGGTTGGTGGTGCGCATCAGCGTCAACCCCGGCGAGTCGTTCCTGGACCGCATGATCTCGATGGTCGAATCGGCCAAGCGCCAGAAAACCCCGAACGAAGTGGCCCTGACCATCCTGCTGGTGGGCCTGACGCTGTTGTTCCTGCTGGTGATCGCCACGCTGAGCCCTTACTCGATCTTCGCCGTGGCCATGAGCGGCAGCGGCAGCGTGGTCAGCGCCACGGTGCTGGTGGCGTTGCTGGTGTGCCTGATCCCCACCACCATCGGCGGCCTGCTCTCGGCCATCGGCGTGGCGGGCATGAGCCGGATGATGTCGGCCAATGTCATCGCCACCTCCGGGCGGGCGGTCGAGGCCGCGGGTGACGTCGACGTATTGCTGCTGGACAAGACCGGCACCATCACCCTGGGCAATCGCCAGGCCAGCAGCTTTTTGCCGGCGCCGGGCATCCAGGAAGCGGACTTGGCGGATGCCGCGCAATTGGCCTCCCTGGCCGACGAAACCCCGGAAGGCCGCAGTATCGTGGTGCTGGCCAAGCAGAAGTTCGACATCCGCGCGCGGGACATCAACCAACTGGGTGCAAGCTTTGTGCACTTCACCGCGCAAACCCGCATGAGCGGGGTCGACCTGCCCGCAGGCCGGGCGATTCGCAAGGGCGCAGCCGACGCGATCCGCAGCCATATCGAAGCCTTGGGCGGCAGTTTTCCGTCAGCCTTGCAGGCCAGGGTCGATGAAGTCTCGCGGCGCGGCAGCACCCCGCTGGTGGTCAGCGACGGCGCCACGGCGCTAGGTGTGGTAGAGCTCAAGGACGTGGTCAAGAGCGGCATCAAGGAGCGCTTTGCCGAGCTGCGGCGCATGGGCATCAAGACCGTGATGATCACCGGCGACAACCGCCTGACCGCCGCCGCCATTGCGGTGGAGGCCGGGGTGGATGACTTCCTCGCCGAGGCCCGTCCGGAAGACAAGCTGCAATTGATCCGCGACTACCAGGCCAAGGGCAAGCTGGTGGCCATGACCGGCGACGGCACCAACGACGCGCCGGCACTGGCCCAGGCCGACGTGGCGGTGGCGATGAACAGCGGCACCCAGGCTGCCAAGGAGGCCGGCAACATGGTCGACCTCGACAGCAACCCGACCAAGCTGATCGAAGTGGTCGAGGTGGGCAAACAGATGCTGATGACCCGCGGCGCCCTCACCACCTTCAGCGTGGCGAATGACGTGGCGAAGTACTTTGCAATCATCCCGGCGGCGTTTGTCGCGACCTATCCCCAGCTCGGCGCGTTGAACGTGATGCAACTGACCAGCCCCAACTCGGCGATTCTCAGCGCGGTGATTTTTAACGCGCTGATCATCGTCGCGCTGATTCCCCTGGCCCTGCGCGGCGTGACTTACCGCGCAATCGGCGCGGCGGCGCTGCTCAACCGCAACCTGCTGATCTATGGCCTGGGCGGGGTGTTGGTGCCGTTTGCCGGGATCAAGCTGATCGACATGCTCTTGACCGCAGTGGGCTTGGTGTAACGACTCACCCCCATGTGGGAGCGGGCTTGCCCCAATGCCAATCAGTTAAGCGAACGCAATGCTCAAAGCAGTGAAGATCAAATGTGGGAGCGGGCTTGTCGGATCGCCGCATCGCCGCGAGGACGTCGGCCCAGCAGACATTGATGTCGGCTGACCCACTGCTTTCGCGAGCAAGCCCGCTCCCACAGGGGATCTGCGCTTGACTGACTGCCATTAAGGCAAGCCCGCTCCCACACTTGAACCGCATTGACCAGGAATGACATGCCCGCCTTAAACAACGCACGCCCCGACCCCGACGCTCTGCTCGCTCGGGTCCAACAAGAAGAACAGGCCGCCTTGCGCGGCAAATTGCGTATCTACTTTGGCTCCAACGCCGGGGTCGGCAAGACCTGCGCGATGCTCGAAGCGGCGCGCCGCGAAACTGGCCGTGGCCGTGACGTACTGGCCGGCGTGGTGGAAACCCACGGCCGCCAGGACACCGCCGAGCTGCTCCACGGCCTCGAACAACTGCCCCGTGCCCAGCACCTGCACCGTGAATTCGCCCTCAGCGAATTTGACCTCGACGCCGCCCTCTTGCGCCACCCTGGCGTGTTACTGGTGGACGAACTGGCCCACAGCAACGTGCCCGGCTCACGCCACCCCAAACGCTGGCAAGACGTGGAAGAACTGCTCAGCGCCGGCATCGACGTGTGGACCACCCTCAACGTGCAGCACCTGGAAAGCCTGAATGACCTGGTCAGCGGGATCATCGGCATACGTGTGCGTGAAACGGTGCCCGACCATGTGTTCGATAACGCCCACGAAGTGGTGGTGATCGACCTGCCGCCCGACGATCTGCTGCAACGCCTCAAGGACGGCAAGGTGTACCTGGGCCCGGCGGCGGCGCGCGCGTCTGAGCATTTTTTCCGCAAGGGCAACCTGTTGGCGCTGCGCGAGCTGGCCCTGCGGCGCACGGCCGACCGGGTCGACACACAGATGCGCGTGTACCGCCGCGAACAGTCGATCAAGACCCTGTGGCCGGCCCGCGAACGGCTGTTGGTCGGCATAGCCGGGGACGCCGGCGATGAGCGCCTGGTGCGTGAAGCGGCGCGCCTGGCGCAAAAACTGGAGGCCGACTGGATTGTCGTGCACGTGGCCTCGGCCCAGGGGCGCGGCGCCAGGCGCTACTCGAGCGCGATGAAAACCCTGGCCCTGGCCGAAGAGTTCGGCGCGGACACCGCCACGCTGCCGGGCATGGACGTCGCCGAAGCGCTGGTGGCCTGTGCCCGTGAGCACAACGCCAATCGCCTGGTACTCGGCCATCATCCGCGCCGCCGGTGGCAGTTCTGGCATCAGTCGGTCAGCGATCGGATCAGCCGCCACCACCCGCAAATCGACCAGATCGTGATGGCCCACGGCCTGCTGCCGGGCACGCCTGCCGTGCCCGAAAAAACAGCAACATTGCCCGGTACGCGATTGGCCTATCTCTGGGCCAGCCTGGCCTGTTTCGCCGCCAGCGCCGTGGCCGCACTGCTGTTGCAAGTGTTCGACCTGGCCAACGTGGTCATGCTGTTTTTGCTCACGGTGGTGCTGGTAGCGCTGCGCTTTGGACGCGGCCCCGGCGTGTGGGCAGCGATGCTCGCGGTGCTGTGTTTTGACTTCTTTTTCGTCCAGCCACGCTACTCATTCACGGTCAACGACACCCAGTACTTCTTCACCTTTGCCTTGATGCTCGGCATCGCCCTGATCACCGGCCAACTCACCGCGCGCCTGCGCCACGAAGCGCGCACCGCCGCCGCACGGGAACGCCGCGCGACCTCCCTGGCGCGCCTGGCCCGCGACCTGTCGGCGGCGCTGACGGTGGAGCAAATCAGTGAAGTCGCGCTGCGCACCTTCAGTGGCGTCTTCGAAGCACGAGTCGGCCTGGCCCTGCCCGACGCCGCCGATGGCGTCCACAGCGTGAGCGCCGCTGGGCTGCCGATCGACGACAGCATCGCGCAATGGGCATACGACCACGGCCACCCCGCTGGCCACGGCACCGACACTTTGTCGGCGGCCAAGGGCTGTTACTGGCCACTCAAGGCGCCGATGCGCGTGCGCGGCGTGCTGGTGCTGGAACTGGCCCAACGCGATCGCTTGAACGACCCGCAAGAACGCCGCCTGCTGGAAGCCTGCATGAGCCAACTGGCGATTGCCCTGGAGCGCGTGCATTTCGTTGAAGTGGCGCAAAGCACCTTGGTGCAGATGGAAGGCGAGAAAATGCGCAACACCCTGCTCGCGGCAATCTCCCATGACCTGCGCACGCCGCTGACCACCCTGATCGGCGCCGCCGAGACCGCCCTGCCCCACGCCCCGTCGGGGCCACTGAACGAGCTGCTGCATGGCATCCACGAACAGGCCACATCCATGCAGCGCCTGATCGAAAACCTGTTGGACATGGCGCGCCTGCAAGAACGCGGTGTGCGCCTGAACCGCCAATGGCACTCCCTGGAAGAAATCGTCGGCAGCGCCCTGCGCCAATTGCGCGAACCACTGGCGCACCACCGCGTACACACCACGCTCGACGCACAGTTGCCGCTGGTGGAAGTCGATGGGCTGCTGATCGAGCGGGTGCTGGTCAACCTGCTGGACAACGCCGCCAAGTACACCCCGCCGGGCACCACCATCAGCGTGGCCGCCAGCCAGGCCGGCGAGCAGATTGTGCTTGAGGTCAGCGACACCGGCCCCGGTCGCGCGCCGACCAATCTGTTCGAGCCCTTCACGCGCGGCCAGCAGGAATCGTCGGTGGCCGGCATCGGCCTGGGCCTGGCGCTGGTCAAGCGCATCGTCGAGGCCCACGGCGGGCGCATCCAGGCCAACCCCGGCCGCACGGGCGGCATGCATTTCACCATCACGCTACCCGCAGGCACCCCGCCTGCCATGGAACCCTTATGAGCACTGCACGCATCCTGATTGTTGAAGACGAGGCCAATATCCGCCGCTTTGTGCGCATTGCCCTGCAAGACGAAGGCTTTCAGGTGTTCGAGGCCGACAGCGTCAAACGTGGGCTGATTCATGCCGCCAGCCGTCAGCCGGACCTGGTGATTGTCGACCTTGGCTTGCCGGACAGCGATGGCAAGCAACTGATCAGCGAACTGCGCGGCTGGCTGGCGGTGCCGATCCTGGTGCTGTCGGCGCGTGACCGTGAAGAAGAAAAAGTCGCCGCCCTGGACGCGGGCGCCGATGACTACCTGACCAAGCCCTTTGGCGTGCCCGAGTTGCTCGCGCGTATCCGCGCCCAACTGCGCCGGCACGGGCACACCGGCACGGTGGTGGCCACCAGCAAGGTGGCGTTTGGCGAGATTGCAGTGGACCTGGCGACCCACCAAGTGTGGCGCTCAGGCCAACCGGTGCACTTGACGCCCATCGAGTACCGCCTGCTCTGCGCCATGGTTCGCGGCCAGAACCGCGTACTGACGCACCGGCAACTGCTGCTGGAAGTGTGGGGCCTGGATTACGTCGACCGCGCCCACTATCTGCGGGTGCATATGGCGCATCTGCGGCAAAAGCTGGAGGCGGATCCGGCGCAGCCGCAGTACTTCATTACCGAACTGCAGGTGGGCTACCGGTTGGTGGGGTTGTAGAACCGCAAATCCCGGGCACAAAAAAGCCCGCTCATTGAGCGGGCTTTGCGGGGTGACCTGGCGTTCAGCATTCCAGGTAACCAAATATGGCGCAGCGGACGGGACTCGAACCCGCGACCCCCGGCGTGACAGGCCGGTATTCTAACCGACTGAACTACCGCTGCGCGTAGCATTGGACGTAATGGTGGGTGATGACGGGATCGAACCGCCGACCCTCTGCTTGTAAGGCAGATGCTCTCCCAGCTGAGCTAATCACCCTTTACGTTCGGTGCGGGGCGCATCATATACGAAAAATCCGCAATGTGTTGATTTAAATGCAATTTATTTGAAATATCTTTTCGCCGGCAGCCAACAGCCCGCAAACCTGCGCTTTTAGCGGGTAAACGCGAGTCTATTGCGTTTACCCTGCCCCGGGGCCACAATTAGAAACCATTCTCAATAACACCTGAGCCACGCCTATGTCTGTGGGTGAACCGCCATTCCAACGGGAAATAACCCAGCTCTACAGCGAGCATCATGGCTGGCTGCTCACCTGGCTGCGGCGCAAGCTGGGCTGCCGGCAGAATGCCGCCGACCTGGCACAGGACACGTTCGCACGTATCCTCAATACCCGTGAATCGGTGGCGACGATCCGCGAACCCCGGGCCTACTTGAGCACTACCGCGCGGCGGCTGATTATCGACCAGGCCCGGCGCAAACAGATTGAGCAAGCCTATCTGCAAGAGTTGGCCCTGACGGTGGACGCGCTCGAAGGTTTCCAGTCGCCGGAGCAGATCCACACCACCCTGGAAGCCCTGGAACAGATCGCGTTTATCCTTGAAGGCATGCATGAGTATTCGCGCCAGGCGTTTGTGCTGTATTACCTCGAAGAACTGACTCAGCAGCAGATCGCCCGGCAACTCAAGCTCTCGGAACGCACCGTGCGCAAATACCTGATCCTGGCCCTGGTGCATTGCGGCCACAGTATGGACACCTGAGCCACCTATGCCCGACGCCCGCCAACAGATCGAAGAACAAGCCGCCGAGTGGATGCTGCGCCTGCATGAAGGTGAGCTGAGCGAAGCGCAGCGCCTGGCGTTCGAGTGCTGGAAGCAACAAGGCCCGCACTACGCCGCCGCTGCCGCACGCATGGAGGCGGTGATTTCGCGGATGCAGGCCCTGCGCGGGAAAAAGGCACCGGCACGGGCGGCGCTGAATGCGGCGTTCGCCACCCAGCAATCGCGCCGCAGCAAACGCACCGTGCGCACCCTGTTGCTGCTGTGCAGCCTGGCAGTGCCTGCGGCGGCGCTGTTGGTCAGCCCGTATCCGCAGCGCTGGATGGCCGATGTGCGCAACGGCCCCGGCCAGTGGCAGACCCTGCGCCTGGCGGACGGCTCGGCACTGAGCCTCAATGGCATCAGCGCGGCCAACCTGCATTTCGACGCCACGCAGCGGCGCATCGAACTGCTGCAAGGCGAGATCCTGGTGGAGGTGGCCCACGATCAGGCGCGGCCGTTTATCGTGCAGACCGCCCAAGGCAGCATGCGCGCACTGGGCACGCGGTTTGTGGTCAAGCGCGAGGGCGACAGCACCGTGCTGAGCATGCTCGAATCCCGCGTGGCCGCCCACAGCGCCGATGCCCGGCAGACCCTGGAAGTCGCCGCCGGCTCCCAGGCCCTGATCAATGCCGACAGCGTACGCCTGACCGGCAGCATCGACCCGTCCAGCATCAACGAAGCCTGGCGCCGCCATCAACTGGTGGTGGAAAACCGGCCATTGCCCGAGGTGCTGGATGAAATCTCCCGGCATCGGTCCGGCCGCCTGCAGTTTGATCGCGCCGCCCTGCAAAGCCTGCGCGTGTCGGCCGTGATCCCCCTGGATGACAGCGACCACGCCCTGCAACTGCTGGCGCAAACCCTGCCGATAACCGTGCAAACCTATACCCCCTGGCTGGTCGTGGTGAACCCGGCCAACACCGCCAATAAATAATTATTCGCATTTGCTTCCGGTTTTTGTGCAGTTGCCCGTCAAGCAAGGTAATTCGACACCTAAAGGATTGCCTTCACCATGCACACCCCTTCCTACCCGCGTGGGCGCTTTGGCCTGCTGAGAAGTGCACCGTTTGCCCTGGCCGTGCTCGCCGCCACCGTTGGCGCCCTGCACATCAACCTGGCCCAGGCGGATACGGCCAGCACCGCCGCCCAGGTGTACAACATTCCTGCCGGGCCCCTGGGCAGCTCGCTCAACCGCTTTGCCCAGCAGGCCGGCGTGGCGATTGTGTTCCAGTCCCGCGAGCTGCAAGGCCTCGATGGCCCGGGCCTGCAAGGCAGCTACGGGATCCAGGACGGTTTCGACCGGCTGCTGCAGGGCAGCGGCTACGTCGCGGTAAAGGGCGACCAGGTGTATGCGCTGCAATCCGCGCCGACTGCCAGCAACGGCAGCATGGAACTGGGCCCGACCCAGGTCACCGGCAACCAGTTGGGTAACGTCACCGAAGACAGCGGGTCCTACACCCCCGGCAGCATCGCCACCGCCACGCGCCTGGTGCTGACGCCCAAGGAAACCCCGCAGTCCGTCAGCGTCGTTACGCGCCAGCACATGGACGACTTCGGCCTGAACAACGTCGACGATGTGATGCGCCATACCCCGGGCATCACCGTGTCGGCCTTCGACAGCGAGCGCAGCAACTACTACGCCCGTGGTTTTTCGATCAATAACTTCCAGTACGACGGCATTCCTTCGACGGCGCGCAACGTTGCCTATTCGGCGGGCAATACCCTGAGCGACATGGCGATCTACGACCGCGTCGAAGTGCTCAAGGGCGCCACCGGCCTGCTCACCGGCGCCGGCTCCCTGGGCGCGACGATCAACCTGGTGCGCAAGAAGCCCACCGCCGATTTCAAGGGGCATGCCACCCTCGGCGCCGGTTCCTGGGACAACTACCGCAGCGAACTGGACGTCAGCGGCCCGCTGACCGAGAGCGGTAATGTGCGTGGCCGGGCGGTCGCGGCCTACCAGGACAAGCAATCGTTCATGGACCACTACTCGCGCAAGAGCCCGACGTACTACGGCATCATGGAATTCGACCTGTCGCCGGACACCCTGCTGACCGTCGGCGGCGATTATCAGGATACGTTGCCCAAGGGCTCTTCCTGGTCAGGCAGCTTCCCGCTGATCAACTCCAAGGGCGAGCGCAACAAGGTCAAGCGCTCGTTCAACAACGCCGCCGACTGGAGCAGTTGGGAGCAATACACCCGCACCGTGTTCGCCATGCTCGAGCATGACCTGGGCAACGGCTGGGTGACCAAGTTGCAACTGGACCACAAGATCAACGGTTACCACGCGCTGATGGGTTCGATCCAGGGCGACCAGCCGCAGCCGGACGGCACCGCACAACTCACCTCAGGCAAGTACACCGGGGAAACAGTCAGCGATTCCGCCGACCTGTACGTGAGTGGCCCGTTCAGCCTGGGCGGGCGCGAGCATGAACTGGTGCTGGGCGGCTCCATCAGCGCCTCCGAATGGAAAGGCAAAGGCTATTGGAACCTCAGCCCAAACATCGTCGACTTCAATAACTGGCACGGCCACGCCGCCATCCCGGACTGGGGCAATGCCCAATCCCTGACCGACGACACCGTGCGCCAGACTGGCGCCTATGTGACCACTCGCCTGAACCTGGCCGATGACCTCAAGCTGTTGCTGGGTGGGCGAGTGGTCAACTACCAGGTCACGGGCTATAACCCCAACTATCGCGAGTCCGGGCGATTCGTGCCGTACGTCGGCGCTGTGTATGACTTGAACGACACCTACTCGGTGTACGCCAGCTACACCGATATCTTCATGCCCCAGGAAAACTACAACCGCGACCGGGATAACAAGCTGCTTGAGCCCGATGAAGGCCAGAACTGGGAATTGGGCGTGAAAGCCGACTTCCTCGATGGCCGGGTGAACGCCAGCGCGGCGTACTTTGAAATCCATGAGTCCAATCGCGCGCTGTCGGATGACGCCTACAACAATCAGACGCCGATCCCATCCAACTATGCCTATAAGAGCAGCAAGGCCGTGACCAAGGGCTACGAAGTGGAGATGTCCGGTGAGATCGCCCCCGGCTGGCAGCTCCAGGCCGGCTACACCCACAAGATCGTGCGCGATGACAAGGACGTGAAGATCTCCACGTTCGAGCCTGAAGACCAGGTCAAGCTGTACACCACCTACAAGCTCAAGGGCGACCTCGACAAGTTGACCGTCGGCGGCGGCGTGCGCTGGCAGAGCGTGGGTTGGCAGGATATCTACAACACCCCGCATAACGGGTATGAAGAGTTTTCCCAGCAAGCCTACTGGCTGGTGGACCTGATGACCCGTTACCAGGTCACCAAAAATCTGTCGGCGACACTGAACGTCAACAACATCTTCGACAAGTCCTACTACACCAACATCGGCTTCTATAACTCGGCAGCCTACGGTGAACCACGTAACTTCATGGTCACTACGCGCTGGGATTTCTAAGCGCCCCATAAAAAACGCCCCCGGTCATCGGAAATGATCGGGGGCGTTTTTATGAGCGGGGATTTTCGCAAACCCCAGACAGCAAAAAGCCCGCTCGATGAGCGGGCTTTCTGTGGTGACCTGGCGTTCAGTGTTCCAGGTTACCGAATATGGCGCAGCGGACGGGACTCGAACCCGCGACCCCCGGCGTGACAGGCCGGTATTCTAACCGACTGAACTACCGCTGCGCGTAACACATGAAGCGAATGGTGGGTGATGACGGGATCGAACCGCCGACCCTCTGCTTGTAAGGCAGATGCTCTCCCAGCTGAGCTAATCACCCTTCGTTTCGGTGTGGCGCGCATTCTACGGAGCGACCATAAGTCTGGCAAGCACTTTCTTAAATCTTTTTTTTCAGCCCTTCCAATGGCTTAGGCAGGGTTGGCCTCAGGCCCTATCAAGAGAATAATGCCCCACTTTGTATAAAGGAGAGACTCACCCCATGTGGTTCAAGAACCTGCTTATCTATCGCCTGACCCAAGATCTGCCTGTTGATGCCGAGGCGTTGGAAGCTGCAATGGCCACCAAACCGGCGCGCCCTTGTGCAAGCCAGGAGTTGACCACTTACGGTTTCGTCGCGCCTTTTGGTAAAGGTGAAGACGCGCCCCTGGTGCACGTCAGCGGTGACTTCCTGCTGATCGCTGCGCGCAAGGAAGAACGTATCCTGCCCGGCAGCGTGGTGCGTGACGCGGTCAAGGAAAAGGTCGAAGAGATCGAAGCCGAGCAAATGCGCAAGGTCTATAAAAAGGAACGGGACCAGATCAAGGATGAAATCATCCAGGCCTTCCTGCCCCGCGCCTTTATCCGTCGTTCGTCGACCTTTGCTGCCATCGCACCGAAACAGGGCCTGATCCTGGTCAACTCGGCCAGCCCCAAGCGCGCCGAAGACCTGCTGTCGACCCTGCGTGAAGTGATCGGCACCCTGCCAGTACGCCCGCTGACTGTGAAAACCGCGCCAACCGCAATCATGACCGACTGGGTCACCACCCAGAAGCCGGCCGCTGACTTCTTCGTGCTCGACGAATGCGAACTGCGCGACACCCACGAAGACGGCGGCATCGTGCGCTGCAAGCGCCAGGACCTGACCGGCGAAGAAATCCAGCTGCACCTGACCACCGGCAAGGTCGTGACCCAACTGTCCCTGGCCTGGCAGGACAAGCTGTCGTTCATGCTCGACGACAAAATGACCGTCAAGCGCCTGAAGTTCGAGGACCTGCTGCAAGACCAGGCCGAACAGGACGGCGGCGACGAGGCCCTGGGCCAACTGGATGCAAGCTTTACCCTGATGATGCTGACCTTCGGCGACTTCCTGCCGGCACTGGTGGAAGCATTGGGCGGCGAAGAGACCCCGCAAGGCATCTAAAACAGGCACGTTCAATGTAGGAGCTGGCTTGCCTGCGATGGCGGTGTATCAGTTACAGAGTGAGTCACTAACTGACATACCGCTATCGCTGGCAAGCCAGCTCCTACGGTTGATGGGGTTGCCAGTTCCAGCACTCTAATAATAAGGACATCACCATGCGCGCACTCGCCGCCTTGAGCCGCTTCGTCGGCAATACCTTCGCCTACTGGGTGCTGATTTTTGCCGTAGTCGCGTTCCTGCAGCCCAGCTGGTTTATCGGCCTGAAAAGCGCCATCGTGCCGCTGCTGGGCCTGGTGATGTTCGGCATGGGCCTGACCCTCAAACTTGAAGATTTCGCTGAGGTCGCACGCCATCCGTGGCGCGTGGCCCTGGGTGTGGTCGCGCACTTTGTGATCATGCCGGGGGTGGCCTGGTTGCTGTGCCAGGCCTTCCAACTGCCACCGGAAATCGCCGTCGGCGTGATCCTGGTCGGCTGCTGCCCAAGCGGTACCTCGTCCAACGTCATGACCTGGCTGGCCCGGGGCGACCTGGCGCTGTCGGTGGCCATCGCCGCCGTCACCACCCTCCTCGCCCCGCTGCTCACCCCGGCGCTGATCTGGCTGCTGGCTTCGGCGTGGCTACCGGTGTCGTTCATGGAGCTGTTCTGGTCGATCCTGCAAGTGGTACTGCTGCCCATCGTGCTTGGGGTATTGGCACAACGCCTGCTGGGTGATCGGGTGCGGCATGCCGTTGATGTGCTGCCACTGGTGTCGGTGGTCAGCATCGTGATTATCGTCGCGGCTGTGGTCGCAGCGAGCCAGGCGAAGATTGCCGAATCGGGTCTGCTGATCATGGCGGTGGTGATGCTGCACAACAGCTTCGGCTACTTGCTCGGTTACTTCACCGGCCGCGTGTTCAAGTTGCCACTGGCCCAGCGCAAGTCGTTGGCGCTGGAAGTGGGCATGCAGAACTCGGGGCTGGGCGCCGCACTGGCCAGTGCGCATTTTTCGCCACTGGCAGCGGTGCCCAGTGCGCTGTTCAGCGTCTGGCACAATATTTCCGGGGCGCTGTTGTCGACGTATTTCCGCCGGATGAGCGAGAAGGAAGATCGCAAGGCCCTTGCCGAAACTTGATCGGGTGCTGGCTTTTCGGCACTCTACCCATCTTCGCGGGGACGACCCCGCGACTCGTTCGAGCATTAATCCGGGGACGACCCCACTTCTAAAAGGAAGGTCAATATGTCCTGGGTCATTCTGTTTTTCGCCGGGTTGTTTGAAGTTGGCTGGGCCGTCGGCCTGAAATACACCGACGGCTTCAGCAAACCAATGCCCACCGCCCTGACGATTGCCGCCATGGCCGTCAGCCTCGGCCTGCTGGGGCTGGCGATGAAGGAACTGCCGCTGGGCACCGCCTATGCGATCTGGACCGGGGTCGGTGCAGTGGGCACGGTGATTGCCGGGATTATCCTGTTTGGGGAGTCCATGGCGCTGTTTCGCTTGGCCAGTGTGGCGCTGATTATTGCCGGGTTGATCGGGCTCAAGATTAGCGCCTGATGCTTTTGCCGGCGATGAGGCCCTTGAATCCCGTGATGGATTTTCGGGCGCCATCGCCGGCAAGCCGGGCTCCTACCGGGTGGTGCCACGCAGTGCCAGCACTTGTTCCTGCAAAGCCTGTGGCGTCGCCTGCTCCACTGCCAACGGCGGCCCCGCCACCAACGTCACCCGCGACCAGATCCGGTGAAAGATCCCCTTGTTCGGATCGCGGCTGAAAAAGCTCCCCCACAACCCCTGCAACGCCATGGGAATCACCGGTACCGGCGTTTCCTCGAGAATCCGCGTCACGCCACTCTTGAACTCATTGATCTCACCGTCGCCGGTCAACTTGCCTTCCGGGAAGATGCACACCAGCTCGCCGTCCTTCAGGTATTGGCTGATGCGCTGGAAGGCCTTTTCGTAGATCTCCAGGTCTTCATGGCGCCCGGCAATCGGAATGGTGCCGGCCGTGCGGAAGATAAAGTTGAGCACCGGCAGGCGGTAGATCTTGTAATACATCACAAAGCGAATCGGCCGACGCACCGCGCCGCCAATCAGCAGTGCATCGACAAACGACACATGGTTGCACACCAGCAACGCCGCGCCTTCGTCCGGGATGTGTTGCAGGTCGCGATGCTGCACGCGGTACATGGAGTGGCCGAGCAGCCAGATCATGAAGCGCATGGTGAACTCGGGAACAATCCTGAAGATGTAGGTGTTGACCGCGATATTAAGCAGCGACACCACCAGGAACAGCTCGGGGATCGACAGCTTGGCCACGCTCAGCAGCAGGATGGTGACAATCGCCGATACCACCATGAACAGCGCATTGAGAATATTGTTGGCAGCGATCACCCGCGCCCGCTCGTTTTCAGCGGTACGCGACTGGATCAAGGCATACAGCGGCACGATATAGAAACCGCCGAACACCCCCAGGCCAAGGATATCGATCAACACCCACCAGGCCTGGCCGTAACCCAACACCGCCAGCCAATCGTTGGCCTGGACGTTCTGCGGGAAGCCGCCAGAATGCCACCACAGCAACAGGCCAAACACCGTCAGGCCGAATGACCCGAAGGGCACCAGGCCGATTTCCACCTTACGCCCGGAGAGTTTTTCGCAGAGCATCGAGCCCAACGCGATACCGACCGAGAACACCGTGAGGATCAGGGTCACCACGGTCTCATCGCCATACAGCCACTCTTTGGCGTAGGCCGGGATTTGCGTGAGGTAGATCGCCCCGACAAACCAGAACCACGAGTTGCCGACAATCGAGCGCGACACCGCGGGTGTCTGCCCCAGGCCCAGGCGCAAGGTGGCCCAGGATTGGCTGAAGATATTCCAGTCCAGGCGCATCTGGGGGCTGGACGCCGCGGCGCGCGGGATCGCCCGGCTGGCCAGGTAGCCCAGCACGGCAATCGCGACAATCGCCGTGGACACCACCGGCGCGTAGTGCGCAGAGGACATCATCACCCCAGCGCCGATAGTCCCGGCGAGGATTGCCAGGAACGTGCCCATTTCCACCAGGCCGTTACCGCCCACCAACTCCTCTTCATGCAGCGCTTGCGGCATGATCGAGTACTTCACCGGGCCAAACAGCGCCGAGTGGGTGCCCATGGCAAACAGCGCCAGCAACATCAGCTCCAGGTGGTTGGTCATAAAGCCCACGGCGCCGATGGCCATGATCACGATCTCGCCGATCTTGATCGCGCGGATCAGCGCATCCTTGTTGAATTTCTCGCCAAACTGCCCGGCAAGGGCCGAGAACAGGAAGAACGGCAGGATAAACAACAAGGCGCAGAGGTTGACCCAGATCGAGCGATCGCCCTCGATGGCCAGCTTGTAGAGAATGGCGAGGATCAACGACTGCTTGAAGATATTGTCGTTGAACGCCCCCAGGGACTGGGTGATGAAGAACGGCAGAAAGCGCCGTTTGCGCAGCAAGGTAAATTGCGAGGGGTGACTCATCGTCCGTGTTCCTGCGTGGCCTGAAGGCTTTATTGATTTTTCAGGCCACGACTTTACCTAATCCCGCTTACTTATTCCCCACCCCTGCAATACACGGTGAAACAAAAAGCTCACCTTTATAGGCGCCCTGCACCGTGCGCTTGCTGACCACCAGCCACATCAGGGCCAGGGCGGCGACCAGCACGCTGCCGGTCACGCTGAAAAATGCCAGGTGCAAGGTACTGCCCAGTTTCAAGGTGGTCAGGGCATACACCCCCAGCGGGAAGGTAAAGCCCCACCAGCCGAGGTTGAATGGAATACCTGCGCGCAGGTAACGCAGGGTGATCAGCACCGCAATCAACATCCACCACAGGCCCAGGCCCCACAGGGTGATGCCGGCGACCAGCCCCAGGCCGGCGGCAATCTCGCCGATGCCGGCAAAGCCATTGGCAGCGAAGATCGCCGGCGCGTCCTGGCCAAGCAGCAACATACCCAGGGCGCCGGTGCCGATCGGGCCAAGGGCCAGCCAGCTCGACGCGGCCATGTTGGCGTGGGGCAGTTTGTGCAGGGCCATGCGCAGCATCAGGATTGTCAGAATGCTGAACGCAACCGGTAGGGAAAATGCCCAGAGTACGTAGCTGGTCACCAGCATCACCAGTTGCGAATGAGCGTCGGCCAGGTGCGGCGCCAACAGGCCACCACTGGCGGCGGCGACTTCGGCCGCCACTACCGGCAGCAGCCAGACGGCTGTCATCTGGTCGATGCTATGTTCCTGGCGTGTAAACATCATGAACGGGATCAACACCCCGCACGCCAGGGCCATGGCCACGTCCAGCCACCACAGGGCCTCAGCCAGTTGCACCACGCCCTCGCCCCAGCGCGGCAGGCCAAACAGCAGCAAGCCGTTGATGATGGTCGCCAGGCCCATGGGAATGGTGCCGAAGAACATCGAGACCGTGGAGTGTCCGAAAATTCGCCGCGCCTCGTGAAAAAACATCACCCAGCGCGCGGCGTATAGGCCGCTGAACAATACAAACAGAACGATCGTCAGCAACCACAACCCTTCGGCGATGGCGTAGACACCCGGCAGTTGCACCGGCACTTGCGCCAGGGCCAACGCCAGCACGCCGGTGCCCATGGTGGCGGCGAACCAGTTGGGGGTGAACTGGCGAATCACTTCCCTGGGAGCGGCGAGATGGCTGAACGGTTTATAGCTGGGGGTGATGCTATTGGGGCACGTCATGGCTTATTCCTCTTCCTCGTATGAGGTTGAGCCCATGATAGAAGCGCAACGAATATCTATATAACGGGTAATATCTCTAACTGTTATCTGTTTTACCTATATACAGCTTTGGCGGATGCTTGCCTCATCAAGCCAATCAAGGCCCCGAGCGCCAGGACGATCAGCACCGCACCGTAGCCGTCGGTGGTTGCGATCAGGCCAAAGCTGCGGGTCAGGTTGCCCGCCAGCAGGGACGGCAGGCAAAACGCCAGGTAACTGAGGACGTAGAACGCCGACATCAACCCGGCCCGCTCATGGGGCAAGGCCAAGGGCACCACACTGCGCACCGCGCCAAGGAACCCCGCGCCAAATCCGCTGCCCGCCACCAGTGTGGCGAGGAAAAACAGTGGCAGGCTGGCGCTGTGAACCGCACCGAGGATCAACGCGACGCCCACGGCCAACAGGCCTGCCCCCAGGCGCAGCACCTTGTCCGCCGGGCGATTGCGCAGGCTGAAAATCATCACCGCGCCGCTCAAGGTCAACACCGCGACCAGGCCGCCACCGATCAGGTTGGAAGTCGATCCGGTTGCCGCCCGCACCAGCGACGGCGCCAGCGACAAGTAGAAACCGCTCATGGCCCACACGGCAATATCCACCGGCAGCGACAGCCACAAGGCCCGGCGCGCCTGGGGCGGCACATGCAGGGTCGGCCATAGCGAGGCCAGCGCGCCCGGCATGCGGCTGACGCTTTCGGGCAGCCGCCACACATACAGGCTCTGCAACAGCAGCAGCGCGAACAAGGCCCAATAGATCAACTGAGTCGGCAGCGGCGCGAACTCCACCAGCAAACTGCTGCCCATGGCGCCGCAGGCCATGCCCAGCAACGGCGCGACACTGTTGACCAACGGGCCCTGCTGACGGTCGGTGTCGAGCAACGCAGCGCCAAGCACAGCGGTGGCCATGCCTGTGGCAAACCCCTGCAAGGTTCGGGCGGCGATCAGCCAGGCGACACTGTCGGCGTAGATAAACAGCAGCATCGCCAGCATATTCAGCACCAGCGCGGCAAAGATCACCGGCTTGCGCCCCAGGTAATCCGACAGTGAACCGACGGTCAACAACGCGGCCAGCAGGCTCAAGGCATAGACACCGAAGATCAGGGTTAGGGTGCCTGCGGAAAAGTGCAGGCCCTCCTGGTAAAGGTGATACAACGGCGTCGGCGCGCTGGAGGCGGCAAGAAACGTCAGCAAGGTGATCGCCAGGAACACCAGGCTGGAACGATGAGAAGTGACGCTGGACATGGGCACGCTCCGCTAAAGCTAATATTTTGCTTTTGTGCAGTGTGCTACTGGGTCGCGCTTAAAGCAAATTCTTTGTGTTAAGGTTTTGGCATGGCGATAAAAGAAGGCCTCCGCCCGGGGGGCCGTAGTGCCCGGGTACAAGAATCGGTTCATTCGGCGGTGCGCCAGCTACTGCAGGAGCAAGAGCGCGCCAGCGTGACGGTGCCGCAGATCGCCGCACGCGCGGGAGTCACACCGTCGACCATCTACCGGCGCTGGGGCGACCTCGCCGCCCTGCTCGCCGACGTCGCCCTGGCCCGCATGCGTCCCGACAGTGAACCGGCCGACACCGGCAGCCTGCGCGGCGACCTGCAAGCCTGGGCCGAACAATACCTGGATGAGATGAGCTCGGAACCGGGGCGCAACATGATGCGCGACGTACAGTGCAGCCAGACGCCGGGGTACTGCGTGACGATTCTGGGTGGGCAACTGCAGGTAATCCTGGATCGTTACCAAGGTAGCGGCCAGGCATTGCCCAGCGTAGATCGGTTGATCAATCTGCTGGCGGCGCCGACGGTGTTTCGAATTTTGTTTGGCGCTGCGCCGATGCGGGTTGAGGAGCTGCATGAGCTGATCGAGATTGCGCTGCTCACCTGACCCAACTGTGTGTGTGGGCTTGTGTGGGAGCGGGCTTGCCCGCGATAGCGGCGGGTCAGTTAAAGAGGTATTGACTGACACTCTGCTATCGCGGGCAAGCCCGCTCCTACACAAGCCCACACATATTTAGACCTGGCTCAGGTACGCATCCCACGCCCACTCACCAGCAACCGCGCGCACCCGATATACAACACCACCGTCGCCGCGATCATGAACGTAATCGCCACGCTGATCTTGATATCCGACACCCCAAGAATCCCGTAGCGGAACGCGTTGACCATATGCAGCACCGGGTTGGCCATCGACACGGTCTGCCAGAACGGCGGCAGCAAGGTAATCGAATAAAACACCCCACCCAGGTAAGTCAGCGGCGTCAGCACAAAGGTCGGGATGATCGAGATGTCATCGAAGTTGCGCGCGAACACTGCGTTGATAAAGCCCAGCAGCGAGAAGATCGTCGCCGTCAGCACCACCACCAGGATGGTCACCCCCAGGTGATGCACCTGCAGGTCGGTGAAGAACATCGACAGCACCGTCACGATCGCCCCGACCATCAAGCCGCGCAGTACGCCGCCCAGGGTGTAGCCGATCAGGATGGTGTGCGGCGACACCGGTGACACCATCAGTTCCTCAATGGAGCGCTGGAACTTGCTGCCAAAGAAGCTCGACACCACGTTGCCATAGGAGTTGGTGATCACCGACATCATGATCAACCCCGGCACGATGTATTCCATGTAGGTGAAGCCGCCCATATCGCCAATCTGCCGGCCGATCAGGTTCCCGAAGATCACGAAGTACAGGACCATGGTGATCGCTGGCGGCAGCAGGGTTTGCGGCCAGATGCGCATGAAGCGCTTCACTTCGCGGTAGACGATGGTGTTGAGCGCTACCAGGTTGGGTTGGAACTCAGAACTCATACCGCCACCTTCGCCAGATTTTTCTCCACCAGGGACACGAACAGCTCCTCAAGGCGATTGGTTTTGTTACGCAGGCTCAACACTTCAATGTTCTGCAACGCCAACTGGCTGAACAGCGCGGTGATGCCCACGGCTTTATCGACCTGGACTTCCAGCGTATGGCTGTCTACCAGGCGGGTTGGGTAGCCGATCAGTTGCGGAGGCACCGACAGGTTGTTCTTCAGGTCGAGCAGGAACGTCTCCACATGCAACTGGCCCAGCAGGTTGCGCATGCTGGTGTTCTCGACAATGGTGCCGTGGTCAATGATGCCGATGTTGCGGCACAACTGTTCAGCCTCTTCCAGGTAGTGGGTGGTGAGGATGATGGTGATGCCTTTCTGGTTCAGTTCGGTGAGGAAGGTCCACATCGAGCGCCGCAATTCGATGTCCACCCCTGCCGTCGGTTCGTCGAGGATCAGCAGGCGTGGCTCGTGCACCAAGGCACGGGCGATCATCAGGCGCCGCTTCATGCCGCCGGACAGCGAGCGTGATGGCACGTCGCGCTTGTCCCACAACCCCAGCTGGGTCAGGTATTGCTCGGCGCGCTCCTTGGCGATCTTCGGCGGGATGCCGTAGTAACCGGCCTGGGTCACCACGATATCGAAGGTCTTTTCAAACTGGTTGAAGTTGAACTCCTGGGGCACCACGCCAATGCTGCGCTTGAGCGCGGCCGGGGATTTATCCAGGTCATGGCCAAAGATATTCACCGTGCCACTGGTCTTGTTGACCAGGGTCGACAGAATGCCGATGGTGGTGGATTTGCCGGCACCGTTGGGGCCGAGCAACGCGAAAAAATCACCTTCGGCGACATCCAGATCGATACCACTCAGGGCCTGGAAACCGTTGCCGTAGGTTTTGGTTAGCTGCCGGATGGACAGAGCGGAACTCATATCGGATTACGCACCAAGGAAGGGAATAGAAAGAATAGATAAGGGCGCGCCCTACGTAATACAACTGCGGCGCACGGCGAGCATGGTGCTTGCCCGCGCCGCACAAGTACAGTCACCTGTATTAATAGTCAGTATTAAGTCAACGCGGTCATCACCGCTTTTTGATAGGCCGCACGTTGCTGCAAGCGCTGGTACCACGCCTCCAGGTGGGGCATTGCCGGGCGCTCGATAGGCATCTCGAACCAGGCATAGATAAAGCTGCCCAGGGGAATATCGCCCATGCCGATCTCGGTGCCGGACAGGTAGGGCTGGCCGGCCAGGGCCTGGTCCACGGTTTTCAACACCTCGATACAGGCATTGCGCCCGGCATGGATGCTGTCCCAGTTCTGCCGCTCGGCCGGCGTGCGCAGGATGCCCCAGAACACCGTCTTGAACGGTTCGGCAAAGGTCGAGGTGGTCCAGTCCATCCACTTCTCGGCATTGGCCCGCGCTTGCAGGTCCTTGGGGTACCAGCTCGAGGCCTGCTTGGCGCAGAGGTAGCGCACGATGGTGTTGGATTCCCACAACACGAACTCGCCGTCCTCGATCATCGGCACCCGGCCATTGGGGTTCAACGCCCGGTACTGCGGCGTATCGACCACACCAAAGGCCCCGCCCGCATCAATTGCCTCATAGTCCAGGCCGAGCTCCTCGGCGCACCACAGTGCCTTCCTGACGTTTGACGAATTTTTACGACCCCAGATCCTCAGCATGACCGCCTCCCAGTGGATGAATGCCGGAGCAGCATACGCCGGTTCAGCCGCGACTCAAATCGCTCTGCATATCACCCAACAACTGCGGCGACTGCTCGCCAAACAGGTGCGGGTAACATTTCTTTATGTGGGCAAAGAAGAATGCCTCGGGCACCTCGGCAAACTGTCCATGGTCCACCACATACTCCATGGAGCGCTGGCCCTGGCGGTTGAACGGGTGAAACACACTGTCGTTGATTCCGTCGAAATCCAGGGGCGGCACATCGAACAACTCGCACAGTTGCTGGTTGAACGCCGGTGTGGCCTTGACCCATCGCCCATCCAGGTACAGCTCCGTGTAGCCATGCATGGCGAACACATCACTCTTGAGCAACTCGATCAGGCGCGGCGTCGATAAATGATTGCGCACATCCGCCAGGCCAATACGCGACGGTATGCCGCAATGCCGGGCGCAAGCCGCCAGCAGGGTGGCCTTGGGCACGCAATAGCTCTGGCCCGCTGCCAGGGCGTAGCTGCCACGCAGGGTTTGCGGATCGCGACTGAAGGTGTAAGGGTTGTAGCGCACCGCTTCACGCACGGCGTAATAGAGACTGACTGCCTGGTCACGGGGATCGAGGCTCGAACCTCGATGTTTTTCGGCGAACTCCACCACCGCAGGGTGGTCACTATCGATGAAGCGGCTGGGACTCAAGTACGCATTCATGGGGATTGTCTCCGAGGCGAGCCTGGAGTCTAACCACAGGTCTGACCGAGGGATAACGACGATTCGGCCAAATGTCGGCGCCTGCTGCCTGTGACTGGAGAGCACTTCCCGCCACACCACGTAACACCCTCAGGCACCGCTTTTTCGGATGCCGACTAAGCTCTGAGGGTGCTTCTGCCCCTGGTTTCACGGAGGATTGAATATGCTGTTGTTGTGGATACTGGTTCTGGTGCTCGGCATTGCCTACCTGGCACACCGTCGCACCGCGCCCCTGCCCGCCCTGGGCGTGGTCGCCGTCTATCTGTTGGCGATGGGCGCCTTTAGCCATGCACCGGGCTGGCTGCTGCTGGTGTTCTGGGTCCTGCTGGCGGTAGTCGCCGCACCGCTGCTGCTGCCCGACCTGCGTCGCCAGTACTTCACCGCACCGCTGTTCAACTGGTTCCAGAAAGTACTGCCGCCAATGTCCGAAACCGAGCGCGATGCCATCGACGCCGGTACCGTGTGGTGGGACGGCGAACTGTTCAGCGGCCGCCCCGACTGGGACAAACTGCTGGCCTACCCCAAGGCGCAGTTGACCGAAGAAGAACAGGCCTTTATCGACGGCCCCACCGAAGAGCTGTGCGCCATGGTCACCGACTGGGAAATCGGCCAGGCCATGGACCTGCCGCCAGCGGCCTGGGACCACATCAAGCAACATGGCTTCTTTGCCCTGATCATTCCCAAGGAGTTCGGCGGCAAGGGCTTTTCGGCCTACGCCCACTCCCAGGTGGCGATGAAGTTGGCAACCCGCAGCGGCGACCTCGCCTCCACCGTGATGGTCCCCAACTCCCTGGGCCCGGCCGAACTGCTGCTGCACTACGGCACCGACGAGCAACGCAACCATTACCTGCCGCGCCTGGCCCGTGGCGATGACATCCCGTGCTTTGCCCTGACCGGCCCGCTGGCCGGCTCCGATGCCGGCGCAATGCCCGACACCGGGGTGATCTGCAAAGGCGAATGGGAAGGCAAGGAAACCCTTGGCCTGCGCCTGAACTGGGAAAAACGCTATATCACCCTGGGTCCGGTCGCGACCCTGCTCGGCCTGGCCTTCAAGGCCCATGACCCGGACCACCTGCTGGGGGAAGAAGAAGACTTGGGCATCAGCCTGGCGCTGATCCCTACCGATACTCCCGGCGTGGAAATTGGCCGTCGCCACCTGCCCCTGGGCGCTGCGTTCATGAACGGCCCCAACTCCGGCAAAGACGTGTTCATTCCCCTGGACTTCCTGATCGGCGGCCAGGAGATGCTGGGCAAGGGCTGGATGATGCTGATGAACTGCCTGTCGGTCGGCCGTTCGATCTCCCTGCCAGCAGTGGGCACCGGCGCGGCCAAGTTCACCAGCCTGGTGACCGGCCAGTACGCCCAGGTGCGCGAACAGTTCAACGTGCCACTGTCGGCCTTCGAAGGTATCCAGGAAGCCCTGGCCCGTATTGGCGGCAACGCCTGGCTGATGGACAGCGCGCGGATGCTCACCGCCAATGCCGTCGACCTGGGGGAAAAACCCTCGGTGCTCTCGGCGATCCTCAAGTACCACCTCACCGAGCGCGGCCGCGAGTGCATCAGCCACGCCATGGACGTCCACGGCGGCAAGGGCATCATCATGGGCCCCAACAACTACCTGGGCCGCAGCTGGCAGGGGGCGCCGATCTTCATCACCGTGGAGGGGGCGAATATCCTCTCGCGCAACCTGATGATCTTCGGCCAGGGCGCGATCCGCTGCCACCCGTTCGTGCTCAAGGAAATGGCCCTGGCCGGCCGTGAAGACCGCGACCAGGCGCTCAAGGAGTTCGATGGGCTGCTGATGCAACATATCGGCTTTGCCGTGAGCAACGCCGCCAGCACCCTGGTGTTGAACCTGGGCCTGGGTCACTTCGAAAAAGCCCCGGGCAACCGCTTGAGCCAGGGCTACTTCCGTGCGCTCAACCGCCAGGCTGCCGCGTTCGCCCTGTTGGCGGACCTGAGCATGATGCTGCTGGGCGGCGAGCTGAAGCGTCGTGAACGCCTGTCCGCACGGCTCGGGGATGTACTCAGCCATATGTACCTGGCCTCGGCAGCGCTCAAGCGCTACCACGACCTCGACTCCCCGGACCACCTGGAGCCGCTGTTTGCCTGGGCCATGGAGGAAAGCCTCGGCCAGTCGGAGCGCGCGCTGGATGAGTTGCTCAGCAACTTCCCCAACAAAGTGCTGGGCTGCCTGATGCGAGTCATCGTGTTCCCGTTCGGCCGCCGCCACAAAGGTCCGTCCGATGCATTGGACGCGGAAGTCGCCGCGGTAATTGGCCGGGCCAAGGGCGACCCGACCCTCGAAGAACTGCTGGCTGGCTGCTATCGCCCACAGTCGGCGCAAGATCCAGTCGGCGCCTTGCAACATGCCTACGACCTGCTGGGTGCCAGCCAGCCCCTGCAAAAGAAACTCCACAGCGCCATCAAGAGTGGCCAGGTCAAGCCACGCGCGGGGGAACACGCCATCGAAGCCGCACTCGAGGCTGGCGTGCTGCAACCGGCCGAGGCGCAGACCCTGCGCGACGCGGAAGCAGCGCGGCGCAAGGTGATCGACGTGGATGACTTCAGTAAGGAGGAGTTGGCCCAGGCGCCTGGCAGAGTCCGCTAGTACCGGCGGTCATATAAAAGCGGGCGCGAGAGCTATATACTCTCGCGCCCGTTTTTGCTTTTGAGGACTTACTCTCGTGTCCAACGTCGTTGCCGATCATCTCGTCTTGCTCGACCACCTGCGCAGTATCCTGGTTGCCGTCGGCGAAGCCGAACAGGTTCCAGAGGAAAGCCACGCTTTGTTCCTGGAACGCTTTGATGAACTGCGGGCCATGCTGCCCATCGACCCGATCGAAAGCCAATACCTGGGCCAGGACATGATGAGCCAGGTCATCCTGCGCTACCCACAGATTGCCCATCTGGTACCGCGCGACTTGCTGTGGTTCTTTGGCGGTGACTGCCTGCACTTCATGCCCGATGATGAACTGGACTTGTACCAGGCCCTGGAAGAACGGCGCTTCGAAGCCGAACAGAACGACGAACCGTTCGACTGGAACCAGGAAAAGCAATTGCTGGCCATGTCCAACGACCAGCCCAAGCACTGATCTCAAAAGCACCAAAGATCCAAATGTGGAGCGGGCTTGTCGGATCGACGCATCGCCGCCAAGACGTCGGCCCAGCAAACATTGATGTTGACTGACCCACTGCTTTCGCGAGCAAGCCCGCTCCCACATTAATCCGCTCCACATTCCCGATCGTGCTCCTACCGCCGACGCAATGTGGGCTCCTTAGCCATGCACTCCACCAGATAATCGATGAACACCCGCAGTTTCGGTGGCAGGTAGCGCGTGGGTGAATGCAGCAACCAGGCATCCCCATGGTACGAGGCAATAAAATCCCATTGCGCCAGGACCTGCACCAACCGCCCCTCCTCCAATGCATGCCGCGCAGTGAAATACGGCAAGCTGCCAATTCCCACATCCTGCAACACCGCATCCAACCGCACCCCCGTGTGATTGGCCGCATAACGACCACGCACACCCACCGTCACTGTTTTGCCAGCCTGGCGCAATTTCCAGCGTGCATCCCCAGGGGTTTCGCCCAGGTAAATGCAGCTGTGCTCCAGCAAGTCATGGGGATGCAGCGGCGTTCCGTGGGTGGCCAGATATTGCGGTGTAGCACACAGCAAATGCTCGATCGGCAGTAGCCGGCGCCCTACCAACCCCGGCGGCGGGTTATCGGTGATGCGGATGCTCAGGTCGACATTGTCATCAATCAAATCCACCTGCCGATCTTCGAGGATCAGCTGCACATCGACCTTGGGATAGCGCCGCAGGAACTGCGGCATATGCGGATGCACCACAAACCGCCCGACCGCCTTGGGCACGCTGACCCGTATCAGCCCTTCGGCCTCGTGGGTGTACTGGCCGCTGATTTCCATCACCGAGCGCGCCGCGTTGACCATCTCCTGGCAGCGATTGAAGACTTCTTCGCCACCTTCGCTCAAGCGCAGCTTGCGCGTGGTGCGCTGTAATAGTCGCGTGGCCAGGGCCTGTTCCAGGCGCGAGATGCTGCGGCTCACCGCCGATGGCGAGGTGCCCAGTTGGCGCGCCGCTGCAGAGAAGCTGCCGGCTTCCACCACCTTGACGAAAATCGCCATTTCACCCAGCAGTGGCAAAGGAAGATTGATGCTCATGACGCACAAGTCCATTGAGATTTCAGCGGATTATCACCCATTTGCGCACTACTTATACTGCTGCGTAGACCCCTGATGCGGATGTAGACGATGACCCAGCGCCTGTTTTTTACCCATGACCACCTGGTTGCCGATGTTGATGTGCTGGAGTGCACGCCCCATGAGCAGCAGTTTGCAGTAGTCCTGCAGTCCACTATTTTCCATCCCCAGGGTGGCGGCCAGCCCTTTGATACGGGGTGGCTGGGGGACAGCAACGTATTGAAAGTGGTGCAGGAGGCCGAGCGCATCGTGCACTACGTGGACCAGCCCGTGGCACTTGGCCTCCAGCCAGCTCGGGTCGACGGCCAGCGCCGCGCCCTGCATACACGCCTGCATTCGGCCGGGCATCTGATCGGCAACGCCGGTGAAACCCTGGGCTGGATGCCGATCAAGGCCCACCATTGGCCCGGTGAAGGCAAGATCAGTTTTATCCGTGGGGAATCGGCCCAAGACATAGAAGCCGATGCCTTGCAGGAACAGGTCAACCAGTGGATCGCCGCGGATTTACCGCGCCACATGACACTGGAAAGTGGCTCCCGCGAAGTCGGTTTTGGCGACCTGCCGCCCTACGCCTGCGGCGGCACTCATGTGCAAGCCCTGGCCCAAGTCGGCCAGGTCACGATCCTCGGCCTGTCGGAGAAAAAGGGCACGCTGTCGGTGCGCTATAGCCTGGACTGACAGGTGGATGGCAGGCGGCGTTTTCTTATCGAGATCGGACATCACCCCGCAAGGGGCTCCCCTCCTGCTTGTGGGTGATGCTAGTGTGTGAAAATGTTTCCGACAAAAAAATAGGAAACTTCCTACTCACCACCTGCAAAGGAATGCCCCCAGCAATGGACTTCTCCCTCAAGCACCTGGCCGCCGCCACCCTGATGGTCGCCAGCCTGTCCGCCTTTACCGCACCCGCCTTCGCCAACATCACCCCGCAACAGAGCGCGACCATCCTCAAGACGTTCAATGACGCGTCGATCAAGGACTTCCGCACTTTCCTGGGCAGCCTGGCCAAAAGTGAACTGGGCAAAACCGCCGATCTCGGCCCGGCGATCAGCGCATTTCTCGATAACAAGAGCCTCAGAGCCGAACAGCAAAACGAGATTCACCGCCTGCTGGGCATTTACGCCCGGGTGAAATACGGCGCAGCGGCTACCGAGACCCTGCGTGAGCTGGTGGCCATACCGACCTTCCAGGTAGAAGGCGTAGCCCAGCACGACAACCCTGAATTCATCAAGATCGCCGACAAGATCAAGAGCCTGGCCCAGGCGTTCAACCTGAACTTTCGCAATGTCGACAACCGCGTCTATGAAATATCCCTGGAAGGTACGGGCGATGAAGTGGTCGGCATTCACGCCCACGCCGACGTGGTACCGGTGACCCCGGAAAACTGGGTCCTGGCCGACGGCACCCGCCTCGACCCATTCAAGGTCACGCTGATTGGCGACCGCATGTACGGCCGCGGCACCGAGGACGACAAGAACGGCATCGTGGTAACGCTGTATGCGATGAAAGTGATCAAGGAAGAAAACCTGCCCCTGGCACGCAACTTCAAGCTGCTGGTGGACACCACCGAAGAAACCACTGGCGACGCCATTCCTTACTACTTTGAACACAACCCGACGCCGAACTACAACCTGGCGCTGGACGGCGGCTACCCAGTGGTCATCGCCGAGAAAGGTTATGGCACGGTCATGGCGACCTTTGCCAAGCGCAAGGCAGATGGCAAAGGCGCCGAGATCATCGCCATGACCGGCGGCCTGGCGACCAACCAGATTCCTTCGGCCTCGGTAGCCACATTGCGCAGCGACAAACCCGCTGAACTGGCGGCCAGCCTGCAGCAGGCCGGCGCTGCGTTTGCCAAGGCCAATGGGGGTGATTTCACGGTAGATGCCAAGGTTGTCGGCAATGATGTCAAGCTGACCGTTACCGGGGTGTCGGCCCACTCTTCGGAGCCCGAATCCGGTATTAACCCGGTCGCGCGGATGCTGGTCTTCATTAATAGCCTGGATGGCAAGGTTGCGCTCAAGCACAACGAAATCACCGACGCTGCGCGTTACGCCGCCGACAACTGGGGCCTGGATTATCTGGGCGGCAAATTGGGCGTGGGCTTTTCCGATGCGTTCATGGGGCCGCTGACCACTTCCCTGACCTTCGTCGGCATGGATGAAAAAGCCTTCAAGCTGGCAGTCAACCTGCGGGTGCCGAAGGGCAAATCCCCGGAAACACTCAAGAAAGAGATCGCCGACAAGCTCAGCGCCTGGAGCAAAAACACCCATATTGCGCCGACCTTCGATTACTCGGTGGCCGCGCCGATGTATCGCAACCCCGAGGGCGAGTGGGTCAAGGCGTTGCTGGCCGTGTCCACCGAAAACCTGGGCATGAAGCCCGAGTTCGGTACTTCGGCCGGCGCAACGTCGGTGCATGAACTGCCAAACGGCGTGCAATTCGGCCTGGCCCGACCAGAAGCCAAGTACACCGGCCACACCGACAACGAGTTCAAGACCACCGAGCAGTTCCTGCTGGACCTACAGATCGTGACAGAAATGATGGGACGTATCGGGCAACTGCCAAAACTCTAAGCCAACCCTTGGACCTGCTCTTGCAGCGGGTCCATCCCGGACAAACAAAAACGCCGCTCATCACTGAGCGGCGTTTTTGTTGAATATGGAGCGGGAAACGAGACTCGAACTCGCGACCCCGACCTTGGCAAGGTCGTGCTCTACCAACTGAGCTATTCCCGCAAATGGCGTCCCCTAGGGGACTCGAACCCCTGTTACCGCCGTGAAAGGGCGGTGTCCTAGGCCACTAGACGAAGGGGACACGCTAACTGAAACACATGGTGTGTATTCCAGTGCCCAGAGGCCTTGTCCGAAGACTTGGTCCTGGTTTCACTCAGTGCCGCCCGAAAGCCACACTGTTTAAAAATGGAGCGGGAAACGAGACTCGAACTCGCGACCCCGACCTTGGCAAGGTCGTGCTCTACCAACTGAGCTATTCCCGCAATGGCGTCCCCTAGGGGACTCGAACCCCTGTTACCGCCGTGAAAGGGCGGTGTCCTAGGCCACTAGACGAAGGGGACACACGTACAACATTCACTCCCTACCGCGTTTCGCTGTGTGCTTTACGCTGTAAGTGGCGCGCATTCTATGGATGGATTGAAAGGTCGTCAACCCCCAAGGATAAATTTATTTAAATCAATGACTTCCCCCTGCTTTCCAGGCACTCCCGGGGTTTCTCGCCGTCCAGGCTTTGGCGCCTATATTCTGGCGCCCGACAAGGCGTTATAGTCCCCACCCGCGAATGATGGCAATGTGCATCTATAAAGACGATGCCTACATATACAGATGAAAGCACCGACTCATCTCGTCGAAGAGTCCTATCCGCCGCATGCGCCAATCACTACACTTCAACGCACATCCCATAAAGAGGTCACACCGGTGACACCACTCATGATCACCCTGCTGGTAATAGCCGGGATCGTAATACTGATCGCCATTGGCTACATGAACCACGTGGTGGAAAACAACAAACTGGAAAAGGCCCGTGCCCAGATCGAACTCAACGATCGGCTGCGCCGCTGTGGCGAGATCACCGAGACGTTCCCTGGCCAACTGATGACGCCGCAGCTCAAGCTGCTGCTGACCCGCCTGGAACTGAACGTCAACCAACGCATGCTTCACCTGAACAAATCCAGCGCCACTATCAAGGCACGTATTGCCGAGTTGGAAGCACTGGTAGGCCAGGGCGAATCGATCCCGGTGAACAACCCCCCGGGACCGATCCAGACCGAAGCCAAGGCCAAGGATGTGCGCTTTCTGCTCGAAGCCCTGCACGGCCAGGTCACCCGCGCCGCCCAGGACGGCTTTTTGCCGACCAATGAGGCCAAGCACTGGATCCGCGAGATCCGTCACCTGCTGGTGCTGCTGCACATCGAGTTCTTCAACAATCTTGGCCAGCACGCGTTGCAACAGGCGCAACCCGGCCAGGCGCGCCTGGCGTTCGAGCGCGGCGTGCAATACCTGCGCAAGCAGCCTGAGCCGGCCACCTACAGCCAGCACCTGCAACTGCTGGAAAAACAATTGGCGCGCGCCAACTCCATGGTGCTGACCAACAGCCAGCAAACCGCAGAAGAGGTCAATGAACTGACCGCAGGCTTAAAGGCCGATGACGCGGATGCCGAATGGAAAAAGAAAGTCATCTACGATTGACCCCCTCCTGTACTTAAGTCACCGGGTGCATTTCCTGCACTCGGTGCCATCATCCTGCGGCTATCCCCCCTTCTATAATTCGCGTACAAAAGTGCACTTCATGCACTTAACCAAGGAGGCAAGCCGTGCCTATCGCCATCATTGATGATCAGCCCTTGCACTACGTGGACCAGGGTTCTGGCCCAGCTGTCCTGCTCGGCCAGAGCTACCTGTGGGACCAGCAGATGTGGGCACCGCAGATCGCCGCCCTGTCGCAACAGTACCGAGTGATCGTGCCAGAGCTGTGGGGCCACGGTGAGTCCGGCCCACTGCCAGCATCGACCCAGAGCCTGGACGACCTGGCGCGCCAGGCCCTGGCGCTACTGGACCACCTGGGCCTTGCCAAGGTCAATCTGGTGGGTTTGTCAGTCGGCGGCATGTGGGGCGCCCCGCTGGCGCTACTGGCGCCCGAGCGGGTCAATAGCCTGGTGCTGATGGACACCTACCTGGGCGCAGAGCCTGAGGCGACCCGCGAAAAGTATTTCGCGCTGCTCAGCGCGATTGAAGCCACGGGGGCTATCTCAGATGCGCTATTGGATATCATCGTGCCGATCTTCTTCCGCCCCGGCATCGACCGCGACTCTGCGCTGTATCAGGACTTCCGCCAATCCCTGCGTGACTTCCCCAAGGATCGCCTGCTACAGAGCATTGTGCCCCTGGGGCGCCTGATTTTCGGTCGAGGTGATGCGATGGCAGGCCTGTGCCGCCTGAACTCCGATACTACGTTGGTGATGTGCGGTGACGAAGACCAGCCGCGCCCACCCGCAGAGGCGCAGGAGATGGCTGAGCTGATTGGCTGCGATCTGGTATTGATCCCGGGTGCAGGGCATATCTCCAGCCGGGAAAACCCGGATTTCGTCAATGAGGCGCTGCTGACCTTTTTGGCAAATCACGCCTGATCACACCTTGCGTATCTCCAACATGGATGAGATGCCGAGGCACGCAGCTACATTCCCCTGTGGGAACGGGCTTGCCCGCGATGTACACCTCAGGGTGTCAGCTCCCACAGGGAACTCGTTCCGGTCCTGAATATGATTACAACCGGAAATGCCCCACCATCCCCTTGAGTTCCGCCCCCAGTTGCGCCAACTCGATGCTCGACGCGGCGTTACCCTGCATGCTCAGCGCCGATTGATCGGCACTGGCGCGGATGCTGGTGACGCTACGGTTGATCTCTTCGGCCACTGAGCTCTGCTGTTCGGCGGCCGCCGCGATCTGCTGGTTCATCTGCTGGATCAGCGAGACCGCCGCCGCAATGCTGCCCAAGGCGCTTTCGGTTTCCAGGGCATCGCTGACGGCCAGTTTCACCAGCTCGCCACTGTGCTGGATATCCCGCACTGAGGACTGCGCTGCACTGCGCAGGGTGCTGACCAGACGTTCGATTTCTTCCGTCGATTGCTGGGTGCGCCGGGCCAGGGCCCGCACTTCATCGGCGACCACCGCGAAGCCGCGCCCTTGCTCGCCGGCGCGTGCCGCCTCGATGGCCGCGTTGAGTGCCAGCAGGTTGGTCTGCTCGGCCACGCTTTTGATCACCTCCAGCACGCTGCCAATGTTCTGGATTTCCGCGCTCAGGCTCTCGATGCTGGTACTGGCGGATGTCGCCGAACTGGCCAGCAACTCGATGCGCTGCAAGCTCTGGCGCACCACCTGTTGGCCGCTGTCGACCTTGTCGTCGGCGGTTTGCGCCGCTTGGGCGGCCTGCTCGGCATTGCGCGCCACATCATGCACCGTGGCGGCCATCTGGTTCATGGCGGTGGCGACTTGCTCGGTTTCTTCTTTCTGGTTGCTGACTTCGAGGTTGGTCTGCTCGGTCACGCTGGACAACGACTGAGCCGAGCTGGCCAATTGCGCAATGCCCGCCTGCAACCCGCTGACCATGCTGCTCAGGCCCCCGCCCATCTGCTGCATCGCCTGCATCAACTGGCCCATTTCGTCCTGTCGGCTCACCTCCATGCGCCCGCTGAGATCCCCGGCGGCAATCTGCCGGGCCACGCCAATCACGCTGCGCAGCGGCAGCACGATCAACCGGGTAATCAGCCACGCCGCAATCACCCCCACCAACAAGGCCAGGGCCGACGAAACAATGATCAGCAAGCTGCTCTTGGCCAACTGCGCCTGCATCGACTGGTCCTGGGCGGCATAGGCCTGGTTGACCTGCGCCACCACCTGCGCCGCCCGCTCATGCAACTGCTGGTAGACGATCTTTTCCTGGGCCAACAGGCCGGTGTATTCGGTGAGTTTTTCGCTGAAGGCGCCGATGTGCCCGACCACTTCATTAAGCACCGTCTGATAGCCGGGGTCCTTGACCAGGGTCTTCAGTTGTTCGGCCTGGGCCAGGGCCTGGTCAGCCTGTTCGATGCGGCCTTGCCCGGCACTGTCCTCATCACCCTTGCGGCTTTGATCCAGACGCACCCGCGCTTCGTTCATGGCCTGCAACATCAGGCGCGAGACCTGCGCCACCTGGCCGGCCTGCTCGATAAACTCGGCGCCCTCCCTACCCTGGCTTTCCTTGAGGCCATAGGCCCCGTCGTCGGCCAGGCCGGCCTGCAATACATCAAGGTTGTTGGCCACGCTGGACACCGACCAACTGGCCATTTCCAATGCCAGGTCCTTGGCCTGGGTCAGCTCGACAAACTCGTCAAACGCCTTGCGATAGGCAGCCAGGGCCTGCCCGACCTCGCTCATGTTCAGCGCCAGCGCCTCGGCCAACAGGCTATCGACCCGCTGGTGCAGGGCCTCGACCGACTTGGCGTCGGTGCGCAACGCATACTCCTGCTCGATCAGGCGCACGTTCAGCAGCCCTTCATTGAGCGAAGACATGCCCTTGAGCCCCACAAAACGCTGGCCAACGGTTTGCAGGGACCACACGCCAATCGCCGCCACCAGGGCCGTCAGTAGCAATACCAGGGCAAACCCCAGCCCCAGTTTCCTGGCCAGCCCAAGGTTGGCAAATCGTCGTTGCACGGCCCAAATCATTGCGCAAAATCCTCTTGGCGTGGCGAATGCCAGCAAGCCCGGTATCCATGCAACGAGATTCGCAACCCCGGCCCCGGCAACACAAGACGTTGGCGCCACAATAATGGCAAAAAGCTACATACCCGTCGTTTTCAGAATGGTGGAGGTCGATCCTGCAGGCCCCATCGCCTTGAACAACGCCAGGGCCCGGTGATCACAGGCATAGGCCACGTTGATCCGTAGCCAATCGGCGTGCTCGCCGGTCGGGCTGAACAACTCCCCGGAAGACAGCAGGACCCCAAGCTGCCGCGCCCTGGCATGCAACCTCGTGCCATCCACTGCGCCGGGGCGCGCCCACACAAACATGCCACCTGCAGGTACCGCAAACACCTCCCACTCTTCGTCCTCCAGCACCTGCAACGTCTTCGCCATCTCCGTGCTCAAGCGACGGCGCAGGCGTTGCACCCATTTGCGGTAGGTGCCGTTGGCCAGCAGGCTCGCCACCATCGCTTCGGCGAAGCGCGAGGTGCCCAGGCCCGTCAGGGTCTTGAGCTTGAGCACTTGGCCGATCAAGGCCGTGCTGGCAGTGAGATAGCCGACTCGCAGGGCGCTGCTCAGGGTCTTGGAAAAACTCGAGACATAGATGACCCGATCACCATGGGCCAATGCCGCCAGCCTGATACAGGAAGCATGTTGCAGGTCGCCGTAGACATCCTCCTCGACAATCAGGAAGTCCCGGGCGTGGGCCAGGTGCAGCAGGCGCTCGGCCACTGTCCGCGAGAGGCTACTACCGGTCGGGTTGTGGTAGAGGCTGTTGATGAACAGGCACTTGGGGCGGTGGCTGGCCAGCAGCGCCTCCAGGGCCTGGATGTCCGGGCCACTGCGGGTCCTGGGGACCTCCAGCAACTTGACGCCGTGGAAGGCCAACTGACGATAAAGGTTGCCGTAGCCAGGGGTCTCAACCACCACCGTATCGCCGGCCTTGAGCAAGGTGCGGATCAGCAGGTCCTGGGCATGGCTGGCACCATGGGTGGTGAGAATGCGCTCGGTACTGCTGGCCACCTGGATCTGCGTCAGGCGCTTGTGCAATTGCTCACGCAACACCGGCAACCCCAGGGGCGTGCTGTAGTTGAAAACCCCTGCGGTATCGGTACGGCTGATTTCGCGAATCGCGTAGCTGATGTCATCACTTTCACGCCAGGAGTCCGGCAGCCAGCCGCACCCCAGCTTCAATTCGCCCAACTGGTTATCGGTAAAGGCTCCCCACCTGCGCTCCGCGCCCTCGTACCACTGGCACTCTGCCAGTGGACTGCTGGCCACAGGTTGTTCGGCGATAACAAACCCCGAGCCGGCCCTTGAGGCCAACATCCCTTCGGCCACCATGCGCTCCAGGGCCTCAATCACATTGGATTGACTGAGCAGGTTGTCATGAGCCAGTTGCCGGATGGACGGCAGGCGCGTTCCAGGGCTGACCCCGCTCTCTCGGATCCATGCGGCAATGGCGCTGACAATTTGCTGAACCACCGGTACAAGGGCTTGTCGATTGATCCCTAAATCCATGAGCCACCCCCTTCAACTGTTTGGTTTTAACTCAAAACAGTTAAGCACAGAAGGTCCGGATCACCCCGCTCATAAATTTATTAAATCATTGATTTTATTGAATTATTTACCTATTGAAACACAATAAACCAAGGCATCTTGCCACCTGCGGAAACGCCCCACAGCGCCTCAAATCACTTTCCCAGTGGTGCACGGCAGCAGGTCCTAAATAGCGGTCGCCCCACCATCCACCGCCAATGCATGTCCGGTGGTGAACGCCGCACCATCGCTGCACAAATACAGGACCGCACTGGCGATTTCCCCGACCGTACCAATACGCCCGACCGGGTGCATGGCGGCGGCAAATTCGGCCTTGCGCGGATCGGCTTCATAGGCGCGGCGGAACATGTCGGTGTCGATCACCGCCGGGCACACGGCGTTGACGCGGATTTTCTTTTTCGCGTACTCGATGGCCGCCGACTTGGTCAGGCCAATCACCGCATGCTTGGACGCCGCATAAATGCTCATCTTCGGCGCAGCCCCCAACCCGGCCACCGACGCGGTATTGACGATCGCCCCGCCGCCCTGGGCCAGCAGCAACGGCAACTGGTACTTCATGCACAACCACACGCCCTTGACGTTGACGCCCATGATCGCGTCGAACTCATCCAGGGTGCCGTCGGCCAACTTGCCTTGTTCGATTTCGATGCCGGCATTGTTGAACGCATAGTCCAGGCGGCCATAACTGTTCAACACCTGCTGCATCAGGTTCTTTACATCCGCCTCCAGGGTGACGTTGCAGCGCACGAACACCGCCTCACCGCCCACCTCGCGGATCAGCGCGACCGTGCCATCGCCGCCCGTCACATCCAGGTCGGCGACCACCACCTTCAAGCCCTCCTCGGCAAATGCCAGTGCCGTGGCGCGGCCAATGCCGTTGGCGGCACCAGTGACCAGGGCGACCTGGCCGGAAAACGTCATGCTCATAGCTTTTATCCTTGGATGAATACCCGTTCGCCCAGCATAGCCAGTGCCCGGCGCCGCGCGTCAGCACTATCAGAAGGCCGGTTGAACGCCCATGCGTGGCAGTGATAAGTGTGCCGTGCCCACTATCAGGCCAGCCTATCGACGGGCATTCGCAGGCATCGGCCGAACTTGCTCCTGGCGCCTGGAAGGTCTATCACTTGAGGTTCATTTACCCAGAGTCCCTGCCATGACTGCCCAGACCAACCGCCAATTCCTGCTTGCCAAACGCCCGGTCGGCGCGGCCACGCGGGACACCTTTACCTTTCAGGAAGTGCCAGTGGGCAACCTGGCGGACGGCCAGGTACTGGTGCGTAATGAGTACCTGTCCCTCGACCCGGCCATGCGTGGCTGGATGAATGAAGGCAAGTCCTACATCCCGCCGGTAGGCATCGGTGAAGTCATGCGCGCCCTGGGCGTAGGCCAGGTCATCGCCTCGAACACCCCGAAATTCGCCGTAGGCGATTATGTGAATGGCGCCCTGGGCGTGCAGGATTACTTCCTCGGCGAGCCGCGAGGTTTCTACAAGGTCGACCCGAAACTGGCGCCGTTGCCGCGCTATCTGTCGGCGCTGGGCATGACCGGCATGACCGCCTACTTCGCCCTGCTCGACACCGGCATGCCTAAGGCCGGCGACACCGTGGTGATTTCCGGCGCCGCCGGGGCGGTAGGCAGCATTGCCGGGCAGATCGCCAAAATCAAGGGATGCCGCGTGGTCGGGATTGCCGGCGGCGCCGACAAGTGCAAGTTCTTGCTGGATGAACTGGGGTTCGATGCGGCCATCGACTACAAGCACGAAGACGTGCCGGCGGCCCTCAAGCGCGAATGCCCGAAAGGCGTGGATGTGTATTTCGACAACGTGGGCGGCGATATCCTCGATGCCGTGCTCAGCCGCCTCGCGCTGAAGGCGCGGGTAGTGATCTGCGGTGCCATCAGCCAGTACAACAACAAGGAAGCCGTGAAGGGCCCGGCCAACTACTTGTCGCTGCTGGTCAATCGGGCGCGCATGGAAGGGTTTGTGGTGATGGACCACGCGGCGAACTTTGCCGCCGCCGGCCAGGAAATGGCCGGCTGGATGGCGCAGGGCAAGCTCAAGAGCAAGGAAGATATTGTCGAGGGGCTGGAGACGTTCCCGGAGACGCTGATGAAGCTGTTCAACGGCGAGAACTTTGGCAAGTTGGTACTCAAGGTCAACTGACACCCCACAGAGCCCTTGTGGGATTGGGTGCCAGCCGACACACCATAAGCAAATGTAGGAGCTGGCTTGCCTGCGATAGCATCACCTCGGACTGACTGAAAAACCGAGGTGCCTGTATCGCTGGCAAGCCAGCTCCCACATTTTTAGCGCAAAGGCATCAGGCGATTTCAGCAACCACCGCCGCCAGGGCCTTGGCCGGATCAGCCGCCTGGCTGATCGGGCGACCAATCACCAGGTAATCAGAACCCGCATCCAGCGCCTGGCGCGGGGTAAGGATGCGGCGCTGGTCGTCCTGGGCGCTGCCCGCCGGGCGAATCCCCGGAGTCACCAACTGCAACGCCGGATGGGCGGCCTTCAACGCCTGGGCTTCCAGCGCCGAACAGACCAGGCCATCAAGGCCGGCCTTCTGCGCCAGGGCCGCCAGGCGCAGCACTTGCTCCTGGGGCTCGATATCCAGGCCGATACCGGCCAGGTCTTCACGCTCCATGCTGGTCAGCACGGTTACACCGATCAGCAGCGGCTTGGGACCGCTGCGTTGCTCCAGCACCTCACGGCACGCGGCCATCATGCGCAGGCCGCCGGAACAGTGAACGTTGACCATCCACACGCCCATCTCGGCAGCGGCCTTGACCGCCATTGCGGTGGTGTTGGGGATATCGTGGAATTTCAGGTCGAGGAACACCTCAAAACCTTTGTCCCGCAGGGTGCCGACGATTTCTGCGGCGCAACTGGTGAACAATTCCTTGCCGACCTTGACCCGGCAGAGCTTGGGGTCCAACTGGTCAGCCAGCTTCAGTGCGGCGTCACGAGTGGGGTAATCCAGGGCGACGATGATAGGAGTCTGGCAGACGGACATTGGAATGGGCTCTCAGGCAAGTCGAAATCGGCGCGGATTGTAGCGCAAGCAGCGGCTTTGCGGGATCCGATGATCGGTAAATCCTCGCCGACTGCCTACTTTTCTGGGAGAAGCGGCTAATATTTCAAAGTCGATACATTCACGACACGCCTGCAACATGCCCCGCCAGTAGCCTCGCCCGCATGCCCCGACACGGCGCCTACGCTCAACGCACCTACCCCGTCGCCGCCCCTGGGCCGACGGTCAACCAGGCAGATGATCGCACCATGCATACCCCTTGTGCCCTGAACCACGAGCCCGCCACCGAGGACAAGCGCTGGAACACCCGCGCGCTGATCGTCGACGACGATGTGCCGATCCGCGAACTGCTGATCGATTACCTGGCCCGCTTCAACATCCTCGCCAGCGGCGTGACCGATGGCGCCGCCATGCGCCAGGCCATGCTGGCCGAGACCTTTGATGTGGTGGTGCTCGACCTGATGCTGCCGGGCGAAGACGGTTTGTCGATTTGCCGCTGGCTGCGGGCCGAATCGGATATCCCGATCCTGATGCTGACCGCCCGCTGCGAACCCACCGACCGCATTATCGGCCTGGAGCTGGGGGCTGACGACTATATGTCCAAGCCGTTTGAACCCCGGGAACTGGTGGCGCGGATCCAGACCATCCTGCGCAGGGTTCGTGATGAGCGCACCGAGCAGCGGACCAACATCCGCTTCGATAACTGGCGCCTCAACAGCGTGCTGCGCCAACTGGTGGCCGACAACGGCCTGGTGGTGCCGCTGTCCAACGCCGAATTCCGTTTGCTGTGGGTATTTATCGAACGTCCGCGCCGGGTGCTCAGCCGCGAACAGTTGCTGGATGCCGCCCGTGGGCGCTCGATCGAAGCCTTTGACCGCAGCATCGATCTGCTGGTCTCGCGCCTGCGCCAGAAACTGGGGGACGACCCCAAGGCCCCGCAACTGATCAAGACCGTGCGCGGTGAAGGCTACCTGTTCGACGCGCGAGACATTGGCTGATGCGCAACGCCTTCAACACGTTGTTTGGCCGCCTGTTCGGGGTGTTGCTGGTGGGCATTGTGCTGGCCCATGTGCTGGCGATCCTTTGGTTCCAGCATTACGGCCCGCCGCCACCACCGCCTGTCACAACGCTGGTCGAACAAGCGGACGGTACCTTGGAGCCCCAGATACATAGCCGTCCCAGACTCAGAGGCGCGGTGGTGCTGCTGTCCTTCCAATGTATCTCGCTGATCATCGCCGCGTGGTTCGGCGCCAAGCTGCTCAGCCGCCCGATCCAGCGCTTGAGCGCGGCGGCCGAGCGCCTGAGCCTGGACCTGGACAGCCCGCCCCTGGACGAATCCGGCCCGCGCGAAGCCCGCCAGGCTGCCTCGACCTTCAACCTGATGCAACGGCGCATCCGCGAACAAGTCAGCCAGCGCGCGCGCATGCTCGGCGCAGTGTCCCACGACCTGCGCACCCCGCTGTCGCGGCTCAAGCTGCGCCTGGAGCAGATCGACGATATGCGCTTGCAGGGCCAGATGCGCCACGATCTGGACGACATGATCGGCATGCTCGACGCCACCTTGAGCTACCTGCACGAACAACGCACCGGCGAAAGCCGACAGTGGCTGGACGTGCAGGCACTGGTGCAATCTTTGAGCGAAAACGCCCAGGACCAGGGCGCAGACGTGCAGTGCCTGGGCCAAAGCGCCCCGCTGCAAGTGCAACCCATGGCCTTGCGCTCGTGCCTGAACAACTTGATCGACAACGCCCTGCGTTATGCCGGTACGGCGCGCATTGAACTGCAGGATAGCCCCCAGGCGCTGGTGATTCGGGTGATCGACCATGGGCCGGGGATTGCCGCCGAACAGCGGGAAGCGGTGTTCGAAGCGTTTTTTCGGCTGGAAGGCTCGCGCAACCGTAATTCCGGGGGCGTGGGGCTGGGGATGACCATCGCCAAGGAGGCGGTGGAGCGGTTGGGGGGTAGATTGAGCCTGGAGGAAACACCAGGCGGTGGGTTGACGGCAAAAATGTGGCTACCCAGAAGCGAACCCCTGTAGGAGCCGGCCTGCCGGCTCCTAGCAGAGATCAGTTTGTCTTGTCCTCGCGACGAACCTGCGCCTGGCTGGCGCTCCAATCCGTCAACAGGCTATACGCCACTGCCAGCAAGGTCGGCCCGATAAACAAGCCGATAAAGCCAAACGCGATCAAGCCACCAAATACCCCCAGCAGCACAATCACCAGCGGCAGGTTGCCGCCGCGGCTGATCAGGTACGGCTTGAGCACGTTGTCCACGCCGCTGATGATGAATGTGCCCCAGACGCCAAGGAACACCGCATAGGTGTAATCGCCCTTCCATACCAGCCAGGCCGTGGCCGGGATCCATACCAGCGGCGGGCCCATGGGGATCAGGCTCAGCAGGAAGGTGACGATGCCCAGCACCAGTGCCCCCGGCACGCCGGCGATCAGGAAGCCGATCAGTGCCAGCAGTGCCTGGGCGGCGGCGGTGCCGATCACGCCGTTGACCACCCGCTGTACGGTACCGGCGACCAGGTCGATGTAGTACCCGGCACGCTCACCAATCAAGCGTTCCAGCAAACGGTGGACGAACATCGCCAGGCGCGGCCCGTCGCGGTAGAAAAAGAACACAAACACCAGGCTCAGGGTCAGCTCCAGAATGCCGCCGCCGATCTGCGCGCTACGGGCCAGCAGCCAGTTGCCGACCTGCCCCAGGTACGGCTTGATCGTGACCATCAAGGCTGCGCCCTGTTGGTCGATGCTGTCCCACATGCCCACCAGCCGCTCTCCCACAAACGGGATGGAGCCCAGCCAGGTGGGCGCCTCGGGCAGGCCGTCGACCTGGACGTCCTTGATCAGCGCCACGGCGTCGCGCACGTGGTCGGCCAGGTTGAAGCCCAGCCACACCAGCGGCACCGCCACCAGCAGCATCCAGCCCAGGGTCAGGATCCCGGCGGCCAGGGACTCGCGGCCACCCAGGGCGCGGGTCAACAGGCGCATCAGCGGCCAACTGGCAAACGCCAGCACCGCGCCCCAGAACAGCGCCGACCAGAACGGCGCCATCACCCAGAAACTGGCACCAAACAGCACCAGGAGCAGGATCTGCACCAGCAGGCGATCATTGTTGAGCATGTGGTTTCTCGAAAAAAGTCTGTAGAGGAAGAGCTTAGGCGAACGGCACGGGTCCGTTCGCCCTGGAACGATCAGCGGATCACTTGCAGATGCAGGCCCTTGGCCTCGCTAGTGGCGGTTTCCAACCGCGCCGCGCGTACGCCCTTGTCGATCAGGCCCTGGCGCCAGGCTTCGGCGTTGGGCCCGCTCAAACTGACCCGCAAGGTGGTATCGAGGTTCAATCCACGGGAAATCAGGGTCAGCCACGTGGCGTCGGGCTCAGCCCCCAGCGAGGGGAAATCCAGCTCGTCGGTGCTTTTCAGTTCGCGCAACAACGTGGCCGAGGTTGGCAGCAATTGCCCCAAGGGCGCGCTGGCGTCCATTTGCTCCACATGCAGGTACGCCCGGCGATTGCCGCGAGTGATGCCGTACAGCGCCACCAGGGAGTTGTCCTGGGGGGCGGCCAGGCGCAGCAAGAGGAATTCCTGCTGGCCATCGGCGCCCACCAGCTTGGCATTGCCCAGGACCTCGTTGGCCCACAGGCTGCTTTCGCCACAATCGCGGGCCTGGCACCAGAACAGCAACTGTGCGCCCTGCTCTTGCAAGGCCTCGCGCGTGGATTTGAAGGCCGCGCTGGAACTGTGCTCGGCGGGCAGTTCATAGGTGATGGCGGTCACTTGACCACGCGCCGTGGCCTGGCCTTCGTAACGTAACTGGCCGCTGATCTTGCGGATCGCGCCCATCGGGTAGATGCGTTCTTTTTCTTCGGCGGGACGGTAGTCGACAATCTGCGCATCCACCTGACGGGCCACGCTGGGCAGATCCTGGCTTCCCGGTAGATCAGCAGCGAAAACCAACGGGCTGACGCAGCACAGCCCAAGCACACGGATAATTCCCTTGGCACTACTCATCGGATCGGTGCGCCTGGGCCGGTGGATGCCTTCGCGGTATTCGGATTGTTCATGGTTGACTCCCTTTCAATCCGCCCAGCCTCGACAGTTGCCCCCGCCAAGTCAAGGCGCGGTGAAGAACCGATTGAAACAGTCTGCAACAAGAGCGGCCCCCGGCTCGTCATTCAGGTGCAAATGATGGCCACCTGCAAGGGTCGTCACGGTGAACGGCAGCTGCGAAAGCAGCTCGGGATGCTTGGCCAGCATGCCCTCTTGTGCGACCACCAACTGCGTAGGGCAAGCTACCCGGCGCACGAAGGCCATGGCCTGTTCTTCCGTCAGGCGCATCGGCGAGGCCAGTGTCAGGCGGCTGTCGCTGCGCCAGGTGTAGCCGCCCGGTACCGGCATCAAGCCGCGCTGGGCCAGGAGTTCCGCGGCTTCACGGCTGACGGCGACCACACCTTTCATCCGCGCCTCCACCGCCCGGTCGAGGCTGCCATACACCGGCTTGCGCTTGTCTTGCAGGTTGATTTGCGCCTGCAAGGCCATGCCCAGGCGCTCGGCGGCGTTCTCGCCGGTGGCGGTCGGCGGGATCACGCCGTCGATCAATGCCAAATGCGTCACGCGCTCCGGCATGGCCCCGGCCAGTACGGTGGAAACAACTGCACCGAGGGAGTGGCCAAGTAATGCAAAACGTTTCCAGCCCAGTTGTTCGGCCACTTGCAGTACATCGAACACGTAATCCCACAGCGCATAACCTGCGCCGGCCGGACGATGGGACGAGTGGCCGTGGCCGGCCATGTCCAGGGCGACAATACGCAAGCCGTGCAGCTTGGGTGCCAGGCGCGCGAAGCTGTTGGCGTTGTCCAGCCAGCCATGCAGGGCGATCACCGGCAGGCCGTCTTGCGGGCCGAACAGATGGGCCGCCAGCTCGATATGCGGCAGGCTCAGGCGCACTTCTTCGACAGGCACGGTCATGCGCAACTGCGCTCGCGGGCTTGCCAACGGGTGAACAGGTTCTTGATCAAGGTCGCCGTATCCTGCGGGCGCTCCAGGGGAAACATGTGGCCGCCGGGCATGGTCAGCATCTCGCCCATGGGCAGGCGCACGACGCCGCTGGCGTGATGGCGCATCACCACCCGGCTCTGCCGGCCGCGTACCACGGCCAGTGGCACTTTCAATTGGCGAGTCTGGCCAGGGCTGGTGTGTGGCACGCCGCGGTAGATGCTGATTTCCGTGGCCGGGTCGAACCGCAGGCGCAGGCGATCGCCGACCTGGTGCAAACCGTGTTGCAGATAGGCCTCCAGGCAATCCGGGTCAAACCCGCGGAACAACGTCTTGCCGGAAAAATACTGGCGCGCGGCCTCCAGATCGGCGAACTCTTCGCGCCGGCCCAGGGTGCGGCCAGCCGGGGTCAGACGGTCGATCAGGCCAAAACGCTTGGCCGCACGGATCACCCAGCGGTCGGCCAGGGTCAGCACCGGCGAGTCGAGCATCACCACCCCGCGATACAACTGCGGGCAGCGCAAGGCCGCATGCAAATGCAACACCCCACCCAGTGAATGGCCGACGCCCCACACCGGCTCCGGTTGCTGTTCCAGGTGGTGGATCAATTCGTCCACCAGGTTCTGCCAGTTGTCATCCACCGGAAACCGCGGATCGTGGCCGTGCTGTGACAGGTGCGCCACTGCGTACTCCGGCGCCAGGGCCGCGAACAATTTGCCGTAGGTCGCCGAAGGGAAGCCATTGGCATGGGTGAAAAACACATGTTGCGACATAGCCTGCCCATCTTCAAAAACAGAAATCGATTGTCCCCACCCCCGGTCGCTACAGCAATGACTGTAACTGCCAGGAATGATGACACTCACGCCACGCCTATCGCGCTGGCGGGTTCTCGCCCAGCGGCACCACGGCCATGGTCAGGCGCGACACGCAACTGGCCTTGCCCTCGTCACTGGTCAGGCGAATGTCCCAGACATGGGTGGTGCGCCCGATATGGATCGCCCGGGCCACCGCCGTCACCCGCCCGGACCGCAGGCCGCGCAGGTGATTGGCGTTGATCTCCAGGCCCACGCAGTAGAACTTGCTGGCGTCGATGCACAAATAGCTCGCCATGGAGCCGACTGTTTCGGCCAACACCACCGAGGCCCCACCGTGCAGCAGGCCATAGGGTTGATGGGTGCGGTGGTCGATCACCATGCTGGCGGTCAGGGACTCGTCGTCGAAGCGTTCGAAACGGATGTCCAGCACTTCACCAATGGTGTTTTTCTGGATGGCATTGAGTTGCTCGATATTGGGAAGGGTGCGCCACAGGCTCATTGCAGTGTCCTTATTGATTTTATTGAATGCTCAATCCTGCCACAGCACCGCCTCGGAGCGCGCGCTCCAGGCCTGGAACTGTGGACCGTAGGTTGACTCGATCACGTTGCGCTTGATCTTCAGGGTCGGCGTCAGAAAGCCGTTTTCCACGGCCCAACTGTCTTTCACCACCACCAGTTGACGCAAGCGCTCATGTTTATCCAGCACCTGGTTGACCTCCTCCAGCAGGCGCTCCAGGCTGCCGTGCAAGGATTGCCGGGCCTCGCTGGCTGCCTCTTGCAGGCCCACCGCAGACAGCACGCACAAGCCCATCGGCGCGCTCAGGCCATCGCCGACCACACACACCTGCTCGATGCGCCCGTGCTCCGCCAGGCGGTTTTCGATGGGCGCCGGGGCCACGTACTTGCCCTTGCTGGTCTTGAAGATTTCCTTGAGGCGCCCGGTCAGGCGCAAGCGGCCTTCGGCATCCTGCTCGCCCTTGTCGCCGGTACGCAGGAAGCCGTCCTCGGTGAGGGTCTCGGCGGACTTCTGCGGGTCCTTGAAGTAGCCGAGCATGGTCGCGCCGCTGCGTACCTGGACTTCGCCAGCCGGATCGATGCGCACCTCCACGTCCGGGCACGGCAGGCCGATCCAGCCGATTTTCTGCTGGCCGGGGCGACAGACGTGGGAATAACCACAACTTTCGGTCATGCCATACACCTCCAGCACGTCCAGGCCCAGGCGCTGGTACCAGCGCAGCAGCGCCTCGGGCACCGGCGCGGCACCGGACAGGGCCACCCGGACCGCGTCCAGCCCGAGGCCGGCAAGGACCTTGTGGCCGACACGCTTGCCGATAAATGGCAAGCGCAGCAGCAGGTCCAGGCGTTTTTCCGGGATTTTGCCGTACACCCCCATCTGGAATTTGGTCCAGATCCGCGGCACGCCGAACAGGGCCGTGGGCCGGGCGCGTTGCAGGTCGGCGAGGAAGGTGTCGAGGCTTTCGGCAAAAAACACCGTTTGCCCGGTGTAGATCGCCGCCATCTCGACGAACATGCGCTCGGCCACATGGCACAGCGGCAGGTAAGACAGCAGGCGATCGCCCTCCCCCAGGCCGAACAGCTCGGTACCCCGGGTCGCCGCGAACGCCAGGCCGCCGAAGGTATGCATTACGCCCTTGGGCAGGCCAGTGGTGCCGGAGGTGTAAATGATGGTGGCCAGGTCCGTGGCCGCAGGCGCGGGGTCATCCTGGATCGGCGAACAGGCTTGCAGGTCGGCCCAGGTGAAGTCGAACTCACCCTCGGGGCACAGCGGCAGGCTGATGGTCGCAAGCCCGGCCTTGATGCCTGGGGCCATGGCTGGCCAGTCGTCAAGCTTGCCGATAAACGCCAACGCGGCCTCGGAGTGCTCCAGCACATGGGCCACGGAATCGGCGGTGAGGTTGGGATACAGCGGGACCGAGATATGCCCGGCCATCCAGATCGCCAGGTCGGCGATGATCCAGTGCGCGCAGTTTTTCGAGATCAGGGCAATGTGCGAGCCCTGGGGCAACTCCCGCGCGCGCAGCCAATGGGCGGCACAACGGGCCTGGTGACCGGCTTCGCCCCAGGTGAGCGTCTGCACCTCTCCGCCGCCCAGGGGCTGGACCAGGAAGCGCTGGCGCGGATGGCGCGCCTCACGTTCAAAGAAGACCTGCAGCGGCAAACGAAAAGCGACAGACATGGGACGCGCTCCTGTGTGTTTTTATCGAAATCAACCAACCAAGCACTTGCTTGGTAGACTATTCCATGCACAAAGGGCGCTGCAAGTTACTTGCAGGCACAACACAAATAAGTGTGGGAGCGGGCTTGCCCGCGATTGCGATGGGTCAGTCAATAGAAATGTCGACTGTTACACCGCTATCGCGGGCAAGCCCGCTCCCACAGGTGATTGTGTTGTGCCTGAAAAATCAGGGGTTTTTGACGCTATTGAGGCTCATCAGCCCCGCCAACGGAAAGTCCCCTTCCAGCTCCGCCAGGCTGGCGGTGTGCATCGGTTGCGGCTGGCGCTGGTGGCCGTGCTGTAAAAAGCTGATCAGGTTGCCCACCAATGGCTGATGGCTGACCAGCAGCACACTGTCATCGGTGTCGAGTTTTTCCAGCACTTGCAGGGGGTTGCCGTCCGGCGTCAGCCACGGCACGGTGCGGATTTCTGGCACAAACCCCAGCGCCTCACGCACCAACTGTGCAGTCTGCTGCGCCCGCGCATAAGGGCTGGCAATGATTGCGCTGATGGGTTGGCCGATCAGGTACGCGGCGCTGTGCAGCACTTCTTCGCGGCCCCGCTCGGTCAGGTTGCGCTGGGCGTCGCTGGACGCATGGGACTCGGCCTCTCCGTGGCGCAATATCCACAGTTTCATAGCTTGGGCTCTTCATCGCGCACCGGGTGCGGGGCTGGCGGCACGCCGTGGGCGGCCTCGCCTTCCGGAGCGCGCGGGGTTGGCCAATCGGCGAAGGGCCAGGGTTTCTGCTCGCTGTGGAAGCTGCCAAAGCGGCCAATCTGCGCGAGGAACTGGCTGAGGCTGTCGCCAAAGTTCATCAGGCCCAGGTTCGGTGCGCCGTAGATCAGGCGGTAGATCAACTGCACCACCACCAACGCCCCGAGGATGAACTGCGCCACTTGCCAGACCAGGGCAAACACCAGCATCCACAGGATGCGCAGGACAATGGATTCATACTTGGGTGCTGTTTTCGGATCGTTCATCGCGCGTTCCTCAGTTGAAACCACTGGTGGAAATAAAGTCGACATCGGTCTTGGGTTCGGCACGCATCAGCAACTCGATGACCTGGTTCAAGGTGCGCCCTTCGAACAGGATCGCGTGCAGGCCGGCGACCAACGGCATATAGACCCCGGTCTCCTGGGCCTTGGCCTTGAGCACCTTCAGGGTGTTGACCCCTTCGGCCACTTCACCCAGGCGGGTGACGGCATCTTCCAGGCTCAAGCCCTGGCCCAGGGCAAAACCCACTTGGTAGTTGCGGCTTTTCGGTGACGAACAAGTGACGATCAGGTCGCCCACCCCGGCCAGGCCGAGGAACGTCATGGGGTTGGCGCCCTGGTTGACCGCAAAGCGGGTCATTTCCGCAAGCGCGCGGGTGATCAGCATGCTCTTGGTGTTTTCCCCCATGCCCAGGGCCACCGCCATGCCGGCGATGATGGCGTAGACGTTTTTCAACGCACCGCCCAGCTCCACGCCAAAGCGATCGGCACTGGCATAGACACGGAAGGTGCGGCCATGCAGCACCGCCTGCACCTGTTCGCACAGGGCCTCGTCTTCACTGGCGACCACGGTGGCGGTCAAGGCGTGTTCGGCCACTTCCCGCGCCAGGTTCGGCCCGGAGAGCACGCCAATACGGGCCTGGGGCGCGATGTCCTCGAGGATTTCGCTCATCAGCTTGAAGGTCTGGGCCTCGATGCCTTTGGTCAGGCTGACCAGCATCTTGCCCGCCAGCCGCTCGGCATGGGGCGCCAGCACCGAGCGCAGGGCGCTGGAAGGCAGCGCGACGAAGCACAGGTCGCAGTCATCCAGGGTGGCCTGCAGGTCCGTGACCGGCGTGACCGCCGCATGAATCTTGATGCCCTTGAGGTAACGGGGGTTTTCCCGGTTGACCCGGATGGCCTCGGCCTGTTCGGGATCGCGCATCCACTGACGCACCTGATGGCCGTTCTCGGCCAGCAGATTAGCCACGGCGGTACCAAAACTTCCGCCTCCCAGGACCGCAATTGGGCGCTGTTCAGTCATATGCAATCCGTTAATCCATAGCAGTGGCGATGGCGGCATTATACGGGCCGGCCCGATGGCGGCCAGCCCTTCCGTAATTTCCCGCGATTGTCGGAAAATGGCCGGATAGACCACAGTAATTGCGATAGCGCCGACTGGCAAAAGCGCCCGCCTCAGTTAACATGGGCGGCTATCCGCAATTATCAAGGCCGTGCCGTGTATTTGGGCCCTCCTCCTCGTTCATCTGTGTTTCTGGCGCTGCTGGTCAGTGCGCCATTGCTGGCCGACGATCTGTTCCTCGACAACCAACCGCTGCCCCAGGTCCTCACGGCGACCCGGCTCAAGCAGTCGGCCGCCGCCGTGCCTGGCAGCATGACGGTGATCGACAGCGAACTGATCAAGGCCAGCGGCGCGCGGGATATCGCCGAGTTGCTGCGCCTGGTGCCGGGGATGATGGTGGGCTACACCTCGGGCAACCAGGCTGCCGTCAACTATCACGGCACCAACGCCAGCGAAGCACGGCGCATGCAGGTGCTGATCGATGGCCGCTCGGTGTACCGCGCCGGCCTCGCCACGGTGGACTGGAGCGATATTCCGGTGGCCATGGAGGATATCGAGCGGATCGAGGTGTTCCGTGGGCCCAATACCGTCAGCTACGGCGCCAATGCGCTGATGGCAGTGGTCAATATCCTCACCCGCTCGCCGGCCAACAGCCTGGGCACCCGGATGAAAATGACCCGGGGCGAGCGCGGCATCAATGATTGGTATGCCAGCCAGGGCCTGGGCTGGGACACCGGCAACCTGCGGCTGTCGCTGTCCGGGCAACAAGACGACGGTTTTGACAGCGACCGGGTGGGTGCCGACTACCGCGATAGCCGGCGCCTCAACCGCTTCAGCCTGAAAGTCAGCCAGACCCTCGACCAGCAGCAAAGCATCGACTGGCAGATCAACGCCAAGGAAGGGACCAACCAGCGGCCGTACACCTACAAGCCGGTGTTTGCCGGGATTACCGATGGTGGTACTGATTCCGACGTCAGCGCCAAGGACTACGCCGCCTCCCTGCGCTGGAACTTCGACTTCAACCCCGACCACAGCCTGTATATCCAGGGTTCGGCGCAGCAGTGGGATCGCCGCCAGGTGTGGAAAGCCTGTGACGCCAAGGTCTCGTTCAGCCCGCAGTTGACACAGTTGTGGCAAATGAACCCCAACTACGCTGAAAAGTTGGCGCGGCACATGCAGGATTACCAGGGCGGCACCCCACCGCAGGGTTCCGCAGCCGAGCAGGCGCTGGCCCAAGAGGTCATCGAACAGTGGAATCAAGGCGGCAAGGAAAGCGTCTGCGGCAACATCGACCAAAGCACCAAGGAAAGCCGCTACGACCTGGAAGTACAGGACACCCTGAGCCTGTCCGACAGCCTGCGCCTGGTCAGCGGCATGAATTACCGCTACGACCGCGCCGACTCCGACACCTATTTCAATGGCCGGCTGGACGACACCACCTGGCGCCTGTTCGGCCATCTGGAATGGCGCGCCAGCGAACATTGGCTGTTGCAGGGCGGGGCGATGTACGAAAGCACCCAATTGAGCGGCAATTCGCTCACGCCCAGGGTCGCGGTCAACTACCTGATCAACCCGCGCCATGGGCTGCGCGCGGTGTACTCCGAGGCCATCCGCTCGCCGGACATGTTCGAGAACAATGTGAACTGGAGCTACCGGGTCACCAACCTCAGTTCCCCCGTGTACGGGCAGAACTCCGGGCAGTATTTCGTCAAGACCCGGGGCCCGGGCGACCTCGACAAGGAGCTGATGCGCTCCCGGGAGCTGGGCTACAACGGTTTTTTTGCCGACATTGGGCTGAACCTCGACGTCAAGCTGTTCTATGACGAAATCACCGGCATGATCAGCGAGCCCTTGCGCAACAACCAGTACATCGCCAGCAACAGTAACAGCTCGCGTTTTACCGGGACCGAGACCCAGCTGGACTGGCACTTGAGTACCGCCGACCGCCTGCGCCTGACCTATGCTTACGTGGATGCCGACGCCAGCAACGCGCTGGACCGCCAACAGACCGCACGCAACAGCGGCTCGGCCGGCTGGATGCGCGAGTGGGGGCAAGGCTGGTCCAGCGCGCTGTTCTATTATGGCAACGATGCACTCAATCAATATCGCTTTGAACGGGTCGACATGCGAGTCGCCAAACGCATCGCCCTGGGCAAGGCCAACCTGGAGCTGGCCGGCATGCTGCAACAACGCCTCGACCACCAGCCCACCACCCAGGTCGACAATAACTACGACCAGCGCCACGTCCTCTACTTCAGTGCGGAGTTAGAGTTCTGACATGAACCCTGCCCAGTCAAGGATGACCGCCCTCTTCGGCGCCAGGTTCTGGCGCCGCTGCCTGCTGCTCGCCAGCCTGGCATTGGCCAAGCCCGTGTGGAGCGCCGAAATCCTGCTGACCGCCGCCGAGGATGGCCCCGGCGTGCAGGCATTCACCCAGGCCCTGCGCGAGCAACGCCCTGCCGATAGCGTCACCTTCAAGGCCCTGCAAGACATGCCCGCCCCTGGCCAACTGCCGAGCAGCACCCGCCTGGTCCTGCTGGACCCGCCCAGCCTCGACTGGCGCCTGCAGGATCCCCAGGGCCCGGCCACCCTGGTGCTGCGTATCAGTCGCCTGCAAGCCCGCGAGCGCCTGGGCAACCATGTGCCTGGCAAGATCAGCCTGCTGTGGAGCGACCCGCCCCTGAACCGGCAGTTGCGTCTGATCGCCAATATCCTGCCCCAGGCCCGGCGTATCGGCGTGCTGTACGGCAGCGAAAGCGAATTCCTGCTGCCAGAGTTGCGCCAGCATGCGTCGGCCCAGGGCCTGGAAATCGTCGCCCAGCACTGGGACAACATTAATGACAGTCGCCCGTTGCTGAACCTGTTCAAAAACAGCGATGTGTTGCTGGGGCTGGATGATCCGCAGTTGTACAACCCAAAGACCGTGAAAAACCTGCTGCTGAGCAGCTACGCCAGGCAGTTGCCGCTGATCGGGCCCAACGCCGGCTTCGTACGGGCCGGCAGCCTGGCCAGTACCTACAGCGACCAGGCCGACTGGCTGGATGTACTTGACCGCCTGCTCGATCGCCCGCCGGCCAGTTGGCCGCGCTCGCTGTATCCGGAACACTTCAAAGTCGTGGGCAACCCGCAAGTGGCGCGCTCGCTGGGGATCGAACAGGTGGATGAGACCGCCGTCGCGACCCGATTGGCCGAAGGGGAGAAACACCCATGACCTTGCGTCGCCGCTGGGATATCAACACCCGCACCCAGATCATCACCCTGGGCCCGGCCCTGTTGCTGACGTTGCTGTTGATCAGCTTCTTTACCTTCGTGCGGATCCAGGATCTGCGCCAGGAACTGGACCACACCGGCCAACTGATCGCCAACCAACTGGCCCCGGCCACCGAGTACGGGGTGATTTCGGGCAACAACGACGTGCTCGACAGCCTGCTGCGGGCGACCCTGGCCACGCCGCACGTGCGCTTCCTGGAAATCCAGGACAGCGCGGAAAACATCCTGGTGTATGTGGAGCAGCCATCGGAAAAGCACGACCGCTCGCTGTCGGTGAAAATCTTCCAGGCGCCGATCCGTCTGCAGCATATCCAGTTGGGCAACGATTTTTTCCAGGACAGCACCGCGCAATCCAAAGCGCCACGGGCCGACTACCTGGGGCGGGTGATCGTCGGCATGTCCAATGACGCCTTCAGCCAGCGCCAGCAGGAAATCCTCTTCAAGGCCGCGATCCTCGCCCTGTTTGCCCTGCTCTTTACCTTCCTGCTGGCGCGGCGCCTGGCCGCCAGCCTGTCGCAGCCGATCAGCGCCATGGGCCATGCGGTCAAGGCGATCCAGCAGGGTGACTACAGGGCCCCGCTGCCGATTGTCGACGACTCGGAGTTGGGCGATCTGTCCCGGCATATCAACAACCTTGCCGAAGGCCTGCACCACGCCAGCCGCGAACAGCAGCAGGCCATGGCCCAGTTGATCCAGACGCGCGAGGAAGCCGAGCGCGCCAACAGCGCAAAATCCGACTTCCTGGCGATGATGAGCCACGAACTGCGCACGCCGATGAATGGTGTGCTGGGCATGCTGCAACTGCTCGAAACCACGTCCATGACCGACGAGCAGACCGAGTACGCCGCGCTGGCCTCGGAGTCCACCGAGCACCTGCTCAAAGTCATCAACGATATCCTCGACTTCTCGCGTATCGAACGTTCGGCCCTGGAGCTTGAACATATCCCGTTCAACCTGGTGGACCTGATCAACAGTTGCGCCCAGGCCTTCCAGCACAGCGCCATACAGCGCGGGCTGATCCTGGAACTGCCGATCCCGCCGGGCATGGAGGCGTTGCGCGTGCAGGGCGACCCGACGCGGATCCGGCAGATCCTGGTGAACCTGATCGGCAATGCGCTGAAATTCACCGAGCAGGGCACGGTCAGCGTCGAGCCCAACTGGCAGACCCTGGACCATGAACTGCTGTGGTTCACCTGCACCGTGCGCGACACCGGGATTGGCATCTCGGCCGAGCGCCTGGAACTGATGTTCGATGCTTTTCAACAGGCGGACAGCTCTATCTCCAGGCGTTACGGCGGCACCGGCCTGGGCCTGCCGATTGCCCGCACCCTGGCCGAGCGCATGGGCGGCACCTTGCGCGCCAAGAGCGAAGAAGGCCTGGGGTCGGTGTTCACCCTGGAAATCCCCCTGGCGATCTACCAACAGAGCCTGCCGCAGATCGCCGCAGCCACCCAGCACAAAGCCAGTGCCGGTGAAGGTCGCAATGTGTTGCTGGTGGAGGACAACCCGGTCAACCGCACGGTGGTTCAAGCCATGCTGCGCAGCCTGGGGTTCGAGGTGAGCATCGCCACCGATGGCGCCGAAGCGATTCGCAGTGCCGAAAGCCTGATTTTCACGGCGATCCTGATGGATTGCCGGCTGCCGGTGATCGACGGCTATGAAGCCACCCGCCAGATTCGCCAATTGCCCGGCTGCGCCGACCTGCCAATCATTGCCCTGACAGCCAATGCGTTACAGGGCGATCGCGAGGCGTGCCTGGCCGCTGGAATGAACGATTACCTGGCCAAGCCGTTCAAACGCACGGATTTGCAGCAAATCCTACAGCGCTGGGTGCATTAGATCAGCACCATCAGCCAACTGCGACTGGCGTGAAACACGAAAGTGCGGCAGTCTTAGGCACCCGAGTGGGCCTATAAATGAGTCCGGTTTAAAATTTCAGTGCACAAGTGTACATTCATGTCCTTGATGCTGTGACTTTCACTACAACGCAATAGTCTACCTGTAGGCTGCCGACGTGAGGCAAGCACGCTTCAGTCGGTCGGGAAGATTTACCCGGCCCTGCCGCATGGGATTATTGAGGAGCTCGCATGACCAAACAAAACGCCTTTACCCGGGAAGACCTGCTGCGCTGCAGTCGCGGTGAGCTGTTCGGCCCAGGTAACGCGCAACTGCCCGCCCCTAACATGCTGATGGTGGATCGCATCACCCATATCAGCGAAGAGGGTGGCAAGTACGGCAAAGGTGAATTGGTCGCCGAGCTGGATATCACCCCGGACCTGTGGTTCTTCGCCTGCCATTTCGAAGGTGACCCGGTGATGCCAGGCTGCCTGGGCCTGGATGCCATGTGGCAACTGGTCGGTTTCTACCTCGGCTGGCAAGGCCTGCCGGGCCGCGGTCGCGCCTTGGGTTCGGGCGAAGTGAAGTTCTTTGGCCAGGTCCTGCCAACCGCCAAGAAAGTCACCTACAACATTCAAATCAAGCGCGTCCTCAAGGGCAAGCTGAACCTGGCCATTGCCGACGGTTCGGTGACTGTCGACGGTCGCGAGATCTACACCGCCGAAGGCCTTCGCGTCGGCGTGTTCACTTCCACTGACAACTTTTAAGGGTTATCCGCATGCGCCGCGTCGTTATCACTGGTCTGGGCATCGTTTCGTGCCTGGGCAATGACAAAGAGACCGTCTCCGCTAACCTGCGTGCAAGTCGCCCTGGCATCCGCTTCAACCCGGAATATGCCGAAATGGGTCTGCGTAGCCAGGTTTCCGGCTCCATCGACCTCCCCCTCGAAGAACTGATCGATCGCAAGATCTATCGCTTCGTTGGCCACGCCGCAGCTTATGCCTACCTGGCCATGAAAGACGCAATCGCCGACTCCGGCCTGAGCGACGACCAGGTGTCCAACGTACGCACCGGTCTGATCGCAGGCTCCGGTGGCGCGTCGACCTTGAACCAGATGGAAGCGCTGGACATCCTGCGCGAGAAAGGCGTCAAGCGCGTTGGCCCGTACCGCGTCACGCGGACCATGGGCAGCACCGTTTCCGCATGCCTGGCCACGCCATTCCAGATCAAGGGCGTGAACTACTCGATCTCCTCCGCCTGCGCCACCAGTGCTCACTGCATTGGCACCGCGGTCGAGCAGATCCAGCTGGGCAAGCAAGACATCGTATTCGCCGGTGGCGGTGAAGAAGAACACTGGAGCCAATCGTTCCTGTTCGACGCCATGGGCGCGCTGTCCACCCAGTACAACGAAACCCCGGAAAAAGCCTCCCGTGCCTACGACGCCAAGCGTGACGGTTTCGTCATCGCCGGTGGTGGCGGCATGGTGGTGGTCGAGGAGCTGGAACACGCCCTGGCCCGTGGCGCGAAGATCTACGCGGAAATCGTCGGCTACGGCGCGACTTCCGACGGCTACGACATGGTTGCGCCAAGCGGCGAAGGTGCCATCCGTTGCATGCAGATGGCCATGTCCACCGTGGATACGCCAATCGACTACCTGAACACCCATGGCACCTCCACTCCGGTGGGCGATGCCAAGGAAATGGAAGGCGTGCGTGCGGTATTCGGCGACAAGGCTCCGGCCATCAGCTCCACCAAGAGCCTGTCGGGTCACTCCCTGGGCGCCGCCGGCGTTCACGAAGCGATCTACTGCCTGCTGATGATGGAAGGCAACTTCATGGCCGGTTCGGCCAACATCGAAGAGCTGGACCCAGCCGTGGCTGATATGCCGATCCTGACCAAGACCCGTGAAGATGCCACCATCAACACGGTCATGAGCAACAGCTTCGGCTTTGGCGGCACCAATGCCACCCTGGTGCTCAAGCGCTGGCAGGGTAAGTAATACCCCGCAGGTTGTGCTTATGAAAACGCCCCGACTGGTTCGGGGCGTTTTTTATTGGGCGGGGGGTTATTCAAGACCGAGTCGTCTTCATCGCAGGCAAGCCAGCTCCCACATTGATCGCATTCCAACTCAGTCAACTGTGGGAGCTGGCTTGCCTGCGATGGGGCCAACCCGGTTTAAAGCCTTACACCGAAAACCGCGCCACCATGGTGTTCAAATCCACCGCCAAGCGCGACAGCTCATGACTCGCCGCACTGGTCTGGTTCGCCCCCGCCGAGGTCTGCATCGCCAGGTCGCGAATATTCATCAGGTTGCGATCCACCTCCCGCGCCACCGCTGCCTGCTGCTCCGAGGCGCTGGCAATCACCAGGTTGCGCTCATTGATCAGGGTAAACGCCGAGGCAATCTCCTCCAGCGCAGTGCCCGCTGACTTGGCAATGTCCAGGGTCGCTCGCGCCCGACCGTTGCTCTGTTGCATGGCGCTGACCGCCTGATCGGTGCCCTGCTGAATCCCACCGATCATCTGCTCGATTTCCCGGGTCGATTGCTGGGTGCGATGGGCCAGGGCCCGCACTTCATCGGCCACCACCGCAAAACCACGCCCGGCCTCGCCGGCTCGCGCCGCCTCGATCGCCGCATTCAGCGCCAGTAGATTGGTCTGTTCGGCAATCGCGCGGATTACATCCAGCACCTTGCTGATGCCGTACACCTTCTGCGCCAGGTCCTCGACCTGGGTGGCGTTGGCGGTCACGTCGTCGGCCAGGGACTCAATCGACAGCACCGTCTGATGCACCTGCTCGCGCCCCTGCTGGGCAATGCGATCGGATTCGCGCGAGGCCTGGGAGGTAGCCACCGCGTTACTGGCCACCTCCTCCACCGCGGCGGTCATCTGATTGACCGCCGTGGCGGCCTGTTCGATTTCCTGGCTTTGCTGGTGCAGGCCACGGGTGGCGTCTTCGGTGACCGAACTGAGCTCCTCGGAAGCAGAGGCCAATTGGCTGGAGGATTGGGAAATACGCAGGATCGTCTCGCGCAGGTTTTCCTGCATGCTCTTGAGCGCCTGTTGCAGGCGCGCTGGCTCGTCCTTGCCGCTGACGGTGATCTCGCCGGTCAAGTCGCCGCTGGCCACCCCCTGGGCGACCCTCACCGACTGCGCCAGTGGCAATACGATGCTGCGGGTCAACAACACCGCCAGTCCCACGGTAATCAGCGCGGTCAGGGCAATCATGCCGATCACCCAGACTCGCGATTGACTGAACACTTGCTGGGCCAGGGTGGCCGCCTGGTTGGCGCTGACCTTGTTGAGGGTAACCAGTTCGCCGAGGGTGCCGGCCAACGCGTCGGCCAGGTGGTTCATCTCGCCGTTGACCACCTTGATCGCGTCTTCCACCTGGTTCTGCCGGGAAAACGCCATGACCTGCTCCTGGCGTTGCAGGTATTGCTGCTCCTCGAGCTTGAAGCGGTCAAACAGCACCCGCTCCTGGGGCAGGACTATCAGGGCATCGTACAGCGACTGCGCGTTGTGCAACTGCTTTTTGATATCGAGGATTTTCTGTTCATTCTGCGCCACTGCCTGTGGGTCGCGGTTGACCAACAGGCGCAAGGTCAAGGCCCGTACCCGCAGCAGGTCCTGATTCATTTCGCCGACGGCCATCACGCTGGGCAGCCAGTTGGTTTCCACCTGGTCCGACTGCGCACGCATATTGGCCATTTGCACCAAGGCGAACCCGCCGAGCACAAACACCATCAACGCCAACAATCCAAAACCCAGGCCTGCACGTGGAGCGATATTGAGACTTCGGATACTCATTGCTCGGACTCCTTCCAAGAGCGCTGCATCCACCTGCAGCGGGTTGCTCTTGAAAGGTATCGGCGTCTTCGACTTTTTGCGTAAGACGAAAACGCGATATCAAAACGCCTTTATCTGCCTAGCCCATGACTGTAGCGATTCAGCGCACGGTAAAGCTCTTCTGGGTCAGCAGGCGATCGCCCTGGAACACCATGAATCGCCACTCGCCCGGCACCACCTCGTGGCTTTCGGTGAACTCGTAGGCCATCACGTCCTGAGGCGCACCGGGCACCAGTTTCTGGGTCACTTCGAATTTGTCATGCCGCTGGCCATCAGCCGTGCGGATGCCTGGGGTGAAATAGAGCAAGGTCAGCGGCGTGTCTTCGGCGACCTTGCCCAACAACTGATAACGCAGGCCGAACTTGGTGCCCAGCTTGGCCGGCACCACGGTAGTGGCCTGGATCTGTTCGTTGCTGCGGCGCAACACACGCTCGCCCGACTGCAACTCGGCTTTCGGGCCTTCGAACACGCCGAACTCTACCGGGCCTTCAATACGGACTTCGGCGCCAGCCAGGCCGCTGATCATCATCAATGCCGCCAGGGCGCTTAAACGGGTGAGGTGCATAGTGGGCTCCTTGAGTGAGATGGCGGGAGCTTATGACACCGGTATGACGGGACGATGACAAACCCGATCAGCGCGCCTTGGGCAAGATCGCCAGGAAATTGTCCCGTGCGACTTTTCGCGCGACGTCTTCAGGCAAGGCATCGAGGAAGGGATTGAAGCTGCGCATTTCCTTACCCAACTTATTGAACCGCCCTACAACATCAGACCCCAGCATAAAGCGCTCCGGGAAGCGCTCCACCAGTTTCAACCACTCCGGCCGGGGCTTTCCCGCATCGTCGAGCAAGTACGGCGTGAGCACGCTCCAGGACAGGTCGATGTACAGGTTGGGATACGCCTCAAGCATGCGGATCAAGGTCGGCAACAGAAAATCCAACTGCGTCTGGTGCCGGTGGATTTCCATGCTGGTGCCGGCATGGGCCCAGATAAACCGGGTGTGCGGATGATTGCGCAGTGGTTCTTCGATTTCTGCCAGATACAGGGGGTTGCGTTCGCGCTTGGAGGTGATGTTGGAATGCACCAGTACTGGCAGGTCATTCTCGGCGGCCAGGTGATAGATGCGCGTCATGGCCTCGTTATTGGCCCGCGGCGTGTCACCGGAGGTCAGCGCGGTCAGGTCATCGTGGCGGGTGAACACTTCGCCGATGCCCTGCCACAGGCCCGGATAGAGGTCGAGCATGCGCTGGATATGGGCCTCGGAGTTCTTGTCATTGGGGTTGAAGCCGCTGAGGAACGGGTGCAAATGCTGGCGCTGCTCGGGGGCCAGCTTGCTGACCGCTGCGGCGACGATCACATCGGTGGCGCTGTACCAGTAGGCATCCGCGTCATCCCCGGCGTAATAGCGCGGGCGCTTGGGTTCGTCTTCATGCCATTTTTTCGCCACCGGGACGCCGGAAATCATCACATGCTCAATGCGATTGTCGGCCATGGCCTTGAGCAGCTTGTCCATGCCAGCTGTCTCCTGGAAGAAGTCGACGTAATGCAGGTGCGCGTCGCTGTAGGCATAGTCGCGGGCCTGTACGGCAAGGCTGCTGGCGGCAAGCAACAGGACGAGGGGCAGGCGGGTCCAGGGCACGGTAAAACCTCAACAGGGGATAAGTGCGGTAGACCTGCGACGGCGTGCCGGGGTTCATCCGATAAAAAACGCGGAACACTCAGGTGCCAGCATGCTCTATAACTGCATGACCTTCATCCTGCCACCTAGTGAGGCTTGCCATGCCTGTTATCGTCAATACGCTGAACACCGAGAATTTTCGCCATAGCGTCAACATCAATAACCATGAGCTGTTTACCGACCTGCCCAAGACCCTGGGTGGCGACGACTCGGCGCCCTCGCCCCACGATTACTTCGACGCGGCGCTGGCCTCGTGCAAGGCGCTGACCGTCAAGCTGTATGCGCAGAAAAAGGACATCCCCCTGACCGGTGTGACCGTGGAAGTCACCCACGACAGCACCGAGGAGCAAAAGGGCAAGTACAAGCTCAACGTCAAGCTGACCCTCAAGGGCGTGCTCACCGATGAGCAGCGCGCCGAGCTGCATCGCGTGGCCGACAAGTGCCCGGTGCATAAACTGATGACTACCGCCGAGATCAGCATCGAGACCCGGCTTGCCGAAGGCGCGTTCAGCCAATAACACCGATTCCCTGTCTGGCGGGTTATGCTCAAGCCCTACAAACCCGCTCAGACAGGGACGCTCCATGACCACCGTGACCGTGATTCGCCCGCGCGCCGAAGATGTCGAAGGCCAACCGATCCTGCGCCCGCTGCCCTCGCGGGAATGCCGCAGCGTCGGGCCTTTCGTGTTTTTCGACCATATGCTCCGAACCCGCTACGCCCCCGGCAGTGGCATGAATATCCGCCAGCATCCGCATATCGGCTTGTCCACTCTCACCTACCTGTTTGAAGGCGAACTGCTGCACAAAGACAGCCTCGGCTCCGATCAAGTGGTGCAGGCCGGTGATGTCAGCTGGATGACCGCCGGCAGCGCCATTGCCCACGTCGAACGCACACCCGACGCGCTCAAGGCCAAGGGGTTCGAGCTGCATGGCCTGCAGGTGTGGCTGGCCTCACCCAAGGCACACGAGCAAGGGCCGGGGCATTACAGCCATCACCCTGCCAACAGCTTGCCGGTCAGTGACAACCTCGGCGTGGCGATCCGCATGATCGCCGGCAATGGCTTTTGCCTGGAATCACCGGTGCCGGTGCTGTCGCCGACGCTGTATGCCGAGGCTCATATGCAAACCGCCACCACCCTGCTGATTCCTCATGAGCATGAGGAACGGGCGGTGTATGTGCTCGACGGTGATGCGCAGTTGGATGGCGAACCTTTGGCAGTCCATAGCCTGGTGGTGTTGCCGGCGGGCCAGAGCATGACGCTGTTTGCCGAAACCGACTGCCATCTGGTGATCTTCGGCGGTGCGCCGCTGGATGGGCCTCGGCGGATCAACTGGAACTTTGTCGCCAGTGATCCGGCGTTGATCGAACAGGCTCGCCAGCGCTGGGCGGCTGGGGATTGGCCGACGGTGCCAGGGGAGACAGGGAGAATTGAGTTGCCTCTGAGATAGCTATCGTGGGCAAGCCCGCTCCCACAGCTGGAATGCATTCCAAAATGTGGGAGTGGGCTTGCCCGCGACGGGGCCAACTCAGGCGCTAAATATTCAGCCCTTGAACACTTCATCCAACAAATTATGCATCGCCTGGAACGCCCGCCCGGCAGTCTTGGCGTCGTACATCATCTTGCCCGGCACATTCGCCTGCGGGTCAGTGAACGAATGCACCGCGCCACCGTAGCTCAGCAATTGCCAATCCACCCCGGCCGCGTTCATCTCGTCTTTAAAGGCAGGCAACTGCTCCCTGGGCACCAACGGGTCAGACGCTCCATGCAGCACCAGCACCGAACCCTTGATGCGCTTGGCATCCGCCGGGTTTGGCGTGTCGAGGGTGCCATGGAACGACACCGCTGCCTTCAGCGACGCCCCGGTACGTGCCAGCTCCAGTGAACAGCAACCGCCAAAACAGAAGCCAAAGGTCGCCAGCTTCGAGGTATCGACCGCGGCTTCGGCCTGACCTTGCAGTTGCGCAAAAGCCGCCTGCATGCGCTTGTTCAGCAAGCCACGGTCATTTTTCAACGGCATCATCGCGGCGCCAGCTTCATCGCCATTGGACGGGCGCACCTGTTGCCCGTACAGATCGGCGATCAACACCACATAGCCCTTGCCGGCCACGGCCTTGGCGATCTCTTCGGCGCCTGCGCTGACGCCCATCCAGTTCGGCGCCATCAACAGGCCCGGCAGCGGGTCCGTGTGGCTGGCATCGAAGGCCAGGCGGCTTTCATAAGACTGGCCATCAATCTGATAGACCACGGAACGCACGGTGACTTGGCTCATCATTTTCTCCAGTTGATATGCACGAGAACGAAAAACCCCGCCGAAGCGGGGTTTTCTTGCAGCGTTGTTAAACCGACAGTTCAACCAACAGCTTGTTCAGTCGGCGCACGTAGGCGGCCGGGTCTTTCAAGCTGTCCCCTGCGGCCAGGGCCGCCTGGTCGAAGAGGATGTGCGACAGGTCGCCAAAACGCTCTTCACTCTGCTCGCCGTCGAGTTTCTCGATCAGCGGGTGAGCCGGGTTGAATTCGAAGATCGGCTTGGAATCCGGCACCTTCTGCCCGCTGGCTTCAAGGATCTGGCGCATCTGCATGCCCAGGTCCTGCTCGCCGATGGCCAGGATCGCCGGGGAGTCGGTCAGACGGTGGGAAACCCGCACTTCGCTGACGGCATCGCCCAGTGCGGTCTTGATGCGCTCAACCAGGCCTTCTTTGGCCTTGGCCACTTCTTCGGCTTCTTTCTTCTCTTCTTCGGAGTCCAGGTTACCCAGGTCCAGGTCACCACGGGCCACGTCGACGAAGGACTTACCGTCGAACTCGCTGAGGTAGCTCATCAGCCACTCGTCGATACGGTCGGTGAGCAGCAGCACTTCGATGCCTTTCTTGCGGAAGACTTCCAGGTGCGGGCTGTTCTTGACCTGAGCGTAGGTTTCGCCGGTCAGGTAGTAGATCTTGTCCTGACCTTCCTTGGCGCGCGCCAGGTACTCGGCCAGGGACACCACCTGCTCGCCGTCCTCGCCTTGAGTCGAGGCAAAACGCAGCAGGCCGGCGATTTTTTCCTTGTTGGCGAAATCTTCTGCCGGGCCTTCCTTCATGACCTGGCCGAAGTTTTTCCAGAAGCCCTTGTATTGCTCAGGCTCGTTCTTCGCCAGTTTTTCCAGCATGTCCAGCACACGCTTGGTCAGCGCCGACTTCATGGAATCGATGATCGGGTCTTTCTGCAGGATTTCCCGCGACACGTTCAGCGACAGGTCGTTGGAGTCAACCACGCCCTTGATAAAGCGCAGGTACAGCGGCAGGAAGGATTCCGCCTGATCCATCACGAATACGCGCTGCACATACAGCTTCAGGCCTTTCGGCGCTTCGCGCTGGTACAGGTCGAACGGAGCGCGGGCCGGGACGTACAGCAGCGAGCTGTATTCCAGCTTGCCTTCGACCTTGTTGTGGCTCCAGCTCAGCGGATTTTCGTAGTCATGGGCGATGTGCTTGTAGAACTCCTGGTACTCCTCGTCCTTGACCTCGGTACGCGGACGGGTCCACAGGGCGCTGGCGCGGTTGACCACTTCCCACTCCTGGGCAGGAGCCTCTTCGCCTTCGGCCGCCGCTTGTTCTTTCGGCAGTTCGATGGGCAGCGCGATGTGGTCGGAGTACTTCTTGATGATGTTGCGCAGGCGCCAGCCATCGGCGAATTCGTCTTCACCGGACTTCAGGTGCAGCACGATGCGGGTACCGCGATCAGCCTTATCGACGGTGGCGATTTCAAATTCGCCCTCGCCTTTGGAAGACCAGTGCACGCCTTCGCTGGCGTCGAGACCGGCGCGGCGGCTGAACACTTCAACTTTGTCGGCGACGATAAAGGCCGAGTAGAAGCCCACGCCGAACTGGCCGATCAGGTGCGAATCTTTCTTCTGATCGCCCGAGAGGTTCTTCATGAAGTCGGCGGTGCCGGATTTGGCGATGGTGCCCAAATGGGTAATCGCGTCTTCACGGCTCATGCCGATGCCGTTGTCTTCGAGCGTGACGGTCTTGGCGTCCTTGTCGAAGCTCACACGGATTTTCAGTTCTGCGCCACCTTCCAGCAACTCAGGCTTGGACAGGGCTTCGAAACGTAATTTGTCGACAGCGTCAGAGGCGTTCGAGATCAATTCGCGAAGGAAGATTTCCTTGTTGGAATACAGCGAATGGATCATGAGGTGCAGCAGTTGCTTCACCTCGGTCTGGAAGCCCAGGGTTTCCTTTTGAGTTTCCACACTCATGGTCATCAAACTCCAATTGGATGGCAGTGGCCGCGCCCTAGAGGGTTGGCGGCGGGTTGTCATCAAAGTTGGGGGCTAAGACCAGGATTTCAAGGGTGGCCCTGCTCCTGAATCTTGAAATGCGCGCGAGCGGTAGCGATGGGCTCGGCAGGGGTGCTCTGCCAGGCAGTGATCGCCACATTGGCCACCCGCCGTCCCTGGCGCCACACCTGGCAGGTTGCGTAGGTGTCGCGAAACTGCCCGGCCCGCAAGTAATCCAGGGAAAAATCGACGATCTTCGGCAGGCCTGTTTCAACCCGTGGGGTGCCTGTAGCCACCCATAGATGAAAGGCCGCCGACAACTCCATAAACCCTGCGATCACCCCGCCATGGATGGCCGGCAATATCGGGTTACCAATATTGTCCTTGTTCGCCGGCATGCGGAACAACAACTCATCCCCCAGTCGCGTGCACTCGACGCCGATCAGGCGGGCATAGGGAATCAACTCGAGCAACGCCTTATAGTCGCCGCGTTGGTGGGCCTGCTGCATCCGGGTCTTGAATTGATGGGTCATGCCTGTTCTCCCTTGATGCTACTGCCCAGCCCCTTGGTGCCCTTCAATCGCTTGCCCATGCGCATGAACGTGCCCACTACGTGGGCAATCGGCTGCTGGGGATCGTCCTGGTAAGCAAAGCCCCGGGTGAAAATCACATCGGTGGTCACCCGATAACATTGGGCAAAGCCAAACACCGTCTTGTGCGGCTCGGCCGGGTGCATGTAGTCAATGCGCAGATCCAGGGTCGGGCAGACCTCGAACTCCGGCAGCACGCACAGGGTGGCCATGCCACAGGCGGTGTCCATCAGCGAGGTCAAGGCGCCGCCATGGATGATCCCGGTTTGCGGATCGCCGACGATCTGCGGGCTGTAGGGCAGGTACAAGGTCATGCCCTCGGTGTTTGCATCATGTACCTGGATCCCCAGCACCTGACAGTGGCGCAGGGCTGAGACAAAACGTGCGGCACGCTCTAAAAGGGGGCTATCGGTCATTGGATAAAGACTCTTATTAGTAGTGATCCGGCGAAACAAATACCCCGGAAGAAAGTTCCTTGGCAAAACGGCTTATATATCTGTGGGATTAAAGGAACTAATGCGTACACCCCATGCTCGAAAGGCCAGTAGATATCTTCAATAAGGAGAAACACCCCATGCGCAAGACTTTCGCTGTTTCCTTGATGTTGGCTGCCGCCCTTGGCCTCGCTGCCTGCGATAAAAAATCCGAGGACAAAGCTCAGGATGCCAACCAGCATGCTGAACAAGCTCAGGAAAAAATGAGCGAAGCTCAGGATAAAGTGAACGACGCTGCAAAAGAAAACGCCGAAGCCGCCAAAGCCCAAGCTGAATCTGACGCTGCCGCCGCTAAAGAAGCTGCACCCGCTACACCTGCAACCGGTTCCTGATACCGCGGTTTAAATACCATGTTGCAAAAGAAAGCCCGCTTAATAGCGGGCTTTACTTTGCGCGAGACTTTTATCAGATCAGCAAAGTGCGAAATGTCGGACTAAGCATCAACAACAGCGAACACAGCAACCCCACCAGCCACACCAGGCTGCGCTGCCACGCCAAGTCCGCCCAATAACACGCAAGATAGACTACCCGCGCAATCACAAAGATGATCGCCAGCCAGTCAATCAGGTAGCCCTGGGTCTGGGTGGTATGGGCCATCAATACCCCCACCGCAAACAAAATAAACGCTTCAAAACTGTTTTGATGAGCAGCCACCGCCCGCGCGCCAAAGCCGGTCAGTTGTGCCTGTTGATGGCGAGGCAGATGGTTGTCATACCCGCCCTGCTCTTTCATGGCCTTGCCCACCGGCATGCGCGCCACGAAAATCAGCAACGCGCTGATAAACACACACCAGAACGGAATACTCACGATGTTGCCTCCTTGTTCGCTTCAGGCATCGGTGCCTCTGTAGGGGTATAGACCATGACTTCCAGAACGTCGGAATGAAATTCACGCCGATACAACACCAGCACCACCCCGCTGCTCATCAGCATGAACAGCCAGGGGCTGACAAACCAGGCGAGCATGGTCATCCCGAAGTAATAGGAACGCAGGCCGAAGTTGAACTGGTTGGCGGCCATGGAAATCACCCGCGCCGCCCGCGAGGCAAACGCCTTGCGCTCCTGCTCGGAGACGTGGCGCTCACCGACCATCGGCGCCGAGCCAATCAGGATGGCGGCGAAGTTGTACTGGCGCATGCACCAACTGAAGGTAAAGAAGGCATAGACAAACACCAGGGCCAGGCACAGCAGCTTGATCTCCGACATGCCCTGGGACGCCTGCTGCACCATGGGAATGTCCGCCAGCAGCGACACCGCGCGCTCCGAGGCTCCCAGCACGGTGAGGATACCGGCGAGGATGATCAGGGTGCTGGAGGCAAAGAACGAGGCGTTGCGCTCCAGGTTGCCGATCACGCTGGCATCGGCGATGCGGTTGTCGCGCAGGAGCATGCGGCGCATCCAGTCTTCGCGATACAGGTGCAACACACTGGCGAGGCAGGCAGTGTCACGGGCTTTCCAACTGGCGTAGCGGGTGTATCCGCCCCAGCAGATGACAAACCACAGCGCAGCAAGCAGGTGGATCAGGTTGGCTTCGACAAATGACATGCGGGTCCTCTAAACAATAGGGCTGGCTCACTCGGACAATGTAGGGCTTGCCTGCTCCCACACTGACCGTGTTCCTGATCTGGAAAACTCATAACCCCTTCGACGTTAGCCCGCAAAAAAAGACACCGCCGAGCGCCCATAAAAAATGCCCCGGATCGATAGATACGGGGCATTTCGATGTCAGCGTGTAACGAACGCTTTAAGCGATGGCTTCGCTGCGCTTGCCGAGCATGCGGTCGACCCCGAATGCAGCCACCAGGGTGATCACACAAGGCACCAGCCAGGCCAGGCCTTGTTCGCTCAATGGCAGGTTCGCCATTTGAGTGGGCATCCAGCCAGCCAGGCCTGCGCCCTTGAGTGCGTCAATGGTGCCGAAGATGAACGAAACCAGCATCACAGGGCCAAGGATACGGCCATGCTCATGCCAGAAATCCTTGCAGAAACTCAGGGCGACCAGAACGATGCACGGCGGGTAGATCGCGGTCAGGACCGGGATCGAGAACGCGATCAGCTTGGTCAGGCCCAGGTTGGACACCAGCAGCGAGAATGCAGCGAGGATCACCACCAGGGTCTTGTAGGACAGTGGCAACACACGGCTGAAGTACTCGGCGCAGGCACAAGTCAGGCCCACGGCTGTTACCAGGCACGCCAGGGAGATCAGCACCGCGAGGAAGCCGCTGCCCAGGGAGCCGAAGGTATGTTGTACGTAGGCGTGCAGTACCGCTGCGCCGTTGGCTGCACCGGCGGCCACTTCATGGCTGCCCGAACCGAGGCGGAACAGGCTGATGTACACCAGCGCCAGGCCGAGGCCGGCAATCAGTCCGGCAATGATCGCGTAACGGGTGATCAGCTGTGGCGATTCGACGCCACGGGAGCGGATAGCGTTGACAATCACGATGCCAAACACCAGTGCGCCCAGGGTATCCATGGTCAGGTAACCATTGATAAAGCCCTGGGAGAACGGTGCGGCGACGTACTCTGGCGTAGCAACGCCAATATCACCCGCAGGCAGGGCAAAGGCCGCGATGCCCAAGACCGCCAGCGCGATGATCTTCAGCGGCGCGAGGAAGCGGCCGACGGTATCCAAAAGGCGCCCTGGGTACAGGGAGATGAAGAACACCAGCAGGAAGTACACCGAGCTGTAGAGGAACAGTGCCAGCGGGCTTTCGCCGGTCAGTGGCGCCAGGCCGACTTCAAAGGAGACTGTTGCGGTACGTGGCGTGGCGAACAGCGGGCCGACTGCCAGGTAGCACGCTGCAGCCAGGATGCCACCGGCGACCTTGCCGATAGGGCTGCTCAAAGCGTCCATGCCACCGCCGACCTTGGCCAGGGCGATGACCGTGACCACCGGCAGGCCGACTGCAGTGATCAGGAAGCCCAGCGCTGCCATCCAGACATGGGGCCCGGACTGCAAACCAACGATAGGCGGGAAGATGATGTTACCGGCGCCCACGAACAGCGCAAAAGTCATAAAGCCCAACGCCAGGATATCCTGGCCTTTCAACACTTTCATTTGAGGAAATACCACACTACTGAATCGGAATTTAGAGGGGGATTCCCTATGGATGAGGGAAATACTGCCGGCCCTTATGGGGACCGACCGGTCTAGCACGCGGCTTCCTTTTGGGATGCGGGCGCATAAAGAGGCGGCAAGAGTACCGAATTTGTCTGACAAACGCACTGTTGCAGGGCGGACTGTCCGATAAGCGACACTTTGATGTCGCGTTTTCATACTTAACTTGGTAATACAAACAAATGTGGGAGCGCGCTTGCTCGCGAATGCGGTGGGTCAGCACCGAATGTATCAACTGATACACCGCATTCGCGAGCAAGCCCGCTCCCACATTTTGATCTTCAGCAACCTGCAGAATGCACAAAGGCCACCCGAAGGTGGCCTTTGTGTGGTGAAGCGTCAGTTAAGCGCGAGGCTTACTTGATCGCCCAGCCAGTCAGCTCGGACAAAGCCTTGCCGATGTCTGCCAGCGAACGCACGGTTTTTACGCCTGCGTCTTCCAGGGCAGCAAACTTCTCGTCTGCAGTGCCTTTGCCGCCAGAGATGATTGCGCCAGCATGGCCCATGCGCTTGCCCGCAGGGGCAGTCACACCAGCGATGTAGGAAACAACCGGCTTGGTCACGTGTGCCTTGATGTAGGCAGCCGCTTCTTCTTCAGCCGAACCGCCGATCTCACCGATCATTACGATCGCTTCGGTCTTCGGGTCTTCCTGGAACAGTTTCAGGATGTCGATGAAGTTCGAGCCTGGGATCGGGTCACCGCCGATGCCGACGCAAGTCGACTGACCGAAACCGGCGTCAGTGGTCTGCTTCACAGCTTCGTAGGTCAGGGTGCCGGAACGGGAAACGATACCGACTTTACCTGGCAAGTGAATGTGACCTGGCATGATGCCGATCTTGCATTCGCCTGGAGTGATCACGCCTGGGCAGTTAGGGCCGATCAGGGTAACACCCAGCTCGTCGCACTTAACTTTAGCGTCCAGCATGTCCAGGGTAGGAATGCCTTCGGTGATGCAAACGATCAGCTTGATGCCGCCGAATGCTGCTTCCAGGATGGAATCCTTGCAGAAAGGAGCTGGAACGTAGATCACGCTGGCGGTGGCGCCAGTTTGAGCAACAGCTTCTTTCACGGTGTTGAACACTGGCAGGCCCAGGTGCTCGGTGCCGCCTTTGCCCGGAGTGACGCCACCGACCATCTTGGTGCCGTATTCGAGGGCTTGCTGGGTGTGGAAGCTACCTTGCGAACCGGTAATACCCTGGCAGATAACTTTGGTGTCTTTATTGATCAGGACGCTCATTATTTGCCCTCCGCAGCTTTGACAACTTGTTGAGCAGCGTCGGTCAGGCTGGTAGCAGCGATGATGTTCAAACCGCTTTCTGCCAGTACTTTAGCGCCCAGTTCAGCGTTGTTACCTTCAAGGCGTACAACAACCGGGATTTTCACGCCGACTTCTTTCACTGCACCGATGATGCCTTCGGCAATCATGTCGCAACGAACGATGCCGCCGAAGATGTTGACCAGTACTGCAGCGACGTTGGAGTCGGACAGGATGATCTTGAACGCTTCGGTAACGCGTTCTTTGGTGGCACCGCCGCCTACGTCGAGGAAGTTGGCTGGCTTGCCGCCATGCAGGTTGACGATGTCCATGGTACCCATGGCCAGGCCAGCACCGTTGACCATGCAACCGATGTTACCTTCCAGGGCTACGTAGTTCAGTTCGAACTTGGCAGCGTGCGCTTCGCGCGGATCGTCTTGCGACGGATCGTGGAAAGTCTTCAGCTTAGGCTGACGGTACATGGCGTTGGCGTCGATGTTGATCTTGGCATCGAGGCAATGCAGATCGCCGTCAGCCTTGATCACCAGCGGGTTCACTTCCAGCAGGGCCAGATCGTGATCCTGGAACAGTTTGGCCAGACCTACGAAGATCTTGGCGAACTGGGCAACTTGCTTGCCTTCCAGGCCCAGCTGGAAAGCCAGCTCGCGACCCTGGAATGGCTGAGCGCCAACCAGTGGGTCGATAGTGGCTTTCAGAATTTTTTCTGGGGTTTCGTGAGCGATCTTCTCGATGTCCACGCCACCTTCGGTGGAAGCCATGAACACGATGCGACGGCTCGAACGGTCAACGACAGCGCCCAGGTACAGCTCTTTAGCGATATCAGTGCACGATTCAACCAGGATCTTGGTGACTGGCTGGCCATTGGCGTCAGTCTGGTAAGTCACCAGACGCTTGCCCAGCCACTGCTGTGCGAAGGCCTTGGCGTCTTCTTTGCTGCGAACCAGCTTAACGCCGCCCGCTTTACCGCGACCACCAGCGTGGACCTGGGCTTTGACAACCCATTCAGTGCCGCCGATTTTGTCGCAAGCTTCTGCTGCTGCTTCCGGGGTGTCTACTGCGTAGCCCTTGGAAACTGGCAGGCCGTACTCAGCGAACAGCTGCTTACCCTGATACTCGTGAAGATTCATGCTTTTTACCGTCTTCGTTAGGTACTGCGCATTCGGCGCTGCGCTCATTATGAGTGCCGCGCCACCTGTGACTGCTGCTTGCCCAACTTCGCCGCCCTAGGGCCGGCAAAGCTGCGCAAGACTGCGTCCAGCGGATATTCCGCGGTGAGTCTTGCGCGCAAGGCTCACGACGGGCAACCGCCGTGGTTTCTTATTATCTCGCTTAGCGCTTCTTCTTGTTGGCAATGTGGATGGCATGGCCATTCACTGCCAACGCGGCTTCGTGCAGCGCTTCAGACAGGGTCGGATGGGAGAAAACCATCATGCCGATGTCTTCGGCGCTGGTGCCGAATTCCATACCGATAGCGCCCTGCTGAACCAGTTCTGCTGCGCCTGGGCCAATTACGTGGACACCCAGTACGCGGTCAGTCTTGGCATCAGCGATGACTTTGACAAAACCGCCAGTGTCGTTCGCTGCCATGGCACGGCCAGAAGCGGCAAACGGGAAGGTGCCGACGTTAACTTCAACGCCTTCAGCTTTCAACTGCTGTTCGTTCTTGCCGACCCATGCAATTTCCGGGTGGGTGTAGATAACCGAAGGGATCAGGTCGTAGTTCATCTGGGTCTTGTGACCCTTGATGCGCTCAACCACCATGATGCCTTCTTCGGATGCCTTGTGTGCCAGCATCATGCCGCGAACCACGTCACCGATGGCATAGACGCCAGGCACGGTGGTAGCGCAGTGATCGTCGACGTGGACAAAGCCGCGCTCGTCGATGGTCACGCCGCTGTCAGAGGCCAGCAGATCAGCGGTCACTGGACGGCGACCAACGGCAACGATCAGCTTGTCGAAAGTGATGGTCTGTTCGCCATCCTTGTCGGTGTAGGTCACGACAACTTCTTCGCCGTTGACTTTCGAACCGGTCACGCGTGCGCCCAGCTTGATGTCCAGACCTTGTTTGGTCAGGGTTTTCAGCGCTTCTTTGGACACCGCGGTGTCGGCAGCCAGCAGGAACGTGTCCAGGGCTTCCAGCACGGTCACTTGCGAACCCAGGCGGGACCAGACCGAACCCAGCTCCAGGCCGATTACGCCAGCGCCAATCACGCCCAGGCGTTTCGGTACCGATTGGAATTCCAGGGCGCCGGTCGAATCGACGATCACGTTCTGATCAACAGGAGCCGGTGGAATGTCGATTGGACGCGAACCTGGAGCCAGGATCACGTTCTCGGCTTCGATGATTTCGGTCGAACCGTCTGGCTTGGTGATTTCAACTTTCTTGCCGGCCAGCAGTTTGCCGTGACCTTGCAGGGAAGTGACGCCATTGGCCTTGAACAGGGTAGCAACGCCAGAGGTCAGGCCTTTGACGATGTTGGCCTTGCGGCCGACCATTGCTGGCACGTCCATGGTCACGCCAGCGTGGTTGATGCCGTGGATGGCAAAACCGTCCTGGGCTTCGTGGAATTTCCAGGAGCTGTCCAGCAGCGCCTTGGAAGGAATGCAACCGACGTTCAGGCAGGTACCGCCCAGGGCCAGTTTGCCTTCCTTGTCAGTGTATTTTTCGATGCACGCAGTCGAGAAGCCCAGTTGTGCGGCCTTGATGGCGGCCACGTAGCCGCCAGGGCCCGCACCGATCACTACAACGTCAAATTTCTGTGTCATGAAAATAGATCCTCTATTTGCGACAAGCTTTTAGCTCCAAGCTGCAAGCCAAGCTGATTTTTCCTACAGCTTGTAGCCCGCAACTTGAAGCTGCTTCTATCAGATATCCAGGAGCAGGCGAGCCGGGTCTTCCAGCAGATTCTTGATGGTCACCAGGAACGTAACGGCTTCCTTACCATCGATCAGGCGGTGATCGTAGGACAGCGCCAGGTACATCATCGGACGGATCACGACCTGGCCGTTGATGGCCATCGGACGCTGGATGATGTTGTGCATGCCCAGGATCGCAGCTTGCGGCGGGTTGACGATCGGGGTCGACATCATCGAACCGAAAGTACCACCGTTAGTGATCGTGAAGGTACCGCCGGTCATCTCGTCGATGGTCAGCTTGCCGTCACGGGCTTTCTTGCCGAAGCCAGCGATGCCGCCTTCGATTTCAGCCAGGCTCATCAGTTCGGCGTTACGCAGGACCGGAACCACCAGGCCACGGTCGCTGGAGACGGCAACGCCGACGTCTGCATAACCGTGGTAAACGATGTCGCTGCCGTCGATGGAAGCGTTGACTGCCGGGAAACGCTTCAGCGCTTCGGTGGCCGCTTTCACGAAGAACGACATGAAGCCCAGGCGCACGCCATTGTGGGACTTCTCGAACAGATCCTTGTACTTCGAACGCAGAGCCATGACTTCAGTCATGTCGACTTCGTTGAAAGTGGTCAGCATGGCCATGTTCGACTGTGCTTCAACCAGGCGCTTGGCCACGGTGGCACGCACACGGGTCATTGGCACGCGCTTCTCGGTGCGGTCGCCAGCGGCGAACACAGGCGCTGCGGCAGCCGGGGCAGCAGCCTTGGCAGGTGCGGCAGCCGGAGCGTTTTTCTTGGCTTCAACAGCAGCAACCACGTCTTCCTTGGTCACACGGCCGTCTTTGCCAGTGCCTTTGATGGAAGCCAGGTTGATGCCGTTTTCTTCAGCCAGCTGACGCGCAGCCGGTGCAGCGATTGGATCTTCACCACCAGCAGCCGGAGCGGCAGCAGCAGGTGCAGCAGCCGGAGCAGCAGCAGCAGCGGCGGCTGGAGCGGCGGCGGCAGCGCTGCCCGCTTCGATCGAGCCCAGTACCTGGTTGGACAGGACGGTTGCACCTTCTTCGGCAACGATGGCGCCCAGGACGCCGTCGGCTTCGGCCAACACTTCCAGGACGACTTTGTCAGTCTCGATGTCGACGATCAGGTCGTCACGCTTGACGGCCTCGCCTGGTTTCTTGTGCCAGGTGGCAACGGTGCCATCGGCAACCGATTCCGGGAATGACGGGGCTTTGATTTCGATAGCCATTATCTGTGGGTCCTTAAAATTCGGTTTCAGTCAGCGCGAAGGCGTTAAACAGTGAAAGCATCTTGCAGCAGTTTTTCCTGCTGCTCGGCGTGCATCGACGCATAACCACACGCAGGTGCAGCAGAAGCATCACGACCGGCGTACTCCAGGCCCAGGGCCTTGTTGTGGTTGCCGATGCTGCGACGCAGGTGATGCTGGCTGCTGTACCACGCGCCCTGGTTCATCGGTTCTTCCTGACACCACACCACATGGGTGAGGTTGGTGTAAGGCGCAATGGCCTCCATCAGGTCATCTTCCGGGAACGGGTAAAGCTGCTCGATACGCACGATGGCGATGTCTTCGCGGCCTTCGGCACGACGTTTTTCCAGCAAGTCGTAGTAAACCTTGCCGCTGCACAGGATCAGGCGAGTGACCTTGGCTGCATCCAGGGTGTCGATTTCCGGAATAACGGTCTGGAACGAACCATCGGCCAGATCTTCCAGGGTCGAGATGGCCAATTTGTGACGCAACAGCGATTTCGGAGTCAGCACTACCAGCGGCTTGCGCAGCGGGCGGATCACCTGGCGACGCAGCAAGTGGTAGATCTGGGCCGGGGTAGTCGGCACGCACACCTGGATATTGTGCTCGGCGCACAACTGCAGGTAACGCTCCAGACGGGCCGAGGAGTGCTCCGGACCCTGACCTTCATAACCGTGTGGCAGCAACATGGTCAGACCGCACAGACGGCCCCACTTGTGCTCGCCGCTGGTGATGAACTGGTCGATAACCACCTGGGCACCGTTGGCGAAGTCGCCGAACTGGGCTTCCCAGATCACCAGCGCGTTAGGCGTGGTGGTCGAGTAACCGTATTCGAACGCCAGTACGGCCTCTTCGGACAGGAACGAATCGTACAGGTCGAAACGTGGCTGGCCTTCATACAAGTGCTGCAACGGGATGTAGGTGCCCGCGTCTTTCTGGTTGTGCAATACCGCGTGACGGTGCGAGAACGTACCACGGCCGATGTCCTGGCCGGTCATGCGAATCGGGTGACCTTCGAACGCCAGGGTCGCGTACGCCATGGTTTCAGCGTAACCCCAGTTGATCGGCAGGCCGCCGGCTTGCATCTTCTGACGGTCTTCGTAGATCTTCGCAACCTGGCGCTGTACCACGAAGCCTTCCGGGATTTCCAGCAGCTTGGCGGACAGTTCCTGCAGGGTTTTCAGATCGAACGAAGTGTCGTGGCGCGCAGTCCAGGCGTGGCCCAGGTATGGACGCCAGTCCACGAACAGCTCTTTGTTCGGCTCTTTGACCAGGCTTTTTACTACATGCAGACCGTTGTCCAGCGCGTTGCGGTACTCATCGATTTTCGCCTGAACACGCGCTTCATCCAGCACGCCGGCCTTGGTCAGGCTTTCGGCGTACAGCTCACGGGTGGTGCGCTGCTTGGAGATCTGCTGGTACATCAACGGCTGGGTGCCGCTAGGCTCATCCGCTTCGTTGTGACCGCGACGGCGGTAGCAAACCAGGTCGATGACCACGTCACGCTTGAACTGCATGCGGTAGTCAATGGCCAGTTGGGTCACGAACAATACGGCTTCCGGATCATCCCCATTCACATGGAGGATCGGCGCCTGGATCATCTTGGCAACGTCGGTCGCGTACTCGGTAGAGCGTGCGTCCAGCGGGTTGCTAATGGTGAAACCCACCTGGTTGTTGATGACGATGTGAATGGTACCGCCGGTCTTGAAGCCGCGAGTCTGCGACATCTGGAACGTTTCCAGGACCACGCCTTGACCGGCGAATGCCGCGTCACCGTGGATGGAAATCGGCAGAACCTTCTCACCGGTGGAGTCGTTGCGACGATCCTGGCGAGCACGTACCGAACCCTCGACCACTGGAGAAACGATTTCCAGGTGGGATGGGTTGAACGCCATGGCCAGGTGGACTTCACCACCGGTGGTCATCACGTTGGACGAGAAGCCCTGGTGGTATTTAACGTCACCGGAACCCAGCTCGACCTTCTTCTTGCCTTCGAACTCGTCGAACAGCTCGCGCGGGTTCTTGCCGAAGGTGTTGACCAACACGTTCAGGCGACCACGGTGAGCCATGCCGATCACGATTTCCTTGGTGCCGTAGGAACCGGAACGCTGGATCAGTTCGTCAAGCATCGGAATCAGGCTCTCGCCGCCTTCCAGGCCGAAACGCTTGGTGCCCGGGTATTTGGTGCCCAGGTATTTTTCAAGGCCTTCGGCAGCGGTGACGCGCTCAAGCAGGTGGCCACGCACATCGGCAGACAGCACCGGACGGCCACGCACGCCTTCCAGGCGATGCTGGAACCAGTGGCGCTGCTCGGAATCGGTGATATGCGTAAATTCAGCGCCGATGGTGCGGCAATATGTCTGCTGCAACGCTTCGTGAATTTCGCGTAGGCTCGCTTCCTCTTTGCCGATGAACAGGTCGCCGGCACGGAAAATCGTATCAAGATCGGCATTGGTCAAGCCGTAGTGATTGATCGACAGGTCTGCAGGTGCAGGACGCTGCCACAGCCCCAGCGGATCAAGCTGGGCTGCCTGGTGGCCACGCATACGGTAGGCCTGGATCAGTCGCAATACTTCAACTTGCTTCTTCTCGTGCTCACTGCTCACGCTCCCGGCGGAAACCGGTTGGGCGCGGCGCTGGTTCTTTGCCAGCAGCACAAATTGATCGCGAATTGTTGCATGCGATACATCGGTGGCAGCGTTGCCGTCTGAAGACAACGTCTGAAATTTGGTGCGCCATTCTTCTGGCACAGCGTTAGGGTCGTGCAGGTAGAGCTCATAAAGCTCTTCCACATAGGCAGCGTTACCACCTGAAAGATAGCCGCTGTTCCACATGCGCTGCATCACGCTTTCTTGCATGCTTGGTCACCCTCGATTTGGGGACACCACCGGCGAAAACACCGAGTTTGCTTGCAAAAGGCCAAGTGCAGCGACCAAAACAAGCCACTTAGGATCACGCTGATAGTTCGGGTACCAACCCGAATGCCCCTGCTTGTCTCATTTCTTCAAAATAAGAGCTGCGGCTTTGTAAGTCGCTGCTCAAGTTAAAACTACGGCGCCGGTTGAAGCCTGCGCCGTAGCATTTACGGGCACAACGGTCCTGCTTTTACTACAACGTCCTACACGCCGCTTTGCAGCAGCATGTTCCGGATGTGACCAATGGCCTTAGTCGGGTTCAGGCCTTTGGGACATACGTTGACGCAGTTCATGATCCCGCGGCAGCGGAATACGCTGAACGGGTCATCCAGTGAAGCCAGACGCTCGGACGTCTTGGTGTCACGGCTGTCTGCCAGGAAGCGATAGGCTTGCAGCAGTGCAGCTGGACCCAGGAACTTGTCCGGGTTCCACCAGAAGGACGGGCAAGAGGTCGAGCAGCAAGCGCACAGGATGCACTCGTACAGACCGTCGAGCTTCTCGCGCTCTTCCGGGGACTGCAGACGCTCGATGGCCGGAGCCGGCGTATCGTTCTGCAGGAATGGCTTCACCTTCTCGTATTGCTTGTAGAAGATGCTCATATCGACGACCAGGTCACGGATAACCGGCAAACCTGGCAGTGGACGTACAACAAGCTTGTTCTTCTTGACCACGGCCGACAGCGGCGTGACACAAGCCAGGCCGTTTTTGCCGTTGATGTTCATGCCGTCGGAGCCGCAGACACCTTCACGGCAAGAGCGACGATAGGAGAAACCTTCGTCCTGCTCTTTGATCAGGGCCAGCACATCCAGCACCATCAGGTCTTTACCACCGGTATCGACCTCAAATTCCTGCATGAACGGCGCAGCGTCCTGATCAGGGTTGTAGCGATAAACACTGACTTTCAACATGGCAGCCACCCTTAGTAAGTCCGAATCTTCGGTTCAAACGTCGGAACCGTCTTCGGCGAGAAGTTCACGGCACGCTTGGTTACGCGCTTGTCACCCGGGAAGTACAGGGTGTGGCACAACCAGTTTTCGTCATCGCGATCTTCAAAGTCTTCACGAGCGTGGGCACCACGGGATTCTTTACGAACCTCGGCGGCAATCGCAGTCGCTTCAGCCACTTCCAGCAGGTTTTGCAGCTCAAGGGCTTCGATACGAGCGGTGTTGAACGCCTGGCTCTTATCGTTGATCTTGACGTTGGCGATCCGCTTGCGCAGGTCAGCCAGCTGGGCAATACCCTTCTGCATGTATTCGCCAGTACGGAATACACCGAAGTAGTTCTGCATGCAGCTTTGCAGCTCGCGACGCAGGGTTGCTACGTCTTCGCCATCAGTACGCTCGTTCAGCGCGTTCAGGCGAGCCAGGGCAGCCTCGATATTGGCGTCGGTCGCGTCATCGTATTCGATGCCGTCGGTCAGGGCTTTTTCCAGGTGCAGGCCGGCAGCGCGGCCGAATACCACCAGGTCGAGCAGCGAGTTGCCGCCCAGACGGTTGGCACCGTGAACCGATACGCAAGCCACTTCGCCTACAGCGAACAGACCATGGATGATCTCGTCCACGCCTTCGGCGTTCTGGGTGATCGCCTGGCCATGAATGTTGGTCGGCACGCCGCCCATCATATAGTGGCAAGTTGGAACTACCGGTACTGGAGCAACTACCGGGTCAACGTGTGCGAAAGTCTTGGACAGTTCGCAGATACCTGGCAGGCGGCTGTGCAGCACTTCTTCGCCCAGGTGATCAAGCTTAAGCATCACGTGGTCGCCGTTCGGGCCGCAGCCGTTGCCGGCGATGATTTCTTTAACCATCGAACGAGCAACCACGTCACGACCGGCAAGGTCCTTGGCGTTCGGAGCATAACGCTCCATGAAACGCTCGCCGTGCTTGTTGATCAGGTAACCGCCTTCACCACGGCAGCCTTCTGTAACCAGTACACCGGCGCCGGCGATGCCGGTTGGGTGGAACTGCCACATTTCGATGTCTTGTACCGGAACGCCTGCACGCAGGGCCATGCCAACGCCGTCGCCGGTGTTGATCAGGGCGTTGGTGGTCGAAGCGTAGATACGACCTGCACCGCCAGTCGCCAGAACGGTAGCCTTGGCGCGGATGTAGGTGGTTTCACCGGTTTCGATGCAGATAGCGATCACGCCGACGAATGCGCCGTCCTGGTTCTTCACCAGGTCAACTGCGTAGTACTCGTTCAGGAACGTGGTGCCGGCTTTCAGGTTGCCCTGATAAAGGGTGTGCAGCAGTGCGTGACCGGTACGGTCGGATGCCGCGCAGGTACGGGCAGCCTGGCCGCCTTTACCGTAATCCTTGGACTGGCCGCCGAACGGACGCTGGTAGATACGCCCCTGTTCGGTGCGGGAGAACGGCAGACCCATGTGGTCCAGCTCGAATACCGCAGCCGGGCCTTCCTGACACATGTACTCGATAGCGTCCTGGTCACCGATATAGTCGGAGCCCTTGACGGTATCGTACATGTGCCAGCGCCAGTCATCGTTCGGATCCGCAGAAGCGATGGCGCAGGTGATGCCACCCTGGGCCGATACGGTGTGGGAACGGGTCGGGAACACCTTGGTGATCACGGCTGTCTTGTGACCGCCCTGGGCCAGCTGCAGTGCAGCGCGCATGCCGGCGCCGCCACCACCAATAATGATGGCGTCAAAAGAAATCGTTGGAATGTTAGCCATGAATCAGATACCCCAGAGAATCTGCACACCCCAGACGAAGTAAGCGAACATCGCGACGCCGCATACTGCCTGGAAAAGGAAACGTACTGCAGTCGCGGACTTGCCCAGCGCCATCGGCGTCAGGTAGTCGGTCGCGATGGTCCACATGCCGACCCAGGCGTGAGCGCCCAGGGCCACAAGGGCGAGCAGACTGAAGATACGCATCCCGTTGTGGGAGAACAGACCGTGCCATTGGGCGTAGCCAATGCCAGGGTTTGCAACGAGGTACCCGATCAGGAAAATGAAATAAGCCGCGAGAACGACCGCAGACACTCGTTGTGCCATCCAGTCATAGAGGCCCGAACGCGAAAGGTTCGTAACGCTGGTTACCATATCCAAACTCCTGCCAGAACGATCAGCACCACGGAAATGGCGATGATGATTTTCGAGCCCAGGCGGCCGCCTTCCAGCGTCTCACCGATGCCCATGTCCATGATCAAGTGGCGCACACCGGCTACCAGGTGATACAGCAGAGCGGACAGGAGGCCCCATGCTACGAACTTGGCCAGCGGGCTGGTCAAGCATGCCTTCACCTCGGCGTATCCTTCCTCGGAACCCAGGGATTTGCTCAATGCATAAAGCATGATGCCCAAGCCCAGGAACAGGATGATGCCGGAAACACGGTGCAGGAACGACGTAACGCCGGTGATGGGGAGTTTGATGGTCCTTAGGTCTAGGTTTACAGGTCGTTGGCTATTCACGGCTTTTTTTCACACTGAAGAGCCCCTAACAATCAGGGCAAAGTTGTTGGGGAGTGCACTGGTCAGGTAAGCACCACCCAGGGAGTGCGACCCCCAATGAAAGCAAGCCCAAAAGCCCTTGGCGGTCGGTGGCCGAGTATAGACAGTTAGGCTACTAATGACAACGCGCGCTCCTCACCCTAATAGCTGATTGCGCTGACGGGATAAAAGGCGTAAACGGCAGGCAATTTCGAGGAAAAAGTACGGTTAAAGCCTTCTGGGGCAAGACTTTAGGCAAATTGACATCTGGATTTATATCAATATAGTGGTGCGGGCCCTGCGTGGGGGGTCTGTCTGATGATTTGAAGCATAAATAGGAGGCCACATGGCTGACAAAAAAGCGCAGTTGATCATCGAGGGCGCAGCCCCCGTCGAGCTGCCCATTTTAACCGGCACCGTTGGTCCCGATGTTATCGACGTACGGGGCCTGACGGCCACGGGCCGTTTCACTTTCGACCCAGGCTTCATGTCGACCGCTTCTTGCGAGTCGAAGATTACCTATATCGATGGCGATAATGGCATTTTGCTACATCGCGGCTACCCGATCGAACAACTGGCCGAGAAATCGGACTACTTGGAAACCTGCTACCTGCTGCTAAATGGCGAATTGCCAACAGCCGAGCAAAAGGCCCAGTTTGTCAGCACCGTGAAGAACCACACCATGGTTCACGAGCAGTTGAAGACCTTCTTCAACGGCTTCCGTCGCGACGCCCACCCGATGGCCGTCATGTGCGGTGTAGTCGGCGCCCTGTCGGCCTTCTATCACGACTCCCTGGACATCAATAACCCGCAGCATCGCGAAATCTCCGCGATCCGCCTGGTTGCGAAGATGCCCACCCTGGCCGCAATGGTTTACAAGTACTCCATGGGCCAGCCCATGATGTACCCGCGCAACGACCTGACGTACGCGGAAAACTTCCTGCACATGATGTTCAACACCCCGTGCGAGATCAAACCGATCAGCCCGGTGCTGGCAAAGGCCATGGACCGGATCTTCATCCTCCATGCCGACCACGAACAGAACGCCTCGACGTCCACCGTGCGCCTGGCAGGCTCCTCGGGTGCCAATCCGTTCGCCTGTATCGCCGCCGGCATCGCCGCACTGTGGGGCCCTGCCCACGGCGGTGCGAACGAAGCCGTATTGACCATGCTCGATGAAATCGGCGATGTGTCCAACATCGACAAGTTCATCGCCAAGGCCAAGGACAAGAACGATCCATTCAAGCTGATGGGCTTCGGCCACCGGGTCTACAAGAACCGCGACCCGCGCGCCACCGTCATGAAGCAGACCTGTGACGAAGTGCTGAAGGAACTGGGCATCAACAACGATCCGCAACTCGAACTGGCCATGCGCCTGGAAGAGATCGCGCTGACCGACCCGTACTTCATCGAGCGCTCGCTGTACCCGAACGTCGACTTCTACTCGGGGATCATCCTCAAGGCGATCGGCATTCCAACCAGCATGTTCACCGTGATCTTCGCCCTGGCGCGGACCGTGGGCTGGATCTCCCACTGGAAAGAAATGCTCTCCAGCCCGTACAAGATTGGCCGCCCGCGCCAGCTGTACACCGGCTACGAGTCGCGTGACATTACCAAGCTGGAAGACCGCAAGTAAGCATTCAACTGCTTAGCTGCATTGAGAACGGCCTCCCTTAGTGGAGGCCGTTTTTGTTTGTGCTGCCTTACAGACCGCTTTCGCGAGCAAGCCCGCTCCCACAGTTGACCACATTTCAAAGGATGAACGCGGTCAACTGTGGGAGCGGGCTTGCTCGCGAAAGCAATAGCCCAGGCAACACAGAACCCCAGGCAAAAAAATACCCCGGCCTTTCGACCGGGGCATTTCTTATTGAGCTACAAGCTTAGTGGTTAACCGCCCCGCTCGCCCCCAGGCCAGTCTGCGAACGCACAAACTGCGGGAAGTACAGCGCACGCTCTTTCACCGCCGCCGCCGACTTGTCGGTGATGGAGAAGAACCAGATACCCACGAACGCGATGATCATCGAGAACAGCGCCGGGTATTCGTACGGGAAGATCGCTTTTTCATGGTGCAGGATCGAGACCCAGATGGTTGGACCCAGGATCATCAAGCCAACAGCGCTGACCAGGCCCAGCCAGCCGCCAATCATCGCGCCACGGGTGGTGAGGTTCTTCCAGTACATGGAAAGCAGCAACACCGGGAAGTTACAGCTGGCAGCAATGGAGAACGCCAGGCCGACCATGAACGCAATGTTCTGGCTTTCGAACAGGATACCCAAGCCAATCGCCAGGACTGCCAGGGCGATAGTGGTGATCTTCGACACGCGAATCTCATCCTTCTCGTTGGCCTTGCCCTTCTTGATCACGCTGGCATACAGGTCATGGGACACCGCCGAAGCACCGGCCAGGGTCAAGCCGGCAACCACCGCGAGGATGGTGGCAAACGCCACGGCCGAGATGAAGCCCAGGAAGATACTGCCGCCCACCGCATTGGCCAGGTGCACCGCCGCCATGTTGTTACCACCGAGCAAGGCGCCTGCTGCATCCTTGAACGCCGGGTTGGTGCTGACCAGCAGAATCGCGCCGAAGCCGATGATAAAGGTCAGGATATAGAAGTAGCCGATGAAGCCTGTGGCATACAGCACACTCTTGCGGGCTTCTTTAGCGTCACTCACGGTGAAGAAGCGCATCAGGATATGTGGCAGGCCAGCGGTACCGAACATCAGGGCCAGGCCCAGGGAGAACGCCGAAATCGGATCTTTCACCAGGCCGCCAGGACTCATGATCGCCTCACCTTTAGGGTGAACCTTGATCGCCTCGGAGAACAGCATGTTGAAGTCGAAGTTGACGTGCTTCATCACCATCAGCGCCATGAAAGAGGCACCGGACAGCAGCAGCACTGCCTTGATGATCTGCACCCAGGTGGTGGCCAGCATGCCGCCGAACAACACATAAAGGCACATCAAGATACCCACCAGGATCACCGCCACATGGTAATCAAGGCCGAACAGCAGTTGGATCAGCTTGCCCGCGCCGACCATCTGCGCGATCAGGTAGAACGCCACCACCACCAGCGAACCGCAAGCCGACAGGCTGCGGATCTGGGTTTGCCCGAGGCGGTAGGACGCCACGTCGGCAAACGTGTACTTGCCCAGGTTACGCAGGCGCTCGGCGATCAGGAACAGAATGATCGGCCAGCCCACCAGGAAGCCGATCGAGTAGATCAGGCCATCGTAGCCAGAGGTGAACACCAGCGCGGAAATCCCCAGAAAGGACGCCGCCGACATGTAGTCGCCAGCAATCGCCAGGCCGTTCTGGAAACCGGTGATCTTGCCACCAGCGGCATAGTAGTCGGCCGCCGAGTTGTTACGTTTGGACGCCCAGTAGGTAATGCACAATGTTGCGCCGACAAAGGCGACAAACATCAGGATCGCCGCAATGTTCAGCGGTTGCTTGTGCACTTCACCGGTCAATGCGTCCGCCGCCCAAACGGCAGGAGCAAAAAGCGAAGCGCCGAATACAGCCAATAGACGACGGATCATTGCGCAGCCTCCTTGAGAATCGCATTGTTCAGGTCGTCGAATTCGCCATTGGCGCGTCGCACGTAGATGCCTGTGAGAACGAAGGCCGAGACAATCAGCCCGACCCCGATAGGGATTCCCCAGGTTATGGACGATTCAGGACTGATCTTGGCGCCCAGGACTTGCGGTCCATAGGCGATCAACAGGATGAATCCGGAGTACAGCCCAAGCATGATCGCCGAGAGAATCCAGGCGAACTTTTCCCTTTTTCTCACCAGCTCCTTGAAGCGCGGGCTGTTTTGAATCGAGAGGTAAATGCTGTCGTTCATTGTTTTTATCCTCGCAGCACAGCTTTTTTATTATTGGAACGTATCCACTGTATGCGGCTGCAGGACAGGTTCCAGACGACCTTAGTCTTAGAACCAGTGTAGCGAGGGTTTGGCAGGGGCTAGAAACAATTGCGCGAGCGAGCTTATGTGGCAGCGGGCTTGCCCGCGATGGCGGTGAATCAGTCAGGTATCCATCAACTGACCCACCGTAATCGCGGGCAAGCCCGCTCCTACACAAAGTGCGTTCCCACCGTTTTTGGGGGTGTTACGGAGCGGTCCACTCGGCCACACGCTCAGGATGCTTGGCCACCCAATCCTTGGCCGCCACATCAGGCTTGGCACCTTCCTGGATGGCCAGCATGACTTCGCCGATTTCATCCTTGGAGGCCCACTGGAATTTCTTCAGGAACGCCGCGACTTCCGGGGCTTTCTTTTCCAGGCCCTTGCTGCCGATGCTATTAACCGTCTCGGCGGCGCCATAGATGCCTTTTGGATCATCAAGAAAGCGCAGTTTCCACTTGGCGAACATCCAGTGCGGCACCCAGCCGGTCACTGCGATGGAGTCTTGCTTATCTTCGGCGCGGGTCAATTCGGCGATCATTGCCGCCCCGGAACTGGCTTGCAGCTTGTAGTCCAGGCCGTATTGCTTGATGGCTTCGTCGGTCTTGAGCATCACACCTGAACCGGCATCGATGCCCACGATCTTGTTTTTGAAGGTGGTGTCGGTCTTCAAGTCCTCGATGGACTTGGCCTTGACGTACTCCGGCACGATCAAGCCGATCTTCGCATCCTTGAAGTTGGGGCCGTAGTCGACCACCTTGTCCTTGTTCTTGGTCCAGTACTCACCATGGGTCACCGGCAGCCAGGCCGAAAGCATGGCGTCGAGCTTGCCGGTGGCCACGCCCTGCCACATGATCCCGGTGGCAACCGCCTGCAGTTTCACGTCATAGCCGAGCTTTTGCCTGATCACTTCAGCCGCCACGTGGGTGGTGGCGACACTGTCCGACCAGCCGTCCACATAGCCGATGCTCAGGGTCTTGCTGTCGGCGCTGGCTAGTGTGGAACCCATCGCAACTACCAACGTGGCAGCTGCGCCCAAGAGTCGTCGCATCTTCATAGTGCTTCCCCGAAAGTGCTGCGCCCGGCGGATGCCGAGCGACGTCAACCTGTTGTCAGGTGGTGCCTTTGGATCATCAACCTGCCGCCCCTGCGGACCTGCTCTGACTACGACCTCAGCGGAGCAAGAAACGACATCACAAAGCCAGCAGGACAATTTGTAGGAACTCGCGTCAAAATCCCGCTCGAACTTTGCATGTCAAAATTATGCGGCCCCACTGAAAACCGGCAAATGCAGGTAAGATGCGCGCCTTTGCTCCTACACGGCCTGACCATGACCGCGACTGCCCGTTTCCCCTTCCTGCCTTATATATTTGCCTTGCTGCTCGGCCTGTTCGCACTCGGTGGCTACTGGTATGGCCTCGGCCAGCCAGTGGTACTGCCGGATGTGGCCAGCGCCAGCCACAAGCTGCAATGCGCGTCCTACACGCCCTTCGACAAGGACCAATCGCCGTTCGTCCAGCCGTTCAAACTGCGCCCCGAGCGCATGGACGCCGACCTGGCACTGCTGGCCACGCGCTTTGAGTGCATCCGCACCTACTCCATGACCGGCCTCGAAGCCCTGCCGGACCTGGCGCGCAAACACGGCCTGAAGTTGATGATCGGTGCTTGGATCAACAGCAACCCGGTGGACAATGCCAAGGAAGTCGACCTGCTGATCGCCTCGGCCAACGCCAACCCTGACGTGGTCACGTCGGTGATCGTCGGCAACGAAGCGCTGCTGCGCAAGGAAATCACCGCCACGCAACTGGTGAAGCTGATCGAAAAGGTCAAAAGCCAGATCCAGCAGCCGGTCACCTACGCCGACGTCTGGGAGTTCTGGCTGCAACACCCGGAAATCGCCCCGGCGGTGGATTTCCTGACCATCCACCTATTGCCGTATTGGGAAGATGACCCTGCCGGCATCGACCAGGCCCTGCGCCATGTCGGTGATATCCGCCAGACCTTCGGCAACCGCTTCGCCCCCAAGGACGTGATGATTGGCGAAACCGGCTGGCCCAGCGAAGGCCGCCAGCGGGAAACCGCCGTGCCGAGCAGAGTCAACGAAGCCAAGTTCATTCGCGGTTTTGTCGCCATGGCCGAAGCCAATGGCTGGCACTACAACCTGATCGAGGCCTTTGACCAACCGTGGAAACGCGCCAGCGAAGGTGCGGTTGGCGGTTACTGGGGCCTGTTTGACGCCGATCGCCAGGACAAGGGCATCCTCGCAGGCCCAGTCACCAACGTGCCGTACTGGCCGCTATGGCTGGGCGTTGGAGGGCTGATCCTGCTGGGTACCCTGGCGCTCGGCGGACGGGTTCGCAACACCCGCGCGGCGCTGTTGCTGCCGCTGTTGGGTGCGGTCGCGGCGGGTTCGATTGGCAGTTGGGCCGAACTGACCCGGGTGACCGCGCGTTTCACTGATGAATGGATCTGGGCCGGGCTGTTGCTGGCCCTTAACCTGTTGGTGCTGGCCCATGGGGCCCTGGCCTTGAGCGCTCGCCAGGGTTGGCGCGACCGGGCTTTCGCCTGGCTGGAGCAACGCGCCGGCTGGCTCATCGCATTTGCCGGGTTCGCCACGGCGGTGATGATGCTGGCGCTGGTATTCGACCCGCGTTACCGCAGCTTCCCCAGCGCCGCCCTGCTACTGCCAGCCCTGGTTTACCTGCTGCGCCCGGTCAACGGGCCACGCCGGGAAATTGCCCTGCTGACCTTCATCATCGGTGCCGGCATTGCACCGCAGCTGTATCGCGAAGGCTTGATGAACCAGCAGGCCCTGGGTTGGGCGCTGGTCAGTGGGTTGATGGTTGCAGCCTTGTGGCGTTGCCTGCGGGTGCGCAATCCCTGAGATCGCTATCGCACCGCTCCCACATTTTGATCTGTGAATACATTCAAATGTGGGAGCTGGCTGGCCTGCGGTTGGCCCTATCAGACAGCCCGAGCCGCCCTGACCAACCGCAACCCGGCAATCACCAACGCAAACACCGCAAAATTGGTGTTGTACAACGCCAGCGCCGGAATCCCGAACGCCAGCCCCAGCACCGCCAAGCCCCATCCCGCGCGGCCGGGCAGCAAAAACGCGAGCACCGACGTGACCAGCGCCGCCCAGCCCATGACCTTGAAGTGGATCATCAGCCCCAGGTTGGCCCGCAACTGGCATTCCCAGCGGCTGGCGTCCTCGGCGCAGATGCCCACCCACTGCCCATCTTCCATAAACCCATAACGAGCGCCATAACTGGCAGCCAGCCATAACGGCAAGGCCAACAGCAGCAGAATCAGCGGCAAACGAGGGGACATAAGGGCACTCCGATAGGCGAAAACGGCGCCCAGCTTAATCTCCCCGGGGCCATTGGCAAGGGCTGCACACAGATAACTATTCATCAAAGCGTGCCAAAGTGTATCGTCTGGCTACTATTAGCTCGATTCCTACGCTTATTTCCGATATTTAGTGCCGATGGCTGGCACTTCGGCGATAGCGCGGTGGTCATAGCCTGCGAACTTCATTCAGCACGTTTTCCTCTTAGGGATTTAGTCATGCTCCGTTCCTTGCGCTGCGCTGCCCTGTTGGGTGGCCTTTTTTTGAGTGCGTCAGCACTGGCGGTCGATGTCGACCCGGCCAGCTATGGCTACCCTTTGACCAACCCGTTCGAGGCGACCATCGCCACGACACCCCCGGACCTGCGGCCGGATCTGCCATCCATCGATGACATCAACCAGTCCGACTACACCCTGACCATGCGCCCGGAGCGTGAATTCAGCCTGCCCGACAACTTCTGGCCGGTGAAGAAGCTCACCTACCGCATTGCCAAGCAAGACCGCGCCGCGCCGCTGATCTTCCTGATCGCCGGCACCGGTGCACGCTTTGACAGCAGCCTCAACGAATACCTGAAAAAGCTGTACTACAAGGCCGGCTACCATGTCGTCCAATTGTCATCGCCCACCAGCTTCGACTTCATCAGCGCCGCCTCGCGCTTTGCCACGCCCGGCATCACCCAGGAAGACGCCGAGGACATGTACCGCGTGATGCAGGCCGTACGCGCGCAAAATGCCTCGTTGCCCGTCACCGACTTCTACCTCACCGGCTACAGCCTGGGCGCGCTGGACGCGGCGTTCGTCAGCAAGCTGGACGAAACCCGCCGCAGCTTCAACTTCAAGAAAGTGTTGCTGCTCAACCCGCCGGTCAACCTCTACACCTCCATCACCAACCTCGACAAACTGGTGCAGACCGAGGTCAAGGGCATCAACAACAGCACCACCTTCTATGAACTGGTGTTGAACAAGCTGACCCGCTACTTCCAGCAAAAAGGCTACATCGACCTCAACGACGCCCTGCTCTACGACTTCCAGAGCTCCAAGGAGCACCTGACCAACGAGCAGATGGCGATGCTGATCGGCACCTCGTTCCGCTTCTCGGCGGCGGATATCGCCTTCACCTCGGACCTGATCAACCGCCGCGGCCTGATCATCCCACCCAAGTACCCGATTACCGAAAGCACCAGCCTCACGCCGTTCCTCAAGCGTGCGCTGCAATGTGATTTCGACTGCTACCTCACCGAACAAGTGATCCCGATGTGGCGCGCCCGCTCCGACGGCGGCAGCCTGCTGCAACTGATCGACCAGGTCAGCCTGTACGCCCTTGAGGATTACCTGCGCGACAGCCCGAAAATCGCCGTGATGCACAACGCCGACGACGTGATCCTCGGCCCCGGCGACCTGGGCTTCCTGCGCAAGACCTTCGGCGATCGCTTGACCGTCTACCCACTGGGCGGCCACTGCGGCAACCTCAATTACCGCGTCAACGCCGACGCCATGCTGGAGTTCTTCCGTGGCTAAACATCTCCTGCTTCTTGCGGCCTTACTCTGCGCAGGCGTTGCCCACGCGGACAACAGCAAGGCTCACGCACCGACCGTGGTCGATCAGGATGGCTTCAAGGAGCCCTTGAGCAAACTCAAGTTCAACCCTGGCCTGGACCAGCGCGAGTTCGAGCGCTCGACCCTCAACGCCCTCAACGTCTACGACCCGCTGGAGTCGTGGAACCGTCGGGTGTACCACTTCAACTATCGCTTCGACCAGTGGGTATTCCTGCCGGTGGTCGACGGTTATCGCTACGTCACCCCAAGCTTCCTGCGCACCGGTGTCAGCAACTTCTTCAACAACCTGGGCGATGTGCCCAACCTGATGAACAGCCTGCTGCAACTCAAGGGCCACCGCTCCCTGGAAACCACCGGCCGCCTGCTGGTCAACACTACCCTCGGCATCGCCGGCCTGTGGGACCCGGCCACCGCCATGGGCCTGCCGCGCCAGAGCGAAGATTTCGGCCAGACCCTAGGCTTCTACGGCGTTCCCGGCGGCGCCTACCTGATCCTGCCGATCCTCGGCCCGTCCAACCTGCGCGACACCGGCGGCCTGTTGGTGGACTACACCGCAGAAACCCAGATCAACTACCTCAACGTCGCCGAAGTCAGCTCCAACCACCCGGAAATCTGGGCCCTGCGTGCGGTGGACAAGCGCTACCAGACGAGCTTTCGCTACGGCCAGATGAACTCGCCGTTCGAGTATGAAAAAGTGCGGTATGTGTATACCGAGTCGCGCAAGTTGCAGATTGCCGAGTAACCTGTAGCCATCGCAGGCCGCGGCTGTTCGCAGCCCGGCCCTGCCCCCGAGGTCAATGGAACATCCTTGCATCCCGCCCACTTATCTAAACGCGTTATTCCTACGAGTCTCACCCTTTAAGCCAACGCTTATCTATCGCCCCCCTTCAAACTACTTTTATAGTTAATCATCACAACAAAACCTGATTAACATCTGAAATAAAAGAAGTGGAACCACACGACATCGCCCACCACTTAAATCAAGAAAGTTAACAACTGTCGCCTTGCGACCATTAAATTCCAGCACTAAAAACCCAGTAAGAAGGATACGCTTATGGACATCAGATTTTTTACCGGGCTCGGTATTATTCAGCAATTACTATCCAACCAAGTTTGCAACATAAACACCACCACTAGCCAGGCAACATGTCCTGAGCGTTCAACTCCTGAGACTCTTCTACCGCCAGCCTTGGGAGATCTCGACAGCGCGACGCGCCCCACCGCGGCAACCGGTCGACCAGCAGGAGATCGCCGAACGGCGGAGCAAATCATCAATGCCAACCCCACTCTTAAACACCTGGAAATGCGACCAAGTATTTACCGATGTGGCCCAGAGCACAGACCCCTGCCCGAAGCCTACAAGCAAGGTATCTACAAACATACCGGAGACTGGACAATCGCCAACAAGGACCCGCAAGCCCGCGCCGATGCGGCTTACAATGCTGCGCGCCTGTTCAACTTCATTGACTCCAAAGACGCGCATGCCGTACTGGCAAGCCAACACAACGATGGTTTTCTCAGTGGTTATTCTGGTAACGAACAGATTGTACCGTTCAAGAAACAACACCCAGACGAAGCGATCTACCCTCCATTTCGTGAACCATCCATCCGAAAGGACTCCGAACACGCGCTGCTCACAAAATTTATCGAACATGGCTACGCCAGCCTGGAGTTCAAAGGTGAGCAGCAGATTTATGTAAGGCCAACCCACGCCACGGGGCGACCCCGTGGCGATCATCGAAGCGCCGAGGATATCTTGAGGGACAATCCATTACTTGCTACAGCAGATCGGATTGTCAACGCACTGGTTAAATCCGGCGAAAACCTTAAAGAACTTCAGAAACATATCGGAGACTGGAGTAAAAATAACAAAGACCCTGAGGCACGGGCAGATGCAGCGTACAACCTGGCCTATATAGCCAACTACATTGGCAACCTAAACAAATCGACTACAGATATTAGTCTAAAGCTTCCAGATTTTAATCGGGGTAAGGTGTGGGCCCAAAACGACGCCGCAGATAAGAGCTATTTGCTTCAAGTAACCTTAAAGCATGGCTATGAGTTACTCAACTCATCCACAGCGCCGAACGAAACCCCTTAAATACCATCCACCCCGCACCTTACCGAGCGACGCCCCCCACCACCAGGAACCATTTCGTACCTGTTTGCCACTTAAAACCCAGGCACACGCGCAGGTCAGCCTGACACAAAACAAGCTGACTTCCCGCTACCCACCTCGAACTTTCCAGTGGAACTTCAACATGACGATATCGGTTTCCCAACCCCCCATCACGGCACCCAGCACCCCCGCTACTCCCGCCACAGAGTCCCAAGCCTCAACAAAACCTTCTCTGGACGCCCCCAGAGGCGCCTATGGTCGACCGGACGGCGATGATCGCAGCGCAGGACAAATCTTCAAGGACACGCCGATCCTCAAGGACATCCTCAAGCAAGACGGTCCTTTCGCGAGCAACTTCATCAATCAGCTCAAGCAGCAAACCGGCGATTGGGGCGCAGCCAATCGAAACCCCGACTCACGCGCCAACGCCGCCTATAACCTGGCGCAAGTGGCAACCTACATTGATGGCCGCGAAGGCTTGGAGCGTCAGGGCCCGAGCCAGCAAAGCGATCAGCACGTTCAGGGTTTCGGCCAGTTCGGCAGTGTTTCAGCAGGCTCGGAAGCGCAACTGCTCAAGGCATTCAGCGAAAAAGGTTACAGCGCGTTGCAATAGCACCTAACCCCTCAAGGCACGCCACGCCTTGCTCGCCACCGACACCAGCGCCAGCACCACCGCCCCGGCGATGATCCCCGCGATGGCATTGAGCAAGGTCGGCATCAGCCAGCTGATGCCACCGATGCTCTGGCTCACACTCTCAATCCAGTGATGCACCACCGGCACGCCGTGGGTCAGGATGCCGCCACCGACCATGAACATCGCCGCCGTGCCGATCACCGACAGGCTTTTCATCATGTACGGTGTGGTTCGTACAAACCCGTTGCCGATATCGCGCACCAGTTGGCCGGGCTTTTGCGCCATCCACAGGCCCAGGTCGTCGAGCTTGACGATACCGGCGACCAGGCCGTACACGCCGATGGTCATGACCAGAGCGATGCCCGACAGCACGATAACTTGCTGCATCAACGGTGCATCAGCCACGGTGCCCAGGGTGATGGCGATGATTTCGGCAGAGAGGATAAAGTCGGTGCGGATCGCGCCCTTGATCTTGTCTTTCTCGAACGCCACCAGGTCGGTTGCGGGGTCGGCCACGGCTTCGACCAACTGGGCATGTGCAGCCTGATCATCGGCCTTGCTGTGCAGGAATTTATGGGCGAGTTTTTCAAAGCCTTCGAAACACAGATAAGCGCCGCCGAGCATCAACAGTGGCGTGACCGCCCATGGCGCGAAGGCGCTGATCAATAGCGCGGCGGGAACCAGGATCAGCTTGTTGATAAACGAGCCCTTGGCAACGGCCCACACCACCGGGATTTCCCGCTCGGCGCGTACACCAGAAACCTGCTGCGCATTGAGCGCCAAGTCATCCCCCAGCACCCCGGCGGTTTTCTTGGCGGCCATTTTGGTCATCAAGGCCACGTCATCGAGGACGGCGGCGATGTCATCGATCAATACCAACAAGCTGCTTCCTGCCATGAATCGGACGTCCTAAATGTGGGATATTTCGCAGCATAGCGTGGTACAAAGCGTCGCGGGCAGATTCTTGAGGCGCGCGGATCGCCGGTGCTACCATGCGCAACCGCCTGTCCTGGCAAGGAATCATCTGGTCTATGAGCACCATTCGCGAGCGCAACAAAGAACTGATCCTGCGGGCTGCCAGCGAGGAGTTTGCCGACAAGGGCTTCGCCGCGACCAAAACCAGCGACATCGCCGCCAAGGCCGGGCTGCCCAAGCCCAACGTTTATTACTACTTCAAGTCCAAGGACAACCTCTACCGCGAGGTGCTCGAAAGCATCATCGAGCCAATCCTGGCCGCCTCCACTCCCTTCAACCCGGACGGCGACCCCAAGCAGGTGCTGAGCGGCTATATCCGCTCGAAAATCAGCATCTCCCGCGACCTGCCCTTTGCCTCGAAAGTGTTCGCCAGCGAAATCATGCACGGCGCCCCGCACCTGAGCCCCGAGCAGGTGCAGCAACTCAACGCCCAGGCCAAGCACAATATCGATTGCATCCAGAGCTGGGTCGATCGCGGCCTGATCGCCGCCATTGATCCTCATCACCTGATGTTCAGCATCTGGGCAGCGACGCAGACCTATGCGGACTTTGACTGGCAGATCTCGGCGGTGACCGGCAAGGCCAAGCTGGATGAGGCCGATTATGAAGCGGCGGCGCAGACGATTATTCGGTTGGTGTTGAAGGGGTGTGAGCCGGACTGATGGACTGTGGTGTGGCTATCGCAGGCAAGCCAGCTCCCACAGGTCCCGTGCCAGACACAAAATGTACAAACACCAAAAGTCCACTGTGGGAGCGGGCTTGCCCGCGATAGCATCGCTCAGACACATCCTGCCAAAAGCCTGCTCACCCAACTCAGCCTCCCAGATCTAGTCTCTCAGAACACCTTCTGAAGAGGGGCAATGGAATGCCTGACCTACCTGCATCAAACCGCCTGCGCATCGGGCGCTACAACGAACCTAATCAAATCTATCACCTCACCACCAATACACTGGATCGCACCCCGATATTCGAGGATTTCAGATTAGGTCGATTGGTGGTTCAGCAATTTATAATCGCTCAAAGGCAAGGGTTAGCGACTTCGCTGGCCTGGGTAGTCATGCCTGATCACTTCCATTGGCTGATTTCACTGGATAAGGGCTCTCTGGCCGATTTGATGCGCCAGGTGAAATCCAAGAGCACCCGGGTGGTCAATGCAGTAGCTGGTCGACAGGGACGCCTGTGGCAACCCGGCTTTTATGATCATGCTGTGCGCCGGGAAGAAAGCCTTGAAGGCATCGCTCGATACATCGTCGCAAATCCTCTAAGAGCAGGACTTGTCAAAAAATATGGTGACTACCCGCTTTGGGATGCCATTTGGCTTTGACTTGAGACCTATTCGCCTGCATCGCAGGCAAGCCAGCTCCCACATTTTGACCGTGTTCACAGGTCAAAATGTGGGAGCTGGCTTACTCGCGATGAAGTTCTTACAAGCCCGGAGAAATCAAGCACTCACCCCCGCATCCGCCAACAACCCCACCCCTTCAATCGCGCTGATCGCGCATTGCTCATCAATATCCGACGTATCCCCACTGATCCCGATCGCCCCCAGCACCACCCCCGCCTGATCCCGAATCAACACCCCGCCCGGCGCCGGCACCACGCCGCCCTGCCCCAGGCTGTTCAGTGCAGCGATAAATGCCGGCCGTTGCTGGGCATCCAGCGCCAGCAAACGCGAGCCCTTGCCCAGGGCAATCGCGCCCCAGGCCTTGCCGATAGCAATTTGCGGGCGCAGCAGGCTGGCGCCGTCTTCCCGTTGCAGGGTGATCAGGTGCCCGCCGCTGTCGAGCACTGCGATGGTCAGCGGTGCAGTGGCAATGGTGCGGCCTGCGGTGATGGCCTGGCTGACCAGGTTGACTGCGACTTTCAAGGTTAGAGCGCTCATGGGTGCCGTCCTTATCTTGTTATTGAGAAAGCCTTGGGGCTCTGATTGATCAGAAGCCGGATGCAACAAATAGAACACAATAGATTTATTTTTTGTATACAATATTTCAAAACATACACACCACACGTCAAAATACTCCCGCTAAAAAGCCTTCCGACGAATGCACAGGCCCGAGAATAAAATGGATTGACCTGCGTAGCTCGCCGTGAATACACTTTGAAGCAACACCACTTGTATACAATTACAAAACGCAAGAGGCACCAAAACCATGAGCAAAATGAGAGCAATCGAAGCCGCTGTCCTGGTGATGCGTCGTGAGGGTGTAGATACCGCCTTCGGCATCCCAGGCGCTGCGATCAACCCGTTGTATTCGGCCCTGCAAAAGGTCGGCGGCATCGATCACGTCCTCGCTCGCCACGTGGAAGGCGCTTCGCACATGGCCGAGGGGTATACCCGCACCAAGGCCGGCAATATCGGCGTGTGCATCGGCACTTCGGGCCCGGCGGGCACCGACATGGTCACCGGCCTGTACAGCGCCTCGGCCGATTCGATCCCGATCCTGTGCATCACCGGGCAAGCGCCCCGTGCCCGCATGCACAAGGAAGACTTCCAGGCCGTGGACATCACCAGTATCGTCAAGCCAGTGACCAAGTGGGCAACCACCGTGCTGGAACCTGGCCAGGTGCCGTATGCGTTCCAGAAAGCCTTCTATGAAATGCGCTCCGGCCGCCCCGGCCCGGTGCTGATCGACTTGCCATTCGATGTGCAGATGGCCGAGATCGAGTTCGACATCGACGCCTACCAGCCACTGCCCCTGGCCAAGCCACTGGCCACGCGGATCCAGATCGAGAAGGCCCTGGCGATGCTCGATCAGGCCGAACGCCCGCTGCTGGTCAGCGGTGGCGGCGTGATCAATGCCGACGCCAGCGAACTGTTGGTGGAATTCGCCGAGCTGACCGGTATCCCGGTGATCCCGACGCTGATGGGCTGGGGCACCATTCCCGACGATCACCCGCTGATGGTGGGCATGGTCGGCCTGCAAACCTCGCACCGTTATGGCAACGCTACGATGCTCAAGTCCGACGTGGTCCTGGGTGTCGGCAACCGTTGGGCCAACCGTCACACCGGCTCGGTGGAGGTGTACACCGAGGGTCGCAAGTTCATTCACGTCGACATCGAACCGACGCAAATCGGTCGGGTGTTCACCCCGGACCTGGGCATCGTGTCCGACGCCGGTGCCGCGCTGACGATGTTTATCGAAGTGGCCCGCGAGTGGAAAGCCGCCGGCAAGCTCAAGGACCGCAGCGCCTGGCTGCACGATTGCCAGCAGCGCAAAGCCACCCTGCACCGCAAGACCCACTTCGACAACGTCCCGGTCAAGCCGCAACGGGTGTACGAAGAGATGAACCAGGTGTTCGGCAAAGACACCTGCTACGTCAGCACCATTGGCCTGTCGCAGATTGCCGGTGCGCAGTTCCTGCACGTCTACAAGCCACGCCACTGGATCAACTGCGGCCAGGCCGGCCCGCTGGGCTGGACCATCCCCGCTGCGCTGGGCGTGGTCAAGGCCGACCCGAACCGCAAGGTAGTGGCGCTGTCCGGCGACTATGACTTCCAGTTCATGATCGAAGAGCTGGCCGTGGGCGCGCAGTTCAAGCTGCCGTACATCCACGTGGTGGTGAACAACTCCTACCTGGGGCTGATCCGCCAGGCCCAACGCGGGTTTGAAATGGACTACTGCGTACAGTTGTCTTTCGACAACCTCAACGCCCCGGAACTCAACGGTTATGGCGTCGACCACGTTGCCGTCGCCGAAGGCCTGGGTTGCAAGGCCCTGCGTGTGTTCGAGCCGGGCCAGATCCAGCCCGCGCTGCGCAAGGCCCAGGAAATGATCGAAGAGTTCAAGGTGCCGGTGATTGTCGAGATCATCCTGGAGCGCGTGACCAATATTTCCATGGGCACCGAGATCAACGCCGTCAATGAATTCGAAGATCTGGCACTGGTGGGCAACGACGCACCGACTGCCATTTCATTGCTCGATTAAGGAGAACCCCATGCCGCGTTTTGCCGCCAACCTGTCCATGCTGTTCACCGAACAGGACTTTCTCGCCCGCTTCAAAGCCGCCGCCGATGCCGGTTTCAGCGGGGTGGAATACCTGTTCCCCTACGAGTTCAGCTCCGCCGAAATCAAGGCGCAGCTCGACGCCCACGGCTTGACCCAAGTGCTGTTCAACCTGCCGGCCGGTGACTGGGCCAGCGGCGAGCGCGGCCTGGCCTGCCACCCGGACCGGGTCGAGGAGTTTCGCGCTGGGGTCAACCTGGCCATCGCCTACGCCCAGGTACTGGGCAATACCCAGATCAACTGCCTGGCGGGGATTCGCCCTGCCGGCGTGGACGACGCCACCCTGGAAAAAACCTTCGTCGCCAACCTCAAGTACGCAGCCGACAAGCTGCAAGCGGTGGGCATCAAGCTGGTGATGGAAGCGATCAACACCCGCGACATTCCCGGCTTCTACCTGAACAACACCGCACAGGCCCTGGCGATTCGCGAACAGGTGGGCAGCGCCAACCTGTTCCTGCAATACGACATCTATCACATGCAAATCATGGAAGGCGACCTGGCCCGCACCATGGCCACGCACCTGGATCAGATCAACCATATCCAGCTGGCGGACAACCCGGGGCGCAACGAGCCGGGCACCGGTGAAATCAACTACCGGTTCCTGTTCGAGCATCTGGAGCGCATTGGCTATCAGGGTTGGGTCGGCTGTGAGTACAAGCCGTTGACCACTACCGAGGCTGGTCTTGGCTGGCTCAAGAGCCATAACGCGATCTGACCAACACCATAAAAACCTGTAGGAGCTGGCTTGCCTGCGATGCAGACACCTCGGTGTATCAGGCATACCCAGGTGGCGCCATCGCAGGCAAGCCAGCTCCCACGGGGGCAGTGCAAAACCTGCATAACGAATAAAAAGAGGACTTCATCATGGCTAAAATCGGCTTTATCGGCACCGGCATCATGGGCCAACCCATGGCCGCGAACCTGCAGAAAGCAGGTCACCAACTGTTCCTCTCCGAGCACCACGGCAAGGCGCCCGCCGAGCTGGTCGCCGCCGGTGCCGTGGCCCTGGCCAACCCGCAGCAAGTGGCCCAGGAAGCGGAATTCATCATCGTCATGGTGCCCGATACCCCCCAGGTCGATGACGTGCTGTTCCGCGCCGACGGCGTAGCGGCTGGCCTGTCGCCGAACAAAGTGGTGATCGACATGAGTTCGATCTCGCCCACCGCCACCAAGGCCTTTGCCGCAAAGATCAACGCCACTGGCGCGCAGTACCTCGACGCACCAGTGTCCGGCGGTGAAGTCGGCGCCAAGGCCGCGACCCTGAGCATCATGGTCGGTGGCGAGCCGCAGACCTTCGAACGCGCCCTGGCGCTGTTCCAGAGCATGGGCAAGAACATCACCCTGGTGGGTGGCAATGGCGACGGCCAGACCGCCAAGGTGGCGAACCAGATCATCGTTGCCCTGAACATCCAGGCGGTGGCCGAAGCGCTGCTGTTCGCCGCGAAAAACGGCGCCGATCCGGCCAAGGTCCGCGAAGCGCTGATGGGCGGCTTCGCCTCCTCGAAGATTCTCGAAGTGCATGGCGAGCGGATGATCAAGGGCACCTTCGACCCGGGTTTCCGGATCAACCTGCACCAGAAGGACCTGAACCTGGCCCTGGCCGGCGCCAAGGAGCTGGGGATCAACCTGCCCAATACCGCCGGCACCCAGCAAGTGTTCAGCACCTGCACCGCGATTGGCGGCGGCAACTGGGACCATTCGGCGCTGATCAAGGGCCTGGAACATATGGCGAATTTCTCGATTCGCGATAAGTAACCGCCCCTTTTTCAATGCAATCCCTGGTAGGAGCTGGCTTGCCTGCGATAGCGGTCGTTCAGTGACAGATTAATCGCCTGACACACCGCCATCGCAGGCAAGCCAGCTCCCACATTTGGCCCTCATTCCACGTTGCAAACCCAATAACAAGAACCCGGGAGCCCGCTTATGTCGGTCGATCCGCAACACCTGCTTCGCGAGCTGTTTGCCACAGCCATCGACGCTGCCCACCCCCGGCAAGTCCTCGAACCTTATCTGCCCGCCGACCGCAGCGGCCGCGTGATCGTGATCGGCGCGGGTAAAGCTGCGGCCGCCATGGCCCTGGTCGTGGAAAACAGCTGGCAGGGCGAGGTTTCGGGACTGGTGGTCACACGCTACGGCCACGGCGCGCCCTGCCAGAAAATCGAAGTGGTCGAAGCCGCGCACCCCGTGCCCGATGCCGCTGGCCAGGCCGTGGCCAAGCGCGTGCTGGAACTGATCAGCAACCTTGGCGAAGACGACCGTGTGATCTTCCTCCTGTCCGGCGGCGGTTCGGCGCTGCTGGCGTTACCGGCGGCGGGTATCACCCTGGCCGACAAACAAGCCATCAACAAAGCCCTGCTCAAATCCGGCGCGACCATCGGCGAGATGAATTGCGTGCGCAAGCACCTCTCGGCGATCAAGGGCGGGCGACTGGCCAAGGCCGCCTGGCCGGCCACGGTCTACACCTACGCGATTTCCGATGTGCCGGGCGACCAGGCCACGGTGATTGCCTCCGGCCCGACCGTCGGCGACCCGAGCACCTCGCAACAGGCCCTGGCGATCCTCAAGCGTTACCAGATCGAAGTGCCAGCCTCGGTGCGCAGTTGGTTGCAGAACCCGGAGTCAGAGACCGTCAAACCCGGGGACCCGTGCCTGGCGCGCAGCCATTTCCAATTGATCGCGCGACCGCAACAGTCCTTGGAAGCGGTGGCGGTCAAAGTGCGCCAGGCCGGCTTCAGCCCGCTGATCCTCGGCGACCTGGAAGGCGAAGCGCGGGATGTGGCCAAGGTCCACGCCGGCATCGCCCGGCAGATCGTGCAGCACGGCCAGCCGCTGGCGGCGCCCTGCGTGATCCTCTCCGGCGGCGAGACCACCGTGACCGTGCGCGGCAATGGCCGTGGCGGACGCAACGCCGAGTTCCTGCTGAGCCTGACCGACAGCCTCAAGGGTCTGCCTGGCGTGTACGCCCTGGCCGGTGATACCGACGGCATCGACGGTTCCGAAGACAACGCCGGGGCAATCATGACCCCCACCAGCTACGCGCGCGCCGAGGCCCTGGGCCTGTCGGCCAGCGATGAGTTGGACAACAACAATGGCTACGGCTATTTCGCGGCACTCGACGCGCTGATCGTCACCGAGCCGACCCGTACCAACGTCAATGACTTCCGCGCCATTTTGATACTTGAGACTGCTGCCCATGACGCCTGACAAGAAAGTCAAAATCCTCGCCACCCTGGGGCCAGCCACCGACGGTATCGATGACATCCGCGAGCTGGTGGAAGCCGGGGTGAATATCTTCCGCCTGAACTTCAGCCATGGCGATCACGCCGACCATGCCCAGCGCTACCAGTGGATCCGCCAGGTCGAGCGCCAGCTCAATTACCCGCTGGGGATCCTGATGGACCTGCAAGGGCCGAAGCTGCGGGTCGGGCGTTTCGCCGAGGGCAAGGTGCAACTGGTGCGTGGCCAGGCGTTGCGCCTGGACCTCGACCCCACGCCGGGCGACCAGCGACGGGTCAACCTGCCCCACCCGGAAATCATCAAGGCCCTGGAACCGGGCATGGACCTGTTGCTCGATGACGGCAAGCTGCGCCTGCGGGTGATTACCAAGCATGCCGATGCGATCGACACCACGGTGTTGAATGGCGGCGAACTGTCCGACCGTAAAGGGGTGAACGTCCCACAAGCCTTGTTGGAGCTCAGCCCACTGACCGCCAAGGACCGCCGCGACCTGAGCTTCGGCCTGGAACTGGGTGTGGACTGGGTGGCGCTGTCGTTTGTGCAACGCCCCGAAGACATCCGTGAAGCGCGCGAACTGATCGGCGACAAGGCGTTCTTGATGGCGAAGATCGAGAAGCCCTCGGCGGTGCGCCACCTGCAGGAAATCGCCGAGCTGAGCGATGCGATCATGGTCGCCAGAGGCGATCTGGGTGTGGAAGTGCCGGCCGAAAGCGTGCCGCAAATCCAGAAAGACATCATCAGCACCTGCCGCCAACTGGGCAAACCGGTGGTGGTGGCAACGCAGATGCTCGAATCCATGCGTTTCTCGCCGGCCCCGACCCGCGCCGAAGTCACGGACGTGGCCAATGCCGTGGCCGAGGGCACCGATGCGGTGATGCTCTCGGCCGAAACCGCGTCCGGCGAATACCCGCTGGAAGCCGTGCAGATGATGAGCAAGATCATCCGCCAGGTGGAGAACGGCCCGGACTACCAGACCCAACTGGATGTAAGCCGGCCCAAGGCCGACGCCACCGTGTCCGATGCCATCAGCTGCGCGATCCGCCGGATCAGCAGCATCCTGCCGGTGGCGGTGCTGGTGAACTACAGCGAGTCGGGCAGCTCCAGCCTGCGCGCGGCGCGGGAGCGGCCGGCGGTGCCGATCCTCAACCTCACGCCGAACCTGTCCACCGCGCGCCGCTTAAGCGTGGCCTGGGGCGTGCATTCGGTGGTCAATGACCGCTTGCGGCAGGTGGACGAGGTGTGTTCCACAGCGCTGGAAATCGCCCAGGCCCAAGGCATGGCGCAGCGTGGGGATACGCTGTTGATCACCGCGGGGGTGCCGTTTGGGCAGCCGGGGTCGACCAACTCGCTGCGTATCGAGGCGTTGATCTAGCGTCTGTTCGGGCCTTATCGCGGGCAAGCCCGCTCCCACATTTGACCGTGTTCGCAGATCAAAATGTGGGAGCGGGCTTGCTCGCGATGGGGGCAACTCGGTCTTACTGACTTACCCACCATGCCCAACCCAACCTGCCCCGACTGGGCCGAAGCCCTGCTCAACGGCTTCAGCCAGATCTTCCTGCAACGCCACCCGCTGTGTGGCCTGCTCTGCCTGCTGGCGATCCTCGCCTGCGCCCCGGCCCTGCTCGGCGGTGCGCTGCTGGGCGGGGTCGCCGGCCTGCTCACGGCCCAGCGCCGCGACTATCCCAAGGCCGAGCGCCAGGCCGGGCTCTATAGCTATAACGGTGTGTTACTGGGGCTGCTGATCAGCCAGCACTTTGCCTGGTCAGCATTGCTGCCGCCGCTGATCCTGGCGTGCGGCGGCCTGAGTGCGATCCTGACCCGGCAATGGGTCAAGCGCATGGCCCATGGCGATGACCTGCCCGCCTATACGGTGCCCTTCGTCGGGTTAGGCTGGCTGCTGCTCGGCACGGTCTCACCGGCCACCCTGCCCCTCATTGCCGCCACTCCCCTGGACTGGCTGAGCGCGCCACTGGTCGGGCTGGGCCAGGTCGTGCTGCTGGATCGACCGCTGGCCGGCCTGCTGATAGCCCTTGGCCTGCTGTTGGCCAGTCCTCGCGCGGCGCTGTGGGCGATGCTCGGGGCCGGCAGCGGCGTGGTGCTCGGCCTGCTGCTCGACGACCCCGCCGGCGCCCTGCTCGGCCTGCACAGCTATAACCCGGCACTTGCCGCCCTGGCCCTCAGCCACTACCGGCGCCAACCCTGGCTGCCGTTGCTCGGCATCCTCCTGGCCAGCCTGCTTGCCCCGGGTTTTGCCGGCCTGCACCTGGCGCCGCTGACTGCACCGTTTATCCTCGCCTGCTGGTTGGTGCGCGCGACGTTGCGCCTGCGGCACAGGGTCAACGTGGACAGCCCGTTCGAATCCCCCTAGGCTTCGCAGACCTACGATTCAGGCGGACTTCATGGACAGCAACAACGACTGGCGCCAGCGGCTCTACGTCATGGTATTTCAGAGCGACACGGTGGCCGGGCGGCGTTTTGACGGCATCTTGCTGCTGATCATCCTCGCCAGCCTGGTGATCGTGATGCTCGACAGCATCGACCAGATCCACCAGAACTACGCCGATGTGCTGGCCTATATCGAGTGGGGCTTCACGCTGATTTTCCTCATCGAGTACGGCCTGCGCCTGTATTGCTCGCCCAAACCGTTGCGGTATGCCTTTAGTTTCTACGGGCTGGTGGACTTGCTGGCCATCGTCCCCGGCATCCTGGCCCTGTACTACAGCGACGCCCAGTACCTGCTGATTATCCGCATCATCCGCATGTTGCGGATCTTCCGGGTGCTCAAGCTCGGCCCCTACCTCAAGCAGGCCAACTACCTGATGTCGGCGCTGCGCGGCAGCAAGCAGAAGATCGTGGTGTTCCTGGTCAGCGTCTGCACCCTGGTAACGGTGTTCGGCACCCTGATGTACGTGATCGAAGGCCCGGAGCACGGCTTTACCAGCATTCCCAAGGGCATCTACTGGGCCATCGTGACCCTGACCACCGTAGGCTTTGGCGACATTGTGCCCAAGACCCCGCTGGGCCAGGTGATCTCCTCGCTGGTGATGATCACCGGCTACTCGATCATCGCCGTGCCCACCGGGATCTTTACCGCCGAACTGGCCAACGCCATGCGCGGCGAGCAACTGCAACACGACTGCCCGGTGTGCCAGAAAAGCAGCCACGAACCCAATGCGGCCTTCTGTTCACGCTGTGGCAACGGCCTCTATAAAAAAGTGGAATAAGCAAAGTTCTTTTTAATCTTTAAGCGTCTATGCCGCCCCGGCTATAGTCGTGGGCTATAAGCCACTACCTTCTCGAACAACAAGGAATGAGCAGTGAAAAAACTTGTTAGCGCTTCGCTCCTGGCCGCAGGCCTCGCACTGTCTGTCGGCGCCCAGGCCGCCTCGACCACCCTGCTCAACGTCTCCTATGACGTGATGCGTGACTTCTACAAGGACTACAACGCGGCGTTCCAGAAGCACTGGCAAGCCGAACACCCGAACGACAAGCTGACCTTGCAGATGTCCTTCGGCGGTTCCAGCAAACAGGCGCGCTCGGTCATCGACGGCCTGCCGGCTGACGTGATCACCATGAACATGGCCACCGACATCAATGCCCTGGCGGACAACGGCAAACTGGTGCCCGACAACTGGGTCACCCGCCTGCCGAACAACAGCGCACCGTTCACGTCCGCCACCGTGTTTATCGTGCGCAAGGGCAACCCCAAGGCCCTCAAAGACTGGCCGGACTTGCTCAAAGATGGCGTGCAGGTGATCGTGCCCAACCCCAAGACCTCCGGCAACGGGCGCTACACCTACCTGTCGGCCTGGGGCTATGTGCTCAAGAACGGCGGCGATGAAAACAAGGCCAAGGACTTTGTCGGCAAGCTGTTCAAGCAAGCTCCGGTGCTCGATACCGGTGGCCGTGCCGCGACCACTACCTTCATGACCAACCAGATCGGCGACGTGCTGGTGACCTTTGAAAACGAAGCGGAAATGATTGCCCGTGAATTCGGCCGCGACCAGTTCGAAGTGATCTACCCAAGCGTCTCTGCCGAAGCCGAGCCGCCGGTGTCGGTGGTCGACAAAGTGGTCGATAAAAAGGGCACCCGTGCAGTGGCCGATGACTACCTGAAATACCTGTGGTCGGCCGAAGGCCAGGAAATTGCAGCCAACAACTACCTGCGTCCACGGGACCCGAAGGTACTGGCCAAGTACACCGATCGCTTCCCGAAAGTCGACTTCCTGTCGGTGGAGAAGACCTTTGGTGACTGGCGCACCGTGCAGAAGACCCACTTCAATGATGGTGGAGTGTTCGACCAGATCTACAACGGCCAGTAACTGACCGGACACGCTCAACAATGTGGGAGCGGGCTTGCTCGCGACAGCGGTGTATCAGCCAGGTATTTCTAACCTGATACGCTGCCATCGCGCGCAAGCCCGCTCCCACATTGGGTTGTGCGCAAGACATTAATGCCAGGCATGTCTGAAATCATCAGTAACACTTACCTCGTCCCTCGCCTACCCTTTACCCTTCGCATCCTCCTTCCCCGTTTTAACGAGAACACCATGACCGCTACTCCGCCCGCGACCGCCACCATGACCCGTGGCATGGTGCTGCTGTTCGCGTTCTGCTGCGGCGCTATCGTCGCCAATATCTACTACGCCCAACCGATCATTGAACTGATTGCCCCGGACATCGGCCTGACGCCGGCCATGGCCAGCCTGATCGTGTCCCTGACCCAGATCGGCTACGCCCTGGGCCTTTTTTTCCTGGTGCCGCTGGGCGATCTGTTGGAAAACCGCCGGCTGATGATCATCACCACCGTGGTCGCCATTGCCAGCCTGCTGGGCGCGGCCTTTGCCGAGCAGCCGAACCTGTTCCTGCTGGTGTCGCTGCTGATCGGCTTCAGCTCCGTGTCGGTGCAGATTCTGATTCCCCTGGCCGCGCACCTGGCGCCCGCCGAATCCCGTGGCCGGGTGGTGGGCAGCATCATGGGCGGCCTGTTGCTGGGCATCCTGCTGGCACGGCCGGTGTCCAGCCTGGTGGCTGACCACTTCGGCTGGCGCGCGATGTTCATGGCGGCGGCGGCAATGATGGTCCTGATCAGCGTGGTACTGCTGTTGACCGTGCCCAAGCGCCAGCCGGATCACAGCGCCAGCTATGCCCAGTTGCTGCGTTCGTTGGGCACCTTGCTGCGCGAACAACCGTTGCTTCGTCAACGGGCGTTCTACCAGGGTTGCCTGTTTGCGGCCTTCAGCCTGTTCTGGACCGCCGTGCCCCTGGAGCTGTCGCGTAACCATGGGCTGAGCCAAAGCGAAATTGCCCTGTTTGCCCTGGTCGGTGCCCTCGGCGCCATTGCCGCCCCTATCAGCGGGCGCCTGGCCGATGCTGGCCATACCCACCGCGCCTCGCTGCTGGCGATGCTGTTTGCCGCGCTGAGTTTTCTGCCGGCGTTTATCCACCCGATCTACAGCGTGATTGGCCTGGCGGTGACCGGCGTGGTCCTGGACTTCTGCGTGCAGATGAACATGGTCCTTGGCCAGCGCAGCATCTACGCCCTCGACGCCCATAGCCGCAGCCGCCTGAACGCGCTGTACATGACCAGCATTTTCATCGGCGGCGCCTTCGGCTCAGCGATTGCCAGCAGCGTGTATGAGCACGGCGGCTGGCTTGGGGTGATCGTGGTGGGCAGCCTGTTCCCGCTGGTGGCGCTGTTGCGGTTCTTGAGTGTGTCTCGGGCGGCATCGGCGGTGAGCGCCTGACGTTCGACACGACGCCAGTACGCTCGGGCCCCGGCCTGGGGTTCACCGGTGGCTCTTCTCCAGCATGCGTAAGAGCGACTGGAACATGGTGAGGGTTTGCAGGAGAAAACTCGCTACCGTCGCAAGGAGCGAAGCGCTGGTTCCTGGCTCCGGTACAGGGGCCGGCGTAGGCGTAGGTCGCGGCGACGGAGTGGGCGCCTGCCCTCCCGTCACGATATCGGCCTGTGCGATTTTGCCGGTGGTGATCACCAGCAGATCAGGTTTGCCATTGCCGTTCATATCAATCGCCAGGCTGCCACGCCCGGTACTCTCCTGGTAGCTGAGCACCGCATTGCCGGGCTTCCCGGTGAATTGACTGGAGAACGTGAGGCTCTTGATACCGGCTTCTCTCAGGGCCCCGGACACATCGATCTTGTCGGTACCACTGGTAAAATCCGCGATCCGATCAGGGTTGCGCGGCGTGGAGTCACTGGCCTTGTCGTAAACGAAAGTGTCAGCGCCCTCCCCCCCGCGCAGCCTGTCTGCCCCGGCGCCGCCCTTGAGGCGATTGTCCGCTTCATTGCCCGTCAGCACATCATTGCCAGAACCGCCGACGGCATTTTCCAGGGTCACACCCTTGGCGATGGAGACGTTACCGCGCAGGCCGCCGACGTCCGAAAATGATTCTGCATTGAGGTCGATCTTCTGGTTCTGCCCATACCCGGAAAAATCCAGGGTGTCGTTGCCGCCCCCGTCCCACACACAAAACAGCGCCGCCTCGCGTGCATTCTTGAGGCTCAGGACGTCACGCCCGGTATTGGAGTTGAAGCCGTAGGTTGTGTCTGTGCTACGGGTTTTGTGGTTGGCCCCATACATTTTCTGAATCGCCGCGATGTCATGCATCATCGGTGCCGAGGGCATCAGCCCCCGGAAATCATGACCGGCGTGCTTGGTCTCGGCCCAGTAACTCATGACCGTGCCGGCCCGGGTGTCCTGCGCGAACGTCGCATCCCTTTCGTACGTCCCCCCGCCGTTGTACTCCCCGGGGTGGGCCAGCCCCAGGCAATGGCCGATCTCATGCACCATGGTGGTGTTGAAATAACTCCCTTCCTGAGGTGCATGTGCCGCCCGGCGTGTCCCGATCATGGCGCGCGCGCCGGAGTTATGCCGATCAGGACCCCATGCCACGCCACTTTCCATGCGATTGGAACCAGTGACTTGAATCGATCCATCTGCCTTGCGCGCATTTTCATGAAAGCTGATATCGGCTACGTCCTGCCAAGCCTCCATGGCCCGGCGGGCACAGCCTTTCTGTGGTTCGGTGAACCCGCGAAGATTGAAAGAAACCTGGGTCTTGCCGTCCCGGTCTCGATCGTAAAAGCGCATACCACTGCGCGTCAGGTGCCTTGCGACCTGATCGGTGTTCAAGGAGCGTTTTCCACGGCCGTAAAACTGCGCCTTGGACGGCGGGTCCGTTTCTGCTGGATGGTGAGCTGGGTGAGTACCTGCGTGGCCTATCTGACACATGGCGATCTCCGAAACGATTAGTGGCTGGAGTAACAGCGCCCAACATCAGTGAAAACTGCCTGGACCACCGTCATCTGCGGCTAATCTTTCATGCAGGAAACCTGCCTTGCCACCTGGGTTTTAAGTCTGATTGAAACGTTTTGGCCTGCTGTGGGATTTGCTCACAAAACACATGGACTCTTACACTCCGGCCCCGTGAATCGACCTCGAAAAAACCCGTTCAAGTGGCTGACGGCGATAAAAAAATGCCAGCAAAAGCCGAATGCCCTACGGGGCATGTTTTCCATCCCGAGAAATATCCGCTCGCCATTTTCAGCGTAACCCCAAGGTCCCCCTTGAGCTAGAGCACCCGCCCATCCCAGCCCACCGTCACATGCGGCGGCAGTTCACTGCGATGCTGCAACAGCCAGGCATCCAGGGTGTGCCCGACGTGGGTCAGCACGCCAAGCTCGGCGCCGCACGCGTCGATGCATTGCAGGGCCAATGTCAGGTCATTGTGATTGCGCGGCGCCTGGGGTTGCGGTGGCATCGAGCAGTCGATGACCAGCACGTCCAGGGGCTCGCGCCGCAGCCAGTCGACGGTCGCCGGGGGCAGGCCCGTGGTGTCGGTCAGATACGCCAGGCGCCGTCCCTGCCCTTGCAGCAGGTAGCCGAAGGTCGGCTTGGAATGTTGCAGGGGCAACGCGGTGACCGCCAGCTCGCCAAATTGCCGGGGCTCGAACTCGGCAAAGGGCTGGCTGAAATCGAGGATGCCGGGGTGTTTGTAGAGGTCCGACAGGCCCTCGGGGTCTGCCGGGCCATGCACCGGGATGATCAGGCCCTGGCCCCAGCGCAGATGCAGCAGGCCTTGGGCATGATCGGCGTGGTAGTGGGTCTGCAAAATGCCGTTGAAACTGCGGGGCGGGAAACGCTCGGTCAGGTCCGTCAGGCCGCTGTCGATCAACCAGCGCTGGTCGCCGCATTCGATCAGCGCGCTGCACTCGCGGCGGCGCAAGCGCTCATCGCTGCGCGCCAGGACGCAGGCCGCGCATTCGCAGCCATACACCGGGACTTGGCGGGCATCGCCGGTGCCCAGCAGGGTCAGGCGCATGCCGAGTGCCCCTCGTCCAGACACTCGAGCAACCGGGCGACGGTGTGCGCCAACGGCCCGGAGTTATCCAGCAGCAATACCCCGGGCGCGGCCTGCAGGCTGTCGCGAAACTGCGCATTGCGTGCCAGGCGCGCGTCGATTTCTGCCACCGACTCGCGCCCCCGCGCCAGCAAGCGTTGGCGCAATACCGCCTGGTCCACGGTCAGCAAGACCACCAACAACGTCGGATAACGCGCGCGGGTTTGCGCCAGATGGCCACGGGAGCCATTGACCAGCACATCGTCGCCGGCCGCCAGCCAGTCGTCGATCTGCCGTGGAATACCATAAGACAAGCCATTGGCATGCCAACTGAGGGCAAAGCCGCCCTCGGTCTGCAGCGCGGCGAATTGCTCGGGGCTCACACCCTGGGCGGCCTCGCCCACCGCTTCGGCCGAACGGGTGATGACCCGTCGCACAATGCGGCAACCGCGCTCGGCCAATGGCCCGCGCGCGGCATCCAACAGGCTGTCCTTGCCCGAACCCGATGGCCCGATGAGATAGATCAACCTGCCCGCCATCAAAACACCCTCTTGGCTTGTCGCCAGACTTGTTGGACTACCGGCAGCCCGCCCTGGGCCCTGGCTTGCACCAGGTCCGCACGCAGGCCCGGGGCAATTTCCCCGCGATCCCTGAGGCCCGCCGCGTGCGCAGGGGCCAGGCTGATCATTTGGATCGCCTGGGGCAGATCGCAGTCATTGTCCTGGGCCGCCAGGGCAAAGGCCGCTGGCAACAGGCTGGCCGGGTAGTAGTCACTGGAAAGTATATCCAGCAATCCTTCCGCGGCCAGGCCGGCGGCGGCCACATTACCCGAGTGGGACCCGCCACGCACCACGTTCGGCGCGCCCATCAGCACTTTCATGCCCAATTGCCGGCATCCGCGCGCCGCTTCCAGGGTGGTGGGGAACTCGGCGATGTTCATGCCGTAGCGCGCCGACTCCTCGACATGGGCCAGGGTCGCGTCGTCATGGCTGGCCACCGACAAGCCACGCGCCAGGCAATGCTCGACGATGGCTGAGCGGTAGCGGTCGCTGTAGGTCTTGGAGTTGGCCATTTGCAGCACCACGAACGCATCCATGGTTGCCTCGTCCAGGTGGTACTTGCCCATGTAGTACTCGCGGTACTTGGACTGCAGCACAAACTGGCGCTGGCCCGGCGAGTGGTCCATCACCGACACCAATTGCACCAGCGGGTTTTCCACCAGATCGCGGAACACGCTCAAGGTGTCCGGGTGGCACAACTCGCAACGCAAGTGCAGGCGGTGTTCGGCGCGGGTCAGGCCGGCCTCTTGCGCCGAGGCAATGGCATTGAGCATCGCCGGCAGTTTCTGCATGCGATTGCCCTTGGGGTTCACGTCGCCGATGGACACCGCATCAAACACCGTGGTGATACCGGCCGCGATGATCTGCGCGTCATGGCTGAGCACCGCCGAGGTCGACGGCCAGTCCACGCCGGGCCGCGGGGTCATGTGTTTTTCCAGGTTGTCGGTGTGCAACTCCACCAGCCCCGGCAGCAGGAAATCACCGCCCAGGTCCTGGGCCTGGGGCAACTGGCTGCGGCCTTCGGCGAGGTCGACGATCACCCCATCACGCAGCACCAGGCTGCCGAGAAATACACGATCAGCGGTAACCAACTGGGCATTACTGAGGATCTGTTCAGCGGGCATCGGCGTAGTCCTCATCGGTGATCACAGCGGGCGTCATGTCCAAATGGCGGTCGGCCACCGCCTCACGGGCGGCACGGTCATGGAAGATGCCGATCAGTGCGGCACCGCCGGCCTTGGCTTCGTTGATAAGTTCCAGGACAACCTGGCGGTTGCGCTCATCCAGGGAGGCTGTCGGTTCGTCCAGCAACATCACCGGCCAAGCCACCATGAACCCACGCGCGATATTGACCCGCTGCTGCTCGCCCCCGGAGAACGTGCCCGGCGCCAGTTGCCAGAGGCGCCGGGGGATATTCAGGCGCGCCAGCAAATGCTCGGCACGGGCCTGGGCGTCAGCCTTCGTCCAGCCACGGGCCAGCGCGGGCTCCATCACCACATCCAGGCAGGCAACCCGGGGGATCACCCGCAAAAACTGGCTGACATAGCCCAGGGTCTGCTGGCGTAGCTGGAGAATGTCCCGGGGTGCGGCGCCCACCAGTTCCAGCCATTGCCCGGCATGGCGCACGCGGATGCTGCCTCCGGCCGGCAGGTAGTTGCCATACAAGGTGCGCAGCAAGGTGCTTTTACCGGCACCGGACTGGCCGTGCAGCACCAGGCATTCACCGCCCTGCACGCTGAACGCCACCCCGCGCAGTACGTTGAGCACCACGCCGTTCTGCTGGTGCAAGGTGAAGGTTTTCGAGAGGTCGCGGACCTCGATCAAGGCATTTGTCATGGCTGCAATACCGAGGACACCAGCAGTTGAGAGTAAGGGTGCTGTGGATCGTCGAGGATCTGGTCCGTAAGCCCGGTTTCCACCACCCGCGAGCGACGCATCACGATCAGGCGATCGGCCAGCAGGCGCGCCACCGCCAGGTCGTGGGTGACGATCACCACCGCCAGGTCCAGCTCGCGCACCAGGCCGCGCAGCAGGTCGAGCAGGCGCGCCTGCACCGACACATCGAGGCCACCGGTGGGCTCGTCCATAAACACCAGGCGCGGGCTGGAAACGAGGTTGCGCGCGATTTGCAGGCGCTGCTGCATGCCGCCAGAGAAAGTGCGCGGCAGGTCGTCGATGCGCTGCGGGTCGATCTCTACCTGGCCCAGCCAATCCAGGCCGGCACCGCGCAGTTGCTGGTAATTACGCACGCCCTGGGCCATCAGGCGCTCGCCAATGTTGGCGCCGGCCGACACGCCCATGCGCAGGCCGTCGCGAGGGTTCTGCTCAACGAAGCCCCATTCGGTGCGCAGCAAAGTGCGGCGTTCGGCTTCGCTGGCGCTGTAGAGGTCCAGCCATTCGCCGTCCTTGCTGCGATAGCCGACGCTGCCGGCCTGGGGCGGCAAGCGCCCGCTCAACAGCGAGAGCAAGGTGGATTTACCCGAACCGGACTCGCCGACAATCCCCAGCACTTCGCCGGGGTACAGATCAAAACTCACCTCCTGGCAGCCCTTCTGCGGGCCATACAGCAGGGACAGGTCGCGCACTTGCAATAACGGCTGGCTCACTGGTTGTTCTCCTTGACCCGTTGGGCGCAGTACCAGGTGTCGGAACACACAAAACTCTGGGTGCCGGCGTCATCGAGAATCAGCTCGTCGAGGAACGATTCATGGCTGCCACAGATGGCGCAGTGGTGTTCCCATTTCTGCACCTCAAAGGGGTGGTCCTCGAAGTCCAGGCTGCTGACCTGGGTGTACGGCGGCACCGCGTACAGGCGCTTTTCGCGGCCGGCACCGAACAGCATCAGCGCCGGGCTCATGTCGAGTTTCGGGTTGTCGAATTTGGGGATCGGCGAGGGGTCCATCACATAGCGCTCGTCGACCATCACCGGGTAGGCATAGGCGGTGGCGATGTGGCCGAAGGTGGCGATGTCTTCGTAGAGTTTTACGTGCATCACCCCGTAATCGTTGAGGGCGTGCATGGTGCGGGTCTCGGTTTCCGAAGGCTCGATAAAGCGCAGCGGCTCGGGGATCGGCACCTGGTAGACCATGATCTGCCCGGCCTGCAGCGGGGTTTCCGGGATGCGGTGGCGAGTCTGGATCACCGTGGCGTCGGGGGTGGCTTCGGTGGTGGCGATGCCGGCGGTGCGCGCAAAAAAGCGCCGGATGGACACGGCGTTGGTGGTGTCGTCGGCGCCCTGGTCGATGACCTTGAGCACGTCGTCGGCGCCGAGGATCGCCGCTGTCAATTGCATGCCGCCGGTGCCCCAGCCGTAGGGCAACGGCATCTCGCGGCCACCGAACGGCACTTGGTAACCGGGAATCGCCACGGCCTTGAGCAAGGCGCGACGGATCATGCGTTTGGTCTGTTCGTCGAGGTAGGCGAAGTTGTAGGCGGCGTCATTCATGGCGAGTGCCCTCGGCCGGTTGGCGCAGTTTGCGGATCAGTTCCAGTTCGGCCTGGAAGTCCACGTAGTGCGGCAGTTTGAGGTGCGAGACAAAACCGGCGGCCTCGACGTTGTCGCAGTGGGCCAGCACGAATTCTTCGCGCTGGGCCGGCGAGACGATCTCTTCGCTGTACTCCTCGGCACGCAGCGAGCGATCCACCAGGGCCATGCCCATGGCCTTGCGCTCGGCATGCCCGAACGCCAGGCCATAGCCCCGGGTGAACTGCGCCAACTCGGTGGCTGAGCCGACGAACTGGTTGACCATTTCGCACTCGGTGACTTCGATGCTGCCCAGGCAAATGGCAAAGCCCAGCTCTTCGGGATCGATCCATACCTCTACTTCACCGATACGAATCTCCCCGGCAAACGGGTGATTGCGCCCGTAGCCACGCTGGGTCGAATAGCCCAGCGCCAACAAAAACCCTTCATCGCCACGGGCCAGGGCTTGCAGGCGTTCGGCACGGCTGGCGGGGAACTCCAGCGGGTCGCGGGTGATGTCAGCGACGCGGGCGTGGTCGTCGGCCTCGTGCTTGATCAGGCCTTCCTTGGCCAGCAACCCCAGCACCCGTGGACACGGTTCGAGTTGCGCATCCGCCGTGGTCTGCGGGCCTGGATACTCACCCTCGGCCAGCAGTGCGAAATCCAGCAGGCGATGGGTGTAGTCGAAGGTCGGGCCGAGCAACTGGCCGCCGGGCACATCCTTGAAGGTGGCCGACAACCGCCGGCTCAACGACATCTGCGCGGTATCGATCGGCAGGCTCGGGCTGAAACGCGGCAACGTGGTGCGGTAGGCGCGCAGCAGGAAGATCGCTTCTACCAGGTCCCCCGCCGCCTGCTTGATTGCCAGCGCGGCCAGTTCTTCGTCGTACAGCGAGCCTTCACTCATCACCCGCGCCACGGCCAGGGGCAGTTGCTGGCGGATCTGCTCGACGCGCAGCTCCGGCACGGCCGGGTCGCCCCGGCGTTTTTTCGCCAGCAGGCGGTGGGCATTGTCGATGGCCTGTTCGCCACCTTTGACGGCTACGTACATCAGGCGTGCTCCTGTGTGATGCGGCTGCTGCGCGGCAGGCCGAGCAGGTGATGGCCGGCGCTGAACAACACGTCCAGGCCACGGGGGAAGGCTTCACGGCGCTGGCGCTCCAGCCAGAACACCGGCGGCACCGGCACCTGCACCCGGCGCTGGGCCTGGATGCCCGGGCCGCGCCAGAGCAAGGCGCGCCCGGCGTCCAGGTCAGTAAGCTGGACCAGCAAGGTGCAGGACTGGTCGGGGTAGCGATCATTGCCGTGGTCGAAGCCGCTGAGGTCGAGCAGGTCCGGTTCGCCGAGCAAGGCAAACGCAGCCTCCTCCCGGCGCGCGACCAACGGGCAGCCGCAGTGGAAGGCCAGGTTGGCGCGGATCAGCGGCGTGTCGAAGCCAGGTGCCAGCCACAGCGGCGTGTCGACATCCAGCAGCGCCAGGCACAAGGCATAGGTGGCGGGCGCCAGGCCATCGAGGTGCGGGGCTGCCGGCAAGTGCTGGAGCAAGCCCGGCTCGGCCAAGGCCTTGAGCGCCGCGCGAAAACTGCGCTGGGCATCCAGTACCGGGTCGACAAACGCCGGTTGCAATAATTGAGCGTGCATCAGTTTTCTCCTCGCACCAGGGTGAAGAACTCGACCTTGGTGGCCGCGGTGTCGGCTTCTTTTTGCGCGCGACGCCGGGCCTGGGCCAGGGCCAGGGCGCTAATCAAATCCGTGAGCCAAGGGCTCGGCTGCGCGTTTTGCAGATGGGCATCGGCCAGGGCCGCCAGTTCGGCGTGGACCTTGTCGCGCCCCGCCAGGTAGCTGTAGCCGGTGCGGCCATCGGCCAGGCGCACCACACAGCGGGTCACCGTCATTTCGCCGACGTTGAACGGCGCGCCATTGCCGCCCATGCGCCCGCGCACCAGGGTCATGCCGATTTCCGGGGCGCGGATCAGTTGGTACTCGGCGTCCTTCAATGCCGCTTCGTGGGGTTGCAGTTCATTGAGCTGGGCGCGGGCAAGTACGCCAATCCAATGCTGACGCGGGGACAGATTCATCGGGGTCTCCATCAAGTCACCACCTGGTACTGGAAGCGATCCGAACGGCTGGTGGACTGCGCCAGCTCCACCGGGCGGCCATCGCGATCGCGGGAAAGGGTGAATACGGTCAAGGCCGGCAAGTGCCGGGGCATCATCAGCAGCGCGGCTTCATCACGGTTGGGCAGGCGCGCACCGATCAGGCTCAGGGTGCGGGTCAGCGGCAGGTCGCGCTCGCGCAGGTACTGGCGCAGGGAGCCGCCGTTGTAGTGCGCCAGCAACGGCGCGTGGCTGGCGCAGTAGCGATGGCGGATCAGGCTGACGGGCTGCTGGTCGAGCTTGCGCAGGGTTTGCAGCTCGATCATCGGTGCCATTTCGGCGATGCCCAGGTGCTGCGCTTCTTCGCGGCTGGCGTAGCAGTAGCGGCGCTTGAGCAGCAGCGCCTGCACGCCATGCCCCAGGGCCGACAGCGATTGGCTGTAGGCGGTGTCGGCGCCCATCGGGTAGATCAGCGGCCGGTCCAGCACCTGGGTGCCTTTGCCCTGCTGGCGCAGCAGGCTGCCTTCGAACACCAGTTCATCAATGGCGCGGCGCAGGGTGTGGCGGTTGACGCCAAAGCGTTCGGCCAACTGCACCTCGCCCGGCAGGAACTCCCCGGCCTGGTAGCCGCTGAGTTCGCGGCGCAGGATATCGGCGAGTTCGCGGTACACCGGCTCATCTTGTCTAGACAACTGCATGCTTTAAAAAAAGCGCCCGCAGGCACCCCTCCAAGGTCAGATAAACCGCTTGCGCAGGCGCTGGGACAGCACGTCGATCAGGCTTACCACCACGATGATCACCAGCAGCACCGCGCAGGTCTGCACGAACTGGAAGGCGCGGATGTTCTCCCACAAGATCACGCCGATGCCGCCCGCGCCGACCATGCCCACCACCGTCGCCGAGCGCACATTGGCCTCGAAGCGGTACAGCGCGTAGCTCACCCACAGCGGCATGACTTGCGGGATCACGCCGTAGATCACCTCTTGCAAGGCGCTGGCACCGGTGGCGCGCACCCCTTCCACCGGGCCTGGGTCGATGGCCTCGACGGCTTCGGCAAACAGCTTGGCAAGTACCCCGGTGGTGCTGATCCACAGGGCCAACACACCGGCAAACGGACCAAGCCCGACCGCCACCACGAACAACATGGCAAACACCATTTCGTTGATCGAACGGAAGGCATCCATCACCCGGCGCAGGGGTTGGTGAATCCACCAGGGGGTGATGTTGTCGGCGCAGAGGATGCCCAGGGGCACCGAGCAGACAATCGCCAGCACCGTGCCCCAGAGGGCGATTTGCACGGTGACGATCATTTCCTTGAGGTAGGAGCGCCATTCGTGGAAGTCCGGCGGGAAGAAGTCGGCGGCGAAGGTTGCCATGTTTCCCGAGTCGCGGTACAGCGCCAGCGGGTTCATTTCTGCGCCTTTCCAGGCCCAGGCCAGCAGCACCAGGAACAGGCCCCAGCCGAGGTATTGCGGCCAGGTTCTTTTACCCACGGCTTCAGCGTGCAAGGTCGTCATGGATCACTCTCGATAATGATTGGAGCTGGGCCTATGTGTGTGTGGGTGGGAGCGGGCTTGCTCGCGAAAGCGGTGTGTCATTCAACACATCCAGCGACTGACTCACCGCTTTCGCGAGCAAGCCCGCTCCCACACAAGCCCGTTCACACATAGGCTCCGGTCCCACAGGGGGTTAACCGTTGGCGGCGGGTTTCTTGTCCAGCTCGCTCAGGCGCTGTTGCAGCGTGGCCAGGTCGGCGTCGATCTGCGCCAGCTTCTTGGCTTTATCTGCCTCGGCCAGCTTGCTGTCGGCACTGATGGTGGTGCGTTGCTTGAACAGTTCCAGCTGGCGGATCGGCAGCAACTGGTCGTCAGTGGACGCGAGGAACTTGCCCAACTGCATGTTCTTGAGTACCGCCTTCTCTTCATCGGTGTCGCCGTAGCTGAAGATGAAATCGCGGATCTTGCTCTTCTCGCTGTCAGTCAGGGCCTTGCTCCACACCAGCGGGTCGGCGGGGATCAGCGGCGACTTCCAGATCACCTTGAGTTGGGCGGCCTTGTCCGGCTGGGTCACTTCCAGGCGGTCCCAGCTTTCGGTGTTGAAGGTGGCCACGTCCAACTGCCCCTTGGCCACGCTCAGTGCGTTGACTTCATGGCTGGAATTGAGCGTGCGCTTGAAGGCGGTGGCGGCATCCACATTGTTCTTGGCGAACACGTAGTAGCCCGGCACCAGGTAGCCCGAGGTGGAGTTCGGGTCGCCATTGCCGAAGGTCAGGTTCTTGGCGTTCTTGAGCATATCTTCGACGGAGTTGAGCGGGCTGTCCTTGCGTACGATCAGCAGGCTCCAGTAGCCGGCGGCGCCGTTGGCAGCGGCGGTCTGGGCGAAGATCTCGCCGTTGGAGCGGTCCACCGCCTCCATCGCTGCCTTGTTGCCGAGCCAGGCCACATCGACCTTGTTAAAGCGCATGCCCTGGATCAGGCCGGCGTAGTCGGAGGCGAAGGTGGCGTTGATGGTCAGGCCGGTCTTCTTGTGCATGTCGTCGAGAAACGGCTGCCAAATGCTCTTGAGGTTCTGCGAAGACTCGGTGGACATGATGCCGAAGTTGATGGCCTTGTCAGCGGCCTGGGCATTGCCCATGGCGACGCTGGCCAACAACACGGCAGACAGGAAAACATGACCGATACGGTTCAACATGCAGGCGACTCCTAGGGATCGTGAGTGGGGGTTCAAGCGCGGGCCAGGCCCAGGCGCTGGGGCAGTTCGGAACGGCGCGGCGGTTCGCAAAACATCAGGCTGGTGTCGACGTCGGCACCGTACAGGTCGTTGAGAAACTGGCTGCTCATCTCGCGGCCCTGCCCATCGAAATGAATGCGCCCGCCCTTGAGCGCCACGGCGCGCGGGCAATAACGCATGGCGTAATCGACTTGATGCAGGGTCACCACCACGGTCTTGCCGTCGCGGCGGTTGATATCGGCGAGGATCTCCATGACCTTGCGCGCCGACTCCGGATCCAGGGAGGCGATGGGTTCGTCGGCGAGGATCACTTCGGCACGCTGGGTCAACGCCCGGGCAATCGCCACCCGTTGTTGCTGGCCACCGGACAGGGTCGAGGCGCGCTGCTGGGCCAGGTCCGCCAGGCCGACGCGTGCCAGGGATTCCATGGCAAACTGCTTTTCCTCGGTATTGAACAACCCGAGGTTGCCGCGCCAGCGCGGGACCCGGCCCAGGCAACCGAGCAGCACGTTGTCGATCACACTCAGGCGATTGACCAGGTTGAACTGCTGGAAGATGTAGCCAATATCCGCGCGCAACCGCCGCACCTTGCCATTCAACCGCCCACTGGCCTGCACCTCCCGGCCCAGCACCTTGACGCTGCCGCCGTTGCCCTTGTCGCAACAGGCCAGCCCCGCGAGGTGGCGCAATAACGTGGACTTGCCGGAGCCGGACGCACCGATCAGGGCGACCATCTCGCCGCTGGCGATGGTGAGTTCGAGGTCGACCAACGCGGTTTTCTTCGCAAAGGTCTTGTTCAGGCGATCGACATGGATAGCGGGATTCATGGGCTTCTCTGTCTGGTTTGAACAGCCTTGCGGGGCTGTGTTTGAGTTCAAACGACAGTAGGCGCGGGAGGTGTCAGGGCTATGACTTGCACATGACGGCAGGGGGGCGGTTTGATGAAGGTTTTATGAAAGGTTGGAACAGCCGAAGGACAATTCCCATGCATATGAGGATCATTCCCTACGGTTCATCATTTAACAGGCACACATCATATTGGGCGAGCTGTACGCAGGAGGGCCCAGCCCTGCCGGGTCTCCATTCCTCGGTCGTCGCCCTTTTTCACGCAGCTATATGATGGCGGCTGTGCGCGGGGCACCTTCGGGTGCGCCGGGGTCCTGGAGTCCGGTCTTCCACACCTGCGTACAGTCGCCACCCATCATGTGGAAGTGATTGTGGCGGCTCCTTTAACTCCAGGAGCAACCGTATGAAAAAGTCACGCCTAGCCCGGCCTACTCCCTGAACGACAGCAAACTCCACGAAGCGGCACAACGTGCGTTCAAGCAATACGCACTGCATTCGCAGCCGGTCTCAACACCGAAGAGGCGTTGAGCAACGCCTGTGAAATGCTCGAGTCGGCGGCGGTCAGTGCGTACGACTGCACCGAGCATCTTGAAGGCTCGAGCCGTAAGCAGGTGATGGCGGTGGTGCAATTGATCGAGATGGCGCAGTTGTTAGTCGAGGCAGCGTTGCACCGGGAATGCCCGGCGGCCTGACGGCCAAGTAAATCCCTGTGGGGGCTGGCTTGCTTGCGATGGCCATAGGTATCTACACAACTCTCTTCTCGGTCTGTGTACATATCCATTGCTGCGGTTACGGCCACTTAGGGTTCCGCCCTGACGGCGGGTCACTTTGGAAAAGAGCCGGAGTGCCAGCCCAGCCCAGCCCAGCCCAAAGTAACCAAAGGGCTCTTGCCCCACCACTCGGCACCTCGCCTAGCCTCGATGTGCCTAAGATCAAAATCACAAGCAAAGCGAGGCGGCCTGACAGCCGACCTGATCATCGAGGCGTGCGCGGACTCCTGTAGGAGCTGGCTTGCCTGCGATGGCGGTGTATCAGTCGATAAATGTATTGGCTGATACACCGCCATCGCAGGCAAGCCAGCTCCTACAGGGGAATGCAGCTTCGCGCTCTGGCTTTGCTGTTGCACTGCTTTTGATCTGGCTTTTGATCTTAGGCGCCCCGTCAAACCACGCTGGCCGCAGGCAGGTATTGCGCAGTGGGCACCCCGGCATGGATGCCGGGGTAGCCGCGACACGGCCAGGGATGGCCGATCGCGGCGGGCCCACGGAGCAATGCCTGACTGCGGGCATGCCGAGCCTAGGCGAGGCACCGAGTGGTGGGGCAAAAGCGCTTTGGTTACTTTCGCGCTCTTCGAAAGTGACCCGCCGTAAGGGCGGAACCAATAGCCGCCGTAACCGCAGCAACGGATATGTACACATACCCAATAACCAAAAAAAGCGAGTTGTGTAGATACCTATGCGGCGACCCGACAAGCCAGCTCCCACATTTGGATTTGATTTCAAGTCATAAAAAAAGGCGACCGTTTGAAGGTCGCCTTAGATCATTTTGCGTACTGCTTGCTCAACCCAGGCGGTACACCCTGCACATTCGTCTCTTCCCAGGGCCCGTTCGGGCTGATGGAGCGGCTCCAGCCGTTGCTCCAGCGGTAATAGGTGCGCTGGCGGTAGAAGGTGTCCGGTTGTTCGTCCAGCACGTACACCTGCATCTTGCCGTCCCAGTGGCTGGCAGCGCCGGGGGGTGGGGCGAAGGTCGGGGACTTGCTCGGCAAGGGCTTGGCGGGGGCGGTGACCGGGCCGGAAGGTTTGGTTACCGGCTGGGTCGAGGGGCCCGACGGTGGAATGGTCGGGCCCGTAGGGGCAGGAGGTGGCCGATGAACCGCGCAAGCGCTCAAGCCCAATACCAGGCTGAGCAGGGTGATACGAGCGATGGCGGTCATGGGGATTTCCTCGAAATTATTTATCCGGACTGTCGATGGTCAACTGCTGGGTCGCGGTGGTGCTGCTGGCCAGGGGTTGACTGCGGCCGATCCACTCGCCGGCAGTCGGTTGACCGGCCCGTGAGATGCGCGCAACCAGTTGGACTTCGGGAAAGTTGGACAGTTTCAACTGCGGCATCATCGCATCGGCATCGCCCAGTTCGACGGTCACCGGCAGGTCGGCCACGGTCACGCGCTTGGCGGCCAGTGGCGCCGGCGGACCGGAAACGGCGCGGGCGAAGATGAATACGCTGTCAGTCGGCAGGGCGCGGGCTTTGACGTCGGCCGCCAGGTCCACGCGCACTTTCATCACGGCGGTCTTGGCCGTTGGCGCGACGGCAGCGCCGCCCTCTTTCAACTTCTCGGCCGCACGGTCGATGCCGCCTTGCAGCGCTGCGCGGGAGTTGTCTTTCTCCGGCAACAAGGCCAACAGACGATTCCAGTAGTCGATGGCTTCCTGGTAACGCTGCCCTTCAAAGGCGGCGATGCCCAGCAGGCCGAGGCTGGTGACTTCTTTCGGATCGAGCTTCAGCGCTTCGTCGGTCAAGGCCTGAAGCTGCGGCGACCATTGTTTGTTGTTGGCAAAGTACTGCGCCTGGGCCCACTGCCCGAGCAATTCCGGCTGGCGGCCAGCCAGGGCCACGGCGCGCTCGAAGACCTTGGCCGCATCCGCCGAACGATCCTGGGCCATGTAGGCGCGCCCCAGGAAGTACAGGCCCTCAGCCGAATCCGGTTGCGCTGCCGCCGCCCGTTCCAGGCGCTGGGTCATGTCGGCAAGGGACACCGGCGGCTGGGCGAATTCGCGGGTCAGTTCAACCTTATCGATGGCCCCGTAATGCAGGTACAGCCCCAGGCCCAACACCGGCACCAGCACCGCGGCCAGTAACGGCAGCGGCTTGCCCAGGCGCGATTCGCGGGGCTTTTCCACGCCTTCGGTATCGGCCAGCAATTCACGGGCGGCTTCGGCGCGGCCGGTATCAAGCTGCGCGGCGTTGAGCACGCCTTCGCTTTGTTGGGTTTGCAGTTCGGCGACACGTTCCTGATACAGCGCGACGTTCAGCGCGGTGCGGTCTTCTTCACGCTGGGCGCGACGTACGCGCAACACCGGGATCAGCAGGAAACTCAAGGCAACCAGGAGCAGCAGGCCAGCTGCGAGCCAGAAATCAATCATCAGTTTTTTTGTCCAGCAGTTGGTCGAGGCGTTGGCGCTCTTGGGCAGATAGCGCATCAGAACCATCGGTAGGCGCCGCACGGCGACGGCGGACGATCACGGCCATGACCACCAGGCCACCCAGCAACAGGGCAGCGGGGCCAAACCAGAGCAAGGCGGTCTTGCCGGTCAGCGCCGGCTTGTAGCGGACAAAATCACCGTAGCGATCGACCATGAAGTCGATGATCTGCTGGTTGTCCTTGCCCTCACCCAGCATGCGGAAGATTTCCTTGCGCAGGTCGGCGGCAATCGGCGCGTTGGAATCGGCGATGTCCTGGTTCTGGCACTTGGGGCAGCGCAGCTCCTTGGTCAGCTCGCGAAAACGCTCGCGGTCGCCATCGCGGGCAAATTCATAGGTGTCGATGGCGGCATGGGCCACGCCCACCAGGCCCAGGGCCAGTACTGCGGCGGTCAACCAGCGCTTCATGGCTTGGCCTCATCCACCAGGGCCTGGTACTTGGCCGCCAGTTGTTCGCGCCAGACCACTTCGTCGATCACCCCGACGAACTTGTCGCGGATCACACCCTTGGCGTCGATAAAGAAGGTTTCCGGGGCACCGTAGACGCCGAGGTTCAAGCCCAGGTTGCCGTCTTCATCACGCACGTCCAACTGGTACGGGTTGTGGAACTCCGCGAGCCACTTCAGGGCCGCCGCATTGTCGTCCTTGTAGTTGATGCCGTAGATCACCACGCCGTTCTCGGCCAGCTTGTTGAGCACCGGATGCTCTACGCGGCACGAGATGCACCAGGTGGCCCACACGTTGACCAGGGCCGGTTTGCCAATCAGGTCTGCCTGGGTCAGGGTTTTATCGCCCTGCACCGTGGGCAGCGAGAACGCCGGGAACGGCTTGCCGATCATCGCCGACGGCAGCTCGGCCGGGTCCAGATACAGGCCGCGATACAAAAACACCGCGACCAGCAGAAACAGCGCCAGCGGCAATACCATCAACCAACGCTTCATACCGCTGCTCCCTGCATGCCGAGGGCTTCACGCACCCGGCTCTTGACCTTGACCCGGTAACGCCGGTCCATCGCTGCCAGCAATCCGCCAAAACCGGTCAGCAGGCCGCCGAACCAGATCCAGCGCACAAACGGCTTGACGTGGACCCGCACGGCCCAGGCACCCTCGCCCAGGGGTTCGCCCAGGGCCACATACAGGTCACGGGTGAACCCGGCGTCGATCCCGGCTTCGGTCATCATCGAGCTTTGTACGGTGTACAGGCGTTTTTCCGGGTGCAGCACGGAAACCTGCTTGCCGTTGCGCAGCACACGCACGGTGCCTTTGTCGGAGGTGAAATTCGGCCCTTCGAAGTGCTTGGCGCCTTCAAAGACGAACTGGTAGCCGGCCAGGTCCATGGACTCGCCAGGGGCCAGGCGCAGGTCGCGCTCGGCGCTGTTCTGGCTGGACAACACCACGCCCAGGGCGCACACGGCGATGCCGATGTGCGCGATCTGCATGCCCCAGTAACTGCGGGTCAGGGTTGGCAGGCCCTTGATCAGGCCCTTGTGCCGGGTCTTGTCGAAGATATCGCGCACGCCGGCCAGCAACACCCAGGCCGCGAGCATGAAGGTGGCGAGCACTGCCCAGTTGAAGTCGCCGTAGGCAATCCCGGCAATCACCGACAAGGCGGCACTGCCCAGCAGCACTGGGATCAACATGCCCAGCAGCCATTTGACCGGGGTGTCTTTCCAGCGCACCAGCACGCCAATGGCCATCACCACCATCAACAGGCCCATCAGCGGGATGAACAATGCGTTGAAGTACGGCGGGCCGACCGACAGCTTGGCGCCGGTCAGGGCATCGAGTACCAGGGGGTACAGGGTACCCAGCAGGATCATCGAGGCAGCAACGATCAACACCAGGTTGTTGCCCAGCAGCAGGGTTTCCCGCGACCACAGGTTGAAGCCCACGTGGCTCTTGACCACCGGTGCGCGCAGGGCGAACAGGGTCAGCGAGCCGCCCACCACGCAGAGCAGGAAGATCAGGATAAACACGCCGCGCTCAGGGTCGGCAGCGAATGCGTGCACCGAGGTCAGCACGCCGGAACGCACGAGGAACGTGCCCAGCAGGCTCAGGGAGAAGGCGGCAATGGCCAGCAACACGGTCCAGCTCTTGAACACGCCGCGTTTTTCGGTGACGGCCAGGGAGTGGATCAGTGCCGTGCCCACCAGCCAGGGCATGAAGGAGGCGTTTTCCACCGGGTCCCAGAACCACCAGCCGCCCCAGCCGAGTTCGTAGTAGGCCCACCACGAGCCCAGGGTGATGCCGATGCCGAGGAAGGCCCAGGCGACGATGGTCCAGGGCCGCGACCAGCGCGCCCAGGCCGCGTCGAGGCGCCCGCCGAGCAAGGCGGCGATGGCAAAGGCGAAGGCCACGGAGAAGCCCACATAGCCCATGTAGAGCATCGGCGGGTGGACGATCAGGCCGATATCCTGCAGCAACGGGTTGAGGTCGCGACCGTCCATGGGAATCTGCGGCAGGATCCGCTCGAACGGGTTGGAGGTCATGATCAGGAACAGCAAAAAGCCGATGCTGATCATGCCCATCACCGCCAGTACCCGCGCCAGCATGACTTGCGGCAACTGCCGGGAGAACACCGACACGGCAAAGGTCCAGCCGCCAAGGATCAGCGCCCACAACAGCAGGGAGCCTTCGTGGGCACCCCACACGGCGCTGAACTTGTAGTACCAGGGCAAGGCGCTGTTGGAGTTACTGGCCACATAGGCGACGGAAAAGTCGTCGGTCATGAAGGCATAGGTCAGGCAACCGAAGGCGAACGCCAGGAACGCGAACTGGCCCCAGGCGGCGGGTTGCGCCAGGCTCATCCACAGCCGGTCGCCGCGCCAGGCGCCCAGCAGCGGGACGACGGCCTGGACGATGGCAAAGCACAGGGCGAGGATCATCGCCAACTGGCCCAACTCGGGAATAAACAATGTAGAGGTCATCGCTTAACCCTCCTTGGCTGGGGTTGGCGCGGATTGGCCGCTGTCTTTGAGGGCCTTGGTCACTTCCGGCGGCATGTATTTTTCATCGTGCTTGGCCAGCACTTCATCGGCTACCACCACGCCCTGGGCGTTGATCTTGCCCAGGGCCACGATGCCCTGCCCTTCGCGAAACAGGTCCGGGAGGATGCCGCGGTAGGAGATGGTCACGGATTTGTTGAAGTCGGTAACCACGAAAGTCACGTCCAGGGAGTCGCCGGAGCGCTTCAGGGAGCCGGCCTCGACCATGCCACCGGCGCGGATCCGCGTGTCTTGCGGCGCCTCGCCATTGGCGATCTGGGTCGGGGTATAGAACAGGTTGATGTTCTGCTGCAAGGCGCTCAAGGCCAGGCCCACGGCAATGCCGACGCCCACCAGGATGGCAAGGATGATCAACAGACGCTTTCTACGCAGCGGATTCACTTATCGGTCTCCCGGCGCAGACGACGCGCCTCTTGTTGCAGGTAACGCTTGCGGGCCAGGATCGGCGCAACGACGTTGAGGGCCAGGACGGCCAGGCTGATGCCATAGGCGGTCCAGACGTACAGGCCGTGGTGGCCCATGGCGAGAAAATCACTGAAAGAGGCGAAACTCATCCACGGGCTCCCAGGCTGTTTTGCACTTCGACCTTGACCCAACTGGTACGGGCCTCACGCTTGAGCACTTCGAGGCGCATGCGCATCAGCAGCACCGCCCCGAAGAAGCAGTAGAAGCCCAGGACCATCAGCAGCAGCGGCGCCCACATTTCCACGGGCATCGCCGGTTTTTCGGTGAGGGTGAAAGTGGCGCCCTGATGCAGGGTGTTCCACCACTCCACCGAATACTTGATGATCGGGATATTGATCACGCCGACAATCGCCAGCACCGCGCAGGCCTTGGCCGCGCTGTCACGATTGCTGATCGCGTTGCCCAGGGCAATCAGCCCGAAGTACAGAAACAGCAGGATCAACATGGACGTTAGTCGCGCATCCCAGACCCACCACGAGCCCCAGGTCGGCTTGCCCCAGATCGCCCCGGTCAGCAGTGCAACCGCCGTCATCCACGCACCGATGGGCGCCGCGCATTGCAGGGCGACGTCGGCCAGCTTCATCTTCCACACCAGCCCGACAATGCCGCACACCGCCAGCATCACGTAGCAGGACTGGGCCAGCAGCGCGGCGGGCACGTGGATATAAATGATGCGAAAGCTGTTGCCCTGCTGGTAGTCGGGCGGAGCGAAGGCCAGGCCCCAGACCAGGCCGATACCGATCAGCAGGAAGGCGGCGACGGCGAGCCAGGGCAGCATTTTGCCGCTGATGCCATAGAACCACTTGGGCGAGCCGAGCTTGTGAAACCAGGTCCAGTTCATTGCTGTTTCCATCACGGTTGCTTCTTGTCGTTGCAAGAAGCTTAGGGTCTTTACTGACGCAGTGAAAACACCGGGTCAGACCTCATTATTCGCCGACGCTGATTTTCAGGCCGGCCGCTATAGCAAAGGGTGTCAGGGTTACCGCCAGGGCGGTCAGGCTGCCAAGCCACAAGAGGTAACCGGTCGCCGGCATTCCCATGAGCGCGGCCTGCAAGGCGCCGCTGCCCAGGATCAACACCGGGATATACAAAGGCAAAATCAGCAAGGCCAGCAACAGCCCCCCACGTTTCAGGCCCACGGTCAGTGCCGCACCCACCGCCCCCAGCAGGCTCAGCACCGGGGTGCCAAGCAACAACGAGGCCAGCAATACGGGCAGGCATTCGGAAGGCAGTCCCAACATCATCGCCAGCAGCGGCGCGAGCAGGACCAGCGCCAGGCCGGAGAAGGCCCAGTGTGCCAGTACCTTGGCCAGTACCAGAAGAGGCAGGGGGTGCGACGAAAGGACCCACTGTTCAAGGGAACCATCTTCGAAATCACTGCGAAACAGCCCGTCCAGCGAGAGCAGGACGGACAAAAGTGCCGCGACCCACACCAGTCCCGGAGACAAGGTTTGCAACAGTTTAGTCTCGGGGCCGACCGCCAAAGGGAACAACGCGATGACAATCGCGAAGAACACCAGCGGGTTGGCCAACTCAGCCGGGCGGCGACACAGCAAGCGGGCTTCGCGGGCGACCAACAGGGCAAACACACTCATACCGACCACCGGCCCAAGTCCAGGTCGCGGTAACCGGCAGGCATACGGGTCAAGGTGTGGTGGGTGGTGAGGACCACCATGCCGCCTTGCTCGCAATGCCGGGCCAGGTGTTCTTCGAGTTGCGCCACGCCCTGTTTGTCGAGGGCCGTGAAGGGTTCGTCGAGGATCCACAGCGGCGGGCCCTCCAGGTACAGGCGGGCCAGGGCCACCCGGCGCTGCTGGCCGGCTGACAGGGTATGACAGGGGACGTCTTCGAAGCCCTTGAGGCCCACGGCGGCCAGGGCCTGCCAGATAGATGCGCGCGGGGCCGGATGATGCAGGGCGCTGAGCCAACTGAGGTTTTCTTCGGCCGTCAGCACATCCTTGATCCCGGCGGCGTGGCCGATCCACACCAGGTTGCGCGCCAGCTCCGTGCGTTGTTCGTGCAGTGGCTTGCCGTTAAGGCGCACCTGGCCTGCCGTCGGCTGCATCAACCCGGCCAGCAGGCGCAGCAAACTGGTCTTGCCGCTGCCGTTGGGCCCACTGATCTGCACCATATCGCCGCCCGCCAGACGCAGTTCGAGGTGTTCGAACAGCATCCGCAGGTCTCGCTCACAGGCAAGCGCAACGGCTTCAAGTAGTGGACTGGTCACAAGATCGCGGGCCTTTACGGTTCAAGTCGGCGGCGGAACGGCCGTTAAAGAGATGCACAATAACTGCATTGGCGGCCTGTTTTAGAGAGCTGGATCAATCAGTTGTGATGTTTTTGACACGCTCTTTGCAGACGGGCGGCATTATACATGCGATGCCCTACTCTAAAGAGGGCAATTTCCTTGAGACGGCGGCCACGATGACCGGTGACATCAACCTTCCAACCCTGCCCCCAGCCCCGGCCACCGGGCCCAGGCCTGCGCCTGCGGTGGGTGAACTGCTGAAACTGCTGGAGCCTCAGGCAGGGTTGATCGACGCCGGAAAAACCGTGAACGCCGAGGTGCTGGCGCTCAAGCAAGGCGGTGAAGCCTTTCAGCTATTGCTCAAGCTGACCCTCGAAGGTGGCCGGCAAACCCTGGTGCAGGCCGCCAGCAGCCAGCCGCTGCCCCTGGGCAGCAACGTGGCGGTGAGCCAGACGGCGTCGGGCGACCTGGCGATCAGCCTGCAACAGGCGCTCAGCGCCAATGTCGCGGCCCTGACCCGCATCGACACCACTCAATTGCCGGTGGGCAGCTTGCTGCAAGCCAAGGTGCTGACCTCGCAGATGCTACCCCAGGGCGCCGGGCAGCCGGCGCTGTACCGCTCGCTGGTGTCGGTGCTCAATAGCGCCCTGAGTGGCACCACCCTGACCCTGGAAAGCCCGCAGCCGCTACGCGTCGCCAGCTTGTTGAGTGCCGTGGTGCAAGGCGCGCAGACCCTGGATTTCGTGCCCCTGAGCGGGCTGCGCGATCAACTGGCGGTCAGCCAGCAACTGGCCGCCCAGCAAAGCCGCCAGGGCTCGCTGGAAGGCCTGTTCAATGCCTTGAAGAACCTGCCCGATGACACCTCGGCGCCGTTGCGCGCCGCCGTCGACCGCTTGCAGGCCGGGCTGCCGGATGTGGCGCAGGTCAGCAATCCCAAGGTGCTGGCACAACTGCTGTACAACAGCGGCGTATTCCTCGAAGCCAAGCTGCTGGCCGGGCAAAACCCGCAAGTGCCGCCGCTGGATATGAAGGGCAGCCTGCTGCGCCTGGTCAACGAATTGCTACCCGCCCTGCCCGCCAGCACCAACCTCAATGCAATCCTGGCCGCCAATACCCTGGCGCAGATGCTGCCCAGCTTTGTCCGCAGCCCGCTGGGCACCCTCGGCCAAGTGGGCGCCCGCACCGCACCGGGCGGCTTCCCGTTACCGGAGCGCCTGCTGCAGCGCCTGGACGGTGAAAACAGCCTGGAAAACCTGTTGCGCCTGGCCGCCGGCGCCATCTCACGCTTGCAGAGCCATCAACTGTCGAGCCTGGAACAAAGCGGCACCACCGCCGATGGCCGCCTGCAAACCACCTGGCAACTGGAAATCCCCATGCGCACCTTGCAAGACATCGTGCCGCTGCAGGTCAAGTTCCAGCGCGAAGAACCGCCGCCGGACAAGGACGAGCCGGAGCGCAAGATCGAACGCGATGCGAAAAAGATGCTGTGGCGCGTGGAGCTGGCCTTCGACATGGAGCCCCTGGGCCCGTTGCAGGTCCAGGCGCAATTGAGCCAGGGCAAACTGTCCAGCCAGTTGTGGGCCACCCGCCCGTTCACCGCCAGCCTGATCGAAAGCCACCTGGGCAGCCTGCGCGAACGCCTGGTGTCATCGGGCCTCAACGTCGGCGACCTCGACTGCCACCTCGGCACCCCACCCCGTGGGCCGAAGACCGGGCTGGAACAACGCTGGGTGGATGAAACCGCATGAAGAACCCCAACCCACCGCGCCAGGCCATCGCCCTCAAATACGACGGCAAAGCCGCCCCCGCCCTGACCGCCAAAGGTGACGACGCCCTGGCCGAAGCCATCCTGAAATTGGCGCGGGAACATGAAGTCCCGATTTATGAAAATGCCGAACTGGTGAAATTACTGGCGCGCATGGAACTGGGCGACAGCATCCCCGAAGAGTTGTACCGCACCATCGCCGAGATTATTGCGTTTGCCTGGACGCTCAAAGGCAAATTCCCGGCGGGGTATGACCCCAATGCCGAGCCGGTGGAGCGGGATGTGACGGCGCGCGGGGATGATTACTGACGTTTCAGGGATGCACACAGATCAAAAAATGTGGGAGCGGGCTTGCTCGTGAAAGCGGTGGGTCAGTCGGTACATGTATTGGCTGACACACCGCCATCGCGGGCAAGCCCGCTCCTACATGGGAACTGCGCCAGACGCTGGAAGTGGGGGCAACAAAAAACAAGTGTAGGAGCTGGCTTGCCTGCGATAACGGTGGACCAGTCGCTACTGCCTTGGCTGACACACCGCTATCGCGGGCAAGCCCGCTCCCACATGGGAATTGCGGTGGGCACTGGCAGCGGGGCGACAAAAAACAAGTGTAGGAGCTGGCTTGCCAGCGATGGCGGCGGGTCAGTCGGTATATGTATTGGCTGATCCACCGCTTTCGCGAGCAAGCCCGCTCCCACATTTGAATCGGTACAGGCTCAGCTTTTGTGCAATTTGCTCATCAACTGTGCCTCGGCCTGGGTCAGGCCGCAGGATTGGGTCAGTTCGTCCACCGTGGCGCCCATGCCCACCAGCTTGGCCGCCTGGGCAAAGGACAGGTTGGCCGGGTCGCGCTGTTCCAGCGCCGACAGCTTGTCTGGCAACGGTGCAACGATCGAGCGCAGTTCGTGCACGTCCTCCCCTACCCGCACCGCGCTTTGCTGGTAGTTGTCCACGCGCTTGGCCATCTCGCGCAGGCGCTGGTCGCGCACGGCGTCGCGCTCGGCCTGTTGCAGGGCCGATTCGCGTTGCTGGCGCATATGGCGCAACAGCACCACCACGGTCCCGACCCACAGCAGGGCCAGGACGATTACCGCTACCTCAAGCATCAATCAGATGTTCTCCAGGTCCGACCACTCTTCTTCACTCATCATCTTGTCCAGCTCAACCAGAATCAGCAGCTCGCCGTTCTTGTTGCACACGCCCTGGATAAACTTGGCCGATTCTTCGTTGCCGACATTCGGCGCCGTCTCGACTTCCGACTGGCGCAGGTAAACCACCTCGGCCACGCTGTCGACCATGATCCCGACCACTTGCTTGTCGGCCTCGATGATGACGATCCGCGTGTTGTCGTTGACTTCAGTCGGCATCAGGCCAAAGCGCTGGCGGGTGTCGATCACGGTCACGACGTTGCCGCGCAGGTTGATGATGCCCAGCACGTAGCTCGGCGCACCCGGCACTGGCGCGATTTCGGTGTAGCGCAGCACTTCCTGCACGCGCATCACGTTGATGCCGTAGGACTCGTTGTCCAGTTTGAAGGTCACCCATTGCAGAATCGGATCATCCAAACCCTGTGCGGACGCTGACGACTTGTTCATACCCCTGACCCCTTCAAATACCGTTGATAACGGCGTGTGTTCTTCTTTGGCAGCACCGTGGCGCTGCGCCTCTTATCAAGTACGTTTGTTACCTGGCAGATCTTTTACCGCACCGCTGGCAATCAGCTCCGCCAATTCGGCGACATCCAGCAGCGCGCACATGTGTTCGATCACGGTGCCCGCCAGCCATGGCCGCTGGCCACGGTGGCTGCGCCATTTGATTTCGTTGGGGTCCAGGCGCAGCGAACGGCTGACTTGATGTACCGCCAGCCCCCATTCGTAGCCCTGCACCGAGATCACGTATTGCAGGCCCTGGCGAAAATCATCGCGATAGCGGTCGGGCATCACCCAGCGCGCGGTATCCAGCACCTTGAGGTTGCCGGCCTGGCTCGGCAGGATCCCGAGGAACCACTCCGGCTGGCCGAACAACGGCGTCAATTCCTGGCCCTCCAGGGAGTAGATCGACCCCAGGCACACCAGCGGCACCGCCAGCGTCAACCCGGCCACATCGAACAGCAGGCATTCGAACGACTCGGCCGCCCACGCTGGCCGGCCATCGGTTTCCACCGGTGGCGGGGTAATGCTCGGCGGTCGATGCACTTCGGCCAACGGCGGCACCAGCGCCAAGGGTGCAGGCGCTTGCACGACCGGGGCAACGACCGGCACCACCAACGCATCACGGGCCTGCTCTTCGAGGACCGCCAGTTGAAACTCGTCCAGGCCAGCCTCAGCCTCGACCACAGGCACCGCCAGCACTTCATCCAGCACCAGGATCGGCTCGGGCAGCAGCTCCTCGGTCGCATCCTGCAGCAGTGCATCCAGGTAGGACTGCAGCGCCAGTTGCGGCCGGGTCTTGATATCGACAGGACGACTCATCTGTATGCCCACGCGCACGCACCGTTGACCGTGTATTCAAAGGTTATCGGCCTGCCCGCACGCGGACTTGAATCAAAAGTCCGTGAGATCAGGCAAAACCCATCGCGGGCAAGCCACGCAACTAGAGAGTTGGTCATTTCATGCCACCTGCGCCACAAGTTGCTGGGCCAGCAGATGCTTGAGCAAGGCGCGGTACGCCAGCACGCCACGGCTCTTGCCATCGAATTGCGAGGGCGCGAGGCCGGCGCGGCTGGCGTCACGCAGGCGCGTGTCCACCGGGATATAGCCTTGCCAGATGGTTTCGGGGTAGGCATCGCGCAGTACGCGCAGGGTGCCGAGGGAGGCCTGGGTGCGACGGTCAAACAGGGTCGGCACGATGCTGAACGGCAACGCCTGTTTGCGCGAACGGTTGATCATGGTCAGGGTGCTGACCATGCGCTCCAGGCCCTTGACCGCCAGGTGCTCGGTTTGCACCGGGATCACCAGTTGCTGGCTGGCCGCCAGGGCATTGACCATCAGCACGCCGAGCAATGGCGGGCTGTCGATGATGGCGTAGTCGAAGTCCTGCCACAGTTGCGCCAGGCTCTTGGCGATCACCAGGCCCAGGCCACTTTGCCCCGGCGACTGGCGCTCGAGGGTGGCCAGGGCGGTGCTGGAGGGCAACAGGGAAATCTTCTCGTTGCTGGTGGGCAACAGCAGTTGCCCGGGCAAGCCTGTGGGGACGCTGCCCTTGTGCAGGAACAGGTCGAAGCAGCTGTGTTCCAGCGCATCCGGGTCGTAGCCGAAATAACTGGTCATCGAGCCGTGGGGATCCAGGTCGACAATGACCACGCGCTTGCCCGCCTCGGCCAGCAGGCCGGCTAAGGCGATGGAGGTGGTGGTCTTGCCGACCCCACCTTTTTGATTGGCAACTGCCCAGACTCTCATTCGGATTGTTCCTCCCGGCAGGCACTGGCTCGACCGAGAAATAGCACGAGGTTATAGAGCCGGTGACGGAGAATTGACGGCACTCCCGCGTTCCGGCGGCTTTACGGGCGTCGGTGCAGTTTGTGTGCCAGCCCGCTTCATTGCTGCATCAGGTTGTGCATTGGCCGCACCGGTGGCGGTCAGGCTGCGCCGCACATCGAGGTTGCGCGACACCACCAACACCACCCGCCGATTGCGCGCGCGGCCTTCGGCCGTCGCATTATTGGCCACCGGCTGGAATTCGCCATAGCCCACCGACGCCAGGCGCCCAGGGTTGACCCCCTGCATGGCCAGCATGCGCACGATGCTCGCCGAGCGCGCCGACGACAACTCCCAATTGGTGGGAAATTGCGCGGTATGGATCGGCTGGTCATCGGTAAAGCCTTCGACGTGGATCGGGTTGTCGAAGGGCTTCAAGATGGCCGCCACCTTGTCGATGATGCTGAAGGCAATATCGCTGGGCAGCGCGTCGGCACTGGCAAACAGCAGGCTGGAGTTGAGCTCGATCTCCACCCACAGCTCGTTGCCGCGAATAGTCATCTGGTTGGAGCTGATCAGGTCGCCAAACGCCGCGCTGATATCGTCGGCGATGCTCTTGAGCGGGTCGCTGCCGCCACTGATGCCGGCGTCGGTCTCGTCGCTGTCCTTGACCAACGGTTTGGCCGGGGTGGTGGTCTTGGGCCGCTCGTCGCCAATGGGGATTGGCTTGAGCGCCCGGTCCGAGTCGGTAAATACCCCTACCAGGGCTTCGGAGATGACCTTGTACTTGCCTTCGTTGATCGAGGAAATGGAGTACATCACCACGAAAAAGGCGAACAGCAAGGTGATGAAGTCGGCGTAGGACACCAGCCAGCGTTCATGGTTGACGTGCTCTTCAGGCTCGCGGCGGCGACGGCTCACAGGCAATACCCCCCATCAATCCATGAAGCCCTGGAGCTTCAATTCGATGGACCGCGGGTTCTCGCCCTCGGCAATCGACAGGATGCCTTCGAGCAGCATTTCCCGGTAACGGGACTGGCGCATGGCAATGGATTTGAGCTTGCTGGCAATCGGTAGCAGCAATAGGTTGGCACTGGCCACACCATAGATGGTGGCGACGAACGCCACGGCGATGCCGCTGCCCAGTTGCGAGGGGTCGGCCAGGTTGCCCATCACATGGATCAAGCCCATCACCGCACCGATGATGCCGATGGTCGGCGCGTAGCCGCCCATGCTTTCAAAGACTTTGGCCGCGTTGATATCACGGCTTTCCTGGGTGTAGAAGTCCACTTCAAGGATGCTGCGGATGGCTTCCGGCTCCGCGCCGTCGACCAGCAGTTGCAGGCCTTTGCGCGCGTAGCTGTCGGGCTCGGCATCGGCCACGCCTTCAAGGCCCAGCAGGCCTTCCTTGCGCGCGGTAAGGCTCCAGTTGACCACGCGGTCGATGCCGCCGGCCAAATCCACGCGCGGCGGGAAAATGATCCACACCAGGATCTGCATCGCCCGCTTGAACGAGCTCAGGGGCGACTGCAAAAGCGCCGCGCCGACGGTGCCGCCGATCACGATCAACGCTGCCGGACCATTGGCCAGGGCGCCAAGATGGCCGCCTTCCAGGTAGTTGCCGCCAATAATGGCGACAAACGCCAGAAGAATCCCAACCAGGCTCAACACATCCATCAGTGACAGGCCTCCACCAGATGCTTGCCGATGTCATCCAGGCTGTAGACCGCGTCGGCCAGGTCGGCCTTGACGATGGCCATGGGCATGCCATAGATCACGCAGCTGGCTTCATCCTGGGCCCAGATCGAGCTGCCGCCCTGCTTGAGCAGGCGTGCGCCTTCGCGACCGTCGGCGCCCATGCCGGTGAGGACCACCGCCAGAACTTTGTCGCCGTAGGACTTGGCCGCCGAACCGAAGGTGATATCCACGCACGGCTTGTAGTTCAGACGCTCGTCACCCGGCAGGATTTTCACCGCGCCGCGACCGTCGACCATCATTTGCTTGCCACCTGGGGCCAGCAACGCCAGGCCCGGACGCAGAATGTCGCCGTCTTCGGCTTCCTTGACGCTGATGCGGCACAGCTTGTCCAGGCGCTCGGCAAAGGCCTTGGTGAATGCGGCGGGCATGTGCTGGATGAGCACGATGGGCGCGGGGAAGTTGGCCGGCAACTGGGTCAAGACCCGCTGCAAGGCCACCGGGCCGCCGGTGGAGGTCCCGATCGCCACCAGTTTGTAGGCCTTGCGCTTGGGCGCAGGCGAGGCCGGACTCGGCGCCGCTGTACGCGCCGGGGCCACGGCAGGCCTTGCCACCGGGGCTGGGGCCGGGCGCCCGAAACTGCTGCTGGTCGGTGCCGGCGCCGCTACCGGGGCGGGAGCCACCGGCGCGCGGAAGCTGCTGCGGTTGCTGCGCGAGATGCTGTGCACCTTCTCGCAGAGCATCTGCTTGACCTTTTCCGGGTTGCGCGAGATGTCTTCGAAATTCTTCGGCAGGAAGTCCACGGCGCCAGCGTCCAGCGCGTCGAGTGTCACCCGGGCGCCTTCGTGGGTCAGCGACGAGAACATCAAGACCGGGGTCGGGCAACGCTGCATGATGTGGCGCACGGCGGTGATGCCATCCATCATCGGCATCTCGTAGTCCATGGTGATCACGTCCGGCTTCAATGCCAGGGCCTGATCAATCGCCTCTTTGCCGTTGGTGGCCGTTCCGACCACCTGGATGTTGGAATCCGCTGAAAGAATTTCCGAGACGCGGCGGCGGAAGAAACCCGAATCGTCCACCACCAGAACCTTGACTACCATAACCACTCCGTTAGGCCGGGCGAGGGACAACCGCCCTGCCCGGGCCGAATCAAATACGCCGTGCGGCGTAACGCTTGAGCATGCTCGGAACATCGAGAATCAGCGCGATCCGACCGTCACCGGTAATGGTCGCACCCGACATGCCTGGCGTTCCTTGCAGCATCTTGCCCAATGGCTTGATGACCACTTCTTCCTGGCCAACCAGTTGATCGACGACAAAGCCGATACGCTGGGTGCCCACGGACAGGATCACCACGTGGCCTTCGCGCTGCTCTTCATGAGCGGCGGACGCCACCAGCCAACGCTTGAGGTAGAACAGCGGCAGGGCCTTGTCCCGCACAATCACCACTTCCTGGCCATCGACCACATTGGTGCGCGACAGGTCGAGGTGGAAGATCTCGTTGACGTTGACCAGCGGGAAGGCGAACGCCTGGTTGCCCAGCATCACCATCAGGGTCGGCATGATCGCCAGGGTCAACGGCACCTTGATGACGATCTTCGAGCCCTGGCCCTTGGTCGAGTAGATATTGATCGAGCCGTTGAGCTGGCTGATCTTGGTCTTCACCACGTCCATGCCCACGCCACGGCCGGACACGTCGGAAATCTCGGTCTTGGTCGAGAAGCCCGGGGCAAAAATCAGGTTGTAGCACTCAGTGTCGGTGAGGCGGTCGGCGGCGTCCTTGTCCATGACGCCGCGCTTGACCGCGATACCGCGCAGGATATTGGAGTCCATGCCTTTGCCGTCATCGGTGATCGACAGCAGGATATGGTCGCCTTCCTGTTCGGCGGCCAGGATCACTTTGCCCAGGCGCGGCTTGCCGCTGGCTTCGCGCTCTTCGGGGGTTTCCACACCGTGGTCGACCGCGTTGCGCACCAAGTGGACCAGCGGGTCGGCCAGGGCCTCGACAAGGTTTTTGTCGAGGTCGGTTTCTTCGCCCACCAGTTCCAGGGCGATCTCTTTCTTCAACTGCCGGGCCAAGTCACGGACCAGGCGCGGGAAGCGCCCGAAAACCTTCTTGATCGGCTGCATGCGCGTCTTCATCACCGCGGTCTGCAGGTCGGCAGTGACCACGTCGAGGTTCGACACGGCCTTTTGCATGGCTTCGTCGCCGCTGTTCAGGCCCAGGCGCACCAGGCGGTTACGCACCAGCACCAGTTCGCCGACCATGTTCATGATGTCGTCCAGGCGCGCGGTATCGACCCGCACGGTGGTTTCGGCTTCACTGGCCGGGGCTTTCTCGGCAGCTGCCGGCGCGCGGGCTGGCGCCGGGGCGGCGGCACGGGCCGCAGCCGGTGCAGCAGCCTTGGCGGCAGCGGGTGCCGGCTTGGCCACCGCTGCGGTGGCGGTCGCGGTGGCTGCGGCGCCAGGCGCTACTTCGGAGAACTTGCCCTTGCCGTGCAATTCGTCGAGCAGGGATTCAAATTCATGGTCGGTGATCAGGCCATCCGCCGCCGGTGCCGCAGCAGCAGGCGTGGCAGCGGCAGGTGCAACCGCCGCAGCGACTGCCGGCAGGGCATCGGCGGCAAACGAGCCTTTGCCGTGCAACTGATCCAGCAGTGCTTCAAATTCGTCGTCGGTAATGTCGGTGCTGGCCGCTGGCGCTGCCGGCTCCACAGGCGCCGGTGTGGCTGCCACGGCGTCCGGGGCGAACTGGCCCTTGCCGTGCAACTGGTCGAGCAATGACTCGAACTCGGCGTCGGTGATGTCTTCGCTGGTCGGCACCATGGCCGGCGCAGCCGCTGCCGGTGCTTGTGCCTCGGCCTTGACGGCATTGAGGGAGTCCAGCAGTTGTTCGAATTCGCTGTCGGTAACGTCGGGCTCAGCCACCGGCTCAGGCGCCGCCTCAACCACCGGGGCGGCAGATACAGCGGCAGGCTCTGCCAGGCGCGCCAGGGCGGCCAGCAGTTCAGGGGTGGCAGCCGTAATCGGTGCGCGTTCGCGCACTTCATTGAACATGCCGTTGACCGCGTCCAGGGCTTCGAGGATCACGTCCATCAATTCCGAATCAACGTGACGCTCACCCTTGCGCAGGATGTCGAACACGTTTTCGGCGATGTGGCAGCACTCCACCAGCTCATGGAGCTGGAGGAAGCCGGCGCCCCCTTTTACAGTGTGAAAACCGCGAAAAATTGCATTGAGCAGGTTCGCATCATCCGGTCGGCTTTCCAGCTCGACCAGTTGCTCGGACAACTGCTCTAGAATTTCGCCGGCCTCTACAAGGAAATCCTGAAGGATTTCTTCATCGGCGCCGAAGCTCATATTGCGTGCTCCTTAGAAGCCTAAACTGGACAGCAAATCGTCTACGTCATCTTGACCTGACATAACGTCTTCACGTTTATCGGCATGAATCTGCGGACCTTCACCCTTGGCGAGGTGTTTTTGTGGATCTTTTTCCGAGAGGATCGCTTCGCGGTCGTGTTCGATGCCGGCAAAACGGTCGACCTGACCGGCCATCAGCACCAGTTTGAGCAGGTTGCTTTCCACTTCGGTGACCAGCAGGGTCACGCGCTTGATCACCTGGCCGGTCAGGTCCTGGTAGTCCTGGGCCAGCAGGATGTCATTGAGGTTGCTGGAAACCGTGCGGTTTTCCTGCTCGCTGCGTGACAGGAAACCCTCGACCCGGCGCGCCAGCTCGCGAAATTCTTCAGCACCCACTTCGCGCCGCATGAAGCGACCCCAATCAGCGCTCAACGCCTTGGCCTCATTGGCCATGCCGTTCACCAGGGGCGTGGCGTTTTCCACCAGGTCCATGGTGCGATTGGCTGCCGCCTCAGTCAGCCTGACCACATAGGACAGGCGTTCGGTGGCATCGGTGATCTGCGAGATTTCCTCGGCCTGGGGCATGTGCGGGTCGATCTGGAAATTGACGATCGCACTGTGCAACTCACGGGTGAGCTTGCCCACTTCCTGATACAGGCCGCGGTCGCGGGTCTGGTTGAGCTCATGGATCAACTGCACTGCGTCGCCGAACTGGCCTTTTTCCAGGCTTTCGACGAGTTGGTGAGCATGTTTTTTCAGGGTCGACTCAAAGTCGGCCTGCGATGATTCTTTATGCTCCATAGCTCCCCCGTGGCAGCATCAATGACCGATGCGTTCGAAGATTTTTTCAATCTTCTCTTTCAAGGCCAGTGCAGTGAATGGCTTGACCACGTAGCCGTTGACCCCGGCCTGGGCGGCTTCGATGATCTGTTCACGCTTGGCTTCAGCGGTCACCATCAGCACAGGCAGGCTGCGCAGCTTTTCATCAGCGCGCACGTGGCGCAGCAGATCGATACCGGTCATGCCAGGCATGTTCCAGTCGGTTACCAGAAAGTCGATGCTCCCGCTGTTGAGGATCGGAATCGCCGTAATGCCGTCATCCGCCTCGACCGTGTTAGTGAACCCAAGGTCACGCAACAGGTTTTTTATGATCCGCCGCATCGTTGAGAAGTCATCAACGATGAGGATTTTCATGTTCTTGTCCAATTCGACCTCCAAGCAGTCTTAAACGCGTCCAGCACCTGGGCGCGCCATATCATTCAACAGGCATTACACAAAAAGGACTGCTGGGGCACATCACGGGCCGCTCCCGCCAGGCTTGCGCCGTGGCGGTTATCGTTCGCACTGTCCCCACACTGCCTGTCAGCGCGCTCGCCACTCTCCCAAACGCCCCCGCAAGCGGGCCGCGCATTGGCTATGTAGCTGGCTGACCCGCGATTCGCTGACCCCCAGGACCTCACCGATTTCCTTGAGGTTCAGCTCTTCGTCGTAGTACAGCGCCAACACCAGCCGCTCACGTTCCGGCAGATTGGCAATCGCCTCTGCCAGGGCGCCCTGGAAGCGTTCATCTTCCAGGTCGCGTGAAGGCTCCTGGTGAGCGCTCGCGCCATCCTCGTGCAGCCCTTCATGTTCGCCGTCCTGCAGCAGGTCGTCGAAACTGAACAGGCGGCTGCCCAAGGTATCGTTCAAAATCCCGTAGTAATCGTCGAGACTCAATTGGAGTTCGGCCGCAACTTCGTGATCTTTAGCGTCGCGACCGGTTTTTGCTTCAATTGAGCGAATTGAGTCACTCACCATCCGGGTATTGCGGTGGACCGAACGCGGCGCCCAATCACCTTTACGCACTTCATCGAGCATCGCGCCACGGATACGGATACCCGCATACGTCTCGAAACTCGCACCCTTGCTCGCGTCGTACTTGGTCGACACTTCGAGCAGGCCGATCATCCCCGCCTGGATCAGGTCTTCGACCTGGACACTGGCGGGCAGGCGTGCCAGCAGGTGGTAGGCAATGCGCTTGACCAGGGGCGCATAGCGCTCGATCAATTCGCCCTGGCTGTCACGCGCTGATTTTTTGTAAAGGTTGTAGCCGCTGGCTGTCATAGCACCGGTCCCGCACTCGTCTGATGCACCAATCGCTCGACGAAAAACTCCAGATGCCCCCGGGGATTGGCGGGCAGTGGCCAGGTATCGACCTTCTGAGCAATTGCCTTGAACGCCAACGCGCATTTCGAACGAGGGAACGCTTCATAGACTGCACGCTGCTTTTGCACAGCCTTGCGCACACACTCGTCATAGGGAACTGCGCCGACGTATTGTAAGGCGACATCGAGGAAGCGATCCGTGACCTTGGTCAACTTGGCGAACAGGTTGCGCCCTTCTTGCGGGCTCTGGGCCATGTTGGCCAGCACGCGGAAGCGGTTCATGCCGTAGTCGCGGTTGAGCAGTTTGATCAGGGCGTAGGCGTCGGTGATCGAGGTGGGCTCGTCGCAGACCACCAGCAATACTTCTTGCGCGGCGCGCACGAAGCTGACCACGGACTCGCCGATCCCGGCGGCAGTGTCGATCACCAGCACGTCGAGGTTGTCGCCGATATCACTGAAGGCCTGGATCAGGCCGGCGTGCTGCGCCGGGCTCAGATGCACCATGCTCTGGGTGCCGGAGGCGGCCGGGACGATGCGAATTCCCCCAGGCCCCTGCAACAGCACGTCGCGCAGCTCACAGCGGCCTTCAATGACATCGGCCAGGGTATGTTTGGGCGTCAGTCCCAGCAGAACGTCAACGTTCGCCAGGCCCAGGTCGGCATCCAGCAGCATGACGCGGCGGCCAAGCTCTGCCAGGGCCAGGGACAAATTCACTGACACGTTAGTTTTCCCGACGCCACCTTTGCCGCCGGTCACCGCGATCACCTGTACGGGATGCATGCTGCCCATGTTCTTTCTTTACCTTGTCTTGCTTAGCCGCAGGCTACATAGGGTGGCCGCGGTAGCAGACCATCGATGTAGGTACATTGCACTGTGTTGCATGTTGCCGTTCAGCCGACCCGCTTGGCTGGGTTGTGATAGAGGTCGGCGAACATATCCGCCATCGCCTCTTCACTGGGTTCGTCCTGCATTTGCACACTGACCGCGCGGCTGACCAACTGATGACGGCGCGGCAGATGCAAGTCATCCGGGATCCGCGGCCCGTCGGTCAGGTAGGCGACCGGTAATTCATGGCTGATGGCAAGGCTCAACACTTCGCCCAGGCTTGCGGTTTCATCCAGCTTAGTCAGGATGCAACCGGCCAGCCCACAACGTTTGTAGCTGTGGTACGCAGCAGTCAGAACCTGTTTCTGGCTGGTTGTTGCAAGTACCAGGTAATTTTTCGACTTGATCCCGCGCCCGGCCAGGCTTTCCAGTTGCATGCGCAACGCCGGGTCGCTGGCTTGCAGGCCGGCGGTATCGATCAGCACCACGCGCTTGCGCAGCAGCGGGTCGAGGGCGTTGGCCAGGGACTGGCCCGGGTCGACGTGGGTCACCGGCACATTGAGGATCCGGCCCAGGGTCTTGAGCTGTTCCTGGGCACCGATGCGGTAGCTGTCCATGCTCACCAGCGCAATGTTATGGGCGCCGTACTTGAGGACATAACGGGCGGCCAGCTTGGCCAGGGTGGTGGTCTTGCCCATGCCGGCAGGGCCGACCATGGCAATCACGCCACCTTCTTCAAGGGGTTCGATTTCCGGGGTCTGGATCATGCGCGCCAGGTGCGCCAGCAACATGCGCCAGGCCTGGCGAGGCTCTTCTATGCCGGTGGTCAGTTCCAGCAAGTCGCGCGACAACGGGCCGGACAGGCCGATGCGTTGCAGGCGGCGCCAGAGGTTGGCCTGTTGCGGCTTGCTGCCTTGCAACTGGTTCCAGGCCAAAGAGCCCAACTGCACTTCCAACAGTTCACGCAGGCCATTGAGTTCAAAACGCATCGAGTCGAACACGCGCTGGTCGACCGCAGCGGCCGGTGCTGGCGCGGCGGGACGTGGCGGCTCGACAAAAGTCGGTTCGACGAGTGGCTCGGCCGCCGTCAGCGGCAGGCCGGCAAACAATTGGCGATTGGTGGTCGCATCGCTGTCGCCACGCATGCTCAGCTCGGCCTGGGCCGAGACAATACGCGAGGCGGTCTTGCGCAACTCGTCTTCGAGTTCCATGTTCGGCACGCGCGGCGCCAAGGCCTGGGGTTTGTAATCCAGGGCAGCCGTCAGCTCGACACCGCCGGCAATGCGACGGTTACCGATAATAGCCGCGTCGGCGCCCAGTTCATCACGAACCAGCTTCATGGCCTGACGCATATCGGCGGCGAAAAAACGCTTTACTTGCATAACCCACTACCTCAGCCGTTGGGCCCTACTGTCGCGACGATAGTCACTTGCTTATTGTCAGGAATTTCCTGGTAAGCCAAAACGTGCAAATTCGGTACTGCCAGGCGTCCAAACCGCGACAACATCGCCCGGACGGGGCCTGCCACCAGCAGAATCACCGGTTGGCCCTGCATTTCCTGGCGCTGTGCGGCGTCAATCAACGAACGCTGCAGCTTTTCAGCCATGCTTGGCTCCAGCAGGACGCCCTCTTCCTGGCCCTGCCCTGCCTTCTGGATACTATTGAGCAATATTTGTTCCAACCTTGGTTCCAAGGTGATCACAGGCAGCTCAGAGTCAAGCCCTACAATGCTTTGGACGATGGCGCGCGACAAGCCGACGCGCACCGCAGCCACCAGCGCGGCAGTATCTTGACTCTTGGCGGCATTGTTGGCGATAGCCTCGGCAATGCTGCGAATGTCCCGCACCGGTACCTGTTCGGCCAACAGCGCTTGCAGCACCTTGAGCAGTTGCGACAGCGACAACACCCCCGGCACCAGCTCTTCGGCCAGCTTTGGCGAGGCCTTGGCCAGCAATTGCATGAGTTGCTGGACTTCTTCGTGGCCAATCAACTCGTGGGAGTGCTTGTACAGAATCTGGTTGAGGTGGGTCGCCACCACCGTGCTGGCATCGACCACGGTGTAGCCCAGGGACTGCGCCTGGCTGCGCTGGCTGACTTCGATCCACACCGCGTCCAGGCCAAAAGCCGGATCTTTGGCGGTTATGCCGCTGAGGGTGCCGAAGACCTGGCCGGGGTTGATCGCCAGTTCGCGGTCGGGGTAGATCTCGGCTTCGGCCAGGGTCACGCCCATCAGCGTCAGGCGGTAGGCACTGGGGGCCAGGTCGAGGTTGTCGCGGATATGTACGGTGGGCATCAAAAAGCCCAGGTCCTGGGACAGCTTCTTGCGCACGCCCTTGATCCGCGCCAGCAACTGGCCGCCCTGGTTGCGGTCCACCAGGGGGATCAGGCGGTAGCCGACTTCCAGGCCGATCATGTCGATGGGGGTCACGTCATCCCAGCCCAACTCCTTGGTTTCCTGGGCGCGGGCCGGCGACGGCAGCAGGTCTTGCTGGCGCTCCACCTCTTTCAAGGCCTGGACCTTGATGGTGTTCTGCTTTTTCCAGAACAGGTACGCCCCGCCGGCGGCCAGCGCGGCCATGGTCAGGAACGAGAAATGCGGCATGCCCGGCACAATGCCCATGATCGCCATGATGCCGGCCGCCACGGCCAGGGCCTTGGGTGAGGCGAACATCTGGCGGTTGATCTGCTTGCCCATGTCTTCGGAGCCGGACGCACGGGTGACCATGATCGCCGCAGCTGTCGATAACAACAGTGATGGCAATTGCGCCACCAAACCGTCACCAATGGTCAACAGGGCGTAAACCTTGCCCGCATCGCCAAAGGTCATGCCGTGCTGGAAGATACCGACCGCCATGCCGCCGATCAGGTTGATAAACAGGATCAACAGGCCGGCGATGGCGTCGCCCCGCACGAACTTGCTGGCACCGTCCATGGAGCCATAGAACTCGGCTTCCTGGGCCACTTCCGAGCGGCGGGCCTTGGCCTGGTTCTGGTCGATCAGGCCGGCGTTGAGGTCGGCGTCGATCGCCATTTGCTTGCCGGGCATGGCGTCGAGGGTAAAACGCGCGCTGACCTCGGAAATCCGCCCGGCGCCCTTGGTCACCACCACGAAGTTGATGATCATCAGGATCGCGAACACCACGATACCGACCACGTAGTTACCGCCGATCACCACCTCGCCGAAGGCCTGGATCACCTTGCCGGCGGCGGCGTGGCCGTCCTGGCCGTGCAGCATCACCACCCGCGTGGAGGCCACGTTAAGGGCCAGGCGCAGCAGCGTGGCAACCAGCAAAATGGTGGGGAAGACCGCAAAGTCCAAAGGCCGCAGCGCGTACACGCAAACCAGCAGCACGACGATAGACAGGGCAATGTTGAAGGTGAAGAACACGTCCAGCAGGAACGGCGGCATCGGCAACATCATCATTGCCAGCATGACCAACAGCAACAACGGCACACCCAGATTGCCTCGCGAGAGGTCCGTCAGAGTGCCACGGGCTGTGTTGAACATATTAGAGCGATCCACCGGTATTCCTCGTCACCTTGAAGCAAACTTTTGACGCCGAGAGGCGTCCTGAAGGCGGTATTGCAAGAAGCCTTCCAACTTTTGCTTCAGGGACGAGATCGTTCCCACGCAGGCGCGTGGGAACGATCATCAGAGTGGACGCACGTTTGATGCCTGCTTGCCTTTCGGACCTTCTACAACTTCATATTCCACCTTCTGGCCCTCCGCCAGCGACTTGAAGCCGTTGCTTTGAATGCTCGAGAAGTGCACAAACAGGTCCTCTCCTCCGGCGTCTTGCGTGATGAATCCAAAGCCCTTTGAATCGTTAAACCACTTCACCGTACCCGTTGCCATTGCCCTTCTCCCAAATCAGTGCCTGTTCCCGGTCTATCAAAGCGCCCTGCACGGGTGCTGGCTACTGTCAAAGTTGACAGGTCGGAAGGGAGTTGGACGAACGGTAAACACCTGTTCCGACGCCATCGCGGGCCAGCCTGGCTCCCACATTGGAATGCGATCAAATGTGGGAGCCGGGCTTGCCCGCGATGACGTCGAAAGAGGCAGCAGAAGACTCAAGAATCGCGCCGCAAATCCGGCGGAATCGGCAAGTCCTTGAGCGGATCCGGGCGTTTGCCCTTGCCCGCGCGGTATTGGCGAATCTGGTAGACATAGGCCAGCACCTGGGCCACCGCCAGGTACAACCCGGCCGGGATCTCGTGATCGAGATCGGTGGAATAGAAGATCGAACGCGCCAGCGCCGGCGATTCCAACAGCAGGATGTCGTTGGCCTGGGCGATTTCGCGGATTTTCAAGGCAGTGAAGTCGCTACCCTTGGCCAGCAACAGCGGCGCGCCACCCTTCTCGGCGTCGTATTTGAGCGCCACGGCGTAGTGGGTCGGGTTGGTGATGACCACATCGGCATCCGGCACCGAAGCCATCATCTTGCGCTGGGACATGTCGCGTTGCAGTTGCCGGATACGCTGCTTCACTTCCGGCCGACCTTCCTGGTCCTTGTGCTCGTCGCGCACTTCCTGCTTGGTCATCAGCAGTTTCTTGTGGCTTTCCCACAGCTGGATCGGCGCATCCACTGCGGCAATCAGGATCAGGCCGCAGGCCATCCACAATGCGCTCCAGCCCACCAACTGCACGCTGTGGATGATCGCCAGCTCCAGCGGTTCATGGGCGATGCGCAGCAAGTCGTCGATATCTGACTTCAACACCACCAGCGCCACGAACAGGATGATAAAAAATTTCGCCAGGGCCTTGAGCAGCTCTACCACAGCCTTGGCGGAGAACATGCGCTTGATCCCCGCACCGGGGTTCATCCGACTGAATTTAGGCGCCAGGCTGCCGGCCGCAAACAGCCAGCCACCCAGGGAAATCGGCCCGATGATCGCCGCCAGGAGCAAGGTGATCAGCACCGGCTGCGCGGCCAGGATCGCGATCTTCCCCGAGTGCAGCAGGTAGATGCCCATGGCGCGCGGGTCCAGCAGCACATCCCGGGGCAGGGAGAAGTTGTGCTTCATGATCTCCATCAAGTCCTGGGCCAGCCCGCCGCCGTAGATCAGCAGGCCACCGGCACCGGCGAGCATCACCGCCAGGGTGTTGAGCTCTTTGGAGCGGGCAATCTCGCCCTTTTCCCGGGAGTCCTTTTTACGTTTCTCCGTGGGGTCTTCTGTCTTGTCCTGACCACTCTCGCTTTCGGCCATGGCTTAGCGCGCCCGTGCCAGATCACGTAAGAACTGCAAGGCGTCACTGGCCAGCGGTTGATACTGATTGAGAATGTCGGCCAGGCCGATCCAGAAAATCCCCAGGCCCAACACCAGGGTCAGCGGGAAACCAATGGCGAAGATATTCAACTGCGGCGCGGCGCGGGTCATCACGCCGAAGGCAATGTTGACCACCAGCAACGCGGTGATCGCCGGCAGTACCAGCAGCAACGCCGCGCCCAGCACCCAACTGAGGCGGCCGACCACTTCCCAGAAGTGATTGACGATCAGCCCCTCGCCCACCGGCAAGGTGGTGAAGCTCTCGGTGAGGATCTCAAACGCCACCAGATGGCCGTTCATGGCCAAAAACAGCAAGGTCACCAGCATGGTCAGGAACTGCCCGATCACCGCCACCGACACGCCGTTGGTGGGGTCGACCATGGACGCGAAGCCCATGCCCATCTGGATCGAGACGATTTGCCCGGCAATCACGAAGGCCTGGAAGAACAGGGTCAGGGAGAAGCCCATCAAGGCACCGATCAGGATCTGTTCGGCAATCAGCAGCAGCGCACTGAGGTCCAGGGCGTTGACCGGCGGCATCGCCGGCAGCGTCGGCACGATGACCACGGTAATCGCCACCGTGAAAAACAGGCGTACGCGCTTGGGCACCAGGGTCGTGCCGATCACCGGCATGGTCATCAGCAACGCGCCCACACGAAACAGCGGCAGGATGAACGCGGCCACCCAGGTGCTGATCTGGGTGTCGGTCAATGCCAGCAAGGACTGCATCAGGTCAGCCGATCAACTGCGGAATACTGCCGTACAGCTGCAGGATGTATTCCATGAAGGTCTGCACCAGCCAGGGGCCGGCCACGATCAGCGTGACCAGCATCACCAGCAAGCGCGGGAGGAAGCTCAGGGTCTGTTCGTTGATCTGCGTGGCAGCCTGGAACATCGCCACCAGCAAACCTACCAACAGGCTGGGCACCACCAGCACGGCGACCATCAGGGTGGTCAGCCACAATGCTTCACGAAACAGGTCGACGGCGACTTCCGGGGTCATGGCGCTATACCCCTCCGAAACTGCCGGCCAGGGTGCCGATAATCAGCGCCCAACCGTCCACCAGGACAAACAGCATGATCTTGAACGGCAACGAAATGATCAGCGGCGACAGCATCATCATACCCATGGCCATCAGCACACTGGCCACCACCAGGTCGATGATCAGGAACGGGATAAAGATCATGAACCCGATCTGGAACGCGGTCTTGAGCTCCGAGGTGACGAACGCCGGCACCAGGATCGTCAGCGGCGCCTGGTCCGGGCTGGCGATATCGGTGCGCTTGGACAGGCGTACAAACAGTTCCAGGTCACTGGAACGGGTCTGCGACAGCATAAAATCCTTGATCGGGCCCTGGGCCTTTTCCACCGCATCCTGGGCGCTCATTTTCTCCGCCAGGTAGGGTTGCAGGGCTTGCTGGTTCACCTTGTCGAACACCGGCGCCATGATAAACAGCGTCAGAAACAGCGCCATGCCGGTAAGGATCTGGTTCGACGGGGTCTGCTGCAGGCCCAGGGCCTGGCGCAGAATCGAGAACACGATAATGATCCGGGTGAAGCTGGTCATCAGCATGACGAACGCCGGGATAAAGCTCAGCGCGGTCATGATCAGCAGGATCTGCAGACTGACCGAATACTCCTGGGCCCCGGCCGCGTTAGTGCCCAGGGTGATCGCCGGGATCGACAACGGGTCGGCGCCGAACGCCAGGGGCGCGGCCAGCAACAGCATGAGCGCCAATAGAACGCGCATTACTTCTTATCCTTCTGGTCCTTGCCCATCAGCTCCATCAGGCGCTGGGCGAACTCCGGTGTGGCGGCCTCGGTCTGGGCCACGCTCACCGGATGCTTGAGCACGTGCAACGGGGTAATCCGGCCAGGGGTGAGGCCGAGCAGGATCTGTTCCTCGCCCACCTGCACCAGCACCAGGCGATCACGCGGCCCCAGGGCCCGCGACCCCACCAGCTCAATGACCTGGGCATGGCCCGGGCCAATGCGCTGTACCCGGCGCAACAACCAGGCGAGGGCAAAGATCAACCCCACCACCAGCAACAGGCCGAGCACCAACTGAGTCAGTTGCCCAGTTACGCTGCCGCCGCCGGCCGGCGCGGCGACCTGGGCCACCGGTTCAGCCGCGAAGACGCCCAGCGGCAGCGCCCACAACAGTCCCAGCAAGCGGCGACTCATCTCAGCGCAGCTTCTTGATACGTTCGCTGGGGCTGATCACGTCAGTCAGGCGGATGCCGAACTTCTCGTTGACCACCACCACTTCGCCATGGGCGATCAGCGTGCCGTTGACCAGCACATCCAGCGGCTCGCCAGCCAGGCGATCAAGCTCGATCACCGAACCCTGGTTGAGTTGCAACAGGTTGCGGATGTTGATTTCGGTGCTGCCCACTTCCATGGAAATCGACACCGGGATATCGAGGATCACGTCCAGGTTGGGCCCATCGAGCGATACGGGCTCATGGTTCTTCGGCACGCTGCCAAACTCTTCCATGGGCAGGCGGTTACCCACCGGCGCAGTGGCGGCGTCGGCCGCCAGCAAGGCGTCGATATCGTCCTGGCCTGCATCGCCGGTCTCTTCCAGGGCAGCCGCCCATTCGTCAGCCAGGGCCTGGTCTTCGGCGGAAGTGTTTTCGTGTTCGGTAGCCATTACATGTCCTCGGCGCAGCAAAAATCATCAATTAGGGGATGCATCAGCGACGGTTGATCGGCTCAACCACTTGCAACGCCAGGTTCCCTTTGTGGGAGCCGAGCTTGACCTTGAACGACGGCACGCCATTGGCGCGCATGATCAATTCGTCCGGCAGTTCGACGGGAATCACATCCCCCGGCTGCATGTGCAAAATATCGCGCAGGCGCAACTGGCGGCGCGCCACGGTGGCACTCAGCGGCACGTCGACATCCAGCAAGTCTTCGCGCAGGGCCTTGACCCAGCGTTCGTCCTGGTCGTCGAGGTCGGACTGGAAGCCGGCGTCGAGCATCTCGCGCACCGGCTCGATCATCGAATACGGCATGGTCACGTGCAGGTCGCCGCCGCCGCCATCGAGTTCGATATGGAAGGTGGAGACCACAATGGCTTCGCTGGGCCCGACGATGTTGGCCATGGCCGGGTTCACTTCCGAGTTGATGTACTCGAAATTGACTTCCATGATCGCCTGCCAGGCTTCCTTCAAGTCGATAAAGGCCTGCTCCAGCACCATGCGCACGACGCGCAACTCGGTGGGGGTGAACTCGCGGCCTTCGATCTTGGCGTGACGGCCGTCGCCGCCGAAGAAGTTGTCCACCAGCTTGAACACCAACTTGGCGTCGAGGATGAACAAGGCGGTGCCGCGCAGCGGCTTGATCTTGACCAGGTTCAGGCTGGTGGGCACGTACAGCGAATGCACGTACTCGCCAAACTTCATCACCTGCACGCCGCCCACCGCCACGTCCGCCGAGCGGCGCAGCATGTTGAACATGCTGATCCGGGTGTAGCGGGCAAAACGCTCGTTGATCATCTCCAGGGTCGGCATGCGTCCACGGACGATGCGATCCTGGCTGGTCAGGTCATAACTTTTGACGCTGCCGGGCTCGGCAGCCATTTCGGTCTGTACCAGACCATCGTCGACACCATGCAACAGGGCGTCGATTTCATCCTGGGACAGCAGGTCTTGCACGGCCATGTCGTGATCCTACTGCAATACGAAATTAGTGAAGAGCGCCTGCTCGACCACGACTTTGCCCAGTTCTTTCTGGGCCACTTCCTGCACGCTGGCCGTGACTTTCTGGCGCAACATTTCCTGGCCCACGGGGGTGGCCAGGCTATCGAAACTCTGCCCGGAGAACAGCATCACCAAGTTGTTGCGGATCACCGGCATATGCACCTTGAGCGCATCGAGGTCCGCCTGGTTGCGCGCCAGCAGGGAAATACTCACCTGCAGGTAGCGCTGGCGACCGTTCTGGTTGTAGTTGGCGACAAAGGCCGGGAGCATCTGCTCGAAAATTGCCGGTTGCTTGACGTTGCTGGCAGTCTCGGCCGCAGGTACCGGCTTGCTCTGGGCACTGTGCATAAAGTACCAGGTAGCCCCCACCGACACGCCGATGGCCAGTAACAAGGCCACGACAATCAGCAGGATCATCTTGAGCTTGCCCTTGCCTGCTGCAGGTGCTGTTGCTGCGTCGTCACTCTTCGCCATGCCAATAATCCGTCACTATTCGGGGTTTCATAGATCCACGGGAAGGCAAGAGCAAGTGTTATGCCAGAGTTGTCTGCGGTGAGGGGGAACGCGTCAATGTAGGAGCTGGCTTGCCTGCGATAGCGGTGTATCAGGCACGAACTATGTCGCTGACACACCGCTATCGCAGGCAAGCCAGCTCCCACATTTTGATCGACGCCAGTTTCAGGTCAGGCGTAGTAGTCCACGGCGCTGGAGCCGATGACGGACTGGGCTATCGGTGCCGCCACTTCGGTGACTTCGCCAGCCAGGCCCGTGTCATGCCCGTCGCTGTGTCCGCCACTGCCACTGACACCCCGCGCCTGATTCTGCTGTTGTTCCTGGCCCTGGCCCTGCCAGCCACGGGACTGGTCGGACACGTTCACGTCGACCTGGCCCATGCCCTGCTGGGCGAACATCTCCCGCAGGCGCCCGGACTGGCTTTCCAGGGCCTCGCGCACGGCGGCATGGCCGCTCATGAAGTTCACCTGAGCCTGCTGATCGGCCGTCATGTTCACGCGGATATCCAGGCGCCCCAGCTCGGCAGGCTGCAATTGGATATCGGCAGACTTGAGGTTGGCGCTGGACAGGTACATGACCCGGTTCACCACTTCCTCGGTCCAGCCGCCCTGGTGCATGGCCAGTGGCTGGTTATTCAGTGGCAAGGCGTTGGCGGTCTTGGGCGTGGCAGCCTGGGTCAGGGCGGCCAGGCGATTGGCGAAGTCATCGACGCGGGTGTCGCTGCTCGCGCCCTTCAAGTCCTTGAGGCCGTCTTCGAGCAGGCCGCTAAAGGCCTTTTCGCCACCCTGGTCGGTGCTGTCCTTGGCCGCCTGCTGGTCGACCATGGCCGCCAGGCCGTTGCTGAAGTTCTGCGCGGCGGTAGGTTCGGCCTGGGTTGGCAGGTTCTTTTGCGTAGCCTGGCTGCTGGCGGACACATGACCGCCCTGCTCCATCGCCAGGCGCACAGCCGGCAATGAGTCCAGCGGGTCGGCTTCCGGGTCGAAGGCAGGTGCAACTTCTTCAGTGACCGGCGGCGTGGTCAGCAGCGGCGTGGCGACTTCCTCCACCACGGCGGTCTGAACCGCTACCGGTGCGGGTGTCACGGCCGCGATCAAGGCCGGATCGACCACCCCATCGACCGCTGGCGGCTGGGCTTGCGCCAGGTCCTTGTCGGTATTTTTATCGTCATCGCTGCTGGCTGGCGCGTCCGCCTTGGCGGGCGGCGTGGCAGGCAAAGTCTTGCCGCTATCGGCAACGGCTGGAGTGCCAGCGGCAGGCTTGTCGTTGCCGACATCCTTCTTCGCGCTGGTGTCGGTCGGCTTGTCGCGGCTGGGCTTGGGCGCCATATCCACAGCCTTGGCGGGTGGCGCCTTGGACTCCTTGGCGAACACCTGTGCAAAGCCTGGCGCTTTGGCCCGCGTGTCCGCGGCCGTTGCCTGCGCATTGGCGGGGGAAGCCTGCGGCTTGACCGCGGGAGCGGCCTGCAGGAGCGAGTTGGGGGCTAGAGGCATAAGTCAGGTCTCCGCTGCGCAGGGTCGAGGGCGCAAGCAGAAGATAGAGAGCAAAAGTCGGGCCAGCTTTTCCAACCAGCCCCGCCAACCCTAGAAGCGCTGGCGCTCCGACTCGTACAGCGGCTTGACCAACGCGAACTCGTGATCAATCTGGTCGACCAGATTGCCCAGGTCGCTAATCTCATTCTTGGCCGACTCGACCTCCAGGCGCTGGCACAGGCGCGCCAGGCGCACCGCACCGAGGTTGCCGCTGCTGCCTTTGAAGCTGTGGGCTATGCGCCCCAGCGCCTTGGCGTCATCGCGGGCCTTGCGCAAGGCTTCGACACGTTTTTGCGAGTCATCGAGGAAGGTGTCGAGCAAATGGGGATAGTCGCCCTCCATCACTTCCTGCAAACCCACCAACACTTCACGGTCCATATGTTTGTGCGTCACTTGTTCGCTCCTTGATCAAGAATCGGCGGATTATGCCAGAGCCACCCAGCAAAACTCCACGCACACACTGCGCCCGCCATCCGCCCAGCGTACATTGCTGCTCAGTTGCCGCACCAGGCTCAGCCCGCGCCCGGACAGGCGGTCGACATCCAGCGGTCGCGCCAGGACTTTTTCCACATCAAAGCCCGGGCCGCTGTCTTCGATACGCAGGCTCAGGCTCCCGCCCGCCTCGGTCGGCACCACGTCCAGGTGCACACGCACGTAGCCACTGCTCAACTGGTCGAGCCGCTCGTTGCGCTGGCGATAATAGCGGGCAAAGCCTTGCACATCGCGCTTGAGCTGGGAGTCCAGGCCCAGCACACCATGTTCCAGGGCATTGGAGTACAGCTCGGCCATCACGCTGTACAGCGCCCCGCTCTGGCCGCGCAGGCCGTGGATTTCCAGGAGTAACTGCAACAGGTACGGCAACGGGTTGTAACGCTTGAGGGTCTCGGCCCGAAACTCGAAACTCACCGACCAGTCCAGCGGGCACGACTGCCCGCTGTCGGTGTACAGCAGGGTCGCCGGGTACAGGGGCTGCTCGGCCAGCAAACGGATCTCGACCATGCTGATATCGTCCCGCACCTGGCCACGGAACGCGGCCAGCGCCTGCTCGATCTCGACAAACAGGCGCTCGGGCTCGCGGTTGGCAGAAAACACCTGCTGCAAGCGCTCCACCCCAAACAATTGCTCGTTGGCATCAGCGGTATCGATCACGCCATCAGACAGCAGGAACACCCGGTCGCCCAAGGCCATCGGCCAGACCTCGGTGCGGTCATCAAAGGCCTCGGGGGCCAGCACGCCCAGCGGCAAATGCCGCGACACCAGCGGCGTTCGGCGCCCCGTGGCCACGTCATGCACATAGCCATCGGGCATGCCGCCGTTCCACACCTCCACCACCCGCCGCTGCACACTGAGGCACAGCAGCGTGGCGCAGCAGAACATGTCCACCGGCAGGATGCGCTTGAGCTTGGCGTTCATCTCCCGCAGGGTCTGCGCCAGGCCATAGCCCTTGGCGGTCATGCCATAGAACACCTCGGCCAGGGGCATCGCGCCGACGGCGGCCGGCAAGCCATGGCCGGTGAAATCGCCCAGCAACACATGCATATCGCCCGACGGCGTGTAGGCCGCCAGCAGCAGGTCGCCATTGAACAGCGCATAGGGCGATTGCAGGTAACGGATGTTGCGCGCGGCATTCAGGCAGCCGGAGTGGGCGACCTTGTCGAACACCGCCTTGGCCACCCGCTGCTCATGCAACAGGTAGTCATGGTGCCGGGCGATCTGGTCGCGCTGCTCAAGTACGGTGGCCTGCAACCGGCGCAGGCGGTCCATGGCATTGATCTTCGCCGCCAGGATGATCCGGTTGTAGGGTTTGGCCAGGAAGTCATCGCCGCCGGCATCCAGGCAGCGTGCCAGGGCTTCACTCTCACGCAGGGACGTGAGGAAGATGATCGGCACCAGCGCCTCGCCGGCCAACTGCTTGATCTGCCGGGCCGCCTCGAAGCCGTCCATCACCGGCATCAAGGCATCCATCAACACCAACTGCGGGCGCTCGCGGGCAAATACCTGCACCGCTTGCGCGCCGTCACTGGCGGTGAGCACTTGATGGCCCTGGCCGCGCACGATGGTCGAGAGCAACAAAAGATCGGTAGCGCTGTCTTCAGCGATCAGCACGGTCAGGGTTTCGGGAGCCTGGACGCTCAACTGATAGCAAACAGTTTGTCGAAGTTGGAGATCGCGAGGATCTTGCGCACGTCAGAGTTGCTGTTGATCACACGCACATCTGCCGCGTTGCCCGCATGATCGCGCAGCAACAGGAGCATGCCCAGGGCCGAACTGTCGAGATAGGTGGCCTCTTTCAAGTCCACGATGTAGGTCTGGGGGACCTTGTAGAACCGCTCATAGGCATCACGAAAGGCCTGGTGACTGCCGAAATCGAACCGGCCCTTGATTGCGATCGTCAACTCCTTCCCATCCAGGGACACTTCTGACGCGACTGACATACGACTGCTTCCTTGTCGTGGGTAGGTGCAACAAGGTTTAGCAGGTGATCGCAGAGTGGGCAACAAACGCAATCAAATGGGCGGCGCGCTTGGGTGGTGCGGGCTTGGCCTGATGCTGATCAGTCAAGCGAACGCAATGCTCAACGCAGTGAAGATCAAATGTGTGTGGCTTGCCTGCGGTGGCGGTGGATCAGGTGCCAGAAGTAGTGACTGGACTGCCGCTATCGCGGGCAAGCCCGCTCCCACAGGGGATCTCACTGGGGAAGAGAATGTTGGCACCACCACAGATCAAGTGTGGGAGCGGGCTTGACTGACGGGCATTAGGGCAAGCCCTGGATAGCGGTTTATCAGAAACAAATGAGCGACTGATCCACCGCTAGCGCAGCATGAGCCTCTACACAACTCCTTGATGGTTCCTGGGGTTGTGTAAATACTCATAGCTATCGCAATTTTTGCCTGCCGGCGTGGCTAGTATTGATCCTGACGCGGCAGGCGCTGGGACAGTTCATCGAGCAGCTTTTGCTCGCGCTTGTCCTCCAGCGCCCGTGCTTCGTCGATGTAGCGCTGCACCAGCTTGCGCAGGCCTTCGACCCGGGCGTAGGCCTGTTGCCAGCCTTCGCGGGCCTTGTCCAGGTTGTTCTGGTGCCAGGCCAGGCTTTGGCGCTGCTGGCCGACGGCGCTTTCCAGCTGGTTGAGAAAGTGCTGGTAGTTCATCAGCCACTGCCCGGAAACCCCCTTGCTGCCGCGATCGATCCACTGCTGCTGATATTCGCCCCGAAAGCGCTCCAGGTCGCCCAGTTTGCTCTCGGCCAGGCGTACCTGGCCCTGGAAATGCCCCAGGCGCTGGGCGGCGGTGCGTTCGGCGCTTTCGGCCATCTCCACCACGGGAGCAAGGCGCGCGGCGCGACTGGTTGCCATGGCCGATTAACCGCCAGGCGCAGGCGCGAACACCGAGGCCAGGTGCGCTTCGCTTTCGGCCATGCTGATGTTGTCGTTCAGGCCCTGGCGCAGGTAGGTCACCAACTGCGGTTGCAGGGCAATCGCCAGGTCGGTCTCGCGGTCGCCGCCGGCCACATAGGCGCCGACGCTGATCAGGTCGCGACTCTGCTGGTAGCGCGACCACAACTGCTTGAACTGCTGGGCGCGGGTCATATGCTCGGCGCTGACCACCGACGGCATGACCCGGCTGATGGAGGCCTCGATATCGATGGCCGGGTAATGCCCTTCCTCGGCCAGGCGCCGCGACAGCACGATGTGCCCGTCGAGCACGCCCCGCGCCGAGTCGGCAATCGGGTCCTGCTGGTCATCGCCTTCGGACAACACGGTGTAGAACGCCGTGATCGAGCCGCCACCGGCCTCGGCATTGCCCGCCCGCTCCACCAGCTTGGGCAGCTTGGCGAACACGGACGGCGGATAACCCTTGGTCGCCGGCGGCTCGCCAATGGCCAGGGCGATTTCCCGCTGGGCCTGGGCGAAACGCGTGAGCGAGTCCATCAGCAACAGGACATTCTTGCCCTTGTCGCGAAAATATTCGGCAATCCGCGTGCAGTACATGGCCGCGCGCAGACGCATCAGCGGCGCGTCGTCCGCCGGGGACGCCACCACCACCGAGCGCTTGAGGCCTTCTTCACCGAGGATATGCTCGATGAACTCCTTCACCTCACGGCCCCGCTCGCCGATCAACCCGACCACGATGATGTCGGCCTCGGTAAAGCGCGTCATCATGCCCAGCAGCACACTCTTGCCCACGCCGGTACCGGCGAACAGGCCCAGGCGCTGGCCGCGACCGACCGTCAATAAACCGTTGATACAGCGAATGCCCACGTCCAGCGGCTGGCTGATGGGGTTGCGCTTGAGCGGGTTGATGGTCGGGCCGTCCATCGGCACCCAGTCTTCGGCCTTCATCCCGCCCTTGCCGTCCAGCGCACGGCCGGCGCCGTCGAGCACCCGCCCGAGCATGCTCATGCCCATCGGCAGGCGCCCGGTATCGGCCAGCGGCACGACCCGCGCGCCCGGCGCGATGCCGGCGAGGCTGCCGACGGGCATCAGGAAAATCTTGTTGCCGGAAAAGCCCATGACTTCCGCTTCCACCTGTACCGGGTGGTAACTGTCATCGTTGATCACCAGGCAGCGGCTGCCCATGGCGGCGCGCAGGCCTTCGGCTTCGAGGGTCAGGCCGACCATGCGCAGCAGGCGGCCTTCAAGGATCGGCTGGCCGGGCAACTCGGTGGCTTCGATATAACCGCCCAGGCGCTTGGCGAAGCTGGTGCGGTCAAGGCGCATCAGGCGCGTCCAGGTCGGTGCTCAGGTCGGGCGCCGCTGGGTGCAGGGCCTGTTCATGCAACTGATCGAACAGCTTGGCCATGATCTGCGTGATGCGCGTCTCGACCGTAGCGTCGATCCGGCTGTGCTCGGTCTCGACCCGGCAACCACCGGGCTGCAACGCGGCATCCTCGACAATCCGCCAAGTTTCCTCATGGCGCTCGCGCAGGGCTTTGACCTGCTCGAAATCCTGCGGGTTGATGTACAGCCGCACGTTGCCGACGCCCAGGGGCAGCAGCTTGAGGGCTTCGCGCATCACGCTTTCAATCTGGCTGGAGTCCAGCGCCAGTTCACGCTGGATAACCTGGCGAGTGATGTGTTCCACCAGGCCCACCATGGCTTTTTCCAACTGCGAGTCCTGCTCGGCAATCGGCGCAAACAGGCTGCCCATCAGGCGCTCCAGGCTGGCCAGTTTCACACTGAGGGCCGCGTCAGCTTCCTGGCGGACCTTGAGGGTGGTGCTGTGGAAACCTTCTTTCTCGCCAGTGGCAAAGCCTTCGTTGTAAGCCTCCTGGCGGATGCTTTCGAGCTCTTCGAGGGTCAGTGGCTGGACTTCGTCCAGGGGCACTTCTTCCATTTCCACCGGCACTTCTTCCACCGGCTCAGGCTCGGGCTCAGGCTTGTGCGGGTCGAAGCTGGGCAGCGACCAGACGTCGAACCCGCCGACGTCCCGGGCGCGAATCAGATCGCTGGGCGTCTCATCATTGTTCGACATGCGCTGGGCCTTAGATCATTTCTTCGCCGCCCTTCCCGCCGAGAACGATTTCTCCGGCTTCGGCCATACGGCGGGCAATGGTGAGGATTTCTTTCTGCGCGGTTTCCACGTCGCTGACGCGCACCGGGCCCTTGGCTTCGAGGTCGTCGCGCAACAGTTCGGAGGCACGCTTGGACATGTTCTTGAAGATCTTTTCCTTGACGCCCTCGTCCGAACCCTTGAGGGCCAGCACCAGCACATCGGAGGACACTTCGCGCAGCAACGCCTGGATGCCACGGTCGTCGACATCGGACAGGTTGTTGAACACAAACATCAGGTCTTCGATCTGCACCGACAGGGTGTCGTCGATCTCGCGGATCGAGTCCATCAACTGGCCTTCCACCGAACTGTCGAGGAAGTTCATGATGTCGGCCGCGCGCTTGATACCACCCAGGGTGGTGCGGGCCGCGTTGGAGTTGCCGGAGAACTGCTTCTCCAGGATCGTGTTCAGTTCTTTCAAGGCCGCCGGTTGCACGGTGTTCAACGACGAGACGCGCAGGATGATGTCCAGGCGCACCTTGTGGTCGAAATGGCCGAGTACTTCGCCGGCCTGGTCCGGGTCCAGGTAAGCCACGACAATCGCCTGGATCTGCGGGTGCTCGTAACGTATCACGTCCGCCACCGCCCGCGGCTCCATCCACTTGAGGCTGTCCAGGCCACTGGTGTTGCCGCCCAGCAGGATGCGGTCGATCAGGCCGTTGGCCTTGTCTTCGCCCAGGGCCGAGGTGAGCATCTTGCGGATATAGCTGTCGGAGCCGACGCCCAGGCTGGTCTGGTCGCCGACGATCTCGACGAACTCGCTCATCACCTGCTCGACTTGCTCACGGTGCACATTGCGCATCTGCGCCATGGCTACGCCGACCCGTTGCACTTCCTTGGGGCCCATATGGCGCAGCACTTGGGCCGCGTCGGTCTCACCCAGGGACAGCAACAGCACGGCGGCTTTGTCGACCCGGGTCAGCTTGGCAACAGAGGCTCGATTATCACTCATCTGCGTTGATCCACTCTTTCACGACCTGGGCCACACGACCCGGATCTTCTGCCACCAGACTTTTGATTGCATTCAACTGCGCGTCATACCCTTCGCTCGGGCTTGGCAGCAGAATGCTCTGCGGCCCGCCGAGGCTGACGCGGTCGTTGGCCAGTTCGCCATCCAGGCCGCCCATGCCACCCAACTCGACATCGCCGAACGGCGCCAACTGCTTCTTGCCGTGGCCGGTGATGTTGTTGAGCACAGGGCGCAGCACGCCAAACACCAGCACCAGGATGAACAACACCCCCAGCACTTGCTTGACGATGTCCCAGAACCAGGGTTGAGAGTAGAACGGAATATCGGCGATCACCTCGCCGCGCTCCAGGGAGAACGGCATGTTGATCACGCTGACGCTGTCGCCACGGCTGGCATCGAAGCCCACGGCGTCCTGCACCAGGCGGGTGAAGCGCGCCAATTCATCGGCGGTCCACGGCGCGCGGGTAGTTTCGCCGTTGGCGGCGTTGATCTTGACCTGGTCGTCCACCACCACCGACACCGACAGGCGGTTCAAGCGCCCCTGCTGTTGCTTGGTGTGGCTGATGGAGCGGTCCAGCTCGAAGTTCTTGGTGGACTGCTGACGCTTGTCGGCCGGGTATGGCGCGAGCATCGGCTGGCCGGTGGCCGGATCCATGATTTGCTGGCCGTTGGCGTCCAGCAGTGGCTGGCCCGGCTGCACGGCGCTGGCGGTCGCGGCGGCGCCACCGGTGGTTTGAGGGGCACTGGCCGGGGCTGGCGGCTGATTGCTCAGGGCGCCGGGTACTCCTTGCGGCGGACCATTGGCGGCGGTGCGCTGCTCGCTGGTCGATTGCTCGCTGCGCAGGGCCGGCTGGTCAGGGTTGAACTGCTCGGAAGTCGACTCGACGGCGCTGAAGTCCACGTCGGCAGACACTTCAGCCTTGTAGCGGTCGTTGCCCAGCACCGGTTGCAGGATGTTGTGCACACGCTGGGTGAGCATGCTTTCCATGCGGCGGCTGTAGTCGAACTGCTTGCCGGCCATGGTCAGCGCGGAGTTTTCCGCCTGGTCGGAGAGCAGGTTGCCCTTCTGGTCGACCACGGTGATCTGCGACTTGCTCAACTCAGGCACGCTGGTCGCCACCAGATTGACGATGGCCAGGACCTGGCCCGGCTCCAGGGAGCGCCCGGCAAACAGCTCGACCAATACCGAGGCGCTGGGCTTGCGCTCGTCGCGCACGAATACCGAGCTTTTCGGGATGGCCAGGTGCACACGGGCACCCTTGACGTTATTCAGGCTGGCGATGGTGCGCGCCAGTTCGCCTTCCAGGCCGCGACGGTAGCGGGTGGCTTCCATGAACTGGCTGGTACCCAGGCCCTGGTCTTTATCGAGAATCTCGAAGCCGATGTTGCCATCGGTCGGCGCCACACCCGCGCCGGCCAGCTTCAGGCGGGCACGGGCGACGTCGTCGGCCTTGACCAGCAAGGCGCCGGAGTTGGGTTCGATGGTGTAGGCGATATCGGAGGCGGCCAGGGTTTCCATGACCTGCTTGGCGTCCATCCCCGCCAGGCTGCCATAAAGCGGCCGGTAATCGGGTTGCTGGGACCACAACACCACGGCAAAACCAATCGCCACGCTGGCAGCCAGGCCGACCATCAGGCCCACCTGACGCAACATGGTCATTTCGGAGAGGTTTTCCAGGAACGACAAGCCAAACAGCGGCGGCTTGCCGTCTGTCTTGGCGGGTACGTTATCCACGACTGCTTCTGCCATGACTTAAATCTCGTCCTTAAACCGGCATCTGCATGATGTCTTGATAAGCCTGAACCAGCTTGTTACGCACCTGGGTCAGAGCCTGGAAGGAAACGCTGGCTTTTTGCGAAGCGATCATCACGTCGGTGAGATCCACGCCGCTCTTGCCGATTTCAAAGGCCGTCGACAATTGAGTGGACGCCTGCTGGGTGTCGCTGACTTTGTTGATGGCTTGGCCGAGCATGTCGGCAAAGCTGCTTTGGCCCAATTCCGGCACTTGCGCGACGGATTTCGGCTGGGACATGGCGTCCATTTGCATGGAACGCATATCCAACATCAACCGATTGAACTCAACACCTTGGCTCATGAACTTCTCTCTCCGACGACCCGCAATTTTTTGACACTACGCAGCGGTTAGTACGGGTAGTAGCAACAAGGGTGCCAGCTCCCTGGCAACTCGTAAGAAAAGCCAACAAACCTTGTCAGCCAATGTGTATCTCAGCTGGCGAAAAGGAACGCTTCCACATCCATCCCGGCATCGCGCATTTGCGCCAGCTTGTAGCGCAGGGTGCGCGGACTGATGCCCAGGCGCTCGGCCGCCTCTTTGCGCCGGCCACGCTCGGCGCGCAGGGTATCGATGATCATCTGGAATTCACGGCGTCGCAGGTCGTCGCCAAGGCCACCGGCAGCCTCGGCCGGGGCGCTTTCCAGCGGGGTTGGGGCCAGGCTCGGCATCGGCGCAGAACCGGCGCCGACGGCCAGGCAGAAGTCCTGGGGCTGGATCAGGCCGCCCTGCTGCAAAATCAGCGCGCGCTGGATCGCGTTGTCCAGTTCGCGCACGTTGCCAGGCCATGGGTAACTGATCAGGCAGGCCTGAGCCTCGGCCGACAGGCGCGCCTGGGCGTGCTTCATTTTATTGACGTGCTTGCTCAGCAGGCGCTCGGCCAGTGGCACGATGTCGGCCGGGCGCTCACGCAGCGGGCGCCAGGCCAGCGGGAACACCGAAAGCCGGTAGAACAGATCTTCACGAAAGCGCCCCGCCGCCACTTCGCCGGTAAGGTCGCGGTTGGTGGTGGCGACCACGCGGATATCCAGCTGGATCGGCTTGCGCGCCCCCACCCGCTCCACTTCGCGCTCTTGCAGCACGCGCAGCAGCTTGGCTTGCAGGCCCAGGGGCATTTCGGAGATTTCGTCGAGCAGGATGGTGCCGCCATCGGCCTGCTCGAACTTGCCGGCCTGGGCGGCAATGGCGCCGGTGAACGAGCCTTTTTCATGGCCGAACAAGGTGGCTTCGAGCATGTTGTCGGGGATTGCCGCGCAGTTGATCGCGATAAACGGCTGGCTGGCCCGATGGGATTGCTGGTGGATGTAGCGCGCCAACACTTCCTTGCCGGTACCCGACTCACCAGAGATCAGCACCGTGGAGTCACTGCGGGCGACCTTGGCCGCCAGCTCGAGCAATTGCGCACTGGCCGGCTCGAAGGCGATCGGGCCCTCGCCGTCTGCCGCGCCCACCACGCCAAGCGCATGGCGCGCCACCAGTTCGATCAGCGCCTTGGGCTCGAATGGCTTGACCAGGTAGTCCGCCGCGCCCTGGCGCATGGCATCGACCGCGCGCTCTACCGCGCCGTGGGCGGTCATCAACAGCACCGGCAGTTGCGGTTGGCGTGCGCGCAGCAGGCCGAGCAACTGGTGGCCGTCCATGCCGGGCATATTGACGTCGCTGACCACCAGGCTGAAGGACTCTTGCTCCACCGCCGCCAAGGCTTCCTCGGCCGAACCGACCGCCCGATAGTCATGGCCCGCCAACAGCAGCGTGTCAGCCAGTGCTTCACGCAGGGCGCGATCGTCTTCAACCAGTAAAACCTTGATAGCCATTTATCCTTACTCCGCGCTTGCCGCGCCTGAAAACAGCGGCAGCGTTATCAATGCACAGGTGCCGCGCCCCACACGGGAGCGCAACTGCAATTCTCCCTGATGAGCACGGGCCACTGCCTTGACCACGGTCAGCCCCAGGCCGGTCCCGTTGGTCTTGGTGGTAAAGAAAGGTTCGCCCAGGCGTTGCAGCACCGCCGGATCAATCCCGCTGCCGCTATCGCTGATGCACAGGCGCAGGGTTTGCCCGCGGCTGTACAGGTGCACTTTGAGCCGCGCCCCCGGGCCGCTGGCCTGGCTGGCGTTTTCGATCAGGTTGAGCAGCGCGCCTACCAGGGTGTCGCGGTTGCACAGCAACTCGCCCCAATGGCTGTCGCACTGCCAGCGCACCGACGCTTCCTGGACATGGGTGGCGGCGGCGGCTTGCAGCGCCTGCAGCAAGGCGGCGGGCGTTACGCGGTCGGTCAGCGGCAATTCGCCCCGGGCGAAGACCAGCATGTCGCGCACCTGGTGCTCCAACTCATGCAGGCGCTCCTTGAGCCGCCCGGCAAACCGCTGATGGGTGGCGGCTGGCAATTGCTCATCAGTCAAATGACTGGCGTAGATCAAGGCGGCGGACAACGGCGTGCGAATCTGATGCGCCAGAGAAGCGACCATCCGCCCCAGGGACGACAGGCGCTCATGGCGCGCCAATTGGTCCTGCAGGTGCCGGGTTTCTGTCAGGTCGTTGAGCAGCACCAGTTGGCCGGGCTCGGCATCCAGGGAACGGGTGGCGATGGACAGGCGGCGCCCGTCCTTGAGGGAAATTTCGTGACCGTCGTCTTCACGGGGGGCAAAGCAGCGGGTGATGACATGGCGCCACAGCTCGCCTTCCAGCGGCAGGCCCAGCAGGTCGCAGGCTGCCGGGTTGGCTTCGCGCACGCGGCCCTGGTCGTCGATCACGATCACGCCACCGGGCAACAGGTCGAGGAGGTTTTGCAGGCGGTTGGCCAGGCGCTCTTTCTCGGCCAGCTCTTGCATGCGCTGGGCGCTGACCACCGCCAACTCGCCCTTGAGCTCCGAAACCCGGGCTTCCAGCAGGCTGTAGGAGTCCGTCAACTGGCTGGACATCTGGCTGAACAGCGAAAACGCCTGCTCAAGCCCTTGCCGGCTGATCTGCTCTACGGACGGGACAAGTCCCTGGGTGTCAGGGACTGAAGAAAGGTGGGCGGCGTGGGGCATCGTGCTCTCTCGCTTGGCTGACCGTCAGTTAAACGGAACGTTGCGAGTGCTATAGCAATACCCGTGCCTAAAAAAATATCCTTATTTTTCAACAGGTTGAAAAACAGGCGTCAATCATCCGCCTGTTCATCACCTTCACGCCGACTCATACCGTACTTGCGCATCTTCTCCACCAGGGTGGTGCGGCGGATGCGCAGGCGCTCGGCGGCACGGGCAACGATGCCATTGGCATCGTCCAGGGCCTGCTGGATCAACCCTTGTTCGAGGCTGCCGAGGTAGTCCTTCAGGTCCAGGCCTTCGGGCGGCAACATGGCGGTGGCGCCGAAGTCCGGGGTATGGCCGTTGATCGCGACGCGCTCTTCGAGGTCGCTGCGCAGGCTGTCCACCAGTTGCTCGTCTTCATCGTCGACGTAGCGGAATTTCTTCGGCAACTCGACCACGCCGATCACCCCGTACGGATGCATGATCGCCATGCGCTCCACCAGGTTGGCCAGCTCGCGCACGTTGCCCGGCCAGCCGTGGCGGCACAGGGACATGATCGCGGCAGAGTTGAAACGGATCGAGCCGCGCTTTTCGTGTTCCATGCGCGAGATCAGTTCGTTCATCAGCAACGGGATGTCTTCCACGCGCTCGCGCAGCGGGGCCATCTCGATGGGGAATACGTTGAGGCGGTAGTACAGGTCTTCGCGGAAGCTGCCGACCTCGATCATGCTTTCGAGGTTCTTGTGGGTGGCCGCGATGATGCGCACGTCGACGCTCTGGGTCTTGTTGCTGCCCACACGCTCGAAAGTGCGCTCCTGCAATACGCGCAGCAGCTTGACCTGCATTGGCAGCGGCATATCGCCGATTTCGTCGAGGAACAGGGTGCCGCCGTTGGCCAGCTCAAAACGCCCGGCACGGCTGGTGATCGCCCCGGTGAAGGCGCCCTTCTCGTGGCCGAACAGTTCGCTTTCGAGCAGCTCCGCAGGGATCGCCCCACAGTTGACCGGCACGAAAGGTCCGTCGCGGCGCTTGGAGTGGTAATGCAGGTTACGCGCGACCACTTCCTTGCCGGTGCCGGACTCGCCGAGGATCAGCACGCTGGCATCGGTATCGGCCACTTGCTGCATCATCTGGCGCACGTGCTGGATCGCACGACTGGTGCCGACGAGACTGCGGAACAGATTGGGTTCGCGGTGACGTCCACGCTCGCGGGCCTGGTCGTACATCTCGCGATAGACCTGGGCACGGTGCAGGGAGTCGAGCAATTTGCTGTAGCTGGGGGGCATTTCCAGGGTGGAAAGCACACGGCGGCGCTGGTCTTCCGGTAAATCCACGGAAGAAATATCGCCCATCAGCAACACCGGAAGGAACTCATCCCAGGTTGAGAGTGTCTTTAACAGGCCAGGAACTGCGCCAGGAGCGTTTACCGTCCCGATCAGCACACAGATGACTTCACGGCTCGACGACAAAGAGCTGACCGCCTGCTGCCAATCGTGGCTACCGCAGGGCAAATTTTCTTCGCCAAGAAAATTCAAAATCACCGCCAAGTCGCGGCGACGGACGCTATCGTCATCAATCAGCAGAATTTTCGTTTCACGCCACATGCAATAGCAACTTCCCTAGTAAAACTCTAATGCCCTCGAATCGGGGCAATCTAGATAGCTGTAGGCGTTTTCTGCGCTACGGATACCTGACGTCTGAAAATAGCACTAGTTAAGTCAAAATTATGCGAGCAGTCAAATTTATGACGCGCTATGTTCGGATTAACTGAGCCAGATCAGCCGAACAGATGGTAAACCTTTGACGCATTTTTCGCTTGGTTGATCTGCGACATCTCTTCAAATATCGCCTGGCGCTCGCCGGTCGTCACTTCCAGCAACTGCTGGTAGACCGCTAACAGGCTTTCCAGCTTCTCCCGCAGCGCGTCCTCGTCCACCGGCGCTTCGCTGAGCACCTCGTCGATCCAGACACGGCAGCCCATGTCCAATTCGCTGATCGCATCCCAATTGCGCTCTGCCAGTGCGCCAACCAAAGCGTCGCGGGTTTCGTCAATCCGTTGCAGTGCGTGGCTCATGCTGTGTTCCTCAAGGCCGACGGCCTTATTGTGGCGCGATGGCATCCCAGCCTTGTTTCACGGTGATCATCAGGCGGGCAACTTCGTCGATAATTTCGGGATCGTTGCTGGAATTGGCTTGAACCAGACGTGTATTCATATATTCGTACAGACTGTCCAACTGCTGGATCGCGGCAGGATCGTCAGCCTTCTCTTCATCGAGCCCTTGACGCAACCCAGTGATGATGTCGATAGCCTTGGCAATCAGTACGCATTTTTGAGCCACGTCGCCACGGGCCATTGCCCCTTTGGCCTGAGCCATACGATCAAGGCCGCCCTCAAGCAGCATCTGGATCAGGCGGTGAGGGCTGGCCTCGGACACCTGAGCGTGGGAGTTAACCTTCTGATATTGGCGAAGGGCTTTCATCGGGTTCATGTTGCTACCTCGTTACACGCCATGGGCGAATAGGTTTGCTCTAACCAGTTTTTCGACCAGGACGTAAAAAACTTTAATCCAGCACTCGTACCCCGAAGGCGCTGACGTACCCTTCTTGAGCACGTCAGCCAGCCCGGGATCAGCTCGATGATTTGGGATTATTCAGCGAGTTGAGAGTGGTCATGATGCTGGAGCTGCTGGCATTGATCTTGGCGATCATCGTGTCCATCGCCGTGTATTTGGACATGAGGCTCGTCTGCAAGCTCTCCATGCGCCGATCAAGGTCTGCCTGCTGGGTTGTCAGAGCCGTGAACTTGTTATTGAGATCCGTGACACGAGAGGCCAGCGTCCCAGTGGTACCGACGTAGGAATCGGTGACCTTGGTCATACGCGAAATCAAGCCATTGGTACCCGTGAAGAGCTTGGCAATATCAGCCGCCCCCTTAACCACTGCCTTATCCCACGACTTATCGTCCAGGCTTAACAAGCCGGTTTTCTGATCCGTGGTGATACCCATCTGGGAAAGACTGCTAATAGATCCCCCGCCCGAACCGTTGACCAATTCACTGCGCACGCTGGAAACAAGGTCGCGCATCGACGCATCACCGGTCAAGGCGCCAGCCGTGGTAGTCGCAGCATCGCCGGTGGCGGTAACCTTGGTCTGGGCATTGATACTCGTCATCAGGGCGTTGTACGCCGTGACAAAGGACTGCACCGAGGTCTTCAGCGTAGCCGTGTTGCTTTCAACGTTGATGGTGATTGGCTTGGTTTTGTCAGCCGCTACTAAGTCCAACGTCACACCACTGATAGCAGAAGTCACCTTGTTGCTCGTGGACTCCATGGCAATACCATCGATGGTGTACTTCGCGTTCTGCGCGACTGGCCCCTTGTCGTAACCAACTGCCAGGTCTGCGTTGCCACTCAATGTGATGTCGGTTCCAACGCCGGTATTGCTTGAGCCAATCACCAGGCGTGCGCCGTTGGAGTCACTCAACACGTTGGCACTGATACCTTGGGCAGACAGCTGGGTGTTGATCGACTCACGCACTTGTTGCAGGGTCGCGCCGCCTGGTATCAATACGTCGTAATTCTTGCCCGACTGAGTGATAGTCAGCGTCTGGTTTTCTTCAGTTGGGTTGGCTACTGCTGCCGCACCAGTGAATACCTTAGTGGTTGCCTTGGACGAAGTCGCCAAGTCATTTACCACAACCACGTATTTGCCACTGGAGGCTGCATCACCCAGTGTAACCTTGATGTTTTTATCTTCGGACGAGGTAGCCGCCAGCCCATTGAAGGCTGACACGTTGTTCAACTTGGCGATCGCCGCCCGATAGGCTTCCAGCGCACTCTTTACAGTGCCAACTGCCGACAACTGAGTTGTGGTAATTTTTTGCTGGTTGGTGATTTGGGATTGCTTTGGCGCTTTTTCCGCCCCCACCAACGCCTTGACGATAGCCTGCGTGTCGTAGCCCGAACCCGGGCCGGAAATCGTTGAACTAGCCATTTGCTTTTCTCCTTGTCCTGCGGCTGCCGCTTTATTGGCGGATGAACGCCCAGACAGCAATCAGAAACATGTTTCGTGCCAACTCAAGCCCGTGTATCAAACAACAGACTGCTGGCATCGCTCAGGTTCTGCGCCAGCTTCAGCGCGGTCTCCGATGGAATCTGGCGGATCACTTCGCCACTGTCGGTGGCGATCACCTTGACGACCACTTTACCGGTGGTGTCATCGATGGAAAAGTCCAGGTTACGCTGGGTAGCCTGCACAAACTCGCGAATATCGGTTACAGCTTTTTCTAATGCCACACGCTGCGGGGCCTCGGTGGAAGCCGAGTCATTCTCCGGCGCAGGCTTGACCGGCGTGACGGAAGCGCTAGGGGCCTGGGTTGTCCCAGCCGGGTAAGACGCGTTCAGCTTGATGCTCATGTCCATGTCATCACCTCAAAACTGAAAAAAACGAAAGGGCACGTAGACGCGCCCTTCCGTTAATCAACCGATACCGACTATTACTGAAGCAGCTTCAGAACAGCGGATGGCAGTTGGTTGGCCTGGGACAGGATCGCAGTCGAAGCCTGTTGCAGGGTTTGCTGCTTGGTCAGTTCAGCGGCTTCAGAAGCGAAGTCGGCGTCCTGTACACGGCTACGGGCAGCAGTGGAGTTTTCAGAGATGCTTTGCAGGTTGGCCACGGTGCTGTCGAAACGGTTTTGTACAGCACCCAGTTGCGAACGCTGGCTATCCACTTGCTGAATCGCACCTTCCAGAGCCTGGATGGTTTGTTGAGCAGAGGTTGAACTGAGGATGCTCAGGTCAGCAACAGTAGTATCCATTTTGGTGGCAGTAGTCGGAGCCGCCGCCGCAGCTGTCAGACCCAGAGTGGCCAGACCAGTACCGGCGCTACCGTCTGCAACAGTAATGTCTTTGGTGGAGAACAAGTTCAGAGTGTTGTCAGCATTTTTGCTAGCAGTCACACCGGTGCTGGCACTGTTGATCGACGAAACGATGTCAGCCATGGTCGAACCAGCGGTGAACTTCACTTCAGTGCCGTTCAGGCTAACCGAGGTAGCAGCACCCAACTTGGCTTCAGTGGTACCCGCCGACAACCCCAACTTGGCCAATGCACCAGCACCACCTTCAGTAGCTGGACCAGTACCGTTACCCAGTTTGATTGCCTTGCCATCGGCCGAGGCCAACTCCAGACGCCCCTCAGCCGATACAGAAGCTGTTACGCCAAACTTGTCTGTGCCGTTAGCAGTGTTAATTTTGCCCGCGATAGCGGCCAAATCATCGCCTACTGCAAATTTAACGTTGCTGCCATTGATGTTGATCGATGCAGCAGCATCAAGCTTGCCGGTTACAGCAGGAGTAGTTACAGATGTCACACCACCGCTGGCGGTAGCTGCACCAAATACAGTGTTAGTACCAGTGATGGAGATGGCAGAGCTGGATGTCAAAGTAAGAGTGGTACCAGCTTTAGCAGCTGTAACACCGGTGATACCAGCACCCTGAATAGCAGCCAACGCAGTATCAATGTCAGCGCCCGCTGCTACGGTCACATCCTGACCATTGATTTGGAAAGTCTGAGGATTGCCAGCTGTTGGTGCTACGTAATTCGCACCAGTCTGAACGAATGGAGTAGTGGTCGAAATTGCAGGCTTGGCACCTGGTAGCTCAACAGCTTTAGCTGTAACCGAAGCCGACAGGGAAGTAGTTGCACCTTTAACGGTTGCTTCGCTGTAAGTCCCCTTCAGGCCTGCGGCACTCAGGTCGCTCATACCAAACGAGATAGTCTGGTTGGCATCGGCACCGATCTGGAAGCCAACGTTCTGGAAAGAACCGTCCAGCAATTGACGACCACCGAAAGTAGTGGTCTGAGCAATACGAGTCAGCTCACCGGATTTGGCCGTAAACTCTTGCTGCAAGGAAGCACGGTCAGCGTCGCTTTTATCACCGTTCGCGGACTGCAGAGCCAGTTCACGCAGACGTTGCAGAATGTTGGTGGATTCTTGCATCGCGCCTTCAGCGGTCTGGGCGATGGAAGTACCGTTGTTGGCGTTGGCGATGGCAACGGTCATGCCTTTGACTTGGGAAGTCAGACGGTTAGCGATCTGCATGCCAGCGGCGTCGTCTTTGGCGCTGTTGATTTTCAGGCCGGAAGACAGACGGGTCATCGAGGTGCCCAGGGCATCGCCGGCTTTGTTCAGGTTCCGCTGAACGGTCAACGATGTAATGTTGGTGTTTACTGATAAAGCCATGACGAAATCCTCGTGGGTTGGATACTGCGGCTTCCGGCCCTGGCAACCGCCGGGTGTGGCCTAGAGAACCTTCGTAATAGTTATCGTCGTGAATGCAGGTTGCTTGAGGATTTTTTTGAATTTTTTTACTAGCCCTGTGCCACCCCTTGTATTTCAAGGCCTTATAGATGGTCAAAATGCCAGCGATCACGGGTTACTGGCGCCAGAACACCGCCTCAATACGCGCATAAAAAAACGCCCATGATCTTTCGACCCTGGGCGTTTTTTATGCAGCCTATCAAAGCATCACGGCCGATAGATAATCGCCGAGCCCCACGACAGGCCAACGCCAAACCCACTCAGGGCCACGCGCTTCCACTCGGCGTCCATCACGTGCTTTTCCAGCAGCAGCGGAATGCTCGATGACACGGTGTTACCGGTCTCGACCATATCCTTGATGAATTTCTCCACCGGTGCATCTTCAAAACGGCGGGCCACGGCGTCGACAATCGCCGCACTGCCCTGGTGGATGCAGAACGCGTCGATGTCATCGGCCACAAGGTCCGACTCTTTGAGCAGCTCATGCAAATGCGCCGGCACCTTGAGCAATGCGAAGTTGAAGACCTGGCGGCCATTCATGAAGAACACCCCATCGCTGACCTTCAAGTGTGGTGCGCCGGAGCCGTCGGTGCCGAACTTGGCCTTGCCCAGCTGCCAGGGAGCGTCTTCGCCCATCCAGGTAGCGGTGGCGGCATCGCCAAACAGCATGGTGGTGTTGCGATCTTCCGGGTCGACGATCTTCGAGTACGGGTCGGCGGTCACCAGCAGGCCGTTTTTCAGACCGGCGGCTTCCATGAAGCCTTTCATCGCGTAGATGCCGTAGACGTAGCCGGAGCAGCCCAGGGAGATATCGAAGGCCGCGACGTGGGTTGGCAGGCCCAGCTTGTCCTGGACGATGGCGGCGGTGTGCGGCAGCCCTTCTTCGTCGCCGTTCTGGGTCACGACGATCAGCGCGTCAATCGACTCACGCTTGAGCCCGGGGTTGTTGGCAAACAAGGCATTGACTGCCTCGACACACAAATCCGAGGTTTCCTGTGCAGCATCCTTGCGCGGCAGGAACGCCGAGCCGATCTTGCCAATGATGAACTCTTCATCCTTGGCGAATTTTGCACCCTGGGCGTAGTTGTCCAGCCCTTCTGCCGGCACGTAGCTGGCGATGCTTTTTATGCCAATCATTGTGGCTTCCCAATACAAAATAGCTGGAGAACACCCCTGAAAACCCTTCAGGAGCGCTGACAATAAAGGGGATAACCCCGCAAAAAACCATCGAAGTCGCCTTGACCTGGACCTGAAAGATGCCCTGGCCTTTTCACACGATACAGTGAAGATGCGCTTTATGACTCATAGGTCACTCATTTTTGTGCGCTTTGTTTAAAAGCCTGCGCCAGAAACGACAACGGCCCACCCTGTTTCCAGGATGGGCCGTCGGGGATTGCTCAAGCGTTTACATCTTGCTGAACAGGCTCAGCTGAGAGATTTTCACAAAGGCCAACTGCGAGGCCTCCAACATTGCCTTCTGAAAAGCCAGATCAATCGAGGCTCCAGCCATATCGGTGTCACCAATGACTGCGATGGTCGACTTGTTGGCCAGAACCATGCTGGTGTTCTCCGTCTCCTGGATCGCCAGCGAGTTCATCCGCGCGCCAATGGAGCCGCGCACACTATCGATCTGAACCTGCGAAGCCTTGATATTGGTAATGGCCGCGTTGACCACATCGGTCACCATGGCCTGGGCCAGCGGGTTGCCGTCGGACGGGGTTTCCAGGGCCTGGCGCAACTGGCTGAGGGTATCCAGCGCGTTTTGCGTCTTGTGGGTATTGGAACCCACGGCGAACTGGTCACCGATGTCTGGCGCGCCGGTGAGGTCGAACTTCACGCCCGCAGCGGTGATGCTGTCTGGTGTCGCGGGCACCGGCGGTGGCCCCGGCTGCGCTGGCGTGCCAGGTACCACAGTGCCGTTGGAGACCGGCTTGCTGTCGGCGGTGATCGGCTGGGCGTACACCTCGTAAGCAGTGGCCGAGGTGAATTTGATCACCGCGCCCTTGTTCGGGAACGTGCTGCTGTAGTCAGCCTGGCTGGTGACCGTGCCACCCGCCAACTGCGCCGAGGACTGGTTGCTCGGCGTGCGCGAGACACTGAAGCTGTCCGGCTTGCTTTGCAGGGTGAATTCGCGGTCCTTGTAGATCGCGTCCGCTTCGGCGCCGGGCTTGGCGTCGCCCAGGTTCTGGCCGATATCAAACGTCACGCCGCGCACGGTGACCGACGCACTGCCTTCCTTGGTCGCATCGAACTTGCCGTTGCCCGGGGTTTGCGACGTGATGTCGTTACCCGCCGCATCCGACACGGTGTATTCGGTGCTACTGATAAAGGTCAGCTTGTACGGCTGGCCGCCAGTGAAGCTGCTGTCGTAGGTCGACGGCGAGGTCACGATGCCGCCCGAGACCAGCACCTTGCCATCGTTGACACTACCGATGGCCTGGGTGCGACCAGCATTCACCGTGCCTTCGAGGATCGACTTGCCGGTGTCGTTGACCACCATCGACAAAGTGTCCGAGACCTTCAGGCTCAGGGGCGTTTCGTCACCCTGGTAGCTGTAGGTGCCGTCGCTGTTACGGGCGTAGGGCGGCGTATCGCTCTTGCCGCCGGCAAACAGGTAATGACCGGACGAGTCCTTGCTGTTGAGCAGGCTCAGCACCTGCTTCTCGATTTCACCGATTTCGGCGGCCACGGTCTTGCGCTCGGCATCGCTGATACCGCCACCGCCCTTACCCGCCACTTTCAGCGACAGTTCACTGGCACGCTGCAGCGCAGTGTCGAGAGCGTCAAGCACGCTTTCCTCGCTGTTGAGCGAGTTCTTCATGCTGCCGATATTGCCGGCGTACTGCCCCAACATGTCCTGCTGCTGTTGCAGCAGTAGCAAACGCGCCGCTCCTACAGGATCATCCGCCGCAGTTTGAATACGCACGCCGGAGTCGATCTGCTGCTGCGTCTTGATGACGTTGGAGAAGTTGTTGGTGTAACGCGCAGTCGTGGTATTGAAATACTGTTCGGTCGAGATACGCATCGTCTCAAACTCCCTTAAAGACTGTTGATCAGCGTGCTGAAGGTTTCTTGCGCAGCTTTAATGATCTGCGACGACGCGGTGTAGTACTGCTGGAAACGGATCATGTCGCCGGCCTCCTCGTCCAGGTTGACCTGGGACACAGAGCTGCGATTAGAGGTGGCGGCCGCAAGCATGGCGCTGGTCGCGCTGTTGTCGACGTTGGCCTGGCTGGCCTTGCCGCCCACGGACGAGACCAACTGGCTGTACGCGGTACTCATGCTCACGCCGGCGTTGCCATCGGTGGCGCCCACGGTCTTGCGGGTTTGCAGGTCGAGCAATTGCAGGGCGTTGCGGTTGTCGAGCTTGCCGCTGCTGTTGAACGACACGGTGTAGCTATCATCCGGCTTGGGTTCGCCACGGATCACTGTGTTGACCCCGAACGTCTTCGCATTTCCGGCGCCGTCGACGTAGGGCACATTGATCGTCAGCTTGTTGTCCTGGCCGGGCACGATGGTACCGGTGCCAATGGGCTGGCCCTGGGCATTATTGATCACATAGCTCTGGGTGCCATCGGCGGCACGCTCGCCAAAGGTCATCTTGACCGGCATCGAGCTCTTGATTGCCGCTTCCAACTGCGCCGTGTCGGCACCGCCATGGATATCCAGGGGCAGCGTCAGGGTCGGCGGATCAAACACGCCAGTGCCGCTGTTGTTCTTGTTGCCCTCGGCCAGCAGCGGCGCAGAAAACGCCAGCTTGTTGGGGTCGGTCATCACCACCTTGAGGTCCATCGCGCCACCGGCGGTCGGGCTGACCTTGAACGTATCGCCAGCAGCCACCGGGCCCTTGCCATCCAGGGCCAGGGTGAAGCCGTCGATTTCCGGTGGCGTCTGGGTGATGTCGAAGGTGCCCATGGACTTACCGTCCGAACGCAGCACGGTGTAGTTCTTGTCGTCACTGAAGGTCACCTTGTAGTCAAAGGTGCTCAGTTTGCTGGTGTCTTTGATCGTGACGTTCAGGTTGCCGGAGTTCGCACTGTTGCTGGAGCCGCCCACACTGCGCTGGCCGATGGCAAACACACTGTTGATGTCATTGAACAGCGCGGCGCCGAACTGCCCGTTGGCGTCCAGGCCCTGCCCCAGCTGGGTATTGACCGCTTCACCGACAACCATGGCGGTACGCCCCAGGTCGTTGATGGCCGGCATCAGCACGTCCTGGCGATACCGCAGCAAGCCGCCAATGGAGCCACCGCTGACCACCGAACTGACGTCCATCGGTTGCCCACCGGTGGTCAACACCACCGAGTACTGACTCTTGTCATCCTTGCTCGGCACCGCCGACAGCTTGTTCGACACGCCGTCCGCGACCAGGGTTTGCCCGGTGCCCAGGGAGACATTGAAGTGGCCGTCCGCCTCAGTGACCTTGACCCCCACCAGTTCGTTGAGCGAGCGCACTGCTTCGTTGCGCGCATCCAGCAGGTTCGCCGGCTCGCCGTTGCCCTGGCCCTTGGCCTGGGAAATCTGCTGGTTGAGGGCGGCAATCGAGGAGGTCAACTGGTTGACCTGGCCGGTGATGGTTTCCAGTTGGCTGTTGATGCCTTCTTTCTGTTTATTCAGTTCGGTCGCAATCGAGTTGAAGCGGTTGCCCAGCGTCTGGGCAATGGTCAAGACCAACTGGCGCGCGGAGTTGTCGCTAGGGTTTGCCGAGGACGTCTGCAACGCGGCGAAGAAACTGTTCAAGGCCGCACCGACCCCGGTGGACTTGTCGGACAGCAGCTTATCCACCGAACCGATCTGGTCCAGGTAGGCCTTGGCGTCGAAGTTCAGCGATGTGGTGGTCTGCAACTGGGTGTCGAGGAACTGGTTATACACCCGGCGCACATCCGACAGCGTCGTGCCAGTGCCGACAAAGACCCCGCCGACCCCGGACATGCCATTGGCCGTCTGCATGGTCTGCTGACGCGAGTATCCAGGGGTCTTGGCGTTGGCAATGTTGTTACTCAAGGTCGCAAGCGATCCCTGAGCCGCATTGAGTCCTGACATCCCGATATTGAGCAAACCCATGGTTCAAACCTTATAAATGAGTGGATGCGCCAGCGGCAGCGTAGTTTTGGTAGCTGTTCATGGTTTTGGCGATCTGCGAAATCTTGCTGGCGTAGTCCGGATCCGTTGCATAACCGGCTTTTTGCAACTCGCGTACAAACTGTTCCGGGTTATCGGCCGACTTCAGAACTTCTTGATATCTATCATTGCTTTGCAACAGGGTCACGAGGTCGTGGAAGCTGTCCTGGTACGAGTCGTAGGAACGGAACTGCGCCGTTTCCTTGACCATCTCGCCATTGCGAAACTCGCTGGTGATCGCGCGCGCCTGGGCGCCCTGCCAGCTCTGCCCGGCCTTGATGCCAAACAGGTTGTGGCTGCTGCTGCCGTCTTGCTGGCGCATCACCGATTTGCCCCAACCGGTTTCCAGGGCGGCCTGGGCCACCAGGTAGCGAGGGTCGATGCCAATGCGCTCGGCCGCCTGCTTGGCCATGGGCAGCATGGTGGCGACAAATTCGTCTTGGGAAGTGAAGGCTTTTTTCGCCGGGGCCAGCGGTGGCTGGGCCACGGCGCGGCCGTAGATCTGCATGCGCGAATCGCTGGCGGCAAAGGTGCGCGCTGCACCGTTGATCACACCATCTTCGGCCGCGCTGTTGCGCAGTGGCGCCGCCTTGGCAGCAGCCGGCGCCTCGACACCCGGCACGATACCGGCCAGCAGGCGATCAGTGAGCTTGCTCGGCAAGGCGATGCGCCGCTGATTCATCAGGGCCATGTCATTGCGCAGGGTGCCTTCATCGGCCCGTGGCGCGACCTCGACCCGCGCCGCCCACAGCGCGCGCTGGCCATTGGAACGGCCCAGCGGGCCATCCGCCAAGGTGCCGGCGGCAATCGGCGTGGGTACGTCGACTTTCTTCTCGATCGCGTCCGGGCCCTGCAACGTCGAGGCCTGCCCTTCCACCGGTTTGTTCTTTTGCATCTGGCGCAGCAAAACGTCCGCAAGGCCGATACCGCCGCCCTCGCGGGACAGCGAGACCGCCAGTTGCTGGTCGTACATTTCCTGATACTGCTTGGCCGCCGGGGTGTTCAGCGGGTTGTCCTTGCCCAGGGCATCGGTGGCCGAGCGCATGGATTTGAGCATCTCGTTGAGAAACAGCGACTCGAATTCCTGCGCCACTTTGCGCATGTTGCCGTCGCTGTTCTTGTCGCCAAACTTGAGCTGGTTAAGCCGGTTCAGGTCGGAGTAAGACCCCGAGTCTGCCGTGCTGGCGATACCGCTCTTGCGCATGTCCATGGCCATGACCTCAAATCACGATCAGGTCGGCTTGCAAGGCGCCGGCCTGTTTCAGGGCTTCGAGGATCGCCATCAAGTCGCCGGGCGCCGCACCCACCTGGTTCACCGCACGTACGATTTCATCCAGGGTGGTACCGGGGCCGAACTTGAACATCGGCTTGGCTTCTTGCTGGGCATTGACCCGCGAACGCGGGACCACAGCAGTCTGGCCACCGGACAGCGGCCCAGGCTGGCTGACAATCGGGTCTTCGGTGATGGTCACGGTCAGGCTGCCGTGGGTTACGGCCGCCGGCGACACCTTGACGTTCTGGCCGATCACGATGGTACCGGTGCGCGAGTTGATGATGACCTTGGCCACCGCCTGGCCCGGATCGACCTCAAGGTTTTCCAGGATCGACAGGTAGTCCACACGCTGGCTTGGGTCCAGCGGCGCAGTCACGCGGATCGAGCCGCCGTCGATGGCCTGGGCCACGCCAGGGCCGAGCATGTCGTTGATCTTGTCCACCACGCGCTTGGCGGTGGTGAAGTCTGAACGGTTGAGGTTCAGGGTCAGGCTGTTGCCCTGGTTGAAACCACTGGGCACGGTGCGCTCCACCGTGGCACCGCCAGGAATCCGCCCGGCCGACGGCACGTTGACGGTGATCTTCGAGCCGTCGCGGCCTTCTGCATCAAACCCGCCCACCACCAGGTTGCCCTGGGCGATGGCATAGACGTTGCCGTCGATACCTTTGAGCGGCGTCATCAGCAAGGTGCCGCCGCGCAGGCTTTTGGAGTTACCGATGGACGATACGGTGATGTCCACCACCTGCCCCGGCTTGGAGAACGCCGGCAGATCGGCACTGATCGACACCGCCGCGACGTTTTTCAACTGTACGTTGCCCGACCCTGGCGGCACCTTGATCCCGAACTGCGAGAGCATGTTGTTGAAGGTCTGCAGGGTGAACGGGGTCTGGGTGGTCTGGTCACCCGTGCCATTGAGCCCCACCACCAGGCCATAGCCGATCAACTGGTTGGTGCGCACCCCGGAAATACTGGCGATGTCCTTCAGGCGTTCGGCCTGGGCAGCAACGCTCAGGGAGAGCAACAACACCGCTGCCATCAGCTGTTTGAGATTCAAAGTGATCACCTAGAAAGGGAACAGCGGGCTAAGGAAGAAACGGTCGAACCAACCCGGCTGACTGGCGTCGGCAAACGAACCCGTACCCGAATAGGTAATGCGCGCATCGGCAATCCGTGTGGACGGCACGGTGTTGTCGGTGGCGATATCGTCCGCGCGCACCATGCCGGCGATGCGCACCAGTTCGTCACCGGTGTTGAGGGTCATCCACTTCTCGCCGCGCACGGCAATGATGCCGTTGGGCAGCACATCGGCCACGGTCACCGTGATCGAGCCCACCAGGCTGTTGCCCTGCCCGGCCTTGCTGCTGCCGTTAGTGGCACGGTCGCCGCTGTAGCCCACGTCCAGGCTCAAGTCACCGCTGCCCAGGGGGTTGTTGGTGTTCAAGCCACCGCCAAACAGCGAGGTCAGGCCGATGCCGGTCTTGCTGTTCTTGGCCACCTGGGAGTTGGCGTTCTTGCTCGCCGTGGTGCGCTCGTTCAGGGTGATGGTGATGATGTCGCCCACACGGAACGCCTTGCGGTCGCTGTACAGGTTCTGTTCGAAACCGGCCTGGTAGATCGAGCCATTGTTGGCGGCAGCTGGCAGCGGCGTGCGCGGCAACACCGGCGCGTAGTACGGGTCATTGGGTTTTGGCGTCGGGGCGACACAGCCCGCGAGCACGGCAATCCCACTCAATGCCAGAACAGAAACAAAGCGACTCATGACCCTTCCCTCACGGTGTTGCAGGCGCCTTATGAGCGCCCCATAGACTGGATTACAGATTCTGCGTAACGAACGAAAGCATCTGGTCGGCGGTGGAGATCACCTTGGAGTTCATCTCGTAGGCACGCTGGGTGGTGATCATGTTGACCATCTCTTCCACGGTGCTGACGTTGGAGGTTTCCAGGGTGCTTTGCAGGGTGGTGCCAAACCCGTTGAGGCCCGGGGTGCCGACTTGCGGCGCGCCGCTGGCGGCGGTTTCCAGGAACAGGTTGTTACCGGTGGCTTGCAGGCCGGCCGGGTTGATGAAGTCGGCGGTCTGCAGGTTGCCGATCACTTGCGACGCCGGGTTGCCGGCAATGGTGACGGACACGGTGCCGTCGGCACCGACCGTGAAGGTCTGGGCATCGTTGGGCACGACAATCGCCGGCTCCAGGGCAAAACCGTTGGCGGTCACGACCTGGCCGTTAGAGTCCAGGTGGAAAGTACCGTCACGGGTGTAGGACGTAGTGCCATCCGGTTGCAGGATCTGGAAGAAGCCACGGCCATTGATCGCCATGTCCAGCGGCTGCCCGGTCTGTTGCAGGTTGCCGGCGGTGAAGTTCTTCTGGGTGCCGACGATGGACACACCGGTACCCACTTGCAGGCCCGAAGGCAATTCGCTGTCCTGGGTCGACTGTGCACCCGGCTGGCGCTTGATTTGATAGAGCAGGTCCTGGAACTCGGCGCGATCACGTTTAAAGCCCGTGGTCGAAACGTTCGCCAGGTTGTTGGAAATAACGGTCAGGTTGGTGTCCTGGGCGGACAGACCGGTTTTGGCAACCCATAGAGCCGGAAGCATGCTGTTCTCCTTCGTGCGCCTGTTTGTTGGCGCCGCGTTACAAAATTAGTAGTCAGTGGCGCTGCAATCAGCTCATCTGCATGACGCGAGTCATGGCCTGGTCGTCTTCTTTGGCGCTGTTCATCATTTTCACGTGCAATTCGAACTGCTTGGACAGGGCCAGCACCGCCGTCATTTCTTCGACGGCATTGACGTTGCTCGACTGCAGGAAGCCCGAGTTCACCTTGACGCTGGCATCGGCCACCGCCGGCTGGCCGTCCTTGGTGTGGATCGCGCCATCCAGGCCCTTGGTCATGTTGGCCAGGTCCGGCTTGACCAGCTTGATGCGGTCCACTTCAGCCATCACCCGCGGGCCTTCGCCCATGGCGCGGATGCTGATGGTGCCGTCTTCGCCGACTTCGACCTTCTGCTCGGGCGGCACCGAAATCGGCCCGCCATTGCCCATGATCGGCATACCGTTGCCGGCCCGCAGCACGCCCAGTGCGTCGATATTCATGCTGGCGGTACGCACGTAGGCTTCGCCACCATCGGGGGTTTGCACGGCGATCCAGCCGTCACCGCCGACGGCAACGTCCAGGTCACGGCCGGTCTCGACCATCGAGCCAGGGGAAAAATCGGTGCCGGGGCGCTCGGTCAGGGCAAACGCCCGCGCCGGAAAGCTGTCACCAAACACCGGCATCGAGCGGGCCTGTTCCAGGTCACGCTGAAAACCGTTGGTGGAAATGTTCGCCAGGTTGTTGGCATGGGCCTTTTGCGCCAGTGCATTCTGGCTGGCGCCGGTCATTGCCACATAAAGGTACTTGTCCACGCTCATTCCTCTTACTGACGGACGTTTGCCGCCCACCGATGTACTGAGGAGTCTTTAGCAATTTGCGCACCAACTTTTTAAAAGTCAGGGAAAGGCAGGTGGGGCAAGGGGTTGGGGCGTATCAAGGATTATTGCAGGGGCAGGACGAGTCGGAAAAACGGCGGAGTTCTGCCGGTTGCGGCAAACACCGGTCTTGGCAGTGACACAGGTCCATTGTGGGAGCGGCGGTGCGACGATTCGACTTGCTCGCGAAGGCGGTGGATCAGTCGGTACCTGTATTGACTGATCCACCGCCTTCGCGAGCAAGTCGAATCGTCGCACCGCCGCTCCCACATTTTAATCCCGTTGCGTCAGGGGTTTATTTGTCGGCCTTGAGCACTGCGTAATCGCGCAATTTGTTGGCGATGGTGGTGTGGGACACGCCCAGGCGCTTACCCAGCAAGCGACTGCTGGGGTGCTCTGCATACAGGCTTTCCAACACCGCCTTTTCAAACCGCCCGACAATCTCTTCCAGGCCACCCTCCAGGGAAAAGTCGCCAAGCGGCTGACGCACGCCGTAGTCCGGCAAGCGAATATGCTCAGCCTTGATCGTGCCGCCCTCGCACAACGACACCGCCTGGAACAGCACGTTTTCCAACTGCCGCACATTGCCCGGCCAATGGTAGTGGCTGAGCCGCTCCATGGCCGCCGGCGCCAACCTGGGCAGCGGACAGCCGATCAGGCGGCTGGCCTGGTCGATAAAGTGCTCGACCAGCGGCGGTAAACCGTCGAGGCATTCGCGCAGCGGCGGGATATGCAGCGACAACACATTGAGCCGGTGATACAGGTCCTGGCGAAACTCCCCTCGGGCACACAATTCTGACAAATCCACCTGGGTCGCGCAGATCACCCGCACATCCAGATAAACCTCTTCGTCACTGCCTACGCGCCGGAAGCAACCGTCCTGCAGAAAGCGCAGTAACTTCACCTGCAACCGCGCGCTCATTTCGCCCACGCCATCCAGAAACAACGTACCGCCCGCCGTCAACTCCAGCAGCCCCAGCTTGCCCTCCGCCCGCGCCCCTTCAAACGCACCAGGGCCGTAGCCGAACAGCTCGGTCTCGGCCATCGACTCCGGCAACCCCGCGCAATTGAGCGCCATCAACGGTGACTGCCCGCGCGGGCTGGCCAGGTGACAGGCGCGCGCCAGCAGTTCCTTGCCGGTGCCGGTTTCGCCTTCTATTAATAGGGGCGCATCGAGGGGCGCCATGCGCCGGGCTTCACGCACCACCGCGGCCATGACTTTGGAGCTCTGGAAAATACTGTCAAAGCCCCGCAGCTCCTGCTTGCGCACATTGTAGATACGCTCGCCGACGCGGTCGGCACGGTGCAAGGTCAGCACGGCGCCGGCCATGGCTTCGCTGTCGTCATGCTCGGACGATTGCAGCGGGGCGATGTCGGCAAGAAACACGTCGCCCTTGACCTTGACCCGCAGGCCATTGATCCGCGACTTGCTCGCACGCACCAGCTCCGGCAGGTCGAAGTCCTCGGCGTAGCGCGACAAGGGAATGCCCGGCACCTCATCCACGCGCACCCCGAGCAGCTGCGCCGCCGCGCGGTTGGCCGCGACAATCGAGCCGCCCATGTCGATGGACAGCACCGGGAATTCCAACGCCCCCAGCAAGGCGTTGAGTTCCATGTGCCGGCGCTCGCTGGGCATCAGCCCTACCCGCTTGACGCCAAACACTCCGGCAATCGCCTCGAACTGCGGGCGCAGGGCCTGGAACTGCATGTTCACCAGGTTCGGGCAGTACAGGTAGATGGCATTGCCATGTTCGCCGCCGACCTCGCCCTTGGCCACGTTGACCCCGTACTCCACCAGCAGGTTGAGGATGTCCCGCAGGATGCCAATGCGGTTCTGGCAATGCACTTTGATACGCATGTAAAGGCCCGGTTTGTTGTAGGAGGGTTGATCGGGCTGCGTCTTTTTGTCGCCGGACGCAGATAGTCGTCAAGATTATGTGACAGCCAACGTGCTTTTCAAACTAGCAAAACGCAATGCGGCGTGCGCAACGGCAAAATCGTAACGAATACTTTACGAAAAACGTAGAATTTTCCTACAGCCTTCCCTTAACAGCAGGTGGAATCCACCGCCAGGCGGAGTATCAATAAGCCCATAGCAGGACATAACAAGAACGAATGCCTAGCAGGAGAGCCGTATGAAGCAGACGCACTACGTGGCCCGCGAGCCCGATGCGCAAGGTTTTATCCACTACCCGCCCGAAGAGCATGCGGTGTGGAACACCCTGATCACTCGCCAATTGAAAGTGATCGAGGGTCGCGCCTGCCAGGAATACCTGGACGGCATCGACAAGCTCGGCCTGCCCCATGACCGTATTCCGCAACTCGCCGAAATCAACAAAGTGCTGGCCGAAACCACTGGCTGGCAAGTGGCGCGGGTCCCGGCGCTGATCCCCTTCCAGACCTTCTTTGAATTGCTCGCCAACAAGCAGTTTCCGGTGGCGACCTTTATTCGTACCCGCGAAGAGCTGGATTACCTGCAAGAGCCCGATATTTTCCACGAGATTTTCGGACACTGCCCGCTGCTGACCAACCCCTGGTTCGCCGAATTCACCCACACCTACGGCAAGCTCGGCCTCGCAGCCACCAAGGAGCAACGGGTGTACCTGGCGCGCCTGTACTGGATGACCATCGAGTTCGGCCTGGTGGACACCCCCGAAGGCCGGCGCATCTATGGTGGCGGCATCCTGTCGTCGCCCAAGGAGACGGTGTACTGCCTCTCGGATGAGCCCAAGCACCAAGCCTTCGACCCTCTGGAAGCCATGCGCACGCCCTATCGCATCGACATCCTGCAGCCGCTGTATTTCGCCCTGCCCAACCTCAAGCGCCTGTTCGAAGTGGCGCAGGAAGACATCATGGGCATGGTCGAGCGCGGCATGCAGCTGGGTCTGCACGCGCCGCTGTTCCCACCCAAGCCCAAGGCGGCTTGAACTGATGCTTTAAAGGCCAGGTGAGCCTGTTCCCTGGCCGCGCGTTGCTTTAGGGTGACGCGACTGGCAACCGAATTCCACATACTCGATTTCAGGAACACCTTTATGACCACCTTGAACCAAGCCCATTGCGAAGCCTGCCGCGCCGACGCCCCGCAAGTCAGCGACGAAGAACTGCCGGTGCTGATCAAGCAGATCCCCGACTGGAACATCGAAGTGCGCGACGGCGTGATGCAGCTGGAAAAAGTATTCCTGTTCAAGAACTTCAAATTCGCCCTGGCCTTTACCAACGCCATGGGCGAAATCTCCGAGGCTGAAGGCCATCACCCAGGCCTGCTGACCGAATGGGGCAAAGTCACCGTGACCTGGTGGAGCCACTCGATCAAGGGCCTGCACCGCAACGACTTCATCATGGCCGCGCGCACCGACGAAGTGGCCAAGGACGCCGAGGGCCGCAAGTGATGCATTTCGCCGCGATTGGCCGGGTGCCTGGTGATCCGATCCTGGGGCTGATGGAGTCCTATGCCAAGGACGCCAACCCGCAAAAATTCGACCTCGGCGTGGGCGTATATAAGGATGCCCAGGGCCTGACCCCGGTCCTGCAGGCGGTAAAACGCGCCGAGCAGCGCCTGGTCGAGCAGCAAACCACCAAGACTTACATCGGCGGGCATGGCGACCCGGCTTTCGGCCGCCTGATCAGCGAATTAGTGCTGGGCGCAGGTTCCGCGCTGCTCAAGGCACAACGCGCCGGCGCCACGCAAACCCCGGGTGGCACCGGCGCCCTGCGCCTGAGCGCCGACTTCATCGCCCACAGCCTGCCAGGCCGTGGCGTGTGGTTGAGCAACCCGACGTGGCCGATCCACGAAACCATCTTCGCCAAGGCAGGGCTCAAGGTCAGCCACTACCCCTATGTGGGCAGTGATAACCGCCTGGACGTGCCGGCCATGCTCGCCACCCTGGCCACCGTGCCCGAGGGCGACGTGGTGCTGCTGCACGCCTGCTGCCACAACCCCACCGGTTTCGACCTGTCCCAGGACGACTGGCGCCAGGTGCTGCAGATCGTGCGCGAGCGCCAGTTGCTGCCGCTGATCGACTTCGCCTACCAGGGCTTTGGCGATGGTCTGGAGCAGGACGCATGGGCGGTACGCCTGTTTGCCGATGAACTGCCTGAGGTGCTGATCACCAGCTCCTGCTCGAAGAATTTCGGCTTGTACAGCGACCGCGTCGGCGCGCTGATCGTGTGTGCCAACGATGCCGAGAAACTGTTGGATGTGCGCAGCCAACTGGCGTTTATCGCGCGCAACCTGTGGTCGACACCACCGGATCACGGGGCCGCCGTGGTCGCGACTATCCTCGGTGACAGTGCGCTCAAGCAGCTGTGGAGCAGCGAAGTCGAAGGCATGCGCTCGCGTATCGCGCAATTGCGTTCGGGCCTGGTCGAAGCGCTGGCGCCCCACGGGTTGTCTGAGCGCTTTGCCCATGTCGGCGTGCAGCGCGGGATGTTTTCCTACACCGGCCTGAGTGCCGAGCAGGTGAAACAGCTGCGGGAAAAACACAGCGTGTACATGGTCAGTTCCGGGCGCGCCAACGTGGCGGGGATTGATGAGACGCGGCTGGGGCTGTTGGCCGAAGCCATTGCAGACGTGTGCCGCAACTGACGAAACCGAATCAAATGTGGGAGCGGGCTTGCTCGCGAATGCGGTGGGTCAGTGATGGATATGTTGACTGATACACCGCATTCGCGAGCAAGCCCGCTCCCACATTTTTGACCGAGGCGATCTTCAGCCCGCAACCATCTCGGCCTTGACCTGCGCCTCCCTGGCCTGGGCATCCGCCAACCGATACAACTCGATATGCCCATCCCAGTGCTCGATCAATGCCGTGCACGACTCCACCCAATCCCCACAATTGAGGTAGTCCACCTCGCCCACTTTGCGAATCTCCGCATGGTGGATATGCCCGCACACTACGCCGTGCAACTCGCGCTTGGTCACTTCGTGGGCGATGGCTTCCTCGAAATCGCTGATAAAGCTCACCGCTGTCTTCACCTTGTGCTTGAGGTACGCCGACAGCGACCAGTAGCCATATCCATAACGCGCCCGCCAGTGGTTCAACCAGCGGTTGAGGGTCAGGGTGAATTCGTAGGCCGAATCGCCAAGAAACGCCAGCCAGCGGTGGTAGCGGGTGATCACGTCGAACTGGTCGCCGTGGATCACCAGCAAATGCCGGCCATCGGCGGTCACATGCACCGCTTCGTCCACCAGTTGGATATTGCCCAGGATCAGCTTTGAATAGCGGCGCAGGAACTCGTCGTGGTTGCCAGTGACGTAGATCACCTCGGTGCCGCGCTTGCTCATGGTCAGCAGGCGGCGGATCACGTTCGTATGGGCCTGGGGCCAATACATGCCGCCGCGCATTTTCCAGCCGTCGATGATATCGCCCACCAGGTACACCTTGTCGGCATGGTAGCCCTTGAGGAACTGCGACAGATGTTCCGCCTGGCAGTCCCGGGTGCCTAGGTGCACGTCGGAGATCCACAGGGTACGAACCCGTTGCTTGCGGCTGGGTTTGGCGAGCTCGGCGCTGGTCATGGCATACCTCGAGGGTGTTTTCGCCAGCTTGCTCCCGGGCAATTAATAGCCCATGACAGTCTTGCGTCAGTCAGATGACAGCGCCCGCCGCCCGTCGGGCGGTGTAAACTGCCGGCCTGCCCGGGAGATTGCGATGAGACCGACCCTCACGCTGCGCCATTACACCCATGACCTGATTGCCCATAGCCATGACCACGCGCAACTGGTGTTCGGCCTGGCCGGCCGCCTGGATTTCGAGGTCGAAGGCATGGGCGGCGAGATTTGCCCACAAGGGGTGATGGTCCTGCCCTTCTCCACCCACCACAGCTGTGGCAGCCCCCGGGGCAGCCAATGCCTGGTGCTGGATGTGCCCGACGAACAGTGGATGGTGCAATCTTTGGGCGAGCACGCGGATGCCAGTCGCCGCCTGCTCGACCAACCGGCCCGGGTGACCCTGGATGCCCGCCAGGGTCAATTGGTCAACTGGCTGGCGAGCGGCGCCCTGGATGACCCACTGATCGCCCAGCAAGGCGCGGTGCTGTTATTGGCTACGCTCAATGGCCAGCCGCAGGCTCAAGCCGGCGCGCGACGCCTGCCCTATGGCGCATTCAACGCCCATATCGACCAGCATGCGGCCTACCCGCTGCAGGTCGCGGATCTGGCGCGGCTGGCGGATATGTCCGTCGCCCGCCTGCACGCACGCTTTATCGCCGAATGCGGGCTGACCCCCATGGACTACATCCGCAACCGCCGCCTGCACATGGCCCGTGGCTTGCTGCGCGACAGCCACCTGCCGATTGGCGAGATCGCCGCGCGGGTTGGCTACGGTTCGCAAAGTGCGTTTGCCGCAGCGATGTTGCGCGCGTTCGGCAGCTCGCCCGGGGCCCTGCGCCGGCTCGACAACCGGCGCTAGTCCTGCGATAAAACCGGCGATTCCCACGACAGACACCCAGGCGCCAGGCGCTCTAGACTGGATGCCTGCCTGCCCACTGCTTTAAGGATTGTCATGACCCCGCGCACTGCCCTCGGCGCCCTGCACATCGGTGCACTGATGTTTGGCCTTACTGGCGTCTTCGGCAAACTCGCCGCCGCCTCGCCGAGCATTATTGTGTTTGGCCGTGCCGCTTTCGCGGTGCTGGCCCTGATGCTGTTCGCGCGTTTTGCCAGCAGCACACCGTGGCAAAAACTCTACAGCGCTGACCTGCGGCGCCTGCTGCTCAGCGGCCTGCTGCTGGCCGGGCACTGGGTGAGTTTCTTCATCGCGGTAAAAGTGGCGGGGGTGGCGATTGCGACGCTGGGGTTCGCCACGTTCCCGGCGTTCACGGTGATCCTTGAAGGCCTGATCTTCCGCGAGCGGATCCGCGCCAATGAAATGGTACTGGTGGTACTGGTCAGCGTCGGCCTGGTGCTGGTCACCCCGGACTTCGACCTGGCCAGCCAAGCCACCAGCGGCCTGGTCTGGGCCGTGGTCTCGGGCCTGCTGTTCTCGCTGCTCTCGTTGAACAACCGCGCCAGCGCCAGCATTCCCCCGGTGCAGGCAGCCCTGTGCCAAAACGTAGTGGTCGCCGTGTGCCTGCTGCCCGTCGCCGCTCCAGGCCTTGGCGAGGTACGTGCCCTGGACTGGTTGTGGATCGGTCTGCTGGGGGTGTTTTGTACCGGCCTGGCCCACAGTTTGTTTGTCGCCAGCCTCAAGGTGCTCAAGGCGCGCACCGCCGCGGTGGTGTTCGCCATGGAGCCGGTGTATGGCATCACCGTAGCCTGGCTGCTGTTCAGCGAAACCCCGACCCTGCGCATGTTGCTGGGCGGCGCGCTGATCATTGCCGCCATCGTCGTCTCGGGCTTGATGAGCCGCCCGGCCAAGGCCAAACAGCCGCCGGCCATGGCCTGATCTATACTTTTCCTATCCGCAACAGTCAGCTGTCGTTCAACGGATACAGACTCCTCGACGACAGCCGTGGTCCTTGAAGTTGCTGCATGCGAGTGGTCGCTCCCTTAATGCTATGCAGGAGTTTCACCATGGACATGTTCATCCCCCTGATCATTCAGATCATCAGTGGCGCAGTCGGCGGCAACATTGCCGGCCTGAGCAAGCAAGGCCTGGGCTCCGGGCTCAATACGGTGGTCGGTGGCGTCGGCGGCCTGGTGCTGGGGCAGATCGTCGCGGCGATCGCCGGCATGCCAGCGGGTGGCGCGCTGGATGTTGCCGCCGTGGGCAGCAATATCGTCGGCGGCGGTGTCGGCGGCCTGGTGCTGACGTTTGTCGTCGGCTGGATCAAGAATAAAATGGCCGCCAAATAAACCACCCCACACTGCCGGCCATGCGCCGGCAGTGTTGCCTACGAAGTCCGGTCGTTGTGCCCCAGGTCCCGTTCTGGGGCGATCTGGTCGCGCACCCGCTGCTTGAGCACCTTGGCCTCGGGGAAACCGCCATCGGCCTTGCGCTCCCAGATCTGTACGCCGTCGCAGGTGATGCGAAACGCCCCGCCGGTCGCCGGCTCCAGGGCGACTTTGCCGAGGTCGTCGGCAAAGGTGCTCAGCAGTTCCTGGGCCAGCCACGCGGCGCGCAGCAGCCACTGACATTGGGTGCAATAGGTGATGACAATCTCGGGCTTGGATGCGGACATAAAATGAAGAACTCCTGAGATGACGAGACAGGTGGATCGGATGGCTATAATACCGGCCTTTGCCGCCCAGCCCCGAGATTGATGATGCGCCGCCTGTTGTCCTGCCTGCTGCTGTGCCTGCTCCCTGTCCTTGCCCAAGCCGTTGAAACCCCACGCCCGAAAATCGGCCTGGTGCTTTCCGGCGGCGCCGCCCGTGGCCTGGCGCACATCGGCGTGCTCAAGGCCCTCGAAGAGCAAGGCATCCACATCGATGCGATTGCCGGCACCAGCATGGGCGCGGTGATTGGCGGGCTGTACGCGTCGGGCTACAAGATCGACGAACTGGAAAAACTGGCACTGAGCATCGACTGGCAATTAGCGCTGTCCGACGCCCCGCCCAGGGAAGACGTGCCGTTCCGGCGCAAGCAGGATGACCGGGACTTCCTGATCAAGCAGAAACTGAGCTTTCGCGACGACGGCAGCCTGGGCCTGCCCCTGGGCGTGATCCAAGGCCAGAACCTGGCGCTGCTGCTGGAGAGCATGTTCGCCCACAGCAGCAATACCCGCGACTTCGACAAGCTGCCGATTCCCTTTCGCGCGGTGGCCACCGACATCACCAGCGGCGAGAAAGTGGTGTTTCGCAAGGGCCATCTGCCTCAAGTGATTCGCGCCAGCATGTCGATCCCCGCAGTGTTCGCCCCGGTGGAACTGGACGGCCGGCTGCTGGTGGATGGCGGCATGACCGATAACATCCCCCTGGATGTGGCGCGGGAGATGGGAGTCGATATCGCCATCGTGGTGGATATCGGCACGCCGTTGCGCAACCGCAAGCAACTGGCGACGGTGGTGGATGTGCTCAACCAGTCCATCACCCTGATGACCCGCCGCAACTCCGAGGAACAACTCAAGGCCCTGCACCCAGGCGACGTGCTGATCCAGCCACCCTTGGCCGCATATGGCGTGACCGATTTTGGCCGCGCCAAGGACATGATCGACGCTGGCTACCGCGCCACCAGGGCCCTGGATACCCGCCTGGCACGCCTGCGCCCAACCGGGTCGGTGGACGCCGAACTGACCGCCGCCCGCACCCCAGGCCAGCGCAACCCGACGATTACCGCGATCAAGGTGGAGAACGACTCGAAAGTCGGCGACGACGTGATCCGCTACTACATCCGCCAACCTATTGGCGAGCCGCTGAACCTGGCCCGCCTGCAATCGGACATGGGCACCCTATACGGCCTGGATTACTTCGAGCAGGTGCAATACCGCGTGGTGAAAAAAGGCCCGGACAACACCCTGGTCATCAGCGCGCGCGGCAAACGCAGCGGCACCGACTACCTGCGCCTGGGGCTCAACCTGTCCGATGACATGCGCGGCGACAGCGCGTTCAACCTCGGCGCCAGCTACCGCGTCAACGGCATCAACCGCCTTGGCGCCGAATGGCTCACCAGGGTGCAGATCGGCGATCGGCAGGAGCTGTACAGTGAGTTCTACCAGCCGATGGATACCGGCTCACGTTACTTCGTCGCACCCTATATCAGCGCGCAGGCGCAGAACGTCGAACTGATCCTGGATAACGACCCGATCTCCGAATACCGTCTGGAGCGCTATGGGTTTGGCCTGAACGTTGGCCGGCAGATCGGCAACAGCGGCGAAATCCGCTTCGGCGTCGGCGAAGCCTGGGGCAAGGCCGATGTGCGCATCGGCGACCGCGACTTGCCCAGCGTGAGCTTCAACGAGGGCTTCTATGAACTGAAGTACTCCTTCGACTCCCTGGACAACGTGTACTTCCCCCATACCGGTGAAGATATTGGCCTGGCCTACCGCGAATTCGAACCGGGCCTGGGCTCCGACCAGCGCTACCGGCAATGGGAGTTCAAGCTGGACAAGGCCATGAGCCATGGCCCGGACACCCTGGTACTGGGCGGGCGCTACGGGCGCACCCTGGATGATTCCGACGTGGTGATTTCCAGCTTCCTGCTGGGCGGTGCGCGGCAGCTGTCAGGGTTCCGCCAGGATGCGATTTCCGGGCAGAACGTCAGCCTGATGCGCGCGGTCTACTACCGCCGCCTGACCCCACGCTCCTACTTGCCGTTGGACTTCCCGCTGTACCTGGGCGCCTCCCTGGAACGCGGGCGAGCGTGGAACAACGACAATGAGTTCGACAGTGGCTATATCAATGCCGCGAGCATCTTCCTCGGGTTTGATACACCGCTGGGGCCGTTGAACTTCAGCTATGGGTTTAATGATGACAATCAGAAGGCGGTGTATCTGAATCTTGGGCAGACGTTCTAACAACGACGCTTAGCCGAGGTGGAGCAGGCTTGTGTGGGAGCGGGCTTGCTCGCGAAAGCAGTGGTTCAGTCACCGGATACATTGGCTGACACACCTCTTTCGCGAGCAAGCCCGCTCCCACATTTTGATCAGCGGCGTAATCGGATCAGGTCTTTTCCAGGTTCGCCAGAATATGCCCATGCACACGCATGCACACCCGCATCTCTTCTTCATCGACCCCCACAAACAGCTCCTGGCGCAAAGCCGTGGCAATGGTCTCGATTTGATCGATCAACGGCCTTGCTGGATCACACAACACAATGCGCTTGGCTCGCCGGTCTTCCAACACAGCCTGGCGTTGCACCAGGCCCTGGCTCTCCAGGCTGTCGAGCAGGCGCGCCAATGTAGGCCCTTCCACCCCGACACTCTGGGCCAGCTCACGCTGGGTCGGTGCTTCTTCAAAGCGGGCCAGATGCAGCAGCACCAGCCAGCGCGCCTGGGACAACCCCAGCCCAGCCAGGCGGCGATCCAGTTCGGCGCGCCAGCCACGGGACATTTGCGCCAACTGCATGCCAAAACGGTGTTGATCGGTTAACGGCATAAAAAACTCATGGATTAGACTGAAAATAAAGTGTGGCTAATTATTAGTCAGCTAAGCATGACCTATGACAGTAGGCAAGGCTTGCAATGTACTGATTCGTTACATTGTCGTAATTGGCGCATCAAATCTCGAATTCCGACTGCAAAGCGGCCCGCACACAGTACAAAACACCCTCCGGCACCCGCCCGGTGAACAGCGGCGCGATGTCGGACACCGGTGGCAACTCGCCCTCGCCGTCGAGAAACGCATCCTGGATTTCACCCAGCAAATCTTCCGGCAGATCCAGGGCCTGCTCCAGGGACAATTGCTGTTTGCCAATGGACTCGGCCAGCAAGGTGTAGACGTTTTTTTCCGAGCACTGCAACTGCCCGGCGATCTGGATCGGGGTCATGCCGGCGCGGGCCAGGCTGATCAGTTCGTGGCGGATATCGGCGATTTCCTTGGGTGCCTCGGTCTGGCCACCAAGGACCTCCAGGAAGGCCTGGCCATAACGCTCAAGCTTGCGCGCGCCGACGCCACTGACCCGGGCCATTTCGGCCATGGTGGTCGGTTGCTCGCGCAACATTTCCAGCAACGTGGAGTCGGGGAAGATGACGTAGGGCGGCACGCTGTGCTCTTGCGCCAGCTTGCGGCGCAAGGCACGCAGGGCTTCCCACTGTTCGCGCTCTTCGCCCCGCACCAATTGGCTGGCCTGGCTGGTACTGCTGGATTTGGCAGTGGTCTGCGGCTTGAGGTCGCGGCGCAGCTCCAGGCTGACCTCGCCCTTGAGCAGTGGCCGGCAGCTATCGTTCAGGCGCAGGCCGCCGTAGCCTTCCAGGTCGATATCCACCAGGCCGCGTGCCACCATCTGGCGGAACAGCGAGCGCCATTCGCCTTCAGCCCGCGCCTTGCCTACGCCGTACACCGATAGGTGCTGATGGCCAAAGCTGCGGATTTTTTCGTTGTCCTTGCCCAGCAGTACATCCACCAGATGGCCGACGCCATAACGCTGGCCGGTCCGGAAGATCGCCGACAAGCCTTGGCGCGCCGGCTCGGTAGCGTCCCAGGTCTGCACGCCGTCCACACAGTTGTCGCAATGCCCACAAGGCTGGGGCATGTCTTCGTCGAAATAGGCGAGCAAGGTCTGGCGACGGCAGCGGGTTTCTTCGCACAGCGACAGCATGGCGTCTAGCTTGTGCTGCTCCAGGCGCTTGTGGCGCTCATCGCCTTCGGAGTTTTGCAGCATCTGCTTGAGCATCACCACATCCTGCAGGCCGTAGACCATCCAGGCATCCGCCGGCAGGCCATCGCGACCGGCACGCCCGGTTTCCTGGTAGTACGCCTCAAGGGACTTTGGCAGGTCCATATGGGCCACGAAGCGCACGTTGGATTTGTCGATGCCCATGCCAAACGCAATGGTCGCCACCATGATCAGGCCTTCCTCGTTAAGGAAGCGCTTCTGGTGATAGGCCCGCAACTCGTTGGGCAGGCCGGCATGGTAAGGCAGCGCGGGATAACCCTGCTCACACAGGAACGCCGCCACTTCATCGACCTTCTTGCGCGACAGGCAGTAGACGATCCCGGCATCGCTGCGCCGCTCGGAGAGGAACGCCAGCAACTGCTTGCGCGGCTGTTCCTTGGGCACGATGCGGTAAAAGATGTTGGGACGGTCGAAGCTGGAGAGAAAACGCTCGGCGTTCTGCAGGTGCAGGCGCTCGACGATTTCCTCGCGGGTGCGCTTGTCGGCCGTGGCCGTCAGGGCGATGCGCGGCACATTGGGGAACAGTTCGGCCAGTTGCCCCAATTGCAGGTATTCACGGCGGAAATCGTGGCCCCACTGGGATACACAGTGGGCCTCATCGATGGCGAACAGGGAGATCTCCAGGCTCTGCAGGAACGCCAGCATCCGTGGCTGGACCAGACGCTCGGGCGCCAGGTAGAGCATCTTCACTTCGCCACGGCGGATCCGCGCCGCCAGGTCGCGTTGCTGTTCGGCACTCAGGGTAGAGTTCAACGCGGCGGCGGCGACGCCCAACTCTTCCAGGGTGGCCACTTGATCGTCCATCAGCGCGATCAACGGCGAGACCACTACCGCCAGACCTTCACGCAACAATGCCGGCACCTGGAAGCACAACGACTTGCCGCCACCGGTAGGCATCAGGACCAGCGCATCACCGCCGCTGGCCACGCGCTCAATGATCGCACCCTGGCGGCCACGAAAGCTGTCGTAGCCGAAGATGTCCTTGAGGACGCGTTGAGCCTGTTCAAGCATGAAAAACTCCAAATTCCACCGAAATCCCTCTGTACAGGCTGGCTGAAAAAGCGCGCCTGGCCGGGAAATAATCCGTAAGCGAACTTTTCCCGCAACCGCATCCGGCCTGCAGGGGCATCACAAAACGCGGCAGTATACCCGAGCGCTCCCCGGCAAAGGGCGCCACTGACGAATAGCGGCCCATCTGAAAACCTTGCAAATATGCCGTGCGGCTGGCCTGCACGCTCAAGAAGGCCTAGAATTCAGCATCGTTTATTCCCAAGGTAGTCTTTCAATGTCCTTCGCTGAGCAACTAAACCGCCTGCAAGCCTTCCTCGATGCCGATGAGCTGCATGACGAGGCGCTGGACTACGTGGCCGCCCACGGCTACCTGACTGCGCTGTCGATCTGCTCCGAACCGGTGCCTGATCGTGAATGGATCGATGCCCTGTTCGCCGAAGAGCCGCACTACAAGGATGAGGCCCAGCGCACCGAGATCGAAGAAACCCTGCTCCAGCTCAAGGCGCACATCTCACGCCAATTGGCGTCCGATGAGGAGTTCGAGCTGCCCTGCGACCTCGACCTCGGCGAAGAGCCCGACGACTCCGACCTGCGCGGCTGGTGCATTGGCTTCATGGAAGGTGTGTTCCTGCGTGAAGCGGCCTGGTTCGAAACCGCCGAGGAAGAAGTCAGCGAAATGCTGCTGCCGATCATGGTCGGTTCCGGCCTGTTCGACGACCAGCCTGAGTTCGCCGATATCGCCAGCGACGCCAACCTGATGGACGACATGATCGTACAGATCCCGGAAGCACTGACCGCCCTGTACCTGCTGTGCAACGCCCCCGACGAAAAACCGGCGATCCTCAAGCCTCGCCACCACTGAGTACCCCGCCCGTGGCGCCCATGGGCAACCGCTCCCCGATTGTGCACTACGTGCTGCTGGCCATTGGCTGGTTGAGTGTCGCACTCGGGGTGATCGGGATCTTCCTGCCGGTCTTGCCGACCACCCCCTTCCTGCTCCTGGCTGCCGGCTGCTTTGCCCGCAGCTCCCCGCGTTTCTATGACTGGCTGGTGAATCACCCGCGCCTTGGTCCGTGGATTCGCGACTACCTGGACGGCAACGGCATTCCATTAAAAGGCAAGGTGTACGCCATCGGCCTGATGTGGCTGAGCATCGGCCTGTCCTGCTACCTGGTGCCATTGCCCTGGGCACGCGGGTTCATGTTGACCAGTGCGGTGCTGGTGACGATCTACATCCTGCGTCAGAAGACCCTACCTCTACGTTCGTAGGAACCGCCCCTACACGACCTTCGTCGACACTGACTAACCCCGGCCATCATGCGAGACTGTCGCCCCGGGCCTGGAATGCCCGGGTGTTCTTATGTCCGGAGTACTCATGACGCTGTCCAGCGGGCTGATCGCCGCCGTTGCCCTGGCCTACATGGCCATTATGTTTGCCATCGCCTTCTACGGTGACCGCCGCCGCGCGCCGCTGCCGCCACGGGTGCGCGCGTGGGTGTATAGCCTGTCGCTGGCGGTGTACTGCACCAGTTGGACCTTCTTCGGCGCTGTGGGCCAGGCTGCTGAACAGCTGTGGGCATTTTTACCGATCTACCTGGGCCCCGTCCTGCTTCTGGTGCTGGCGCCCTGGGTCCTGCAAAAGATGATTCTGATCAGCAAGCAGGAAAACATTACCTCCATCGCTGACTTTATCGCTGCGCGCTATGGCAAATCCCAGTCCCTGGCGGTGGTCGTGGCGCTTATCTGCCTGGTCGGCGTGCTGCCTTATATTGCCCTGCAACTCAAAGGCATCGTGCTGGGGGTCAACCTGCTGATTGGCGCCGGTGCCGATGCCACCGGCACGCGGGCCCAGGACACCGCCCTGATCGTGTCTCTGGTGCTGGCACTGTTCACCATCGTATTCGGTACCCGCAACCTCGACGCCACGGAGCACCACCGTGGCATGGTGCTGGCGATTGCCTTCGAATCCCTGGTCAAGCTGTTCGCATTTCTCGCCGTCGGTGCGTTTGTTACCTACGGCCTGTACGACGGTTTCAACGATCTGTTCAGCCAGGCCATGCTCGCGCCGAGGCTGGAGGAGTACTGGAAAGAGACCGTCAACTGGCCGTCGATGGTGGTGCAGACTGGCGTGGCGATGATGGCGATCATCTGCCTGCCCCGCCAGTTCCACGTCACCGTGGTGGAGAACATCGAGCCCCAGGACCTGCGTCTGGCCAAGTGGGTGTTCCCCGCGTACCTGGTGCTGGCTGCGCTGTTTGTGGTGCCGATTGCCCTGGGCGGCAAAATGCTGCTGCCCGGCTCGGTGCTGCCGGACTCCTACGTGATCAGCCTGCCCCTGGCCGAAGCCCATCCGGCCCTGGCGCTGCTGGCGTTTATTGGCGGCGCTTCGGCGGCGACCGGCATGGTCATCGTCGCGAGCGTGGCGCTGTCGACCATGGTTTCCAACGATATGTTGCTGCCCTGGCTGCTGCGCCGCACCAACGCCGAGCGCCCGTTCGAAGTCTTCCGCCACTGGATGCTCTCGGTACGCCGGGTCAGCATCGTGATTATCCTGCTGCTGGCCTATGTCAGTTATCGCCTGCTCGGTTCCACCGCCAGCCTGGCGACCATCGGCCAGATCGCCTTTGCTGCGGTGACCCAACTGGCACCGGCGATGCTCGGCGCACTGTACTGGAAGCAAGCCAACCGACGCGGCGTGTTTGCCGGCCTGGCGGCAGGCACCTTCCTGTGGTTCTACACCCTGGTGTTGCCGATTGCCGCCCATAGCCTGGGCTGGTCGCTGAATATCTTCCCGGGCCTGGCCTGGCTGCACGGCAACCCGCTGGGGCTGCCGATCACGCCACTGACCCAGGGTGTGGTGCTGTCTTTGGCCGGTAACTTCACCCTGTTTGCCTGGGTCTCGGTGCTGTCGCGTACACGGGTGTCGGAGCATTGGCAGGCCGGGCGCTTTATCGGCCAGGAAACCAGCCAGCGCGCCAGCGCCCGCTCCATGCTGTCGGTGCAGATCAATGACCTGTTGAGCCTGGCCGCGCGGTTTGTTGGCGAGGAACGCGCGCAGCAGAGCTTCATCCGCTTCGCCTATCGCCAAGGCAAAGGCTTTAACCCCAACCAGAACGCCGACAACGACTGGATTGCCCACACCGAACGGCTGCTGGCTGGCGTGCTCGGCGCCTCATCCACACGGGCGGTGGTGAAAGCGGCCATTGAAGGCCGCGAAATGCAGCTAGAGGACGTAGTCCGTATCGCAGACGAAGCCTCCGAAGTGCTGCAGTTCAACCGGGCGCTGTTGCAAGGCGCCATCGAGAACATCACCCAGGGCATCAGCGTGGTGGATCAGTCCCTCAAGCTGGTGGCCTGGAACCGTCGCTACCTGGAACTGTTCAACTATCCCGACGGCCTGATCAGCGTCGGCCGGCCGATTGCCGACATTATTCGCTACAACGCCGAGCGCGGGCTGTGCGGCCCGGGTGAGGCCGAAGTCCACGTGGCGCGGCGCCTGCACTGGATGCGCCAGGGCCGGGCACATACGTCGGAACGGCTGTTTCCCAACGGCCGGGTGATCGAGTTGATCGGCAACCCGATGCCGGGCGGGGGGTTTGTCATGAGTTTTACTGACATTACTGCGTTCCGCGAGGCCGAGCAGGCTCTGACCGAGGCCAATGAAGGGCTGGAACAGCGGGTCACCGAGCGCACCCATGAACTGTCGCAACTGAACGTGGCCCTGACCGATGCCAAGGGCGTGGCCGAGTCGGCAAACCAGTCGAAAACCCGCTTCCTCGCCGCCGTCAGTCACGACCTGATGCAACCGTTGAACGCGGCGCGACTGTTCTCGGCCGCCCTCTCCCACCAGAGCGAAGGCTTGTCCGGCGAGGCCCGGCAACTGGTGCAGCACTTGGACAGTTCGCTGCGCTCGGCCGAAGACCTGATCAGCGACTTGCTGGATATCTCCCGCCTGGAAAACGGCAAGATCAACCCTCAGCGCCAGCCGTTTGCCTTGAGTGAACTGTTCGACGCCCTGGGCGCGGAGTTCAAGGTGCTGGCCCAGGAGCAAGGCTTGAGTTTCCGCCTGCGCGGCAGCCGCTTGCGCATCGACAGTGATATCAAGCTGCTGCGGCGAATCCTGCAGAATTTCCTGACCAACGCTTTTCGCTATGCCCACGGCCCAGTACTGCTGGGTGTAAGACGGCGTCGCGGCGAACTGCGCTTGGAGGTGTGGGACCGTGGCCCAGGCATCCCGCTGGATAAACAGAAAGTCATCTTCGAAGAGTTCAAGCGCCTGGACAGCCACCAGACCCGTGCCGAAAAGGGCCTGGGGCTTGGCCTGGCCATTGCCGACGGGCTGTGCCGCGTGCTCGGTCACCGCTTGCGCGTGCGCTCATGGCCAGGCAAAGGCAGCGTGTTCAGCGTCAGTGTGCCGCTGGCCAAGGCACAGACCAGCTTGCAGGTGCAGGCCACACCGGACAAGGGCCTGCCACTGAGCGGCGCCCAGGTGCTGTGCGTGGACAACGAAGACAGCATCCTGATTGGCATGCGCAGCCTGTTGAGTCGTTGGGGCTGCCAGGTCTGGACCGCACGCGACCAGGCGCAATGCGCGGCGTTGCTGGCCGAGGGCATGCGCCCGCAATTGGCATTGGTGGATTACCACCTGGACCACGGCGAGACCGGCACGGAGTTGATGGGCTGGCTGCGCGCGCAACTGGCGGAGCCGATTCCTGGGGTGGTGATCAGCGCCGATGGCCGTCCGGAGATGGTGGCCGAGGTACATGCAGCGGGGTTGGATTACCTGGCCAAGCCGGTAAAACCGGCGGCATTGCGCGCACTGCTGAACCGGCATTTGCCGTTGTAACGTTCGGGTGCTGGCTTGCCGTAATACCGCTCAGTTAAGTGAACGAGCCCCCCTGTAGGAGCGGGCTTGTCGGATCGCCGCATCGCCGCGAAGACGTCGGCCCAGCAAACATTGATGTTGACTGACCCACTGCTTTCGCGAGCAAGCCCGCTCCCACATAGAGTTCTGTGTCTAGTCAGGTAGCTGGGCGACGCCATCTTCGTCAGTCATCGCTTTTTCCAACAGATCGGCAGGCAAGCCTTTACTGGCCCGCGCACCCAGCAGCTTGAGTTGCTCCACCCGGCTGACCAGATTGCCGCGACCATCTGTGAGCTTGTTGCGCGCAGCACTGTAAGCCTTATCCAACTGCTGTAATCGATTGCCGACTTCATCCAGGTCCTGGATAAACAGCACGAACTTGTCGTACAGCCAGCCGGCGCGTTCGGCGATTTCCCGGGCGTTCTGGCTTTGCCGCTCCTGCTTCCACAGGCTGTCGATCACCCGCAGGGTCGCCAGCAAGGTGGTCGGGCTGACGATCACGATATGGCGATCGAAGGCCTCCTGGAACAGGTTCGGCTCGGCCTGCAAGGCGGCCGAAAACGCCGCCTCGATGGGTACGAACAACAACACGAAATCCAGGCTGTGCAGGCCTTCCAGGCGCTTATAGTCCTTGCCGGCCAAGCTTTTGACATGATTGCGCAACGACAGCACATGCTGCTTGAGGGCGGCCTGGCCGATCACCTCGTCATCGGCCGCCACGTACTGCTGATAGGCGGTCAGGCTGACCTTGGAGTCCACCACCACCTGCTTGTCGCCCGGCAACATGATTAGCACGTCCGGCTGGAAACGCTCGCCATCCGGGCCCTTGAGGCTGACCTGGGTCTGGTACTCACGGCCTTTCTCCAGGCCGGCATGTTCCAGCACGCGCTCCAGAATCAGTTCGCCCCAGTTGCCCTGGGTCTTCTGTCCCTTGAGGGCGCGGGTCAGGTTGGTGGCTTCGTCCGACAGGCGCAGGTTCAATTGCTGCAGGCGCTCCAGCTCCTTGCCCAGGGAAAAACGCTCGCGCGCTTCATTCTGATAGCTTTCTTCCACGCGCTTTTCGAACGACTGGATGCGTTCCTTCAACGGGTCAAGCAATTGCCCCAGACGCTGCTGGCTGGTTTCGGCAAACCGCTGCTCACGCTCATCGAAGATTTTCCCGGCCAGCTCGGCGAACTGCGCACGCAATTCATCCCGCGAGCCTTGCAAGTCGTTGAGGCGTTGTTGATGGCTGTCCTGCTGCTCACGCAGTTCGGCGCGCAGGGAGGCCGACAAGGCATCCAGGCGGCGTAGCTCACCTTCCTTGGCGGAGCGCTCGATGTTCCAGGCGTGGGCCGCATCCCGCGCGTTATCGCGATCGATTTGCAGCAACTCGACTTCCCGGCGTACCGCTGCCAGATCCGCCTGCTTGGCCGCATTGGCCTGGCTCAGGTCGCTGATCTCGTCGCGGCTGGCGTCCAGTTGCGCGGCCAGGCCTTCCTGGGCCAGTTGCGCAGTGGCCAGGCGCTCTTCCAGCAGTTCCCAACCGGTACGGCGTGCGTTCAGGCGGCGCTGGATCTGCCAGCACAGGACCGATAGAGGCAACGCCGCAGCGGCGAGACCCAGTGCCACACTGGTCCAGTCAAAAGCCATAGCCATTCCTGCCATTACGGTAAAAGAGGAAGGTTAACCAAGCAGGCGCTTCGTGGACAGCTCAGTCTTTGAGCTGACCCAATTCACGCTGGGCGCCCACGTCGCCGGCACGGGCGGCCTGGCGCAGGAGGTCATGGCCGATGCGGCGGTCCCGGGCATTGCCGCACTCGCGACACATCAACAGGCCCAGGCGGCTCTGTGCCACGACCACACCTTCACGAGCCGGCTGCTTGAGCAAACGTCCGGCGAAATGCTTGATATTGGGGTTATCGCCGATGCGCGGGCTATCCAGCAGCCACAAGGCGACCTTCAAGGAGAAACGCTTGGGCGGGGTAACACTAGCAGGGTTGTCGGTAACAGAAGGTGATACTGAGCGAAACTTCATAAAGCACTGTAGGGCAGAACGGAAGGCGCGCCACTCTACTCCTTTTTTCGTACGGGTAAAGCTGAAAAAACCCTGCACGCCCGTTCTAGAGCAAGCGCTCGGGACAATCCACAGAAGCTGTGGATAACTCAGTGGACAACCGTGCTTTAACTCGCGCAAAGGCCCATGGAATGGGGGCCGCGCTTAAACTGACGATTTTTTCACCAATAAAAAAAAGCCAGGTTTTTCATTGACTTAAATTTTCGATGCAGGCATTCGTGGGTCAATCGGGCCGCGCACCATCCTGGTGACACACTGCGCAACCAATGTGCACAACTACCTGCCTGGCGGTTATATCCCCACCCTCACACGGCGCAAAACGTTACGCCGGTGACACACTAGCCCGGACCGAGGCCTGGCCCCCAATAAAGTATTTTGGCTAACACACTTGCTTTACCTGTTTCAAGCCATTACTATCTGCGGCGTTAGTACCAAGCTGAAAGTCAATTCTGGTCGAACAAATCCCCGCGATGTAGCTTCCCTAAAGAGAAGTTCTGTCAATCTTGATGGGATCGACCACCTCGATGGTTTCCAGGTATCACTTGCGACGACACTGCCTTTGAACAATGCAAAGGGTGTCGCGAAGTTTCCATACTCTGACCGAACCAACCTGCAAATTGATCAGGATCTTCACCCTGGGCCCAGAACCTTTGCCCCTGTTGTGTTGCCTGCCCTCCTAAGTACCTACCTGCCAGCCCAAGCGCGCCAAACTATTTAGCGCTTCAAACTGGCTGCTTTGTTCCAGTCGGGTTCTTCGCATGATCAATGGTGATCAGCGTCACTGGAACGTTTTAACGTTGCACGGATCTTATCCGTGTCATTTGTAGGAACACCAACAATATGTCCACTCAAATCCATACTCAGGATGCCATTCGCACCCTCACCAATGCTTTTGCCCCAATGAACTGCCTGATCATGGCCGCTCGCAAAGGCTGCTTCAGCTTCACCCTGGTCAACGAACACGGTATCGCTCGTCACAGCGAACGCCTGTACCCCGATCAATACTCCAGCGCAGAACCGCTGCAGGCCGTGATCGAGCGTACCCGTCAGGCCCTGGTTGCCTGATTGACCCGACGCTGAACATCGAAAACCCTGCCCGCAAGGCAGGGTTTTTTATTGCCCGCGATTCGGTTTTTCAGCAGTTCCTTTTAGGCCAAACAGATATAACGCTTATAACCACCGGCCGGAAATATTTTAAAAACAGTCCTTTACGTCGTGAATCTGACACTACACTTCAACTCAGGCGGCATGATCCGCCTCCGGCGAGCCTGAGATCCGATTCACCGCTGCCAAGCCCCCCTTCTCAGGCCTCGTCGACCACTTTCAAGGTTTCGAGGGTTTTATGGGCATTGCCGCCGGCGAATTGTGTCGTTATGTGATCCGACCCACGCTGATTTACCTCGGTCGCCACAGCCAGACAGCAGAAACCCTGCTGCTGGGAGTTGCCGCCAGCCAATCGGAACTGGGTTCTGCCTTGCACGACCGGCGCGGCCACGGCCTGTATCGCATCACCGAACCGCGTCACAGAGCCCTGTGGGACAACTACCTGGCCCTGGACCCCGAGCGTGCAAGCCTGGTGCGCGGCCTCGCCAGCCAGCATGCCTTCCTCAGCGGGCCGCAGCTGGAGCTGGCGGTCAACCTGCGTTACGCCACCGCCATCGCCTGGTCGCTGGTGGAACAACATCGCCCCGAGCTGCCCCAACCCGACGACCTGCTGGCCATGGCGCGTATCTGGAAAGAAATATTTCACCCCCAGGGTCGGCTGCGCGATTACACCCAGGCCTGGCAAACCTGTGTAAACCCAATGAATCAGGTCGCCTGCTGATCGGGCACTTTGCAAGATTCGGCAAAAAGCGGCAATTTTGGTCGGATTGTCCTACAAAACCGCTCTATCTCCTATATTACAGCCTATAGCGCTAAGTTAATTTTATTGATACTTTCCGCAGCGGTGATCACCACGGAGTTCTAATAATGAAAAAAGTAATGCTCAAGACCACACTTAGCCTCGCCGTTGCCATGGCCTCTTCCCAACTGTTCGCAAGCGGCTTTGCCCTCAACGAACAGAGTGTTAGCGGGATGGGTACCGGTTTCGCAGGCCGTTCTTCTTCTGCCGATGATGCAAGCACTGTTTTTGGCAACCCTGCCGGTATGGCTCGCCTTGAAGGCCAGCAAGTCACAGGCGGTGTTGCAGCGATTGATGCCACGACCAATATCAGCCAGGTCAGCGGCAACACCAACACTTCCGGTAGCAACAAAGGCGATATGGTGCCTTTCACTGCCGTGCCGTTCGGCTTTTACACCAACAAACTCAACGAGCAGTGGGCAGTCGGTTTCGGCGTCTATGCACCGTTCGGCCTGGTCACTGACTACGAACGTGGCTTCCAGGGTCGCGGCTTTGGCAGCAAGAGCGAAGTGAAGGTCATTACCTTCCAGCCAACTGTCAGCTATGCCTTCAACGACCGGGTGTCCGTAGGTTTCGGTCCGACCTTCAACCGCATCGCCGGTACGCTGGAGTCGGATGTTTCGCTGCCGCAAGTGCCTAACGCCGTCAACAACATCAAGATCAAGGGTGACGATACCGCCCTGGGCTTTAACGTTGGCGTGCTGGTACAAGCCACCGACACCACTCGCGTGGGCCTGACCTACCACTCGAAAGTGAAGTACAAGCTCGAAGGCCACACCGAAGTGTCCCCAGGCACCGGCGTTCCAGGCCAGTTGCTGCGCGGCAACCGCTACGACGCTTCGCTGAAGATCGACACCCCTGAATCCTGGGACCTGTCGGTGACCCAGGACATGAGCGATGCCTGGAAGCTGTATGCCGGTGCGACCTGGACACGCTGGAGCCGCCTGAAAGACATCACCGTCAACAACGAAGGTGTCACTGCGGGCAACGGCGGCGGTGCAGCACCACAGCTGGTGGGCACCATCACGGAAGAACAGAACTGGCACGACACCTGGGCTTACGCAGTCGGTACCTCGTACCAACTGACCAAGCAAGTGGTCCTGCGGACCGGCCTGACCTTCGACCAGTCGCCTACCAACAACACTAATCGTTCGCCACGTATCCCTACCGGCGACCGGACAATCTTCAGTGTTGGCCTGGGCTACGCGGTCATGGATAACATGACCATCGACCTGGCTTACTCGTACCTCCAGGAAGAAGACATCAAGGTCAACAGCCACAACAAGCTGGGCCAGACGTACAACGCCAAATATGAAAACAGCGCCAACGGTTTTGGCCTGGGCATGACGTACAAGTTCTGATCCAACGCTGCATAAAAAAGCCCCGCTCTCCTGCACAGGAAGCGGGGCTTTTTAGTGGCCGATAATCAGGGCTTGGACGCCAGCGCCTGCTCCACAGCCTCGATCAGCTCCGGGCTGTCCGGCTTGGTCAGGCTGGAGAAGCTGGCGATCACCTTGCCCCGGCGATCTACCACGTACTTGTAGAAATTCCATTTCGGCGCGTTGCTTTGTTCGGCCAGGACCTTGAACAGGTGTACCGCATCAGGGCCCCTGACCTTCTGTGGCTCGGTCATGGTGAAGGTCACGCCGTAATTCACGTAGCAGACCTTGGCCGTCTCCTCGCCCGTCTTGGCTTCCTGCTTGAAGTCATCGGAAGGCACGCCAATCACTTCCAGGCCATCGCCCTTGTAGCGCTGATACAACGCCTCCAGGCCCTTGAACTGCGGGGCGAACCCACAAAAGCTGGCGGTATTGACGATCACCAGAGGCTTGCCGGCAAAGCGCTGGCACAGATCGATGGATTCCTTGGCACGCAACTTCGGCAATTGGCCTTCAAGCAACGTCGGGCAATCGGCGGCCATGGCGACACCACCAAAGGCCATCATCAGGGCGGGTACTGCAAGCCAACGCATTAACATGTGGGGTGTCCTTGGACAAAGTCAGGCAAGCAACTTAACAGATCGACATACCCAGTTGCATCAACGCCAGCCCGCTGCGCTGCCAGCCCCACCAGGCCAGCAGCAACAACGTCAGCAGGCCGGCTGCGCCAACCCAGTACCCGATCGAGTTCATGCAACCCCCATCTGCGCTTGCAACCTGGCCACAGGTCGCTCACGCACAGGCCAGTTAAGGGCGGCCGCGACCAGGCTCAAGACGATCGCCACCTGCCAGATCAAATCGTAGCTACCGGTTCGATCATAGACCACGCCCCCCAGCCAGCCGCCGAGGAACGAGCCCAACTGATGGAACAGGAACACGATCCCACCCAGCATCGACAGGTTTCTTACGCCAAACAAGGTCGCCACGGTGCCATTGGTCAGCGGCACGGTCGACAGCCACAAAAAGCCCATGGCCATGCCGAACAGGTAGGCACTCATTTGCGTCACCGGCGCCCACAGGAACAACACGATCACCACCGCCCGCAGCAGGTACAACGCGGTAAGCAAACGTGGCTTGGACATCCGCCCGCCGAGCCAGCCTGCGGTGTAGGTGCCGAAGATGTTGAACAGGCCGATCAGCGCCAGCACCGTGGTGCCGACGGTCGCCGGCAGATGCTGGTCCACCAGGTAGGCCGGCAAGTGCACACCGATAAACACCACCTGGAATCCGCAGACAAAAAAGCCAAAGGCCAGCAACCAGAAACCGGAATGGGAACAGGCTTCGTGCAGGGCCTCGCGCAGGGTTTGCTGGCCTGCCACCGCCGGCAGCGGGCGGTCCTTGATCATCGTCACCAGCGGCACGATCAGCGCCACCAGCAGGCCCAGCATCAGCAAGGCGGCGGACCAGCCCAGCCAGCCAATCAGGCCCAGGGTGCCCGGCAACATGGCGAACTGGCCAAAAGACCCGGCGGCGCTGGCAATGCCCATGGCCATGCTGCGTTTTTCCGGGGCCACGGCACGCCCGACCACGCCGAGGATCACCGAGAACGAGGTACCGGACAGGCCGATCCCGATCAACAAGCCGGCACTCAACGACAGCGACCACGCCGAATCGGACAACCCCATGAACACCAGGCCCAAGGCATACAGCACGCCACCGATCATCACGACTTTGGCCGCGCCAAAGCGGTCGGCCAGGGCCCCGGTGAACGGCTGCGCCAGGCCCCAGATCAGGTTCTGCAGGGCGATGGCGAAGGCGAAGGTTTCACGACCCCAGCCAAACTCGGCGCTCATGGGCGCCAGGAACAGGCCAAAGCCATGTCGCACGCCCAGGGAAAGGGCCAGGATCAGCGCACTCCCGACAAGAATCCAGCCACTGGTACGCCACATCGAGGTCATTATTATTCTCCGCTACGGGTATATACCCGCTTGTATTCGAACAAGCCCGCTTTTAAGCGAGTTCATCCAGCAAGGTCAACAGGGTTTCGCGTTTTTGCACGCCTAACTTATCAATCAGTTTCTGCTGCGCCGCTTCCCAGGCCGGCAACGCGGCCGCCAGGCGCTGTTTGCCTTCCTCCGTGAGCACGACCAAACGGTTGCGCAGGTCATCGCCCTCCACCAACCGCACCAGGCCTTCACCCTCCAACACCCGCAGGTTACGCCCCAGGGTGCTGCGATCCAGGCCCATCGCATCGGCCAGGGTAGAAATACTCGGCTGGTTCAGGCGCTGCAGGTTACACAGCAAGGAATACTGGGCGACGTTGATCCCGAAGCCATCGAGGGCGCCGTCATAGTGCCTGCTGACGCCACGGGCGGCACGACGCAGGTTGGTGCATAAACATTGGGAGGCAAGCATGGAACGTGTATATACCCGCGATTAAGGAAATGCAAGAAAGTGTTACAGAGCCAGACCGATCAACACCGCTACCTCAAGCAGCTCCAGCAAGGCGCCGGCCGTATCACCGGTGGTGCCGCCCAGCCGATTGATCATCAGTTGCCGCAAGCCCACAAAGCAGATGGCCGCTAGCAACACCGCAATCCCGCCACTGAAACCGCCGATCAACACACACGCCAGGCCGCTGAGGATCAGCACCTGCTGCCCAACAATCCGTGGCAAGTGGTCAGCCAGCGCCTGGCCCAGGCCCCCGGCGCGCACATAGCGGGTGGTGAGAAACAGTGCCAGCAGCGAGCTGCGCCCGATCAACGGCGCGAGGATCAACGCAGCGCCATTGTGTTGCTCGATCAGCGCCACCAGCGCGGTGAATTTGAGCAGCAGCACCAAGCCCAGGGTCACCACCGCAATCGGGCCGCTGCGCGGGTCTTTCATGATGCTCAAGGTGCGTTCGCGGTCGCCAAAACCGCCCAGCCAGGCGTCAGCGCTGTCCGCCAGGCCATCCAGGTGCAGGCCGCCACTGAGCAACACCCAGGCCGTCAGCAGCAGGGCCGCATGCAACAGCAAAGGCGCGCCCATCAACAGCGTGTTCAAGCCCCACAGCAGCAGCCCGAACAACAGCCCCACCAGCGGATAAAACAGCAGCGAGCGCCCCAGCTCCTGGGGTTGCGGCATGCCCGGCAGGCGGATCGGCAAGCTGCTGAGAAACTGCAAGGCAATCCAGAACGGCAACATTCAGGCGCCCTCGCTCAACATGCCATCGGCTTCGACCCGCAGGCTGAACAGGCCGCCGTGGCCGACCTCGACATTCAGCAACTGTTCACGGGGCAAGCCACGGGCCTGGGCCAGCAGTAAACGCATGACACCACCATGGCTGACCAACAGCACCCGTTGTCCGGCATACAGCTGATGCAGACGTAGGAGGGCGCCGCGCACGCGCTGGGAAAACGCCTCGACAGGCTCGCCATCCGGCGGCGTAAAGCTATAGGGATCCGCCCAGAACAGGCCCAGCGCCTCGGCGTCGGTCTCCATCAACTGCGCCGCGCTCTGCCCTTCCCAAGCGCCGAAATGCAGCTCCTGTAGATCCTGTTCCAGGCTCACCGGCAGGTTCAGGCGTGCGCCCAACTCTTCAGCGAAACGCGCGCAGCGCTGCAGCGGCGAGCTGACCAGTCGATCCCACGGCCCGCGCGCCAGCACCGCCTCGCGCATCTGCGCCCAACCCTTGGCGGTCAGCGCATCATCCAGGCTGCCGCGCAAACCGCCGCCCAGTTCGGTTTCACCATGGCGCAGCAGGTCCAGGTGCAAGGTCATGCCGGGCGATCCGCCACGGCGGCTTCTGCGAACGTCGCCATCTGCCCGTGCAACGCACAGGCCAGGCGTAACAGGGGCACCGCCAGCGCCGCACCGCTACCCTCGCCCAGGCGCAGGCCCAGTTCCAGCAGCGGCTGGGCTTCAAGGCTTTGCAACACATGGCGATGGCCCGGCTCGGCGCCCCGATGGCCGAACAACAGCCATGGCCGGCAAGACGGGTTCAGGCGCGTGGCGACCAGCGCCGCGACGGTGCAGATAAACCCGTCGACCAGCACTACCACCCCCGCCTGGGCGCAGGCCAGATACGCCCCCACCAACCCCGCAATCTCTAGGCCACCGAGGTTGAACAGGGTCTGCAACGGGTCGCCCCGCTGCCCGGCATGCAACGCCAGGGCGCGCTCGATCACCGCCACTTTATGGCTTACGCCCTGGGCATTCAGGCCGGTGCCGGGGCCGGTCAGGTCGCTGACCTGGCAATCGAGCAAGGCGCAGGCCAGTGCACTGGCGGCAGTGGTGTTGCCGATGCCCATCTCGCCGCCAATAAACAGCTGCGCACCAGCGTTGATCGCCCGCTGCACGCTGTCACGCCCCGCCGCCAGGGCCAACTGACCCTGGGCCTCGGTCATGGCCGCGCCCAGCACAAAATTGGCCGTGCCCGGGGCGATATTCAGGTGGCGCACGCCCGGCAGGTCGAGCGATGGCGTCACGGTGCCCAGGTCCACCACTTCCAGCTGTGCACCCAGTTGCCGGGCCAGCACGCTGATCGCCGCACCGCCGCTGACAAAGTTGTGCAGCATCTGCCCGGTGACTTCCTGGGGATAGGCCGAGACGCCTTCGGCGACCACACCGTGATCGCCAGCAAAGATCGCGATCCATACCTGCTCGACCGTTGGCTTGACCCGGCCTTGCAACCCGGCCAGTTGCACTGCCAGCGCCTCCAGTTGCCCCAGCGACCCGGCGGGCTTGGTCAGTTGCTGCTGGCGGGCCAGGGCTTGTTCATAGGCCGTGGCGTCCAGCGCCTTGCAGGGTTGCAGCCACCAGGATTGGCTCATAACGCAGTACCTTTCAAAGTCAGGGGCAGGCCCGCAACGGTCAGCACTACACGCTGACAACGCTCGGCCAAGGCTTGATGCAGCCAACCGGCTTCATCCACATAGCGGCGAGTCAATTCGCCCAGCGGCACGACACCCAGACCGGTCTCGTTGCTGACAAAAATGATTTCCCCCGGCAGCGACGCCAGGCAGTCCAGCAGGGATTCACGCTCGACGCCCAGGCGCTGTGGGTCGTCCAGCAGCAACAGGTTGGTGAGCCACAGGGTCAGGCAATCGACCAGCAGGCAATGCCCAGGCGCCGCGTTTTCACGCAGCACCCGCGCCAATTCCAGCGGTTCCTCGATCAGCCCCCAATGGCTGGGACGACGCTGGCGATGCAGGGCCACGCGCGCGTTCATTTCACCGTCCAGGGGCTGGCTGGTAGCGATATAGGTGACGGGCATGGCGCTGTCGCTGGCGAGTTGTTCGGCCAGGCGGCTTTTACCGGAGCGGGCGCCGCCGAGGATCAGTTGCAACATGGTCAAGCCCTCAAATGCCACATAACTGGCGCAGCAATCGGGTATCCAGATGCTGCTCCACCAAATCCGCCAGGCGCTCGATATCGCGCTCGCGCAGGCCGTGGTAATCGACTTCCTGCACATCCTGCAAACCGGCCCAGCGCAGCAAGGCGCTGCATGCGGCGGGCGTCTCGAACAGGCCGTGCAGATAAGTGCCAAGGATCTGCCCATCATCGCTACAAGCACCGTCGCTGCGGCCATCATCCAGGCGCACCGCCGCCTGCTCCAGGGCAGGCCCTCGGGTCACGCCCGCATGGATCTCATAACCACTGACCGGCGCCTCTTCCAGCACCAGCCGGCCGCGCACATTGCGCAATTGTTTCTCGGCTTCCAGGGTGGTGCTGAACGCCAGCAGGCCCAGGCCAGCGCTGGAACCCGCCGCGCCTTCCAGGCCCAGCGGATCGTGGACCTGCTCACCCAGCATTTGCAGGCCACCGCAGATGCCCAGGACTTTGCCGCCATAGCGCAAGTGCCGGGCAATCGCGCGGTCCCAGCCATTGACGCGCAGATAGGCCAGGTCGCTGCGCACGCTTTTCGAGCCGGGCAGGATGATCAGGTCGGCGGCGGGGATTGCCTGGCCCGGCCCGACAAACTGCAGATCCACCTGGGGATGCAGGCGCAACGGGTCGAAGTCGGTGTGGTTGCTGATGCGCGGCAATACCGGCACCACCACCTTGAGCACCTGCGCCGCCTTGTCGATCTGGCGCTGGTCGATGCCATCCTCGGCTTCCAGGTGCAGGTCCATCACGTACGGCAGAACGCCCACCACCGGTTTGCCGGTGCGCGCCTCAAGCCAGTCGAGGCCCGGTTGCAGCAGGGCGATATCGCCACGGAAGCGGTTGATGATAAAGCCCTTGACCCGCGCCTGCTCCGACGGCGACAGCAACTCCAGCGTGCCCACCAGATGAGCAAACACCCCGCCGCGATTGATGTCGGCGATCAGCAGCACCGGGCAATCCACCGCTTCAGCAAACCCCATATTGGCAATGTCGTTGGCCCGCAGGTTGATCTCGGCCGGCGAGCCTGCGCCTTCGACCATCACCACCGGGTAGGCCGCGCTCAGGCGCGCATGGGAGGCCAGCACCGCCTGCATGGCGATGGCTTTGTAATCGTGATAGGCCACTGCATTCATGCTGGTCACGGCATGGCCATGGATGATCACCTGGGAGCCGGTGTCGCTATTGGGCTTGAGCAGCACCGGGTTCATGTCGGTGTGCGGCGCCAGGTTGGCGGCCTGGGCCTGCACGGCCTGGGCGCGGCCGATCTCGCCCCCTTCTGCCGTGACCGCACTGTTGAGCGCCATGTTCTGCGGCTTGAAGGGCACCACCGGCACGCCCTGGCGCACGACCCAGCGGCACAGCGCGGTCACCAGGGTGCTTTTGCCCGCGTCGGAGGTGGTGCCTTGCACCATCAGGGTGGTCATGAAGTTTGCTTCCAGGCAGTCAGGGCGTGTTCGAGGCGCAGCCAATCGGCGTCAGTCCCGGGCAGGCCAAAACGCAGGCTGCTTTCGTGGACAAACAGGCGCAGCAGGATGCCGCGCTGGGCCATGAACTCATGTAGCAGCTCGGCGCGTTCGGTGATCAGCCACTGGAACAGCGCGCAGCCGCCTTGTGGGCGCAGGCCATACTGCTCCAACAGGCGAAACAGACGCTGGCTGGCGTCTTCGCAGCGCTGGCGCTGGTAGGTGTGGCCGGTACTGTCGCGCAGGCACACCTGGCCCAACTCCCGCGTCGGCCCGCTCACCGCCCACGGGCCGACCTGCTCGGCCAGCAGCTTGAGCAGCTTGCGCTCGGCCAATACAAAGCCCAGGCGCACCCCGGCCAGGCCGAAAAACTTGCCGAACGAGCGCAACACAATCAACCCCACTTGATTGGCCTGGCTCGCCAGGCTCAAGTGCGGGGTGTTGTCCATAAAGGCTTCATCCACCACCAACCAACCACCGCGCTGGGCCAGGCGTGCATGCCAATCCAGCAGGCGCTGGGGCGTAAGGCTCAGGCCGGTCGGATTGTTGGGATTGACCACCACCAGCACGTCGAGGCTATCGAGGAAGAAGTCGACTTCCTGCTCCAGCACCTCGCGCACGATGTAACCGGCGCGGCGCCAGGCTTGGGCATGCTCGGCGTAGCACGGCGACAACACGCCGACCTTGCCCGCCCGGCGCAGGCGCGGCAGCAGCTGGATCGCCGCCTGGGAACCCGGCACCGGCAGCACCTGGGCTGCGCCGTAGTAGTCGCAGGCGGCCTGCTCCAGGCCGTCATCGGTCTCTGGCAGGCGGGCCCAGGCCCGCAGCGGGATGGGCGGGATTGGCCAGGGCCAGGGCGCGAGGCCACTGGACAGGTCCAGCCAGTCTTCCTGGGCGATGCCGTACTGCAACGCCGCCTTGCGCAGCCGTCCACCGTGTTCAAGCATAGAATTGCGCCCCCGCACACAGGATCAACACCCACAGCCACACGCCGCGCTGCACCAGTTGCCAGCCACGCTCGATGGAATCGGCATCGGCCGGCGGCCCTTCGCCAAGGGTCGGACGCTGGTGCAACTCGCCGTGATAAATCGCCGCCCCGCCCAACTCGACACCCAGGGCGCCCGCGCCCGCAGCCATCACCGGCCCGGCATTCGGGCTGTCCCAGGTCGGGCCCTGGCGGCGCCAGCATGTGAGCGCCAGGCGGGTCTTGCCGAGCACGGCGTAGGTCAACGCAACCAAGCGTGCCGGAATGTAATTGAGCACATCGTCAATCTTCGCCGCCGCCCAGCCAAAGCGCTCAAAGCGTTCGTTGCGATAGCCCCACATGGCATCCAGGGTATTGCTCAGGCGGTACAGCACCACGCCCGGCACCCCGGCCACGACAAACCAGAACAGTGCGGCGAACACCGCATCGCTGCCGTTTTCCAGCACCGACTCGGTGGCCGCGCGCGCCACTTCGGTGCTGTCCAATTCGCTGGTCTGACGGCTGACCAGGTAACTGACACGCGTGCGCGCCTCGTCCAGGTCCCCGCTGCGCAGGGCCTGGGCCACCGGTAGCACGTGCTCACCCAGGCTGCGCATGCCCAGGGCCAGGTACAACGCGAGGATCTCGATCACCCAGCCGAAGTAAGGCGCCCAGGACAAGGCCGTGGCCAGCAAGGTCAGCGGTATCACCGTGATAAACCACGCGGTCACGCCATGGCTGCGCCAGCCGCGCCCCGCAGAGTTGAAACGCTGCTCGATGCGCCCGGCAAAATTGCCGAACGCCACCAGCGGATGCCAGCGCCTGGGCTCGCCCAACAGCGCATCCAGCGCCACTGCGGCGACGCTCAGCAAGGCCACACTCATTGACTCACTCCCCAATAATTCTCATACAGCATGTCACTCAGCGGACGCGGTTCGGTCCAGCCCTCAAGTTGCAACATCGGTGCCGGGTAGAACTCCGTCACCGGGCCCAGGCACAGCACGGCCAGCGGCTTGGCGCCGGGCGGCAGGCCGAGCAGGTCGGCCAGGTCCTGGGGTTCGAACAACGACACCCAGCCCATGCCCAGGCCTTCGGCGCGGGAGGCCAGCCATAGATTCTGGATCGCGCAGGACAGCGACGCCAGGTCCATTTCCGGCAAGGTCCGGCGCCCGAAAATATGCCGCTCGCGATCATCCATCAACGCCGCCACCAGCACCTCGGCGCAGTCGTGGATGCCTTCGACCTTGAGCTTCATGAAATCGTCCGAACGCTCGCCCAGGGCTTGCGCGGTACGGATGCGTTCGGCTTCCACCAACTGCTGGATCTGCCCGCGCAGGTTGCGGTCGCTGATGCGGATAAAGCGCCAGGGCTGCATCAGGCCGACGCTGGGGGCCTGGTGCGCGGCCTGCAGCAGGCGCTGCAGCAGCTCGGGGGCGACGGTGCCGCCGCTGAAGTGGCGCATGTCGCGACGTTCGGCGATGGCGCGGTAGATCGCGTCGCGCTCGGCCTGGGGGTAGGCGTGGTCGGTCATGGCCCTATCGCGGGCAAGCCCGCTCCCACATTTGAACCGTGGTCGCCTGCCATGCCGGCTTGCCGGTCTGGCGCAAACAACGCGGCCACCGCAGCCGGGTTCGACGGGAAGTAAAAGTGCACATAGGAAGCCGTCATCCGCCCCTGGCGATACACCGCCTCGGCGCCGCGCCCGCCGTTGGGGCTCAGGCCACGGGCAATCGGCTGCCACTGCGTGCTGGTCAGGGAATGATGATAGGTATGCCCGCGCAGCACGCCTTCCGGCAGCTCGACCGTTTGTAGGGCCAGGGCCGCCAGGCGTTTTTGCATGACCGCATCGCCTTGCAGCAGGCCCAGCAGTTCGGCGCGCGTGCCCTCGACATCGGTCAAGGAATCGAGCAGGTAGAGCATGCCCCCGCATTCAGCCAGCAACGGTTTGCCGGCAGCGTGATGGGCACGGATCGCCTGCAGCATCGCGCTATTTTGCGACAGCGCCTGATGATGCAGTTCCGGGTAGCCACCGGGCAGATAGAGGCTGTCGGCGTCGGGCAGCACGCGGTCATGGATCGGCGAGAAGAAGTGCAACTGCGCGCCCATCGCTCGCAGCAAATCCAGGCTGGCGCCGTAGGTGAAGGCAAAGGCTTCGTCACGGGCCACGGCAATCCGCACCCCGGTCAGCAACGGCTGGGCTTCGATCAGCTCGGGCGCAGCGAATTCCACCGGCGGTGGCAGCGCTACCTCGCAACTGCTGGCCAGGGCGGCGGCGGCAGCATCCAGGCGCAGGTCCAGGTCATTCAGCTCGCTGGCCTGCACCAGGCCCAGGTGACGGCTGGGCAGCTCAATGCCGGTTTCCCGGGACAGTGCGCCGTACCAGCGCAGGCCTTCGGTCAAGCTGCCTTCGAGCAGTTGGGCGTGGCGCACGGTGCCGACACGGTTGGCCAGGACCCCGGCGAACGGCAGGTCTGCCTGGTAACGCGCCAGCCCCAGCGCCAGGGCGCCAAACGTCTGGGCCATGGCGGTGCCATCGATCACTGCCAGTACCGGCACGCCAAAATGGCGCGCCAGGTCGGCGCTGGAAGGTGTGCCGTCGAACAGGCCCATCACGCCCTCGATCAGGATCAGGTCCGCCTCCCCCGCTGCTTCCCACAGCAGGCGGCGACTTTCCTGCTCGCCGACCATCCACATGTCCAATTGATAGACCGGCGCACCACTGGCGCGCTCATGGATCATCGGGTCGAGAAAGTCCGGGCCGCACTTGAACACCCGGACCTTGCGCCCCAGGTTGCGGTGCAAACGGGCCAGGGCGGCGGTGACGGTGGTCTTGCCCTGGCCTGACGCCGGCGCGGCGATCAGCACGGCAGGGCAATGGCGCGGCTGGTTCAAAGTTCGATGCCCTTCTGTGCCTTGATACCGGCCTGGAACGCATGCTTGAGCATGCCCATTTCGGTGACGGTGTCGGCCATTTCAATCAGTTCTGGCTTGGCGCCACGCCCGGTGACCAGCACATGCTGCATGGGTGGGCGAGCTTGCAGGTCGCCAAGCACCTGGTCGAGGTCGAGATAGCCGTGCTTGAGCGCGATATTCAGCTCATCCAGCACCACCAGGCCGATGGACGGGTCCTGCAACATTTCCCGGGAGACTTTCCAGGCCGCTTCGGCAGCGGCGATATCACGCTGGCGGTCCTGGGTCTCCCAGGTAAAGCCCTCGCCCATCACATGGAAACGCACCTGCTCGGGGAAGCGGCGGAAGAACAGCTCTTCCCCGGTGCTGTTGCGGCCCTTGATGAACTGCACCACGCCGCATTGCATACCGTGCCCCATGGCCCGGGCGAGCATGCCAAAGGCCGAGCTGCTCTTGCCTTTGCCGTTGCCGGTCAATACCAGCAGCAAACCGCATTCGTTCGGTGAATTGGCAATGCGCTCGTCAATCACCGCTTTTTTGCGCAGCATGCGCGCCAGGTGGCGTTCGTCACGATCGGGGGAATCAGTCATGGCAGCTCTCCGTTGGGGCTGGACAAAAACGGCGGGCAGGAAAAGACCACTTAAATGAAGCCAAGCATCGCCCACCGTGATGCTGTTGGATGGATCAGGCCGGTCTCCGGGCTCATGAGTGGCGCCCTGTTGAGCAGGGCGAGCCGACGATGCGCCTTCCCATATCGCAGGCGATACAGTGGCAAAAGCAGCGTCTTGACTCATTTACCGTTGCGGGGGCAGCGCCGGGATCGTGGCCGCACTGTAGAAAAGTGCGCGCACTCACCGGCTTCCCTGTTTCACTCGGTCGACGGGTACGTCACAGAGCACCTGAAACAAGCGGCGAAGGTTAGTGGGTTGGGGGTACAGCGTCAATTAAAGCCGGCCATGCACTTGAACCATCGCCGCGCGCTGTACCTCTATGACTACAGGCATTGAGGAGAAAAACATGCACAAGACCCGACTCGCCGTACTGATCATGGCCGCAGGCGCACTCGCTGCCTGTGGCGAAAGCTCAACCTTGCAAGTCTCCGATGGCACCGGGCCGTCGCCCAAGCTGCCGGAACCGAACAAAACCCTGATCCCCACCGTCAACATCGCCCCGGCCATTGGCTGGCCCGATGGCGCCAAGCCGACCGCGGCTGCGGGCACCCAGGTCGGCGCCTTCGCCGAAGGCCTGGACCACCCGCGCTGGTTGTATGTATTGCCCAACGGCGACGTGCTGGTGGCCGAGACCAACGCGCCGCCCAAGCCGGATGACTCCAAGGGCATTCGCGGCTGGGTCATGGAAAAGGTCATGGGCCGTGCCGGGGCCGGCGTACCCAGCCCGAACCGTATCACCCTGCTGCGCGATGCCGACCATGACGGCGTGGCAGAAACCCGCACGGTGTTCCTGGAAAACCTCAACTCGCCGTTTGGCATGACCCTGGTGGGCAACGACCTGTACGTGGCCGACTCGGACAAGCTGCTGCGCTTTCCCTATCAACCGGGGGAAACCGCGATCAAGGCCCAGGGCACCAAGGTCATCGACCTGCCGGGCGGCCCGCTCAACCACCACTGGACGAAAAACGTGGTGGCCAGCAAGGACGGCAGCAAGTTGTATGTGAGCGTGGGTTCCAACAGCAACGTCGGTGAAAATGGCCTGGAAGCCGAACAGGGCCGCGCGGCGATCTGGGAAGTCGACCGGGCCAGCGCCAAGCAGCGGATTTTTGCTTCCGGGCTGCGCAACCCCAATGGCATGGCGTGGGAGCCACAAAGCGGCAAGCTATGGACGGCGGTCAACGAGCGCGATGAAATCGGCAGCGACCTGGTGCCGGACTACATCACCTCGGTCCAGGACGGTGGCTTTTACGGCTGGCCGTTCAGCTACTACGGCCAACATGTGGATGTACGGGTCACGCCGCAGGATCCGGACCTGGTGGCCAAGGCCATTGCCCCGGACTATGCCGTCGGGCCACACACCGCATCGTTGGGCCTGACCTTTGCTGAAGGCAACACGCTGCCGGCACAATTTGCCCATGGCGCGTTTATTGGCCAGCACGGCTCGTGGAATCGCAAGCCGCACAGTGGTTACAAGGTAATCTTTGTGCCATTTGCGGGGGGCAAGCCCAACGGCGCACCGGTGGATGTGCTGACCGGGTTCCTCAACAGTGATGAGAAAGCCATGGGCCGGCCGGTGGGCGTGGTGATCGACCAGCAAGGCGGCTTGCTGGTAGCAGATGATGTGGGGAATAAGGTGTGGCGGGTGTCAGCCGCTAAATAGCACCTGATGCCGGTTTGCCGACGATGAGGATCATTCTGGGCTCATCGCCGGCAAGGGGGTGCGGGGTTATTGCTGCTGCACCAGGATCACCGGGCTCGGCGCCACAAATACCCTGGCATGCATCTGCTCGTGCCCGCCGCCACGGCGCATGCCGCGTACCGGGCACGCATCGAGGTAATCCAGGCCCACCGCCAGTTTCAGATGCCGCTCCGGGCGGGCCAGTTGGTTGGTCACATCGAAGCTGTACCAGGCGTCATCCAGCCAGGCTTCGGCCCAGGCATGGCTGGCCAGGTGCTCGCTGTCCTCGCTATACAAATACCCCGACACATACCGCGTGGCGATCCCCAGGCTGCGCGCGCAGGCCAGGAATGCATGGGCGTGATCCTGGCAAACCCCGGCACGCCCGGCGAACGCCTCGGCCGCGCAGGTTTCCACTTGCGTGGCCCCCGGCACGTAGGCGATATGCTGGTTGAGAGCGTGCATCAGATCGATCAAGGCATTGCGATCCCGGCGTTTACCGCAGTGCTGCTGGGCAAAGGCGCGCAGGGCCTCGTCCGGCTCAGTCAGGCGCGTGCAACGCTGGAAAGGAAATGGCGACTGGCTGTCGTGCTCGGCCTCGCGCCACTCGTCAATGTCCACTTGGCCTCGGGCGCCGATGACGATCGATTCGTGGGGCTCATCCAGGGTCAGCACATGCAGGATATTGCCGAATGGGTCCAACTGGGCCCGCACCGGACGCGGCAGATCCAGCTGCCAACTGAGCACATGCTGACGCTCGCTGTCGTGAGGGGTCAGGCGCAGGTATTGGATGCTGGCACGCACCTGGTCTTCATAGCGGTAGGTAGTTTCGTGGCTGATGGAAAGTCTCATGCCGCCTCCAGGTAGGAATGATGAATAGCGTTACCCAACTGGCGTACCAGCGGGATGAAGTCGGTCAGCCAGGCGTGCAGGCCTTCTTCAAGGATTTCGTCAATGGCGGTAAAGCGCAGGCGCGCGTCCATTTCGGCGGCCAGGCGCTGGGCCGGGCGGCCGTTGATGCCAGGCAGACTGGCGAGGATCTGGTCGATTTCTTCGCTGCACGCGCGCAGGGAACGCGGCACATCGGCACGCAGCAGCAACAGTTCGGCCACCTGCCGGGCGCCGGGCGCATCACGATAGATCTCGGTGTAGGCCTCGAAGGACGACAAGGCCCGCAATAGCGCACTCCATTGGTAATAGGCGTGGGCGGTGCCATCAATTACCACGTCGGCCTGGTCGCCGGCCATCTCGTAGCGGGCGTCCAACAGGCGCAGGGTGTTGTCGGCCCTTTCGATAAAGGTGCCCAGGCGAATAAAGCGAAAAGCGTCGTTGCGCATGATGGTGCCGTAGGTGGCGCCACGAAACAGGTGGGATCGTTCCTTGACCCATTCGCAGAAACGGCTCATGCCATAGCGGCTCAGGCCCTCCTGGGCGATGACGCGAATATCCAGCCAGGTGGCGTTGATGTTTTCCCACATGTCCGCAGTAATTCGCCCACGCACGGCATGGGCACTGGCGCGGGCGGCGCCCAGGCAACTGTAGATGCTCGCCGGGTTGGCGGCATCCAGGGCAAAGAAGTGCAACAAACGCTCGGCATGCAACTCGCCGTGACGCGCGTGATAGTCGTCCAGGGTGCCGGTGATCAGCAGGGGCATGGCCAGTTCGTGCAGGCCATCGCCGCGCCCATCCTGGGGCATCAGCGACAGCGAATAACTGACATCCAGCATGCGCGCGAGGTTTTCCGCGCGCTCCAGGTAGCGCGACATCCAATATAAATCCGAGGCAGTTCTGCTCAGCATGGTTTCATTCCTCGACCACCCAGGTGTCTTTAGTGCCGCCACCCTGGGATGAGTTGACCACCAACGAACCCTCCCGCAGCGCCACACGGGTCAGCCCGCCGGGCACCACACGGGTTTCCTTGCCGGACAGGACGAACGGCCGCAGGTCGATATGCCGGGGCGCTATACCGTTTTCGACAAAGGTCGGGCACGTCGACAGACACAGGGTCGGCTGGGCGATGTAGGCATGGGGCTTGGCCTTGATCCGCGCACGAAAGGCTTCGATCTCAGCAGCCGTGGCAGCCGGGCCGACCAACATGCCGTAGCCACCGGAGCCCTGGGTCTCCTTGACCACCAACTGCGGTAGGTTCGCCAGCACGTGAGACAGTTCGTCAGGCTTACGGCACTGGAACGTCGGAACATTCTTCAGGATCGGCTCTTCATCCAAGTAAAAACGGATCATGTCGGTGACGAAGGGATACACCGACTTGTCATCCGCCACCCCGGTGCCAATGGCATTGGCCAGCACCACATTGCCCGAGCGGTAGGCGGCCAGCAGGCCGGGCACACCAAGCATGGATTCGGGGTTGAAGGCCAGCGGGTCGAGGTAGGCATCGTCGAGGCGCCGGTAGATCACGTCCACAGCCTTGGGCCCGTCGGTGGTGCGCATGAATACGCGGTCGTCGCGCACAAACAGGTCAGCGCCTTCTACCAACTCCACACCCATTTCCCGGGCGAGGAACGCATGCTCGAAGAACGCGCTGTTGAAGCGCCCCGGCGTCAGCACCACCACGCTGGGGTTATCCAGCGGGCTGGAGCTTTTCAGGGTATCGAGCAGCAGGTTGGGGTAATGATCGATCGGCGCGATGCGCTGGGCGGCGAACAGCTCGGGGAACAGGCGCATCATCATCTTGCGGTCTTCGAGCATATAGCTCACGCCGCTGGGGGTGCGCAGGTTGTCTTCCAGCACGTAGTACGTGCCGTCGCCATCCCGTACGAGGTCGACACCCGAGACGTGGGAATAAATATCGCGGTGCAGGTCCAAGCCCTGCATCGCCAACTGGTATTGCTCATTGGCCAGCACTTGCTCGGCAGGAATGATCCCGGCCTTGATAATTCGCTGGTCGTGATAAAGGTCGGCAAGGAACAGGTTCAACGCCTTGACCCGTTGAATGCAGCCTCGTTCGACAATTCGCCATTCGCTGGCGGGAATGCTGCGCGGGATGGTATCGAAGGGAATCAGGCGCTCGGTGCCCTGCTCGTCGCCGTACAGGGTGAAGGTGATACCCGCGCGGTGGAACAGCAAATCGGCTTCACGCCGACGCTGGGCCAGCAGTTCGGCAGGGGTTTGATCCAGCCAGCGGGCAAACTCGCGATAGTGAGGGCGGACCTGGCCAGCCTCATCGTACATTTCATCGTAATAAGTGCGGATCATGCCGAACTCCTTGTCACCCGGACGCAACGGACTGTCGCAAGGCCCGTGCCAGCGGCATAAACACTTAAGTATCAATTAGTTGGATATAGCCAAAGGCAGCACCGCACCGTCCTGGTGCAACAACCGCTCGGGCCTTGCCACTCGCGCTTCAAAGCGACGCAGGCATTGCCTATCACCAGCATAGCCAGAGTTGATTTCACTGCCCGGGAAAGCTTGCGGATAATCACGCTCATCCGCTGAACAGGATTCGTCCTACAGCATCACCTCGTCACCGCCGGTAATTTGCTTGTGCAAGTACCGACCGGTTCCCCTTCTTTCCGGTCTTCCCTTTTAGCCACCCTGCTCGGGTGGCTTTTTTTTGTGGAGGAATTTTCGCAATAAGTTCCAAGTACTTTGCCGCGCCACAAACAAAATCGGCCGACCCGAGGGTCAGCCGATACGCTGCTTTATTGATCATGTGTCTACATGGGTAACCCACGAACCTCGTGCTTCACGCCCCATCCCTCGATAATCCCGCCCAAGGGCTCGACTACCGCCTCAAAGTCCTGCTCGAAATCACCAATACCGTCGTAGGTGGCGAACATGACTTTGCTCAATTCCAAGAACCAGGCACCGTCATCCCGTGCACTGACCTGGGCATTGATCGACTCCCCACGAAACCGACCCGCAGCCCGGCGCGCACGTTCCTCATCCGGGAAAATGGCGTAGAACTCAATGGGGTGGAAGCGCGAGAAGTCAAAGCCGCCCTCTTTCATGCGGCGTAACACGTGGGTGCTGATGTCTTCTTGATAGGCTGTGCTCATGAAACGTCCTCCTAAACCGATGGATAGACTTTCCGTGCTTCCCAGAGCCTGCGCGCGAACGGCGCAGGTTGACGGCAATGACATCGCCGCAGGAAAACAAGCATGTAGCTGACAAGACCAGACCTTAGCGATTCATTCGCTGATCTCCCTTGCAGAGTAGCGCGAAGCTATCACCTCCACCAGCAGCGCTTTAAAGACGTACAGGGAATATTCAGGCGGCGGGAGAAATGTCGAGGATCTGGATACTGTTCTGGTCCTTCAAGCTCTTGACCGTCGGTTCGGCGATCCGGCCATCCAGGTCATTGAGGTCCAGCTTGGCGGGGATGGGCAGCAATTTAGCGCGAATCATCTGCGCCGCATCTTCGAGGCTGGGCTTTTGCGCACAGGCGAACAGCTCTACCGATTGCACGCCGTGATCGTCAACGAAGGTAACTTGCCAGTTTTGCATCAGTGCCTCCTCGATAAAGCCCATGGATGGGCTTACACATATCTGGACCTTGAGGGCACGGTGATCGTTCCACTCAAGGCAGGAGGCATATGATCGGTTGGGCTTACGGCTTCTCGGCCGCTGCCTTGAGGGCTTTCAAGGTGTTGAAAGGCGCTTCAACCACAAACTTGTTGGCCAGCCAGGAAGGCACGCTGCCACCTGGCTCGGTGTGAACCTGGTAGGTCACTTCGGTCTGGTCGGCGCCTTTGGGCGCCAATTTCCAGAAGCCTTCGACCTGGGCCACGCGCACATAGCCTTTCTCTTCCGGCAGATAGGTCGGCACTTCCAGCAGTTTGCGGGTCACGCTGCCATCGGCGGCCTGGGTGGTGGTGATTTCCAGGATCGAGTCACGATCGGTCACCGGGAACGGGGCCTTGAACTGGGTGTAGGTCCAGCTCTTGTCACCTTCCTTCTTGAGCAGCTTCTGTGACTTGCATTCGTGAATCCACTTACAGGCGCCGACGACATCGTCCTGTAGGGCCTGGATCTTGGCCAATGGCGCCTTGATCACGGTAACGCCGCGATACGCCTTGTATTTGGAGCCGGCCACTTCACTCAAGGCAACCTTGATACCTTCCTCATCCTTGGCAACCTGCCACTCTTCTGCCTGTGCAGTAGCTGCAAACAACACCGTAAAACCGCACAACACAGCCATTCGTTTCAGCGAACCCATTGTTGTATTCCTTATTGTTGAAGTTCTGACATTAAAGCCCACTAAGCCGCCGTCATCTGCTCCCACCAGCCGATCAACCTGATCGCTTCTTCCTGGCTACTACCACAGACCTCAAGATCCGCCGCAAAGGCACCGCACACCGCGGGCCGCTCAGGCTGGCCAAACAGTTGGCACAGCTGTTCGACCGACAGATGCAGGCAGCGTTCGCCCGCGGGTTTGCCATTGGGCATACCGGGCAGCGGCGAACTGATGGAAGGGGCGATACAGCAGGCGCCACAGCCTTCACGGCATTTCATGACCAGCAGGTCCTCGACGACAAAGTGTTGATGGCCGGGCTAGAGTACGCCCTAAAACATCCGTTTTAAAATGGTCTAACAGAGGTTTTTCGCAGAAAACAAACGTGACCGACCAGTCTGCGACAGAAGGTCAGTGGCTCAGGTCACTTTGGCGGGAAAGATTAATTCTTGAATTCAAAATCCAGGGCTGCGCCTTCTACATCGCGCCGCTCCTCATTGCGCATTTGCAACTGCATTTCGTTGCTCAGCAGGCGTCCGTTGATCTGGAATGCGCTGTTATCGACCGGTTTCTCGCCAAACATCGGCGGCAACAACGGCACGTTCTTGGGCTGCGGCATAGTGCCAAGGGGCTGCAGATGTCGGACCATTTCCTGGGGCAGGCTGAGGTCCAGTTTCGCCGGTGGTAGCTTGGTCTGGGCCACTTCACGGGCTGACTTGGACTTGCTGGCGATAGGTGCGCGCTTTTTTTCCTTGGCGGCTTTTTTCGCCTGGACTGTTTTTTTCGCCGGCGCCGGCGTTTGTTCGGCAGCTGCCAGCACAACTGGCGCAGTGGCAGGCGCTGCCACTACAGAAGTGGCGTTGCACAGGCTCGCCAGACAGATCAACAGCGCGGCAGGAAAAATAGAGGTCATATCGCCAACAGCATTAACGGCAGAAGGCCATATGCTCGCTTGTTGAGCGCGGCATGACAAGCGCGGTGATTAGCCAGCTACCGTTCAGGCCCCGTTTTGGCGCTTCAAAAACCGCCCGCTGCCTCCTGGCACAACTGGTTGGCCAGCATCCCCAGGGTCATCAAGGCGCGCTCGGCTTCACGATTCCAGGGTGTGCCGCAATTGAGCCGAATACAGTGGTTGAACTGTTCCGTATTGCTGAAGATCAGCCCCGGCGCAATGCTGATGCCCTGTTGCAGGGCGCGCACGTGCAACTCCTGGGTATTGACCCGACCCGGCAGGCTGACCCACAGGATAAAACCGCCGGTCGGTCGGCTCATCTGCGTGCCCTCCGGGAAATACTGCTGCACCGCCAATTGGAAGGCGCTGAGGTTCTTGCGGTACTCCTGGCGAATGTAACGCAGGTGCCGGTCGTAGCCGCCATTCTCCAGGTACGCCGCCACGCCCATTTGCGTCACGCTGCACGCCGAGTGGGTGCTGAACATCTGCAGGCGCTGGAGCTCTTGCTGGTACTTGCCGGCAATCATCCAGCCGATACGCACGCCGGGGGACAGGGTCTTGGAGAAGCTGGAGCAGTAGATCACCCGGTCCAGGCGGTCATAGGCCTTGAGGGCCTTGGTGCGGCCCAGCTCGAACATCAATTCGCCGTAGATATCGTCTTCGACGATCTGGATATCGAAATCCGAGGCCAGGCGCAGCAACTGTTTCTGCCGTTCTTCCGGCATGGTGCCGCCCAGGGGATTGCTCAGGCGCGTGGTCAGCACCAGGGCCTTGATCGACCATTGGTTGGCCGCCAGTTGCAGGGCTTCCAGGCTCATACCGGTGGCGGGGTCGCTGGGGATTTCGATGACCTTGAGGCCGAGCAGATCCGCCAGTTGCAACAGGCCGTAATAGGTGGGGGACTCAGCGGCGATCAGGTCCCCGGGACGGGTCAGCACCCGCAGGGACATCTGCAATGCGTCAACACACCCGTGGGTGATCACCACCTCGGACGGGTCGACCACCACGCCGGCATCGCGCATGCGGATCGCGACCTGGCGTCGCAGCGGCTCAAAGCCTGGGCTGAACATATAGCTGAACGCCCGCGGGCTCTGGAAGCGCGTGACCTTGGCCAGTTGCTGGTGCAGTGCGCGCACCGGCAGGTAGTCGACACTGGGCACGGCGGCGCCGAGCGGGAACACCCCTTCGCGCCGGGACTCGACCAATACCTGTTGAATGATACTGCTGCGGGTGACCAGGCCCGGGCGCTCGACCCGCGCGATATCCGGCGTTGGTGCGGTCAGGGCCGGCGTCTGGTGCACGTAATACCCGGACTGCGGGCGCGCGCGGATCAGCCCCTGGTCCTCGAGATTGGCGTAGGCCTGCAACACTGTGGCATGACTGACATTGAGCTGGGAGCTCATCTTGCGCACCGAAGGCACGCGCTCACCCGGCTGATAGACACCGCGCCGGATATCCTCAGCCAATTGCTGGGCGATACGTTGGTAAAGCAAGAGATTGGTCATGACGCAGCACTCGATTTCACGGGTATTTTATTTTTGTGTGAAACATACCGGCACAGTTTAGAAGTGTACGGGGACAGTTGCCACAATAGTCGAGGATGGGCGCCAGTGATAGAAAAAACTGTATGGGTTGAGAAGGCAATTGCAGGCATGAAAAACCCGATCGAGGATCGGGTTGCGGGGCGAGACACACGGCATATTCCCTGGGGGAGCTGGCTTGCCAGCTCCCACAAGAACTGAGATTCAGCGCGCAGCGCCGAGCTGGCCCTTGTCGTCGGAAAAGACGATTTCCACACGCCGGTTCTGCGCACGCCCCCGTTCGGAAGCATTCACTTCCACCGGGTACTGATCGCCATAACCTTCTACCTGGATGCGTTTGTCATCAATGCCCAGGTCAACCAGTACATCCGCCACGGCCTGCGCCCGGTCGCGGGACAGTTTGAGGTTTTCCTGCTCGCCGCCGGTACTGTCGGTGTAGCCCTCGATCCGCACTACCCGCTTGGGGTTCAGTTGCAGGAATTGCACGATCTTCAACACTGTACGGTTCGCCGAGTTTTTCAGTTCTGCCTGGCCGGTGTCGAACAGCACGTCGCCCAGGGTCATCACCAGGCCGCGATCGGTCTGGGTGGTGGTCAGGCTGGCAATTTGCTCTTCGAGCCACTTGCCCTGTTGCTGCACGCTCAACAACTTGGCCTCGCGCAGTGCCAGTTGCAGGCGTTGGCGCTCCAGTTCGAGCTTGGCCGCACGTTCTTCGTTGAGTACCAACTGGGTATGCTCGCGGGCAATCGCGCTGTAGCGCTGGCTCAAGTAGGCGTAATGCACCACGTCGCCACCGCTGCCCCAGTAGCTGGACAGGCGATCGGCGCGGGCCAGGGACTCACCGGCGCGGATCACGTCCTTGGGCGCGATGCGCAGCACGTTGGAGTCTTCCTTGACCTTCTGGAAGTCGCTGCCAGCCTGCTGCAACGCGATATCGCTATTGGGGTGGCTGGCACAGCCGGCGAGCACCACGCTGCTCAACAGCAGCCCACAGGTCAGACGGATCATTGGGCATCTCCCAGCTGTTTGCGCAGGCGGGTGATACGGGTCTCGAGGACATTCAACTGTTCCTGACTCTTTTGCGTCAGCACCCGCGCCTCCGCCAGGCGGGCATCCAGTTCGGCCTGTTCAGCCTGCATGCGGGCATCCTTGTAGGATTGGTCAGCCATGTCGGCCTTGGCCTGGGCCAGCTTCGTCTCGGCGAGTTTCAACTCGGGCACGTCGTCAGCCACGGCCCCCACAGCGGCGGCTTGCTCCAAGGCTTGCTGGGTCAGGCGCATTTGCTCATTCGGCGCAGGATCTGCGGCACAGCCCGCCAGCGTTACTACGGCGAGGGCGGCGAAAAGAGGTCGAATAGTCACTAAAAATCCCTACTTTGTTGGGGTGCCGACGGGTTGCTGCAACTGCGTCTTCCAGCGTTCGATATTGCGCTGCAACGCGGCTTCCGTCAGACCGGACGCGGCCAATTCTGTCATCTTTTTGGCGAGCTGTCCGCGCAACCACGGATCATTGCAGGCCGAGTTGTGGGAAATCGCCAGGAACAGCCCCGGCTGGTCAATCGGCAGTTCCCGGGCCAGCAGGTCTTTGCTCATGCCCAGGGTCTGGGCCATGGCCATACCGGAGTAACGTCCGGCCAGCACGTAGTCCACTTCGCCCAGCAGCAGTTTCTGCAAGGCCGGGGTCACGGTTGGCAGGCGTTCCAGGGTCAGGTGTTCGCTGGCAAAGGCTTCAAATTCAGGGGACAGGCGCGCCCGCTCCGAGACTGCGCCCTTGTGGCCATGCAGGTCGGCCGCGCTGGTATAGACCAGAGGCGAGTCAACGCGGGTCCACACCCGATAATCGGCCTGCATCAGCGCCGGGTGGATGTAGTCCAGGGTCTCCAGTTCGCTGACACTCAACGGCGCATCGACCAACATGTCCATGCGCCCGCTGCGCACTTCTTCAAGGGCCAGGGAACGCTTGCCGCCGTATAGCAGGTCGATTTTCAGTCCCAGGTCCTTGGCCACTTGCTGCAACACATCGGCGTTGGCGCCGATCAGGTGGGTGGGGGCTTGCGGGTCGCGCCACAGATAGGGCGGCGCATCCGGGCTGCCGGTCACGACCAGGCGCTCGCATTTGCCGGCCGCGATAGACAAGGTCGGCAGCAGTGACAGGCCCAGCAGTACAGTCCAGCGGCGCAGTTCCATGGCGTGTTTTCCCGATCAAATAGTTGCGTGCAAAAAAAAGCCCGGTCATAAGACCGGGCTCTTTATAAGTGAAGCGGCTGGTTTAGACCAGCTTCTCCAACTCAGGTACGGCTTCGAACAAGTCCGCAACCAGGCCGTAATCAGCCACCTGGAAGATCGGTGCTTCTTCGTCCTTGTTGATCGCAACGATCACTTTGGAGTCTTTCATACCGGCCAAGTGCTGGATCGCGCCGGAGATACCGACCGCGATGTACAGCTGTGGCGCAACAATTTTGCCGGTCTGGCCGACCTGCATGTCGTTGGGTACAAAACCTGCATCGACGGCCGCGCGGGAGGCGCCGACCGCAGCGCCCAGCTTGTCGGCCAGGGCATACAGGTGCTTGAAGTTGTCACCGTTCTGCATGCCACGCCCGCCGGAAACGACGATCTTGGCAGCGGTCAGCTCAGGACGATCCGACTTGGCCAGCTCTTCGCCAACAAAGCTGGAAGTGCCAGCGTTGTGGACAGCAGCCACCGCTTCAACGGCAGCCGAACCACCTTCAGCTGCAACCGGGTCGAAACCGGTGGCGCGCACGGTGATCACTTTGATGGCGGCGGTCGATTGCACGGTGGCAATGGCGTTACCGGCGTAGATCGGGCGCTTGAAGGTGTCGGCGCTTTCGACCGAAACGATCTCGGAGATCTGGTCAACGTCCAACTGCGCAGCAACGCGCGGCAGGATGTTTTTGCCGTTGGAGGTAGCGGCAGCCAGAATGTGGCTGTAGCCAGCGCCCAGTTCTGCAACCAGTGGCGCAACGTTTTCAGGCAACTGATGCGCGTAGGCAGCGTTGTCGGCGGCCAGTACTTTGCTCACGCCAGCAATTTTCGCGGCGGCTTCAGCCACGGCACCCACGTTCTGGCCGGCGACCAGGACGTGGATATCACCACCGATTTTCGCAGCAGCGGCAACGGTGTTCAGGGTGGCCGGGGCCAGCACCTTGTTATCGTGTTCGGCGATTACGAGGATAGTCATGATCAGATCACCTTCGCTTCGTTTTTCAGTTTCTCGACCAGTTCAGCCACCGACTTGACCTTGATACCCGCGCTGCGTGCAGCTGGCGCTTCGACTTTGACGGTCTTGTTGGTGGAGGCGGTGGAAACGCCCAAAGCATCCGGAGTCAGCACTTCAAGCGGCTTCTTCTTGGCTTTCATGATGTTTGGCAGGGACGCATAACGCGGCTCGTTCAAACGCAGGTCGGTGGTGACGATGGCCGGCAGTTTCAGAGAAACGGTCTGCGCGCCGCCATCGATCTCACGGGTCACGGCAACGCTGTCGCCAGACACTTCGACTTTCGAGGCGAAGGTGCCCTGGCCGTAACCGGTCAGTGCAGCCAGCATCTGGCCAGTCTGGTTGTTGTCGCTGTCGATGGCTTGTTTGCCGAGGATCACCAGCTGCGGCTGTTCCTTGTCGACAACGGCCTTGAGCAGCTTGGCAACGGCCAGCGAGGTCAGGTCTTCAGCGGATTCGACGAGAACGGCGCGATCGGCACCCAGCGCCAGGGCGGTACGCAGCTGCTCTTGAGCAGTGGTCGGACCGATGGAAACGACGACGATTTCAGTCGCAACACCTTTTTCTTTCAGGCGTACGGCTTCTTCCACGGCGATTTCGCAGAAGGGGTTCATCGACATTTTGACGTTAGCCAGATCGACGCCGGAATTGTCCGCCTTGACGCGAACTTTCACGTTGTAATCGACAACGCGTTTGACAGCTACAAGAACCTTCATGGATTCCTCGTTACTCTCCGGTGAAAAGGAAGCCGCCCGGATAAACCTGGCGGTAGATGCTCAACGGCGCACAAGGGCACCTCTAAAAACGCAGGCCGTCATGACAGGTGACGTTGCACGTACTCAATAATAAAGACCGTTCGTCAGCGGTGACTGACAAGTCATTCATCGTCGCAACGTGTAAACTGCGCGCCAGCATTACGTGCGCGTCAACCTGTAAGAGCATTGCCTTGTCTTTGGACGTGGCCTTGAAACCGGCAGTCCGCCTACGAGAAGCGCAAAACCGACCGTATATTGACCGGAACACCTTTTCCGGTCAATACAGCAAAATGGTCAGATATAAGCCGCGTTGCTTTGATTTACCTAGCTCGCGGGCAATTCAAACAAACGTTTGTATTGGACGCTGAGAGTGGTGTAGATATAATGCGCCACCTAGAGAGAAAGGTGGGTCGTCCCCTGCCCCTTTGTAAGAAATTGGCGCAGAAGACGACAGATAAAACACCGAACCTCCACCCATTAGAAAAAAAACTGTTGAGCCTTGAGTAGGAGATAGCCTGTGGAACGCGAATACATGGAATTCGACGTGGTCATCGTCGGCGCAGGGCCGTCGGGCCTGTCTGCCGCCTGCCGACTGAAGCAGAAGGCCGCCGAAGCCGGTAAGGAAATCAGCGTCTGCGTGGTCGAAAAAGGCTCCGAAGTCGGTGCACATATCCTGTCCGGTGCCGTGTTTGAACCACGCGCCCTGAATGAATTGTTCCCGGACTGGAAAGAACTGGGCGCCCCGCTCAACACCCCGGTGGTGCGCGACGACATCTATGTACTGCGCAGCAGCGACAGCTCCACCAAGGTTCCAGACTTCTTTGTGCCCAAGACCATGCACAACGAAGGCAACTACATCATCTCCCTGGGCAACTTGTGCCGCTGGCTGGCCCAGCAGGCAGAGAACCTGGGCGTGGAAATTTACCCGGGCTTCGCGGCCCAGGAAGTACTGTTCGACGAAAACGGCGTAGTGCGCGGGATCATCACCGGCGACCTCGGCGTCGACCGTGAAGGCCACCCAAAGGAAGGCCTGTACACCCCCGGCATGGAACTGCGCGGCAAATACACACTGTTCGCCGAAGGCTGCCGTGGGCACTTGGGCAAGCAACTGATCCAGCGCTTCAACCTGGACAGCGACGCCGACGTGCAGCACTACGGCATCGGTCTCAAGGAAATCTGGGAAATCGACCCGGCCAAGCATCAACCAGGCCTGGTGGTCCACACCGCCGGCTGGCCGCTGGACATCATGAGCAACGAGAACACCGGTGGCTCGTTCCTCTATCACCTGGAAAACAACCAGGTGGTGGTAGGCCTAATCGTCGACCTGTCCTACAGCAACACCTTCCTGTCGCCGTTCGATGAGTTCCAGCGCCTCAAGCATCACCCGGTGCTGGCCCAGTACCTGGAAGGCGGCAAGCGCATCAGCTACGGCGCGCGCGCCCTGGCCAAGGGCGGCATCAACTCGCTGCCGAAGATGGTATTCAAGGGCGGCGCCCTGATCGGTTGCGACCTGGGCACGATGAACGTGGCCAAGATCAAGGGCAGCCACACCGCGATGAAGTCCGGCATGCTCGCAGCAGATGCAGTGGCTGATCGCCTGTTCGCCGAGTCCGAAGGCGGCGATGAACTGACCGCCTACGTCGACAGTTTCAAAGCCAGCTGGCTCTACGAAGAACTGTTTGCCACCCGTAACTTCGGCCCGGCGATGCACAAGTTCGGCCCGATCATCGGTGCCGGCTTCAACTGGTTCGACCAGAACATCCTCGGCGGCAAAATGCCGTTCACCCTGCACGACACCAAGCCGGACTACGCCTGCCTCAAGCTGGCCAAGGACAGCCAGAAGATCGATTACCCCAAGCCCGACGGCAAGCTGAGCTTCGACAAGCTGAGCTCGGTGTTCCTCTCCAGCACCAACCATGAAGAAGAGCAGCCGTGCCACTTGAAGCTCAAGGACCCGAGCATCCCCATCGGCACCAACCTGCCGCTCTACGATGAGCCGGCGCAACGCTACTGCCCGGCTGGCGTGTACGAAGTGATCACCCAGGAAGACGGTGAGAAACGCTTCCAGATCAATGCCCAGAACTGCGTGCACTGCAAGACCTGCGACATCAAGGACCCTTCGCAGAACATCACGTGGGTTACGCCGGAAGGCGCGGGTGGGCCGACTTACCCGAATATGTAAGCCATCTGCTTGAACATGAGGCTCTCCACTGGAGAGCCTTTTTTATGGCCGACACAAATCTAATGTGGGAGCGGGCTTGCTCGCGAAGGCGGTGTGTCAGTTAAGAATTATTAACCTGACACACCGCCTTCGCGAACAAGCCCGCTCCCACATTTGGATAGAGGTATCTCCGGGATTTATGCCGCTCGTTCTTCACCAGGGTTGCGCAGGAAATAGCGCTTATATTCCCGACTGAACTGCGACGTACTCTGATACCCCACGTTATGCGCCGCCTGCGCTACCCCCATGCCTTGTGCCAGCAACAACTGCTGGGCCTTGAGCAGGCGCAAGCGCTTGAGGTACTGCACCGGCGACAACAAGGTGCAGCGCTTGAAGTGTTCATGGAATGTCGACGCACTCATATGCGCATAACCGGCTAGGGTCTCGATGTTCAAGGGTTCGGCGTAATGGGCATGCAGGTGATTCAATGAGGTGGCAATCCGCGAGAACTGCCCCTGCTGTTCCACCAGGGCCCGCAGCACATCGGCCTGTGGCCCGCGCAAGGCGCTGAACAATAATTCCCGCACCCGTGCCGGCCCCATGATCCGGGCTTCAAGCGGATCGTGCAGACACTGCAACAGTCGCTCGACGCAACCACGCATCGCGTCATCGAGCACCACCGAGCTCATCGACTCCAGGGTCTGCGCCGCCGGCGGCGGGCCGGCCTGCATGCCCATGGCCATCACCAATTCACCCAGCACCACCCGATCAATACCTACAGTAACGCCATACAGCGGGGCATCGGCGGCCATGGCAAACGTCTCGCACTCGAACGGCACCGGCATCGCCTGGATCAGGTAATGCCCGGCGCCGTATTCCAGGGTACGCGGCCCCAGGTAGGCGAGCTTGCTGCCCTGGGCCACGAACATCAGGCTCGGCTCATAGATCTGCGGCCCGCGCGCCACGTCGCAACTGGCGCGCAGCACCTTCACGCCCGCCAGATGGGTCGGGGAGAAACCGTCGCAGGGCGTAAGCCCCTCAATCAAGGAAACCAGCGCAGCGTTGGCATCGAGATGGCGGGTCAACAACATGGCAAAAAACTTCGCGAAAAAGGGATAGGAACATCATCGCAGGTCTGGCGGCCAATGAATCCAATCCACGGGCACTCCCGGACGAATAGGCATGAGACTCGGAGCATTTGCCATGTTCGCCCACAGGGTCCACGCGCAGAATTCGCCACCTCTCCCGCCCAAGCTTTTGCGAGGTTTTCACCATGTACACCGCCATCGGCTACGCCGCCCAGTCGGCCACCACTCCCCTCGCCCCCATGTCCTTCGAGCGTCGCAGCCCGCGCGCCGATGACGTGGCAATCGAAATCCTGTACTGCGGCGTCTGCCACTCCGACATCCACCAGGCGCGCAACGAATGGGGTATCGCCGTGTACCCATTGATGCCGGGCCACGAGATTGTCGGCAAGGTCACTGCTGTCGGCGCCAGCGTCACCGCCCATAAGGTTGGCGACCTGGTCGGCGTGGGCTGCATGGTGGATTCGTGCCGCCACTGCCAAGCGTGCAAATCAGACCTGGAGCAATACTGCCTCGAAGGCCCGACCATGACCTACGCCACCCCGGATCGCGTGGACGGCAGCAACACCATGGGCGGCTACTCCGACAGCATCGTGGTCAGCGAACACTTCGTGGTGAAGATTCCGGCCAAGCTCGACCTGGCCAGCGCCGCACCGCTCCTCTGCGCGGGCATCACCACCTACTCGCCGCTCAAGCACTACGGGGTCAAGGCCGGCGACAAAGTCGGGATTCTCGGCATGGGTGGCCTGGGCCATATGGGCATCAAGTTTGCCAAGGCCATGGGCGCCGAAGTCACGCTGTTCACCCGCTCGGCGAGCAAGGCCGAGGAAGGCCGTCGCCAAGGCGCTGATCATGTGATCGTGTCCACCGATGCCGAGCAGATGAAGGCCGCAGCCGGCAGTTTCGACTTCCTGCTGGACACCATCCCGGTGCAGCACGATCTGAACCCGTACCTCGATGTCCTGCGTTTTGATGGCGTGCATATCCTGGTGGGCCTGATCGAACCGGTCGATCCGCCGGTCAATGCCGCCAAGCTGGTCTTGGGTCGTAAAGTCCTGGCCGGCTCGCTGATCGGCGGCATTGCCGAAACCCAGGAAGTCCTGGATTTCTGCGCCGAGCACGGCATTACCTGCGACATCGAAATGCTCGATATCCGTCAGATCAACGAAGCCTTTGCGCGCATGATTGCCGGCGACGTGAAATACCGTTTCGTGATCGACATGGCCACCTTGAAGGCCTGATCAGGCCTTGGCCCCCAACTCCGCTGACAGCCGGGCCGCAACCTGTTTGACCACAGGAATCAGCTCGGCCATTTTTTCCAGCGGCATGTAGGGCACCGTACTGGCGATGCTGATGCCGGCGATAATCCGTCGGCTGGCATCGCGCACGGGTGCGGCCACGCAGCGGATCGACGGCTCGTTGTCTTCCAGGTCGAAGGCATAGCCGCCCGCCACATACTCTTTCATGCGCTGCTCGAACTGCTCCCAGGATTGCTCCGGGTGCTGCGGCCAGTGCAGGTTTTTCCCGCCTATCGGCAAGCTGGCCTGATACAGGCGCTGCCATTCTTCTGGCGTGTCATCGAGCAGCAAGGCCTTGCCGATCCCGGTGCGCGCCAGGGGCATGCGGTGACCGACGCGGGAACGCATTTCCGGGCCATTGCGCCCAGGATTCTTGTGCAGGTACAGCACCTCGTCGTACTCACGGATTGCCAGGTGGATGGTGTCGCCGGTCAGCGCCGACAGTTCATCCAGATAGGGTATCGCCAGCGTCACCAGCGGCAGTTCTTCCCGCGCCTGGAACCCCAACTCGATCAGCTTGGGCCCCAACAGGTAACCGACCTGCGGCACCACTCGCAGGTAACGCTCGTCCACCAGGCAACTGGCCAGGCGATGCGTGGTGCTGCGGGTGGTCCCGATGCGCCGGGCAATCTCCTTGAGATCCCGCGCACCCGCCGCCACCGCCTGCACCACGCCCAGGCCGCGCAGCAAGGTCTGGGTGCCGGTGGGCGCGGGGTCTTTGGCGGGGATCGCTGGGTTTTCCTGCATGTTTGGGCCTATCTAGAAATGCGAAAGCGGCGGCCATTATGGCAAATGCCGGGCCGCAAGACAGGGCCGATCTCAGCCTTGGGCAAACTCACGCAACGCTTCGCCTTCCATGCGGTAGCGCACCCATTCTTCCTGGGGTTGGGCGCCGATGGATTTGTAGAAGGCAATGGCCGGCTCGTTCCAGTCCAGAACGCTCCATTCGAAGCGCCCACAGCCATTGTCGTAGGCGATCTTTGCCAGGTGGCGCAGCAACTTCTTGCCCGCCCCGCCGCCGCGCTGTTCCGGGTTGATGTACAGGTCTTCCAGGTACAGGCAGTTGCTGCCCAGCCAGGTGGAATAGCTGAAGAAGAACACCGCAAACCCGATCGGCAAGCCGTCACGCAAGCAGATCAGGCCATGGGCGGTAGCACCTTCGCTGAACAGGCTGCGTTCGATGTCCACCACGCCGGCGATCACTTCGTGGCGAGCTTTTTCGTATTCGGCCAGCTCGGTAATGAAGGTCAGGATCTGCGCAGCATCGCTGGGCACGGCGGGACGAATCTCGATGGTCATGAACAGGCCTGCGGCTAAAAATAAAGGACACATACTAAGGCCCTTTGATAACCGTTTGCAGGGTTTTATGCACGCAGTTACTCCGTAACTGCAGCAATTTTGGCACCAGTAACTGCAGAACAAATGGTGCAATCGCGCGTGGTAAAAAGTCCGCCATAAATCCAACAGACGCCCAGGTTTGCCCATGCCCCCTACTGCTCCCGTTGGCGGAAAACTCTGCATCGCCTTGCTCAATTGGCTGATTACGCTGGCGCGCCTGATCTGGCGCCGGGCTTCGAAACACAAAATCTTACAGGTGGGCTGACACCGTTCGTCGTGATCCAGGCACCAACAATATGAGCGGGCGGACCAACCTAAGGTAAGGACTTTATTCCTATGGAGGCTCCACCATGAATACTTCCAAAGTGACTGCCCTCGCCCTCGCCGGTTTGCTGTCTGCGGTTTCCCTGGGCAGCTTCGCCGCGTCCGACCCTTCCACCGGCAAGACCGACCCGATTGGCAGCCCGCCCAACCCTGCCACCCAAGAGAGCAAAGACTCCATGGGCACCGGCCTGGATACCAATGGCGGAGCCATCATCCAGAACGGTGCCGACCCCCGCACCCAAGGCAATGACGGCAACCGCCAGGGCCTGGGTACCGATGTGGAGAACGGCAAGATCGGCCCCGGCAAGAATGCCGCCCCAAGCGGCAACGATGACAACCTGCCCGGCGCGCCGAAACAACCTTGACCCCTTGGCCGACAGACGAACACTACCCCACCACTGACCCTGAAGAGGTATGCATGAACGTCGATAAAAACCTGGAGAAAGAAGTCCTCACCCGTCTGCTGCACGCGCACCCGAACGGTTTGGGTAAGGAGGTGCTGGATAACTACCGGGGCGAAAAAGTCGTGGCCAGCACCCTGGCCACCCTTCAGGACCGTGGACTGATCAAGGAAGGCCATGTGACCTGCAACGAGGCTGGCGAACATGCGCTGCACCTGCCGATCAAACTGACGGCCTCTGGCGTGGACGCCGCCCGCAAGCTGGAAAGCCAACCGTAGCGGCTGTCGAGCCCTGGCGAGGCTGCGTCGCCCCTCGCCAGGCATTACCTACAGCGTTGGGCGTTGCGCAGCCACCAGCAACATCATCGGCCGCTCCAGCTCCTCCGCCAACTCAGGCCGGGCCACAAGGTCCGCGGCACTCGGGCCCCATTCTTCAATATGGCTCAGGCTCAAGCCTGCCTTGATCAACAGGTTGAGCAGAGTGCCCAGGGTACGGTGCTGCTTGATCACGCCCTTGGCCAGCCAGTCGGTGACCCGCGGTCCTTCCAATTGATAACTGTCCAGCGGCCAGCTTCTGCGGCCTTGCTCATCGACCTGCCAGCCCGGCTGGCGGGGTGCCATGAAGATCGGGTGCTCGATGGAAAAAACCAGCCACCCTCCCGGTTTCAAGGCCCTATGAATGCGGGCAAACAGCCCGGGCAGGTCGGCGATGTAGTGAAAGGCCAACGAGCTGTAGGCCAAGTCGTAAGCAGCATCGGGCAGATCAAGTTGCTCGAGGTCGGCAATGGCATAAGTAATGGCCGAGGATGACGTCATTTCCTTCGCCCGCGCCAGCATCTTCTGTGACACGTCCAGCCCCAGCACCTGTTCGGCGCCCTGCTCCTGGGCCCAGCGGCTGAACCAGCCATAACCACAGCCCAGGTCCACCACCTGCAAGCCCCGCATCGGCGGTAACAACGCCTGCAACGCGGGCCATTCCGGCGCGCCTGCCAACCCTTGCAGGGAGCGGCCCATTTGACTGTAGCCAGCGAAAAAGGCCGGGGTATCGTAGATATTCTGCGTCATGCCAGTATCAATCCCTGGGCTCCAGGCCTATCGGAAAGAACACCCCGCCACTCCAGATGCCCAGCCAACTCTCGCCTTCGATCTGGCGCGTCACCGCCAAGTCCACCAATTGGTAGAACACGTTGCGATGGACCAGTGCCTCAAGGTTGTTGCGCACCAGCACGTAGGGCGAAGGTTCCTGGGTGTGGGGATCGATCACCACCCGTAGCGGGTGCGCCGGGCCGGCTTCGATCAGGTCTTCGACATTGGAGGTAAACCGCAGGAGCTGGCTTTCGCCCTGCCCCTCGACCTCCAGCGACACCGCCACAAAAGGCGCGTCATCCACCTTGATCCCAACCTTTTCCACTGGTGTGATCAGAAAGTAATCATCGCCATCGCGGCGGATGATATTGGAGAACAGCTTGACCATCGGTTTGCGCCCGATGGGCGTGCCCAGGTAATACCAGGTGCCATCACGGGCGATACGCATGTCGATATCGCCACAGAAATCCGGGTTCCATAGGTGAACCGGTGCCGGTCCCTTGCCCTTGGGCAACTGTGCCAACAAATCATTGGCCTTGGCCGAACCCGTCATGCTGTTCTCCTTTGAATTACTGGTCGCTCATGCCCAGCAGGCTGCGGGCGTACTGGCGCAGCGGTGGGCCAAGCAAATCTTCGGGTTTGTTGTCGTGGAACGTCAGTAAACCGCCACGACTGCGGATCCGTGCAGTATCGATCAAATACTGGGTGCTGGTCTCGATCAACATGATCTGGATCACACCGCTGTCGACACCCAGCCGGTCGAGGGCTTCCTGGTCGGCCCACTCATCCGCATTGCCGATGCGATCATCGGCCTTGGCGAACCGCGTATACAACAGGTAATGGGCGCCTACCTCGCGGGCTTCGGCCATGGCCTGCTCCAGGCCTTCCGGGGCGCGGGCGCGGCGGACCATGGGGAAGTATTCGATGAAACCGTTGAAGGCTTCTTCGGCCACCACATTGGGCCGCGGATAGGCACTGCCCGGCGGCGTGAACGCGCCCTGGGCGATAAACACAAAGGAATCGGGCTGAATGCGAACCGAGTTGGAACGGCGAGTATCGCTGTGGTCCAGCAAGCCGGCATCGCTCATCTGATAGCGAGTGCCTTCGGCCATATCGCTGACTGTCATGCAGCCACCCAGCGCGAACGACGCCAGCAACAAAACCAGACTACGCATCCTATCCTCCAGAGGCCGGTGACGGAAAACCGGCGAATGGGCACAAGATGCAGATTTTGCGCCAGCTTGCCTGGCTAGCCGCCAATGATCTTCATCACCGTCGCCCCGCCTGAAAACGCCACTTCCTGCTTATCGCCCAAGGCCTTGACCAGCAACCCTTGTAACGCCGGCAGGGCCTGGTGGCGCGGCTTGTCCAACAGGTCGCCGACATAGTGCCGGTTGCTCGACGAAAGGCAGCCGTGCAGCCACCCCGTGGAAGACAGCCGCAGGCGCGAACAGGTTCGGCAAAACGGCACGCTTTCATTAGCGATCACGCCGAAGAAGCCCTGGCCGGGAATTTCATAACGCACGGCGGTGGCGTCCACGGGGGCGTCGGCCTGCAGATATTCGTGATGCTCGCCAATCAGGCTCAGCAGTTGTTGCAGGCTGACGAATTGCTGTAGGAAGGCGTTGGAGTCGATGGCCAGATGGCCCATGCGCATCAACTCGATAAAACGCAGTTCATAACCGCGCTCCAGGCAATATTCTAGCAGCGGCATGACCTGGCCGAGGTTCTGCCCGCGCAGCGGCACCATATTGACCTTGATCTTGATCCCCGCCGCACGAGCCTGGTCCATGCCATCAAGGACGGTGGCCAGGTCGCCACCCCGGGCGATCCCGCGAAAGGCATCGGCATCCAGGGTGTCAAGGGACACATTGATGCGGCGAATGCCGGCATCGACCAGCAATGGCAACTTGCGCGCCAGTAACTGGCCATTGGTGGTCAGGCTGATATCGCTCAAGCCCATCTGCCCGACGGCCCGCATGAACGTTTCGAGCTTGGGGCTGACCAGTGGCTCGCCGCCGGTAATGCGCAGGCGATCGATGCCCGCCGCCTCGATCAGGTAGGCCACGCCACGCGCCATGGCTTCGGCCGAGAGTTCGTCCTGCGCAGCCACCAGCCGCTTGCCGTTGGGCACGCAGTAGGTACAGGCGTAATTGCAGGCTGAGGTCAGGCTGATCCGCAAATTGCGAAAACGCCTGCCTTGACGATCAACGATCATGGATCACTCCGGCAGCGGATAATTCGGGCGCGCTAAAACCTGACTCATAAATCAGATTTTAGCAAGGTCCTTGCCTGAGTATATTCCTGGGTTACTACATAGGGCAGTAAATCAGCCGGCCATTGTCCGGGTGAATGCCTTATGTGGCAGGCGTCTCGGGGTTCGGCAGCTCGGTGCTGTGCTTGCGCTTGTTGCCCATGCGCACGCCGATGTCCATCAAGAACTGGAAGAAGCCTTCCTGATCTTCCAGCACGTTGCTCCAGAATGGCGAGTGGTACAGCGCCACCGCGCCATGCACCAGGGCCCAGGCGGCGCAGTAGTGGAAATAAGGCGGCACATCTTCCAGCTTGCCTTCGCTGATGCGGCCCTTGATCAGCAGGGTCAGGCGCTCGAAGTTCGAGGCACGGATCTTGTGCAACTCCTCGACCATTTCCGGCACCTGGTGGCCCTTGACCACTTTTTCTTCCAGGCGGTCGAACAGGCGGTAGCGCTGCGGGTCGCGCATGCGGAACTCAAAGTACGCCCGGGACAGCGCTTCCTTATCCTTGTCGACGTCGGCCGAGTGCAGCAACTCGTTCAAATCGCGCTCGTAGTCGAGCATCAGGCGCAAGTAGATCTCGGCCTTGGACTTGAAGTGTTTATAGATGGTGCCTTTGCCGATACCCACGGCATCCGCAATCATCTCGACGGTGACGCTGTCTTCACCCTGTTCGAGGAACAATTTGAGCGCGGTGTCGAGAATTTCCTGCTCACGGCGGCGAAACTCACGGACCTTACGGGGTTCTTTGTGCATAGAAAGAGGTCTGCAGAGGTCAGTATTGGAAGGGTTCGATGCCCCGATGACGGAACGTTTTACCCGGTGCGAGGGATTATCCCGACTGAACGGTCGTTGGGCAACGTCTATATGAACAACCCATACACTAAACTTACAGCGCGCCAACGAATCAGGCGATGCGGGTCAGAAATTAAACGTCGATTCGCGCAATGTATTGCCGCTCAATGAGAACTCAAGCGAAGCGCACGTATTCCAAATCTGTTTAAAAAACGATCAGATGCGGCTGGACTGCACGGGATACTGATCAATACTTCATCTGTCGGTGTGACATCTCCCCCAAGTGAAACACCGATATGGGTACCAACGGACCGCGTACCCTTGTTTACTCCTAATGGTCTTAACCCGGATTCACCCCCCAGAACCCGGGTTTTTTTTGCCTGCAATTCAGCGAACGTGCGCCAGGGGGAACAGACGCTTGAAGTTCTCGGTGGTCTGCTCGGCAAAACGCTCCACCGACTCGCCGCGTAACATCGCCAGGTAATCCGCCACATCCCGCACATATTCCGGCAGGTTCGGCTTGCCGCGATGAGGGATCGGCGCCAGGTATGGCGAGTCGGTCTCCACCAGCAGACGGTCGGCGGGCACTTGGCGCGCCACATCACGCAGGGCCTCGGCGTTGCGGAAGGTGACGATGCCCGACAGGGAAATATAGAACCCCAGGTCCAGGGCCGCCTTGGCCATCTCCCAGTCTTCGGTAAAACAGTGCAACACACCCGCCTGGGGTAGCGCCGCTTCGCGCAGCAGGGCCAGGGTGTCGGCGCGGGCGCCACGGGTATGCACGATCACAGGCTTGCCGGTCTGCTGCGCCGCTTGCAGGTGCAGGCGGAACGAAGCCTGCTGCAGGTCGGCGGCCTCCGGCTCGTAGTGGTAATCCAGGCCTGTCTCGCCGATGGCCACCACTCGCGGGTGATTGAGTTCGTCCAGCAGCCACTCCAGGGCCGGGGCTTCGCCAGGCTTGAGATCCAGAGGATGGATGCCCACCGAGCAATCTACATCGGCATAGCGCTCGGCCAGGGCCTTGACGTCGGCGGCGTTCTCGGCGCTGACACCGATACACAGGAAGTGCCCGACCCCACGCTGGCGCGCAGCCTCGAGGGCAGCATCCAGGGAGCCGTTGTGGGCGGCGAGGTCGAGGCGATCAAGGTGGCAATGGGAATCTACGAGCATAAGAAGTTACAACTTGCGTCACAGGAAGTGTCTGGCCGACGAAACATCCGTCGACCCCGAGAATATCAACGTCGGCCGAGCAACCCGACCCACTGCACCAGCAGGGCCTCAAGCAACAGCACGCGGTTCAGGTTGGCCTTGCCCAGGACTTTCTGGCGCTGGGCGAGGATCCAGTCCTGAATGTTCAACACCTTGTCCTGGGCGCTCTTCTGCGCCAGGTATTGCACGACCTTGCGCATGTCCATCAGGCCCAGGCCGTTTTCGTCCTGGGTCAGTTGATAGCGCAGGATCAGGCTGGACCAGTCGCAAAACCAGTCAAACAACAACAACAGCGGCACATCTTTCCAGCCTTCGGCCAGTTGTGTGGCGGACTGCTCTTGCTTGAGCAGCTTCTTCACCCCGTCGACCACCAGCGCGCGCTGCTCGCGCACGCCCTGGGCCTGCAAGCTGACCGCAGCCAGGGGCGAGCCGGCCGCCAGGGTCAGCAACTCGACCCGCTCCTGCTCGCTGCACTCGGGCAAGGCCTGGCCCAGCCACTGCAAGCTCATGGCCTCGCTCGGCAACGGGCAGGCCTGCTGCACGCAACGACTGCGGATAGTCGGCAGCAGGCGGCTGGATTGGTGGCTGACCAGTAGCAGCACCGTATCGCCGGAAGGTTCCTCAAGGCTCTTGAGCAAGGCGTTGGCGGCGTTGATGTTCATCGACTCCACCGGCTCGATCAGCACCACCTTGCGCCCGCCCATCTGCGCGGTCTGTACCACGAAGCTCACCAAGTCGCGCACCTGGTCGACCTTGATCGCCTTGTCGGCCTCTTCCGGTTCCAGCACGTAGTTGTCCGGATGGCTGCCGGCCTTGAGCAGCAGGCACGACTTGCAGTGCCCGCACGCCTCCAGCCCAGCCGGATTCTGGCACAACAAGCGTGCCATCAAGCGCTCGGCCAGGGCGCGCTTGCCGATGCCTGCCGGCCCATGGAGCAAATAGGCATGGGCGTGCTGGGCACGCCCGGCCAATTGCTGCCACAGGCTGTCCTGCCACGGATAGGCTTCAGCCACGGTAAAGCTCCAACAGTTTGGGTAGCAGCGCATCGATGGCCTGCTGCACCTGCTCCAGCGGCTGCGCGGCATCCAGCAGGCAGTAGCGCGACGGCGCAGCTTGGGCACGCTGCAGGTAAGCCGCGCGTACCGCCTCGAAAAACCCCCGGCCTTCCAGCTCGAAGCGGTCCAGGCGCCCACGGGCGCTGGCCCGGGCTAAGCCGACGTCTACCGGCAGGTCGAAAACCAGGGTCAAGTGCGGGCGCAGGTCACCCTGGACGAAGGTCTCCAGGGTCGCGATGCGTTCCAGGGACAGGCCGCGGCCAGCGCCCTGATAGGCGTAGGTGGAGTCTTGTATTACGTCTGATCTAAATGTAAACATGACTCAATTGTATGTCCGTACCTGAAAATGTAAACATAGAAAAAAGGTCATAAAACCTAGAGAATACAGGTATTTGGAGCGGATATGAGAACCATCATTGGTTTGGCTGCGCTGGCGCGGAGCGGTAAAGACACCGTTGCTTCGATGCTGCTCAAGCATGAAAATGTAGCTGCCTTCGCTCTTGCTGACCCCTTGAAATCGGGCTGCCAGGCGCTGTTCGGCCTTACCTCTGATGAAGCCTGGAGCGATGCTATAAAGGAAGAGGTCGTTGACCTGTGGTCTCTTTCACCCCGCCTGATGTTCCAGATGCTAGGCACCGAGTGGATGCGGCATCATAACCCAGAGCACTGGCTTATGCGCGCGGATAAGCAATTGAACCAGCCGCACATCGATCTCACCCCTCCCCCCTCAGACGAGTACCTCTCCCATTCGGAAGCGCCACTTCGTCTCACCGCGCAGGCTTTCTTCGGCTTCACGAATGCCCAGACCTGGGAGCCCTACGAGCAAGGTGCAGTGGACCAATACTGGTCCATCACTCCCAACGAAGCATTCAAGCTTATTAAAAATTTGACCCGCCAATATTTTCCTAACTACGAGGACGTCAGGGCCAAACGCCCTGTAAGACCGCTTGAAACTAAACAGTTGAGCCTAGAAGATAAGTCCGTAATCATCATCAAAGATATTAGGTATGAAAATGAGGCTGACTTTTGGCGCTCCCACAATGGAGTCATCTGGCACATCCAAAGGAAAGATGCTTTAAAGGTGGCATCTCACTCCTCCGAAGAAGGAGTCCAGCATAAGCCTCTTGATCTTCTTATAGAGAATGACGGGAATCTCGAAGATCTTCAAACAAAAGTCGACCATGCATGGCTCGAAACAATGCCCCGAACTGTCGCAGTCACTTAATAGCTTTACCGTAGGCACTCCGTTCACAATCGCGGGCGGGGATACAACGCCCCCCGCCTTGAGCTGTAGATCTCTGATACTGCTCAGGGTTTGCACGAGCAGAAGCTTAGCCAAGCCCTGGATAATGCTCCTACCGGCATGACGCCACCTCATTTCATCTTTTCGTTGTCTCATCTGGTCGCTCCGCTGATCCCCATCTACCCCAGATCGTTACTATTGGTTCCCGATTCATCGCTAGCCAGCGGATGAGCGCCTAACTTCTCGTACCAAGCTCAACTAATCCTCACTTCAGAAGTTGCAGTCGCGTCAATACAACTGACACTAAGCATAAGCAAAGCGAAATTATGTACTACATATAAAGGAAGTGCACCTCAAGAAATCACTAACTCCTCAATAAAAAATGCGCCAAAACAAAAAAATACTTGATTTTCGGGCAACGCATGATGATAAGCTAAAAGAACTATACATAAGGCTGACAACGCGCGGCTCCATCAACGGTCAGAGTTTCACCGCAGCCATGAAAGAGCTTTCGCATGGAAATAGAATTCGCAACAACTGAAGTAGAGTCTGTTAAGGGTCGGGTCATATCCTGCAACTATCTAAATCACCCAGGATTCTCCAAAGACAAAAACCTTTACCAAACCCTGCACTACGTATTCATCCAGTACTGCCCTACCGTCTCTCACGCTAATGGATACTTATTGCGCTCCGCACTAAACGCGTGGCTCGATTATGCATCCTCATACGATCAGAAAAATCCTGAGGCCCTGCGACTGAGTCAGTACACCGACATCTCAGTGGCCGTATTCTTGGGATTTGTTAGCTACTTGAATCGCAATGAGCTTCCGCTTAGCTACGCCGAAAAATTTCGAGCAGCTATGTCAGTGGTGGCAAAGAACACAGGAAAAATACCAAAGCTAACTCTACCACCAGTGAAGACAAAAAAGGACACCCCCAAGGAGCCACTGACCGACGAAGCCTACGAGCAACTCACGAAGGCTTTGCAAAAGCACACTGAATTGCTATATAAAAAACTAGATCTCCGGAACGCGCTCGAAGCAGTAAAGCCATACACCTATGAAGAGCTTTGCGAGGTGACGCGCCCGCAGTACGATCGGAAGAATATATTCCGCTGGTACCAGTATCATCTCGCAAATAAGATCAAAGTTAACAAGACCACGTTGACCTACCGACTGCGCAACTCTAACGACCCGGAGATGATAGCTCTATCAAAGCTTGGGGCCAGCAAGCCATTTCAGGAATTTTACCGCGCCCACTCAGCTCCTTATCTTCTTGAAAGACCGGTTGATCCATTTTCCGGTGTGGGCATATACACTTGGGTGCCAGATGATCTCCGCACACTGAAAACCCTGATCACTGCCGGCTATCCGTTTTCCACATCGCTTGAGGTGCTTAACGACGAATACTCACGCAGCGCAATTATAAACTTTACGGAATCCTGCAATAACTCCGTGAAGATCTTGCTATATAGATATACTCACGCCAACAGAGCCAATACCAGACAAAAGATTACTGCTTGGGATGAGCTGCTGGGCATGTATTACCCTACTGGGGTCGATATGGCTGCGCTCCTCCAGTTCCTCATGATTCAATCCGGCTGGAACAAGGAAACGGTACTCTCTATTGATCCAGATAATTTTGAGCACATTCTATCCGGAGCAGTCAACGAAAACCTTAAGATGCTTTTCGGTGAGAAACAGAAGTCTCAGAGTATAGGAAAGGAATACGAAGCCCCTGCGCAGATCCTTGCGACGAGCAATTCCGCAGATCCGTATGCGGTGTGCAATCTTGTCAGACTGGCAGAAAAGCTATCGGAGCCGCTTCTGAACCACGAATTTGATGTCTCGACGACTTTGGATAACGGCGAAGAACTGAGCAAACTCTTTCTGTTCTTGAGAGCATGGGGAGACTTCAAATCGACAGGTGGGCGCCACGGCTCGATTTCATTTCCTAAGTCGTATCACACCGCGGCTAAACAATTTTTCGATCTCTACCCGGTTTATGAGAACGGCAAACGACTTGTGGCTGCGAAGGACATCGCCCGGCGGCTACGCCCAACATGGAGCCAGCATAGGCGCCGGACAGATCCGTTGAGCATCGTTTCCCTTCAAATGGGCCATGCCCAACAGCGAACGACAGACATCCATTACGACAGCTCCGGGGCAGCTATGCAGCGCCGCAGGGTCGAACTGAGATCTGCTCTTGAAGAAATCATGGATCTCTTGGGCGCTCGCAAATTCGAAGGTTTGTTGGGGAAACGAGCAAGTGAATTGGCCAATGTAATCCCGCGCTTTTTCCACATACCTGGACATACAGCACCTCTCTGGGGATGCATGGATCAAACCGCACCTAGCTGGCCAGGTGCTGATCGCCAACTGAGGGAAGGCCAAAAATGCTTTGCCATTGAGAAATGCCTTGGCTGCGACAAGGTTTGGGTCACAACTGACAGCCTGCCCTACCTACATGAGCGGTTGAGTCATATTGAACAAGATCTTTACGACCGCGATGAATCTGGCTTTACCAGACGCTTAAGCATTGAAAAGGAAATCATTGAATTCCTTTTCGAAAGCTGGGACGACCAAGATGCAGTCTTAGACGCGCTTCGGTTCAAGCGCAGACAGAAGAAAAGCTTGCTGCCTCGCGACATGGCAGCCTTGAGGATGATTTTTGAAGAGGAAGAAGCGCAATGAGTTCAATAAAACTTAGCGACGACGAACTCATTGCTGCGTTTGAGTCAGATAATGAGGAAGCGCTGGACGCAGCCCTTGAGGATATTCTCGCGGAGTCGTCAGCAGGCGCAGCTCAAGCCAAGGACTCCCTGAAAAATAAGCTCGCATTGTATCCTAAAGGCGATTTCCCTGTTTCTGAATTCTCCTGCTTTTGCGATAGCGAGTGGACTCTAGACAAGCCAAAGCACAACTTCGCACCTAAGGTTAAGCTCGACAGAGAAATACCAGGATCCAACTTCCTGAAAAGCTGTCTTGTCTACTACCTCATTCCAAATTTCTCGTTCCAAGGAAATGTTAAATCGTATCAGACGACCAAGTCTCGCGCATATGAGTATTCTGCGGTCGAGGACTTCCTGCTTAAGCCGAATCATCTAACAGCGACCTCATCGGACATCGCTCTAATATCGGCACCTATGCTGAACAGGGCGCTTGACGCTGCTAAGAATAGTGAAACAAATAGAAAATACGTTTCTCTTTTCTTCTTCATCCGCTTGTGGCATGCCCTATCCATCCAAAAGCTTATTCCGGATGAAATCTGTCTAAATGTGGACTTGCGCCACGTTGATACGACCGAACGACATCGCGATGTGCGTGAGATTTTTACGGGCGTAATGCAAGGATGGGTTCCATATTCCGAAAACGAACTGGAACACCTCATCAATTATTCTCTCTTCTGGACTGAAGAAGCAATGCCGCATCTTCAAGCAGCCAGGAATTTCATCAGAGACAACAAATTTGATGAGATCGAAGGCTACCTGATATTGCGCACCCAGGAACTGCCCGACTTCGAGAAATACTTCAACATTGAGATCAATGGAGCGCGCGTCCTTAATTATAACGTCGTTCATAGAACCATTACCAAAGGTAAATACAGCTGGCCAGGCCATGCGTATACCTGGGTTCAGCATTACGCAATAGCTCTAGATCGAGTAAGGAATGCTCTATTTATTTTGATCGCACTGATCACCGGCGCGCGTAAATCCGAGTTGGCTATCCTGACCTTGGATGATATCTGGGCAGATGAGGCCGGGGAATACTGGATCAGGATCAGACGGTTCAAGACCGCCAAAGACCCCGCTCACAATGGCGAGGTTGATGAACTGCCACTGCCCAAGTTCATTGGGGAAAAAGTCGAAGCCTTCAAAGAACTGCGCGATGTTAAGCCGTTCAGGAAACGTGAGATCCTGTTTCAGGCTAATCAGAGCGTAAAGCCACTCAATCAAGTCACCCCGGCGATCCTGAACGGCATCATCAAGCAGCTAAAAGATGAGGTACCGGTCGAACGCATTCACTGTCATCGCTTCAGGAAGACGATTGCAGAAATCTTGATCAATCGTGATGAACGCAACATCGAGCTAATCCGGATGTTATTCGGGCATCACAGCTATGAGATGACCCTGCGATATATCAGTCGGAACCCACATCTGGTCATGGGCGTAGCTCAAGCACTAGAGGATAGCTTTGCTAGCGAATTCCACGAGATTGTCTCCTCGGTGCGCGACGGTAGCTATTCAGGCGCTCCAGCCGAGAGGATTGCTGAGCAAATCGCGACACGTCCGAATGAGTTCACCGGAAAGCGCCTGCGCGTCAGCATCATGGTCTACATCTCGCATCTCCTGGTAGCTGGCGAGCCCGTCTACATCAGTCGCACGGCCATCGGGACCTTCTGCGTCTCCGGAGAGCTGTTCTCGCACGAGAACCCGCCTCCATGCCTTGAAGGCCGGCCTAATTCCGATGGTCACCTGATGCCAGACCCTCAGAATTGCCAGATTGATTGTCGAAACGCGGTTGTCTTGGCAAAAGCACGTCAAGCGATCGTGGATAACATCGAGTTCTTCACATCCGTCCTCGCAGACAACATCAATACGATCTCGAAGAAAGCGGAGCTGCAAATTCGCCGCAAAATCGAGGCCCATCAACGTCACCTAAGTAACTTGGAGCGCAACCAGCATGCCCCAGGCCTGATTCCTTTGAGAGCAATAGCATGAACGAGAGCGCAACCCGAGCTAAGCTCGTCCAGATCATCTCTGAGCACCACTATTCACTTCCTGGCAAAAAGTTGGGAATTAGTGAGCTTTCGGATCGCGTAGGCATCACTCGCCAAGCTTTCAATAGGTATTACGGGGACCTGAAGGATTACGCATGGGGGCGTAAGCCACTGTCCGAACTGCTCACCGGCTCAGCTCCGAATGCTACCGAGCTACTGACCCAGAGCCATACCAAGCTCGTGGAGTTGAATGAGCAGGTTGAGACCCAGCAGGCTCAGTTCGTTAAAGAGAAAGAGAAGCTCCGAAACGGGCTGATCACGTCTTTGATGAACGATGACATCCTCCGCTTCAGCGCCAACGAGATCCGGAAATCCATGCAACAGCAGTTGCTTCACAACGAGCAGCTGCTGCGTCAGGTCAATGAACTGAAGCTTGCAGCTATTCATAGTGATCAGGGAAAAGCAGCAGAAGTACCGGCTGCGCCTCGCCTCATCGCCAATAAAATTACGCTGGAGACTAATCTGCTAAACGCTTTTTCAGCTATCCACAAGAACGACGACATCGACACTTACGAATTGCAAAAGGAAAAAGCGAACGATGAGGTTCTGGGAAAGATTAACGGTCTCGCTAGAGCCTCAGCCACGACAGTTGTCGTATTCGTAGAACGCTACATTTCCAGCTTTCAAAAATTCGTAGATAGCTTTTATCTGCCTAATGGCGGCCAGACGATAATCGTCAGGCTGCCCATCGCGTCGAGCCTGGAGCTTAAGAGCTGGATGGCGAAAGTAATCAAGCCGACACCGATTAAAGTGTATTTCCCAATGTGCGATGCTCCTGCGATAGTAAAGGCTCAGCGCGCATTTCAATTTCGGGGCATTCCTGACTTCGAACTGGAGATGGCGGACAAGTTTTCCACCCTCAACATGTCACCCTTGATGGACGAACTTTGCATTTTCCGTGTCAATCAAGGTGACTAAGATGATCGAACGAATTGAAACAAAGGAAATAACCTATTACGCCTATGATCTGGGCATCGAGGTTACGCACCACATTCTTATAGCGCATGAAAACCGAAAACAAGTCCTGCTCAGTTACCCGAACCTATTTCTTTATAACTGTACCCGCAGCGCCCGAGGCACCTCGGCTCGATACGCTAGTTTGATCTCTATGCTCTATAGGTTTCTCTCGACACTGCCAGAATTCAAAGATGTGGATAGCGGGCGCCTCCATACCGTTGTAACGAATAAACATCTAAAAAGATGGCAGGTCCATCGCCAAGTCGTACGCCAAAACAGGGGAAGGACTTCACCAACGTGCGAAACCACTATCAACGACGCAAAAGTTCTCCTGAATTTTTTCAGGTGGATCACTGACGTAGGCTACGTAACGGGCGTCCAGGTGTTGTTAAAAACTGCCTTCCCAAATTTCAAAAACAAAAAAATGCTCAGCTACATCGACGCCAAAGCAAGAACCGTCATCGATGGGCGCAACATCAGCGTCCTAGAGCGCGAGTCTCGCCAGAAGAGAAAACTTTCTCTCATCACAAATAAAGAAATCAGCCTTCTGGCTGAAAGCTACACAGACCAGGTCTATTCCGCATTGTTCAAATTTGCGCTTGGCACAGCCATGCGCCCATCAGAACTTTGCAAATTCCCTCTGTATGGCAACGGCGTGAATAAGCACATTGCGCCGCAGTCAGAAATGCGAAATTCATCCAACCCCATAGTCAAGTATACGGTTATTCGTAGCAAGCGTGGTAAGACTCGCGAAATCGCCATCAACCAAGCGGACCTCAAAGAGCTGGAGCGAACGTACATAAACCCCCATTACCGAGATCGAGCCAAGCTCTACAAGGAAAAATACGGGGAAGATTGCCCTCCTTCGATCGTGTTCCTGACTAAGGCCGGAGATCCGGTCGATGGAAATCGCATTAGCAGAAGAACAACAGATGCCAAAAAGAAGGCTATGGCGAAGGATGAAAGCTTCCGGAGCGCCATCCGCTTCTACGACAGTCGTGGCTGGTGGCCGACGATGTTCTTAATTAAATTCTTTAAAGATGACTTGCTGACGAAAAATGCAGATGCGCTTTACGCAGCTTGTGCCGAGGCGATCAGAAACCAGCTGGGGCATGAGGATATCGACACCACTTACAAACACTACATCGACATGGCCCGCCTCCTTCTGATGGCGCATCAAGGTAAGGTGAATGAATTGATCACGGCTCCCGAAGAAAGCGTGAGCGATTTCATGAGACGCATGGACGAAGGACTTTGGTGAGAATCTAATGGGACCACCCTATCAGCTACGGCATCCCTTTGTAGCTCTCGCACCTCCTCGCTTCGCTCGTAGAATGACCCAGAGGGAGGGGCTTGGGCGAGCGTAGCAGCCTCGCGAATTGCTGGAAGAATTGGAGGCACTCGCATGCCTGGAGACCGCATTTTAGCCGCCTACATGCCCTGTAAGCGGCCACGAGAGGCCGGCATTGATCGTCAATACTTGCAGCCTGTTCTACATCGGCATTGAGGAATGGGACGCTGTAGACTTCCTCCGGTGTATCGCCAATTTAGCCCAACGCCTGACTGCGAATAGTGGCAAGCCTGCCGCTCAGCTCCGTTTTCAAGCGCTCGATGCCTTCGCCGTTGTTGTGATACCTGATGTTACGCAGATGCGCCAAATCGAATGGAATATCTTCTGCGTTCTGGGTGATCAGGATGACCTGCTTGCCCAGCGCGTGAGCTATGCCAATTTCATAGAAAACGTTGGCGTTTCGACCAGAACAATCACCAATGATGACCGCTGACCTGTCTATCAACGATACGATATCTTGGATGATCTCTTGGTGTTCCCAGATGCTGTCCGCCCTTTGAGCGGTCATGAGAGAGGATTCAGCCACCTGCTGAATAGCGGTCCATACATTGTCGAATCCCGCAAAAGGCATCATGGCTGAAAGCAAATTTGTATCAACTGCCTGCGCAGGAGGCAGCCTAAAAGCGGAGGGCACCCTCTGATTACGCAAAGTTTCTGACAAAATCACATGGTAGATGTCGATATCTTTAACCGCCCAATGTGTTCGACTGTAATGACCAAAGCGGGTTGACGGCATCCCCAATAATGGTGCAAGCCTAATTAGATCTCTTTGCGGAATTGGAGGGATCAGTTGGTCAAAATGGTACTCAAGTGTTATTTCATCACTAGCATTAACATTCACTCTAGAGATCCGTCCCACCCTACCGAACTGCTGACGATCTCGACTTGTCTCCTCGATGAAAATAACTGGGTTCTTGATCAGCGCGTCGAAATTAGGAGCATTATTTATCGTAAATAATCCTCTCAGATCATCACTTGTGTATTCGAACACTCTGGATTTCCAGAAAACGTCTCTTCCTTCATTCCATGGAGATGATTTAACGAGCATATTGAACATAAACAGCACCACCCTATGACCTTAAGGACTGCTAAAGGAGGCTGCTCCAATGGCAGCCTCCGTTGCCCCGATTGAAATCAGCTGATCATCCGAAGCTTTTTCAGCAAATCGTCCTCAAGCTTGGCAAGACCCTCACCATTTTTGAGGTAGATGAGCGCTCGGTGGTGCACCATGTCCGAAGGAATGTCCTGAACGATTTGCGCGAGCGGTACGACAGTTTTCCCGAGCGTATGAGCGATTCCAGTTTCGTACATCACGTTCGGATTCTTTCCCGAAAAATCAACTACGACAATTTTCGCCCGATAGATGAGGCTAAAAATGTCCTGGATAATTGAAGAATTGTCCCAGATATCGTCAGCCCGCAGACACCTGAACCCAGCTGCGCTGCACGCATTTTTTATCGCAATGTAAACACCATCAAAACCAGCGAAAGGCATCATGACCGTGACCAAGTCATCTTCCACATCGCCATCAGGGATGGAGAACACATTGGGCGCGAAGGAAATCTTCCTTTCAGACGGTTTTGCAGAAATGTACGTTACATTTTGATCTGGATACCATTGATCCAAGTATTTCTTTACCACGTTGAGAGAGCCGGGGTTGTGGTCTGACATTGCCCGGAGGACACTAATGATGTTGCCCGCATAATCTTGATCACCAAAGCTCAAGCTTCTCAATAACCTTGAGTGCCCAGTAACGATGTGGGAGCTATCAGTTAGCAAACCGATTTCTTCCCAGTTGGATGATGTGAAATCCTCCTCAATGCGTCGTTTCAGATCCAGAATCAAAGCTGCGTTGTACTGAGTCATTCCTGCCGTTCCTTAGGTGAATACGTCTGCGTCATGAATCTAGCTTGCTGAATAGCCAAACGCCACCATCGATATCCTGCTCTTCACCGAGAGGCCGTGTGGGATCGACTGAACCCCCGCCGCATCAATAGCTGGGATGAGCCTGGGCGGCTCGGCAGCATCCGCCGCCATAGGGACTGATGAGTTCTCCTCTCACGCTATAGCTGCCTACCTCGCCAAACGAAACGGTGCGTACCCGAAATGTCGGTGAAGCTGTGAGCGGCTATCGCTGAGCTGACCGAGGTATTGAGTGAGAGCAGCCTTGCGATCTGAGTAACCCTTCCCTTGACCAAGCAGCAGAACGTCCCTGCTTTCCATCAGCGTAATCAGCTCAAGCTCGGGGATCGTCAACTGGCTTCGGTCCCGCCCTTGAAAGACTCCTGTCAGAATTTCGTTGATGAGCCTGGCCTCATTCATATAGTGATGAGGCTTCGTTTCTTTTCCGATCGCCTGATGAGTAATGACAAGGGCTTCGCACAGGCTTCGAAAGCCCATCGCAGCCTGGCGACGCGCCGCCTCTACAGCCACCACATCCCTCGACGTCAACGCCTCCATTTGGTCATCGAACCAGATTTCAAAATCGATCGAGAGCCAACGAGCGAACTTGCCGGCAAGCTTGGGGTGCAGCCAGAGCCCGCGGAGCCTCTCGTTACCGCGCCGGGTCACTATCAGCGACTCGATCGTCACTCCCCTCCTCTTCGCCAATTCCGTGACGTACAACTGAGTCAAATCCAGCTCTAACCACTCCCCAGGGTCTTTCTCAAACACTCCGCCACCATGCGAAGCATTCATCCAACCCTCCACATCGAAGCTGATGGAGGCACCCTCATACTCGTGCGAAATTATCTTGCGCATTTTCATACAATACCTCCTGGCAAAATGTCATCGCTATCCAGGCAAATGCCGGCCAGCTGTGTGCCTGCGACAGCCCCGAGGGTGATCACATGCGAAAGGTCTACTTGATAAATTAGGCTCGCCGACCACGAAGACTTCACGGGCGGAAAGCGAGAAACACAAGGCAGGGAAAGAAGTGGCATCGTCAGCGTCCTCCAGAACGTCAAATGTGATTGACGACGAGGATGCTGGCAGGGATATCCAACGGTTAAAACCGCTGGACGGGGCCGGAAAACTACATATCCGGCCGGATGTGTAGTTTATTTATTTGGATCAGACTTCGAAGGCCTACCCCGGCGCTTTGCCGATGGGGGAGCCACATCCGACGATAGCCACTTCGCAAGTGAAATATTCGTAGCGGGTAGTAGCTCTGCATATTTTGGATCGATGTGATCTCTGACCAGCTGGGCCATTTTGCCGGTACGGCAGTCCGCAAGATCTGGGCTGGCCCAGAGGGCCATCGCAAGCTTCGCCACTTCGCAACGAGCCTCGCGGATAGCCGCGTTGCGAAGCTCGACGTTGGAGATTGAACGCGCAGCTGGCTGCACCGCTTCTACAGGAGCCGAAAGCCTCCTCGACGATGCATCATCCTCTCTGACTCTACGAAGCTGGTCATTCTCCAAGGTCAGCATCTTCAGAGTCATAGCCTGAGCTGCGTTCAACTCATCGCCCTGTGACTTGGCCTCCACCAGGGACGCCACTTGTGCTCGCAGACTCTCGATTTCTCGATCGCGAGCATCCTCTCCAGGAAGCACAAGATTCTTCTCAATCTGGATCTTGAGTCGACGTAATTCCGCGCGAGCTGAGTCAGGGGTTTGGTCATCGAGCGGTGGAAAAAGCGGAGTAACACTGGCCTTTTGCGTTCCGAAGGCGCGCAGCGCTAGGGGTTGCGCAATACCTGGCTGAAGAATCGCAAGCTCATTCAGAGCAATCAACCAACTGCGATTGATAAACACATTTTCAGAACGGTACACCCCCGCCTCCGTCTCGATGAAGACCGAAGCGTGCTTGGATACGGCAAGGTCGAGGTAACCGCTTAGGTGGGCGTAAGTAAGAGCGAAGCCGGGGATGGGCTTGCCGTGTGCACGGGAGCAGACCTGCTCATTCGGTACTACATCAGACGGTCGATACGTCCTCATAGCGGTAGCAATAGCATCGAGAAACGCGGGAGCGGTCTGCCTCAGCGATCCGATTGCAGCCTCCAGAGGGACGAAGTCATCAGTTGAAAGCATCCACTCGCCTCACACACCTAGCTTGATGATCGGGTCCAAGAGGCACTGCTTCGACTCCGCCTCTCAAACTGTATGCCTATCCACGTCACGATGTTAACAGGACAAAAAAACGGGTCCAAGCGTCAATACGCGCAAGAGCCATGAAAAGAGCACAAATGTACCCCTAAGCACTGCCACCGCAGAAGCGTCGTCTGCTGCTCGATACCCAGCTTTCACAATCTAGCGTCGGCCAGTGGCCATCATGACGACTTACCTTTACGCTGATCACTAGCGCCGAACCTCCAAAGGCCTCCAGAAAGGGATTGATATGACCGCATCACGCCCTGAGAAATACCGAAAGGATTTGGACGCATTAGTGGAAGAAGCTTTCTAGGTACAGCAATCCCTTGCGCTCCTGTATACCGACAGAGACAAGTACGTCGCCGAGCTGACCAAATCGCTAAAGGGGAATACTGAGTCGGTCGACTCTTTTATGAAGAAAATTAAGCCGTTCCCCACGGCCTATCAAGAGTGGTATTCGGAAGCAGTTACTCTCGTCAAACAACTGATGCCAGATCGTCTAAGCGATTTCATCAAACTATACGAGAAGCCCAAAGGCCGGAAAGACGTTTCAGTGGAGAACTATCGTATTGAGGATGCTTGCCACGGCCTAAGCACAAGCTTTGGAGGCGTTGTCCGGGCGGATGCTACGGCCGCGTCAGTTTTGCTTCGACAGCAGATCGCGATCGTCAATGCGATCAAACGCCGCTTCGAAAGCTCACTTTTTGAGATCAAGCAACTCGTACAGGCTGACGTCTTCGACGACGAGCTGGATAGCGCGAGAGGCCTGTTGAAAAATGGCTACACCCGCGCCGCCGGCGCTGTAGCCGGGGTCGTTCTGGAAGACCACCTCAAAGAGCTAGCGGCCAAGCACAACCTGCCTAAAACAGCAAAAACCATCAATCCGATTAATATCGCGTTAAAGGCCGCAGATGTGATTGACCTTGCTCAATCCAGGCACATCGATTTCCTCGGAGACATCAGAAATAAGTGTGGACACAAGAGCACTGCCGAATCTATACCTGCCGAAGTAGAAGACCTGATCACTGGGGTAGATAAGGTGATCAAAACGATTTTCTAGCGCTGTACGGACGCACTATTGAGAAAAGTCAGAGCGAAGGTAGCCTGAGCACCTGGGCGAAACGTAACACCTCGTCTCGGCGCTTAGCCTTTGCTTCCGTCAACGCACATAGCGGGGTTCTGCTTCGAGCCTCTCGGGCCCGCATAGACTATCGATTTTCAGACGAGCATCTGAGTCAAAAATCGATCCAATGCAAACAAGGCTGTTTACCTCATTACCAGAATGAACGTTTATAGAGCCGTCGTGGTAAATCAACGGATATGTGGAGCGGCGGCGCAATTGTTGAGACACCTCAACCACCGTGGTGCCTGCGCTATCGACTATCTTCCTGGCTTCCTCCGCCCTTAGAACGAAGTCCTCAAAAGCGACCTCGTGCCTCACCGCGACTGCGCGGGCTGGCCCAAGGGGCCAAAATTGATAGATGCTCCAGCCCCAAGGGCCAATCCTACGCACTAAACGGGCAAGCTCGGGTAGGTCAGACACATTCTGACTTGAGATCATGGTATTGATCTTCACCCTGACGTCCAAGTCCTTGAGCCAGCTCAGCCTCTGCATCACTTTATCGAAATGGCCAATGTACCCACGCATACGATCATGCATAGATGCTGAGCTTCCGTCTAAGGGTAAGCCAATCAGATCTACACACTCTGTGATCAGTGCAGCGTTCTCCACAGTGTGGCGAAGGGATCGCGCATGGGTATCAAGGTGGACATTCAGCCGAAGATCATCGGCCAGGCGAACGACATCTCCGATGAAAGAGTACTGAAATGGATCCCCGCCCCCAAGAGTGATGGCGGTGAAGCCCAGCTCAGCAATACGTGATACAACAGCTAGGACAGTCTCTCGCTCAGCCTTGGGCGATCCGAAGGGCACGTAACACCATTCACAGTTAAGTGAGCATCTGTGAGTGAAGTTGAGCACTACACGACTAGGTCGGGTCGTCATCTCAAGCTGACCAGGATTGCGCATAAACCCTCATGCCGTATGCTTTTGACGGTACTGTCGGGATTTTACCTGTGGCAACCCTGCTGGCAGTTGGTCCTCGCAGCGCTCCAACCATTGCTCCAGCGATTCACCAGTTCGCAGAAGAGTAGCAAGATGGCTTTTGTAAATGCGATGCAGGCTCAACCCTTCTGTAGGCTGACATTCCTTAATTTTCAAGGTGAAGCTTCGGTTCTCAATGCGATCATCGATCACTCCCACAGTGTACGGGTCAACGTAGAGTACGTTGTCTGCGGCGAAAACCGTTGTGTGCATACCGAACTGGACGAAGCGGATATCCAGGGTCGGATAGCGGTTGTACAAATCGATGAGATTAGCCAAATTCATCTTCGAACCGTATTGGTCTCCAGTGACGTTGAGCTGATTCCGATAACCCTTTTCACCTGAAAATGGATCCAACATGACAACGCGGAAATCCACACCTTCGCTTAAGCGCTTTCGAATCGCCTCCCAGTGGCGATACACCCCGTGGTCGAGGTAAGAAGCACCGGAGTTTGCGCATAGCAACATCGTGGACGCGGTTGCGATGTCCGCCTGGGTCTCTTCGTTACGCCTGTTTTGCTCGGAGGTCTTTAGCATGTCGAAATAGTCGACAACGCCCCGCGCCAGAGCAAACGAAGCGATCTTACCCGCAAGTGTCTCATGCACCCAGATTTCCCTGAATCTGGGAAATGCTTGGGCAATCTTCAGGCCCAGGAAAATCACGCTCAAGACGATCGATATGCCAAAAAATAGCCCCCAGTTGCCTTTCGAGCTGAGATAGGTCGTTGCAATCGCCCCAAGAAAAAGCAGAAGTTCGACGACAATGAAGGTAATTTCGATACTTTTTCGCTTCGAATGCGACATTTATCCTGACCCTATAGCTTTCGTCATTATTAGTTATGCCAGGGCAAGATCTGTGCTCACGAAACTGAGTCCAAATCACGGCGCAATCACGTAAAGCATCCAGGGCGTAGCTACGGCGCTGCTCGTAAGCTAACCACTTCCATTGGAGGACACTCCCTTCCGTCTGCTGTGGGACCAAGCCCTCGGCACCCCGGCCGGCAGTATGATTGGCGATAACGCCTCGGAACGCCACTATTTTGGCATTGGTAATACGAAATACGGATGCGGCTCAGATCGACGGGGATAAGGCGTGCCCGCGCTAGGAAAGCCTGCCGTCATCACTAGAAATGTTTTCGGGCACCGTCGGCAGTTGAAGGCCCACTCGCCTTGCGAGCGGAAGGAGACCAGCGGCGGTGGCTTAGGCCGTGCTAAATGGGTATGGGAGCCAAGCTCCGCACAGGGCTCTGTGAGGCGTAGGAGGGGGGCACCGAAACTCCGCCACGCTCTTCTAGGAGCTTCGCTATTCATCACCGATCAGCTTGAGTCATCCGCCTCGGACTGACGAACAAGAAATTTTGATAATGAATCAAAAAACAGCGTGACAGTTTTCAGTGCTTGATACGACAGCCACACCTCGGCAACAGCTCCTGAGCAGCTAGCCGACCAGCCTTGATCGCGATTTTTCGCGCACGCGTTATCTTTTGATTACAAGAAAAGCGATACGCGCCCACCCAAGCCCATCCCAGCATGGATCATGATGGGTAATATCAAGGGAAAAAAGCCAAGGTGAAGCTGAAAGAGGCATCGGTGGCCGGCGTCTGGTAACCAAGTGCTGCCAGTCACTGGATGATTTGAGTGGTTTTCGAACTCAAATAGGCATACGCATCTCAATAACATTAAATCAGAAATTCCTGACTGGTCAGTAGTCGCAGGGCAGCCAACGCTCGGGGGGCAACATATCGTTTAGGATCTGCAATGATGATGGGAGCTTTTATGTCCAGAAGTCGAAGAACGGGGGGAGACTGGAGGCGAGATAACTCAATCGTGGGAGAGAGCACTTCCGAGATTGTTAAAAAAATTGAGGCAAAAAATTTGATTCCTTAATGAACACCGCCAGAAAATTTCCATTTTGGCCGTTAGCTTCCATCCAAAATGCAGCAGCTTTGGGTCGTTTTCTGCCTATGGCGACCGGCTGAAAACGACTCATTACCGCACCTGGCGAAAGGCAGCAATAGATCGGAAGTCCGAGTAGCACGCAAGCCCCCGATCTCAAACGGCTTAGTCAGCGGAATACAGCCGCGCCGTGAAACGGCGTTGGTTTTCGTAAATTGCTAGGGATAAATCTCACGCGCAATGTGCATGACACCTTGGAACAGGATTTCGTAATTACCAGCCCCATGACCTGACCAATAATTGTGTGCTCTCACCTCTAATTCATTAATATTTTCTAAGTTGTTAGTGAGGTGCTGTTCGTAGGCTTTGTGGGTCAAGCCTTCCAATATTTCTATTTCCAGAATCCTTTTGCTGCCGGAGTGAGGAAGTCGTTTAATCCAATATCTAGCGGATTCTTCAGAGTCACATAGCCATATGCAGTTTGTTCTTGACGGGAGCGTTGAATAGACTCTGGCTCTTAGGTTCTCGAAGGCAAGCTCCCGCAGCATTACAGAAACCGATCGATGAACGTCCTCTCTTGTAATTCCTCCTCCCACTCTAGTTGCCGAGTTCTTCCAGTTGGTGTATATCGGATTTATCTTGTCTCCGACGACATATTCTTCACCGGTGCGAAACTGATCCCAGTTAGTGCGGTGCCGTGACTCCGTATCAATATGATAGTATTTCATAGGTTCCTAACTTTAATTGGACTACACATGCTTGGCAATATCTCCGCAACCTGTGCTTAATACTGATTCACGCCGGCTGACAAACCCTGAGGCAGCTTGCCAATCGCAGAATTAGTGGCAATGCGCCATATTACGAAGCCATTATCAGCATGTCCATAGCCTGTATTAGAACTCTCTTACTGCTCGTGGCGACCCCTTCTAGCCGTTAGCTGCGCTTCACCAATGGCTACTTTGAGTCGGTTAGCACCTTTGGATCGGGCTGACCATCTTGTCCTTCCCCATGGCGGATAAGCCATGCGGTCAATTCATCAGAAGATTTGGTCGAATGGCTTTGCCTTGGAAGCAGTAGCTGGCGCCCGCCGATGCGACACCACTTGCCCGATTTCATTGGCCCGCTCCGTTATTAAGCGCTTGAGCACATGTCTGATATAGGCTCAAGTGTCGCGTCCTTCCAAACGCCCCGATTGGATCAGGCTAATAATTGCGAGATACTAGATGGTATATGCTTCCAAAGGCCTGATAAGCCAGCCTTGGGGTCATTCGCGGCGGCTGCCGCGGCATCCAGAGAGGGTAAAGACCACCAATGAGAATGGACCTGGCTTTGGTCCACCTACGCTCACAGGGAGCGACTAACAGGTGCTAAATGCTCTACTCAAAACTTATTTAGCAACATATTTCTGAGGAGTCACCATGGATTGGAATCGTGTTCACGTATGGACTAGGACCTTTTACGCGATCGTGCACTCACTCCACATGGCTAAAGAGGAAAAATTCGGAGATCTCAACTCACTAGACGAAAGATTTCGTGACGCAAACAACTGGGTATCACCAATTTGCTCCTACAACTCAACACTCTTACCCACTAAGACTGAAGGTAAAGAATTGGAGTTTAGGCGCGACCCAAACGCGCACTTCGAAGAAATTTCCAGCCAGTTAATCAAGATGCTATTACAGGATCTGACAGTAATTTTTGATGAAATGATGAGTGACGCCTTAATCAAACTTAACCTAGAAGCCGGGAACATGCCGCAATCTAAAGTTGAAAAACTTTCCACTCTGCTGAATGCAGAATATAAATGGGCAAATCAGGGATGCTTGGAGCTAATTGCAATCAGAAACTCCTTGTGCCACGCAAATGGCCGATGGAACGAAAAATCATTAAAAATAATTGAAGGTTTCGTTGAACCCCTCCCCGCTGTAGGCGATGAAATCATCGTCGGCTTTGAGATGCTTTTCAATTATCGAAAGGCTATGCGTACTTTGCTCAACGAGGCATGCCCACCCGATCCAAAGCCGATGACAATTAAGAAAAAATCCAAAGCTGTAAGGTCTAAACGGAGTGAGGCTCGTAGCTTAAAAGAGTGAATCGCCCCTAGTTTCGTAGACACCTCCAAGCCTTAAAATGAGGCCCATTAGGAGGTGCCATGAGCAACCAGCGATATCCCGAAGAATTCAAAATCCAGGCGGTCAAACAAGTGACCGAAAAGAA
>NZ_JAAQWO010000004.1:0-620406 GCF_012985525.1 Pseudomonas sp. WS 5059 | reverse complement strand
CTCCACAAGCACCCACACGAATTGCTTGATTCAGTTGTTAAAGAGCGGTTGGTTAAGATCTTTCGTCTCAACCGAGGCGCGCATTCTACAGCAGCCTCATTTGCTGTCAAGTGATTATTTTCAGAAGCTTCGAGGTTTTCCTCAACAACTTCAACCACTTGCGCTTTCGATCTCTCGTCAGCGGGAGGCGAATTCTACAGCGTTACACGCTGCTGTCAACACCTCTTTTTCAACTTCCTTTTGGCTTCGATGAACTGAAGCAACCTGCTGCCGAAAACTACATAACTCTTTGTTTACCAAAGAGTTTTCCGTTTCGACTGCGCCGGAAGTGGGGCGAATTATAGACAGATATAAATCGCCGTCAACCGTTACTTTCACAATTCTGTCATATCGGTCAAAAAAGCCCCGAAAACGCAAAGGCCGGCCCCGAGGGGCCGGCCTTCTGCTCATCCAACCTTACAAACTAGGGAACGCGAACTGCGACGCCTCATGGCTGGCACGCTGCGGCCAGCGCTGGGTGATCGCCTTGCGACGGGTATAGAAACGCACCCCATCCGGCCCATAGGCGTGCAAGTCGCCAAACAGCGAACGCTTCCAGCCGCCGAAGCTGTGATAAGCCACCGGCACTGGCAATGGCACGTTAACCCCTACCATGCCCACTTCAATCTCGTCACAGAACAGGCGCGCCGCCTCACCGTCACGGGTAAAGATGCAGGTGCCGTTGCCATATTCGTGATCATTGATCAGTTGCATCGCCGCTTCCAGGCTGTTCACCCGGACGATGCACAGCACTGGGCCAAAGATCTCTTCCTTATAGATGCGCATCTGCGGCGTCACGCGATCAAACAGGCAGCCACCGAGGAAGAAGCCGTCCTCATGACCGCTAACGCTCAAGCCACGCCCATCGACCACCAGCTCAGCACCCGAAGACACACCGTCTTCTATATAGCCGCTGACCTTGTCCCGCGCCTGCGCAGAAACCAACGGCCCCATGTCCAGGCCACAGGAAGTACCCGCACCAATCTTCAGCGCCTTGATCTGCGGTACCAGCTTGGCGATCAATGCATCCGCCACCTGGTCACCCACACAGACCGCCACCGAGATTGCCATGCAACGCTCGCCGCAGGAACCGTAGGCTGCGCCCATCAAGGCACTGACCGCGTTGTCCAGGTCCGCATCCGGCATCAGCACCGCATGGTTCTTCGCCCCGCCCAGCGCCTGTACACGCTTGCCGCGCTTGGTCGCTTCGGAATAGATGTACTCGGCAATCGGCGTCGAACCGACAAAACTCAAGGCCTTGACCTCAGGCGCCTCGATCAGCGCATCCACCGCGCCCTTGTCACCATGCACCACGCTCAACACGCCTTTGGGCAAACCGGCTTCCTGCAGCAACTGCGCAATCAACAGCGTCGAGCTTGGGTCGCGCTCCGATGGCTTGAGGATGAAGCAGTTACCGCAGACGATGGCCAGCGGATACATCCACAGCGGCACCATGGCCGGGAAGTTGAACGGTGTAATACCCGCCACCACACCCAGCGGCTGGAAGTCGGACCAGGCATCAATGTTCGGGCCGACGTTACGGCTGTACTCGCCCTTGAGGATTTCCGGCGCCGAGCATGCGTACTCAACGTTTTCGATACCGCGCTTCAACTCACCGGCGGCGTCTTCCAGGGTCTTGCCATGCTCTTCGCTGATCAACTGCGAGATGCGGGCTTCGTTCTGCTCCAGCAATTGCTTGAAACGAAACATCACCTGGGCACGCTTGGCCGGTGGCGTATTGCGCCAGGCCGGGAATGCCGCCTTGGCCGAGTCGATCGCCTGTTGAATGGTTTCACGGCTGGCCAATGGCACCTGGTGAATCACCTGGCCAGTAGATGGGTTGTAGACGTCGGCGCTACGACCGCTATCGTTAACCAGTTCGCCGTTGATCAAATGCTGGATAAGGCTCATGCAAGGCTCCTGAAAAGTTGTCCACAGGCGCGACACGCGTCGCGCCCGACAGTTGTTCTATATAGAAGGAGAAATCAGTCGATCGTGTTCAGCACTTCGCCGACCGCATCGAACAAGCGATCCAGGTCCTGCGGCTTGCTGTTGAAGGTTGGGCCGAACTGCAGGGTGTCGCCGCCAAAACGCACATAGAACCCGGCCTTCCACAACGCCATGCCTGCTTCGAATGGGCGCACGATGGCGTCCCCATCACGCGGTGCAATCTGGATCGCACCGGCCAGGCCGTAGTTACGAATGTCGATCACATTCTTGCTGCCCTTGAGGCCATGCAGCGCATTCTCAAAGTGCGGCGCGACTTCGGCCACGCTCTGCACCAGGTTTTCCTTCTGCAACAGATCCAATGCCGCCAACCCGGCTGCGCAAGCTACCGGGTGTGCCGAGTAGGTATAGCCGTGTGGGAATTCCACCGCGTACTCAGGCGTCGCCTGGTTCATGAATGTCTGATAGATCTCGCTGCTGGCAATCACCGCACCCATCGGAATCGCCCCGTTGGTGACTTGCTTGGCGATGCACATCAGGTCCGGCGTCACACCGAAGCTATCGGCACCAAACATCGAGCCGGTCCGGCCAAAGCCGGTAATCACTTCGTCGAACACCAGCAGGATGTTGTGCTGGTCACAGATTTCACGCAGGCGCTTGAGGTAGCCCTGGGGTGGTACGAGCACGCCAGCCGAGCCTGCCATCGGCTCGACGAACACCGCAGCGATGTTCGAAGCATCATGCAACTCGATCAGCTTGAGCAACTCGTCAGCCAGGGCAATACCGCCCAACTCCGGCATGCCGCGGGAGAAGGCATTACTGGCCAGCAGGGTATGGGGCAGGTGATCAACATCCATCATCGCCTGGCCAAAAATCTTACGGTTGCCGTTGACGCCGCCCAGGCTGGTACCGGCGATGTTCACCCCGTGATAACCACGGGCGCGGCCGATCATCTTGGTCTTGGTTGCCTGGCCCTTTAGGCGCCAGTACGCACGCACCATCTTCACCGCCGTGTCGGCGCACTCGGAGCCGGAGTCAGTGAAAAACACATGATTCAGGTTGCCTGGGGTCAGGTCGGTAATCTTTTCTGCCAACTGGAAGGACAAAGGATGACCGTATTGGAAGCCTGGCGAGTAGTCCAGGGTGCCCAGTTGCTTGGCGACCGCTTCCTGGATTTCCTTGCGCGTGTGCCCTGCGCCGCAGGTCCACAGCCCCGACAGCGAGTCATAGACCCGACGCCCCTTGTCATCGATCAACCAACTGCCTTCGGCACCCACGATCAGGCGTGGGTCGCGCTGGAAGTTACGGTTGGCGGTGTAAGGCATCCAGTGGGCATCCAGCTTCAATTGGCTGGCCAGGGTGGATGGGGCGTTTTCGGGCATGTTCATCAGCAAAACCTCGCAGGGCAAAAGGCAGCGTCGGGATTGAAAAGCGTTGTTGCAGCTAAATTGCCACGGGGATAAAGTCTAGGAAATGCAACTCTTCTAACCTTCAGTCAGGCATTCACTAAACTATGAGCAGCCGTCGACCCGACCCGCTAGCCCAAGTCAGCGACTTCGATATCCGCCTGTTGCGCATCTTCCGCAGTGTGGTGGAGTGCGGAGGCTTCTCGGCGGCGGAAACCGTGCTGGGCATCGGCCGTTCGGCCATCAGCCAGCAAATGAGCGACCTCGAACAGCGCCTGGGCCTGCGCCTGTGCCAGCGCGGGCGCGCCGGTTTCTCTCTGACGGAAGAAGGTCGCGAGGTCTACCAGTCCGCACTGCAACTATTAAGTGCGCTGGAGAGTTTCCGCACCGAGGTCAACGGCCTGCACCAGCACCTGCGCGGCGAACTGATCATCGGCCTGACCGACAACCTGGTGACCCTGCCCCATATGCGCATCACCCATGCCCTGGCGCAGTTGAAAGAACGCGGCCCGGACGTGCAGATCCAGATCCGCATGATCGCCCCCAACGAAGTGGAACAAGGTGTGCTCGACGGGCGCCTGCATGTCGGCGTGGTGCCCCAGGCCAGCGCACTGTCGGGCCTGGAGTACCAACCCCTGTACAGCGAGCGTTCGCTGCTCTACTGCGCGGTGGGCCATCCGCTGTTTTATGCGGACGATAAGCAACTGGACGACCACCGCATCAATAGCCAGGACGCCATCGCACCAACCTTCCGCCTGCCCGCCGATATCCAGGCCCATTATCAGGCGCTCAACTGCACCGCCAGCGCTTCCGACCGCGAAGGCATGGCCTTCCTGATCCTCACGGGGCGCTATATCGGCTACCTGCCCGACCACTACGCCAGCCTGTGGGTGCAACAAGGCCGACTGCGTGCGCTGAAACCGCCTACACGTTTTTACGATTTAAGCCTGGCTTCGGTCACCCGCAAGGGCCGCCGCCCCCATTTGGTGCTGGAAAGCTTTCTCGACAGCCTGGCCGCGACCCGCTGATACGGGCCCCACACAAAACCTGAGCAAGTGGACAGCTTTTTGCAAGGCACAGGGACCATGAACCGTCAGCCCCGAGCCCACATGCCATGCCACCAGAATCCTCCAGCGCCAGCGACCTGATCTACGGCCTCAACGACCGTCCCAAACCACTGCCCGCATTGCTCGCGGCCCTGCAACATGTGCTCGCCAGCTTCGTCGGCATCATCACCCCGCCTTTGATCATCGGCTCGACCCTGGGCCTGGCCGCCCACCTGCCCTACTTGATCAGCATGGCGTTGATGGTTTCCGGTGTCGGCACCTTCATCCAGGCCCGTAGGCCGTTTGGAATTGGCGCGGGGATGATCTGCCTGCAAGGCACCAGCTTTGCCTTTCTCGGCGCAGTGTTATCGGCGGGTTTCCTGGTCAAGCAGCGCGGCGGCAGCCCGGAAGACATCCTGGCGATGATCTTTGGCGTGTGCTTTTTCGGCGCGCTGGTGCAGGTCATATTGAGCCGTTTTATCGGCCAACTGCGCCGGGTCATCACGCCGCTGGTAACCGGGATTGTGATTACCCTGATTGGCATCAGCCTGATCAAGGTGGGCATCACCGACCTGGGCGGCGGCTTCAATGCGCCGGACTTTGGCGCGCCGACCAACCTGGCCCTGGGCCTGTTCGTGGTGCTGACGATTATCCTGCTCAATCGCTCGAATACGCCGTGGGTACGCCTGAGCGCAATCATCATCGGCCTGCTATTGGGCAGCCTCGCCGCCTGGTTCAGCGGCAAGCTGGTGCCCCAGCCCCTGCCCGACCTGCCCTTGATCAGCCTGCCGACGCCGTTCCATTTTGGCTTCAGCTTCGACTGGAGCGCTTTCCTGCCGGTCGCGCTGATTTATCTGATCAGCAGCATCGAAACCGTGGGCGACCTCACCGCCAACTGCATGATCGCCCGCCAGCCCATCAGCGGCCCTTCCTATATAAGCCGGCTCAAGGGCGGCGTGCTGGGGGATGGCGTCAGTTGCATGATCGCCGCCACTTTCAGCGCGTTCCCCAACACCACCTTTGCCCAGAACAACGGCGTGATCCAGTTGACCGGCGTCGCCAGCCGCTATGTGGGCCTGTACATCGGCGTAGTGCTATTTTGCCTCGGGCTGTTTCCACTGATTGGCGCGGTATTGCAGCAAATCCCCAAGCCGGTGCTCGGTGGCGCGACCCTGGTGATGTTCGGCAGCGTGGCCGCCGCCGGCGTGCGCATCCTGGCCCAAGCCCCGCTGGACCGCCGCAGCATGCTGATCATCGCCACCTCGTTTGGGGTCGGCCTGGGCATCGCCGCGCAACCGAACCTGTTACACCTGATGCCAACCCTGGTGCAAAACCTGTTCGATTCAGCCATCACCAGCGGCGGGCTGACGGCGATTGTGTTGTGCCTGATCCTGCCGGAATCCAAGGCGACAACGCCTGCCGCAAATCCACTCGTGGAAAACGACACGCTGGAACCGCTTTGACGCTTTTATCGTATCGGGACTTGTCTGAGGCTTGAGGGTGGGTTATCTGTGCAGCAATCGCATTCATCGATCTGCACGGAAACCTCCATGAGCCTCGAAGTTCCTGCCCACAACAGCCACGCCGGAAAACCCGCCAGCCGCATTCGGCAAAAGAACGAACAAGCGATCATCCAGGCCGCTGAAGATGAATTCGCCCGGCATGGCTACAAAGGCACCAGCATGAACACCATCGCCGCGAGCGCCGGGCTACCGAAGGCCAACCTGCATTATTACTTCACCAATAAGCTGGGGCTGTATATCGCGGTACTGAGCAATATCCTCGAACTGTGGGACAGCACCTTCAACACCTTGACCGCCGAGGATGATCCTGCCGAGGCGCTGACCCGCTATATCCGCACCAAGATGGAATACTCGCGGCGCCAGCCCCAGGCTTCGCGGATCTTCGCCATGGAGATCATCAGCGGCGGCGAATGCCTTACCGAATATTTCAGCCAGGACTACCGCGCCTGGTTCAGCGGCCGGGCTGCGGTATTCCAGGCCTGGATCGATGCCGGCAAGATGGACCCCGTGGATCCGGTACACTTGATCTTCCTGCTGTGGGGCAGCACCCAGCATTACGCTGACTTCGCGACCCAGATCTGCCGCGTGACCGGTCGCACCAAGCTGACCAAGCAGGACATGGAAGACGCCGGCAGCAACCTTATCCACATTATTCTCAAGGGCTGTGGCATCAAGCCTGCCCTCTGAACGAAGCGATCCAATGCCTTTCACCCTTACGGGCTTTTGCGAATTTCGCGAAGAAATCCGCAAAAGCCGCTTCATCACCTATGCCGCGCCGATTACCAGCCCGCAGGACGCCCAGGCGTTTATCGAGCAGCACAGCGACCTCAACGCCACGCATAACTGCTGGGCCTGGAAACTCGGTGGGCAATACCGCAGCAACGACGACGGTGAACCCGGCGGCACCGCCGGGCGGCCGATCCTGGCCGCCATCGAGGCCCAGGGGTTTGACCAGGTCGTGGTGCTGGTGGTCCGCTGGTATGGCGGTATCCAACTGGGTACCGGTGGCCTGGCCCGGGCCTATGGGGGCGGCGCGAATAAATGCCTGCAAAACGCCGAACGGGTCGAACTGATCAGCCGCGTGCCCTTGAGTTGCGCCTGCGGCTTTGCCGAGTTGACGCTGGTAAAGCTGCGTGTCGCCGAACTGGGTGGCCTGGTGGTGGAAGAAACCTTCACCGCAAACGGCGTGGAGCTGCAACTGGCACTCGGCGAAGCCCATATCGACACCCTGCAAACGCAGTTGGCCGACCTGAGCCGCGGACGAATCCTGCTGCAACGCTGAACCTGATAAGGTTGTTCACTAAACTCCGACGCCAAAGGAAGCCTTCATGTCTACGCCAAAAACCGCACTGATCATCGGCGCCTCGCGCGGGCTGGGCCTTGGCCTGGTCAAGCAATTGCTGGCTGATGGCTGGCAAGTCACCGCCACCGTGCGCAACCCGCAAAAAGCCGACGCCCTTAAAAACCTGGGCCCGGTACAGATCGAGCAACTGGACATGGACGACCAACAGGCCGTCATCGCCTTGAACCAGCGCCTGAAAACCCAGACCTTCGACCTGCTGTTCGTCAACGCCGGCGTCAAGGGCCCGGCCAACCAGACCCCGGGCCACGCGACCCAGGCCGAAGTCGGCCAACTGTTTTTCACCAATGCCGTGGCGCCGATCAACCTGGCTCAACGCTTTGCCCCGCAGATTCGCCAGGGCAGCGGCGTACTGGCGTTCATGAGCTCGGTGCTGGGCAGCGTGACCATGCCCGACGCACCAGACCTTGCGCTGTACAAGGCCAGCAAGGCCGCCCTGAACTCCATGACCAACAGCTTCGTGTCGCAATTGGGCGAGCAGAAACTGACCGTCCTGTCGTTGCATCCGGGCTGGGTCAAGACCGATATGGGCGGCGAAGGGGCCGACCTGGACGTGGAGACCAGCGTACGCGGGCTGATTGCCCAAGTGAACGCCTACACCGGCAAGGGCGGCCATCATTTCGTCAACTACAAGGGCCAGACCATTCCCTGGTAACCCCAACCCTGTAGGAGCCGGCTTGCCGGCGATGGCGTCACTGAGAACATCGCAATATTGGCGGGCCTCATCGCCGGCAAGCCGGCTCCTACAGGATAAATGGATGTCGGATGAGCGGTGGATAGACCCCACCGCTCACTCCACGTAGACTTCCCACCTCGCCCTTACCGGCGACCCTGGATCAGCAGACAGGGCAACACTGAGCTGGCAAACCTGAACCCATCATTCAGAGGAGCCGGCCAATGCCTGCGACCCGTACCTGGTTAAAAAACCCTCTCGCGATTTTCACTGCCAATGCTCTCGATGCCCGTGGCGGCCTGGTGCTGCAAGACGGCGTGATCGTTGAAGTACTCGCCCTCGGCCAACAACCAAGCTTGGCCTGCGAACACACCTTCGACGCCCGCGAGCACGTGATCCTTCCCGGCCTGATCAACACCCACCATCACTTCTACCAGACCCTGACCCGCGCCTGGGCCCCGGTGGTCAACCAGCCGCTGTTCCCCTGGCTGAAAACCCTGTACCCGGTCTGGGCGCGCCTGACCCCGGAAAAACTGGCCCTGGCCAGCAAAGTCGCGCTCGCCGAACTGCTGCTCTCAGGCTGCACCACCGCGGCCGATCACCACTACCTGTTCCCCGATGGCCTGGAGCAGGCGATCGACGTGCAAGTCGATAGCGTGCGCGAACTGGGCATGCGCGCCATGCTCACTCGCGGTTCGATGAGCCTGGGCGAAGCCGACGGCGGCCTGCCACCGCAACAGACGGTGCAGCAGGGCGAAGTGATCCTCGAAGACAGCCAGCGCCTGATCAAGCGCTACCACGAGCGCGGCGATGGCGCGCAAATCCAGATCGCCCTGGCGCCCTGCTCGCCGTTTTCGGTCACCCCCCAAATCATGAGCGCCAGTGCCGAACTGGCCAACCAGCTCGATGTGCGCCTGCACACCCACCTGGCCGAAACCCTCGACGAAGAAGACTTCTGCCTGCAACGCTTCGGCCTGCGCACCGTGGACTACCTCGACAGTGTCGGCTGGCTCGGCCCCCGCACCTGGCTGGCCCATGGCATTCACTTCAACCCTGAGGAGATCGCCCGCCTGGGCGCGGCCGGCACCGGGATTTGCCATTGCCCAAGCTCCAACATGCGCCTGGCCTCCGGCATCTGCCCGACCCTGGACCTGGTCGCCGCCGGCGCGCCGATTGGCCTGGGCGTGGACGGCTCGGCTTCCAATGATGCCTCCAACATGATTTTGGAAACACGCCAGGCCCTGTATATCCAGCGCCTGCGCTACGGCGCGGAAAAAATCACCCCTGAGGGCGTACTGGGCTGGGCCACCAAGGGTTCTGCGCAGTTGCTCGGCCGTAGCGATATCGGTGAACTGGCGGTAGGCAAACAGGCCGACCTGGCGCTGTTCAAACTCGATGAGCTGCGCTTCTCCGGCAGCCACGACCCTGTTTCGGCGCTGCTGCTATGCGGCGCCGACCGTGCGGATCGAGTGATGGTGGGCGGCAAGTGGCGGGTGATCGAGGGGCAAATCGAGGGCATGGACCTCAAGGGCCTGATCGCCGATCACAGCCAGGCGGCGCGGCAGTTGATCGCCGGCTGACTACACGCCCAGCAGCGACAACATGATAAAGGTCGCAAACAGCACAAAATGGGTCATCCCTTCGATGGCGTTGGTTTCGCCATCGTTGAGGTTGATCGCGCTGACAATCAGCGTGATAAACACCATCACGGTTTGCACCGGCGTCATCGCCATCTGAAACGGCTGGCCGGTGTACAGCGCCATGGCTTCCATCACCGGCACGGTCAAGATCACCGTCGACAACGAAGCACCCAGCGCGATGTTGACCACCGACTGCATGCGGTTGGCCAATGCCGCACGCAAGGCGGTCAGAATCTCCGGGGCGGCGGAAATCGCCGCCACCAGGATCGCCGTGATCACCGGCGGCGCGCCCGTGCCCTCCAGGCCAAGGTCCAGGGTCTTGGACATCACTTCGGCCAATGCGCCAATCACCACCACGCCAAACACCAGGGTTGCGATGGAGAATGTCAGGTTGACCGGCGAAGCCTGTTCTTCCGGCAACGGCTTGCGGCGTTTTTCCGGATAGCTGTAGCTGAAGAAGTAGCTGTGTGGCCCCACCTGCATGCGCAGGAACAAGGCGTACAACACCACCATCGCGCCAATGGTGAAGGCCGAGTAGATTTTCCAATCGGCCTCGGGGATAAATTCCGGTACCACCATGGATACGCCCATGGCGGTGAGGATCATCACGCTGTAGGTCCGCGCCGAATCATCGTTGTAGGACTGTTCCCCATGCTTGATGCCACCCATCAGCGCGGCCAAGCCTAAGATGCCGTTGATATCCAGCATCACCGCCGAGTAAATCGTGTCGCGCACCAGGGTCGGCGACGCCTCGTTGCTCATCATGATCGCCAGGATCACCACTTCCACCAGCACTGCCGCGAGGGTCAGGATCATGGTGCCGTAGGGGTCGCCGACCTTTTCAGCGAGAAGTTCGGCGTGGTGGGCCACGCGCATCGACGCCATGACGATAAAACCGATCAGCACCAGGCCACCGAGCAGTGCCGTCACCTGCCCACTGTGCAGCAGCCAGTGCTCCAGCGAGTAGGCCGCGATGGCGGCGATCAGCGCCAGCCACATGAATTTTTCTTGCTTGAGGGATGTGAGCATTGCGGGCCTTTTCGAGCGGCGATTCAGTCATTGATGGGGTACAGACTGCGGCGATTCGCTAACGTTTCGTTACACCTTAGTTCATTCACCCATTGCCGCAGGCACGAACAATGCTTACCGCTCGGTCAGGTTTTACCGATTATTTGCGCCCTGGCCTGTAGAATGCCGCCATTGCACCTGATGAGAACGCACACATGTACGACTGGCTCAACGCCCTGCCCAAGGCCGAACTGCACCTGCACCTGGAGGGTTCGCTGGAGCCCGAGCTGCTGTTCGCCCTGGCCGAACGCAACAAAATCGCGCTGCCGTGGAACGACGTCGAAACCCTGCGCAAGGCCTACGCCTTCAATAACCTGCAAGAGTTTCTCGACCTCTACTACAAGGGCGCCGATGTATTGCGCACCTCCCAGGATTTCTACGACCTGACCTGGGCCTACCTGCTGCGTTGCAAAGCGCAGAACGTGATTCATACCGAGCCGTTCTTCGACCCGCAGACCCACACCGACCGTGGTATCCCGTTTGAAGTGGTGCTCAATGGCATCGCCAGCGCGCTCAAAGATGGCGAGCAGCAACTGGGCATCACCAGCGGCCTGATCCTCAGCTTCCTGCGCCACCTGAGCGAAGAAGAAGCCGAAAAAACCCTCGACCAGGCGCTACCGTTCCGTGATGCGTTTGTCGCCGTGGGCCTGGACAGCTCGGAAATGGGCCACCCGCCGAGCAAGTTCCAGCGCGTGTTCGATCGCGCCCGTGGCGAAGGTTTCCTGACCGTCGCCCATGCTGGCGAAGAAGGCCCACCGGAGTACATCTGGGAAGCCCTCGACCTGCTGAAGATCCAGCGTATCGACCATGGCGTGCGCGCCATCGAAGACGAGCGCCTGATGCAGCGGATCATCGACGAGCAGATCCCCCTGACCGTGTGCCCACTGTCCAATACCAAACTGTGCGTGTTCGACGACATGGCCCAGCACAACATCCTCGACATGCTCGAGCGTGGGGTGAAGGTCACGGTGAACTCGGATGACCCGGCGTACTTCGGCGGGTATGTCACCGAGAACTTCCACGCGTTGCACACCTCGCTGGGCATGACCCAAGACCAGGCCAGCCGCCTGGCGCAAAACAGCCTGGATGCACGCCTGATCAAGCCGTAAGCAACCCAGGCAGGAGCCGGCTTGCCGGCTCCTACACAGCCGCTATCCGGGCAATTTCCAGGCGCCCGGCCTCGGTGACCTGCAGTGCGCTCGACTCGTTGATCGTCTTCAACCAGCGCGACTGCATGAACAATTGCAACAATCCCGCCCCCAGCGCCCCACCCAGGTGCGGCTGCTGCTCGCTCCAGTCAAAACAGTCGCAAGCCAGCGTCGAGTAACCCTGATGGGCCAAGGCCTGGGTAAAAATGCCGTGCTCGGCCAAATGCCGTGCGCCCAGGGGCGTCACATGGATCCGCTGTTCGTAGCGCTCGATCCACTTCGCCAGCAGCATGCGTTGATAAAGTGCCGCCGCCATTTCCCCGCCCAAGTGGTCATGGCACAGCCGCGCCTGGCGCAACGCTGCCGGCGCCAGCAACGCCGCCACCGGCCGGCTGGGCGCAATGCGTGCCACACTGGCAATTGTGGTACTGGCCAACGCATCGACTGCCGCGCCCACATCCGCCGCCGCCATGCGGAAGAAGCGTTTGCGCCCACGGGCTTCAATACGCAGCAATCCACCCGCCGCCAACCGCGCCAGATGCGCATTGGCCGATGACGCCGATAACCCAGCCAACATCGCCAGTTCTTCAGACGGCTTGGCCGAGCCGTCCATCAATGCCCAGATCATCGCGGTGCGCTTAGGGTCGGCCAGCAAGGTGGCGATCTGGCTGATGCAAGGTGCCTGTTCCATGTACTCACTCCCTGTTGAATCGTTGGTCTGCTCCATTCCGCGCAAAAGTATAAGTGTGTAAGCAGCAGATTCCGTGGCGTCTTACAGCCAAATCAGCTACAGCAACTGCCTGAAATTTCCTGAATCCCCTGGGGTTATTGCGTAGTCCCTCGCCGTTCAGGCAACTGCGCGCTCAACTTCCCACAACGTGCCACGAGCATTTCTCGCAGGAGATTGATCGGTTTACTCAATTGCGCGCGGTGGGCGCACAGCAGATTGAGCGGTGTGCGCTCACCCTGCAGCTCCGGCAAGAGCAGCTGCAGACGGCCGGCCAGCACGTCGGCGCTGACATCCAGCCAGGACTTGTAGGCAATACCCACCCCGGCCACGGCCCAGCGCCGCACCACATCGGCATCATCACTGAAGCGGTCACCGGTGACGGTCAGGCTGATTTCCCGCTTGCCATCGCGAAAGCTCCAATGGTCGTGCACCCGGCTGCCGAGCATGTAAAGCAGGCAATTGTGCTGGGCCAACTCCTCCAGGTGGCGCGGCTCGCCATGGCGGGCCAGGTAGCCGGGCGCCGCGCACAGCACCCGGCGATTGTCCGGCGCCACAGGCAAAGCCACCAGGCTCGAGTCCTCGGGTTCGCCGTAGCGCAAGGCGATATCCACCGGCTGGCGGAACAGGTCGGCGATCCGGTCGCCCAGCAGCAGGCGTACGCTCAATTGCGGGTGCTCACGTTGAAATTCGTCGAGCCACGGCAATAGTAGGTTGCGTCCGAAGTCCGAAGGCGCCGACAGTTGCAGGACACCGCTGACATGATCCTGACCGCTGGCCAGCAGGCGCCGGCCTTCATCCAGTTGGCTCAAGGCACCACGGGCGTACTGCAAGAAGCCCTCGCCCTCGGCGGTCAGGCGCAGGCTGCGGGTGGAGCGAGCCAGCAAGCGCACGCCCAATTGTTGCTCGATGCGTTTCAACGCGGCACTGGCTACCGCCGCCGACATATCCATGACCCGGGCGGCGGCAGACAAACTGCCCAAATCCGCCGCACGCACGAACAACTGCAAATCATCAAAACGCAGCATGAGCATCGCCCCGACTAATTATCAAAAATATATTGAAAGAGACTGCTCTTTTAGCGGGTTTTATCTGCAAGAGAAATAGCCAATGATCCACCTATTCCCTTCCACACACCCTGGAACTCGTCATGAAAGCCATCGCCTACTACGCCGCATTGCCAATCAACGACCCCAAGTCCCTGCAAGATATCCAATTGCCTGAGCCGGTGGCCGGCCCGCGCGACCTGCTGGTAGAAGTCAAAGCCATCTCGGTCAACCCGGTGGACACCAAGATCCGCCAGAACGTCGCCCCGGAAAACGGCGCGGCCAAGGTGTTGGGCTGGGACGTTGCGGGCGTGGTCAAGGCCGTCGGCAGCGAAGTGACACTGTTCAAGGCCGGCGACAAGGTGTTCTACGCCGGCTCCCTGACACGCCCGGGCGGCAACAGCGAGCTGCACACCGTGGATGAGCGCATCGTCGGCCATATGCCCAAGAGCCTGGGTTTTGCCGAAGCCGCTGCCCTGCCGCTGACCGCTATCACCGCCTGGGAACTGCTGTTCGAACGCCTGCAAGTCCCTGAAGGCAAGACCGATCAAGGCCAGAGCCTGCTGATTGTCGGCGCTGCCGGTGGCGTGGGGTCGATCCTCACCCAACTGGCGGCGCAACTCACCGCGCTCAAGGTCATTGGCAGTGCCTCGCGCCCGCAAACCCAGGCCTGGGCCAAGGACCTGGGGGCCGACCTGGTGGTCGATCACAGCCAGCCCCTGAGCGAAGAGCTCAAGCGCGCAGGCCACCCGCAGGTGACCCACGTCGCCAGCCTGACCCAGACCGACCAGCATCTGGACCAGTTGGTCGAAGCCCTTGTGCCCCAGGGTAAACTGGCATTGATCGATGATCCCAAGTCGCTGGACGTGCTCAAGCTCAAGCGCAAGAGCCTGTCGCTGCATTGGGAGTTCATGTACACCCGGTCGATGTTCGAGACTGCCGACATGATCGAGCAACACAACCTGCTCAACCGCGTGGCCGAGCTGATCGACGCCGGCACCCTGAAAACCACGGTGGGCGAACACTTCGGCGTGATCAACGCAGAGAACCTGCGCCGCGCCCACGGGTTGCTGGAAAGCGGCAAGGCCAAGGGCAAGATTGTGCTGGAAGGCTTCTAAGACGCGGGCTCTGTGAGTGTCGTCCGCTATCGTTGTAGGTAAAGGACGGCACCGCTAGTCAGACACTTGATCCTTGTCATATTTGTGAGCGTATTCGGGTTTATATTGGCCGCCTTTGCCACGCAATCTTTTACGTGAGGAAGTCAGCAATGAAGATCCTGATAAAAGCGTTAGCAAAATCCCAAGGCAACAAATGGCAGGTTCGCCTGGACCACGATGCCTTTACCTTCCGCAGTGAAGCCGAGGCCCGCGCCTTCGCCAATACCCTGCAAAACCGGATCCAGGCACCCCACCGCTTTCCCGAAAGCCAGCAGCGCGCTACTGGCTGAAAACGCCGTCAGACCTGCGCTTGCAAGGCACGCTGCCGTTGCAGGCGCTGGGTCAACATGGCCACCACTACCGCCAACACCCCGCACAGACTGATGACGATCGACATCGGCATGGCCGTGCCGTCGTGCAATGCGCCGACCAACGATGCCACCCCCGCCGCCACCCCAAACTGAATGCAACCCAAAAGGGCCGACGCGCTACCGGCCCGCGCGCCCTGGCCGTTCATGGCGCACGCCGAGGTATTGGGCATGATGCAGCCCAGGCTGGCGATACACAGGAACAGCGGCACCAGCAGCGGCCACAACGCCTGGGTATGCAGAGCACTGACCGCCAGCAACGCCAGCGCCGCCGCGAGGTACACCCACACCGTGCGGGTCAGCAGAAACGCCGGGCCGCGCTTGGCCAGCAGCCGCGCGTTGACCTGGGCCACCAGGATAAAACCCGCGGCATTGGTGCCAAACAGCCAGCCATAGTGCTCGGCCGGCACGCCGTAGAGCTTGATAAACACGAAAGGCGAACCAGCAATGTAGGCAAACATCCCGCCAATCGCGATGCCACCGGTCACGGCATAGCCCAGGTACACCCGGTCGGCCAGCAGGCGTCCGTACTGGCGCAACGCCCCGGACAATGGCTGCCGAGGCTGATGAGCCGGGAAGCTCTCCGGCAAACCGACAGCCACCGCCACCCCGGCGCCGACGCTAAATACCGTCAGCGCGAGGAAAATCGACTGCCAGCCCCACAGGCTGACCATTACCCCACCGAGCATCGGTGCCAGGATCGGTGCCAGCCCGACCACCAGCATCAACTGCGAAAAGACCTTGGCCGAGCCCACCGCGTCGCACTTGTCGCTGACCACCGCCCGGGAAATCACCATGCCCGCACACCCGCCCAGAGCCTGGACGAAACGCGCACCGATCAGCCACTCCAGGGACGGCGCATAGGCGCACGCCAAGGAGGCCACGGTGAACAGGGTGACGCCGCTCAACAGCGGGATGCGCCGGCCAAAACGATCCGCCAGCGGCCCATAGATCAACTGGCCGATCGCCAGGCCGGTGAAGTACACCGCCAGGGTCAGCTGGATATGTTTTTCGTCGGTACCGAACGCCACGGCCATGGCCGGGAAGCCCGGTAGATAAAAGTCGATGGCCAGCGGCGCAAATGCGCTCAAGGCCCCCAGAATAAGGATTATGCGAAGGTTCATCAGGCACCCGGAAGAGTCGGCAGCCCGACAGTCTAGCCGCGCTTGGGTGCCTTGAACATTACGTTAGCTCGCTACCTATTAAATAATCAGGCGAGCCTGGCGTTGTAGCCTTCTTCGGTGATCAGGCTGATCACCTCTTCCGGCGACAAGCGACTTACCACGCCGACTTCCTTGGCTTTCAGATCTACATTCACGCTAGCGGCCGGATCTCTGGATTGTACTGCTTGGGTCACGGCCCGAACGCAATGGCCGCAGGTCATTCCTTCAACGCTGAATATTTGCATGACATGACTCCTTGAGTGAGGTTTCGCCCAGTTTCATCCTTGCCACGATGGCAAGGTCAAGCGCTGAAAACAACTGCCGGGCTGGCATTCCCTGGCGGCGTCGGCCAAGCTGCAACCATCCACGATTTGAAACCCGGAGAATTCACCATGCGCTGGTCGTTTTTTGGCCTTGTGAGCCTGCTCAGCCTGTTCGCCACTGTCCCCCAGGCCAGCGCCGCCGAGGACTATGGGGTGCTGATCATTTCCAGGGAACGCCTGGAAGTGCCCACCAATTGCGAGATTGGCCTGTACGTCAATGATCAACTGGCCGGCCGGCTGTTCCAGGAGCAGGCCACCTCGTTCAACTTCCCCGCAGGCCGGGTCTCGCTGCGTCTCAAACTGTTGCCGGGCCAGGCGCCAGGCTGCCTGCCGGGACTGTTGGCGCCCAAGGCACAAACCATCGAGTTGAAAGCTGGCGACGTGCGCAAGCTGCGCATTGCCCAAGGCGCAGACGGCATGTACCTAAAGCCTGCAAAACTGGGCTATTGAACCACGCGGGATAATGGAGCTTGACCTTCCCCTAAGGTTAAGGTTGATCCTACAGGCAACTACTCCTGGAGGACTGCCCCATGAATGGATCCACCACCTTCGACCTGCCGATCAGCGGCATGACCTGCGCCAGTTGCGTCGGGCGGGTCGAACGCGCCCTGAACAAGGTGCCCGGCGTGCAAAGCGTCAGCGTCAACCTGGCCAATGAACGAGCCCACGTCGAGGTGGCGGGCCAGATGGACGCCGCCGTACTGATCGCCGCCGTAGAAAAGGCCGGCTATACCGCCACCTTGCCGCAGAGCGAAACCGCCACCCAAGCCAGCCAGGAACAGCGCCTGAAACGCGAACGCTGGTCACTGGTGATGGCCATTGTGTTGGCATTGCCACTGGTGTTGCCGATGCTGGTGCAGCCCTTCGGCCTGCACTGGATGCTCCCGGCCTGGATCCAGTTCCTTCTCGCCACACCGGTGCAGTTCATCTTTGGTGCGCGCTTCTATGTCGCCGCCTGGAAAGCCGTGCGCGCCGGTGCGGGCAACATGGACCTGCTGGTCGCCATCGGCACCAGCGCCGGGTATGGCCTGAGTATCTATCAATGGCTCATCGCCCCGGCTGGGGTGGAACCGCACCTGTACTTCGAAGCCTCGGCGGTGGTGATCGCCCTGGTGCTGCTCGGCAAATACCTGGAAAGCCGCGCCAAACGCCAGACCGCCAGCGCCATCCGGGCCCTGGAGGCCTTGCGGCCGGAGCGGGCGATCCAAGTGATTGATGGCCGCGAGCAAGATGTCGCCATCAGCGCGCTGCGCCTCAACGACTTGGTACTGGTCAAGCCCGGCGAGCGTTTCCCGGTGGATGGCGAAGTGGTCGAAGGCCAAAGCCATGCAGACGAAGCCTTGATCACCGGTGAAAGCCTGCCGGTACCGAAACAGCCTGGGGATAAAGTCACCGGCGGTGCGATCAACGGTGAAGGCCGTTTGCTGGTACGCACCCTGGCCCTCGGCGCCGAGAGCGTGCTGGCGCGCATCATTCGCCTGGTCGAAGACGCCCAGGCCGCCAAGGCGCCGATCCAGAAACTGGTGGATAAAGTCAGCCAGGTATTTGTGCCGACCGTGTTGGTGATCGCCCTCGCCACCCTGATTGGTTGGTGGTTATACGGTGCGCCGCTGGAAACCGCATTGATCAACGCGGTGGCGGTACTGGTGATTGCCTGCCCGTGCGCATTGGGCCTGGCGACGCCGACTGCGATCATGGCCGGCACCGGCGTTGCGGCCCGTCACGGGATTCTGATCAAGGATGCCGAAGCCCTGGAGCGCGCCCACGAAGTCAGCGCGGTGGTGTTCGACAAAACCGGCACCCTCACCTCCGGCGCGCCGAAAATCGCCCACCTGCATGCGGTAGATGGCAATGAGGCGTTGCTGCTGCAACAGGCCGGCGCCCTGCAACGCGGCAGCGAACACCCATTGGCCAAGGCAGTACTGGACGCGTGTAACGAACAAGGCCTGCCGGTTGCCGATGTCAGCGCCAGCCAATCCCTGACCGGGCGCGGCATTGCCGGCACCCTGGACGGCCGGCAACTGGCCCTGGGCAATCGGCGCATGCTCGATGAGACCGGCTTGAAGCCGGGGGACCTGGCCGCCAACGCCAGCGCCTGGGAGGCCGAGGGCCGCACCTTGTCCTGGCTGATCGAGCAAAGCCCACAGCTGCGGGTACTGGGCCTGTTTGCCTTTGGCGATACCCTTAAGGAAGGTGCCCTGCAAGCCGTGCAACAGCTCAAGGCGCGCAATATCAGCAGCCACTTGCTGACCGGCGACAACCGCGGCAGCGCCCGCGTGGTGGCACAAGCGCTGGGCATCGACGATGTGCACGCCGAAGTGTTGCCTGCCGACAAGGCCGCCACCGTCGCCGAGCTGAAAAAGACCGGGGTAGTGGCCATGGTCGGCGACGGCATCAACGACGCCCCGGCCCTGGCCGCTGCGGATATCGGCATCGCCATGGGCGGCGGCACCGACGTGGCGATGCACGCGGCCGGTATCACCCTGATGCGCGGCGATCCGCGCCTGGTGCCCGCAGCGCTGGAAATCAGCCGCAAGACCTACGCAAAAATCCGGCAGAATCTATTCTGGGCCTTTGTGTATAACTTGATCGGCATTCCGCTGGCCGTGTTCGGCCTGCTCAACCCAGTATTGGCCGGTGCCGCCATGGCCCTGTCCAGCGTGAGCGTGGTCAGCAATGCGCTGCTGTTGAAAACCTGGAAACCCAAGGATCTGGAGGATCACCGCCAATGAACATCGGCCTAGCAGCCCGGCAAAGCGGCTTGAGCGCCAAGATGATTCGCTATTACGAATCCATCAACCTGCTCAAGCCGGCCCATCGCAGCGACAGCGGCTATCGCCTGTACGACCACGAGGACCTGCATACCCTGGCCTTTATCAAGCGCTCGCGGGACCTGGGGTTTTCCCTGGAGGAAGTCGGCAAGCTGCTGGAATTGTGGCAAGACCGGCAGCGCGCCAGCGCCGACGTCAAGGCGTTGGCTCGCCAGCATATCGATGAGCTGAACCACAAGATCCGCGAGCTGGGGCAGTTGCGCGATACCTTGCAGGACCTGATGGAGAACTGCCAGGGCGATCACCGGCCCGATTGCCCGATCCTCAAGAAGTTGGCGTCGGGCAGTTGCTGTAACTGAGTAAGGAGCGGGGGTACAAAAAATCCGGCCTGGGCCGGATTTTTTGTTGTCAGATCACTGCATCCACGGCGGCGGCGGTTCCTCCGCCGGTTTGCCCGGTGGCGCATCGTCCGCTGCGCGGATCGCCTGGCGCCGCTCTTCGTCGAGGCGTGCCGCTTCGATCTCGCGCATCACGCCGCCCACATCCGCCAACTCTTCCGGTTCGTCGAACTCGCCGGTCAATACGCTGGCCGGGTGCAAGGTGCCGGCTTCGTACAGCGCCCACATTTCCTTGGCGTACTTGGTAGCCTTCAATTCCGGGGCAAAGCGCCCGAAATACGAAGCCATGTTGCCCACGTCCCGCTCGAGCATGGTGAATGCGTGGTTGTTACCCGCCGCGTCCACCGCCTGCGGCAGGTCGATGATTACCGGTCCCGTCGGCGTCAACAGTACGTTGAACTCGGACAAGTCACCGTGCACCAGGCCGGTACACAGCATCAATACGATCTGCGAGATCAGGAATGCGTGATACTCACGGGCCTGATCCGGCTCCAGGACCACGTCGTTCAGGCGTGGCGCCGCATCACCGTATTCATCGGCCACCAGTTCCATCAGCAACACGCCTTCGAGGAAGTCGTAGGGCTGGGGCACACGCACACCGGCACCGGCCAGGCGAAACAAGGCCGCCACTTCGGCGTTCTGCCACGCGTCTTCGGTTTCTTTCTTGCCGAACTTGGAGCCCTTGGCCATCGCCCGGGCCTGCCGGCTGTTGCGGACCTTGCGGCCTTCCTGGTATTCGGCCGCCTGACGAAAACTTCGTTTATTCGCCTCCTTGTAGACCTTGGCGCAACGTAACTCGTTGCCGCAGCGCACCACATAAACAGCTGCTTCTTTACCACTCATGAGTGGGCGCAGCACTTCGTCGACCAGACCGTCCTCGATCAGGGGTTCAATGCGTTTAGGAGTCTTCATCAGCTTTTATTGTGGGTCCTTTATTACCAAACACGCGTATGGCACTCGTTATACGGCAATCCTCGCACAGCGGGGAGAGGGTAACGAGCCTTGATCTGCTAAAGAATGCATCCAATATGCCAGATTAATCCGACAAAGCCGCTATTGCTCAAGGCGTTCGGATGATAGCCGAGATCAGCGCTCAATGATCGCCGTCACGCCCTGGCCACCCGCCGCGCAGATCGAAATCAGCCCGCGCCCCTTGCCGGCCGCGTCCAGCAGCTTGGCCAGGTTGGCGACGATACGCCCACCGGTAGCGGCAAACGGGTGCCCGGCGGCCAGGGAACTGCCCTTGACGTTCAGGCGGCTGCGGTCGATGGCGCCCAACGGTGCGTCCAGGCCCAGGCGGCTCTTGCAGTAATCGGCATCTTCCCAGGCCTTGAGTGTGCACAACACTTGGGCAGCGAAGGCTTCATGGATTTCGTAGTAGTCAAAATCCTGCAGGGTCAGGCCATTTCTCGCCAACAGGCGTGGGACGGCATACACCGGCGCCATCAACAGCCCTTCGGCGCCATTGACGAAATCCACCGCCGCCGCTTCGCCATCGCGCAGGTAGGCGAGGATCGGCAGGCCACGCTCCTTGGCCCAGGCTTCGCTGCCCAACAACACCAGGGATGCACCATCGGTCAGTGGCGTGGAGTTGCCGGCGGTCAGGGTGCCCTTTGCGCTGCGTTCAAAAGCCGGTTTGAGGCTGGCGAGTTTTTCCAGGGTCAGGTCTGGGCGCAGGTTGTTATCACGGGTCAGTCCCAGGAACGGCGTGAGCAAGTCGTTATGCCAGCCTTCGGCGTAGGACGCGGCCATCTTCTGGTGGCTTTCCAGGGCCAGTTGGTCCTGCTCGGCGCGGGGTATCTGCCAAGTCTGCGCCATCAACTCGCAATGCTGGCCCATGGACAGGCCCGTACGCGGTTCGCCATTGCGCGGCAGTTCCGGCTTGAGGTGTTGCGGGCGAAGTTGTAACAGGACTTTTAATTTATCCGCCATGGATTTGCTGCGGTTGGCCTGCAGCAGGATCTTGCGCAGGCCCTCGTTCACCCCGATGGGCGCGTCGGAGGTGGTGTCGACACCGCCGGCGATCCCGCATTCGATCTGCCCCAGGGCAATTTTGTTGGCCACCAGCAACGCCGCTTCCAGCCCGGTGCCACAGGCCTGTTGAATGTCATAGGCCGGGGTTTGCGGCGACAGGCGCGAGCCCAGCACGCATTCGCGGGTCAGGTTGAAGTCGCGCGAATGCTTGAGCACCGCGCCTGCGGCCACTTCGCCCAGGCGCAGGCCGTGCAGGTTGTAGCGCTCGATCAAGCCTTCCAGGGCAGCGGTCAGCATGGCCTGGTTACTCGCCGTGGCGTAGGGGCCATTGGAACGGGCGAAGGGGATGCGATTACCGCCAATGATCGCGACACGGCGCAACTGAGTCATGGAAAGCTCCCTGTTAGGTGGTAGGTGCAATCCTGAGCCTAGACTAGGAACGACTGTCACCTATTGATGGTCCACCCTTTGAACCCCAGCAGCCGGAGAGCGTTCCATGTCTGACCGTTATATCGACTTCGCCAACTCAAGCCTCGGCCACCGCCTGGTCTCGGCCATTGGCCTGCCGTCCCCGGTACGCCTGGAGCGCTGGCAAGCCGGACGCCTGCGCCCGGTGGATGGCGCCCTGCTGTTGGGCGGCGGCCCGCTCGTGGCCCAGGTGCTGGGGTTTGCCAACAAACTCACCGAGGCCATCTACAGCTACGGGCCCGAGCCGCTGCAGGCCACGCCGTGGATCCCCGGGCACGGCCCCAAGCTCAAGGCGGTGCTGTTCGATGCCAGCCACTTGCAGCACACCGACCAACTCAAGCAACTGCGTGAATTCTTCCAGCCGCTGCTGAAAAATCTCGATCACAGCGCGCACCTGGTGATTCTCGGCCGCGCCCCGGAAAGCCTCGACGAACCGTTTGCCGCCAGCGCCCAGCGCGCCCTCGAAGGCTTCAGCCGGTCCCTGGCCAAGGAGCTGCGCAACGGCGGTACCCTGCAACTGCTGTATGTCGCAGAAGGCGCCGAGGAGCAGTTGGAAGGTGCGCTACGGTTTTTCCTTTCACCCAAAAGCGCCTATATCAGCGGCCAAGTGCTGCGCCTGAACGCCTGCCCAACCCAGGTGCACGACTGGACGCGCCCGCTGGCCGGGCTCAAGGCCCTGGTGACCGGGGCTGCCCGTGGCATCGGCGCCTCGATTGCCGAAACCCTGGCGCGCGACGGTGCCGAAATTGTGTTGCTGGATGTGCCGCAAGCCAAGGCCGATCTCGACGCCCTCGCCGCACGCTTGGGCGGGCGTGGCATTGCCCTGGATATCTGCGCCGATGACGCCGCCACGCAACTGATCGACCTCTTGCCGGACGGCATCGACATTGTGGTGCACAACGCCGGGATCACCCGCGACAAGACCCTGGCCAATATGACCCCGGAATACTGGGACGCAGTGCTGGCAGTCAACCTCAACGCCCCGCAAGTGTTGACCAAGGCCCTGCTCGACAGCGGCACCCTGCACGACAATGGCCGCGTGGTTTTGCTCGCGTCCATCAGCGGCATTGCCGGCAATCGCGGGCAAACCAACTACGCCGCGAGCAAGGCCGGGTTGATTGGCCTGGCCCAGGCCTGGGCGCCGCTGCTGGCGCAACGGGGTATCAGCATCAACGCGGTGGCGCCGGGCTTTATCGAGACCCAGATGACTGCGCATATTCCTTTCGCCTTACGTGAAGCCGGGCGGCGCATGAGTTCACTGGGCCAGGGTGGCTTGCCGCAGGATGTTGCCGAGGCGGTGGCCTGGCTGGGCCAGCCAGGGTCAGGCGCCGTCAGTGGCCAGGCATTGCGCGTATGCGGGCAAAGCCTGCTGGGAGCGTAACCATGCTGTGGCACACATTACCCAGCAGCCCGGCGCTGCCACCGCTGTACTGGCGCGCCGCGCTCAAGCGCAAGATCACCGGCACCACCTTGCCCACGTTTGGCCTGCATTGCCGGGTGCAGGTCAACCCCGAGGCGGTCGCGGCCTATCGCAAGGTCTGCGGGTTTGCCCAGAGCCCGCTGCTGCCGGCGACTTATCCGCACATCCTGGCGTTCGGCCTGCAGTTGCAACTGCTGACAGCACGGGAATTCCCCTTCCCGCTGCTGGGGCTGGTGCATTTGAGTAACCGTATCCGGGTGTTTCGCCCCATGGGCGGGGTCAGCGATGTACGGGTCAGCGTGCATACGCGCAACCTGCAACCCCATGCCAAGGGTGCGACTTTTGACCTGATCACCACCGTCGAAGATTCCCTGGGGCTGCTGTGGGAAGGTGAAAGCCAAATGCTCTGTCGCGGGGTGAAACTCGATGGCGAGGCCCCAGAGCAATCCCTGCCAGCGCCCAATTCGATCAGCGAACTGACCCGCTGGCAGGCGCCATCCGACATCGGACGGCGGTATGCCCGGGTATCCGGCGACTACAACCCGATCCACTTGAGCGCCCTCACCGCCAAGCTGTTCGGCTTCCCCCAGGCGATCGCCCATGGGCTGTGGAACAAGGCTCGCACCGTGGCGGCCCTGCATGAACATCTGCCCACGGCGAATATCGAGATCTACGTTGAGTTCAAGAAACCGGTGCGCCTGCCTGGCGAGGTCATCTTGTTGAGCAGCGCCCCCGGCTCCAGCGGTGAGTTGCAACTCAAGGGCCACAGCGATATAGAGCACATGCTCGGCAAGTGGCAGCCGATTGCCTGAAACCGGGGTAATTTGCTGATTAATTGTATATATACAACCTAAGTTATAGCGGGCTAACGATAGCCCGCTAACTTATTCAAGTAGTTGATTTATAAAACATCGATGCAAACAACAAACCGCCCCCTATACCCTTGGTATTAATCACCAAGATGCATACCAGCGCCTGTATATAAATCGTTAATACCAAGTTGAGCGTTGCGAGAAAGAGTACCGAAGACTGTTATAGCCACAACGGACGCATGTATTGCCTGCCAAAGAACAGGCGAACTTGCGAAACCAACAAAGGCTGTACCAGGTGCTAAGGAACTCATCATGAAAACTCAAGTCGTGTTGTGGAAGGCAAGTACTGCATTGGCCCTTATCTTGGCGATGAGCCTGGGAGGCTGCAGCAGTGGTGGTGGCGGTCATAAAAGCAGCGTTGCATCCTCCTCCCCGGATGCTGGCGCCGGTACCGGCGGTGGTGGTACGGGTGGTGGTGACGGTGGTGGTACTGGCGGCGGCACTGGTGGCGGCGACGGTGGTGGTACTGGCGGCGGCACTGGTGGCGGCGACGGTGGTGGTACTGGCGGCGGCACTGGTGGCGGCGACGGTGGTGGTACTGGCGGCGGAACCGGCGGTGGCGACGGTGGTGGTACTGGCGGCGGAACCGGTGGTGGCACTGGCGGTGGCGACGGTGGTGGCACTGGCGGCGGCACTGGCGGCGGAACCGGTGGTGGCACTGGCGGCGGCACTGGCGGTGGTACTGGTGGCGGCACTGGCTCGACCACCAGCCCCCTGGTCACTGGCCAGATTGCAGCCAACCTGGGCGGCACCCTCGGCAATGTCGGTACAGCTATCGGTGGCATCGGCACCACCGTTGGCGGCGTTCCAGTAGTCGGCACTGCCGCAGGCGGCCTGGTGTCCAGCGTGGGCACCGCCGTGGGCAGCGTAGGCACCGGCGTCGGTACTGGCCTGGGCTCCCTGGGCACTAACAGCAACTCCCTGGGCGTTACCGTGGCCGGTGTGGCCAACGGCGTCGCCGACCTGGGCACGGGTGTTTCGAACACTGGCAAAACACTGTCGACCACCCTGGGCGGTATCCCAGTAGTGGGCGGCCTTACCGGCGGCGTCGGTGGGGCAGCCGGCGGCCTGGTGGATAAGGTTGGCCAGGCGGTCACCATGCTCGGCGATACCTTGAGCACCGCCAGCACCACCGGCCCACTGGGGTCGGTCACCAATACCCTGGGCGGCAAAGTGCTGGTGCCTGTGGTCTCGCTGGTGGAAAACACCACCGGCAACCTGGGTAAAGCCACCGGCCTGGGCAACCCGGTCAATGGCCTGCTGGACAAAGTCGGCTCTACCGTCACCGGCCTCGGCACCCAGGTGGCAGGCGCGGGTGGCGCTGGCAACCCGGTAACTGGTGCCTTGGGCAGCGTGCTCGGCGGTGTCGGAGCAGTAGCGGGCACTGCCGGTGGTTACGTCGCACCGTCTGCCGGGACCGGCAGTGGCAGCGCCCCTGCATCCGGTCTGCCTGAACTGGTGGGCGGCCTGGTGGCCAACGTCGGTAACGGCCTGAATGCGGGCAACACCAACGGCACCGTCAGTGCGGGGGGTGTGGCAGGCGGCGCACTGGGCAACACAGTAGCCTCGCTCGGCACAGTGATCGGTGGCAACGGCGTCGCCAACACGGCGGCAACCGCACCGGTGGCAGGCCTGGCAACCAATGTGGGCGCAGCGCTCAACCCTGTGACTTCGGGTGTCAGCAGCCTGACCCAAAACATCGGCACCTCCACTGGTATCGGTGCACCGGTCAACGGCCTGGTGACGCAAGTGGGCGGCGCAGTCAGCGGCCTGGGCGGCAACATCAGCGCGGCCAACGCCAACCCGGTCACCAATACCGTGGGCCAGACCGTCACCGCAGTCGGGGGCGTGGTGTCCTCGGTGGGCGGCCTGGTTACCGGCGGCACCAGTGGTAGCGGCGGTGGCCTGCTGGGCGGTCTGAACATCAATGCCAACGCCAACGCCACGGCGTCTGGTTCGGCCACTACAAACACCGGCGTAGGTGGCCTGCTCAAGGGGCTGACCGGCAAATAGAAGAATTGCACCTGGCCATTAGACGGCCTCCCCTACAGCGCCTACGCTTGGTTGAGACGAGAGATTCCAATGGGTCTCTCGTCTTTTTTATTGGAACTCCCGAACCGTGCCCAAGAACCCGGCGGGACCCTGCGAAATGCCGCTGCAGTTTTGACCATGGAGTGTCCTATGCGCGTTTTGACGCCGTTGTTATTGCTCACCCTCAGCGCTTACGTCCACGCCGAGACCCTACCCAGCTTCCTCAACAGCAACGACACCATCCGCAACCTCCCCGTCCCCAACCTGCCGGCCGACGCCTACCGGCCCGTGACGCCGCAGACCCAGCTACCAGAGACCCCGGCGGCACAAGCGCAACCGCTGCTGATGGACACCAAAGTCACCATCCGCAAGCTGCAGATCGAAGGCGGCACGGTGTATCCGCTGCAGGAAGTCGCCCAGGTTTTCGAGCCGTTGATTGGCCATGAAACCAACCTCGCCCAACTGATCGAAGCGACCCGCAGCATCACCCGGCGCTATCAGCAGGACGGCTACCTGTTGTCCTACGCCTTCCTGCCCGACCAGCGCTTCGAACAGGGCCTGGTGCGCGTGGTGTTGGTCGAGGGTTACATCAAGGACTACCAGGTACAAGGCGACATTGGTTCGGTGTCGGCCTACGTCGACAAGTTGGCGCAAAAGCTCCAGGCCGAACGCCCGCTGACCCGCAAGACTTTCGAGCGCTACACCACCTTGATGGGGCGGATTCCCGGCGTGACGCTGCAAGCGCAAGTACCGCCACCGGGCACCACCGATGGTGCCGCGCACATGAATATCCAGGCCAGCCGCAAACCGTTCACCAGCAGCATGAGCATGACCGACGACAGCCGCGGGGGCCTGCAAGCCTTGATCGCCGGTACCAGCAATTCCCACACATCAATGGGCGAACAAGTCAGCCTCAGCGGCCTGTTCCCGCCGGGGGACGACAAAGAGCATTACTACCGGCTCGACTACAGCCAGTTCATCAATGCCGAGGGCACGCAACTGAGCCTGTATGGCGCGCGCTATCGCAGCGACCCGAGCACCCATATCCGCCTCGACGGCGGCTTCTCGCTCAAGCCACACCGGGAAAACGACCGGTTCTCCATCGGCCTGAGCCACCCGCTGATCGCTTCGCCCAGCGAGTCCCTGACCCTCGGCACTCGCTTCTACGGGGTGAACGACAGGACTCGCTATCAACTGGTCGGTTACCCGCAACGCTTTGACGTGGAAACCGACCTGCGCGCGCTGGCCTTTGAAGGGGATTGGCGCAAGGCCGACAATCGCCAACTGCGCATCCTCAGCGCCGGCCTGTACCAGGGCGTCGACGGCCTGGGCGCAAAAACCCGCAGTGACTTCGAGGGCATAAAATCCGACCTGGACTTCTTCCGCCTGCGCCTGTCCGGGGTGCAGAGCGACAAGTTCTTCGACAACTGGCAAGGCGTGCTCTCGGCGGCGCTGTACTGGAGCGACGACACCCTGCCCGACAGCGAACGAGCGGTGTTCGGTGGGCAGAACTTCGGGCGCGGCTACCCGGATGACCAGGGTTCGGGCGACAAGGGCTGGGGGGTGGCCTACGAGGTGAACTACAGCTACAACCGCGCTGGCGACTGGGTAAGGATCGTGCAGCCTTACGTCGTGCTCGACCGCGCCAAGGCCTGGTTCAACAACCTGCCGGTCAAGGACAGTGACATGTCATCCGCCGCCGTTGGCGTGCGCTTTGGCGATGCCAAGTACTACAACATTGCGTTGGAGGCGGCCAAGCCGATGTCGGATATGGCATTGGACAGTTTTAACCGGCGGCCGCGGTATACCTTGAGTTTTAGCTATCAGCTGTAGGAGCCGGCTTGCCGGCGATGCGGCGATGCGGCGATGCGGCGACCCGACAAGCCAGCTCCCACAGGGAAATGCAGCTCTGCGCTGTAGCTCTGCTTTTGATCTTGATCTTGATCTCAGACGCCCCGTCAAACCACGCTGGCCGCAGGCAGGTATTGCGCAGTGGGCACCCCGGCATGGATGCCGGGGTAGCCGCGACACGGCCATGGATGGACGATCGCGGCGGGCCCACGGAGCAATGCCTGACTGCGGGCATGCCGAGCCTAGGCGAGGCACCGAGTGGTGGGGCAAAAGCGCTTTGGTTACTTTCGCGCTCTTCGAAAGTGACCCGCCGTCAGGGCGGAACCCTAAGTGGCCATGACCGCAGCAACGGATATGTACACAAACCCAGTGTAGATACCTATGGCACCGCCCTCAGGTCAGAGCATCCCCCACCTTGCCAAAGAACGTCGCAATCTGCGGCCCCAGCAACTTCCCAGCCGCCAGCACCACCAGCGCAATCACCACAATCAAAATCACATACTCGATAGCCGTCGCACCGTCCCGGCGGCGCCAGAACAGCATCGACCACGCATACATCCTCAGCAGCAGGGCAAGCAACATAGGGCATCTCCTCAGCAGGGCGCTATGCACGGGCCAACTGTTCCCTACGCCCGGGGGAACAGATTGTTAAGGGTGTCGATCAACCGAACCAGGTAGATGGGTTTGCGAAACAGGTCCAGGACCTGCAAGCGCAGCATGTCACTGACATCATCCATTTCGGCATGGCCGGACATGACAATAACGGGCAGGTGCTGGCGTGACGTGTGCTCACGCAAGCGCTTGATCAGGGAGATGCCACTTTCCTCGGGCATGCGCAAGTCGGTGATAACCAGCGCGATATCAGGATGCAGTGTCAGTTGCTGCAATGCATCTGTGACGGAGTTGGCACAAAAACAAATAAAGCCCTCGTCTCCCAGCGATTCGGCCAGTTCAACGAGGGCATCTTTTTCGTCATCCACCAACAGGATCTGCTGGCGGCTCGCAACAACAGCGCTCATGAGCAATACCTTCCAAGACAATCACTGATGGGCATGCTCAAGGCACTGCTGCCAATCAGGTCAAGGCGGCTCCGACTTTAGCGAACATGGCCGCGATCTGAGGCCCAAGCAATTTACCGGCCGCCAGCACGACCAGCGCGATAACCGCGACAAGAATCACGTATTCAATCGCCGTCGCGCCCTCTTTGCGATGAAAGAACAGTTGGAGTTGGACGTAGAGCTTCATCATGAAGGTAAGGAACATATGACTTCTCCTTTGCGCTTGCTTGCGCAGATCGCGGTGCTGCACGGTGATTGCTGCGTGCCACTAGAGCATTGTCAACAAACCCCACATCAACAACTGTAAGAACGGATTAATCACAAAGTAGTAGTCACAACCTTGGCGTCATGAACCCGTGTTTTAAGGAGCTGCGCGAGGGTTCCAAAATAAATCGCGGACGCTAATGGCATTTTGTCCTAGCTCGGCTACCGTCAAATAGCGAAATCGTTAGATGTTCATAGCTGCCTGGTTGCGAAATCAACTCGTTGGGAAAAACGGGCGCGTGGTGCAACAGGAAAGGGAGAGCCTTCATGAACAGTCGTGTCAGCATGATCCTGGCCGGGTTGTTATTAATCGGTGCGCTGTTTGCAGGCTATTGGGGACTGGTACTGAGTCGTCCGCCTGAGCCGGCAGCCACGCCCGCGCCATCTGGCGTTTCTGTGGAAAAAACCGTCGCCGCCGTCGAAGACCAGACCCGCCAACCCGTGGTGGTCCTGGCCCATGACGTGCCGCCCTATATCGCCCTGACCGCCGCCGACCTGACCCTGGAAAAACTGCGCACCGCCCCGGCCGGCAGCTTGACCAGCCTCGACCAGGCCATCGGCCGCACGCCCTTGAGAGCCCTGCGTGCCGGCACCTGGCTGGATGATTCCAGCTTCAATGCCGGAGGCCCGCTGGCCCGCATGATCCGCCCTGACGAACGCGCCCTGGCGGTGGCCGTCGATGAAGTCATCGGTGCAGCTGGCCAGTTGAGCCCCGGGGATTTTGTGGATGTGCTGCTGTTCCTGCGCCCGGAAGGCACCAACCCCGAGCCCACGTCACAGATCATCGTGCCGGCCCTGCGCCTGCTCAGTGTCGGCGATACCCTCGGCCCGACCAACGATGGCAAGCCCGCCGTTGCGCCGCCCACCACCGATGAAGAAAAAGCCCGCCAGGCACAACGCCAGGCAAGCCCACCGCGAACCGTAGTGCTGGCAGTGCCGGAACAGTTGATGAGCCGCTTGATGCTGGCCACCAGCGTCGGCGCCTTGCGCCTGGCGGTACGCAGTGCCGATGAACAATTGCTGAGCCAGTACTGGGCCGGGGACAACGAGGCCTTCGCCAAACTGCAAAGCGCCAATCGCGAGCTGTACCAGTTCACTCAACTGGCCATGCTCGGTGCGCCGAAAAGAGTCGCACAGGCTGGAGCCACCAACGAACCCCGGCGCTCCGGCATCGAGGTCATACGCGGTAACCAAGCGATCCAACAAAATCCCTGAGCAAGGATGCCTTGAATGCGCCATCGATTTGCACCTGCGTTCACGCAAATGGCCTGGGCACTGATGCTGTCCAGTCTGCCTGTAAGCCTGGCGTTCGCGGCTACCGACAGTTGCAGCGGCCTGGGCGCCCTGCCGGCCGTGGTCGAGGTCGGCGAAGGCCTGCAACAGACCCTGCAATCGCCTGTAGCGATCACCCGGCTGGCCATCGGCGACCCGAAAATCGCCGATGTACACCTCAACGGTGACCGCGCCTTCCTGCTCACCGGCGTTGCCTCGGGCGCTACCAGCCTGATGGTCTGGACCCACTGCTCCAGTGCGCCGCGCCAAAGCATGGTGTTCGTCAAGGGCAAGGCCAGCTCAAGCCTGACCAGCCAGGCCCTGGCGCCGTCCGACGACCCGTCCCTGCCGAGCCAGGTGCAGACCGATATCCGCTTTGTCGAAGTCAGCCGCACCAAGCTCAAGGAGGCCAGCACGTCGATTTTCGGCGGCACCCGCAACTTCCTGTTCGGCAGCCCGCGCACAGCCGGGATGAGTCTGCCCCTGGATAACGAGAGTTTTAACATCGGCATCGGCGGCGGGCGCTTTTCGGCGCTGATCAATGCCCTGGAACGCAGCGGTTTTGCCTACACGCTGGCGCGGCCGAGCCTGGTTGCCATGAGCGGGCACAGTGCGACCTTCCTTGCCGGTGGCGAAGTGCCGATCCCAGTGCCCAGTGCCGGCAGCGACACCATCTCCATCGAGTACAAAGAGTTCGGTATCCGCCTGACCCTGACCCCCACCGTGATCGACCGCACGCGGATTTCCCTCAAGGTCGCACCGGAAGTCAGCGAGCTGGATTACGCCAACGCCTTGCAGGTAGAAGGCATCCAGGTACCGGCCCTGACGGTGCGGCGTACCGACACCACGGTGTCCCTGGCCGATGGCGAAAGCTTTGTGATCAGCGGCCTGATCAGCAATAACAACCGCTCCACCATCAGCAAGTTTCCAGGCCTGGGCGATATACCGATCCTTGGTGCGTTTTTCCGTGACAGCAACGTCAGCCGCGAGGAAAAAGAGTTGCTGATGATCGTTACCCCGCACCTGGTCCAACCCCTGGCCGCCAACGCGCGCCTGCCGTCCCTGCCCGGGGAAAAACTGCGCAACTACGATCCCAACTGGTATCGCCTGTACTTCCTGGAAAACGGCAACTTCGACCGACGCACAGGACTTTCCCAATGAGCGACAGCCTGAGCCAGACGTTCCTGGCAATCACCCGCAACACCACCGACCTGGAATGGCTGCAAGGCGCCCTGGCACCCCTGGGCCAAGTGGTCAGTGCCGGTGGTGGCAGCCTCGACGAACTGCTGGCCCTGGTGGACGTGACCTTCGCCAACCTGGTGTTCGTCGGCCTGGACCGCGAACATGTAGTGGCCCAGAGCGCCTTGATCGAGGGCGCCCTGGAAGCCAAGCCGATGCTGGCCATCGTCGCCCTGGGCGACGGCATGGACAATCAATTGGTACTCAACGCGATGCGTGCCGGGGCGCGGGATTTTGTCGCCTATGGTTCACGCTCCAGCGAAGTCGCCGGCCTGGTGCGGCGCCTGAGCAAACGCCTGCCGCCAGTCGCCCACAATGCGCACCTGGGCGGCCTGACGGTGCTGTATGGCACCCAGGGCAATGCCGACGGCGCCCTGCTCGCCAGCCACCTGGCGATGGTGGTGCAAAAGAGCGGTCAACAGACCCTGCTGCTGGACCTGGGCCTGCCCCGTGGCGACAGCCTGGCGTTGCTGGGCCTGGAAAGCTCGTTCAACTTTGGCGATGCCCTGCGCCACCTGCGCCGCCTGGACACCACGCTGATCAACAGCGCCTTTACCGCCACCGAAGGTGGCCTGCGCATCCTCGCCTACACCGAAAGCGACGACCCCCTGGAACTGACCAGCGCCGCCGAGCTGTACATGCTGCTCAGTGCCTTGCGCCAACACTTCCAGCACATCGTGGTAAACCTCACCGGCCAGCGCGACAGCGAAGCCCTGCGCACTTTTGTCAGCCACTGCGACAAGCTCTTGTGGTGCACCGACCAGAATGTCCTCGACTGCCGACGCAACCTGGCGGTACTCAATCAGTGGCGGGAAAAGGGTATGAAGCTGGACCATGCACGGCTGCTGATCGACCGCTATCTCAAGGGCGCCGCACCGGACAGCGAGGCCCTGGAAAAGAGCTTCGGCCTGGAAGTCATCGCCGTGCTGCCATTAAGCCCGGAAGTGCGCCTGAACGCCAAGAACCAGGGGCAAACCTTGTTCAGCCTGGCGCCCAGGGAGACCCTGACGCAAAACTTGAAGGTCTTGGGCGAACGCCTGGCCAAGCGCTCCGAAGGTCTTGAAAAACCTTCCACCCGCTGGTTTGAGCGGCTGCGGGGGACCATCAAATGAACGGCGAAAAGCTCTTCGGCGCGCCTGCCCGTGGTCTTGGCAGCGCCGTGGATCACGACGGCCTGAAACTGGTGCTGCACCGCTACATCATCGATGCTATCGAAGAGTCGGGGAAAAACCTGCTGGAAGGCTCGCGCCAATCCCTGGCGCAATTTGTCATCGACAAGGTGTCCGAATACATCACGCGCATGCACCTGGCGATTTCCCGTTATGAGATGGAGCGCCTGGCCGAGGAAATCGTCGATGAACTGACCGGCTTCGGCCCACTGGAAGTGCTGTTGCGCGACCCGTCAGTGACCGAGATTCTGGTCAACGGCCCACACCGGGTATTTGTCGAACGGGACGGCCTGTTGCACCAGAGCGACCTGCGTTTTATCGACGCCCACCATGTAGAGCGGGTCATGCAACGCATCCTCGCGCCATTGGGTCGGCGCCTGGATGAATCTTCGCCGATGGTCGACGCCCGGTTGCCCGATGGCAGCCGGGTCAACGCGATCATCCCGCCGATTGCCCTGGACGGTCCGTGCCTGTCGATTCGTAAGTTTCGCAAGGACATGCTCAAGAGCAGCGACCTGGTAGCGATGCAGACCATCGACCAGTCGATTTTCGAGTTTTTCCAGGAGGCGGTGGGCAAGCGCTGCAATATCCTGATCAGCGGCGGCACCGGCACCGGCAAGACCACCTTGCTCAATATTCTCAGCCAGTTGATCAACCCCCACGAACGCCTGGTGACCATCGAAGACGTCGCCGAACTGCAACTGGGCCACCCCCACGTGGTGCGCCTGGAAACCCGCCCGCCCAATGCCGAGGGGCACGGTGAGGTGAAGGCCAGCGACCTGATCCGCAACGCCCTGCGGATGCGCCCGGACCGCATCATCCTCGGTGAGATCCGTGGTGTGGAAGTGCTGGATGTGATGACCGCAATGAACACCGGCCACGACGGCTCCATGAGCACCGTGCACGCCAACAACGCCCAGGACGCCCTGTTGCGCCTGGAAACCCTGGTGGGCCTGACCGGGCGGGTGGTCGCGGAGAAAACCCTGCGCCAGATGATCTGCGCGGCGCTGGATGTGGTGATCCAACTGACCCGCCTGCCAGACGGCCGGCGCTGCGTCAGTGAAGTGGTGGAAGTGGTGGGGGTGCGCGATGACGTGTATGTCACCAACACCCTGTTCCGCCATGACCGGCGCACCGGCTTCGGCTTCCTGCGCGAGGCCGTCAACCCGGCGGGTGACAAACTGCGCCGCGAATCCGCCCTGCCGCTATAGGAGCGTCACCATGACCGGCGCCATCCTGATGTTCAGTTGCGTGATCCTGATTGGCGTGTCGCTGCACCTGTTCCTCAGTGGGCTGCGCCAGGCAGAAACCGACCGCGTCCTGGAACGGCTCGCCGAAGGCCAACCGCTGCTGGCCGAAGAGCGTGGGCGTGGGGTCGGCCTGGAGCGCATGTTCCAGCGCGCGGGCCTGGGCAAACCCACCGACAGCCTGGGCCTGTGGGTGACCTGCTGGGTGTTGGGCGCCGTCCTGGGGTTCCTGGTGTGGAGCTGGGTCGGCCTGCTGAGCATGGTGTTGCTGCCGCCGCTGCTGCTGCGGCTGTACATCGCCTGGCGCTATCGGCGGCGGGTGAAGCGGATGATCGAACAACTGCCGCAAGTGCTCGACCATACCGTGCGTAGCCTGAAGTCCGGACGTACCCTGGCCGACGCCTTGCTGGGTGCGATCGACAGCACCGAGGAGCCCTTGAAGCCCGCCATGGGGCGTATCCAGCGCAATGTGCAACTGGGGGTCAGCCTGCCCGAGGCCGCCAGTGATTTTGCCGAGTTCTACGAGCAAGACGAGTTCCGCATGCTTGCCCTGGGCCTCAAGGTCAACCACCGCTACGGCGGCAACGCCAGTGACTTGCTGGAGAACCTGATCAAGGTGATCCGCGAACGGGAACAGGGCGCGCGGCAATTGCGCGCCATGACCGGCGAGACGCGCGTTACCGCTTTTGTCCTGGCGGGCATGCCGATCGCCATGGTGGGCTATTTCATGCTGATCAACCCAGGCTACCTGCTGACCATGTGGAACGACGACAGCGGCCGCTACATGCTGCTGGCCGCGCTGACCATGCAGGTGCTGGGCTGCCTGACGATGTGGCGCATGTTGCGGAGTATTTGAGATGGTCCTGCTGATCAGTGCCTTGTTGTTTTTGGCTGCGCTCGTTCTGATCGCCGGCCAGTTGCTGGCCCAGCGTCGCCGCGAGCGCCTGGTCAACCAGCGCCTGCAAGGCCAACTGGTGCGCCGCGACCGGCTCGGCACCCTGCTCAGCCAGTTTGGCAGCAGCCAACTGGCCCAGCGCTCGGTGAGCATGGATAACGAAACGCAGATCCTGCTCAACCGCGTGGGCTGGCGCAAAGCCAATCAGCGCTCGATCTTCGCCGCCTGCCAGATTGGCGTGCCGCTAGTGCTGGCCGGGCTGATCCTGGTGGGTGAGGAACTGATCTTTCCCGGCGCCGACTCCCCGTGGATCGCGCCCCTGCTCGGCCTGGGCGTGGGCTACCTGATACCCAAGCGCATCCTCGCCAGCGCGGCCAAGGCCCGCCAGCAGCAAATCTCCCGTGAGGTGTCGACCTTCATCCCGCTGCTGCGCATTCTGTTCGAGTCGGGCATGGCGGTTGAACAGTCGCTGCGGGTATTGAGCGTTGAAGCTCAGCGCCTGCTGCCCGCGCTGACCCAGGAGCTGCGGCTGATCCTGGCACGGGTCGACTCCGGCCTGGAACTGAGCGAGGAACTGGGCAAAACTGCCCGGCTGCTGGCCGTGGACGAATTCACCGACACCTGCATCATTCTCCAACAACTGATCCAGCAGGGCGGCGGCGCCATGAAGTCGCTGCTGGCCCTCAAGCAACTGCTCGATGACCGCCGCTTGACCCGCTTGCAGGAATTCATCTCGAAGATGTCGGCCAAGATGTCGGTGGTGATGATGGTTTTCCTGTTTCCCGCTTTATTGATTGTGCTGGGGGGGCCGGCATTCATTGCGATCTCCCGGGCCCTGAGCAGTTTTTGAGGAGCGCTCGATGAAAGCACTGATTGCAGGCCTGGGCCTGCTGATGCTCGGCGGCTGTGCCAGTAACGGCCAGACGCCGTGGTCGGCGCTGATGACCCCGGGCAGTTGTGCCAAGCCCAGCGCCGAGCAGGAGCTGTCGCTGAACCTGGCCGATGACATGGCCAATGAAGGGAAGATGCACGCCAGCCTGGCCAACCTGCAAAGCCTGCCGGAGTCTTTGCCGCAAGTGCGCCAGCGCAAGGCCAAGGTCTACCGCCTGCTCGGGCGCAATGAAGCGCAACCGCTGTACCGCAGCCTGCTGGGCACCTGCATGGCGGCCGAAGGGGAACACGGCCTGGGTCAGCTGGCGGCGGCCCAGGGCGACAACGCCCAGGCCTTGGCCCATATGCAACGGGCGGCGCAACTGGCGCCCACCGATGAAAAAATCCGCAACGACCTGGGGGTGGTCTACCTCAACCAACGGCGCCTGGAAGAGGCGCGCTTTGAGTTCATGACGGCCATGGAGCTCAAGCAAAGCGATCAACTGGCGGCGGTCAACCTGGTGACCCTGCTGATCTACCAGGACAACTGGGGCCAGGCCGCACAACTGGCCAGCCAAGTGGGCCTGAGCCCCGAGCAGGTCACCGAGGCCCAGGCCCGGGCCGAGAAACTCAAGGCCGCCGGCATGCCGGCTGCCAAGGCCAAGGACCAGGTCGCAGCGGCCAGCGATGCACCGCCCGCACTAATCAAGTAAGCGCTTGAAGGAGCCGATGATGAAATTCCCCTACCTCGCCAGCCTGACGCTGCTGGCCCTGCCCCTGACGGTACTGGCCATCGAGCCTGGGCCCTCGTCCAAGGCCCAGCAGGAAACGGAGAACTGGCTGAGGCTGCAAGTCGACGGGCAAGCCGCCTCACCCACGGTACAGAGGGCAACGCCCGCCGAACGCGAACTGGCGATACAGCGTTTGCTGGAGAGCAAGAAATTCGCGATCCCCGAAAAGTTCGACGAAGACAACGCAAGCGGGGGCTCGGGCAGTAGCAAATAAACCACAGCCACTGGAGAAATGTGGGAGCGGGCTTGCCCTGATGCAGATCAGTTAAGCGAACGCAATGCTCAAGACAGTGAAGATCAAATGTGGGAGCGGGCTTGCTCGCGAAAGCGGTGGGTCAGTCAACATCAATGTTTGCCGGGCCGACGTCTTCGCGAGCAAGCCCGCTCCCACAGGGGGATCTGCGCTTAACTGACTGGCATTAAGCTTGCCCGCTCCTACAGGGCTGTACGCAAAGCTTCAGTGCGCCGTCACCCGCTGGCGCAATGCCGAGTTGCTCGGTGACAGCGCCAACGCCAGTTGGGTGCGGTTGTGCATATGGGTCAAGCGCAACACCTGGGACACGTACAACTTGACCGTGTTCTCGGTAATACCCAGCTCGCAGGCAATCTGGTAGTTGGTCTGGCCCTTGCCCACCAGCCGCGCGACGTCCAGTTGCCGGGGCGACAACTGATTGAAGATCGCCGGCACCTCCAGGCGCTCGGCCTCCTCGCCTGACCCTTCGCCCTCGGCTTGCGGCGCCGGGCCGCGACGGACCTTGTCCAGGTCCTGGTACAAGTCATCGATGGACTCGGAAAGATATTGCAGCTTCTGGTTCAAGTTCCCCAGGTGCAGATTCTTGTGGCGCTCTTCCAGGGCAGCCTCCTGGCGCTGCAAGCCTTCGAGCAACTCATTGAGGTTGATGGGCTTTTGGTAGTAATCGGAGATGCCCACGCGCAAGGCCTTGATCACGTCCTGCTTGTCCGCCCGGCCAGTGAGCATGATGGCTTCGAAGGCACGCTGCTTGCCGGCAATTTTCTGCAGGGCCTGCACCAACTCAATGCCGTCCATGTCCGGCATATGCAGGTCACACAGCACCAGGCCGATCTGCGGGTCTTCACTGAAGCGCTGCACGGCCTGCTGGCTGGAGCCACACGGGACACAGCGATAACCGCTGCTTTCAAGAAATTCGCAAAGCTCCTCCACAATCAGCGGTTGATCGTCGACCACGAGCACTTTTACTGCAGATGTAAGCTTGTTCACGCGCTACTCCATGCCTGGCAAGCCAAAGATTGACCTATCCGTTCCGAGGAACTTTCCTAATTACCGGTACAAATAAACGTAGACGTACTTTGCGACTATGTACATAGCGATATAGAGCGCCCGCGACTAATGGAGCCACGGCCAGGCCAAGGTAAAACCCACTAAAAGAAACGGTGCAAAGGGCAGTTTTTTTGACGGGTCCACCACCAGGTAACCCAGGCGCGCTCTAACGCCTTGACTGGCAAGCGGTAACAGCCGAGGCCCATAGACCAGCCATGCGACATTGGCCGCGCCGGCCCCGATCAGCGACCACAACAGGTAGGTCGAATTCGACGCCAGCGCCAACGCCGCGAGCATCTTCACATCCGCGGCCCCCAGGCGCCCGAGGGCGTAGCCGGGCAGCGTCAACAGCAGCGCCAGGATCAGCGCCCACAGCCCTTCAGACCGGGACGTGCCGAGCCAGGTGCTACCGCTCCACAGCAGATAGAGCAGCGCCAGCAACGCCACGCCCAGGGTCAGGCGATTGGCGATCTGTCGCTGGCGAATATCCTGCATTGCACACAACACCAACCAGACAACTACCACGAGGCCTTGGATCACGTAAAAACCGTCCCTTTTTGCCGATTGATTCTATGCTGATATCAGGTAGTAGCAGTCAGGGTAGTCGCAGTGATGAAAACCAGCCTCCCTAGAAAGCAAAAAGGCGCAGTCGCCATCGAATTTGCGGCGGTGTTCGTGATTTTTTTTGCCGTGTTCTATGCCATGGTCAGCTATAGCCTGCCGCTGTTGCTGCTGCAGTCGTTCAACCAGGCTACCGCCGAAGCCGTGCGCCGCAGCGTGGCACTGGACCCCAGCACCCCCAACTACAATGCGGCGCTGATCCTGCGGGCGACCCAGACCGTGCAAAGCCAATTGCAGTGGATCCCCGCGACGTTCCAGTTCCAGGCGGCCCATATCAATCCGACCTACACCGCAGGCGTGTTGACCGTCGAGATCAACTACCCCTCGGCCAACCTGAAGAACGTCCTGCCGTTTATTGTGCTGCCGGGCATTGGCACAGTGCCCCGCTTGCCGACCACGTTGCACGCCCAGTCGAGCCTGCAATTTTGAACTCCGGTGACAAAATCTTCGGCAGGCTGCTGGGCCGCAGCAGCGCCCAGGCCCTGGAGACGCCCGCCAGCCCACCGGCGCAAGGCTTGCACCTGCGCCTGGACCCGCAAGGTCATGTGCTGGATATCAGCCGGGCATTGCACCCACAGTTGGCCCGTCACCTTGGCGCCCCGGCTCACCCGCTGTTGCGCGACCTGCTGTGCCTGCCTGGCGCATTGAGCATCGAGGGCACTCCCGCCGACTGGCAGCGGCACAGCCTGGACCTGGATTTCCAGGGCGCCGCCGATACCATCCTGCATACCCGTGGCTGGATCGAGCCGGACGGCGATGGCTGGATCCTGCGCCTGCTGGATATCAGCGACCTGCTGAACGGCCGGCAATTGGCCCAGCAGCGCGAACAGAACCACCAATTGGCCAGCCAGATGAGCGAGCAGCTGCGCGTCTGCAGCCTGACACGCCTGCCGCAAGTGTTCAGCGAGCACCTGCGCAACCTGGCCCAGCGCTGGCATATCCCGTGCGTGGCGATGGTCCTGCTCGACCAGCAGGACCAGGACTGGCTGGTCTACAGCGGCTACAGCGCCCACGACGCGCCGCAGTTGTGGGAACCGGGCCAACGCCTGGGTACCTGCCTGGACAGCCTCAACGGCAACACCGCGCTGAGCCTGAAAACCCTCCAGGGCCGCAGCGAACACCCGCGCCTGTACAGCGTGTTTGGCAGCGCCGAGGGCCTGCTGGTGCCCTATCGCGATAGCCAGGGGGTGGCCGCCTGGTTGCTGTGCGGGTTCTACAGTGGCCACCCCGACGTCAGCGAACGTGACTGGCTGAACCTCGCCGCCGCCCTCGCCGCCCCTTTGCTCAGCCGCCTGCGCGAGCAACGTCATCACCAACAACTGGAACGGGTGGAAGCCTTGCAAGGCCTGCTCGGTACCGGCTGGTGGGAATTGCTGGAAAGCGGTGAAGAAATCCTGCTGGCCCCACAGCTGATGCGCAGCCTGAGCCCGGAAGATGCACCGACCAAACAGGTACTGGCCAACTGGCTGGAACTGATCCACCCCGCCGACCGCCAGGAACTCAACAGCCGCCTGCAAGACCTGCAAACCCTGGGCAAACCCTTGTTGACCAGCGTGCGCCTGCTGCGCAGCGACGCCAAGCAGAACCCCATCTGGTACCGCGTCCAGGGCCAGGTGCTGGGTGCCGGCGAGCAGCGCCGCTGGATCGGCTTCATGCTCGACATCAGCGACATCAAGAACCAACAATTGCAGGCCGCCGCCGCCCATGCGCGCCTGGACAACCTGATCGCCAGCTCCCCGGCGGTGATCTACGTGCAGCGCTACGTCAACGGCGCGCTGCACCCGGCGTTCTTCAGCGACAGCCTGCTGCCGCTGCTGGGCTGGACCCTGGCCGAATGCACCCACGACACCTCCGTGGAATGGGTACACCCCGAAGACCGTGACCTGTACTTCGAACGCACCCGGCAGTTGCTGCGCGAAGGCAGCGTGCGCAGTCGCTACCGCGTGCGCGATCGCCAGGGCAACTACCACTGGCTGCTGGACGAAGCCAAGCTGCTGCGCGACGACCTCGGCTTGCCGGTGGAGGCCGTCGGCCTGTGGCTGGACGTCACCGAAGCGACCCTGGCGGCGCAACAGATCAAGGACAGCGAAGAGCGCTATCGCATCCTCGTCGAAGACTCACCGGCGATGATCTGCCGCTACCGCCCGGACCTGACCCTGACCTTCGGCAACACGCCCCTGGCCAACTACCTGGAATGCACGCCGGCCCAGTTGCCGGGGATCAACCTGGGCCACTGGTTATCTGAAGAACAGCGCAACGCCTTTGTAAAACGCATCGGCCAGTTGAGCCCGGAATTCCCCGTCAGTACGGCTGAAATCAGCCTGCAACTGCCGGGGCGCGAACATGCGTGGTGGGTCTGGTCGGACCGTGGCGTATTCGACGAACACGGCCAGTTGCAGGAAATCCAGGCCGTGGGCCGCGACAACACCGAAGTGCGTCGCTCCCAGCAGCAACTGACCCAAAGCGCAAAAATGGCCACCCTCGGCGAAATGGCCACCGGCCTGGCCCATGAGATCAACCAGCCGCTGAATGTGATGCGCATGGCCATCGTCAACGTGCTCAAGCGCCTGGGCAACGGCGACGTGCAGATCGACTACCTCACGGAAAAACTCCAGCGCATCGACGCCCAGGTCCAACGCGCCGCCCGGGTGGTGGACCACATGCGCGTGTTCGGCCGCCGCTCGGAGGTCGAGCAACAACCTTTCGACCCGGCCCAGGCGGTGGAAGGCACCCAGTCACTGCTGGGAGAAGGCCTGCGCGGCAAGGGCGTGGACCTGCGCATCACGCCGATGGACTTGGGCGTACAGGTCAACGGCCATGTCGACCAACTGGAACAGGTACTGATCAACCTGGTGGTCAACGCCCGCGATGCACTGATGGCACGCCACGAAAAAAACCACGACTTCCACCCCTGGATCGCCCTGTACAGCGAACACGACAGCCGCCATGTGCGCATCTGGGTCGAAGACAACGGCGGCGGCATCGATGCGCGGTTGCTGGAGCGGATTTTCGAGCCGTTCTTTACCACCAAACCGATTGGCGTCGGCACCGGGCTGGGGTTGTCGGTGAGCTACGGCATTGTAGAAAACATGGGCGGACGCCTGAGCGTCGCCAACAGTGAACATGGGGCGCGGTTTTGTGTGGAGTTGCCGGTGGTGGGTGGGGGTTAGATCACAAGGTAGGCGCGGCCCATATGGCAGGTGAGGTTGGCGCCGACTTCGGCATTGCCAAGGTTGATGCCCAGAGCGCTCAGTAGCGTATTGACGATAGGGTCCAGCAGCGGGGATAAAAGCCCTTGAACGAGCCCGACAAGGGTTGTGGTGATCGTGGCCAGGAGCGCCGCGACACCCGCCAATGCTCCATTCGGAATCGCCGGTGCAGGAGGCGGTGCGTAGGTCACCTGAAGTCCATTCAACGTGTTACCCAGGCTGTTGATGATGTTGACACTGGAAATACTTTTGTAGGTCGGCGGGAGGTTCATTTCTGCCACCGGGGAATAAAACAGGCTTTCTGTTCTCTGCCCTACAGTTGATTGCGCCTTTAACAAAAATCCGCCGCCGACATTGGCTTTGCGTGGGTCGCAGCCTCCCAACAAAGTGCAGTGCTGGGTACCGATATCAATGAGGCGGACCGGCTGGACATCCACTGGTGTCGATGAGGAGAACGCCTTGGCCGGGTCAATTTTACCGACTGCCAGGGTGGCCAAAGAACTGGTGGCCTGGGCAGTTAATGTCTTGGTTGCGGAGGTTGCACAGGTGAAGTCGGTAACATGGCTTTCGCCACTGGCAGCCTCGATGTAAATGTCCAGCGTACTGGCAATATCAATATCTGTGCGCTCGCAAGACAGAGCACATAAAAGAGCATTTACGATAGCTGCCAGGTCCAGATTCAAAAGCCCCTTCACTACTTTGATCACTGGGTCGGTCAAGCCTGCCAGCCCCGATATCACAGAAGAAACCGTCCTCAAAATCGGCGCATCCACCGAGATCAGCGTGCGTACTTGTGCAGTGCGCACGGAAATCTGATTTGTCCCCGTAGCCAAGCCAGCCTTGGCCAAGGCGGGGTTGCCGATGGCGGATAGCTGTGGCGGCTCCATGACTTTGGTTTTGACTGAGAAGGTGGCGACCAGTGGCACGCTCAATTGAAAATCTGCCCTCACCAAACTATTGCCATTGGAGAGCTGGGCCACGCCCTGCAGCAACTGGAACAACTGCACGTCCGTATTCAAGGCCGCTGTGGGCGTGCCCGTCGCGACATTTAACAAATCGCCCAGTTTGAGCACCTTGGTATTCGGTGCGATGGCCTCGATGGCAAGCACGTTAGTGATCGTCGCCGCGACCGCCGAACCGTTGGTTTGCAGAACCTTGACCGCCGCGTCGATCAATTGCGTCGCCGAAACCGCGGTGTTGAGCAGCGTCGCGTAGTCACCCGCCGCCACATTCGCTTGAATAGCCAGTTGGTCCAGGTAACTGAGCAGGTTCACATTGGTATTGATCAAGCCCTGCCAACCCACGGCGGTCAGGGAAAGGCCACCACCAAGCAAGCCACCGATGGTTTTGTTCAAGATGTCTGATTGAGCCGAATTGACCGTCAGCAGCGAACTGCGAATCGTCAATTGCGCCACCGGCGGCGCCAGCGCCGCCACCGCTGTCGCAGTCAACGTAGTACTTGCGTTGTACGTCCCGCTGAACAACTTCCACACCCCGTTGGCGATACCGGTGGTGACGGTGCGGCTCGCGACTACGCGGATGGCCTCATTCTTGGTGGCATCCGCCGTAAATACACGGGTGTTGAGGCCATTGGTCAACAACGTCCCACACGTCACCGCCAATGCGCGGCTGCTGTCGTTGGCGACAACGGTGAAGCCATTGCGGGTGGCGTTCTGCTTGGCGTAGTCGACGGCGGTGGTGCTGCCTGCACACTGCCCGCCGCGGTTGGCGGCTTCCAGGGCGGCGGTGTCGGCGATGGCTTGCAGCTTGCGTTTTTCCAGGTACAGGCGGCCGCTATCGACCACCAGCAACAGAAACACCAGGGCCAATGCCAGGGTGCCGGCGAATACCAGACCGATTGCGCCACGTTGGCCAGAACGAAGTCGGGGAGACATCGAGCACTCCTTTGCCGGCGAACTGCCGAGCGCTTACTCTCCTGTAGTCAACAGCAGTGTAGACAAGGCTTGCAAGGTACGCTGGCAAGTCGCCACTTTGGTGACTGACGGAAAGAAACACCGCTCGACGCTGGCTAGTCCGGCCGCTGCATGGCAGTGATGCGGGCACCTCGGTGTATCGAGTTGTACGGAGTCGATCCCATCGCAGCCTCGCCGGGGCTCGACAGCTCCCACAGGGGAGCCGCGACACCTGCACATTCGTCTTGGCAACACAGATCGAATGTGGGAGCTGTCGAGCCCCGGCGAGGCTGCGATGGGATCGCCTCGGTGTACCTGTTAAACCGCAGCGCCCGGATCGCCGTGATGCAGCGGCCCTACACGGACCGAGTACGACTTAGCGAGGCGGGTAGTTGGACAGCACTTTGGTCACCGTCGCCCGGATCGCCGCATTGCGGTCCTGGGGGTTGGGCGAGCTGCTCATCATCTGTTCGTCACTGCCGCGCCATACCAACTTGCCGTCCTTGCCGTCGAGCAGGTCGATCTGGAGGGTGGCGACCTTGTAGGTGACGTTGCGGGTTTCGTTGTACATCGGCGCACCCCAATAGCCATTCCACGGGCCGCCCCAGGCGCCACCGTAGTTGGTGGTGACTTGCTGCTGGCGATCCTCGACGATCAGGTAGGCCTGCACGTTCACATCAGCCTTGGCCCCCGGGGCCGCCGGGCGCAAGCCGCGCTGGTCGAGTTGGTCGGCCACCGCCTGGCGGATGCGCTGTTCGGTGAGGTCGCTCTTGATCCGTGGATCATCGGGGCGGTACTGCAACGCTGGGTCTTTCCAGGCCCAACTGCGGTAGGCGGCAAAGTCGCGACTGGCGTCAAAATCGTGGTTGACCTGGCTGGTCTGGCATCCGCCCAAAAGCACGGCAAAAGCGAGCAAAGCGATACGACGCAACATGGTAGTTCTCCAAAGGGCAAACCGAACCTGAGATGAGAATAGCTGTTAACTCGGAGGATACGCCGTCATGGCCTTCTGCACAGCCTGGCGCAACGCATCGCCGCGTTCACTCAGGCTGCCCTGGCTGCCCGTTTCGGCGCTGGCGCTCCATACCGGCTGGCCCGTGCGGGCGTCGAACAGGTTGACGCGCACCACCACCACTTGCACTTCATAGGTGCGCACGATCGGCACCGAGTTGTACATGCCATAGCCGTTGCCATAGCGGTTGTAGCCACCGTAGCCGTAGCCATAATCGTCCTGCACCTGGCGCAGGCGTTTTTCCAGATGCACATCGGCGCTGACCAGCAAGTCCGGCGCGCGCTGGTCATGTACCGGGCGCAGGCCGCGCTGGTCGAGGGCGCCGCTGACGGCTTCGGCGATCTGTGCAGGATCTGCCCAGGCCGAGCCCGCCGGCAATTGGCCGTTGCGCCAGGCCCAGTTGCGATAGGCGCCGTAGTCACGCACCGGCGCCGGGTAGGCGCTGGCATCAAAGGTGTTGGCCGCCTGGGCAGGCGCCGGTGGCATGGGCTTGGAGGCCGCGACATACGGATTGTTGCTGGAGCAGGCACCCAGCCCCAGGCACAGCAGGATCAATGCACAGCGCTTCATTTCGATCTCCGCAGACTGGGCCGCTTAAACCGGACGGCAGATCCAGTGCAAATAACGCCCAAGTCCGGCAAAGCTTGGGTGACGACGGTGAGCGAGCTCCATCTCCAACAAGTCCTGCAAGTCGGCGCGGGCCTGGAACTCCACCGGCATATAGTCGTGGAAGACCCGCACCCCGCTCTGGCTTTCGACCTGCCACAGGCCTTCAAGTTGCGCCGCCAGTTCACGCGGGTCCAGGGGCTGTTGCGGGGTCAGGCTCTGTTTTTCGCCAGCCATGTCATTTTTGCGCATCTTGCGAAAGTGCCCCTTGAGCAAGTTGCGGTAAATCAGCGCATCACGGTTATAGAAGGCCAGGGACAACCAGCCGCCCGGCGCCGTCAACTGGTGCAGCACCGGCAGGATCCCATGGGGTTCGGCCAGCCATTCCAGCACGGCGTGGCACAGCACCAGGTCGTAGGGCTCGGTCAGTTGACCCAGCAGGTCCTGCCACGGCGCCTGGATGAACGTTGCGCTCTGCCCCGCCTCGGCGAACCGCTGGCGGGCACCTTCGAGCATCGGTTCGGCAGGCTCGGCCAAGGTCACCTGATGCCCGCGTTCGGCCAGCCACAACGACATATGGCCCAGGCCTGCGCCGATATCCAGCACGCGCAGAGGCCGGTCCGGCAGGGCCTCGGCCAAGTCGGCCTGCAACACCGCCAGGCGAATCGCACCCTTGGCACCGCCGTAGATCTTCTCGGCAAAGCGCGTGGCCAACTGGTCGAAATGGCGATCACTCATGGGTAAACCGCCGTTCGTTGTCGGCCAGCTTGGCGCTGACCACCTGGTTCATGTCCAGGCCCAGTTCGCCGCACAACAGCAGCAGATAGAGCACGATGTCCCCCACTTCCTGCCCGGCGTGGGCAAGTTTGTCGGCGGGCAACTGGCGGGACTGGTCTTCGCTCAGCCACTGGAAGATTTCCACCAGCTCGGCCATCTCGACGCTGGCGGCCATGGCCAGGTTTTTCGGGCTGTGGAATTGTTTCCAGTCGTTGTTATCGCGGATGCGATGCATGCGTTCGGTAAGGTGTTCGAGATTCATGGGGCGCTCCTGAAGGGGTATAGCTTCGGGCTCAAAGGCGGGGATGGCAAATAAATTTGCGGCGCTTGTCAGGGCGCTATCGCAGGCAAGCCCGCTCCCATATTTGGCGGTGTTTACAAATCAACATGGGGGAGCTGGCTTGCCTGCGATGGCGACCTAATCCACCACGCTGAACTCAACCCTGGCCGTCTGCCCCGCCTCATCGAGCACACTCAGTTGATAGCGCCCCAACTGCTCCAGGCTGGCATTGATACTGTCCTGACTGGCGCTGTCCCCCAGCGGTGCACCATTGAGGAACCACCAGCGCCGCCCACTGCCGCCCAACGCCGATAGCTTCAAGCGCAACTGCTGCTGGCTACCCGCCGGTAACCGCAACTGGTCCCCCTCACGTACACCCACCACCGACAACGGCGACGCCGCCGCCAGGGCCGGGGGCGGGCAATCCGGGTCTGGCGCGGGAATGCGCGCGTCACGCCGCTCGATCCGCGGCAACCATGGCTCCAGCGGGGCGGGCCACAGGGCTATGTCCCGCGAGACCGCGCCCGGGCAACTGGCCGCAACGCGCAGGCCCTTGGCATTGACCCACACGGTCTCCATCAAGCCGACACCCAAAGGTTGGTCCAGGGCCTGCAAGGTCGGCGGCGTGGTGTTGTCCAGCGTCCAGGCAAACCGCTGGCGCCGGCAATTGGGATCGCTGCGGCTCATGGGCTGGCCCAGGGGCCAACAGATCGCCGCCACGCCGACATTCATCGGCACCGCCTTAACGGGCGCAGTAATGCCGCGCTGGCTGTCGCGGTTGGTCAACACATCGTGCACTTGCAGCATCAACGGCGCCGCCGAGGCCAGGCCGAACTGGCCGGGCACCGGGGTGCCGTCCGGGCGGCCGATCCACACACCAATCAAGTAGCGCGGCCCGACGCCAATGGCCCAGGCATCGCGAAAACCGTAGCTGGTGCCGGTCTTCCAGGCCAACACCGGGCGCTGTACCAACTCGGCCCGGGGATCACGGTCCGGCCGCGCCTGGCCACTGAGGATGCGCCGCACGATCCACGCCGCACCCGGCGACAACAACGGGCGCTCCTTGAGCACATCATCAGGCTGCAAACGGATGGCCGCGCTCTTGCCGTCGCGGGCCAACGCGCTGTAGCCGCCGACCAGGTCCTCCAGGCGGCTGCCGGCGCCGCCCAGGATCAATGCCAGGTTCGGCTCGGCCAGCGCCGGCAGCGCCAGGGGCATGCCGCCGATGCGCATTTCGCCGGCAAAGCGCTTGGGCCCATAGGCTTCCAATAGTTGCACCGCCGGCAGGTTCAGCGAACTGGACAGCGCCGTGCTGGCCGGTACCGCGCCGGTAAAGCCCATGGAGAAGTTGCCCGGCCGGTAGTCACCGTAGCGCCGTGGCACATCCTGCAACAGCGATTCGGAGTGAATCAGCCCCGCGTCCAAAGCCATGCCATACAGGAAGGGCTTGAGGGTCGAGCCCGGCGAGCGCAGGGCGCTGATCATATCCACATGGCCAAAACGCCGCGCATCGTTGATATCCACCGAGCCCAGGTAGGCGCGCACCGCCATGCTTTCTTCTTCGACCACCAGGATCGCGGCCGAGGTGTGCTCCGGCAGCCGCGCGCGCCAACCCAGCAGCAGGTCTTCGAGACGCCGTTGCAGGGTCGCGTCGAGAGTGGTGCGAATCAGCGGCGGGCTGTCGGGACGGTTCAAGCGGCGCGCCAGCAGCGGCGCCAGGCTGGGTTCCAGGCGCGGCGCCAGCAACAGGGGTTCTTCCAGGGCCTCGTCGACCGCAGGTTGCGGCCATACCTGAAACTCGGCCAGGCGCCGCAGCACTTTGTCCCGGGCCTCCTGGGCGCGCTGCGGGTGGCGGTCCGGGCGCAGACGGCTCGGTGCCTGGGGCAAAACCGCAAGCAGCGCCGCTTCAGCGTGGGTCAGCTGTTGCGGCGACTTGCCCAGATACGCCCAACTGGCTGCCGCCACGCCCTGCAAGGTGCCGCCAAATGGCGCGCGATTGAGGTACAGGTTGAGGATCTGGTCCTTGGACAGATGCCACTCCAACTGCGCCGTACGCCACAGCTGGCGCAACTTGCCCGGCAGGGTGCGCGAATGGGGATCAAGCAGGCGCGCCACCTGCATCGACAAGGTGCTGCCGCCAGATACCACCCGTGCACCGCTGAGGTTCTGCCAGGTCGCCCGCACCAGGGCCAGCGGGTTGACGCCGGGGTGCTGGTAGAACCAACGGTCTTCGTAGGTCAGCAGCGCATCGAGGTAATACGGCGAGACCTCATCGGTGGCCACCGGGTAACGCCACACGCCGTTGGCATCGGCAAACCGCCACAAGGGGGTGCCGTCCTCCGCCAGTACCACGCGGGCCAGGTCATCCTTGGGCAGCGGCAGGGGCCAGAGGCGGTCGGCCAGCCACAGCAGGGCTATCACCACCAGCAGGCTACCCAGGGTAGCGCGTGCAACTATTCGCAAATTCAAACGGGCAAACCTCTATGCTTCTAGGGAACTCGCCCAAGGGATTGGCGACCAAAGGCTCAGGTCCGGCAGATACGCCCACCCTTTCATCAGGAAACTCATATGCAGGTAGAAAGCTTTTTCGAATGGCTGGGCCAGGCGCTCGGTTCGGTCATCCGCTTTATCGTCGACGGGCTCAGCGGCTTGTTCGGCGCCCTGACCAATGCCGGTGGCAACTTTATCGATGGCCTGTCGCGCACCCTGGGCATGGACACCTCGATCATCAGCATCATCACCCTGATCATCGGCCTGATGCTGCTGTACTCGGCAGTCCGGGCATTTATGCGGGCCTCGATCATCATGGGGATTATCTGGTTGATGCTGGGGTTGTGGCTGCTCAGTTGGGTTGTGCATTAAATACAGACCCTGTGGGAGCGGGCTTGTGTGGGAGCAGCGGTGCGACTTGCTCGCGATAACGGCGTATCAGCCACCGAATGTATGGGCTGAAAGATCGCTATCGCGGGCAAGCCCGCTCCCACATAAAGCTACCGCCAGTTCCTATAGGGGTTGGGCTTAACGGCCCTTGATCACCATATCGGCCGGGGTTTCCCCCACTGCCTGCCAGTTCGGCCGGTACATCGACTCCACTTGCGGCGGCGGTACGCGATAAGTCCCAGGCGTGACCGCACGGGCCAGGTACAGCAGGTGCGTGGTGCCATAGCCGTCCAGGTTCAGCGCGGCCACGTAGCGATCATCGCGATATTCCTGATGCTTGATCGACGCATTCTGCATCGACTCGCGCCATTCCTTGACCTGGCTGCTGGCGTTTTCCAGGCTGGCGGCGCTTTGCCCCAGGTTCTGGTTCTCCAGCTCCAGGCCAGCCGGCAACAGGTCAACCACCAGTGCATCCGGCACCCGCTGTTTGTTGGCGCTGACCGCAATGTGCACCAACACCAGGTCGCCGCTGCGCAGGTTTTGCAGGTTCAGCGGCTGGCCATTCATCCCCAGGTACTCGCGGCGAATACTCAGGTTTTCGCCACCCGCTGCCGGCGCGTGCTGTGGATAACCGGAGATGCTCAGTTGCTGGTAAATCGGCTCGCTGCCCGGGTTGTGCAGGGTCAGTGGTGAGGCCAGCAACGGCCCTTCCAGCTTCAGGCCGGACTGGCTGTTGTTCAGCTCGCGGGTTTCGCCGCCGCTGCTCAACTGCGCCGTCCAGTTGGTTTCCGGCTTGCCCAGCAAGCCACGCCCGGCCAGGAACAGCGAGTTGCGCTCCTGGGTCGACAGCCACGGGCTGGCCGCCATCTGGTCCGACAGCTCGAACAGGCGCTCTTCACGCTTGCCCTTGGCCAGGTCGTTTTCTTCCAGCAGGGCCAGGATCATCGCCTGATCACGCAGCGGGCTGCCGTAGTCGGCCAGCCATTCATTGGCTTTGCGCTTGACCGCCAAACCGGCCAGCAAGGCCTGGTCGGCACGCGGTTGGTCACCCATCTTCTGCAGGGCAATCGCCAACTGCACCAAAGGCAGGCCGGAGCGAGCATCGCTGCGACGTTCGAACAAGCTGCGCAATGCCCCCAGCGGCGCCTGCTGACTACGCGCCAGCACCAGCCCGGCATAGGCTTGTACGGCAAAACGCGTGTGGTCGGCGTTGTCGCTGTAGTCGACTTCAATCAGATTGCGTTCCTGCACATAGCGCAGCAGGCGTTCGCTGGCCTTTTTCAGCGCCTCGGGCGGTACGGCAAAACCCTGGTCGCGGGCGCGCAGCAGGAAGTCGGTGACGTACGCCGTCAGCCAGTATTCTTCCTCGCCATCGGCGCCCCACAAACCAAAGCTGCCGTTGTAGCGCTGCATGCCCAGCAGGCGCTCTATGCCCAGTTCGATCTTGCGCTTGCGCTCGGCATCCGGCTCGCCGGTCAACCCCAGGCGCGTCAGCACGGCGGCATCGGCATACAACGACGGGTACAGGCCGCTGGCGGTTTGCTCCAGGCAACCATACGGGTAGGCCTTGAGCGCACGAATCTGCTCGCCCAGGTTCAACGGCGGGCGGCTCGACAGGCTCAACAGCGCCTCACGCCCGGCCGGCTCAAACAGGGCCAGTTCGCTGTCCGGCAGGCTCCAGGCGTCGTCCTTGAGCACCGCGCGGTATTGCTTGAGCAGCGCCGGATAAGCCGGGCGCACACCCAATGTCCATTCGCGGGTAAACGCCGGCAGGTTCTCGCCCGGCAGGTCCAGGCCATTGACCGTGACCTTGATCTTGCCCTGGCCAAAACCGCCCAGCGCGCGCACCGGAATCTGCAAGGTGGTGCGCTGGCCCTGGGTCAGTTGCACGCTTTGCGATGGTTCGCCCAGCAGGGTCAGTTGCCCTTCGGCGGTCAGTTGCACATCGAGCTTCTGTGCCTTGCCCGACAGGTTGGACAGGTCCAGCGCCAGGCGCGTCTGGTCGCCGCCCGCGAGGAAGCGCGGGGCCGACAGCTCGGCAATCAACGGCGCGGCAATGACGGTCTTGGCTTCGGCCATGCCGTAGCGGTCATCGCTCCAGGCCTGAGCCATCAGGCGCAGCTCGCCGTTGAAGTCGGGGATATTGACGCTGACTTCGCCCTCGCCTTTCTCGTTCAAGGTCACCGGCGCGCTTTGCAGGGCGACGATGGTGACGCTGGTGTCCGGGCGCTTGCCGCCCTTGGCCAGCGCCGCGTCACCGCCAAAGGCCAGGCTGGCCAGGCGGCCCTGGCCGGCTTCGATCAACTGCCCATAGATATCGAACTGGTCCACGCCATACGCCTTGCGGCCGAACAGGCTGGAGTACGGATCCGGGGTCGGGTATTCGGTGATATTGAGGATGCCCACGTCCACCGCCGCCACCAGCACATGCACCTGTTTCGGCACGCTGCCATCGGCATTTTTTGCCGCGACCTTGACCGTCAGTGGCTGTTTGGGGCGCATTTTTTCCGGTGCGGTCAGGGTCAAGCCCAGTTTGCGCTGGGTACGGTCCAACGGCAGGTGCAGCAAGCCCACGGCGCGTTTAGGGGTGATGTTGGCCTTGCGCTCGCCGGGACGGATCACCAGCGCACTCACATACAAATCATGGCGCGACCATTTCGGGTCGAGCTTCACCGCAAAGCTCTTGCCTTCGGCCGGCACCTCGATTTCCTGCCACCACAACGGGCCTTCGCTGGACTCCACCAACAGGTAGCCCTTGCCGGCTGCCGGCGGGGTGACGGTGACGTTGGCCGTATCGCCATCGCCATCGCCATACGCCGGTTTGTCCAGCGCCAGCTTGACCTGGTCCGGGCGCACGGCGCCGCCTTCGGTGTTGTCCTGGGCCTGGTAGCCGGCCCAGAAACGCTTGCTGCTGATCAGCCCGGTCTGCGGGTCCTCGACCTCGACGCGGTACGGGCCCCACTCCACCTGGAAGCTGACCTTGGCGGTATCGCCGGCCTTGATGTTGACGGTCTGCTCATCGAGGTTGAGGAATTTCTCGTTGTAGTGATAGCTCCAGCCGTCGTTGTCCGAGTAGTTCCAGTAGTAGTCGCGGCGCTCGCGGATCAGGCGGACCTTGAGGTTGTCGACGGCAAGTTTCTGGCCGTCCTGGTTGGCCAGCAGCACTTCGAATTCCGCCGGGCCATCGCCATCGGTTTCCTTGCCATCGAACAAGCCGCGCAGGCCCGGCAATTGCTCGGCCGGCCATACCGGCTGCACCAGGCGCCGGGTGATCGGGCGCCCGCCCGATTCTTGCAGGCTGGCCTGCACGATCAGTTGCAGCGGCGACTTGGCCCCGCTCCATTTGCTTTCCAGGGTCAGTTTTTCCTGGCCCTGGGCGTCGAGCACGCTTTCGTCCAGTTCAAAATCCTGGCTCAGCTCTTCTTCCGTTACCGAGCCAAACTCGTAGCCCGGCAGGGCTTTGACCGCCTCGCGCAGCGGGCGCACATACACTTGCCCGCTCAGGCGATTGCCCGCCGCCGGGGCGCCGTAGAGGTAGCGGCCATTGACCTGGATAACGGCGTTGTCCGCCGGGCTCAACGGCGTGTCGCTGCCCTTGAGTTCCAGGGCCAGGCGCTCGGGCAGGAAGTCCTCGACGAGGAATTCATACAGCTGCGGCTTGCCGTCACCCAGGTCGAACACCAGTTGCCAGCGCCCGGTCGGCGCTTCGCCGGCCAACTGCAACTGGTATTGATAGAGGCCAGAGGCATCGGCGTCCCATACGAATTTGCGGCTGACCTGTTCATCCGGGCGGCGCACTTCGACACTCACGGGCTGCGGCTTGACGGCATTGCCGTCCTTGTCGCGCAGCAGGGCGTTGAGCAGCACGGTTTCGCCAGGGCGGTACAGGTCGCGCGGGCCGAACACGAAGAATTGCAGCGGGTGCGCAGGCTGGCCGCCGATATCGAACTCGGCCAGGTCCAGCGCCGCGCTGTCGAGGCGCAACAGGCTGGTTTGCTCGCCCTGTTTGGCCAGCAATACCTGGGCCTTTTTCGGCAGCGGCAGTTCGGCGTGGCCGCCCTTCTCGGTCTTGCCCTGGCCCAGCACGCGGCCTTCGGCATCGAGGATTTCCAGCTCGACACCGTCCAGCGCCTTGCCGCCTTCCAGCGCCTGGGTAAACACATCCAGGCGGTTGGCGTAACGGTGCACCGACAGGCCGATATCACTGAGGGTGAACAGCGTGGCCGGCTGCGAATAGTTGTAGGTGCCCGAAGCGCGCATCACCGCCAGGTACACGCCCGGCTGTTGCAGTTGCTTGAGGCCGGCGATGGGCAGCAGCAGGGTTTCGCGGGTGTTGCGCGCAGGATTGAGGTCGAAGCGGCCGCCGTACACCAAGTCGGCCATGGGCAGCAGTTCGCGCGATTCATAGCTTTGCAGGCTGGTATTGCGACCCCACTGGGCGAGAAACGCCGGCAGCGATTCGGGCTTGATACGGAAGAATTCGACGTCGATCTTGTCGACATTCAGCGCGATCACAGGCAAACCTTCGGCCAGGCGGGTGGGCAACAGGGTGCCACGGCTGGCGAAGCCGACGGTGGCTTGCAGGTCGCGGGTTTCCAGGCGGCTGACGTACTCGGCGGCGAGCTTGGCGTCATTGACCCCGCGCAGGCCGGCGTCCACGGTCAGCACCAACTTGCGCTGGGGCTCCAGGTGGCGCAAGCGCAGTTCCATCAGGTTGTCGGAAAGCTCCCAGGCACCGTCGACCTTGCCGGATTTGCTGTCCACCAGGTGCAGCTTGTCGGCGAACTTCTGGTCCGGGTCCAGCGGGATCGAAAAACTCACCGACAAGGTGCTGGCGCCATCCAGTTGCACCTCAGAAACGTCCACCACGCTTAACTCTCGGCCGGCATAACGCTGCTTGAGCGTCGCCACATCCACCGCGGCCTTGGCTGGGGCCGTCACCGCTGGCGCAGAGGCCGCGGGGGCTGCGGGTTTGTCGGAAGAATCGCAGGCGCTCAGCAGGGCCAGCGCACAGGCCAGGAACAATCCTTTGTTAAGCATGGGGCACTCGTTGTCGGGGTGTCTGAGGGGTGAACTATATATCAGTGCCAGTGAAGCGGTTGTGGCAGTGATCACATTGACCGACGGAGGGCGGTTTGGTTCTGCGTGCAGGCCAAGTCAGGCCAAACCCTACCGCTAAAGTGCTCCAGCACCCGCTATTTGCGGGTGGCGGGTCCGAACCTCCCGCAGAAACTCACCCGCGCTGGCCTTGAGCCAATCAATCAACCGGGCGATGTCCGGCTCGGACTGTCGACCATTGCGGCAAATAATGTAATACGCCGCCGGCGACATCATCACGGGGCTGTTCAAGGCAACCAACACCCCCTCTTCCAATTGGTCGTATACCAACGCCGTCCGGCCCAGAGCGATCCCACCCCCCTTGACCGCAAGGCTTATAGCCAGGCTCGAATCCGGAAACCGAGGCCCAGGGTGATACGGGGGCGCCGCCGCCCCCTGGAACGCAAACCAACTCTCCCACCCCGGACAGATCTGATCATCCGCCCGGTGAATCAATGGGTACCGGGCGATATCCGTCGGCGCAATATCGCCATGCTCGCGATAAAACGCCGGCGAGCATACGGGAAACACCGCATCGCGCATCAGCAACTCGACATGATGCTCCGGATAGTCCCCGCCCCCTATGACTACCGCGACATCAAATTGATGAGCCCCCAGGCTGGCAGGGTTCATATCTGCGCTGCTCAGCACCACGTCAAGATTGAACGAGGCGTCAGTATGCGAGCCATGCATTCTGGGAATCAGCCAGGTCGAACAGAGCGAAGAGGTGCACAAGAGGTACAACGGCTGGGCTGTGCGCGGATTAAGAGCCTGCAACGCCGCCTCCAGCCCTTTGAAAAACCCATCAGTGACCGGCAACAAGGCCTGCCCTGCCGACGTCAGCTTGACGCCGCGCGAGTGCCGCTCAAACAACTGCACGCCCCACCACGCTTCCAGGCCTGCAACTTGATGGCTGATGGCACTGGCGGTGAGGTTAAGCTCAGACGCCGCACGCGCGAAACTGCCCGTTTGCGCGGCGCTGACAAAAGCCTGAAGCATCGGGGTGGGTGGAGGGCGCTGAGCCATCAGGTGCTCACTTTGATCAGGATGATCCCGCAAACAATGACGAACGCCGAAAGCATCCGTCGCCAGCCGAACCGTTCATGGAAGAACAGCGCGGCAATAATGGCGCCGATAATAACACTGGTTTCCCGCAGCGCTGAGACCTTGGCCACCGCATCCAGCGACAGCGCGAACAACACCAGGCCGTAGGATGCCAGGTAAAAAATACCCCCCAAGGCCCCCACTCGCCAATGACTGCCAATGGCCTGGACAAGTGCCGCACGCTCCTTGAAAAACGCCAGCAGCGGGATAGGAATGCTCTGGAACACCGTCAGGTAAATAATGTATTGCAGCACCGTTTCACTGGCTCTCACGCCCTTGGCGTCCACCACTGTGTAGGACGCAATAAACACTCCAGCGCCCACCGCCATCAGGATCGGCTTGAGCATGTGCGCGGTCATCCTGCGTACAAATGTCAGGCTGATGATCCCCAGGCAAATCAACAACACCCCGGCCATCGCATGGAACGACAGTTGCTCATGCAGCAGAAAGTAGGAAAACAACGCCACCAGCACCGGCGGCACACCGCGCATCACCGGGTAAACCTGGCCGAAGTCGCCCGTCTCATAGGCCTTGATCAGAAACAGGCGATAGACCGTATTCAATATCACCGAAAGCAGTACATAACCCCAGACTTGCAGGCTTGGCACATTGACCAGCGGCAGCGCCGCCAGGCAGGTCAGCAATGCTGTGCCATCGACCAGGGCCAGGGTCATGAAACGGCTGCTGCCGGCCCGGACAACAGCGTTCCAGGTGGCGTGCATGAAGGCGGAGATCAGGACCAGGGTGATCGCGATATCGGAGTTATCCATGGGGTTTTGGCTGTTCAGAGGAGAAGGCGGGTATTTAACTCAGCCTCGCGTGCCGGCCGGAAGCGAAAGCTCATCAGCACAGCCATGACCCTTCATCATGCCGACATCGCCACCACAAACACTGAAGACCTCCTGTGAAAGCTGGCTTGTGGGGTCGCCGGGCTGGCATTTGGTCACGGTTTGTAAAGGGCCAGCAAGGCGTATCGCTTTAAATTGCAGGACGTTTCCTAGACAATCCTTGGCGCCTTGTGCCTGTTGGAATCGGTGACTAGTCTGCGGTCCGTCACTGCTTATCAGTGATCGGGTTTAGTCGCCCGGATCCTATATGGCGCATGGTCTCATGAAGCTTCATGGTGGCTGTGCGTAGGGCACCTTCGGGTGCGCCGGTTTGCCATATGGCCGGTCGACTAACCTGCGTACAGCCGCCACCCTTCGTTTAGTCGCGACGGATGTCAGCTCCAAACCATATGGAGTTACACCATACATAAGATTGTCCCCGACCCACCCTGCGACCTGCTCAACGACCGCGCCGCCTTCAGTCGCGCCCTCAGCCACTACCTACCGACCCAGGGCTTCCACTCCATCAGTGAAGAACTGAGTTTCGAAGACTCCCTGCTCTACACCGCCAGCCTGCTGAACAGCGCCTCGGCCACCGCGCTCGACTGTGGTGAACACTTGCCCGGCGCCGAACGGGCCAAGGTGCTCGCGGTGTGGCATTTGCTGGAGATCGCCAAGACCACGGTCGACCGCTCCATCGAGTGCCTGCATCCCCCGGCATAAACACGATCAAAAAGGTGGGAGCGGGCTTGCTCGCGAATGCGGTGGGTCAGTCAATAGAGATGCCAACTGACCCACCGCATTCGCGAGCAAGCCCGCTCCCACATTTGGATCTGCACCGCTGTTGAGGGCCAGTTACAATGCCGCTCCCCCAAGGAGCCCCCATGCCCACCTTACTCACCGACTGGCGCCACCGCCCCACTCACCGCCGTGTCTGGGCCCTGGCCGCGCCGATGATTCTGTCGAATATTTCGGTACCGTTGGTGGCGCTGGTGGACAGCATGGTCATCGGCCACCTGCCCCACGCCCATCAACTGGGTGCCGTGGCCGTTGGGGCCAGCCTGTATACCTTCCTGGCCTGGGCCATGGGTTTTCTGCGCATGGGCACCACCGGGTTTGCCGCCCAGGCCGCCGGGCGCAATGATGGCGCGGCGCTGCGGCAAATCCTGCTGCAAGGTTTGCTGCTGGCGCTGGGGTTGGCGATGGTGCTGGGCACGGTGGGCATTCCCCTCAGCCACCTGGCACTGGAGTGGATGCAGCCCTCGGCCGAGTTGAATCAACTGACCCGCGAATTCTTCCACACCCGCCTGTTCGGCCTCCCTGCCGCCCTGGCTACCTACGCCCTGGTGGGTTGGTTCCTGGGCACGCAGAACGCCCGGGCCCCGCTGGCGATTCTGTTGACCACTAACCTTGTGAATATCGCCCTGAACCTGTGGTTCGTTTTAGGCCTGGACTGGGGCGTGGTCGGCTCGGCGCGGGCCTCGGTGATTGCCGAATGGACCGGCGCCCTGCTCGGCCTGGCCCTCACGCAAAAAGCCCTGCGCGCCTACCCCGGGCACATCGCCTGGGCGGCGCTCAAGGTCTGGCAAAGCTGGCGCGCGCTGCTGGCGGTCAACCGCGACATCTTTATCCGCAGCCTGGCGCTGCAATCGGTGTTTTTCATGATCACGGTGCAAGGCGCCCGGCTGGGCGACGCCACCGTCGCGGCCAATGCCCTGCTGCTCAACGGGCTGTTGCTGACCGCCCATGCCCTGGACGGTCTGGCCCACGCGGTGGAAGCGTTGTGCGGCCACGCCATCGGCGCCCATGACCGCCAGGCCCTGCGCCGCTCGCTGGTCGTTGCCTGCGGCTGGTCACTGATCGCCAGCCTCGGGTTTGTGCTGTTGTTTACCTTCGCCGGCCACTTGTTTATCGCCATGCAGACCGATATCCCCAGCGTGCGCGAAACCGCCGATATCTACCTGCCGTACCTTGCGGTACTGCCGTTGATTGCGGTGTGGAGTTATCTGTTGGACGGTTTGTTTATCGGCGCGACCCGCGCGCGGGAGATGCGCAATGGCATGCTGCTGACGGTGCTGATTATGCTGCCGCTTGCCTGGGCGTTGCAGGGGCTGGGTAACCACGGGCTGTGGATAACGTTCCTGCTGTTTATGGCAGTGCGCAGTTTGACGTTGTGGGCGATTGCCTGGCACCTGAACAAGCAGGATCGCTGGCTGAACGACACAGAACATTGACGCTTCGCAGCCGCAGGACCTGTTAGTTATCACAGGTGACAGACCTTCCAGCCGGGAGTTAAATCGATTTTCAACGCCCTAGGGAGATAGCACATGAAAATCAGAGAACCGCGGTTTATCGTCGCCCTGCTGCTCGTCGGTGCCATACAAACTACCTACGCGGATACAAACTCGCCACTTGAGCAGCCGCTGCCTGATGGACAGGTGGCCATTCCAGCGGCACAGGCGCCGGCTCTCCCACCCGCCGTCCCGCCCTTGCAAACCGTAGAGGTCAGGAACAACAGTAACGTCAGTGTTTTTGTGGTGCAAAAGGGGCTGAAAGAAGCCCTGCCGTCCAAAAGCACTCTCGAACGAGACATAAACCAATACCCGCTGACCATCACGCCTGTCGAGGGTGCTGAAAAACTACAGTTTGTGACGCTGACCGGGAAAACCGGCCCGTGCAAACAGCAGTTTTGCCTGATCGTTCAGTAGGCAAAAAAGGGCCGCAGCATCAGCTACACGCTGCGGTATCAGGACGATTGCCTGGCGGCTGAATCGGCAGGAGCTGTGGCTGGGCGCACACTAATGTGGGAGCGGGCTTGCCCGCGATGACGGCAGATCAGTCAGCACCTGTATTGACTGATCTACTGCTTTCGCGAGCAAGCCCGCTCCCACAGTTTGGCGCTGTGCCTGCCGGTCTTAGGAAGACAGGTAGGACGAACGGGTCAGGCCCAGGCGTAGCGCATCCAGGAACTGGGTGCGTTCTGCCGCCGTGATCTTCGCGCTGGCGCACTTGTCACGGTAGTGGGTCATCAACTCCTCCGGCGACAGGTGCACGTAGCGCAGCATGTCTTCGATGGTGTCGTGGGTCTCGATCCCGGCGCTGTACACCGAGCCGTCCTCGCGCTGGTAGATGTTCACCGAATCGGTGTCACCGAACAGGTTGTGCATGTCCCCGAGGATTTCCTGGTAGGCGCCCACCAGGAAGATCCCCAGCAGGTAGTCCTCGCCTTCGTTCAAACCGTGCACCGGCAGGCTGGTCTCGATGCTTTGCTCGTCGACGTATTGCTTGATCTTGCCGTCGGAGTCACAGGTCAGGTCCTGCAGTACCGCGCGGCGCAGCGGCTCTTCGTCGAGGCGGTGCAGCGGCAGGATCGGCAAGACCTGGCCGATGGCCCAGGTGTCCGGCAGGCTCTGGAATACCGAGAAGTTGCAGATGTACTTGTCGGCCAGCTTGTCGTTGAGTTCGTCCAACACCTGGCGGTGCGAGCGCTGGCGGGCCTTGAGCGAGTTGTGCAGGCGGCGGCACACGGCGAAGTAGCACTGTTCGGCCAGGGCTTTTTCCGCGAGGGTCAGCTTGCCGTCGGCGTACTGGGCGGCCACGTCACTCATGTAGTGGGTGGCGCGCCAGTAGGTTTCGGTGACCATTTCAATGTCGGTCGGGCCCAGCAGGTCAACCAGCCATTGCACGGTTTCCGGCAGGCTCTCCTTGTTCTCGATCACCGGTACGTCGTCGTTGTGTTTCTCGACGTCGGTCACCTGCACCACCAGCATGGCGTGGTGGGCGGTCAGGGAGCGGCCGCTCTCGGAGAAGATGTTGGGGTGCGGCAGGTTCTGCGCGTCGCAGAATTCCTTGAGCATGCCCACCACCACGCCGGCGTAGTCGTCCATGTCGTAGTTGATCGAGCTGGCGTTGCGCGAGTGGGTACCGTCGTAGTCCACGCCCAGGCCGCCGCCGACGTCGATGTGGTCCACCGGCAGGCCGAGGTTGCGCAGTTCGCCGTAGTAGCGGATGGCTTCCTTGAACCCGTGCTGGTAGTCCGCTAGGTTGGCGATCTGCGAGCCCATGTGAAAGTGCAGCAGGCGGATGCCCTGGTCCAGGCCCGCGGCGCGGAAGCGCTCGACCACCGACAGCAACTGCGCCGCCGACAGGCCGAACTTGGACTTCTCGCCACCGGTGTCGGCCCACTTGCTCGACGCCAGGGACGACAGGCGCACCCGCAGGCCGACCTGTGGCTTGACCTTGAGGTTGGCGGCTTCTTCGATCACCAGGCCTACTTCGGACTCTTTCTCGATCACGATAAACACGTTGTGGCCCAGCTTCTGGCCCATCAGCGCGAGGCGGATGAACTCACGGTCCTTGTAACCGTTGCAGACGATGGTGCCGCCTTTCGGTGCCAAGGCCAGTACGGCCAAGAGTTCAGGCTTGGAGCCGGCTTCCAGGCCGATGGACACGTCCTGGGTGGCGATGATGTTCTCGATCACCGCTTCCTGCTGGTTGACCTTGATCGGGTAGAGCGCGGTGTATTTGCTCTGGTATTCCAGGCGCTCGATGTTCGCGTCGAAGGCGCCGGTCAGTTGGCGCACGCGGTCTTGCAGGATATCCGGGAAGCGCACCAGCAAAGGCAGGGACAAGCCGCTTTTGCGCAGCTCATCCACTTGCTCGTACAAATCGATGGGCGAGCTGTTCGGGCCGTTCGGACGGACTTCAACGCGACCGGCATCATTGATCGCGAAATACCCGGCCCCCCAATGGCGAATCCCGTAAACACTGCGGCTGTCCGCAACTGTCCATTGGCTGCCATCGTCTTTGCGTGTGCGTCGTACGGACATCGAAGTCCCCTATATAAAGTCGAAGAGCGCCACCCAAGTCAGAGGCTGGCGCAGTCTAAAGAGTGAAAATGACGATTTGCCTGTGAGAGGGGTAGACCCCACTTGCAGGACAGAGTTTAGACACCGGTCAGGAACAGGCTCTGTGAAACCATGGAGACGACGAGCGCGCTCGTCGGTGCGGGTTTCACAGAGGCTGCTAGCCGCCGGATTTCTTCGCCTTGTAGCCGAGCTTGATCAACTCGGCCAACAGCAACTCGACGTGATCGCCCTGGATTTCGATGATCCCGTCTTTCAGGGCGCCACCGGTGCCACAGCGCTTTTTCAGCAGCGTGGCCAACTCCTTGAGTGGCTCGGCTGCCAGGGGCACGCCGGTGATGGTGGTCACCGTCTTGCCGCCACGGCCCTTGCTCTCGCGGCGTACGCGGGCAATTCCGTCACCTTCGGGAATCAGGGTCTGTTTACAGGTACAGGCGTCCACGGGCTGGCGACAGTCCGGGCAATGCCGACCTGCGTCGGTGGAAAACACCAGGCCACCAAGGGCGGCGAAGGATGCGGCTTTTTTGGCCACCGGCAATCCTCTTGGGAGGATGAAGACTGATCAGTGCCCGTCAACCGGCCACCAACCGCGAAGCCCCACTCAGGCAGGGGCAGCGCTACCGAACCGCTCAGGCCTACCCGCCCCTGTAGGAGCGAGCTTGCTCGCGAAAATCGTCAACGATAACGCGGGCATCCAGACAGCACGCGGTGACATTGGGTTTTTCGCGAGCAAGCTCGCTCCTACAGGGACCGGGGAAACGTTGGAGCGGTTCGGCTTGAAAAGTCGCGCAGTGTAACGGCAAAAAGCCTACTTGCTAAGAGCCAAATGGCGCCAATTTATGCAACTTTAGCGACGCGCAGCCAGATAGCGTTTTAAGGCGGCCAACGAGTCGGGGCAATAGGACTTTTGCTCGATATCGGCCAGCACCGCCTCGATGCTCATAAAGCGCGCTTCCAGCACCTCTTCGGGCTGCAATTGCAGCGGCCCGTCCCAGACCGCCGAGAACGCCGAGCACCAGAGCCGGTTGCCCGTGTCCTCGAAAAAGAAGTGGTCGTGGGCCGTCAGCTTTACACCGCTGACGCCCAACTCTTCCTCCAGCTCGCGGGCGGCCGACTGCTCATAGGTCTCGCCCGCCGCAACCATGCCCCCCGCCGCCACGTCCCAGTAACCGGGATAGATGGCTTTGCTCAGGGTGCGCCGATGCACACACAGCTCACCCTTTGAGTTGAACAGCATGATGTAGGTGCCGCGCCCGATCAGCCCGCGCTCGCGCAGGTCGGCCCGCACCAGGGCGCCGAGCAGGTTGTCCTGCTCGTCGACCCAGGCGATGTGTTCGGCATCCGAGGCCGCGCGGTGCGCGACCTCCTTGGCGCTATCGACCATGACTCAACCCTGGTTCAGCAGTTGACGCAGGTCGATCACTGCCGCATTGGCGCGGGAGATGTAGTTGGCCATCACCAGCGAGTGGTTGGCCAATACGCCGTAGCCGCTGCCATTGAGGATCATCGGGCTCCACAGGGTTTCCTGGGAGGCTTCCAGCTCACGAATGATCTGGCGCACGCTGACGGTGGCGTTTTTCTTGGCCAGGACGTCGGCAAAGTCGACTTCGATGGCACGCAACAGGTGGGACAGGGCCCACGCCTGGCCACGGGCTTCGTAGAACACGTTGTCGATTTGCATCCATGGGGTTTCCACCACTTCTTCATCGACCTGCGGCACTTCGCCCGGCGCCAGCGCTTCGGTTTTCAGCGCGGTGTTGAGCTTGACCCGGCCGACACTGGCCGACAGGCGCTGCGACAACGAGCCCAAGCGGGTGGCGACATCGCCCAGCCAGTTGTTCAGGTTGTCGGCGCGCGCATAAAACAGGGCGCCTTTTTGATTGGGGTCGGACAGGCGTGCCTGGTAGCGGCTCAGGGAGTTGATGCCATCCTGGTATTCCGATTCGCTGGAAGGCAGCACCCAGCTTTTATTGTCGAAGTTGAAACGCGGCTCGGCCTTGGCCAGGTCGGCGTCTTCGGCCGATTGCGATTGCGAGCGGGCGAAGTCCTTGCGCAGGGCACGGGTCAGGTCACGCACCTGCACCAGCACGCCATATTCCCAGCTGGGCATGTTGTCCATCCACAACCCAGGCGGGAAGCGGTCGTTGGAAATGTAGCCGCCAGGCTTGTTGAGCAGGGTGCCCACTACGGTCTTGACGGTTTCGACGGTGGTAAAGCCGATGACCATTTGCTTGCCGTCTTTTTCGGCGGCAATTTGCGCGTTTTGCTGGACCGGGAACAAGGCCGGCTCCTGGCTCCAATACCAACCCAGGCCACCGGTGACCAACAGGTAAATCACCACCAGGGTCAGCAGTGCCCGGCTCATCAACAGGTTACGAAAATAGCTGCGGGAGGCCGACTTGGGCGCAGGGCTTGGGCCTGGGGCGCTGCCTGCACGGTTTTTCCAGTCCAGCATGGCGGATATCCTTTCAGTCACTTGAGTTCAATAGCTACGACCACAACCCTACCCCATCGTGCCCGTCTGTGCGGGGCTTTTAATCAAGGTGGCGCAAAGCTGGCACTCAACTATAAAGGAAGGGCGCTGATGCGCCTACGCGACCCAGCAGTCAGTAAATGAATCCCCGGGACCTTGCAGTTAATTGACGTATGACACTCGTGCGATTGAAAAGAGGTGCTAGCATAGAGCCACCAGTCGACCTCAGCATGCACCCTTACCTAGTAGTCAGGATATGACCGAGCCAGAAGACCCAAGCCGTGAGCGTCTCAAGCACCACTTTGCCCAGCGGGTAATTCATCAGGCGCGTCAAATTCTTGAGATCTGGCAGCGTTTGCAGCGCAGCGAATGGTCGAACGCCGAATTGAACGAACTCAGCGAGGCCAATCTGCGCCTGCTGCGTTTTGCCGAGCGCTTTGAACAACCCGAGCATGGCCAACTGGCCCGGCACATCATCGAGTCTCTCAAAGCGGTGGATGAAAACCGCGGCCGCCTGAGCAGCCACCTGATCACCGACCTCAACCGCTTGATGCAGCGCCTGTCACGAACCGGCCTGCGCCAGGGCGACCAGTTGGACCAGACCTTCCTGCCGCCGATGCGCAAGCCGATCTACGTGATGCTGGCCGATCACGACCGTGCCGAGCGCCTGGCCAAGCAGCTGGAATTCTTTGGCTTGAGCGCGCAGTCCCTGGACAGCGTGGCCGCGTTCCGCTCGTCCATGGCCGAACGCCTGCCGGCGGCGATTGTGATGGACGTGGACTTCTGCGGCACCGGCCTGGGCCTGAAACTGGCCGCCGAAGCCCAGGAAGGCCTGGAGCAGAAACTGCCGCTGTTGTTCTTCAGCCTGCACGAAACCGACACCCCCACCCGCCTGGCGGCGGTGCGCGCCGGTGGCCAGGAGTTCCTCACCGGGACCCTGGAAGCCTCGAGCCTGCTGGAAAAAATCGAGGTACTGACCTGCGTCGCCCAGTACGAACCTTATAAAGTGCTGATCATCGACGACTCCCGCGCCCAGGCGATGCACACCGAGCGCCTGCTCAACAGCGCCGGGATCGTCACCCGGACCCTGATCGAGCCGATCCAGGCCATGGCCGAGCTGGCAGACTTCCAGCCCGACCTGATCATCCTCGACATGTACATGCCGGCCTGCACCGGTACGGAACTGGCCAAGGTGATTCGCCACAATGACCGTTATGTCAGCGTGCCGATCATCTACCTGTCGGCCGAAGACGACCTGGATAAACAGCTGGATGCCATGAGCGAAGGCGGCGACGACTTCCTCACCAAGCCAATCAAGCCGCGCCACCTGATCACCACCGTGCGCAACCGCGCCGCCCGCGCCCGCCATCTCAAGGCGCGGATGGTGCGCGACAGCCTGACCGGCCTGTACAACCACACCCATATCCTGCAACTGCTGGAAGACTGCAGCTTCCGCTCGCGCCGCGAGAACAAGCCGCTGAGCTTTGCCATGCTCGACATTGACCACTTCAAGCGGGTCAACGACAGCCACGGCCACCCCATGGGCGACCGCGTGATCAAGAGCCTGGCGCTGTTTCTCAAGCAACGCTTGCGCAAGACCGACTACATCGGCCGTTACGGCGGCGAAGAGTTCGCCATTGTGATGCCCGACACCGACCTGGACGCGGCCTGCAAAGTGCTCGACGAAATCCGTGGGCGCTTTGCCGAAATCCACTACCCGGCCCAGCCCCAGGATTTGTGGTGCACCTTCAGCGCCGGCGTGGTCGAGCTGTGCGATGGCTCCGACAGCCTGATGATGGCCGCCCAGGCCGACGAGGCGCTGTACCGCGCCAAGGATGCCGGGCGTAACCGGGTGCACGCCGCAGGCACATCAAGGCAAAGTGCCACCTTTTCATCGGATTCCACTCAGTCCGTCATAACCCTGTAACGAAAACGCAATAACTTCAGGCACTTATCTTTCCGCCGTTGGTTGAAACCACGCATGCGCCTGAAGCTGCTGACGAATCTGAACACCCTTCTGCTGGTCGCCGTTTGCCTGGCCCTGGGCGCTACGCTCTGGTGGTCGCAGCGGGCCCTTGAGCGCCCGTACCTGTTGATGGAGCGCTACCTGGGCCTGTCCCAGGCCTTCCAGAACCAGACTGCGCGCAATATCGACGATTATCTTTCCAGCGGCGACGCCTTGCGCCTGAGCGCTGCCGGCCAGAGCCTGGAAAACCTGCTGCTGCACCTGGACGAGCTGCCGCCTGAGCTGACGCAAAAACTGCGGCCCGGCCTGCTCGACCTCGATGGCTTCAGCAAGACAGACCTACTGGCCGCCGGCAAACTGGCCGGTGACCCACAAGCCCTGCTGCTGCAAGCCGAGCGGGAGTTGGGGGCCAACCTGGAGCAATTGAGCCAGTACGCCATCGGCGTCAGCTCAGTAGACGCGCCCCGTTATCTGCCGCCGTTGCTCGCCGCCTCCCAGCATCTGGGCCGACTGTCCCTGGCACGGGACAAACTGGTGAGCAGCGGGCGCAGCGAACTGGCCGACGATGTAGAGCGCGAACTGGCCAACATCCGCAGCCAGGCTGATCTGCTTGGGCAACTGCCGCTGCTGGGCGTGACCGCCAGCAGTGCCTCCAACAGCGATGATTTTTCGGCGCTGATGGGCCTGGAAAGCAGCGAAACCACAGCCGCCGAAGACACCGGCGTGGGCCTCAAGCGCGAGCTCAACAGCCTGCTCACGCGCTACCCGGCCGAACTGGCGCGCACCCGCGAGCAAATCCACAAACGCACTGAGCTGGCCGCCGCCACCCATCTGAAAATCGACACCGTGCAGCAAGCCATTGCCGCACTGGAGCCCGAAGTGCGCGCCCAGCACGCCAGAATCCAGGGCGAAGTGCGGGTGATCCAAGGCGTGATGATTGGCCTGATCCTGCTGATCGCCCTGCTCATCGACACCCTACAACGACGCCTGGCGCGGGTGCTGACCAGCCTGGCACCGGCCCTGTCGACCTGGGCCGAGGGTGACTTCAGCCAAGAGATAGCCCTGGGTGCGACCAACCGCGAACTGCATGATATTGAAGCCTCGCTCAATCGCCTGCGGGCTTACCTGGTGAACCTGGTGGGCACTATTCGCACGAATGCCGAGCAAGTGGCCGGCAGCAGCCGCGCCCTGGCCGAACTGAGCGGCGGCCTGCATGACGGGGCCGAACGCCAGGCCGGGGACACTGCGCAAATCCGTGATTCATTGGGCGAGTTGGAGGCCACTATCCAGCAGGTTGCCGGTGACGCCAGCCAGGCCGCCGGGGCCAGCCGCAGTGCCGGCGAGGCCGTGGAACATGGCCAACGGGTGATCGGCTTGAGCCTCACCGGCCTGCACGCGCTGGTGGGCGAAGTGCAAGACAATGCGCAGATGATCGAAAAACTCGCCGAAGAGTCCGCGACCATTGGCAGCGTGCTCACGGTGATCCGCTCGATTGCCGACCAGACCAACCTGCTGGCGCTCAACGCCGCCATCGAAGCGGCCCGCGCCGGTGAGGCCGGGCGCGGGTTTGCGGTGGTTGCCGACGAAGTACGCTCCCTGGCCCAGCGCACGGCAGGCGCCACCGCCGAGATCCAGACCCTGATTGCCGGCCTGCAGACCGCAGCCCGGCAATCGGTGGAAGGCATGCGCGCCCAGGTCGAACACGCCGAAGCCACCGCCCAGCAGGCCCAGGCGGCCGACGGCGCGCTGGATGAAATCGTCGGCGCGATCCAGACCATTTCCGACACCGCCACCCGGATTGCCGAGGTGACGGCCCAGCAGAGCGGCGCGGTCAGTGAAATCCGCGATAACAGCGAGCGCATCCACCAGTTGGGCGAGGACAACCTGCTGCGGATCGGCCAGGGCCGCCGCCAGGGCGAGCATCTGTTGGTGCTCGGCGGGCAGCTTAATACGGCGGTGCAGGCATTTCGCGTCTGACGCCATCTCCCGCCCCATGAAGATCAAATGTAGGAGCTGGCTTGCCTGCGATAGCGGTGGATCAGTAGCCGATTAGCCGCCTGGCACACCGCTATCGCAGGCAAGCCAGCTCCTACAGTCGATCTTCATTGCTTTCCAGACCGTATTACCAATGACCGGATCGTGCGCCCCAGTCACATACTTTGCGCAATCCTCGCTAATCGTGCTGGCTATTGCAGAGAACTGGACAGTCACAAAGGCTTTGCGGCATAGTCGCCGGGTTCTGACGTACCTACCTCCAATAACAAGGAACAGCCGATGGCGACCTTACTGGTTCTGCACGGACCCAACCTGAACCTGCTCGGCACCCGCGAACCGGGTGTGTACGGTGCAGTGACCCTCGAACAGATCAACCTCGATCTGGAACGACGGGCCCGTGAAGCCGGCCACCATCTGCTCTACCTGCAAAGCAATGCCGAGTATGAATTGATTGATCGCATTCACGCCGCGCGCAGCGAAGGCGTGGACTTTATCCTGATCAATCCCGCCGCTTTTACGCACACAAGCGTTGCATTACGTGACGCGCTGCTGGCGGTGAGCATCCCATTCATCGAAGTGCATTTATCGAACGTGCATAAACGCGAAGCTTTCCGCCATCACTCTTACTTCTCCGACGTAGCGGTAGGAGTGATCTGCGGCCTTGGCGCCAGCGGTTACCGACTGGCCCTGGAGGCCGCCCTGGAACACATTGAAGAACAGGCTATACGCCCCTGACCGACCCTTGGGAGTTGATGATTCATGGATATCCGTAAAGTTAAGAAACTGATCGAACTGCTGGAAGAATCCGGTATCGACGAGCTGGAAATCAAGGAAGGCGAAGAGTCCGTACGGATCAGCCGTCACAGCAAGACCCCGGCCCAACAGTTCTACGCGCCACAGATGCAAGCGCCAGCGCCAGCCGCTGCTACTCCAGCCGCCGCGCCTGCTGCTGCCGCTGCACCTGCCGCACCAGCAGCGCCTGTGCTGAACGGTTTCGTGGTCAAGTCGCCAATGGTCGGTACTTTCTACCGCACCCCGGCACCGACCTCGCCAGCCTTCGTTGAAGTGGGCAAGACCGTGAAAGTGGGCGACACCATCTGCATCGTGGAAGCGATGAAGATGATGAACCACATCACGGCAGAAAAAGCCGGCGTCATCGAATCCATCCTGGTAGAAAACGGTCAGCCGGTTGAGTACGACCAGCCGCTGTTCACCATCGTTTGAACCGCGGAGCGCCTTCGATGTTGAAACCTGCGAAGAAACTGCAAAAAGTCCTGATCGCCAACCGCGGCGAGATCGCGCTGCGGATCCTGCGCGCCTGTAAGGAAGAGGGCATCAAGACCGTCGCTGTTTACTCGACGGCCGATACCGAATTGATGCACGTGAAACTGGCGGACGAAAGCATCTGCATCGGCCCGCCACTGGCCACGAACTCGTACCTGAAGGTCTCGAACATCATCGCTGCGGCGGAAGTGACCGGCGCTGATGGCATCCACCCTGGCTACGGCTTCCTCGCGGAAAACGCCGATTTCGCCGAACAGGTGGAAAAATCCGGCTTCGCCTTCATCGGCCCGAAAGCCGAGACCATTCGCCTGATGGGCGACAAGGTGTCGGCCAAGGACGCCATGATCGCAGCCGGCGTGCCTACCGTTCCAGGCTCCGACGGCCCACTGCCCGAGGACGAGGAAACCGCCCTGCGCATTGGTCGCGAAGTCGGTTACCCGGTGATCATCAAGGCCGCCGGCGGCGGTGGTGGTCGCGGCATGCGCGTGGTGCACAAGGAAGAAGACCTGATCGAAGCGGCCAAGCAGACTCGCTCCGAGGCGGGCGCCTGGTTCGGCAACCCGATGGTCTACCTGGAAAAATACCTGACCAATCCACGTCACGTGGAAGTCCAGGTACTGTCCGACGGCCAGGGCCACGCCATCCACCTGGGCGACCGCGATTGCTCGCTGCAACGCCGTCACCAGAAGGTCCTGGAAGAAGCTCCGGCACCGGGCCTGGATGAAAAAGCACGCCAGGAAGTCCTGGCACGCTGCGTCAAGGCTTGCATCGATATCAACTACCGTGGCGCCGGGACTTTCGAGTTCCTCTACGAGAACGGCCGCTTCTACTTCATCGAGATGAACACTCGTGTGCAGGTAGAGCACCCGGTTTCGGAGATGGTCACCGGTATCGACATCGTCAAGGAGATGCTGAGCATCGCCGCTGGCAACGTGCTGTCCTTCACCCAGGACGACGTGAAGATGCACGGTCACTCCCTGGAGTGCCGGATCAACGCCGAAGACCCGAAAACCTTTATCCCGAGTCCAGGCCTGGTCAAGCATTTCCACGCACCCGGCGGCAACGGCGTTCGCGTCGATTCGCACCTGTACAGCGGCTACAAGGTTCCGTCCAACTACGACTCGTTGATCGGCAAGCTGATCACCTGGGGCGCCACTCGCGACGAGGCCATGGCCCGTATGCGCAATGCCCTGGACGAAATCGTGGTCGACGGCATCAAGACCAACATCCCCCTGCATCGGGATCTGGTTCGTGATGAAGGCTTCTGCGAAGGTGGTGTGAACATTCACTACCTGGAACACAAGCTGGCCAACCAGTAAGTTTGTGCTCCACCCACAAAACCGCCTTCGGGCGGTTTTGTCGTTTATGCGCACACAAGAACACCACAAAACCCTGTAGGAGCTGGCTTGCCTGCGATAGCGGTAGGCCTGGCACTGATGAGCAAGCTGACACCCCGCCATCGCAGGCAAGCCAGCTCCCACATTTGGCTCCCGTGCTGTCAGTGGTGTCGTCTTCTGGCCTGCTCTCGCGTAAACTTGCGCCCTTTCGCAGCCCCACCCCGCTGCACACTCATTTTTTCAAAGGTGCCCGCCATGCCTTGGCTGCAAGTCCGTCTCGCCATCAGCCCAGAACAAGCCGAAACCTATGAAGACGCGTTCCTCGAAGTGGGCGCCGTGTCGGTGACCTTCATGGACGCCGAAGACCAGCCGATTTTCGAGCCTGAGCTGAACACCACCCCGCTGTGGTCCCACACCCACTTGCTGGCGCTGTTCGAAGACGGCACCGACGCCAGCAGCGTGTTTGCCCACATGGAACTGCTCACCGGCGGCCCGCTGCCCGAGCACCATAGCGAAGTGATCGAAGACCAGGACTGGGAACGCAGTTGGATGGACAACTTCCAGCCTATGCGTTTCGGCCAGCGCCTGTGGATCGTGCCAAGCTGGCATGCGGCCCCGGAGCCTGAGGCAGTCAACCTGCTGCTGGACCCGGGCCTGGCGTTCGGCACCGGCACCCACCCCACCACCGCCCTGTGCCTGGAATGGCTCGATGGCCAGGACTTGCAAGGCTGCAATGTGTTGGACTTCGGCTGCGGCTCGGGGATCCTGGCCATCGCCGCGCTGCTACTGGGCGCCAACGAAGCCGTCGGCACCGACATCGACGTGCAGGCCCTGGAAGCCTCCCGCGATAACGCCGGGCGCAACAACATCCCTGAAGGCAAATTCCCACTGTACCTGCCGGAGCAATTGCCCCAGGTGCAGGCCGACGTACTGGTCGCCAATATCCTCGCCGGGCCGCTGGTCTCACTGGCCCCGCAACTGTCGAGCCTGGTCAAGCCGGGCGGGCGCCTGGCGCTGTCGGGGATCCTCGCCGAGCAGGGCGAAGAAGTCGCCGCCGCCTATGCCCAGGACTTCGACCTGGACCCCATCGCCAACCGCGATGGCTGGGTACGCATCAGCGGTCGTCGGCGCTAGAATGAGCGCCTGCATGAATCGGATGGCCGCATGACCGAAAGTTTTGTCACCCAGTGCCCGCATTGCCAAACCCGTTTCCGCGTCAGCCATGCCCAGTTGAGCGTGGCCCGCGGCGTGGTTCGCTGCGGCTCTTGCCTGCAAGTGTTCAATGCCGCCCGGCAACTGCTGGAGCAGCGCGCCCACGCGCCTGAAACGCCGGCCGCCGAAGCCCCGCCGCGCGCCATCAGCCAGAAGCAATGGACCGCCGAGGAGCTGGACCTGGACCACCTGGACCTCGACGAAGAACTGGCCAAGCTCGAACGCCGGGAAATCCAGCACACCCAGCCCCAGGGCAGCGAACGACGCCAGGCAGGTGCGGACCGCCCGCAAAAAGACGAGTCGATGAGCGCCAGCCGCGACACCGCCAAGGCTGAAGAAGAACAATGGGCCGCCAGCCTGTTCAGCGACCCACCGGACGAACGGGCTGCGACAATCGCCCACGCCGAGCAAGCCGCCGAACCGGCCCCAGCCCCCACGGGCAAAACCCAGCGTACCGAGCCCTCGATGTCCTTCGACATCCACGAGGTGGACGACGAGCCCGTACTGCATGCTGACGAGCCTCTCGACCCGCCCGAGCCAACGCTCAGCAGCGAGCTGGACGAACCCGAGCCTGAGCCACGCCGCAAGCGCACACGCGCCACGGGCAACGCCCATGACGAGATGCTGCAGGACCTGGAAGACGACCCGCTGCACCTGTACACCGGCAAACGCCCGGCCGGCTGGGGCCGCCGTCTGCTCTGGCTGACCCTGGTGCTGCTGGCCGCCGCCGCCCTCGCTGGCCAGTACATCGCCTATCAGTTCGACGACCTGGCCCGTCAGGACAAGTACCGGCCATGGTTCCAGGAACTGTGCCCGAAACTGGGCTGCACCGTGCCGTCGCGGGTCGATATTGCCCATATCAAGAGCAGCAACCTGGTGGTGCGCAGCCATCCCGAGTTCGCCGGCGCGCTGGTGGTGGATGCGATCATCTACAACCGTGCGACGTTCTCCCAGCCGTTCCCGCTGCTGGAGCTGCGTTTTGCCGACCTCAATGGCCGGATGATCGCCAGCCGGCGCTTCAAGCCCGCCGAGTACCTCAGCGGGGAGCTGGCCGGCCAGACCGAGATGCCGTCCCAGACCCCGATCCATATCGCCTTGGACATTCTCGACCCAGGCAACAAGGCTGTGAACTACAGTCTCAGTTTCCACTCCCCCGAGTGATTCGCAGCGCACGTCAAGGTTCGGACGGCAGGTTATTGACTTGCTCGTCCACGACCAAACCGCTGGCGATAAGAAAATAACTGCTCAGATTTTATCCAATTCAGCCTTTAACCAGTCATCGAGAGCGGGTATCATGCCAACCCTTTTTCGAACTCTAATGATCCGGCCCCACAACAGGGAAGTCCTATGTCGGCGGTACGCATCGGCCCATATACATTGCCAAACGCTTTGATTCTCGCCCCGATGGCGGGTGTCACCGACCAGCCCTTTCGTCAGCTGTGCAAACGTTTGGGCGCGGGCCTTGTAGTTTCGGAAATGGTCACCAGCGACATGAGCTTGTGGAACACCCGCAAATCGCGGATGCGCATGATCCACGAAGGTGATCCCGAGCCGCGCTCGGTACAGATCGCCGGTGGTGATGCGCAGATGCTGGCGGATGCGGCCCGGGCCAACGTGGAGCAGGGTGCACAGATTATTGATATCAACATGGGTTGCCCGGCAAAAAAGGTCTGCAACAAGGCCGCCGGCTCCGCCCTGTTGAAGGATGAGCAGTTGGTGGCCGAGATCCTGCACGCCGTGGTGGGTGCAGTGGATGTGCCGGTCACCCTGAAGATCCGCACCGGCTGGGACCGGGACAACAAGAACGGCCTGACGGTGGCGAAGATCGCCGAACAGGCAGGCATTACAGCGCTGGCGGTGCATGGCCGTACCCGTGCGGACCTTTATACCGGAGAGGCTGAATACGACACCATTGCTGCGATCAAGCAGGCGGTGTCGATTCCGGTCTTTGCCAACGGCGACATCGACTCGGCCGAGAAAGCCCGGCGCGTGCTGCACGCAACCGGTGCCGATGGGCTGTTGATCGGCCGGGCCGCCCAGGGGCGGCCATGGATTTTTCGTGAGATCGAGCACTTCCTGCGTACCGGCGAAATCATGCCGGCACCGGGGCTGATCGAGGTGGAACGTATTCTGCTAGAGCATCTGGCCGCCCTGCACACCTTCTATGGAGACGTGATGGGCGCGCGCATAGCTCGCAAGCATGTGGGTTGGTATCTCGCAACCCTACCCGGCGCCAAAGAGTTTCGCGCCGGGTTCAATCGTTTGGATGAAACGCAAGCACAGGTCACCGCCGTTCGTGAGTTCTTTGCCGAACGAGACAAGAGCCTGAGAGCAGGGGACGCAGAAGGGGTGGCCGCATGACGATGATGACCGAGACTTTAGTGAGTGGAACAACACCCGTGAGCGACAACGTCAATTTGAAACAGCACCTCAACACGCCGAGCGAAGAAGGCCAGACCCTTCGCGGGAGCGTCGAGAAAGCGCTGCACAATTATTTCGCCCACCTTGAGGGCGCGGCCGTCACGGATGTGTACAACCTGGTGCTCTCCGAAGTCGAGGCGCCCTTGCTCGAAAGCGTGATGAACTACGTCAAGGGCAACCAGACCAAAGCCAGTGAGCTGCTGGGCCTGAACCGTGGGACCCTGCGCAAGAAGCTCAAACAGTACGATTTGCTGTAAGCATTCAATCAAACCAGAAAGGCGCCCGCGTAAAACCGGTCGCCTTTTTTGCTGACTCCTTTGCTTTTGATGGAAATTGAGATGACCGACCAGACTACCCGCCTGCCGATCCGCCGTGCCTTGATCAGTGTTTCCGACAAGACCGGGATCCTCGAATTTGCCCGGGAGCTGGAAGCCCTGGGCGTGGAAATCCTCTCCACGGGCGGGACCTTCAAACTGCTGCAGGACAACGGCGTGGCCGCAGTAGAAGTCGCGGACTACACCGGTTTCGCAGAAATGATGGACGGTCGGGTCAAGACCCTGCACCCGAAAATCCACGGCGGCATCCTCGGCCGTCGCGGTATCGACGATGCCATCATGAACGAGCACGGCATCAAGCCGATCGACCTGGTGGCCGTCAACCTCTACCCGTTCGAAGCCACCATCAACAAGCCAGGCTGCGACCTGCCGACCGCGATCGAAAACATCGATATCGGCGGCCCGACCATGGTGCGCTCGGCAGCCAAGAACCACAAAGACGTGGCCATCGTGGTCAACGCCAGCGACTACGCCCAAGTATTGCAAAGCCTGAAAGCCGGCGGCCTGACCTACGCCCAGCGTTTCGACCTGATGCTCAAGGCCTTCGAACACACCGCCGCCTACGACGGCATGATCGCCAACTACATGGGCACCGTGAACCAGGCCGCCGAAACCCTGAGCACGGAAGGCCGCAGCCAGTTCCCGCGCACCTTCAACAGCCAGTTCATCAAGGCCCAGGAAATGCGCTACGGCGAGAACCCGCATCAGAGCGCGGCGTTCTACGTGGAAGCCAAGCCTGCCGAAGTGGGGATCGCCACCGCGACCCAACTGCAGGGCAAGGAGCTGTCCTACAACAACGTGGCCGACACCGACGCCGCGCTGGAATGTGTGAAGAGCTTCGTCAAGCCGGCCTGCGTGATCGTCAAGCACGCCAACCCGTGCGGCGTGGCGGTAAGCCCGGACGCTGAAGGCGGGATCCGCCAGGCCTACGAGCTGGCCTACGCCACCGATACCGAATCGGCATTCGGCGGCATCATCGCCTTCAACCGCGAACTGGATGCCGAGACTGCCAAGGCCATCGTCGAGCGTCAGTTTGTCGAAGTGATCATCGCCCCATCCGTCAGCGAAGAGGCCCGTGCCATTGTTGCCGCCAAGGCCAATGTGCGCCTGCTGGCCTGTGGCGAGTGGTCGGCTGACCGCGCCGCTGCCTGGGACTACAAGCGCGTCAATGGTGGCTTGCTGGTACAGAGCCGCGACATCGGCATGATCGGCAGCCAGGACCTGAAAGTGGTGACCCAGCGCGCACCGACCGAGCAAGAGATCAACGACCTGATCTTCGCCTGGAAAGTGGCCAAGTACGTCAAGTCCAACGCCATCGTCTACGCCAAGAGCCGCCAGACCATCGGTGTCGGCGCCGGCCAGATGAGCCGCGTGAACTCGGCGCGTATCGCGGCGATCAAGGCTGAACATGCCGGTTTGCAAGTCGCGGGTTCGGTGATGGCATCGGATGCGTTCTTCCCCTTCCGTGATGGCCTGGATAACGCTGCAAAAGCAGGTGTTACTGCGGTGATTCAACCGGGTGGCTCGATGCGTGATGCTGAGGTGATTGCCGCGGCTGATGAAGCCGGCATTGCCATGGTCTTCACCGGCATGCGCCACTTCCGCCACTGATCCAAATGTGGGGGGGGGCTTATGTGGGAGCGGGCTTGCTCGCGAATGCGGTGTGTCATTCGACACATTCCTCACAGGCCCACCGCTTTCGCGAGCAAGCCCGCTCCCACATTTTAAAGCGCTCCAGCAGCGCCTACAGAATTTGAGGTTTTTGAAATGAATGTTTTGATCATTGGCAGCGGTGGCCGTGAACACGCCCTGGCTTGGAAAGTCGCCCAGGACCCACGCGTGCAGAAAGTCTTCGTCGCTCCCGGCAACGCCGGTACCGCCATTGAAGCCAAGTGCGAAAACGTCGCCATCGACGTCTTGGCCCTTGAGCAACTGGCTGACTTTGCCGAAAAGAACGTGTCCCTGACCATCGTTGGTCCGGAAGTGCCGCTGGTGGCGGGTGTCGTGGACCTGTTCCGCAGCCGTGGCCTGGACTGCTTCGGTCCGACCGCTGGCGCCGCCCAGTTGGAAGGCTCGAAAGCCTTCACCAAGGACTTTTTGGCGCGCCACAAGATCCCGACAGCCGACTACCAGAACTTCACCGAGATCGAGCCGGCCCTGGCTTATCTGCGCGAGAAAGGCGCCCCCATCGTGATCAAGGCCGATGGCCTGGCCGCCGGTAAAGGCGTGATCGTCGCGATGACCCTGCAAGAAGCCGAAGACGCGGTACGCGACATGCTCGCCGGCAACGCCTTCGGTGACGCCGGTTCGCGGGTGGTGATCGAAGAATTCCTCGACGGTGAAGAAGCCAGCTTTATCGTGATGGTCGACGGCAAGAACGTCTTGCCGATGGCCACCAGCCAGGACCACAAGCGCGTCGGCGACGGCGACACCGGCCCCAACACCGGCGGCATGGGTGCCTACTCCCCTGCCCCAGTGGTCACCGCCGACGTGCACCAGCGCGTCATGGACCTGGTGATCTGGCCGACCGTGCGCGGCATGGCCGATGAAGGCAATGTCTACACCGGCTTCCTGTACGCGGGCTTGATGATCGACAAGGCCGGCAACCCGAAAGTCATCGAGTTCAACTGCCGCTTCGGCGACCCGGAAACCCAGCCGGTGATGCTGCGCCTGCAGTCGAGCCTGGTGCTGTTGGTGGAAGCCGCCCTGGCGCAAGCGCTGGACAAGGTCGAAGCGCAGTGGGACCCACGCCCAAGCGTCGGCATCGTACTGGCCGCCGGTGGCTACCCTGCCGACTACGCCAAGGGCGACCTGATCCAGGGCCTGGACGCAGCGGCTACACTGGAAGGCAAAGTGTTCCACGCGGGTACCGCGCTCAAGGATGGCCAGGTCGTCACCGCAGGTGGCCGTGTACTGTGCGCCACCGCCATGGGCGCCAGTGTCGATGCCGCCCAGCAGCAAGCGTACAAGCTGGCCGCGAAGATCGACTGGCAGGGCTGTTTCTACCGCAAGGACATCGGCTACCGCGCCATTGCCCGTGAGCGGGGCGAAGATCAGTAAGCAGCTGTCCGTTCGGCTAGGCAGGGGCCTTTGGCCCTTGCCGTCCCATTACGGTCCCGCGCATAGTTAACCCCGTGCATCAACCTACGAAGGGATTTCGCCGTGCGCTGGCTCAGGATCGCCATAGTTTTTACAGTCAGCCTGCTGACCCTGCTCTGCCTTTTGCCGGCCCAGGCCGCCGCACAAGGTAGCGGCTGGGCGGTATTGCTTGATGAACAGGCCGACCTGCAACTGAGCGACATTCGCTCGGCACGCTACACCAACCAATTTAGCCCCATCGAACTGGACCGGATCACCGCCGCCGAGCCCAATGGTGCGCTGTGGGTACGTTTCAGGCTGCAGCCCGGCAAGCACGAGCAAGTGCTGCGGGTCTTCGCGCCGGACCTGGCGCACCTCAACCTGTATGTGCTGGACGGCGACACGCTGATCGAGCAAGTGAACACCGGCACCCGCCAACCCCAGGCCGAACGCCCGCTGCCCAGCAGCGACTTCATGCTGCCCTTGCCCCAGAGCCAGAAGCCCCTGGATGTATATGTGCGCCTGGTTTCGGAGCACGAGCTGCGGCCATACCTGACCCTCGAACCCGCCGTGATGGCCGCCGCCAACCAGACCCAGACCCTGGTCTATGGCCTGCTGTTCGGCTGCCTGCTGATGCTGATCCTGCACAACCTCACCCGCTACGCCTACCATCGCTCGCGCAGCAGCCTGTGGCTGGCGGCCTGCGAAGTGCTGCTGTTGCTCAGCCTGTTGCTGCTGCTCAACCTGCTGGGCCCCTGGCTGCCGAACTGGCACGCCATGCAAACCCCGGGGGCCTATATGGCGTTGCTGCTGACCGCACCGTGCGGCCTGATGTTTGCCTACCGTTTCTTCGCGCCACTGGGCCCGCATCCACTGAACAAGCTGCTGATGGCGGACATCCTGCTGATCGTGCTGTGCGGCCTGTTGCTGCTGTTCGTCAACACCCTGCCACTGAACATCATCACCTATGCCTTGGTGGCGCTGGCCGGCCTGAGCATGCTGTTTGTCTCGGCCTACCACTGGCAAAAAGGCTACCGGCCGGCCCGCTTGTTCCTGCTGGCCATGGTGGTGTTCAACACCGGCACGCTGATTATCCTCCCGGCCCTGCTGGGCCTGACCCTGGTGGCCCCGCAAGGCCTGATCATCACCTTGCTGGCGGTGATCTGCGTCAGCGGCCTGCTGATGAGCCAGGCTCTGGGCGAGCGCCAGCGCAGCATCGTCGAGGACCGCTTCAGCCTCAGCCGCGACCTGGCTGCCAGCAACGCCGAAATCGCGGCCAAGGCCGAGTTCCTGGCGAAGATCAGCCACGAAATCCGCACCCCCATGAATGGCGTGCTGGGCATGACCGAGTTGCTGCTGGGCACGCCTTTGTCGGTCAAGCAGCGTGACTACGTGCAGACCATCCACAGCGCCGGTAATGAGTTGCTGACCCTGATCAACGAGATCCTCGACATCTCCAAGCTCGAGTCCGGGCAGATTGAACTGGACGATGTGCAGTTCGACCTCAACGCCCTGATCGAAGACTGCCTGAGTATCTTTCGCGCCAAGGCCGAGCAGCAGAACGTCGAGCTGATCAGCTTTATCCAGCCCCAGGTGCCCCGGGTCATCAGCGGCGACCCGACGCGCCTGCGCCAGGCCCTGTTGAGCCTGCTGGAAAATGCCCTGCAAAAGACCGACGAAGGCGAAGTGCTGATCGTCGTCGCCCTGGACGAGCGCAGCAGCAAACCGCGCCTGCGCATTGCCGTGCAAGACAGCGGCCTGCCGATGGAAGCTGCCGAGCGCGACGCCCTGCTGCACAGCGAACTGCACAGCAAGAATTTCCTCTCGGCCACCCGCCTCAGTGGCCACCTTGGCCTGGTGATCGCCCGCCAACTGATCCTGTTGATGAATGGCGAGTTCGGCATCAAGGCTGGCAGCCAGCAAGGCAGCACGCTATGGCTGACCTTGCCGCTGGACCCGGAGCGCCTGGAACACCCGACCTCCGACCTCGACGGCCCGCTGCAAGGCGCACGGGTGCTGGTGGTGGACGACAACGACACCTGCCGCAAGGTGCTGGTGCAGCAATGTACCGCCTGGGGCCTGAACGTCAGCGCCGTGCCCTCGGGCAAGGAAGCCCTGGCCCTGCTGCGCACCAAGGCGCACCTGCGCGATTATTTCGATGTGGTGCTGCTGGACCAGAACATGCCTGGCATGACCGGCATGCAACTGGCGGCGAAGATCAAGGAAGACCCGAGCCTGAACCACGACATCCTGCTGATCATGCTCACCGGTATCAGCAACGCGCCAAGCAAGATCATCGCGCGCAATTGCGGGATCAAGCGCATCCTCGCCAAACCGGTCGCGGGCTACACCCTCAAGACCACCCTGGCCGACGAGTTGACCCAGCGCAGCAAAGGCGTGGTGCAACCCCGCCACCCCGCGCCGAGCGCCCCGGTGGCCGTCACGGTGCCCAGCGATTTCCGCATCCTGGTGGCCGAAGACAACAGCATCTCCACCAAAGTGATTCGCGGCATGCTCGGCAAGCTCAACCTGCAACCCGACACCGCCAGCAACGGCGAGGAAGCCTTGCAGGCGATGAAGGCCCAGCGCTACGACCTGGTGTTGATGGATTGCGAAATGCCGATCCTCGATGGTTTCTCCGCGACCCAGCAATTGCGGGTCTGGGAAGTCAGCAACCAGCGCACCCGCACGCCGGTGGTGGCGCTGACCGCGCACATCCTCTCGGAACACAAGGAGCGCGCACGCCAGGCCGGGATGGATGGGCACATGGCCAAGCCGGTGGAGCTGTCGCAACTGCGCGAACTGGTAGAGTTCTGGGTGACGCAGCGTGAGCAGCCGGCAGAGCAGGCGCATACGTCCTGAATCACCACATCCCTGCGGGTACCGGAGCTGGTTTGTGTAGGAGCTGGCTTGCCTGCGATAGCATCACCTGGATATACCTGATGTACCGAGGCGATGCTATCGCAGGCAAGCCCGCTCCTACACAACCCCACTCCCACATTGGTTCGCAGTCGCGCCTTCCGGCCTGCAAGCCTGATAAACTCTCCCTCGCCCTTCCTTCGCTGTGAGCTCCCACCATGCTCCACGTGTTGTTCAGCGTTTATTTGAAGATGCTGGTGCTGTATAGCCCCTTCTTCGTCCTGTCCTGCTTTATCAGCCTGACCCGTGGCTATTCCAGCAAGGAACGGCGGCGCCTGGCCTGGAAGGTCGCCTTGGCGACGCTGGTGTCGAGCGTGTTGCTCTACCTGTTTGGCCGGGTGATTTTCAGTGTGTTTGGCATCACCGTGGATGCCTTCCGCATCGGCGCCGGGAGTGTGTTGTTTATCTCCGCCCTGGGCATGGCCCAGGGCAAGTCGGCAGTGCAGACCGACAACGTGCAGCAGGACGTGACCATCGTCCCCCTGACCATCCCCTTGACGGTCGGCCCCGGCACCATCGGTGCGCTGCTGGTGATGGGCGTCAGCCAGCCCCATTGGGATGACAAGCTCACCGCGATCCTGAGCATTGCCCTGGCCAGCCTGACGGTGGGCGTGGTGCTGTACTTGTCCAACCGCATCGAACGCATCCTCGGCGACCAAGGGCTGCAGATTGTCAGCCGCCTGATGGGCTTGTTCGTGTGCGCACTGGCAGCGCAGATCATCTTTACCGGAGTGCGCGGTTACCTGGTGCCCTGAGGCAACGGTCAGATCCGGTATTGGGCAATCGCCAGCAAGACCTTGTCGCCTGCACTCTCGCGCAACTGCTTGAGGGTTGCGTCGTTGACCACGGCGGGATTGAGCATCAGGCAGGTCTGGCCACTGTAGGCTTCGACCGTGGAACTGTCCCATTCAAAAAACGGCACCCCCACTTTCTTGCTCACGCCATGGGCGCTGTAGGTCACCAGCACCATCAACACCTCTCCGTCGACCTCAGAACAGGACGCCAGGCCAAAGTCGCCGCCCTCATGGTTGACGATATTGCGCTTGAACAGATCAAACGGTGCCGACAGCTGCTTCAACGCCTCGAAGGCATCCGCCGCCAACTTGGGCAGCGCCATGGCCAGGGAGCCCGACAGGAACGTCGAGGCCACCGTGGACGTGATGATGTTCAGCGCCGCCATCTGCACGCTCAGCCCCTTCACCGAAGTGGTGACCCGTTCGAAACTGCTGCGTATCGGCAACCACCCAAGGTTGCCCATGACCTTGATGAACTCGTCGTACCAGGCCTGCGTACCACGCCCCACTTTCAGCACATCACTCACGTAGCTACTGGCCAACAGGTAACTCTTGCGGGTGTATTCCTTGTTGAGGTGGCTCATGCCCGCCACAAACGAAAACACACTGTTGTTGATCACCGCGCCATTCAAGTCACCATCGGCCTGGGCGGGCCCTGGCGACCCCGACGGCTGACTGGTCAGTGGCAGCCGGTATGCCGCAATCAGCTTGTTCTTTTTCGCCACATCGATTCGTTTATGTTTGCGCTCCATAACTGTTTCTCCACAAAAACCCACACGGGCTTACAAGAAACACTAGTCGTGTGATTGAACTTTTTTCAGGGAGTACAAATAGGGTTATTTGGCCGTAGGAAAAACCTGCGCCCCTTGGCCCCCTCGCAAACACGGGGGATGGGGTGAAGCCTGATAACAGCAGGCTTACTTTCTGCAACTAAAAGGGAGGAACCGTTGATGGCATTGCGAAACGGCGGGGGTGAATGCAGAAATCTCTGTCATCGATGATTGGCGTTTTCTGACAGATCAGCGGCCCCATCGCGGGGCCGCTATCGTTTCAGGAGGCCGGCTTCTCGCCATACCAGCGTGGCGTGTACACCCACTCGCCACCGCCCACCCGAGGGAACGCGCAGGTGGTGGATGAACCGACCAGCACCATGGTGCGCATATCCACCTGGTCCGGGGTCAACTGGCCCAGGGTGGTGGTGCGCAGCGTCTGCCCGGGGCGACCGATATCGCGTCCCAGCACTACCGGCGTGCTGGCAACGCGGTGCCGGGCGACGATTTCCAGGGCGCGCCCCAGTTGCCAGGGGCGCGAACGCGAGATCGGGTTGTAGAACGCCAGGGCCAGGTCGGCCTCGCATGCCAGGTCCAGGCGCTTCTCGATGATCGACCAGGGCTTGAGGTTGTCCGACAGCGACATCACGCAGAAGTCGTGCCCCAGTGGCGCACCCGCCTGGGCCGCCGTGGCCAGGGACGCCGAGACCCCCGGCAGGATCTCCAGCTCGACCCGCTGCCAGGCCGGGTCGCTGGATTCGTGCAACGCCTCCAGCACCGCCGCAGCCATGGCGAACACCCCAGGGTCGCCGGAAGACACCACCACCACCGAACGCCCCTCGGCCGCCAGCGCGAAGGCATGCCGCGCCCGCTGCATCTCTTCGCGGTTGTCGGTGCAGTGCTGCACCTGGTCGGCCCGAAACGGCCCGGCCATGCGCACATAGGTTTCGTAGCCCAGCACGTCGGTACAACGCGCCAGCTCAGCCTTGACCGCCGGCACCATCAGTTCGGCAGCGCCGGGGCCCAGGCCGATCACCGCAAGGCGGCCACGGGGGTGGCCCAGTTGCGCCAGGTCCACCGGCGCAGCGCTCGAATGGATGACCAGCTCCGGTCCAGCGGCCAGCGCCGTAAAGCGCAGCGGTACGCCCAGCTCCAGCGCGGCTTCATGCAATTGGCCACTGGCCATATCGGCGTTATCGGCCAGCAGGCACGCCAGGGACTGCACGGCGATGCCATCCTGCTGCAACGCCTGGCGCACCTGCGCGGCCAAACCGGCGCCCGGGCGGCAGGTGATCCAAGTGTTTTTCGGATAGATCAGCAGCTCATTGGCCGCTGGCACCCGCTCGGCATTGCCGACATGAATGCTCAGGCGCGCCTGCTGGTCCTGCGCCAGGTTGGCCTGCTCCAGCCATGGCGCGGCGCCTTCGATACGCACGTGCTCGCCGGCCAGCAGGTCCGAGACAAAGCGCTTGCCCAGTTCAAGGTCCGCCAGTTGATAACCCTGGGGCGGGTTGAGCAGGCAGGTGCCAAAACGCAGCTCACCACTGGTGGTAATCGCGGCAGCCACACCCAGGGCCGCCGCGATTTCCCGCGCCATGATATTCACCCCGCCCAGGCCACCGAGCAACGGCACCACCGCGCTACCGTCTTCAGCAACAGCCAGCACCGCCGGCTCCTCGCCTTTTTCCAGCAACAGCGCCGCCAACGTGCGGATCACAATCCCGGCCGCGCACAAGGCAATGATCGGCGTGCCCTGCTGATACAACTGACGCAGGGTCACGCCAAATTCGCTATAGGCCTGGTCGGCCCCCTCAACCCGGCCGGCCAGGCCGTGGATCAAGGCGCCGGGGTAGACCTGCTGGATGCTGCGCGCGGTGGCCAGGCTGCCCTGGCCGAGGACTACGATCGCCGGCGTCATCACCCTTGCCACCTTTCGCCCGGCACGATGATCAGCGAGAAATACGGCGAAGACATGGGCTCGACCTGATCCAGCGCGACGATTTTCTGGTTGGCCATGGTGGCGCGCTCCACATACAGCGCGCGCCCGGCCAGCCCCAGCTCTTCAAGCACCTGGCGCACCTTGGTGAAGTTGCGCCCCAGCTTCATGATCACCGCCGCATCGGCATCGGCCAGGCGGCGCTTGAGTTCGTCGTGGGGCAGCACGCCGGACAATACCGACAAGCTCTGGTTGCGATACACCAATGGCGCGCCCAGCACCGAGGCGCCACCGAGCATCGAGCACACCCCGGGAATGACCTGGGCGTCGTAGCGCTCGGCGAGGCGGTCATGCAGGTACATGTAGGAGCCGTAGAAGAACGGGTCGCCTTCGCAGATCACCGCCACATCGCGCCCGGCATCCAGGTGCGCGGCCACCTCGACACTGGCAGCGTCGTAGAAATCGCTGATCACCTGTTCATAGGACAACGGCGCCGGCAAGGCTTCGGTGGTCACCGGGTACACCAGCGGCATCAGCGTCTGCTGGGGCACCAGATGCTCTTCGATAATGCCAAACGCATTGCCCTTCTTGCCCTTGGCGACGAAGTACGCCACCACCGGCGATTCGCGCAGCAGGCGCAGGGCCTTGAGGGTAATCAGTTCCGGGTCGCCAGGGCCGACGCCCAGGCCGATCAAACGTCCACGCGCCTGCATCATTCGACCTCCGTGGCCAGGGCGTTGACCGCTGCGGCGGCCATCGCACTGCCGCCCAGGCGGCCCTGCATGATCACAAACGGCACGCCACGGCTGTCTGCGGCGAGCATCGCCTTGGACTCGGCGGCGCCGACAAAGCCCACCGGGAAACCGAGGATCAGCGCCGGCTTGGGGGCGCCGGCGTCGAGCATTTCCAGCAGGTAGAACAAGGCAGTCGGCGCGTTGCCGATCACCACCACGCTGCCAGCCAGGTGCGGGCGCCACAGTTCCAGGGCGGCGGCTGACCGGGTGTTGCCCAGCTCCCGTGCCAGCTGCGGCACGCTATCGTCGCGCAAGGTGCAGATCACCTCGTTGTTGGCCGGCAGGCGCGCACGGGTCACGCCTTCGGAGACCATCCGCGCATCGCACAGGATCGGCGCACCGGCGGCCAGGGCCTCACGGCCGGCCTTGCCTGCGCCTTCAGAGAACTGCAAACCGTCGATAGCCTCGACCATGCCGCAGGCATGAATCACCCGCACGGCGAGTTTTTCCAGGTCGGCCGGGATGCGATCCAGCTTGGCCTCTGCGCGAATGATCGCAAAGGAGTTGCGATAGATCTCCTGACCGTCGCGGATGTAATCAATCATCGGTGCTGCTCCGTGGACGGGCACGCAACACGGCGCCCGCCGCTTCAATAGAAAGGTTGTGCGCGTGCAGGCGGCCGAAACCCGGCTGGCCTGCATCGCGAAAATAGAGGTCGTAGTGCCCGGTGCCCACCGCCAGCAAGGTGACCGGGGCAATGTGCGCCGCAGCGCAGGTGCGCGGGCAGCCGGACAAGTGCACGTCGAGGCCCTGGCCGTGGTCCTGTAGCAACGTGGCCAGGTGCAGGGCGTCGGCCTTGGTATCGGCCTGGGCCTTGGCGCAGCCGCTGGACCCGGTGCAGGCAATCATCCGCGCCAGGGCCTGGTCGGCCGAACAGAGGAAGCCCAACTGCGCCAGGCCTTCGGTAACGCCCACGGCAACGTCCGGCGCCAGGTTGGGCAGCAGCAAGCCTTGCCATGGGGTGAAGCGCAATGTGCCGTCGCCATGCTCCAGGGCCAGTTGCGCAGCGCCTCGCAGCATGGCCGAGTCCAGGCGCCCCAATGGCGTGACGGCGGCCACGTAGACCCGCTGCGGTTGGCGCTGTGGATAAGTGCCCAGGCGCAAGCTGCTCGGGCTGGCGCGGCGGCGATAGCCATCGGCGCGGAGCAACGGCAGGTGCAAACGCCCGACGAAGTTATCCACAGACGTTTGCGCCAGCACCTCGCGCATGCGGTTCTGCTCCGGGCGCGCCAGGTCGAGGAACAGCTCCAGCACGGCGACGACCAGCCCATGGCCTTGCTCCACGGGGACAGCGGCCAGCGGTTGATCTTGCGCGGGGCAACCGGCCAGGCCGAACGCCAGCCAGGTCTGGCCCTGCGCGGCATAGGCTGATAACCACAGGTCGTGATGATGTTCAAGCATCGCCAGGGCTTCGCCGCCATCCAGTTGCACGGCGAACTTGGCCGACAACTCATGGAACCTTGGATGGGTTTGCAAGGTGGCGAGGATCTGGTCCGCCAGGGGCCGGGTGTCCAGCAGCATGTCGCGGTCGATGCCTGCGCCGGGGCTGAGCATCACATTGCGCACGTCATCACCACCGGCGGTGGTCGGGCCCAGGCCTGCGGCCAGCAGATGCGCGATCAAGCCGTCATGCTCCGGGCCAATACCGCGAATCTGCAGGTTGGCGCGGTTGGTCGCCTCGATCACCCCACCGGCGTAAACCTGCGCGGCGTGCGCCACGGCCAATGCCTGCGCGGCGGTGATGGCCCCACCGGCCAATTTGATCCGGCAAATCCCGCCATCCAACGCCTGGACAATACGCAGCAACCCCGGGCAACCCGAGGGGCGTTTGCTGGTGGACAGAGGAAGTGGCTTCACGGGGGGCTACCGGTTCACGGGTAAAGGCGCGGTATTATGCCTGCTTTGTCCGGCGGCATGAAAAGCCTGCCCGTCGGATGTCGTTCAAGGAATCAATATGTCGCCCTGGCTGACGGTAGTAGGCATCGGTGAAGACGGCTTCAAGGGCCTGGGCAGGAATGCCCGGCATGCTCTGTTGCGCGCCTCTCGTATCATTGGCGGCCAGCGCCAGCTGAATTTGCTGCCGGTGTGCATCCGTGGCGCACGCGAGTTGTGGCCCAGCCCGTTTTCCCTGGAGCCGCTCTTGGCACGGCGCTTTGAGCCGGTCTGCGTGCTGGCCAGCGGCGACCCGATGTTCTACGGCGTCGGCGCCAGCCTGGCACGGCAGGTGGCGGCGGATGAGCTGTTGATCCTGCCAGCGCCCTCGTCCGTATCGCTGGCGGCGGCGCGCCTGGGCTGGCCGTTGCAGGACGTGGTGACGCTATCGGTGGTCGCCCGCCCGGTGGCCGCGCTCAATGCCCATCTGGCCAGTGGCGTGCGCTTGCTGGTATTGAGCAACGACGGCCAGAGCCCGACCGCCATCGCCGCGTTGCTGCGCGCCAGCGGGTTTGGCCCGAGCCGCCTGAGTGTGTTTGAACACCTCGGGGGCACCGCCGAGCGGCGCATCGATGGCCACGCCGAAGGCTGGCAAGACCCACCGATTGCCGCGCTGAACCTGATCGCCATCGACTGCCACTCCGACGCCAATACCCCACGCCTGTCACGCCTGGCCGGCCTGCCGGATGCGGCGTTCAAGCATGACGGCCAACTGACCAAGCGCGATGTGCGGGCCATGACCTTAGCGCGCCTCGCCCCGACTCCCGGCGAATTGCTGTGGGATGTGGGCGCCGGCAGCGGCTCCATCGGCATCGAATGGATGCGCGCCCACCCCAGCTGCCGCGCCCTGGCAATTGAAGCCGACGCCGGCCGCCAACAGTTGATCGAACACAACCGCGAGGCCCTTGGCGTGCCTGGCCTGCAATTGATTCGCGGCAGCGCGCCTCAGGCCCTGGCAGAGTTGGAGGCGCCCGATGCAATCTTCATCGGCGGCGGCGTAACCCGCGACGGCGTGCTCGATACCTGCTGGCAACACCTGCGTCCCGGCGGGCGGCTGGTGGCCAATGCCGTGACCCTGCAAAGCGAGATGACCCTGATGAACTGGCGCGCACAACACGGCGGCGAACTGACTCGCATCCATGTGGCCCAGGCCCAGCCCCTGGGCGAATTCGACACCTGGCGCCAGGCGCTGCCCATCACCTTGCTGGAAGTGATCAAGCCGCTATGAAGCGCATCCTGCTGCTGGGCGGCGTGACTGAAGCCCTGGCCATCGCCCGCACCCTGGGGCCCCAGCATATCTACAGCCTGGCCGGGATTGGCCGGGTGCCCACTGACCTGAGGTGCCAGGTGCGCGTCGGTGGTTACGGCGGTGCCGAGGGGTTGGCGCAGTTTGTTCGCGCCCAGAACATCAGCCTGATACTCGACGCCACCCACCCCTACGCCGCACAAATCAGCACCAACGCGGCCCAGGCCGCGCGCTTGTGCACTGTCCCCTGCTGGGCCCTGCGCCGTCCCGCCTGGCAGCCACAACCGGGTGATGACTGGCGTGAAGTCAGTGACTGGAGCGAACTGATCGAGGCCTTGAAACCCTTCCACCGCCCACTGTTCACCCTCGGTCGCGAACCGCTGCAACACCTCGACGAAATCCCCGCCGGGCAGTTCTGGACCTTGCGTGCGCTGGACGCCTACCCCGGCAACGAACGCTGCGAAGTGATCGGCGCCCGTGGGCCGTTTTTGATCGAGGACGAACGGGCGTTGTTCGAACGGCGGCGCATCGATGTATTGATCAGCAAAAACAGCGGCAGCAGCGCCACCGAACCCAAGCTGCAAGTGGCCCGCGAGCGCGGCATACCGGTGGTGGTTTTGCAGCGGCCGGTGTTGGCGGGGGTGGATCGGGAGTTTTTGACGGTCGATTCGATATTGCAGGCCTTATAGAACAACACTGCTCAAATGTGGGAGCGGGCTTGCCCGCGATAGCGGTGTATCAGTCAACATATTTGATCCTGACATACCGCAATCGCGGGCAAGCCCGCTCCCACATTTAGGACTGCGGCGTTTTCACGATTGGTATTCCTGCGTTCGCGTCTATCATGATAAGCACAGCGCCTGACATCACTGCGACACCAAACCACACCAGCAACTTTTACTTATGCCCCCCGATCAGGCTAAATACCCACTTGATCGCTTAACCCTACGGATTGTCCGCCATGGCCCGTCAACGCTTTGCATTTGCCTGGATCGCCTGCCTTGCAGTGCTGTTCAATGCGTTTGCCATGCCGATGGCTGGGGCGATGCAGCAGGGCAAAAGCCCTACCGAGCAATTGTTGTGGGGCAGTTTCTGTTCGTCCAACGCCAGCAAGCTGGTGGCGATGTCCCTGGGCACGCTGGATATACCGGCGCCGCAGCAGGACGAGCATTCCAGCATGCAGCATTGCTGGTGCTGTTCGGGCTCGGCGCCATTGGTGGCGCTGCCGGGGCATGTGCCGCAGTTGTATCTCACCCGCTTCGACCCGGCGCCTGGCCTGCCATCACCTGCCCTGCAAGCCCCGACCCCTCGCCAGCAATGGCCGAGCCTCAACCCCCGCGCCTCTCCAACCGTTTGATCACTTCGCAATTGAACTGCGTTTGAATCGTTCTGGAGAACTGCCATGCTCAAATCTTCCCTGCTTCTGGCGGCCTTGCTGCTGCCTGTGTTCAGTGCTGCCAATGCCGATGACTACAAGGCCGGCGACCTGCTGGTAAGCGATCCCTGGTCCCAGGAATTGCCGCCCAATGCACCCACGGTTGCCGCCTACTTTGTGATCCATAACCAGGGCGAAGCCCCGGACCGCCTGCTCAGTGTCGATACGCCGGTGGCGGCCAAGGCCGAGCTGCATGAGCATGTGATGCAGGGCGACCTGATGAAGATGCAACAGGTGCCCAGCGTGGCCGTGCCGTCCAAGGGCGAGCTGACCTTTGCACCGATGGCCTATCACGTGATGCTCCTGGATCTTAAAGATCGCAGCCAGTTGCGCGACGGCCAGCACTTCCCCCTGACCTTGAACTTCGAAAAGGCCGGGCCGGTAAAAGTGCAAGTCTGGGTACAAAAAGTGCCGCCGATGGCCAACCACGAACACCAGCACGCCCAGTAACCACCCCAGGCCGCTCCCCATGGGTGCTCCCGCTAACAGCTCGACCCTGCGCCGCCGCCAGCCCTTGAGGCTGGCCCGCGGCAGTTGGATCAGCCTGTTCGCCATGCTGATGATCTTTATCGGACCGCTGATTTCCCAAGCGATGCCGATGGACCATCACGCCGGCATGTCCATGCAGATGTCCATGGACGACATCTGCCATGCCGCCCCGCAGCACCCGGCCGGGCATGCCAAGGCCCCCGCCGCCGACCACGTGATGTGGGAGAAATGCGGCTATTGCAGCCTGTTGTTCAGTTGCCCGGCCCTGCCTGGCAGCGTGTCGTTCGTGGCCCTCGGCAGCCCGCCGCCGGCCACCGGCCTGATCCCCGCACCGCGCCTGGGCCATGCCCGGCAGAGCATCTTCCCCGGCGCCCGCAGCCGCGCACCGCCCAGCCAGTCGTAGACCGCCAATAACACACAACTTCGCACGGCCGCCTTCACACAGACAGCCGCAGGCTGCTGGCCGTGTTGTTTACGACTGATTGATGGAATTTTTCATGTCCAGGTTTCCTGCTGACACCCGTATGGGATGTACCCCTGTGCTCGCCGTTTTGTGCGGCGCACTCTTGGCGCCACAGGCGTATGCCGACGACCACGCCGAGCACCGCAACGAGCTGAGTCCGACGGTGATTACTGGCGTCGCTCCCAGCTCCCCGCTGACTATCGTCACCAACCCCAAGGACCCGCGCCAGCCGGTGCCGGCCAGTGACGGCGGCGACTACCTCAAGACCATCCCAGGCTTTGCCCTGGTGCGCAACGGCGGCACCAATGGCGACCCGGTACTGCGCGGCATGTTCGGCTCGCGCCTGAACATCCTCACCAACGGCAGCATGATGCTCGGTGCCTGCCCTGGCCGCATGGACGCGCCCACCTCCTATATCTCCCCGGAAACCTACGACAAGCTGACCGTGATCAAAGGCCCGCAAACCGTACTCTGGGGCCCCGGCGCCTCGGCCGGCACGGTGCTGTTCGACCGTGAGCCGGAGCAGTTCGGCGAACTGGGTACCCGGGTCAACGCCAGCATCCTCGCCGGCTCCAACGGGCGCTTCGACAAAGTAGTGGATGCCGCTGCGGGCGGCTCGCTCGGCTATATCCGCGTGATCGGCAACCAGGCCCACGCCGATGACTATAAGGACGGCAACAACGACACCGTCGCCTCGCGCTACGACAAATGGAACGGCGACGTCGCCCTCGGCTGGACCCCGGACGCCGACACCCTGCTGGAGCTCACCGCCGGCCGTGGCGATGGCGAAGCGCGCTACGCCGGGCGTGGCATGGACGGCTCGCAGTTCCTGCGCGAAAGCCTCGGCCTGCGGTTCGAGAAGTCCAACATCGGCGAGGTGCTGGACAAGGTCGAAGCCCAGGTCTACTACAACTACGCCGACCATGTGATGGACAACTACAGCCTGCGCACGCCATCGGGCACCGGGATGATGGCCGGGCCCATGGCGTCCAACGTCGACCGCCGCACCCTCGGCGCGCGGATCAAAGCCACCTGGCGCTGGGCCGATGTGCAACTGATCAGCGGCATCGACGCGCAGACCAACGAACACCGCCAGCGCAGCAGCGCCGGTGTCGACACCTACAAGAACCTGCCGCGCACCAAGGACGCCGACTTCCATAACTACGGGGTGTTTGGCGAACTGACCTGGTACGCCGCCGACAATGACCGGTTGATCACGGGTGCCCGCCTGGATCGCGCCTCGGCCAAGGATTACCGCCAGCGCACCGGCAGCGGCATGATGAGCCGCGCCAACCCGACCGCCGGCGATACCCGCGCCGACACCCTGCCATCGGGTTTCGTGCGTTATGAACATGACTTGGCCGACAGCCCGACCACGCTCTACGCCGGCCTCGGCCACGCCGAACGCTTCCCGGACTACTGGGAACTGTTCTCCCCCGGCAAAGGCCCGGCGGGTTCGCTCAATGCCTTTGATGCAGTCAAGCCGGAGAAAACCACCCAGCTGGACTTCGGCCTGCAATACAAGACCGCTGAGCTTGAAGCCTGGGCCTCCGGGTATGTTGGCCAGGTGCGCGACTACATCCTGTTCAACTACACCCCCGGGATGATGGGCATGACTTCCCAGGCGCAGAACATCGACGCGCGGATCATGGGCGGTGAGTTGGGCGCCGCCTACAAGCTGACCTCCAATTGGAAAGCCGATGCCACCCTGGCGTATGCCTGGGGCAAAAACAGCAGCGACGGCAAGGCCCTGCCGCAAATGCCGCCGCTGGACGCGCGCTTCGGCCTGACCTACAGCGAAGACGACTGGAGCGCCGGCGCCTTGTGGCGCGTGGTGGCGGCGCAAAACCGCATCGACCAGAACAAAGGCAACGTGGTCGGCAAGGACTTCGCCAAGAGCGGTGGCTTTGGCGTGTTCTCCCTCAACGCGGCGTACCGCATCAACAAGAACTTCAAGGTCAGCACCGGCGTCGACAACCTGTTCGGCAAGGCCTACGCCGAACACTTGAACCTGGCCGGCAACGCCGGGTTCGGCTACCCGGCCAACGACCCGCAAGCTATCAAGGAGCCAGGGCGCACGCTCTGGACCAAGGTGGATATGAGCTTCTAACCACATCGCGGGCAATCCCCCCTGTGGGAGCCGGCTTGCCGGTGATGGCGTCCTCAAGGGCCTCATCGCCGGCAAGCCGGCTCCTACAGGGTGATTGCCCGCAATAGCGTCATCAATACCCATAACATTAGAGTCCTTGCGGAGCGCCCTGATGAACCCTCCAAAGATTTCCTTCTACAACCTGGCCTGGCGCTGGCATTTCTACGCCGGGCTGTTTGTCGCGCCCTTCATGGTGTTGCTGGCAGTGACGGGCATCATCTACCTGTTCAAACCCCAGCTTGACCCGCTGATGTATGCCGACCTGCTCAAAGTCGAGCCCGCCGCGCACGTCCTCAGCGCCGACGAGCAATTGCAGCGCGCCAAGGCCGCCTACCCACAAGCCACCCTCAGCAAATACCTGCCGCCTGTGGACGCCAGCAGCAGCGCGCAGTTTGTCCTGCACAACGCCGGCCACGAACTGACCGTGTTCGTCGACCCCTATCGCGGCAACGTGCTCGGCGAGCAGGACACGACCTACAACCTGCAAGCCATCGTCCGTGCGCTGCACGGTGAGTTGATGATCGGCACCACCGGCGACCGCCTGATCGAGCTGGCCGCGGGCTGGGGGGTGATGCTGGTGGTGTCCGGCCTGTACCTGTGGTGGCCGCGCGGCAGATCCGCCGCTGGGATCCTGTGGCCGCGCCTGGGCAGTCGCGGGCGCCTGTTCTGGCGCGACCTGCATGGGGTCACCGGGTTCTGGGGCGCCGCATTCCTGCTGCTGATGATCCTCAGCGGCCTGACCTGGACCGGCTTCTGGGGCAAGCAATACGCCGATCTGTGGAACCACTTCCCAGCGGCAATGTGGAATGACGTGCCGCAGTCCGACCAACAGGCCCGCAGCCTCAACACCGCCACGCAACAGACCGTGCCCTGGGCCCTGGAAAACACCCCCATGCCGATGTCCGGCGAGCATGCCGAACACATGCAGCACGGCGGCATGCACCATGGCCCGGCCGCCCCGGCGATCAGCCTGCAACAGGTGGTGGACCTGGCCACCGCACGCCAGGTCGAGCCGGGCTACAGCGTCACCTTCCCCACCACGGCCACGGGCGTGTTCACCATCGCCGTGTTCGCCAACGACCCGCGCAATGACGCAACCCTGCATGTCGACCAATACACCGGCAAGGTCCTGGCCGATGTGCGCTGGGAACACTACAACACGGTGGCGCAGGTCACCGAGTCCGGGGTGATGCTGCACGAGGGCAAGATGTTCGGGGTGATCAACCAGATCATCGTGCTGCTGGTGTGCCTGATGATTCTGCTGAGTTCGGTCAGTGGCCTGGTGATCTGGTGGAAGCGCCGGCCACAGGGCGGCCTAGGGGTGCCGCCGTTGCGCCACGACCTGCCGAAATGGAAAACCGCGATGCTGATCATGCTGGCCCTGGCGATCATTTTCCCGCTGGTCGGCGCCTCGCTGATCGTGGTGTGGGTGTTGGATCGGCTGGTACTGGCGCGTTTTTTCAAGCAACGTGAATCGGCCTCATCTTCTGCATGAGGTAGGCGAGATGCCCTACATAGAGGCGTTATGTAGTCTTACGCGGGCTTTCATCCCTAACGTAAGAAGTGTTAACTTATAACACTTACTGCACCGTCCCCACTCGCCGCGCTCAGCGGCGAGTACCGTCTCGAAGAAGCGATCTGTCGTCCGATGAACAAGTACCTTGCCAGCGGCCTGTGCCTGCTTGCCTTGCAAAACAGTGCCCAGGCCCTGACCCTGCCCGTCAGCCCCGTGACCGCCCCGGCAGTGGACAGCGCACCTGTCGACCTCGACACCCCGACCACCGCCGGCTCGCGCCTGGGCCTCAGCGCCCGGCAAACCCCCGGCAGTGTCGAAAGCCAGACCGGCGAGCAGATCCGCGAACGCGGCGACGCCAGTGTGCAGGACGCCATCTCCCGCGCCACCGGCATCAGCCGCACCGGCACCCCGGGCGACGGCGGTACCTCGCTGCAAGCCCGTGGGTTTGCCGGCCAGGGTTCGGTGATGCAGTTGTATGACGGCAACCGCCTGTACAACGGCATGGGCACCTCGACCTTCCCGGTCGACACCTGGGCCGTCGAACGCGTGGACGTGCTGCGCGGCCCGGCATCGGTGCTGTATGGCGAAGGCGCCACCGGCGCGGTGGTCAATACCGTCGCGAAAAAGCCCTTTGAGGGCGAGATCGAAAACCACATCCGCCTGGGCTACGGCTCCTATGATCGCCAGCAACAGGCCCTGGACAGCGGCGGCTCGCTGACCGATACCTTGAGCTATCGCCTGAACCTCAACCGCCTGCGCAGCCATGGCTTTATCGACCGTGGCGACTCGGCCAGCGATTTTGCCAGCGGCGCCCTGCGCTGGCAGGCCGCCGACAACCTGAGCTTCACCCTGGCCCACGACTACGGCGACCAACGCCCGCAGAACTATTTCGGCACGCCGCTGCTCAACGGCCACCTGCACAAGGGCCTGCGCGACAAGAACTACAACGTCAGCAACGACACCCAGCATTACAACGACCAGTGGACCCGCCTGAGCAGCGAGTGGCAGATCAACGACAGCCTGAGTGCGCACAACGAGCTGTACTACCTCAAGGCCCAGCGCCGCTGGCAGAACGCCGAGAACTACAACTTCAGCGCCGGGCAACTGACCCGCAGCGGTTTTTTTGGCATCAAGCACAACCAGGAACAGGTCGGCGACCGCCAGACCTTTACCTTCAAACACACCCTGTTTGGCCTCGACAGCCAGACCGTGACCGGCGTGGAATACAACCGCATCCGCTTTCGCCTGGCCAGCAACTCACCGTTTAACGACGTCGTGGACGGTGGCCAGCCCATCGATGTGAAACACCCGGCCCAGGCTCCGTTTGAAAGCGCCGATCCGTTCCTGCCAGTGTTCGCCACCACCACCAAGCAGTTCGCAGGTTTTGCCGAAAACCGCCTGCAACTGAGCGAGCGCCTGTCCCTGGTCACCGGCATTCGTCGCGACTACGTGCACCTGGACCGCGATGAACTGCGCAGCGCCGAGCGCAGCGACAAGACCCTGACCGGCAACAACTGGAAGGCCGGCCTGGTGTTTGCCCTCACCCCGGACACCTCGGTCTACGGCCAGTACGCCACCAGCACCGATGGCGTCGGCGGGCTGATCTCTCTGAGTTCAAGCCAACAGGCGTTCGACCTGTCCACCGCCAAGCAGACCGAAATCGGTATCAAGCAAGCTTTCTGGGACCAGCGCGGCGAGTGGACCCTGGCGGCCTACCATATCGTCAAAAAGAAACTGCTGACCGATGTGCCGGGCAACCCGCAGTTCAAACAGCAAGTGGGCCAGCAATCCTCCGACGGCCTGGAGGCCAGCCTCGACCTGCAACTGCCCCATGCCTGGCAACTGCAGGCCAACGCGGCCATCGTGCGGGCGCAATATGACGACTTCCAGCAGAACGTCGGCGGCGTGCAGGTCTCGCGCGACGGCAATCGCCCGGTGGACGTGCCGCGCCGTACGGCCAACCTGTGGGTCAGCAAGGCGGTGAGCGACGACATCCGCGCCGGTGCCGGCGTGCGGTATGTGGATGCGCGCTACGCCGACATGGCCAACCGCAATGAGCTGCCCAGCTACACCGTGGTCGATGCCACTGTTTCGTGGAAAGCCCTGCGCAACACGACATTGGGCCTGCAATTGAATAACCTGTTCGACCGCACCTATGCCGTGAGCCAATACAATGACGGCCAGCAATGGATACTGGGTGAGCCGCGCTCGTTCTTTGTGACCGCGGACTACACCTTCTAACCACCACTGGATCGCTGTTTGACTTGAGATTTTTGATGCCCACACTCAACCTCCACCACCTCGCCTGGTCCCCCCTGGGCCATGGCCACTGTCATCACCAGTTCCACCTGCGTGATGCCAGCCTGCAGGTGGGTGCCGGGGAGTTTGTCGGGTTGATCGGGCCCAATGGCAGCGGCAAGACCAGCCTGTTGCGCTGCGCCTATCGCTTCAGCAAGCCCGAGCAGGGTGAAGTGCATCTGGATCACCAGAACGTCTGGAAGCAATCCTCGCGCTGGTGCGCCCAGCGCATCGCCGTAGTGCTGCAGGAGTTCCCCGACGCCTTCGGCCTGCGGGTCGATGAAGTGGTCGCCATGGGCCGCACCCCGCACAAAGGGCTGTTCGACAGCGATACCCTGCACGACCGCCAACTGATTCAGCACGCCCTCGAATCCGTCGGCCTGCTGGGTTTTGAGGACCATGCCTTCGCCACCCTGTCCGGCGGTGAAAAGCAGCGCGTGATCCTCGCCCGCGCCCTGGCCCAGCAGCCGCAACTGCTGATCCTCGACGAGCCGACCAACCACCTCGACCCACGCTACCAACTGGAGCTGCTGGGGCTGGTCAAGCGCCTGCAGATTGGCACCCTGGCCAGCATCCATGACCTGAACCTGGCCGCCGCCTTCTGTGATCGCCTGTACGTGATCAACCATGGCCGCATCGTCGCCAGCGGCACGCCCCACCAAGTGCTGACCGCCGAGCTGCTGCGCGAGGTGTTCGGTGTCGAGGCACTGATCGATACCCATCCACTTTCCGGCTACCCGCGAATCACCTGGATAACCCAACCATGATCCTGCGTTCCCTGCTGTGCCTTACCCTGCTGTGCGGTGCGACCCAGGCCTTTGCCGAGGCCACCCGCTACCCGTTGAAGATCCAGAGCTGCAACCGCGAGGTGATCTTCAACCAGGCCCCTGAACACGCGGTCAGCCACGACATCAACATGACCCAGATGATGCTCGCCCTGGGCCTCAAGTCGCGCATGGTCGGCTACAGCGGCGTGACCGGCTGGAAGGCGGTGACCCCGCAAATGGCCACGCTGCTCGACGGCCTGCCGGAGCTGGCGGCCAAGTACCCGTCGGTGGAAACCCTGCTCAACGCCAATGTGGATTTCTTCTTCGCCGGCTGGGACTACGGCATGCGCGTGGGGGGCGATCTCACCCCGCAGACCCTGCAACCGTTGGGCATCAACGTGCTGGAGCTGACCGAATCCTGCGCGTTCGTGATGAAGCGCCCGGCAGCAACCCTGGACGACACCTATAACGACCTGCGCAACCTGGGCCGGATCTTCGACGTGCAGGACCGCGCCGACGCCCTGATCGCCCGGATGCAGGCCCAGGTCGCCGCTGTGCAGAAAACCCTGCCCGCCACACAGCCACGGGTGTTCCTCTATGACAGCGGCGAAGACCGCGCCATGACCTCCGGCCGCCTGGGCATGCCCCAGGCGCTGATCGCTGCCGCTGGCGGGCGCAATATCCTCGACGATGTGGACGCCAGCTGGACCCGGGTCAACTGGGAGACCGTGGTGGAGCGCAACCCCCAGGTGATCGTGATCGTCGACTACAGCGAAATCACCGCCGAGCAGAAAATCCAGTTCCTGCTGGATAACCCGGCCCTGCAATCGGTGGACGCGATCAAGCAGCGGCGTTTTATCGTGATCCCCTACGTGCAGGCCACACCTGGGATCGACAATGTGCTGGCGGTGGAAACCCTGGCCAAGGGGTTCCACGGCCAATGATCGAGCGCCGCTATGCCCTGCTGCTCGCCGCCCTTGGCGCGGTGCTGCTGGTGTCCTGTGTGGTCTCGCTGGGCTTCGGTTCGGCACGGGTGCCGGTGGACGTGGTGTGGCGGATCCTGCTGCACAAGGCCCTGGGTATCGGGGCGGTGGACTGGTCGGTGGGCCAGGAACATATCGTCTGGCTGATCCGCGTACCGCGCATGTTGCTCGGGGCGCTGGTGGGTGCCGGGCTGGCGTTGATTGGCGCAGTCTTGCAGGCGGTCACGCGCAACCCACTGGCCGATCCGCACCTGTTGGGGGTGACCTCGGGCGCTACCCTGGGCGCGGTAATCGTAGTGCTGCATGTGGGCGAAATCATCGGCCTGCTGACCCTGCCCATCGCCGCCTTCATCGGCGCGCTACTGAGCATGCTGGTGGTGCTGGCGGTGGCCAGCCGCAATGGCCGGCTGGAGAGTGATCGCCTGTTGCTGTGCGGGGTGGCGGTGTCATTCGTGATGATGGCGGCGGCCAATCTGCTGCTGTTCATGGGCGACCATCGCGCGGCGTCGGCGGTGATGTTCTGGATGCTCGGCGGCCTGGGCCTGGCGCGCTGGGAGCTGCTGGCGATCCCCAGCGCCACGGTGCTGCTGGGCCTGCTGTTGCTGCTGGGCATGGCCCGCCCGCTCAACGCGCTGATGGCTGGCGAGCAGACCGCCGTGACCCTGGGCCTGAACGCGCGCAATGTGCGCCTCAAGGTGTTCTTGATTGCCTCGCTGATGACCGGCGTGCTGGTGTCGATCAGCGGCTCCATCGGGTTTGTCGGGCTGATGGTGCCGCATATCGCCCGGCGCCTGGTGGGCGCCGAGCACCGGCGCCTGTTGCCCGTGTGCGTGCTGGTGGGCAGCCTGTTCCTGGTGTGGGTCGATGTCGCCGCCCGCACCCTGATCGCCCCCGAGGACCTGCCGATTGGCGTGGCCACGGCGGCGATTGGCGGCCTGTTTTTTATTGGCCTGATGCGCAGGCGCTAAGCTCAGGCGCCGGCTTACAGCTCATCCCGGTCGCGGATGCTCAATGCTTCATCGATCTGGGTTTCTTCGGTTTGGTTGCGCGGGTCGACCTGAGCTTCCACCGTGCGCCCCTCGTTGCGCCAGAGCGCATCCCGATCCAGTACAAAAAGCTGGCCATAGCCGGTCACGCGCTTGAGGAACTCACTGGGCTGGAGCCTCACACCCAGCTGCTGGGTTTGGTCTTCCATCTGCGAAAAGCTCGGAATGTATTTGAGTAGCGCCCCCTCGCGAACCGACAGGTAAAGGCTTGCCGGGCGCTCTGCATGCGCACGCAACACCCGCTGGAACAAGCTCAAGAGTGCCGGGCCGACAAAGTTGTTGAGCAGCCGCTGCTCCTGGGGATCGTTGCTTTGCGAGGGCGGCATGGCGCCGTAGATCAGTTGTGCGGCGACCACTTGGTACTGCGTCGGGAACACCGGCTCAGGCACCGGGTGCTCAGTCGGTTGCACCAGCGGCTGTACCGGCCCATCTGGCCCGGTGTAGAACAGCGCCAGCTGCTGCGCCGTGTCGAGCCCGGCCACTCGCGGCAACGTGGCGACAAACGAGGTGCGCGCACGATTGCCCAATATCGCGGCAAGGTACTCCTGGCCACGATAGGGCGCGAGCCTGCGCTGTACATCGCGGGCAGCATCGTCGGCATGGGAAAAGAGCGGGCCACAGGCCCGCCAGGTTTCCTCGAAACCTGGCCCCGTACCCGGTTGCCAATCGGAGGAAACCCGTGTCGTGCCAGCCCACACCCGGCCCTCGATCAACACATCCAGATTGCCCCGGGCAACCAGGCTGCGCACGTGGTCAAGCATGCGGGCATTACCCAGCAGCAACTGTTCGCGCAATACCTGCAACGAGCCGAGCGTGTCCAGTTGCTCATCGCTACTGAGGTACTGATACCTGAGCAGCGCGCCGTCCGGGCACGACAGGTAGAGGCGCAGTTTCTTGTCCTTGACAGCGTGCTGGGAGAAACGCAGGCCCGTATCAAAATCCGTGGGCAGGAAGAACGCCTGGTGCAACGGATCCTCCGCCGGCGTCAACAGCTCATTGGTGGCGCAGAGGTAGAGACCTTCCAGGGCATACCCCTGGGGAAGCAGGCCTTGGGGGAATACCTGGCTATAGTCGCGATAGCTCGCACGCACCAGTGGCATGCTGACCATGTAAAGCCCCAGCTTGGGCGACTTGAAAACGTAGCCGAACTGCAAGCTCTCACCGGGCCTGCACTGCTCATGGGCATAGCGCACCGCATCCTGCTCCTGGGTGAAGAGCGGGCTGAACGGCGGGTCGGCCACGGCGTTGCGGATCAACAACGGCTCGGGCCAGATGACGTTGGCAACGAAGGGTGCTGTGACCGTGCGCGGCATGCCCCACACCACGCTACCGTCCACCACGCGCAATGTACCGGCCTGGGCCAGCCGGGTGACGAACTCGATCGGGGTCAGCGTGCCGTCGCGCATCTGCCGCTCGACAAGGTTATCCAACAGCTCGGCACGTTGCGGCTGCAATGGCTGCAGGGCTGTTTTCAACTGATCCTCAAGGGCTGTGCGGCTACGGGTGTAACTGAGCACGCAGCCGTCGGTGCCTAACAGGTACTCGCGGGTCAGATGCACGTCCCGCGACTGCAGCGATGCGCCAATCACCCGGGTGGAAAGCATATTGCGGTAGACGCTCTTTTGCGTGGCCTCCAGGGCAAACGGCAACTCCCGCGCAGCACTGGTGCGGTAACGCGCAACAATTGTATGGCCCGCCGGAAAACCTCCCACCGAGACCACCTCATCGGGGAAAATCCACTTGGGATCGAAATCTTCGCGAGGCACTTTCAAAGGTTCTGTGGTCACGAACAGGCCGTCAGGGCGCTTGAGCACCAAGCCTCCCAGCAAGCCGTTATCGTGATCACCCAGCCGTGAGCGGGCATGGCGCACTGCGTCATCCTGTTCCTGGAAAGCCGGGCCCAGGCGACGGCGGGTGAAACGCCCATAGGGACGCCATAACGTGGCGTTTTCGATGACCAGCCCCCGTCGATCCCAGCACTGGCTGCTATATAACACCCGCAGGTCACCGGCCTTGGCGATCAGCGTGACAAACCGGCGGATATCCAGGGAGCCGTCATGCAGGCTCATGCCCTGGATCGTCACACCGGCGCCATCAATGCCCTGCTTGAGCATTGACGAAGCCTGGGGTTGATACCGCAACAAGGCGCCGTCCAGTGTTGACACATACACAGGCAATACGGCGGGCCCCGCAGAAGATCGCGGCAAATGCCGGGCATCTTCTTCGGCACGCAACAGCAACTCGGGGGTGACAAAGAACTGGGTCAACCAGGCCTCGGAAGTGTTCAGCCCCACAGGCAGCCATTGCTGTGAATACAGCAGGCCCTTGAGCACAAAGCCCTTGGCGAAGTCGCCACCGGTCAGATACCCAAAGCCCCTGGAGGAGTCGCTCAACCAACGCCCGGGCGGCTTGATCGGCAACAGCTCGCTGACCACATATTCTTCGTGTTGCGGGTGCTTGAGAATGTAGGCCGTCGCCGCCTGTGCATCCAGGTTCCTGCCGTACCAGCGAATGTGCGCATTGAGCGCCGCCGCGTCCTGGCTGTTGAAGATTGCACCAAACGCCGGGGTTTGCAGATCGATCTGGGCATACTCGAAGTTGGGCGTCCAGTCGTCGTAGACCGTGCCACGCGGCCCCCATAACTGGCTACCGACAAGCACTTGCAGATTGCCCGCATCCGCCAGGCGGGTAACGATGTCCACCGGCTTGAGCTTGCCGGTTTCCAGGCGTTCGAAGTAACCATGCTGGCCGGGCTCGCGGGTGGTGTTGCTCAGCACCAGCAACTCATTGGCCGAGCCGCTGGGGGTGTAGCCGATCAGGTTGTTCGGCGAACCGCTCAGGTAGGCCGGCAGGCGGGATTCAATCACCGCCCGGATCTCCACATCCGAGAACATCGTGGCATTGACCTCAAGGTCCGAAAGGGTCCAGTCAAGGCGCCGCTGGCGGGCCAGGTCATTGAAGGACACCGCCCCATGGGAGGCGTAGCGCCCATGAATCTCATGGCCCACCGGAGGCACCAGCAAACCACCGCCCGGTCTCGGCAGCAGCAGGTCGGAGGAAAAACCGTCGCCATGAATGGTCACAGGTTCGGTGAATAAAAATCGCCCGTCTGGCCTTTTGAGAATGTACCCACCAAAGGCCGTCCCTCGGCGAAAGCCGATCTTCTCATGGGCATGGCGCGCGGCATCATCGGCCGTCAGGAATGCCGCACTCAGCAGCGTGGTCCCCGAACCCAGCGGCAGACGCTCGCCGTCATGCATCGGCCCCAGTACGTTCCACAAGTCGCCCTGCTGAATCACCGTCAACTCGCCGGCACGAATCACCCGGTGCACGAACTCCCGGGACGACAACGTACCGTCGAGCAGTGCCGCCTGGTTGCCTTTGTCAGTCACCCTCTGGCCGGCCACGCTAAACAGCTCGTTGGCGGTATCGGCACTCGGCACCTGCCAATGCAGCAGCGCCCGGTCAGGGGCTTGCAGATACAACTTGAGCCCCAACCCGGCGATCTGCAGCTTGGAGGTGGCAAGAGCCTGGGTCATGACCTCCACCCATAGCGCAGGTGGGGCAAACCGCTTATACAGCCAGGCTTCATTGGCCGGCAACGGCCTCGGCTCGGAGGCAAACACATTACGGTAAAGGCCAACCAGGCGATAATTGGAGGGCAGTTTCGCCTGACCGTCGGCACGGGCGGGGAACAGACTGGCCAGGGTTGTGCCTGCTGCAACCGGTAGCGTCGCGATATAGCTCGGGGCATTCTGATGCTTGAGCACAAACCCCTGGTAAGCGCCCGCCGGCATGCCATTGATATGGTTCAGGGCGATCAGCGCGGCAACTTGCCCCGTGTTGGCCTGCGGCGTAAAGAACGGCTGCTCCTGCACGGTGTCCTTGGGAATGACCGGTTCGCCGACCCGCCACCCCCTGGCGACACGACCGCGAGCGCCGCCCCAGACACGGTTGGCCAACACCACCCGCAGGTCGCCCGCATCGGCAAAATTCCAGACAGTCCCTTCAAACTCGGTGACCGGCTGGATCGGCATCTCACCGGTCAACTGCTTGAGCAGCGTCTGCTCCGCCGTTGAACCGCTGCTCACGTACTTGAGCAACGAGCCCTGCGGGCCTGACAGGTAGTGGGCCGGGGCAAACTCACGGTTACCGATGACAAACGCCTGGTCGGCAGACGAGAAAAAGCTGATAAATATCTCCACCTCATCGGCCGTGAACTGAGTGTGCAACCCCTGTTCACCGGGAGAGCCCGCCGGGTGCGAGTGGTAAAAGGCGTAGCAGTCGAAGGGAGCCGGAGCAATGAAGTAGTCATGCTCATCGGTGGCCATGATGGCGCGAAAATCAAACTGTATCGACGCACCGGCCACCGGTTCTGTGGCGAAATAACGCGCGCCTTGTCGCAGCACCGCACCGCCATACTCCTTGTCGCGTCGCTCGCCGATCCGGTTGTGAGCCCAGCGCGCAGCATCATCGGCGGTGACAAAGGGCGGACTCAATACGGGTTTGGGAACCCTGGAGACGGCTCGCCACTGCGCGTCGACCGGGCCGAGCCTGTCCCAGATCTTGCCCGCCCGGATCACCGACAGATACCCGCCTGCCGCCACGCGCAGGACAAAGTCCCGAGGGCTCAGCGTACCCGCGAGCAGCGCCGAATCGATCTGGTTATCCACCACCTGACCGTCCGGCTCGACGCGAAACAGTTCAGTCTCGGCGGTCGAGAACGCGCACTTGTATTGCAACAACGCCCCATCATTGAGGTTGCGATAGAAAAACAGCTGACGCTCCGGCCCCAGCAAATCCCTGGACTGCACCCCATGGTAAAGCTGGGTCGCCAACTCCAGCGGGCTAAAAAAGTTACGGTACAGCCACGCGTCCCTGGACGGGAGACGCAGGGGCACCGGAGGGCGTCCCAGATAGACCGCCACCCAATGGAAGCTCTCGTGTGACACGCGCTTACCATCCGAGGTGCGCGGGAACAATTGCTGGATGGACACCGGTGCGGGCCCGCCGGCCGGGGGCTCGACCAGCACATAGTCCTCTTTGTTGGCATCCTTGAGGATAAAGGCGCGTTCAGGGTTGCGTTGCTGCAATACCTCCAGCAGGGCATCAAGCCCGGCGTACACCGGCCCGCAGGCCGGCAGCTCGTAGGTGCGCGAGACAAAGGCTGTGAACGGTCGCCATTGCCTGGGCACTGTGCCTGTCGAGCCACCCCACAACGCACTCGGAACCACGAAGGACAACTGGCTGACACTGGCGGCCTTCTTGAAGAAGGTCTCCGGTTTGTTATCGGCCGGGCCATCCGCATGACCAAAGTGCAGCTTTTTGTCGAGCCACACACCAAAACGCTGCTCCTCAGCCGAGCCGGTGGTGACATACTTGAGCAACCCGCCATCGGGCCCAGACAGATAAGAGGCCGAAAAAAAACCGCGCTCCAAAATAAAGATGCTCAGGTCAATATCCGAAAAAAAGCCATTCAGCCCCCTGACCTGACGCTCGGAAAACTCAGGGTTGTTCTCTTGAAAATCATCGAACGCATCGGGATGAGAGTGGTAGTCGGCCACGCACCGATAGCCTTGTGGGTGCAGGTACTGGCTATTGCTGTCGACTTTCAGCACCGTCCAGTAATCGAAGGTGTAGGCCCCGCCCGCTATCGGCTCGGTGGCATAGAAGTAGCCGTCCGCCAAGCTCTCCAGGATCACCCCGCCATACTCCTTATCGCGCCGGCTGCCGATCTGTCGATGGGCATAACGCGCCGCATCATCCATGGTGACAAAGGCCGGTCCCACTGGTGGCAGTACCACATCCGACTTCAATCCGCTGCCGAACCAACCGCGTTTAGGTCGTTCCATGACATCCCCTCAAATATGCCCCGACCAGACGCTGGCCAGGGTCACGGCGATCTTTACCGTTGGCGCGAGCGCGAGGGCGCTAAATAGATATCCACCGCGCCATACGCCCTGCCCCGTTCGGGCGCACGCCACGCACCAGCACGCCCGGCAAGCCCTCACTTGGTGCAGTGCAACCGACCAGTACAGCCCATGGCCCACATAACAAGGCAGCGCAGCCAATAGGCACAGCCTTTGCAGATGCTCTGGCAACGCCCCTATCCGCCCCCTGAAAATATTGAGTTCTGGAGACCGCACCATGAAGCGTCGCAGCTTGATCAAGGCTTTCACTCTGTCGGCATCCATTGCCGCCATGGGCCTGACCTGGACCGTCCAGGCCGCCGAGACCATCAAGGTCGGCATCCTGCACTCGCTGTCCGGGACCATGGCCATCTCCGAAACGTCCCTCAAGGACATGGCGCTGATGACCATCGACGAGATCAACGCCAAGGGCGGGGTGAACGGCAAGATGCTCGAAGCGGTGGTGGTCGACCCGGCCTCCAACTGGCCGCTGTTCGCCGAAAAGGGCCGGCAGTTGCTGACCCAGGACAAGGTCGCGGTGGTGTTCGGCTGCTGGACCTCGGTGTCGCGTAAATCGGTGCTGCCGGTGTTCGAAGAACTCAACGGCCTGTTGTTCTACCCGGTGCAATACGAAGGTGAGGAAATGTCGCCCAACGTGTTCTACACCGGCGCCGCGCCGAACCAGCAGGCGATCCCGGCAGTGGAATACCTGATGAGCGAAGAAGGCGGCAGCGCCAAGCGCTTCTTCCTGCTGGGCACCGACTACGTGTACCCGCGCACCACCAACAAAATCCTACGCGCGTTCCTGCATTCCAAAGGCGTAGCCGACAAGGACATCGAAGAGGTCTACACCCCGTTCGGCCATAGCGATTACCAGACCATCGTGGCCAACATCAAAAAATTCTCGGCGGGTGGCAAGACCGCCGTGGTGTCCACCGTCAATGGTGACTCCAACGTGCCGTTCTACAAGGAACTGGCCAACCAGGGCCTGAAGGCGACCGAGGTGCCTGTGGTGGCGTTCTCGGTAGGCGAGGAAGAACTGCGCGGCATCGACACCAAACCGCTGGTGGGCAACCTGGCGGCGTGGAACTACTTCCAGTCGGTAGAGAACCCGGTCAACGCCAAGTTCGTCGCCGACTGGAAAGCCTACGCCAAGGCGAAAAACCTGCCGGGTGCCGACAAGGCCGTGACCAACGACCCGATGGAAGCCACCTACGTCGGCATCCATATGTGGGCGCAGGCGGTGGAGAAAGCCAAGTCCACCGACGTCGACAAAGTGCGTGAAGCCCTGGCCGGCCAGACCTTCGCCGCGCCGTCGGGCTACACCCTGACCATGGACAAGACCAACCACCACCTGCACAAGCCGGTGATGATTGGCGAGATCCAGTCCGACGGCCAGTTCTCGGTGGTGTGGCAGACCGAAGGGCCGATCCGCGCCCAGCCGTGGAGCCCGTACATCCCTGGCAATGACAAGAAGCCGGATCACGCGGTCAAGAGCAACTAAGCCCAACCCACGAGCCCGCCCCCTGTAGGAGCTGGCTTGCCGGCGATAGCAGCGTGTCAGTGACAGATGAATCGACTGACACACCGCAATCGCCGGCAAGCCGGCTCCTACAGGGGGTAGGTGTTCACCCCGTCCGCGCATGTTCAGGACAATTTGTTATGCCCACTGCCCTCCACCGCCTCCTCCTGGCCTGCCTGCTGTTGCTGCCCCTGGCCGCACACGCCGGCGATGCCGAAGATTTCCTCGCCGCCAACCCGAGCCAACAGGCCAAGCTGTTGCAGGACTGGGCCGCCCAGCCTGACCCTGCGCGTATCGAGTTGGTCAACGCCCTGCAACAAGGCCAACTCACGGTCAACGGCGAAGCCAAGACCGTGCGCCTGAACAACCGCCTGCGCGGCCTGATCGACAACGTGCAAGCCAGCCAGCAACTGCTCGCCGCCGATCCCAAGGTGCGCCTGGCCGCCGCCCGAACCCTGCAAAAAAGCGCGCAACCGGCGCAGCTGAAATTCCTCGACCAGCAGCTCGCCAGCGAAACCCATGACCAGGTGCACAGCGCCCTGAGCCTGGCCCTGGCCAACCTGCAACTGGTCGACACCGACCCGGCCGTGCGCCTGGCTGCCGTGCGCCTGCTCGGCAGCACCGGCGACCCGCTGGCCCGCACGCGCCTGGAGGCCCTGCTGGCGCCCGGCGTGGAAGCCGACGCCGCAGTACACACCGCGGCCGAAACCAGCCTGGCCCAGGTCAAGCGCAAGCTGCTGGTGGGCGAGATCCTCGGGCAAGCCTTCAGCGGTATGTCCCTGGGCTCGATCCTGTTGCTGGCCGCCCTGGGCCTGGCGATCACCTTCGGCCTGCTCGGGGTGATCAACATGGCCCACGGCGAGATGTTGATGCTCGGTGCCTACTCCACCTATGTGGTGCAGTTGCTGATGCAGCGCTATGTGCCTCAGGCCATCGAGTTCTACCCGCTGATCGCGCTGCCGGTGGCGTTTTTTGTCACCGCCGGCATCGGCATGGCCCTGGAGCGCACGGTGATCCGTCACCTCTACGGCCGCCCACTGGAAACCCTGCTGGCCACCTGGGGCATCAGCCTGATGCTGATCCAACTGGTACGCCTGCTGTTCGGCGCACAGAACGTCGAAGTGGCCAACCCGGCCTGGCTGTCGGGCGGGATCCAGGTACTGCCCAACCTGGTGTTGCCATACAACCGCATCGTCATCATCGGCTTTGCCCTGTGCGTGGTGGTGCTGACCTGGCTGCTGCTGAACAAGACCCGCCTGGGCCTCAACGTGCGCGCCGTCACCCAGAACCGCAACATGGCCGCCTGCTGCGGCGTGCCCACCGGGCGTGTGGACATGCTCGCCTTTGGCCTCGGCTCGGGCATCGCCGGCTTAGGCGGCGTAGCCCTGAGCCAGATCGGCAACGTCGGCCCGGACCTGGGCCAGAGTTACATCATCGACTCGTTCCTGGTGGTGGTGCTCGGTGGCGTCGGCCAACTGGCCGGCAGCGTCATGGCCGCCTTTGGCCTGGGCATCGCCAACAAAATTCTCGAACCGCAGATCGGTGCCGTACTCGGCAAGATCCTGATCCTCGCGCTGATCATTCTGTTTATCCAGAAACGCCCGCAAGGACTCTTCGCACTGAAAGGACGGGTGATCGACTGATGAACCAGCCATTGATGCTCACGGCCGCGCAAAAGGCCGGCCCCAAGGTGACGATTGCAGTGGGCGCGGTGATCCTCGCCGTGCTGCTGGCGTTGCCGCTGCTGTCGCTGCTGCCGTCCGATAACGCATTGCATGTCTCGGCCTACACCCTGACGCTGGTGGGCAAGATCCTCTGCTACGCCATCGTCGCCCTGGCCCTGGACCTGGTGTGGGGCTACGCCGGCATGCTGTCCCTGGGCCACGGCCTGTTCTTTGCCCTTGGCGGCTACGCCATGGGCATGTACCTGATGCGCCAGGCAGCCGGCGGCGAGTTGCCGGCGTTCATGACCTTCCTGTCGTGGACCGAACTGCCGTGGTATTGGCTCGGCACCCAGTACTTCCTCTGGGCCCTGTGCCTGGTGGTGTTGGCGCCGGGTTTGCTGGCGCTGGTGTTCGGCTTCTTTGCCTTCCGCTCACGGATCAAGGGCGTGTATTTCTCGATCATGACCCAGGCCCTGACCTTTGCCGGGATGCTCTTGTTTTTCCGCAACGAGACCGGCTTTGGCGGCAATAACGGCTTTACCAACTTCCGTAGCATCCTGGGGTTTGGCATCACCGAGCCGGGCACCCGCGCGGTGCTGTTCCTGGCCACGGTGCTGCTGTTGGTGGGCAGCCTGTTTATCGGCTGGCGCCTGGCCCGGAGCAAGTTCGGCCGGGTGCTGACGGCCCTGCGCGACGCGGAGAACCGCCTGATGTTCTGCGGCTACGACCCGCGCGGTTTCAAGCTGTTTGTGTGGGTGTTGAGCGCGGTGCTGTGCGGCCTGGCCGGTGCGTTGTACGTGCCGCAGGTGGGCATCATCAACCCCAGCGAAATGTCGCCGACCAACTCCATCGAGGCCGCCGTGTGGGTGGCCCTGGGCGGGCGCGGCACCCTGATCGGCCCGCTGCTGGGTGCCGGCGTGGTCAACGGCATGAAGAGCTGGTTCACCGTGGCCTTCCCGGAGTACTGGCTGTTCTTCCTGGGGGCGCTGTTCATCATCGTCACGCTGTATCTGCCCAAGGGCATCATCGGCCTGCTGAAGAAAAGGGGCGAACAATGAGAGTCACGGCAACCGACCAGTTCATGCTCGAACCGATCATCGAACCGAACCGCGACCAGGGCACCAGTCGCGACGCCATCGGCCTCGGCCAGGCCGCCGGCAAGGGCCTCAATACCCGCCACGGCACGATCCTGACCCTGGAAGACATCAGCGTCAGCTTCGATGGCTTCAAGGCCCTCAACGACCTCAACCTGTATATCGGCGTCGGCGAGCTGCGCTGCATCATCGGCCCCAACGGCGCGGGCAAGACCACCCTGATGGACGTGATCACCGGCAAGACCCGCCCCAGCCACGGCAAGGCCTGGTTCGGCGAAACCCTGGACCTGACGCGCATGAGCGAAGTGCAGATCGCCCAGGCCGGCATTGGCCGCAAGTTCCAGAAACCCACGGTGTTCGAGGCCCTGAGCGTGTTCGAGAACCTGGAGCTGGCGCAGAAGACCGACAAGTCCGTGTGGGCCAGCCTGCGGGCGCGCCTGAGCGGTGAACAGAAGGACCGCATCGATGAAGTGCTCGACACCATTCGCCTGACGACTTCGGTACAGCGCCCGGCGGGTTTACTGTCCCACGGCCAGAAGCAGTTTTTGGAAATCGGCATGCTGCTGATGCAAGACCCACAACTGTTGCTACTCGATGAACCGGTGGCCGGCATGACCGACGCCGAGACCGAGTTCACCGCCGAGTTGTTCAAGCGCCTGGCGGGCAAGCATTCGCTGATGGTGGTGGAGCACGACATGGGCTTTGTCGGCGCGATTGCCGACCATGTGACGGTGCTGCACCAGGGCAGCGTGCTGGCCGAAGGGTCGCTGGCACAGGTGCAGGAAAATGAGCGGGTGATCGAGGTGTACCTCGGTCGCTAAGCCTGATGCAATCCGCTTTATGTAGGAGCTGGCTGGCCAGCGATAGCCAGGGTGACTGACACAGCGCCATCGCAGGCAAGCCGGCTCCCCCATTTGATCCGGTTCCCACAGGGGAATTGAGGAGATTTTGAACATGCTGCAAGTCGACAAATTGCACCAGTACTACGGCGGCAGCCACATCCTGCGCGGCCTTTCGTTCGACGTGAAAGTCGGCGAAGTCACCTGCCTGCTCGGCCGTAACGGCGTGGGCAAGACCACCCTGCTCAAATGCCTGATGGGCCTGCTGCCCGCCAAGGAAGGCGCGGTGAACTGGGAAGGCAAGGCCATCACCGGGTTCAAGCCGCACCAGCGCGTGCACGCCGGTATCGCCTATGTGCCCCAGGGCCGCGAGATTTTCGGGCGGCTGACCGTGGAAGAAAATCTGTTGATGGGCCTGTCGCGCTTTCCGGGCTCTGAAGCCAAGGAAGTCCCCGCGTTTATCTACGAGCTGTTCCCGGTGTTGCTGCAAATGAAGCATCGGCGCGGCGGCGACTTGTCCGGTGGTCAACAACAGCAGTTGGCGATTGGCCGTGCGCTGGCCAGCCGTCCGCGCCTGTTGATCCTCGATGAGCCCACCGAAGGCATCCAGCCCTCGGTGATCAAGGAGATCGGCGCGGTGATCAAGAAGCTCGCAGAACGCGGCGACATGGCGATTTTGCTGGTGGAGCAGTTCTACGACTTCGCCGCCGAACTGGCCGATCAATACCTGGTGATGTCGCGGGGGGAAATCGTCCAGCAGGGCCGCGGAGAAAATATGGAGGCCGAGGGTGTACGCGGCCTGGTTACCATCTAATCTGTAGCGTCTCGTTGATAAGCCCTGACCATGACCGTTCCTGCCCCCACCGCTCTGTTCACCCCCAGTTGGCACGCCGCGCTGGAGTTGGGTTATGCACGCTTTGGCGCCAGCACGCGCCCGGTGCTGCGCCGCCACCTGGGCCCGCTGCGGGTGCAAAAGCACCTGTATGCCGAAGGCCCCGAGGTGTGCCAGCACATCATCGTGCACCCGCCGGGCGGGATTGCCGGGGGCGATCGCCTGGAGATCACCGCCCACCTGGCTGAGGGCGCGTGGGCGCAACTGACCAGCCCCGGCGCCGCCAAGTGGTACCGTGCCAGCGGGCCGGCCTACCAGCAGGTGGCCTTGACAGTCGAGGCCGGCGCCACCCTGGAGTGGCTGCCCCAGGAAACCATCGTGTTCAGTGCGGCCCAGGCCGAACTCAGCACCCGCATCGACCTGCACGGCGACGCCCGGCTGTTGTACTGGGACGTGGTGGCGCTGGGGCGCCCGGCCAGCGGCGAACGTTTCGACCGTGGGCACTTCCAGTCGCACCTGGATATCCGTCGCGACGGCCAGTTGCTCTGGCATGAACGCCAACGCATCGTCGGCGACGACGGCCTGCTCGACTCGCCGATTGGCCTGGACGGCCAGCCGGTGTTCGCCACCTTGCTGGTGACCGGTGACATCGATACCGAACTGCTTGAACAATGCCGAGCGCTGCCCCATGCAGTACGCGGCGACCTGACCCAACTGCCGGGTTTGCTGGTGGCGCGCTGCCTGGCCAGCGAGACGTTACTGGCGCGGGCCTGGTTGATTGATCTGTGGCGGCTGTTGCGCCCGGCATTGCTGGGGCGTGAGGCCATACCACCAAGAATTTGGAACACATGAGATCAAAATGTGGGAGCGGGCTTGCTCGCGAATGCGGTGTATCAGTCAACATATCCATTACTGACCCACCGCATTCGCGAGCAAGCCCGCTCCCACATTGGACCTGTGTTGTTAATAATCGTTTTTCAAAACGGACTGCTGACCATGGACCTGACCCCAAGGGAAAAAGACAAGCTGCTGATCTTCACCGCAGGCCTGGTGGCCGAGCGCCGCCTGGCGCGTGGGGTGAAGCTCAATTACCCGGAAACCATCGCCTACATCTCTGCGGCCCTGCTCGAAGGCGCGCGCGACGGGCGCACCGTGGCCGACCTGATGCACTTTGGCACCACCCTGCTCAGCCGCGAGCAAGTGATGGAAGGCATCCCGGAGATGATCCCGGATATCCAGGTCGAAGCCACCTTCCCCGACGGCACCAAACTGGTGACCGTCCACCAACCCATCGCCTGAGGCCCGGCCATGTCCTTGCTGATTCGTGACGCGGTGCACGGCGATCTGCCGGCGATCCGCGATATCTACAACGATGCCGTGCTCAACACCACGGCCATCTGGAACGATCAACCGGTGGACCTGGGCAATCGCCAGGCCTGGTTCAGCGCACGCCAGGCGCAGTTTTATCCGATCCTGGTGGCGGTGGAGGCCGAGCAGGTGCTCGGCTATGCCTCGTTCGGCGACTGGCGGCCCTTCGACGGCTTTCGCCACACCGTCGAGCATTCGGTGTACGTGCGCAACGACCAACGCGGCAAAGGCCTGGGCCCGCTGCTGATGCAGGCCCTGATCGAACGCGCCCGGGCGTGCGACAAACACGTGATGGTTGCCGCCATCGAAAGCGGCAACCAGGCCTCGATCCGCCTGCACGAACGCCTGGGCTTTGGCATCAGCGGGCAGATGGCCCAGGTGGGCACCAAGTTTGGCCGCTGGCTGGACCTGACCTTTATGCAACTGCTGCTCAGCCCCGGCGCCCAGCCGCCGGCGGTCCACAAGGAGTAACACCGATGAATGCTGCCCAACTGCGTCGAGTCAATGCTGAAAGTTTTGCCCATTACCGCCTGGGTTTGATTGAGCTGTTGCTGGACGCGGTGAAGCATGGCGCTTCGGTGGGTTTCATGGCCGACTTCGATGATGCCCAGGCCCGCACCTATTTGAGCGGTGTGCAGGCGAGTATCGAAGAGGGCAGCCTGCTGCTCTGGGTAGTGGTGCGCGACGAGCAAGTGATCGCCAGTGTGCAATTGGCGTTGTGCCTCAAAGCCAACGGCCTCAACCGCGCCGAAGTGCAAAAACTGCTGGTGCACAGCAGCGCCCGCCGCCATGGCCTGGGCCAGCAACTGATGAGCGCTCTGGAACTCGCCGCGCGCCAGCACAAACGCGGCCTGCTGTACCTGGACACCGAGGCCGGCTCCGGTGCCGAAGCCTTCTACCAGGCGCTGCGCTACACAAAAATCGGCGAGTTGCCGGATTACTGCCAAAGCCCGGACGGGCACTACAGCCCGACCGCCATCTACTTCAAGACCCTGGGGCAACCTGCATGATTCCTGGTGAATATCAGATCCAGCCTGGTGAAATCGAACTCAACGTGGGCCGCCGCACGGTCACCCTGAACGTGGCCAACAGCGGCGACCGTCCGATCCAGGTGGGTTCCCATTACCATTTTTTCGAGACCAATGACGCGCTGACCTTTGACCGCGCCCTCAGCCGCGGCATGCGCCTGAACATCCCGGCGGGCACGGCGGTGCGCTTTGAACCGGGGCAGAGTCGCGAGGTGGAGTTAGTGGAGCTGGCAGGGTTGCGCCGGGTGTTCGGGTTTGCCGGGAAGATCATGGGTGATCTTTAGGGCCTCATCGCAGGCAAGCCAGCTCCCACATGGGAATGCACTTCAAATGTAGGAGCTGGCTTGCCGGCGATAGCGGTTTCACATTCAACACATATTTTCCAGGGTTCACACACATGAAAATCAGCCGCCAAGCCTACGCCGACATGTACGGCCCCACCGTCGGTGACAAGGTTCGCCTCGCCGACACCGAACTGTTCATCGAAGTGGAGCAGGACTTCACGGTTTATGGCGAAGAAGTGAAGTTCGGCGGCGGCAAAGTCATCCGCGATGGCCAGGGCCAAAGCCAACTGCTCGCCCATGAAGTGGTGGATACGCTGATCACCAACGCGCTGATCATCGACCACTGGGGCATCGTCAAAGCCGACGTTGGCTTGAAGAATGGCCGCATCCACGCCATTGGCAAGGCCGGTAACCCGGACATCCAGCCCGGCGTGACCATGGCCATCGGCGCCAGCACCGAAGTGATCGCCGGTGAAGGCATGATCCTTACCGCCGGCGGCATCGACTCACATGTGCATTTCATCTGCCCGCAGCAGATCGAAGAGGCGCTGACCAGCGGCGTCACCACCATGATCGGCGGCGGCACCGGCCCGGCCACCGGCACCAATGCCACCACCTGTACTTCAGGCCCGTGGCACCTGGCGCGCATGCTGCAAGCCAGCGACTCATTCCCGATGAACATCGGCTTTACCGGCAAGGGCAATGCCAGCCTGCCCGAGCCGCTGATCGAGCAGGTCAAGGCCGGCGCCATCGGTTTGAAGCTGCACGAAGACTGGGGCACCACGCCCGCGAGCATCGACAACTGCCTGAGCGTGGCCGATGAGTACGATGTGCAGGTGGCGATCCACAGCGACACGCTCAACGAGTCGGGCTTCGTCGAAACCACCCTCGCCGCGCTCAAGGGGCGCACCATCCACACCTATCACACCGAGGGTGCCGGTGGCGGCCACGCGCCGGACATCATCAAGGCCTGCGGCTTCCCTAACGTGCTGCCCAGCTCCACCAACCCGACGCGGCCGTTCACCCGCAACACCATCGACGAGCACTTGGACATGTTGATGGTCTGCCATCACCTGGACCCGAGCATTGCCGAAGACGTGGCGTTCGCCGAAAGCCGCATCCGCCGCGAAACCATCGCCGCCGAAGATATTCTGCACGACCTTGGCGCCTTCTCGATGATCAGCTCCGACAGCCAGGCCATGGGCCGCGTGGGCGAAGTGATCACACGCACCTGGCAAACCGCCGACAAGATGAAGAAACAACGCGGGCCACTGCCTGGCGACGGCGCGGGCAACGACAACTTCCGCGCCAAGCGCTACATCGCCAAGTACACCATCAACCCGGCGATCACCCACGGCATCAGCCATGAAGTGGGCTCCATCGAAGTCGGCAAATGGGCCGACCTGGTGTTGTGGCGCCCGGCGTTCTTCGGCATCAAGCCCACCCTGATCCTCAAGGGCGGGGCGATTGCGTCCAGCCTGATGGGCGATGCCAATGCGTCAATCCCCACCCCGCAGCCGGTGCACTACCGCCCGATGTTCGCCAGCTTCGGCAGCTCGCTGCACGCCACCAGCCTGACGTTTATCAGCCAGGCGGCGCTGGCAGAGGGCCTGCCGCAGGCCTTGGGCCTGAAGAAGCAGATCGCGGTGGTCAAGGGTTGCCGCCAGGTGCAAAAGAGCGACTTGATCCACAACGACTACCTGCCAGACATCGAGGTCGATCCGCAGACCTACCAGGTCAAGGCCGATGGCGAGCTGTTGTGGTGCGAGCCGGCGGACGTGCTGCCGATGGCCCAGCGTTACTTCCTGTTCTGACCGTTCATCGGCAGGCACCTGCTGTGCCAGTGAAGCCGGGAGACGTTGGCGCTACGATGCGCGACGTTTGTTCACTGTCTTGCACTTGGGAACCTGGCTATGCGCCTATCCGAATTCATCGTGTTGCATGCCGACCGAATCGTCGATGAATGGGAACAGTTTGCCGAAACCCTGACCCCGGCCGCCGAAACCCTGAACCGCGCGCAACTGCGCGACCACGCCCGTTCGATCCTGCTGGCCGCCGCGCGGGACATGAACACCCGCCAGAGCGCCAGCGAACAGGCGGCCAAGGCCAAGGGCGAAGGCCCGGAAAAAACCCCGAGCCTGGACGAAGCGGCCGCCAGCCATGGCGAACTGCGCCATACCGTGGGTTTTGACCTGGTGCAGATGACCTCCGAGTTCCGCCACCTGCGCGCCTGTGTGATTCGCCTGTGGGTCAATAGCCTGGAATCGCCGGACCTGGACTATTTCCAGGACATGATCCGCTTCAACGAAGCCATCGACGAAGCCCTGGCCGAATCCACGGCGGCCTACGCCGAGCAGGTCAATCGCTCGCGGGATATTTTCCTCGCCATCCTCGGCCACGACCTGCGCGCGCCCTTGCAGGCGGTGAAGATGTCCACCGAGATGTTGTTGCGCAAAGCTGCGTTGGACAGCAACGGTTTGAGCCTGCTGGGCAATATCCAAAATGGTGCGCGGCACATGGAGGCGATGGTCAGCGACCTGTTGGAGTTTGTCCGCAGCCGACTGGGCAGCAGCCTGCCTATCGAGCCCAAGCCGATGAACCTGGCCGATGCTGCCAAAGAGGCCATCAATGAAGCGTGCGCAGGCCGCCCGGACTGCCGGGTTCACCTGCACATCGACGGGGAAACCCAAGGGCTGTGGGATCGCGGGCGCATTGATCAACTGTTGCAGAACCTGATCGGCAATGCATTGCAGCACGGCCTCAACAGCCAGGCGGTGACCCTGAGCCTGGACGGCACGCCCGACAGCGTGGAACTGCGCATGCACAACTACGGCCAGCCGATTCCCCAGGCGGCGCTGGGCACCGTGTTCGACCCGCTGGTACGCAGCGCCAACGAAGAGCTGGGCAGCAACTCGACCAGCCTCGGGCTGGGCTTGTTTATCGTCAAGGAAGTGGTGCAGGCCCATGGGGGCACGATTGAAGTGACGTCCAGCGAGGCGGCGGGCACCACGTTTACCGTAGTGCTGCCGCGCCAGTAGACACCACCGATCCCTTGTAGGAGCTGTCGAGCTTTAGCGAGGCGGCGATAGCGGTGGGTCAGGCAGAATCAATGCTGGCAGTGCCGCCGCCATCGCAGCCTCGCCGGGGCTCGACAGCTCCTACATTTCATTTGCGATGTGGCGCAATTTTGTGCCCGGCAACGATCCCCTGTAGGAGCTGTCGAGCTTTAGCGAGGCGGCGATGGCGGTGGGTCAGGCAGCATCAATACTGGCAGTGCCGCCGCCATCGCCGCCTCGCCGGGGCTCGACAGCTCCTACATTTCATTTGCGATGTGGCGAAAATTTTTGCCCGGCAACGATCCCTTGTAGGAGCTGTCGAGCTTTAGCGAGGCGGCGATGGCGGTGGGTCAGGCAGCATCAATACTGGCAGTGCCGCCGCCATCGCAGCCTCGCCGGGGCTCGACAGCTCCTACATTTCATTTGCGATGTGGCGCAAATTTGTGCCCGGCAAAGATCCCTTGTAGGAGCTGTCGAGCTTTAGCGAGGCGGCGATAGCGGTGGGTCAGGCAGCATCAATACTGGCAGTGCCGCCGCCATCGCAGCCTCGCCGGGGCTCGACAGCTCCTACATTTCTTTTGCGATGTGGCGAAAATTTGTGCCCGGCAACGATCCCCGGTAGGAGCTGTCGAGCTTTAGCGAGGCGGCGATGGCGGTGGGTCAGGCAGCATCCATGCTGGCAGTGCCGCCGCCATCGCAGCCTCGCCGGGGCTCGACAGCTCCTACATTTCATTTGCGATGTGGCGCAAATTTGTGCCCGGCAAAGATCCCTTGTAGGAGCTGTCGAGCTTTAGCGAGGCGGCGATAGCGGTGGGTCAGGCAGCATCAATACTGGCAGTGCCGCCGCCATCGCAGCCTCGCCGGGGCTCGACAGCTCCTACATTTCTTTTGCGATGTGGCGAAAATTTGTGCCCGGCAACGATCCCCGGTAGGAGCTGTCGAGCTTTAGCGAGGCGGCGATGGCGGTGGGTCAGGCAGCATCCATGCTGGCAGTGCCGCCGCCATCGCAGCCTCGCCGGGGCTCGACAGCTCCTACATTTCATTTGCGATGTGGCGCAAATTTGTGCCCGGCAACGATCCCCGGTAGGAGCTGTCGAGCTTTAGCGAGGCGGCGATAGCGGTGGGTCAGGCAGCATCCATGCTGGCAGTGCCGCCGCCATCGCTGGCAAGCCAGCTCCTACAGGGTTTTGCTGATTTCCCACACAGGGCGGTTAGCGGCCCCAGGTTTCCCGCGGATCAAAATTGGCCTTTTGCGCCAGTTCCTGCCACAGCGCCTTGACCTCATCGTCACTGCTTTTGGGCATCACGGCCTTGAGCTGCACAAACAGGTACCCGCGCTGCCCGGCCTTGTTCAGCAAGCCATGGCCCTTGGCCCGCATACGCTGGCCGTTCTGGCTGCCGGCCGGGACCTTGAGGTTGATCTTGCCGGTCAGGGTCGGCACTGCGACTTCCGCGCCCAGAGCCAATTCCCACGGTGCCAGCGGCAAAGTGATCACCAGGTTTTCGCCTTCCACCTCGAACTTCGGGTGCGGCGCAAAGCGGATGATCAGGTACAAGTCGCCATTGGCGCCGCCACCGATCCCCGGAGCACCCTGGCCCTTGAGGCGAATGCGCTCGCCATCGGCCACACCGGCCGGAATCTTCACGTTCAGGCTCTTGGTGGTGTTGCTGACGTGCTGGCCCGCCGCATTGTATTGCGGCACCTGGAAGCTGATTGCCTTGGGCTCGGTGGACAGGGTCTCCTCCAGGAACACCGGCAACTCCATCTCCACATCCTGGCCGCGCCGCCCGGGGCTGCGCCCCTGGGCGCCGCCAAAGCCGTTGCCACGCGAGCCGAAGATCGAGCTGAAGAAGTCCGAAAACTCGCCCGTATCCTGGCCACCGCCAAACCCGCCACGGCTCTGCCAACCTGGCGGCCCTTGGAAGGGCTGACCGTGCTGGCCATAGCGGCGCAATTCATCGTACTCGGCGCGCTTGTCGGCACTTTTCAGCGCCTCATAGGCTTCCGAGGCGTCCTTGAACTTCTCTTCCGCGTCCTTTTCCTTGCTGACGTCGGGATGATACTTACGGGCCAGCTTGCGATAAGCGGCCTTGATCTGCTTGTCATCGGCCGTCGGCTCGACACCAAGAATCTTGTAATAGTCTTTGAAATCCATGGGGGCATCACCATCCGTTATCGAGATCGCACAGTCGGGCCCTGCCTGCCTGGGCATTGCGGGGCGATTCGAGGTGCGTCAGAAAAATATCGGCGGCTTGCAGGACAAACTTGATCCTTTCGACAGCCACCAACCGTATGCACAGGAGTTGGGGGCAAGGAGCCGACCTTTCAAGGTAACAAGTCTGCTGTATTTAGCGGATAGTCGGCCTACGCATCTGCACGCGAGTGACATACACTGCGCGGCCGTTTTTTAACCGGAACCTGTTAGACATGAACAACACCTCTCCAGCCCGTGCCTGCGGCATCGACTTCGGCACGTCCAACTCCACTGTCGGCTGGATCCGTCCCGGCATGGAAACGCTTATCGCGCTGGAGGACGACAAGATCACCCTGCCGTCGGTGGTGTTCTTCAACTTCGAAGAACGCCGCCCGGTGTACGGCCGCCTGGCGCTGCACGAGTACCTGGAAGGCTACGAAGGCCGCCTGATGCGTTCGCTCAAGAGCCTGTTGGGCTCCAAGCTGATCAAGCACGACACCAGCGTGCTGGGCACGGCCATGCCGTTCAAGGACCTGCTGGGGCTGTTTATCGGCCAGCTCAAGAACCGCGCCGAAGCCACTGCCGGCCGTGAGTTCGAAGAAGTGGTACTGGGCCGCCCGGTATTTTTCGTCGACGACGACCCGATGGCCGACAAAGAGGCCGAAGACACCCTGGTGGACGTGGCCCGCAAGCTCGGCTTCAAGGAAGTCTCGTTCCAGTACGAGCCGATCGCCGCAGCCTTCGACTACGAATCCACCATTGAACAAGAAGAGTTGGTCCTGATTGTCGACATCGGCGGCGGTACCTCCGACTTCTCCCTGGTGCGCCTGTCGCCCAAGCGGCGCAAGCACGACAACCGCCACGACGACATCCTCGCCACCGGCGGCGTGCATATCGGCGGTACCGACTTCGACAAACAGCTCTCGCTGGCCGGCATGATGCCGTTGTTCGGCTACGGCAGCCGCATGAAAAGCGGGGCCTACATGCCCACCAGCCACCATATGAACCTGGCCACCTGGCACACCATCAACTCGGTGTACTCGCAAAAATCCCAGTTGGCCCTGGGCAGCATGCGCTACGACATCGAAGACACCGGCGGCATTGACCGCCTGTTCAAGCTGATCGAGCAGCGCGCCGGCCACTGGCTGGCGATGGAAGTGGAAGAAACCAAGATCCACCTCACCCACGACGACAGCCGCCACGTGCCGCTGGACCGGGTAGAACCGGGCCTGAGCGTGGAACTGAGCCGCGCCCTGTTCGAATCGTCCATCGACAACCTGCTGGAACGGGTGCGCAACAGTGTGACCCAACTGCTCGACGACGCCTCGGTGGATGTGGCCCAGGTCGACACGGTGTTCTTCACCGGCGGCTCCAGCGGCATCCCGGCCCTGCGCCACAGCATTTCGGCGATGCTGCCCAATGCCCGGCACGTGGAAGGCAACATCTTCGGCAGCATCGGCAGCGGGTTGGCGATCGAGGCAAGCAAGCGTTACGGCTACTGAGTATTAGCTGAAACCACGGCGCGCTCTTTCGCGAGCAAGCCCGCCCCCACATTTGGACCGCATTCCCAAGGCGGAACTCGGTCGACATGTGGGAGCGGGCTTGCCCGCGATAGGGCCAGCCTAGACGCCCTCAACCTTCAGACCATCCCACCCAGCTTCAACTCACTCTTCAAATACGCATAATAAATCGGCCCTGCCACCACCCCAGGCAGGCCGAATGCGGCTTCAAACACCAGCATCGCCAACAACAACTCCCACGACTTGGCGCTGATCTGCCCGCCGACGATGCGGGCATTGAGGAAGTACTCGACCTTGTGGATCACGATCAGGTAGCCCAGCGCCGCCACCGCCACCCAGATCGACATCGACAACGCGACGATGGTGATCAGGGTGTTGGACATCAGGTTGCCGATCACCGGCAGCAGGCCCAGCAGGAAGGTGAGGACGATCAGGGTCTTGGTCAGCGGCAGGTGGATCCCCGCCAGCGGCAGCACCACCGCAAGGAAGATCCCGGTGAAGATGGTGTTGAGCGCAGCGATTTTGATTTGCGCAAAGACAATGTTGCGAAAAGCCTGGACCAGCAGGTGCAGGCGGTCGAACAACGCGGCGGCCAGGGGTTTGCGCTTGGTCAGGTCGGGGACCCGTTGCAGGGCGATGATGGCGCCCAGGACCATGCCGATCAGCAGGGTCACGAACATATGCGCCGCGTCCTTGCCCACCAGCTGCAGTTCGCTCAGGTGCTTGCTCAGCCATTCACCGATAGCCACGCGAAACTCGGCGGCGCTGGCCGGCAGGTAGGCGTCGAGGAACGGCGGCAACTGGCCGCGCGCGCGGTCGACCACGCCCATGAATTTATCGAGGGAAGCCCCGGGGTTTTCCGCTTCGTGCAGCAAAAAGCTGATGGCACCGGCAAAAATCAGGGTCAGCACGCTGACAATCACGGTGCCGAGCAATGCCACCGCCAGCCAGCGCGCGCGCCGGCCTTCGATCAAGCGTTGCAGTTGCGGGGTGAGCATGTTGACCAGTTCGAAGACCAACAGGCCGGCCAACAGGCTGGGCAGCAGTTTTAACGGTAGGACCAGCAGCAACCCGCCGAAAATGATGATGTAGCTGGCCAGCAACAACACATGACGCTGAGAAAACGTTGGCATACAGCCTCTAAACGAACGGCGTTAAAGGATGGGCAGTCTGCCAGCCTTGGGGCAATCAAGCGAGAAGTCTGATGGTTGTGAACACCATCAACTGTGGGAGCGGGCTTGCCCGCGATGGCGCTGGTTGGCTGACACACCGCAATCGCGGGCAAGCCCGCCCCCACAGGGGTATTTAAGCGGGTCAGCCTTTAAGGCAGGTGCTCATAAAGGTTTTACGCGCATCGCCGGCCAGCGCCTTGGTTTTTGCCGTCGCGTTGCAGTCCTTCATTTTTTGCTGCTGCGGGGTCAGGGTCTTGGCGTCATTGGCGGCTGGGGCCGAGAGGCAGGTTTTCATGAAGGCCTTGCGCTCGTCGCCCTTCAAGGTCTTGGTGGAGGCTTCGGCGTTGCAGGTGGTCATTTTGTTTTGCTGGGCAGTGGCCGCAAACCCTTGGGAACAGAGCAGCAGACCGATCATCAACAACGGAATACGCAACATCTTCATGGAGTTTTCTCCCTGTTACCACGCCGAGGGGCGCGGCCTCCCCTGCAGTGTAGACAAAGCCTGTTACACCTTCACCTGCTACGTAAGTTCGTTCGTCGATACTGCTCCGGCGTACAGCCGGCCTGGCGCTGGAACATCGCAATAAACGCCGAGGCGGTGCTGTAGCCAAGGTCAAAGGCCACTTCCTGGACGCTGCGCGTGTTTTCCAGGGCCTCGATGGCCGCCAGAAAGCGCAGGCGCTGGCGCCATTCGCCAAAGCTCATGCCCAGTTCGCGCACAAATTGCCGGGCCAGGGTGCGCTCGCTGACGTGTACCTGCTGCGCCCATAGCGCCAGCGCGCGGTTGTCCCCGGGATCAGCCTGCATGCCTTCAAGCACGCTGAGCAGGCCGGGGCTACTGGCATACGGCAAGAAACAGTCATGCACCGGCGCCTGGCGCAGTTGGTCCACCAGCACCTGGGCCAGGCGCACGTCGGCTTCGTTGGCCGGGATATTCACGTCGCGCTCGGCAAAATCACTGAGGATGGCCTTGAGGATGTTGCTGATGGTCAGGGTGCAGGGCTGCGTGGGCAATTGCTCGCACAGGGACGGCGCCAGGTACACCGAGCGGTAGATAATCGCCTGGGCGTTGTAGGAACTGTGCTGGGTGTTGGGCGGGATCCACACCGCATATTGCGGCGGCGACATAAACCGGTTGCCGCCCACTTCAAAGCGCATCACGCCGCGGGCCGAGTAGTCCAGGGAGCCCCAGGCATGCTGGTGGCTGGAGGCGCGGCTGTCGGCGGCAAATTCCGAGTAGCGAAAGTAGACCGGGGCCGGTAGCACGTCGAAATCGGGCAGGTTGATGTAGGTCTTCGGCATATTGTCTGGATACAGAGGCGGCTTGTCTGGATCGAAGTATAGGCTTCGATCCAGACAAAGGATAATCACCCCTCACTAACGTTCCTGGTTCCTTGCAATGCAATACGCTTATCCGCTGCTGGCCATCTTTATCTGGGCTGGTAATACCGTGGTCAACAAACTCGCCGTGGGCTCGATTTTCCCGGCCGAGATCGGTTTTTATCGCTGGCTGCTGGCCGCCATCCTGTTTACCCCGTTCATGCTCAAGCCAGTCATTGCCAACTGGGCGCTGATCCGCCCCAACCTGGGCAAGATCGCCGTGCTCGGCGTGCTCGGCATGGCGGTCTACCAGAGCCTGGCGTACTACGCCGCCAGCCTGACCAGCGCCACCAATATGGGGATCATCCTGTCGCTGATGCCATTGATGGCCCTGACTGCGGCGATTATCAGCCTCGGCCAGCGCCTGACCTTCGGCGCCCTGACCGGGGCGGTGCTGTCGTTTGCCGGGGTGGTGGTGGTGGTGTCGGCCGGCAGCCTCGGCGCGCTGCTGCAACACGGGGTGAACCTGGGCGACGCGATGATGCTGGTGGCCACCCTGGCCTATGCGATCTACAGCACCCTGCTGAAAAAATGGCAATTGCGCCTACCGCCCCTGGTGTTGCTGTATTTGCAGGTGCTGGTGGCGGTGGTGGTGCTGTTTCCGCTGTTCCTGGCCTCGGACAAGGTCGGCCTGGGCCCGTCGAATATTGGCCTGGTGGTGTACGCCTGCCTGTTGGCATCGATGATTGCGCCGCTTTCGTGGATGCATTCGGTCAAAAACCTGGGGCCGAGCCGGACCACGCTGTTTTTCAATTTGCTGCCGCTGATCACGGCGCTGATTGCAGCGGTGGTGCTCAAGGAGCAGTTGGCGCTGTATCACTTGGTGGGGGGTGTGTTGACCTTGGGCGGGGTGATTTTGTCGGAGCGCTGGACCACGCCGGTAAGGCGTTAAAGCCCGGCCGCCTTCAACCGCTGCGCATGTTCGACAAACAGGCGGATCGGCTCGGCACCCTTGCCCACCAGGCCCAGTGACTGGTTGACGATATCGAAATGGTCCAGCGCATAGTCATCGCCAATCACCGTGCCCAGGTGTGAGCTGTAACGCCCGACCATGCCGTCGCACTGGCCTTTCTCCTTGACGAAGGTGCGCGCAAACAGCCGGCAACTGCGGTTGGTGCCGTCCAGCAGGTTGCGCCCGCGATCGGTCTTGCCCGGCTGCAAAGTGCCGGACCAGGAGTAGTAGCGCACACCGCCCACTTCTTCGGCGCCCTGCCCGCCCCAGGTGTCTGGCAGGCCTTGTGGGTATTGACGATTGAACAGCGCCACCCCCGCGCTGGTCAGCGATTGATGGGAGGCGTGGATATCCGCCGCAAAACGCGGGCCGCGATGGCCGGTTTCCAGAAGCCCCATCAGCACGCCCACCAGGCGCAACAGCGCACTCATGATCCGGCCCTTGGCGCTGTCGGCCGGGTAATGGGTGTGCAGGTAGTCCGCCAATTCCGAACCGTGATTGGGCCCGGCCACCGAGGTCACCGAGGCCACCCATTCCGGGCGTTTGGCCGCCGCGTAACGGGCGGTTAGCGAGCCCTGGCTATGGCCGATCAGGTTGACCTTGTCGGCACCGGTCTCGCGGCGAATCTGCTCGATCTGCACCAGCAACTGCTCGCCGCGTACCTCGCTGGAGTTGAGCGGCGCCACCTGCACCGCAAACACTTGCGCCCCGCCCGCACGCAAGGCCGGGACGATGCCGTACCAATACGGGTACAGCAGCAGCCGCACAAAACCGAGCATGCCCGGCACCAAAACCAGGGGATAACGTGTAGCCAATGTCTGCGGCATGGAGGCAAACGTCCTTCAAAGGGGCGATTGAGCTGATCCTAGACCAGCGCCGCGGCAATCGATATGACACCCGGCAACATCCGATAAAACTTTTTGCGCCACGCAGCACTCACAACTTTGAGCGATCACACCCCGAGAGTGTGGCGCAAAACCGGATATCGCCCTGAGGAGATTGAAATGACCGACATGCATTTGTCTGACGTAAGCACCCTTCGCGAACGCGCGCGCAAGAATGTGGAAAACGGCGCAGTGACCGAAGGCTACAGCGCCGACCGCGAAGAGATCCTGCGCCTGCTCAACGAGTCACTGGCCACCGAACTGGTCTGTGTGTTGCGCTACAAGCGCCACTACTTCATGGCCAGCGGCCTGAAAGCCAGCGTGGCCGCCGATGAGTTCCTGGAGCACGCCAACCAGGAACTGGAACACGCCGACAAACTGGCCGAACGTATCGTACAGCTGGGCGGCGAACCAGAGTTCAACCCGGACCTGCTGTCCAAGCTGTCCCACGCACAGTACGTGGCCGGCAAGACCTTGAAGGACATGGTCTACGAAGACCTGGTGGCCGAGCGCATCGCGGTGGACAGCTATCGCGAGATCATCCAGTACATCGGCGAGAAAGACCCGACCACCCGCCGGATCTTTGAAGACATCCTGGCCCAGGAAGAAGAGCACGCCGACGATATGGCGGACATTCTCAAAGACCTGTAAGCCTGCCAGCAGCACTCACTAATGTGGGAGCGGGCTTGCTCGCGAATGCGGAAGATCAGTGATGGATATGTTGACTGATACACCGCATTCGCGAGCAAGCCCGCTCCCACATTTAGCCTTTCACCGTCTTCGGCGCCTTGCCTTCCCGCATCTGCTGCAACAGCGGCACGCACTGGTTGGGCTCATCCCCGCTCGGCGCCACCAGTGCCAGCAGGCCTGCCGCAGGTGCAACGATCACACCCAGCGCCACCATCCCCGCGCCACGCAGCAATAGCGGCACTGCCTTGACCCCGGCATTGGGCTTGATGAACGGTCCGTTGACGTACAAGGGCGAACGCAGCGAAAACAGGCGAAAGCCCTTGGACTCTGGGGTGATTGTCAGGTCCAGTTGTTCGCTGGCCATGTTCGCGGTGCCGTCGATGTAGATGATCGCGTTCTCGGTGTCGAACACAAACAACCGACTGGTGGCCAGGCCGGTCTTGATGCCGAAGTCCGCCGCTGCGCAGTTGATCTTCACTTCCTTGTCGCCAAACATCTTGCCGACCACATAGTTACCGACGTTCAGCCCGGCGATTTCCATCAGGCCTCGGCTGATGGCACCGTCGTTGATGAGCATTTTCAGATCGCCATTGGCACTGCCCAACAAAGCCGCCACCGAGTTGCCGCGCCCGGCGATATCCGCATCGCCGTTTAGCTCGCCAAAGCTGGTCTTCATCGGTTCAAAGGTGGGGAACAGTTGCTTGAGCTTGAAGTTGCGCGCCGTCAGTTTCGCCCGGCCTTCCAGCGGGGTGATGCGGCCATTGAGGCGAATCTGTGCATCGAGCTTGCCGCCCGCCACACCGAAACGCAGGGGTTCGAGGCTCAGTTGGCCGTCGTTGAGCACCAGGTGCGTGTAGAGGTCGGTAAAGGGCAGTTCGGCGCTGTGGACAATGCGCTTGCCGGTGAACTCGACATCGGCGTCCATATCGCGCCAGCGCTCGGTGCGAAACTCCTCCACCGGCAGCACCTTGGTCGCCGGTTGCTTGCTTTCACCACCACGGGCCTTTTGCTTGGCGTTGGAGTCGGCACCGATCAGCGGCGCCAGGTCGGCCAGCAGCAGTTGGTTGGACACCAGTGCGCCACTGAGCTTTGGCCGTGGCTGGCTGGCGACATAGGCCAGGTCGCCGTGGATGTCGCTGTTGCCGATCTTGCCGTTGAATTTTTCATAGCGGAACGACGCACCGCCCGCCTCATGCAACTTGGCGATCAGGCGCCCATCGGTGGAATAGGCCGGCGAGTCCGGCAGGGTCACGCCGGTCAGTGGGTAAAGGTTGCCCAGGCTGGTGCCAGACAGTTTCAGGCGCAGGTCCAGGGCGCCGAGGTTCAGTGGGTCGGTCAGGGTGCCGGCCAGGGCGATGCTGGTATCACCGACCTTCGCCTGGGCCTGCAGGGGGAACGGCTTGGCGGCGTCTTGCAGGGCCAGCAGCCCGCCGATCTTGCCGCTGCCGGCGAGTTTCTGGCCGTGGTACTGGCCGCTGACCTTGAGGCCAAACGCATAGTCCTGGGGTGTGGCGCCCTGCTCCAGGGCTTTTTTTGCATCGCGCTCGCCGACGATTTCGCTGAACGCAATCGGCTTGCCCAGGGGGTCGATCAGCACATCGAGACGGGTCTTGAGGGTCTGGTCGTCGAGGGTCACGTGGCCCTTGTCGAAGCCGATGGCGCCGATATCCACCACCCAACTGGACGGTTCGGCATTCGGGTCCTTGGGATCAAAGGTGAAGGTCCAGTTGGCGCGGCCATCGGCCAGGCGCTGCAATTGGGCACTCGGCTCGGTCAGGTCGATGCGCGGGATCACCACGCGCTGGGCCAGCAGAGCCAAGGGTGAGATGCGCAGTTCAACGCGCTTGAGGGTGACCATCTGCGGCTGTTTCGACCACTCGGGGTTGCCCAGGCTCAGGTCTTCGGCCACCACATGGGGCCACGGCACCCAGGCGCGCCAACCGCCCTCGTCCGGCTCGCGCTGCCAGACCACCGCCAGGTTGCCATTGATGGCAAAGGCGCGATGCAGCTCTTCGGAGACCTTGGCATTGAGTTGCGGCTTGATCCGGTTCCAATCGAAGAACACCAGGATCAGTACCACAGCGGCGATTAACAGAACGAAGCAGGCACTGCTCCAGGCGAGAATTTTACGAGTGCGCGTCATTGCACAGGGCTCCTGATTACGACTGCGCGTGCCACTGGCAACGCGCGCAAGGACTAAAGCTTATATGGCTACGACTGGCAAATGGCCTGGGGGTTTAACCGCAGATGGCAATTAGCGCTGAAAAGCGCTTTTTCTGACTAATCCGACAGCTTCTTTCATCAACGACGCACCGTTGTTACCCACGCCCGTGTCGAAAATACCCACCCCGGTGCAAAAGCGCGTGCTTGAGAGGCGCGATCTAGAGCCTCGGCGCAGAACAATCAATTCTGTTGATTATTACCATTGTGTTTATGAACTTTTATATCGAGATATCGAGAGTAGCATTAGCCCTGTACCCACTTTATCGCCCTCCCAAGGAGCAACTCATCATGAAACGCCAATTACTGTTCAGTGTTGCACTCTCTGTCCTGGCCACCAGCGCTTTTGCCCTGCCGGCTGCCGAACAAGCCATCCCGCAAGCCAAGGCTGACGCCACGCACATCGGTCAGACCGTTGCCGAAGGTGGTCGCGATCGCCTGGAACAAAAAGGCCTGGTTGAAGGTGGCTCGGACCGTCTGCAAAAACGCGAATTCGTCGCCGAAGGCGGCCGTGATCGCCTGGAACAAAAAGGCCTGGTTGAAGGTGGCTCGGACCGCCTGCAACAACGCGAATTCGTCGCCGAGGGCGGTTCCGACCGTCTGGATGACATGCATAAAGCTACGAGCTAAGCCTGTGCTGGCCCTGAAAAAAGCCCGATCCCCAGAGATCGGGCTTTGACTTTGTGGGATCTGCGCCACCTTTGTCCCGTTACAAGTTCGACGCAGGCAAAGTTGATTTGCTAGAGTGCGTCGCTGTCCTTGTCTACAAAGCCCACCCGCCAATGCTGCCCCGCGCCGAACAGAAGCAACAGACCCGCCTTGCCTTGATGGACGCAGCCCGCCATCTGATGGAGGGTGGCCGAGGGTTTGGCAGCCTGAGCCTGCGCGAAGTGGCCAAGAGCGCTGGCATCGTGCCCACCGGCTTTTACCGACACTTTGCCGATATGGACCAATTGGGCCTGGTGCTCGTCAGTGAGGTCGGCCAGACCTTCCGTGCCACCATCCGCCTGGTACGCCACAACGAATTCGTCATGGGCGGCATCATCGATGCCTCGGTACGGATCTTTCTCGATGTAGTGGCGGCCAACCGTTCACAATTCCTGTTCCTCGCCCGCGAGCAATACGGCGGTTGCCTGGCCGTGCGCCAAGCCATCGGCGCCTTGCGCGAAGACATCACCTCGGACCTGGCAGCCGACCTGACGCTGATGCCCAAGCTGCAGCACCTGGATGCCGACGGTTTGCATGTGATGGCCGACCTGATCGTCAAGAGCGTGTTCGCCACCCTGCCCGACATTATCGACCCGCCCGCCGCGGCCTTGCCGGCGCACCTCACGCCCCAGGCCAAGATCACCCAGCAACTGCGCTTTATCTTTATCGGCCTCAAGCACTGGCAAGGCCTGGGCAGCACCGAATAGGCCGGTCAGCGCAGCGCCTGGAAACGCTTGGCGGTGGTGTAGTTTTTCTTCCAATAGCTGTTGGCCAGTGAGTCGATGCGGATGCTCTTGCCCTTGCGCGGCGAATGAATGAACTTGCCCTCGCCCACATACAGGCCGACATGGCTGACCTGGTTGCGTCCATTGGCCCTGAAAAACACCGCATCGCCCGGTTGCAGCGCGTCACGCTTGATCGTCGCCGCCGTTGACCGGTGCATCGCCGCTGTGGTGCGCGGGATGACAATGTTGGCCTCGGTCTTGAACAGATAGACCAGCAAGCCGCTGCAATCGAACCCCTGGTCCTGAGAGCTGCCGCCCCATTTGTAGGCGGTGCCGAGCAATTGGTGGGCGCGGTCGACTACATTCTCGATGCTCGGCTGCGGCACGGCCTGTAGCGAGGCACTGAAGGGGGCCAGTGAGGTGTGGCGCTTGTTGAGGTTGGCCGAAGCCGATGACGTGACGCCAAACAGGCCGACCATCACTACACATAAAAATGACTTGAACATGATAAACAACGCAGTGGATTAAACACGGGGTGCAATCCTAGTGAAGCGATGCGAAGCAAGATGAACGGCAAATCCAAGATGGTCGTAGGACAAATCCCAAATCACCCCTAGCTATAAATAGCCCCGGCCAAATCGCCCAATTCAGGTGCCATCGCCCCCTGCGGCGCACCAAAATAGATCACTCCAACCTCCTGCCACCGCCCCGTTTAGTGGCGCAATGCCCAGAACCTACGGCCATTTCCTACGCGAAGCGTGGTTGGCAAGCCCCTTGCTCTAGCCTGTTTATCGCTCATTGCTGGAAGCTTCCCGATGCTGGTCATCCACCGCCGAATTGCGCCCCAAGCCACCTGGGCCGCGGAGTTGCTGCTGAACTTCGAAGCCCGCAGCAAAAGCCGCCTGCGCTGTTTCAGTGCCGAGGGTGAAGATGTCGGCTTGTTTCTGGAGCGCGGCCAGCCGCCGCTCTACGATGGGGAATTCCTACAAGCTGAAGACGGACGTGTCGTACGCGTCTGCGCACGCCCTGAACAACTGCTGCACGTCACCTGCAGCAGCGCCTTTGAACTGACCCGTGCGGCCTATCACCTGGGCAACCGGCATGTGGCCCTGCAAGTGGGGGACGGCTGGCTGCGCCTGCTCGATGACTACGTGCTCAAGGCCATGCTGGAGCAACTGGGGGCCCATGCCGCAACCCTCGAAGCGCCGTTCCAGCCCGAGCACGGTGCCTACGGTGGCGGTCATCATCACTCGCGCCACGGTGACGAAGACTTCAACTACCCGCCCAAACTGCATCAGTTCGGCGTGCGCCTGTGAACCCGGCCTGGGCGCTGCTGCGTCTGGCCAGTCCGCAATTGCCGATTGGCGGCTACAGCTATTCCCAAGGCCTGGAAATGGCCGTGGACAATGCCCGTGTCAGCGATGCCGACAGCGCCCGACGCTGGATCAGCGACCAACTGTTGCTCAACCTCGCGCGCTTCGAAGCGCCGCTGTTGCTTGCCCATTGCCAGGCGGCAGCTGCCCAGGACTGGGTGGGCCTGCGCCAACTGTGTGAAGAACACCGCGCCAGCCGCGAAACCCGCGAGCTGTTCCAGGAGAGCCGGCAAATGGGCTACTCCCTGCAACAACTGCTCAACGGCCTGCCGGAACTGGATGACGCGGCGCGGCGCTTTCTCGACATCACCCACGAACCCCATCTGGCCCTGGGCTGGGCACTTGCCGCACGAGCCTGGGCGATCAGCCCCGACGATGCCCTGGCCGCCTGGCTGTGGAGCTGGCTGGAAAACCAGTTGGCCGTGCTGATGAAGACCCTGCCCCTGGGCCAACAGGCCGCCCAACGCCTGACCAGCGAACTGCTGCCGTTGCTGCAACAAGCCCAGCAGGACGCCAGCCAGCGCGATCCCCACCACTTTGGCAGCGCCGCGTTCGGCCTGTCCCTGGCATGCATGGCCCACGAGCGCCAGTACAGCCGCCTGTTCCGTTCCTAGGAGAACCCCATGAACACACAACCTTTGCGCGTCGGTATCGGCGGCCCCGTTGGCTCCGGCAAGACCGCCCTGACCCTGGCGCTGTGCCTGGCCCTGCGTGATCGCTACAACCTGGCGGTGGTCACCAACGACATCTACACCCGCGAAGACGCGGACTTTCTGGTACGCAACCAGGCCCTGGCGCCCGAACGCATCATCGGCGTAGAAACCGGCGGCTGCCCGCATACGGCGATTCGCGAAGATGCGTCGATCAACCTCGAAGCGGTGGATCAACTGAACCGGCGTTTTCCCGGCCTCGACCTGATCCTGGTGGAGTCGGGCGGTGACAACCTATCGGCCACCTTCAGCCCAGAACTGTCGGACCTGACCATCTATGTGATCGATGTGTCGGCCGGCGACAAGCTGCCACGCAAGGGCGGGCCGGGGATCTGCAAGTCGGACCTGCTGGTGATCAACAAGATTGACCTGGCGCCGCTGGTCGGTGCTTCGCTGGAACTGATGAACAGCGACACCCAGCGCATGCGCGGCGGCAAGCCGTTTGTCTTCAGCAACCAGAAAACCGGGGTCGGCCTGGAAGAAATCGTCGCCTTTATCGAACGCCAGGGCCTGCTGACCGCAGCCTGATCCCCTTACCAAGGAGCTGTTTATGAGCCTCAACAAACTGTTTGCCGCCGCCGCCCTGCTACTGGCCCCGGCCCTGGCCCTGGCCCATCCGGGCCACGGCGACAATGGCCTGGTGGCCGGTATCAGCCATCCCCTCGGCGGGCTGGACCATTTACTGGCGATGCTGGCCGTCGGCCTGTGGGCGGCACAGCAACAAGGCGCGGCGCGTTGGGCGCTGCCGTGTACGTTTGTCGGCACCATGCTGATCGGTGGCTTGCTGGGTTTTGAAGGGTTGGCCTTGCCGGCCCTGGAGAGCGGGATTGCCGCGTCGGTGCTGGCCCTGGGCCTGGCAGTGGCCTTGGCGATCCGCCCGCCGGTGGCGGTGGCCGTGGCCGCAACAGCCGTGTTTGCCCTGTTTCATGGCGTGGCCCATGGCCTGGAGCTGCCGGACATGACCAGCCCTTGGGCGTATGCGGCCGGGTTCGTCGGGGCGACGGCGGTGCTGCATGCGGCCGGGTATGCGCTGGTGCGTTTCCTGCCGGCTGCGGCGGCACCGCTGGTGCGGGTGGCCGGTGCGGCTTCGGCGGCGACGGGGGTTTGGTTGCTGGCGGGCTGAGTCTGGCGGCGCCTGTAAGGTACTCATCGCAGGCAAGCCAGCTCCTACATTTGACCGAGTTCTACCTTTGGAATGGGGTCGAATGTGGGAGCGGGCTTGCTCGCGATAGCGGTAGCAAAACCACCGCAGCCCCCAAGCCTGCTACCATGCGCGGCAAACACCCCTGCCGTGACGACGCCAGCCGATGCCCATCGCTCCAAGCTCTGCCAACAAGCCTCAATTGAACGCTGTGCTCACGCACTTCAACGACCTGATCGTGCCGCTCTGGCAGGGTCCGGGCTGGAATGCCGAGTTGGCGCTGCCCTATGAGGCGCTGGATGCCGATCACCGCCCGTTGCCCCCGCAACGCTACCGCGCCATGGCCTGTGCCCGACAGTTGTATGTGTTTGCCAGCCTGATCGGCGCGCCGGGCAAGGACTTTGCCGAAGAACGCGCCGCGACGCTGTTTCGCTCGCTGCAACGGCACTTTCATGACGCCGAGCACGGCGGCTGGTTCTACAGCATCGACCCCCACGGCCAGCCGCTGGACAAGCGCAAAGACCTGTATACCCACGCGTTTATCATCTTCGCCTGCGCCCATTACTGGGCCAAGGTTCGCGAGCCGTTGGTGGAGTCGGTGCTCAATGCCGCCCTGGAAGTGGTCGCCGAGCGCTTTGCCACGGGCGACGGCCTGTATGAAGCGGTCCTGGAGCGTAACTGGTCGTCCCTCAAGTCCGGCCCGCTGCAGAACCCGCTGATGCACCTGGCCGAGGGCTTCCTCGCCACCCTCGCAGTGCGTGAAGATGCGGCGGTGCAACAGGCCCTGCTGGCACTGGCGACGGCCATGCAGCGACGCTTTATCGAACGCCAGCATGGCGTAATGATGGAAAAGCCCCTGGGGGCTGTGGATAACTGGTTCGAGCCGGGGCATCAGTTTGAATGGTTCTTCCTGCTGGAGTCCTCGCCCCTGCTGCGCGGCACTGCGCTGCATGCCTCGCTGAGCCGGGCATTCGCCTATGCCGAGCAAACCGGTGTGGATAACCTCAGTGGCGCGGTCAGCGGCATGTTGGCGCTGGACGGCAGCGTGCGTGACGCCACCCAGCGCATCTGGGCCCAGGCCGAGTACCTGCGCGCACTGACCTTGCGCCCGGGCAGCGCGGCAGTGCTGGAGCGCCAGTTGCTGGCGTTGCAGCAGCATTTTTTACATGCCAAGGGCTGGAATGAGTGCCTGGATGCCAAGGGTGAGGTGAGCCGGCGGGATATGCCGTCGACTACGCCTTACCATTTGGCGACCTGCTATCAGGCGTTGAGCGAGTTTCTCGGCTGATCTTTCTGGCCCCATCGCAGGCAAGCCAGCTCCCACACTTGAAGGGGTTCACCCATCAACAATGTGGGAGCTGGCTTGCCTGCGGTAGCCTCACCTCGGTCTAACGGCCGATCAAGCAATCCACTTGCGGTCCCCAGTAAAGCTGATCGTCAACCACCGCGCCTTGTCCGGCGCGCCCAGCCCTGTGGATATCTCTTCGCGCAGCCCGTCGAGCGTCGCGACCTTATCCACCGGGTAGTCCGCCGGCAGCACCACATGAATCTCGATAAACCGCGCCCGCCCGTGCTTCTGCACGTAGGACACGTAGTCGTCGAAACCATGCCGGGCCTGGGCCGCGTCCATCACTTCGCGCACTTTGTCGTCCAACTGGTCGGGGGCAATTCCCAGCACATCGCGCAAGGCCGGGCGCAAGATCTTCAACGCCGGCGCCAGCATGCTCAGGGCCAGCAGGATCAGGATCAAGGGGTCGACGTACACCGCCCACTCGCCATAGCCCTGGGACTTGAGCAGCAGCGCGGCCAGGAAGCTCACCAGCAGGCCCACGGAGAGCATGGCGTCTACCAGCCAACTGATGTTGTCGAACTGGATCAGCGACGACTGCAGCTTGCGGTTGCGGTGCCGCACATAGAAGAAGTAGGCGAACTCGACCACGGTAAACACCGCAGCGTAGATGATCACCAGCCCCAACTCGATCTCGCGCCCGCCATTGATAATGCCGAACACCCCGTTGAGAAACGCGTAGATGGCGATCAACAGCAGGAAACTGCCTTCGATCAGCAACACCATCGGCTCCAGGTGCCAGTAGCCGAACTGGAAGCGGTCGTTGCTTTTCTTGGCGATCAGCTTGGCCGTGATCAGCATCAGCACCTTGATAAAGGTCGCGATCAGCGAGAAAAAGCCGTCGAATAAAATGGATTGGGCGCCTGATATCACACCCGTGACAATCCCGGCGATCGCCACGGCGAACATCAGGATGGTCGATTGTTTGAGCAGTGCCTGCTCACCTCGGTTACTCACATATCCTCCTGTCAAAACCTTTAAACCGCTGGGTGCGGTGGGGTTTTCAGGAGTGGAGTGTACCTTATGCCGCCTTTTGGCCGATTTGCCGCCTTCGCGAGCAAGTCGAATCGGCGGTGCAGCGATTCGACTTGCTCACGAAACAGGCGACGCGGTCTCAAGCCTTACTTGGCCCCACGCTCAATCGCAAACCCAGCCCAGGTCTGGCTTACCGGCATCAGCTCCAGGCGGTTGATGTTCACGTGCGCCGGGGTGTTCATCACCCAGAAGATGGTGTCGGCAATGTCCTGCGGCTGGATCGGCTCGGCGCCAGCGTAGGTGGCGTCGTAACGCGCCTGGTCACCGCCAAAGCGCACCAGGGAGAACTCGCTCTCGCACAGGCCCGGCTCGATGTTGGTCACGCGCACGCCGGTGCCTTGCAGGTCGCAGCGCAGGTTCAGGGAGAACTGTTTGACGAACGCCTTGGAGCCGCCATACACGTGGCTGCCCGGGTACGGGTAGTTGCCGGCGATGGAGCCCAGGTTGACGATCCCGGCGCCACGGCCATGGGCGATCAGGCGCGGCAGCAACAGGCTGGTGGTGGTCAGCAGGCCCTTGATATTGGTGTCGACCATGGTCTCCCAATCGTCGAGGCTGCACTTGGGCGCCGGGTCGGTGCCCACGGCCAGGCCCGCGTTGTTGATCAGCCCGCGTAGCTTGCTGAACGACGCCGGCAGGTTGGCAATCGCCTCCTCCATGCCCTTGCGGTCACGCACGTCCACTACCAGGCCATGCACCTCGGTTTGCTTGGAAAGCTCTTCGACCAGGGCATTCAAGCGCTCGGCACGTCGACCGGTGAGCACCAGTTTCCAGCCAGCCTCGGCAAAGCGACGGGCACAGGCTTCGCCGAAACCTGAGGTTGCGCCAGTAATAAACAGCGTGTCGGACATGGTGTTCTCCTTGCGGGCATCGAGAAAAAATCAGCCAGCAGAATGCCCTTACGCCGCCGTCGCGGCAACCGCTATGCACACAACTTGAAGCACATCTGGTCAATTTTTAACCACCACAGGCAAAGCCTTATAAAACGTGGCACGCAGCCATGTGCGCGCAGGTTATCCACAGCTGCGCCCACAGTCTTTGGGGGCAAGTGCAAAACCCTCCAGGCCGCTGTGTACAAGGCTTTCAGGGCGATTCAAAAAGTTTTTTGCTTGACCTTGGGCGGCCCATATGTAGGCCCATGGGGGAGGACGCGCCAGGAGGCATGGCTCCAGGCCAGTAAATCCGGCCCCTGCACACGTCTTTCCAGAGTTTAACCACAGACTTATCCACAGGCTTGCAGGTCATGTTCCGGTCATATACCTGTGTCTATGAACAGGTTGACAAAACCTGCGGCACCTCCCGAAAAAGCCCCTGATCAAAAAACAGCCACCACGCTGTAAGCCCCGTAGATAAAGGCGTACAGCCAGCTACTCCCATGTTACCCACAGCCGGTTCCACAGTGGATGGGGACAAGTCATTTGTGTGACAAAACAGGGATTTGCGGCGGCTATATGTCGCGCTTTGGGAGGTGTGTGGATTTGTTTTCCACAATTTGCCGGAAGGCCTGCGGACTACCGAAAAATGTAGGCGCCCGCTTTATGTGGAAGCCGGGCTTGCCCGCGATGGCAGCACCTCGGTGTACCTGAAATACCGAGGTGTCTGCATCGCAGGCAAGCCAGCTCCCACACAAGCCGGCGCCTAGGGTGATGGCGGGTTAGTGCCCGCCGAGGTAGGCGTTGCGCACTTCCTCGTTCACCAGTAGCTCCTTGCCACTGCCGGTCAAACGGATTTCGCCGTTGACCATCACATACGCCCGGTCAGACAGGCGCAGCGCGTGGTTGGCGTTCTGCTCCACCAGGAAGATGGTCATCCCGGTGGCCGCCAGTTCGCGCAAGGTGGCAAAGATCTGCTTCACCACAATCGGTGCCAGGCCCAGGCTCGGCTCATCGAGCAGCAACAGCTTGGGCCGGCTCATCAACGCCCGGGCAATGGCGAGCATTTGCTGCTCGCCACCGGACATGGTCATGGCCCGCTGGTTACGCCGCTCCTTGAGCCGTGGAAACAGCTCGAACATGCGCTGCATATCCTCGCTGGCGTGCTTGTCGCCAATGGGGATGGTGCCCATCAGCAGGTTTTCCTCGACGGTCATGTCGGGGAACACCCGCCGCCCTTCCGGGGACTGGGCGATGCCGTTGGAGGCGATGTAGTGGGACGACTTGTGGGTAATGTCCACGCCCTGGTAGAGGATCTGCCCGGACTCGGCACGCGGCTGGCCGAAGATCGACATCAGCAGCGTGGACTTGCCCGCGCCGTTGGAGCCGATCAGGCTCACGGTTTCGCCCTCGTCGATGTGCAGCGAGACTTTCTTCAGGGCCTGGATCGGGCCATAGAACACGTCCAGGTCCTTCATTTCGAGGATAGGCGTCGTCATACCAGCTCCTCCTCATCGGCGCCCAGGTAGGCCGCGATCACTTTCGGGTCGTTACGGATCGCTTCCGGCCCGCCCTCGGCAATGACGTTGCCGTGGTCCAGCACCACGATGTGGTCGGAAATACTCATCACCATGCCCATGTCGTGCTCGATCAGTACCACTGTGAGGTCGTGTTCGTCGCGCAGCAGGCGAATCATCGCACTGAGGGCTTCGGTTTCCTGGGGGTTGAGGCCAGCTGCCGGTTCGTCCAGGCAGATGATCTGCGGCCGGGTGCACATGGCACGGGCGATTTCCAGGCGGCGCTGCTGGCCGTAGGACAGCTCGCCAGCCAGGCGGTTGGCGCAGTCCACCAAATCCACCACTTCCAGCCAGTAAAAGGCGTGGTCCAGTGCGTCGCTTTCTGCCTTGCGGTAGCCCTTGGTGTTGAGAATGCCCGCCAGCATGTTGCGGTTGACCCACATGTGCTGGGCCACCAGCAGGTTTTCCACCACCGACATTTCCTTGAACAGGCGAATGTTCTGGAAGGTACGGGCCAGGCCTGCGCGGTTCACCAGGTGGGTGCCGCCGAACATCTTGTAGTACACCCGACTGAAAAAGCTCTTGGGCGACACGAAGTCGGTAGGCTTGAAGCGCTCGCCGAGCAACTGGATCACGTTGGTCTGCTTGCCGCGGATGTTGAGTTCGATCTTGCCGCCACTGGCCGTATAAAAGCCGGTCAGGCAGTTGAACACCGTGGTCTTGCCGGCGCCGTTGGGGCCGATCAGGGCGAAGATCGAGTTGCGTTCGACCTTGAGGCTCACATCGCTCAAGGCCTTGATGCCACCGAAGTGCATCATCAGGTGTTCCACGTTGAGGACAACTTCCTTGCTCATGGCGCTACCCCCTTGCGTGGTGTCACACCGGTACGGCTGATCCGGATCAGGCCCCGTGGCCGCCAGATCATCATCACCACCATCAACACGCCAAACAGCAACACCCGATACTCGGAGAAGCTGCGCAGCAGTTCAGGCGCCACGGTCAGCACGAACGCGGCAATGACCACGCCCACCGTCGAGCCCATGCCACCCAGTACCACGATGGCGAGGATCAGCGCCGACTCGAAGAAGGTGAACGAAGACGGGTTGACGAAGCCCTGGTAACTGGCAAAGAACACCCCGGCCAGGCCGGCCGTCGAAGCGCCGATGGTGAAGGCCGAGAGCTTGACCAGTACGTGGTTCAGGCCCATGGAACGGCAAGCAATTTCATCCTCGCGCAAGGCTTCCCAGGCGCGGCCCACTGGCATGCGGGTCAGGCGATGCTTGATGTACAGCACCAGCAGCACCACCAGAAACAGCACGATGTAGATGAACAGGAACTTCACGTTGGGGTTGTAGGCGATGCCGAAGAACTCATGGAACGGCACCCCGCCCTCCTTGGCACGCCGGCCGAACTCCAGGCCGAGGAACGTCGGCGATGGCACCGGCATACCGTTTGGCCCGCCGGTAAACGACAGCCAGTTATTGAGCACCAGGCGGATGATTTCACCAAAACCCAGGGTCACGATGGCCAGGTAGTCACCGTGCATTCGCAACACCGGGAACCCGAGGATGCACCCCGCCAGTGCAGCAGCAATGGCCGCCAGCGGCAGCACCGTCCAGAACCCCAGCCCGAGGTATTGGTAACCCAGGGCCAGGCCGTAGGCGCCGATGGCGTAGAACGCCACGTAACCCAGGTCAAGCAGCCCGGCCAGGCCGACCACGATGTTCAGGCCCAGACCCAGCAACACGTAGATCAGCCCGAGGATCACCACGGTCAGCAGGTATTTGTTGGCGAAAAAAGGAAAGACAATGGCGATCACGATCAGCGCCGGGATGATCCAGCGCAGCCGCGACTTGTAGTCCGGCGCCAGCACATGCACGCCAGAGCCCGAGCTTTCAAAACCCTGGAGAATCTTCAAGCCCTTGGGGGTTTGCAGGAACAGGCTCATGAGCAGGCGACCGGCCATGACGATGGCCACCAGCAAGCCGACGCGGGCCGGTTCCAGGTTGAAGCTGTAGCCGTCCAGGACCACGCCGACGATGGGGCCGAATACGATCAGGGAAATCAGCCCGGCGAGGACCGCATCGACCACACTTTTCTTGATATCGATAGATTTGGCAGCAGACATGTTTACACCTTCGCCACGAGCGGGCGACCAAGCAGGCCCTGGGGACGGAAAATCAGAATCACCACCAGCAGGGAGAAACTGAACACGTCTTTGTAGTCAGAGTTGATCAACCCCGAGAACAGCGACTCGGAAATCCCCAGGATAATCCCGCCCAGCATCGCCCCAGGCAGGGAGCCGATGCCGCCGAGTACCGCTGCGGTAAATGCCTTGATGCCGATGATAAAGCCGGCATAGAAGTCGAACGTGCCGTAGTTCAGGGTGATCAGCACACCGGCCAGGGCCGCCATGGCGGCACCGATGACAAACACGTAGGAGATCACGCGGTCGGTGTTGATCCCCAGGATCGAGGCCATCTTGCGGTCTTGCTGGGTCGCGCGGCACATGCGGCCGAGCTTGGTGTACTTGATGATGTAGGTCAGCAGCGCCATGCCGGCAAAGGCCGCGACCAGGATGAAGACCTTGGTGTAGGTCAACTGTACGAACCCGGTGCCGATATCGACGCGCCAGGCGCCGGCCAGCAGGGTGGGAATGCCTTGTTGCTTGGCGCCCTGGGCGATCTGCGCGTAGTTCTGCAGGATCAGCGAGATCCCGATGGCGCTGATCAGCGGGGCCAGGCGAGTGGAGTTGCGCAACGGTTTGTAGGCGACACGCTCGATGACCCAACCATAGACGCCGGTGACGACGACGGTGAATATCAGGGTGCCGAGAATGAGCAGCGGGAAGGATTCGAGGCCGAAATAAGCCAGCAGTGCCAGACTGATCGCCGCGAGGTAAGCGGAAATCATATAAACCTCGCCATGGGCGAAGTTGATCATGCCAATGATGCCATAGACCATTGTGTAGCCGATGGCGATCAGGCCATAGACCGACCCGAGGGTCAGGCCGTTGACCAGTTGCTGCAGGAAAATACCATCCATAACGCAATCTCACGCGGTGAGAACCTGCACACCCTTGGGCGTGCGGCCCTTCTGGAGGAAAAAACAGATCTGGTGCCGGACGCAATGGCCCGGGCAACCGCGATCCAGTGTGGGAGCTGGCTTGCCGGCGATAGCGGTCTCACATTCAACACAGGTGCTGGCTGTCAGTCCGTCATCGCGGGCAAGCCCGGCTCCCACAAGGGGTCGGTGGTGGCTGGTTGATTACTTCTGCTTTTCCAACTGGTGGTACTTGCCGTCCTTGTCCCACTGGTACACCACGTAGTCGGAGACCTTCAGGTCACCCTTGGTATCCCATTCCTTCTTGCCCATCACGGTTTGCACCGGGTTGGCCTTGAGCCACTTGGCCGCGTCTTCGCCCTTGTTGGACTTGGCGCCGTTGAAGCCGGCCGCCAGGGCCTGGATCGAGGCGTAGGCGTACAGGGTGTAGCCTTCAGGCTCGGTGCCATTTTTGCGGAACTCTTCCACCACGGCCTTGCTGTCTGGCAGCAGGCGCGGGTCGGCGCCGAAGGTCATGTAGACGCCATCGACGTATTGCGCACCACCGGCGGTCGCCACCAGTTCGTCGGTCACCACACCATCGTCAGACATGAACTTGACGTCTTTGAGGCCCGCTTCACGGATCTGGCGCACCAGTGGGCCGGCTTCCGGGTGCAGGCCGCCGAAGTACACGACATCGGCGCCCAGCGAACGGATCTTGGTCACCAGGGCGCTGAAGTCTTTCTCGCCACGGGTCAGGCCTTCTTCGAGCACCGGCTTGACGCCGCGCTTGGTCAGTTGGGCTGCGGTGGCATCGGCCAGGCCTTTGCCGTAGGTGTCCTTGTCGTTGATGACCGCAACTTTCTTGCCCTTGAGCACGTCGACGATGTAGTCGCCGGCCACGATGCCCTGCTGGTCATCCCGCCCGCACATGCGGAACATGGCGCCCAGGCCACGCTCGGTCACTTGGGGGTTGGTGGAGCCAGGAGTGATTGCGATGATGCCCGCTTCGTCGTACACCTCGGAGGCTGGAATGGTGTTCGACGAGCAGAAGTGCCCGACCACGCCGATCACTTTGTCCTGGTCGGCCAGGCGGTTGGCCACGGCTACGGCCTGCTTGGGTTCGCACGCGTCGTCACCGGCCACCAGCTTGATCTGCTCGCCGTTGATCCCGCCCGCCTTGTTGATCACATCGGCCGCCGCCTGGGCACCTTTCATGTACTGCTCACCGAAGGCAGCGTTGGCACCGGTCATCGGCCCCGCCACGCCAATCTTCACATCAGCTTGAACAAACGTAGAAACGCCCAGCGCGGCAGCTACCGCGAGGGCCAGGAAACCTTTCTTGTAAAACGTCTGGGACATGAGTGGTGCTCCGAGTTTTTTGTTGAATGGGCACTGCAATTTCACTTCAAACTTTCACTTGAAACCTTCACTGGAAAGCTGAGAGCAAGCGGCGTGCCATTGCGTTTTTATATTTCAAAAAGACACGGTGTCATTGTTATTACAGGCGTTTCGATGCCTTTTTGGCGGGACGTGCAACCCTCTGGAACGCAGAGGTGCAACCACTGGCCCGAAAGAGTGAAACCTGCCCATTGGACTGATGTCAGCCAGCCATCAAGCGCCCCTTCGAGCATCTGTAACCATGCGCGTAACGGAAGTGCACATTTACAGTGCGTCACTGCTACGACTCGCACCAATACAGATTAGTAGCCGGCTAAGAAAATGCCGGCTTTTGAAGGGTATTTCGCTGATCAGATGACAATTCGCAGGCATTGGCCCGCGTGGTACAGCGAGAATCCGGCCTCGTACAGGCAACTGCGCAGGCCCACGCCGGCCAGCGGCTGCATCGGCGCAAACGGAATCGGCAGGGCCTTGGGGTCCTGGTGGCACAAGTAATCGGCAAATGCCTTGCCCACCACGCTGCCAGTGGTCACCCCACGCCCGTTGTAACCAGTGACTGCCACCAAACCGGGCGCCGGCTCGAAAAGACGCATCAGATGGTCTGGGGTGAAAGCGATGCAGCCGGTCCAGGTGTATTCCCAGTCCACTGCCTTGAGAAATGGGAAATAGTGCTGCTGCACGCGGTCGGCCCAGGCCTTGAGAAACCAGGTGGGTTTCTGGTTGCCATTGCCCAGGCTGCCCAGCAACAACCGCCCATCGGCATCGCGGCGGATGCTGCTCAGTACCTGGCGGGTATCCCAGGAACCCTGGCCGCCCGGCAGGATTTGCTGCGCAGCACCACCGCTCAGGGGCACCGAGGCCACCTGATAGTAATAACCGGGGAAAAAATTGCGCCGCAACTCGGTCCACTCGCCTTCGGTGTAGGCATTGGAGGCGATCACCACTTGTGCAGCCTGCACCGCACCCTGGGCCGTTTGCACAGACCAGGATTGGCCCTGGCGCTCCAGTTGGGTCACCGGTGAATGATCGAACAACTGCCCACCCAGGCCCACTGCGGCATTGGCCAGGCCACTGGTGTAGGCCATCGGGTTCAAGGTGCCGGCACGCCGGTCGAGCAAGGCGGCGGCGATCTTTTGGGTGCCGGTGGCCTGCTCGCACGCAGCACCGGTCAGCAGCTCCACGGGCGCGCCACGGCGCTTCCATTGTTGCTCGCGGCTGCGCAGGTCGGCTTCGCCACGGGCGTTGTGCGCCATGTGCAACGTGCCCTCGCGGCGCAGTTGGCAATCTATCCTGTACTTGTCGATCAGGCTGAACACCAGGGACGGCGCTGCGCCAAGCATCCGGTTGAGCTGGCTGCCCACCGCCGTGCCGAAACCAGCCTCGATCTCATCCGGAGGGATCCACATCCCGGCGTTGACCAGCCCCACGTTGCGCCCCGAACCACCATGGCCGGTGCGATGGGCCTCCAGCACGCAGACACTTTTACCTTGCTCCAGCAGGTGGATGGCCGCCGACAAACCGGTGATACCGGCGCCGATCACACACACATCCACCTTGACCTCGCCCTTGAGGGCGATGCGATCCGGCCGGCCAGGGGTCAGTTGTTCCCACAAACACGCTTCGCGTAATGGCATTGCCAGACTCCGGGATCTAACAAACAACTCTTATTCTGAATTGCGAACCCAATCGAATGTGGGAGCTGGCTTGCCAGCGATGACGATGGTGAATTCAATACCGCTATCGCCGGCAACCCAGCTCCCACATTGACCGCATTTCGGCTGGAGGCTCAGTCGAAGGTAATGCCCTGGGCCAACGGCAGCTCCAGCGAATAGTTCACGGTGTTGGTCTGCCGGCGCATGTATCCGCGCCAGGCATCCGAACCCGATTCACGCCCGCCACCGGTTTCTTTCTCGCCGCCAAACGCGCCACCGATCTCCGCGCCACTCGGCCCGATATTGACGTTGGCGATCCCGCAATCACTGCCCACCGCCGACATGAACTGCTCGGCCTCGCGCACATCGGTCGTAAAGATGCACGACGACAGGCCTTGCGGCACGGCGTTGTTCAAACGCAGCGCCTCGGTGAAGTCCTTGTAGCCCACTACATAGAGAATCGGCGCGAAAGTTTCGCTGCACACTACATCGCTCTGCTCAGGCATTTCGACGATGGCCGGCGCCACGTAGTAAGCGTTGGGGAACTGGTCCTGCAGCTGGCGCTTGCCGCCAAACACCTTGCCGCCTTCGCTCAGGGCCTGCTCCAGGGCGTCCTGCATGTTTTCAAAGCTGTGCTTGTCGATCAGCGGGCCGACCAGATTGCCTTCCAGAGGATGGCCGATGCGCACCTTGGAATACGCGGCCTTTAGGCGCGTGACGATTTCATCCTTGACCGACTCGTGGGCGATCAGCCGGCGCAGGCTGGTGCAGCGCTGGCCTGCGGTACCGACCGCGCTGAACAGGATGGCGCGCACGGCCATGTCCAGGTCGGCGCTGGGGCCGAGGATCATCGCGTTATTGCCGCCCAACTCCAGAATGCTGCGGGCAAACCGCGCGGCAACCTTGGGCGCCACTTCGCGGCCCATGCGCGTGCTGCCAGTAGCGCTGATCAGCGCCACGCGCGGGTCGTCCACCAGGGCGGCGCCGGCATCGCGCCCGCCAATGACCACCTGGCTGAGGTACTGTGGTGCATCGCTGAAGTTTTTCGCCACCCGCTCGAACAAGGCCTGGCAGGCCAGTGCGGTGAGCGGGGTCTTTTCCGAGGGTTTCCAGATCACCGCGTTGCCGCACACCAGCGCCAGCGCGGTATTCCACGCCCACACTGCGACCGGGAAGTTGAAGGCGCTGATCACGCCCACCACGCCCAGCGGGTGCCAGGTTTCACGCATATGGTGGCCAGGGCGCTCGGAGGCGATGGTCAGGCCATACAACTGGCGCGACAGGCCCACGGCGAAGTCGCAGATATCGATCATTTCCTGCACTTCCCCCAGGCCTTCCTGGGTGATCTTGCCGGCTTCCCACGACACCAACTCGCCCAGGTCGGCCTTGTACTCACGCAAAAGGTCGCCGAACTGGCGCACCAGTTCACCGCGACGGGGCGCCGGCACCTTGCGCCAGGCGTCGAATGCATGCTCGGCACGACTGACCTGCTGCTCGACCTCGGCGGCGCCTTCCCAGTGCACACTGGCAATGCGGCTGCCATCGATAGGGGAATGCACGGGCTGTTTCCCCGCCTGGTACAACGCCGGGTCTACCCCCAGACGATCAAGCAATGCGGCAACCATGGGTCACTCCTTCAATCCATCAACAAAAAATGCGCCGCAGCCCGCACGACGATCCAGGCCTTATTTGTAGCTGGCCCAGGACTTGCCAACAAACGACGATTAGGCGAGATATCATTCCGTTTATTCATGCAAAACAAAAAGAGGCATGCCGTGCTCAATAAAAGACATTTGCCCTCGATCACCGCGCTGCAATGCTTCGAGGCCGTGACCCGCCACCTGAGCTTCACCCGTGCCGCCGAGGAGCTGAACCTCACGCAGAGCGCCGTCAGCAAGCAGGTCGCGCAATTGGAAGAGTTGCTGCAGCACCTGCTGTTTCGCCGGGTGCGTCGGCGCTTGCAGATGACCCCGGCGGGCGACCTGTACCTGGTGGAAGTGCGCAAGATCCTGAGCCAGGTGGAGATGTCGACCCACTACCTGCGCTCCTACGGAGGCGAGACCGAAGTACTACGGGTGTCCACGCCCTACACCTTTGGCGCGCGCTGGCTGGTGCCACGTCTCAAGGGCTGGCGCCTGCGCCACCCGCAGATCCACCTGGACCTGTGCAACGAACAGACGCCAGACGAGTTGCTGCAAGGCAAGGCCGACCTGGCCTTCTACTTCGGCGCAGGCGCAAGGCCCGGCACCGAGAGCCTCAAGCTGTTCAGCGAGGAACTGGTGCCGGTGTGCGCCCCCGAGAGCCTGCCGGCCCTGCCCTTGCGCGACCCGACGCAACTGAGCGAACTGGTGCTGCTGCAAAACGCCTCACGCCCCCAGGGCTGGCACGACTGGTTCGCCAGCCTCGGCTACCAGACCGAACACAGCTACCACGGGCCGCGCTTTGACACCTTCTATATGTGCATCCGCGCCGCCCAGGTGGGCTGTGGCGTGGCGCTCCTGCCGCGTTTTCTAGTGGAAGAAGAGCTGGCAGACGGCAAGTTGGTGATCCCCTGGCAGCACGCACTGCCCAGCCAGGACGCGTACTACCTGGCGTACCCGGAGCATTCGGCGGAGGTGCCCAAGGTGCGGGATTTTGTGAAGTGGATGATGGAGCAGAAGTGAGCAAAGTGTCTGCGGCTAGAGCGGGATAGCAAACCATCCGCAGCAAGCCCCGCTCTCCAAAACCACTACCGATCAATCTGCGCATAGGGCACCTCTACAGCGCCCTCACTCAGAAATATCTGCTGCGGCAAGGTGAAGTCACGCAATTGCAGCAAGGCCAACGGCCCTGCGCCTAGTTCCGTGCGCAGGTTCCAGGTCAGGCTTGCGCCGTCTGGGGCCTTCAGCACCATACGATAGTGGCTGTCACCATCGTCCAGATGCGTGATTTGGGCTTTTTCCAGCAGGCGGATCAGGCCCCAAGTGCCCTGGAAGTCGCCGAACAGACGCTCGCCGGTATGAATGCTGGTCCAGCTCAGGCTGGCCCCCGGGTGGTCGCTGCGGCCCGGCCAGTTGAAGCGCTGCCAGATTTCGCGCTGGTTGAAATACTGGTGCTGTTCGCCATTGAGCACGAAGGTGGTTTGCACTACATCACGCACCGGTTTGCCTTGTAGATCGAAACTCAAGCCCATGCCGCCATCGGTGTAGATCACATCCGCCAAATGACTGAGCTGGTTGATCGCCGCCAGGAACTGCGGGTTGAAACGCAACCCCTGGCTGTGACGCGGATCGGCCACCCAACGACTGCCTTCCTTGCGCAATACGCCGCGCAGTTGGCGTTGCAAAAACTGCTCGATGCGCCCGGAGTCGGCGCGGATCATCTGCCCCAGCATCGGCAACGAGGAGTCGCTGGCGGTGTTTGCAAAAGGGTAACGACCGGCGAAGGCGCCTTGCCAGTCGGTGACCACCGCCCGTTGCCATTGATTGTTGAGCCCTGCCGCTGACGGTTGCAGCACCCGTTGCCAGGCTTGCTGCAACGGCTGCACGAACAGCGTCTGGCCGACGCCACCCCACTCCGCGCCCAGGCTGGAGGCAATCAGGCTGCCGTAAGACTGGGTATCTGTCAGGTCGACGCTTTTGCCCTGAAATACGGTCTGCGCCAAGGCCTGGGTCATTTCCTGCGGGTCGGGCGCATTGCTCACTTGCTGCAATTTCAAACGTACCCGCGTGACCCGAGTGAGAAACGCTTGCAGGCTCAACCGGTCGTTATCAGCCTTGCCCTCCGGGTCTTTGCCCAGCAACATCAGCAGCGGACCGAAGGTGGCATCCAGCGGGCTACGTGGCGTCTGAGTTTGCTGGTCGATCACCGGCACCTTGTCCTGGTCGATCAGCTTTTGTGCGGACTTGATCAGCGAGTCGGCCAATGCCTGCGTACGCGTCCCGGCTTGGCCCTGATAGGCCAGGGTGTTCATCAGTACAATCAACGGCGACTGGCGCACATCGGTCATCAGGGTTAACTGGTCGATCACATCGGGCAGGCTGTCAGCCTGATGCCAGCGCAAGGTGTTGAGAAAATCCAGCCAGGCATTGGCGTAGTCCAAAAAGTAACGCTCGGTAAGACGCTCCTTGAGCACCTCCGGCGTCAACTCAGCGGCGATGTCGGTTTGCTTGTCGCTGAGCACCCAGTCAATTTCCTCGCGGCGCGCCTCGGCGATTTCGTCGATGGCCTGGCGCACTTGGCCTTCCCAGGCTTGGCGGGTGAACACGCCCGGCACGCTGGCTTCGGTGTAGAACAGCGCCAGGACGTCGGTCTCACCGACCATGTTTTGCACCCCCATGTCAGGGTATTGGTTAGCAGCCAGGTCGAGGACTTGCTGGTACAGGCTGGTCTCGGCATTACGCTGGCCCAACTGGCCGAGCAGCACTTGCCGGGTCAGTGCTACCAGCGTCGGGTCAGCCTTGATGGCCCATTCAGGATGCGCCGCCAGATGCTCGCCATAGAACTGCCACAGCGTTGGCGACAGACCTTGCCACAGCCCCGGCGATACGCCAACGCGCGACGGCTCGGCGTTGCTCAAGGCTTTGGTCAGAAAGACCGCATTGGCTTTTTGCGGGCGTGCCAGCATCAGATACGCCTTCAATTGCTCGTAGGCACTCTGAGCCCGCTCGGCCCGTTGCTCGCTGCCCGGTGGCAGGCTGATCAAGGCGTTGAGCTGGCGCTGCAAATTGGCCGCCGCCGGGTCACGCATCAAACGGTTGTTGGCTTCGACATAACGCGGCCACACCACCTCGAACAAATCCGGGTTCCGGTTCAGACCGAAACGTTGATACCAGGGCACACCGTGTTCGGCGCGATAATCCAGGCGGGAGAGTTCGCGCACCAGGTCATTGAGCGCAGTCAGTTGCGCATCGCCGTTGCCCGGCTGCTCCAAGGTCGCCAACGAGGCCTGCACCTGGGCAATCTGCATCCGGTTGCTGACAAACGACAGCAACAGACCGGCGCCCCACAGCGTCGCCAGTCCCAGCATCAATACATAGGCGACACGCGGAACACTCCAGCCCAGCCGACGGCCACTGGCTTTATCGTCCAGCACGCCGTGCCACACCGGCGCGGCCGGCCAAACATGTTGAGCATCGCGCTGAGTACGCTGCACCGGCAGGCTGAACCACAACCCGCGTAACGGCACGCCACGGGCAAACTCACCGGCCAGAGGGGCCAGCGTGTGACGCCAACGGGCAATTCCCTCGCCCTGTAAGTCCCGCGACAGGCGTAGCAGGAAGTCATGGCTCATCTCACCATTCATCTGCGCCAGGCCCTCGCGGCGCAATGGCTCCAGCAACCGAGACAGAGAGGTTTCCAACGCCGCCGCCGTTAAACGTGCAGGCAACAGGCAACCGACCGGGCGTGCCTTGCGAGTAGCCTGAGACCATGCGCTGTCGCAGACATGCCACAGGTGCAACGGCAACTGCCAGCTCAGGCTGCGGGCCAGGCGCTGCAACTGATGAATGCCCGCCGCGATTGCGGCATCATCGGCGGCCTGGGTGTTGTTCAGCGCCCAGACCACGCCGTCCAGTGCGCGCCAGCGGCTGAGGCCAGCCCATTGTGTAGGGAATGATTGGTCCCGCGTCGACTGGGCACTACCGCCCCACAAGAGCACGGTGCCTTGGCCTTCCAGCCAGCGTTTATCGGCCAGGGTCGGGGCTATGGCTTCGACTTGCGCGGGTTCGCCGAGGACCAATAGGAGGCGGACTTTGCGGCGCCAGAAGAAGCCGTAGCATTCGCGCAGGTGCTCGCGCAGCTCTCCTACCTTTGCCGCGTCTGGCGATGTCGGTTCCGGGTTCAATCGCAAGTTCGGCGTCTCAGCGTCCGCCCCCACAACCCGCCGTGCCTGGCGAAGCGCCAGACGATCCCATGCCAGCAAAATGACCGGGCAGAACCAGCAGAGCGCGAACCACAACCCCAGGCCCCACAGCAGTAAGTGCTTGATCGGAATTTTCGGCCAGCCCAGATAGCCGCCACACAAGCCATACAACAGGCCACCGAGCAGCACCAGCAGCGTCATGATCAGTAGATAGCCCAACCCCACGCGCACCAAAGAGCCCTTACCTACGTCTTTAACTGTTGCCATGAGGCACCGCCACTCCAATCGCCAATCGTTTGTTTCCATCCTGGCTCAGCCAACCACAGGGCTGACCCGCCTCTCCCGCCTGCAGCAATGCCAGGGACATCCCGATAAATGGCGCAAGGTGCGCCAGCACGCCCCACTGCCCGGCCAGTTGATGCCCCACCGCTGACCAACCGCCCTCTACAAACGCTGCCTGGCTGGTTTTATCCAGTGCCAGGCAGGTGGTCGGAGGAGATTGCAGCCCGGCGTAACGCTGCATCTGTGTACAGAGTTCGACAGGAGACTCGCTCGCCAGGTATTCACCGCGATGCAACAACTGCCGGCCCTGTCGGCTTGCCCGCCAGAGGAAGCCGGCTTCACCGGTCAGCTCACCCTCGTCTGCGCTCTCCACCGACACCACACCGGCGCACAACAGCCAATCGTTCTCGCCACAGCAATCGCGGTGGAAGGTATCGATCAGGTCATCCAAATCAGTCAGGTTCTGTAATGACAAACGGGCCTCGGGCAACACCACGCCCGCCCGGGCCAGCGCATCAGCGAAAGCAGCCTGGCTGCTCTCATCTCCTACCCATGCAATCGCCCGCAGTTGCGACCAGCCCTCGACCAGCCCTGGGAGCGCCAGGGTCAAGCGAGCCAAATGCCGGGCCAGGGCCGGGGCACGCTCGGTGAGAGCACTCATCGACAACGGACAACGCAACATGAGATGCGTGGCGCCGGGTGTCGCCAAAGGCTTAGACAGCGGGACGTCTTTCATCAAGTTGCGGTAATCGGTTTGCACATCACCCACAGGTCCCAGTAACAACACGTCCTGCACCGGTAGCCCGAGAGAGCGCCATTGCCACCAACGCTGTATGGCGGTCTCCAGCGTACGCAGATACACCGTGCGATTGAACAGCTCGATCTGCCACACCACCACACGCACCGCCAGCACCAACGCCCAGCACAGCGGCAGCACTGCACTCCACAGCCACAGCTCCAGGCGCGGTTGCTCCTGGGGCCACACCAGCAGCAAGACTGCCGACTGCGTCCCCCACAGCAGCACCAACCCCAGCCACCAGCGTCCCCAACGTGGTGCGTCCGGTTCGATAGAGCCAGGGTATTCAGGGGGGCCATTCATGGCGCGACACTCATAAAAGTTGCCGCCAAGGTGCTGACCAACTGGCAACCGCACGCGCAACGATGGCCATCCAGCGCCACAGGTTTGCCGTCCATGGTAGAAATCGAGGTACCTTCAATAATGTGCGTCATGCCATGCAGATTGCAGCGGACTTGATCGTCTACACAGGCCACTGGTTTGCCGAAGGCTTCGTAGTGTCCCGATAACACCTCACCGCCGAAGGGGTGCAATGGGTCGCCCAGCCGTACCAGAGGCATCATGAGACCACCGCCTTCACCTGCTCGACCAAGCTGCCCGTCTTGCGCAACATCGCACTGGTCTGCTCGATACGCTGCATATAGTCATCCAGCGAGATCTGGCGCTTCTGTTCGGCCACCACCTGGCCGATATGGCGGGTCGGTTGCAGGAGTTTCTCGGCGCCCGGCAGGAACGGCATCGCCAAGCCAGTGGCTTTATCGATCACCTGGTAGCCGATAGTCGCCGCCCCAATACCCGCCGCCAGTCCGCCAACACCACCCAATACGCCACGGCGCTTGATGCCATACACCGTAGCCCCGGCAATCATCGCCACGCCCAATATGCGACCGGCGACTACAACCGGAGATAGATCGCGGCTGTTGTCGTTACCGAAATAGGTCATGCGGTAAAAGAAATAACCGGCCCACAACTCCCTCGACTTCAACTTATCGTGCATGAACCAGGCCCGCGAGTCGTGTATCTGGTCATCGAACAACGCCACCAGCAGGGCCATGTCAGGGTCTGCACTGGACGTACCTTGAGCATCACGGAACAGTTGCTTACTGCGCTGATCGCCTGCCGTCTTGAGGAAATCATGATCCTTGGACTCGTCATTCTCGTTAAGCAGGAAGACCGCGTCACGTAACACCACATCAGTCACCGTGCCTTGCCAACTGGTCTGCTCGCGCTTCTGCCCCGTGTAGTCGGACTTGAACTCTGCGGCAGCCTGACTGAGCTGGGTCTGGTCGATTGTCGGTTCGTAGATCCGCGGGCCCGGCAGATTAGGGTTTTCCAGTCGTTTACGCGGCATGCCTGCCACTTCTTTTTCATAGTCCTTGCGCTCTTCACTCGCAATGTAAGCCGTGACTTCTTTGGCCTGAGTGAAATACGGCTGGCGTTTGTAGCTGTCGTTATCATCCTTGAGGTCATTAACATAACGGCCAATGCGCCAGCCGGTGATCCAGCCCAATTGATCAGCCAGAGCGTCTTCTACGGTTGTGCTCAGCCTAGGTGGTTTGTACTCCCAGGCAAGGCCATTAATGGACTCCTCGGTTTCGATAACCTGTAGGGTTTTGCTCCGCCAGGCGTTGAAGCGTTCGATTACCTGAAGATTTATATCGAACTCAGTGTTAGTTGCCTCAGACATGACACGCCATAACTTCTGAGTAACCAGCGTTTTAGGCAACACCTCCTCAGGCACCTGCAACGGTGCACCCGCTGCAAAAGCTGCCGCATACAGGTCGTGCAGGACGATCTGTGACATCAATTCATTAGTGCCACCACGAGCTTTGCCCTGGTCATTTTCGGGGTAGCCGCCGCCAACATCGGAGTGCACACCGGGGTAAACCACCTCATAGGTGTTGGCCGGATACTGGCCGTTCTCGTTCCGGATCGAATCTAGCGGGAAGCATGAGCGCTGCTCAAAGCCGGCGACAAAATGTCGGCAACACTTGACCAGCTTCGGGAAGCGCTGTGCATCCGGCAATAACTGGGTGTCATCGGCCCAATCCATGTGCCCGGCGAAAAACGGGGCCGCATGGGCGATGCCCACCGAGGCCACGGTGTCCAGCACACCGAGAAATTCGACGCTCACGGGTAAGCCCGCCAGTTCTTGAACAGGTTGCTCGGCGCCCTCAGGGGTGTCGAACAACTGGCTCAGCCAGGTGACAAAAGTACGGGCCTCGGCTGCTCCTCGGGAGAAGCCGTACACAAACAGTTTGACCCCCAGCACGCGAGGCTTGGCCAATTCCGTTTTGGCCTGCAAGGGGGCCAATAACTCGTTCATCGTCCGCCGCCGGTTACCTTGACCTAGGGCACTCATCAGAGGCGCCTTCAAGGTGCTCATGGCCTGGACCTTGGTTTTGGCAATAGCCCTATCAATTTCTTTCTTATCGTTAAGCGCGAAAGACAGGGCACTGGCTACCTGCACCAACGCCCAGTTGATGCGATCCTCACCACCAGTGGCATATTTCAGCCCGCCTTCGCTGTAATCCAGTTCACCAATTTCGGGAAACGGAGTACCGACACCCGGCATGTAATAAGAAAAATAGCCTTTGCTCTTGGCATCATTGTCTTGAATCGACGCATGATAGAGTTTGGCGATATTACTGGGGTGGTTACTCTTGGTATCGTTACTGTCGTTATTGTTGGTGCCATCGAAAAATAGACTGATATGCAGACTATGACAGCAGTCGGAATGCCGCTTCTGCCCTCTGGAATTAACCCCCTGACGGTAACGGCTCTCCTCGAAAGTTTGTTTATTGTAATTGGCGGCCACCACCGAAGTTATCGTCGGCAAACGACCACTTACAGGAAAAACCGGAGGAGCCCAAGCTTTAGCTATGGAATTGCTTTTCATTTCGGACATACAGCGGGCTCCTTCATTTGCTTAGGCTCTTTAATCGGGTTGTTCGGCGAGCCGTAGCCCCAGCAAGAAGTTGTGACTTTGACCTGATTACAGACTAAAAAATGCACCTTAAGATCACAAGACTCTGTACCTGGCCACTCCGGAATTTCCACTGTGACTCTATGGTGCTGATAATTGGCTTTATGTTTAGCTTGTGCGGCTCGATAGCCATCAGTTCCTAACGGCGGCCATTTTGAGTAAGCAAAAGGGTCAGGGTCGACTTCCCACTCGACATTAGCCTTCAAACCAGGTCGCCACTTAGTCGGCATGATGATGCAGCACGAACTCCCGCCTCCTCCATGGGCCCTGTAACCATTGACCGAAAACCAATTGATTGCACTCAAGGTATGGTTGACGGCCTGTATATTTCCGGCCGCCATTTCGTTATCCGCAGAGGAACATCCGAATAGCATTAAGGCCAACAAGCCACACAACCCTTGCATCAGAAATTTTCTCATCATTAATTTCATAGCCTTAAACCTCCCTGACCACAACCAAACTAAAAATGTTGCGCACGTAAATAAATAGTCACTCCAAGGTTTGTTTTTGTAATTGGCGGTCACCACCGACGTCTCGGAAGGCAAACGACCACTGACAGGAAAAACCGGAGGAGCCCAAGCTTTAGCTATGGAATTGTTTTTCATTTCGGACATACAGCGGGCTCCTTCATTTGCTTAGGCTCTTTAATCGGGTTGTTCGGCGAGCCGTAGCCCCAGCAAGAAGTGGTGACTTTGACCTGATTACAGACTAAAAAATGCACTTTAAGATCACAAGACTCTGTACCTGGCCACTCTGGTATATCCACTGTGGCGCTGTGGCGCTGAAACTTCGCTTCATGTTCAGCCCATGCCTTCTCGTCAAAGCCATAACCTGTAGTTTTTTTCTTTATTTTTGCAAAAGGGTCAGGGTCGACTTCCCACTCGACATTAGCCTTCAAACCAGGCCGCCACTTAGTCGGCATGATGATGCAGCACGAACTCCCGCCTCCTCCATGGGCCCTGTAACCATTGACCGAAAACCAATTGATTGCACTCAAAGTATGGTTGACGGCCTGTAGATTCCCGCCCGCCATTTCGTTATCCGCAGAGGAACATCCGAATAGCATTAAGGCCAGCAAGCCACACAATCCTTGCATCAGCGATTTTCTCATCATTAATTTCATAGCCTTAAACCTCCCTGACCACAACCAAACTAAAAATGTTGCGCACGTAACTAAATAGTCACTCCAAGGTTTGTTTTTGTAATTGGCGGTCACCACCGACGTCTCGGAAGGCAAACGACCACTGACAGGAAACCTGGGAGGGGCCCAAGCTTTAGCCACTGAGTTATTTTTCACTTCGGGCATACGGCTGGCTCCTTCATTCCCATAGGGTCTTTAATGGGATAATTGGGTGAACTAGGTGCCCAGCACGAACTCGTGAGTTTTATCTTATTGCAGACCAAAAAATGCACAGTCAGACCACATCTTTTAGTTTCCGGCCACTCCGGAATATCCACTGTGGCCCTGTGGTGCTGATAATTGGCTTTATGTTTAGCTTGTGCAGCTCGATAGCCATCAGTTCCTAACGACGGCCATTTTGAGTAAGCAAAAGGATCAGGATCGACTTCCCATTCGATATTAGCTTTCAAACCAGGACGCCATTTAATCGGCATGATAATGCAGCAAGATCGCCCGCCCCCTCCGTCAGCTCTATAACCATTGACCGATAACCAATTGATTGCACTCAAGGTATGGTTGACGGCCTGTATATTCCCGCCCGCCATTTCGTTATCCGCAGAGGAACATCCGAATAACATTAAGGCCAGCAAGCCACACAATCCTTGCATCAGCGATTTTCTCATCATTAATTTCATAGCCTTAAACTTCCATGATCACAGCCAAACTAAAAATGTCGCGCACGTAACCAAACAGTCACTTCAGAACTACTAATTGCGCGAACCAAAACAGAAGCCCATATCAAGGCCCAAATTTTTGAGTGCCACTTCATCCGGCCCGCCCTCCGCGAGGCAGTATTTATCTCTAAGATACGCACTGAATTTTCGTTCTTCGACTATCTTTTTTTGATGATCGCTATACAACATCACTGTATCGACCACGAAATCTACGGGCATACTGAGCAGAGTGGCAAAAGGGCACACTATGCTTAGATAACAAAACATAGGTACGTAGTCGTAGCCACCGCGGCCTTCCAACGAAAGTAATCTCCAGTCATATTGAACACCTGTATAGTAGTGACCTGAGCCACTGTAGACTTTCGATGACTCGCCTCGCTCAACTAATGTTCCGCAGCCGGCAATAATGGCTACTAGGCAAAACAACGCGATCAAAACCAATCGCTTCAGCACACCGAACTCTTGCCTGAACGAATTTTCTGTATTCCGAACAAGCTGACCATACAATGCTGCTTGTTTGAAGCTCACAGTTTTAGCCTCACGTATTCTGTCAAATCACCAAAGTAGTTTTCCTGGCTGGCCTGTACGACTAATGCATATAAAGAGGCGAAAACCAGCTCCCGACTCTCTTCCAAGCCATCAAAATTCCCACCATCCAGCAATTGCTGTGCATCTCCAATACAACCGATCAAATCGCATTGCTGATCGCTGAGCTCCAGGAACGGGCTAACTTCGATACTGCCCTGATGTGCCTGGCAATTACCTTGCAACCATTGCGACTGATCATCCCGATCCAACCAGCCCCAATAGCAGGCCGTTTGCAGATATTCGCCACGCTGGTCAGTGGTCAGGATCGACGACATCAGCAAGGGAAAAATTCGCGGGTCGTAATAACGCAACAAGCCTGCCTGCCCACCCCACTGCATTTGCGACAGGGCTTGCAGGGCGTGGCTCAATGCCTCGAAGGGTAATGGAGAGATCACCACCACCAGCCGGGCATCGGCGGCGCAGTGAGTCATCAACTCCTCCAACCAGGCTTTATGTTGCCAATGCGCCAGATCCAGACGCATCAACAGAGGGGCCTGATCCAGCAGGTTTTCTTCGGGCGTACCGCTGAACAGTGAGAACCACGGAACTTCTGGCCTCAACATCTTCAGCGCAGGTACTGCGCAGTTGTTCCAAGCGGATTGGTCGAGCAGTAGATCAACCTGTTGGATGCCGACGCTGGCACATACCTGTTCGATCTGCTCTTGCCATTGAGTAGGTGTTGTCATCTGCATTCCCCTTCGATCAACCTTCGCGTTTCAGTAAACCGATGGCATTTTTTCGAGCCCTTTCAAGGCACTCTTTACACACCGACTGCGGCAACTCAGGCATCGGAAAACTCTGGCTGGTCGTGGTTTCCCAGACGTGTTGGCCCTTAAGGTTGAGCTTGCCAGGGGTGTGGATGTCGATGGCCCCGGCTGGGGTGATGCGGATGTAACCGCCGCCGCAAGCCAGGGTGATGCCATTTTTGGCGGTCAATTGCAGGTGGCCTTGTACCGACTGCATGGTGATGTCTTGCTGGGCAATCAGATTCAACACGTCGCCGTGGGACTCAATTTCCAGCGGCCCCTTGCCGGACACCAGGCGCATGCCTTCCTGCTGGGCCAGCAGGGAGATGCCTTGATTGGCATGGGCAGACAATCGCTGGGCGGCGGCCAGGTTGATCTCGTCGTTGCTTTGCACGTACAGCGCGTCGCCGCTTTTGAGCAGCAAGCTGGCAGGGGTCACTGCACCGATGCCCTTGGGGGCGCTGAGCAGGATGGCCGAGGCGTTCAGGTCTTTGGCGCTGTCCTGAAACTGTTGCAAGCCGTCGATGGCGGGCTGGCGGCTATGGTGCGCCTGAGCGATCTCCTGCCAGTCGGCAATTTGCTGTTTCGCGCCCTGGACCTGACTGGAAGCAGGTTCCATGGCCAGTACGTCACCGGTGGCCTGGGCCTGTTCATCAGCACTGATAAACACCCCTTTCCCGCCACGAATTGCGCCCCAACCGTCAGTACGCAGTTCAAACCCTTCGCCACGTTTTTTGCGCTCGGCATCCACCAAATGCCCCAAGTTGAGTTGACTCTTACCACTGTGCTCAGTACTGAGCTTGACGTGCTCCTGCCCCCGCGTGTCATCCATACGCAGTTTGTTATTCGCCGGCGTACGCAGCACGTTGCGTTTGTAGTTGCGCAAGGTCACGTGGTCGACATGCTGGCTGTCGTGCAACGCATGGGCAATGTAGGGCCGGTCGGGGTCGCCCTGTTCGAAGGCGATGGCCACTTCGGTGCCGGGGATCAGCGGCAGGTGCAGGCCGTGGGTGTCGCCGGCGTATGGGCGGGCCAGGCGTAACCACAGGCTTTCTTCGCCGGGTTTCCAGCTGTCGCGGTCGAAGAGGAAGTTAACTTTGTATCGACCTTCGATATCGATATGGCCGTACGGGTCGTGCTCCTGCGGGCTGGTGACGCGGGCCGGGACGGTGCCGGCGATTTGTGGCTTTTTTTGCAGCGGGGGGCGGAAGCACACAGTTTCCGAGTAAGGAATCGCCTCAAAGTTGACCTCAAAACTGCGATCACGAGCAGCACGGGTGGTCAGGTGGGTAATCACCGCACCGGGGCCAAAGGCTTGCGGGGCGCCGCCGGAGATTTTCAGGACTTGGCCGGGTGCCAGGGTGGCGCTGCTGCTGGTGCCGCTGAGGTGAGTCTGGTCGTTGAGGTAGCGTTCGTGACGCAGGCGTGCGTAGAAAAAACCGCTTTCACTTTGCAGGTCTTCGTCCTGGGCATGAGGATCGCCGAGGCCGGTGTAGGGTTCAGCGTAGTGATAGGCCTCGCCGTAGGTGGTACTCGCGCCACGGCTTTGGTCGACGTCGCCGTTGAGTTGGGCGTTGGCGACACGGTGGTAGTAGGCGCGGATGTTGACGTGCTGCTCCACCACCTGATGGCTCGATTGCAAGGCCCACACGCCGTCTTGCCCGCTGCTGCTGGTGCCGGACTGCGGACGGTAAGGCAGCTCGACGTCGAACTGGTAGTGACGCTGATCATCGTGAAATTCCACCACGTCGATGTTCAGGCGTTCGTCGCGGGTGAGGCGGTACCAGATGCCCACGTCGGCCAGCAGACGCGAGATAAAGGCCAGGTCGCTTTCGCCGTATTGCATGACCTGTTCGCGCTTGGGGTATTCGCGCACCAGGCTGAAGAGAAAGTCCTGGCCTTCAAAATCGTGGCGGCTGCGCAGGATACTTTCGACAATGTCCGGTACTGATTGGTGTTGATAGATACGAAATTGTTGGCCCCGTCCCAGCAACGCCAGACGCGGTTCCAGGATGACTTCGTAGCGGGCTTCGTCCAGAGAGCCGGACAGGCGTTTGAAACCGGTGACCACGCCATGAAGTGTGCGCAGTGGTTTAGCCGCCAGTGGGGTGAAACCGCGCCTCTGCACATTTTGCGGCGCACCATTCATGCTGAAACTGGCACTCTGCCCAATCATGGCACCGGCAGTAAGATCACGCTCGATACAGGTGAACTCAACACGATAGACAAAGGGCAGGCTAAGCCGCTCTTCGCCGGTGAAATTCAAGACATCAAGGCGGGGCTCAACGTTGCGCACCCTCAGGGTGTGTCGGCTGTGGTCGAAAAAGGGAGTCGAATTCATTGGCGCTCCCTATTCAGCACACAAGACACCGGGTCGCCCCTTCGCTGAAACGTGTGGTTCGAACCTGCTGATACAGTGCTGGATATCATTCATGTCAGTCCCTGGGTAAGCCTCTTCACAAAGAGCCAGGAGGGTAAAGGCTCTTTATCACCCAGTAATGTCGGAGCATTCGTCTTTCCCAGAAGGGAACTTCTCGATTCCTTTTTCTCACCTTGAGCACCGGGATCGGCATGACGTCATTGAGGCTCACAGTGGCCAATATCGGCCTGGGTGGCCCTAGCAAAAAAACTGCTGGCAAAACGGCACAAATCTATGCGCCACTAGCACCCTTTCTTTAATTGCGCGTACAAGGTCGGCGCCATCGCCGCCCCGTTTGGAGATTCCCGCCATGAGCGAGAGTGTGTTTGCCGATCGCATCGTGCAGAACCTGCTCGACACCGACTTCTACAAGCTGACCATGATGCAGGCGGTGCTGCACAACTACCCCAATGTGGAAGTTGAATGGGAGTTCCGTTGCCGTAACAGCGAGGACCTGCGCCCCTACCTGGCAGAAATCCGCTACCAGATCGAGCGCCTCGCCGAGTTGAGCCTGAGCCCGGATCAGTTGGGCTTCCTGGAACGCATCAGCTTTATGAAGCCGGACTTCCTGCGCTTCCTTGGCTTGTTTCGCTTCAACCTGCGCTACGTGCAGACCGGCATTGAGAACGGCGAGCTGTTTATCCGCCTGCGCGGCCCCTGGCTGCATGTGATTCTGTTTGAAGTGCCGTTGCTGGCCATCGTCAGCGAAGTACGCAACCGTTATCGCTACCAGACCATCATCCTGGAGCAGGCCCGAGAGCAGTTGTATCGCAAGTTCGACTGGCTGACCGCCAACGCCAGCAGCGATGAGCTGGCCGAGTTGCAGGTCGCGGACTTCGGTACCCGCCGGCGCTTTTCCTACCGCGTGCAGGAGGAAGTGGTGAATGTGCTCAAGCACGACTTCCCCGGCCGCTTCGTCGGCACCAGCAACGTGCACCTGGCCCGCGAGCTGGACATGAAGCCCCTGGGCACCATGGCCCATGAATGGATCATGGCCCACCAGCAACTGGGCCCGCGCCTGATCGACAGCCAGATCGCCGCCCTCGATTGCTGGGTCCGCGAGTACCGTGGCCTGCTGGGCATCGCCCTGACCGACTGCATCACCACCGATGCCTTCCTCAGCGATTTCGATCTGTACTTCGCCAAGCTGTTCGACGGCCTGCGCCATGACTCCGGCGACCCGGTGCAGTGGGCCGAAAAAGCCATCGCCCATTACCACAAGCTGGGCATCGAGCCGATGAGCAAGACCCTGGTGTTCTCCGACAGCCTGACGCTGCCCAAGGCCCTGGAGATTTTCCGTGCGCTGCGCGGGCGGATCAATGTCAGCTTTGGCATCGGCACCAACCTGACCTGTGACATTCCAGGTGTGGAACCGATGAGCATCGTGCTTAAAATGACCGCCTGCAATGGCCAGCCCGTGGCGAAGATCTCCGATGAAGCGGGCAAGACCCACTGCACGGATCCGAACTTCGTCGCCTATTTGCGCCACGTTTTCAAAGTACCTGCCATCTCTAGCGAGGAGTGAATCATGCAAGCCGTACAGCGTGAGATTGCCCAACAGCTCAAGGTCCAACCACCGTTCCAGGACCACGCCGCCCTTGAAGCGGAAGTGGCCCGGCGGATTACCTTTATCCAGGACTGCCTGCTCAACTCGGGGCTCAAGACCCTGGTACTGGGCATCAGCGGCGGTGTCGACTCCCTGACCGCAGGCCTGCTGGCCCAGCGGGCGATGAAAGAGCTGCGCGCGCTCAAAGGTGATGAGGCTTACCGCTTTATCGCGGTGCGCCTGCCTTACGAGACCCAGTTCGACGAGCACGATGCCCAGGCCAGCGTGGACTTTATCAACCCCGACGAACGCCACACGGTCAATATCGGCCCGGCGGTCAAGGCCCTGGCCAACGAAGTAGCGGCCTTCGAAGGCAAGGCTGCGGTGTCTCGTGACTTTGTGCTGGGCAATACCAAGGCGCGGATGCGCATGGTTGCGCAATACACTATCGCCGGCGCAGCGAGCGGCCTGGTGATCGGCACCGACCATGCGGCGGAAGCGGTGATGGGGTTTTTCACCAAGTTCGGTGATGGCGCGTGCGACCTGGCACCGTTGAGCGGGCTGGTGAAAAACCAGGTACGCGCGATTGCGCGGCACTTTGGTGCGCCGGAGTCGCTGGTGGAAAAAATCCCGACGGCCGACCTGGAAGACCTGTCACCGGGCAAGCCGGATGAAGCGTCCCATGGCGTGACCTATACCGAGATCGATGCGTTCCTGCACGGCCAGCCGGTGCGTGAGGAAGCGTTCAGGATTATCTGCGAGACCTATCGCAAGACTGAGCACAAGCGGGTGATGCCGTTTGCGCCTTGAGGTGAGGCGGGGGGTTGTGTATTGATTGTCAGGCCGCTATCGCGGGCAAGCCCGCTCCCACAGTTGAATGTATTCATACATCAAAATGTGGGGGCGGGCTTGCCGGTGATGAACGATAACGCGGCCTGTGGCCTTACTTCAGGGTCACAGTGCCTTTCATCATCGAGATGTGGCCTGGGAACGAGCAGAAGAACATGTACTTGCCGTCAGCCTTGAGCTTGGACACGTCGAAAGTCACCGAATCAGTCTCGCCAGCGCCGATGATCTTGGTGTGGGCGATGATGCGGGCGTCGTCTTTTTTCAGGTAGTTGTTGTCGATACCGGCGGCCATGCCTTCGGTTGCAACCGGCTGCATATCCGCCTCAGTGGTCAGCACCCAGTTATGGCCCATGACGTTCTTTGGCAGGTTACCGGAGTGCTTGAGCTCAACGGTGAACGTCTTGCAGCTCTTGTCGATTTCAATGGCCTTGGTGTCAAAGGACATTTGGTCGGTGGAGTCGACAGTGACCTTGCACTCTGCAGCAAGCAACTGGCCGCTAGCCAGAGTCAGCAGGGAAACAGCAACGATTTTGGCAAACATGTGAATCTCCAAGGCAGGGTTTAGAAAACGCATATGCGACAAGGGTGCCTGAGGCAGGCAGATGTTCCAATGATCTGAATCAACAAATTGTATACAACTTTAGGCTATCAGACTGATCGACAGAATCAACCAGCCAAAGTGCCGCACGGGGCCTATGATCGGCTCATCTTTGTTTCCTGGAGTCCGAGCCATGCACCTCAATAGCCTGTTATGCAGCCTGCTTGCCGCTTATGCCTGTGGCGCCAGCGGTACTTACGAAACGGTTAATGTCGACTAACGTTTAACCTAGAGAGGCGATTCTGAAACCCGATTAACCCTTGGGGCACGTTTAAAGGCAGAATACCCGCCGCTCAACCTCACCTTCGACCCCAGAGGATCGCCCATGGCAAAACCTAATTACTCCTTCGCCAAACGTCAGAGAGACTTGGCCAAGGAACAGAAGAAAGAGGAAAAGCTGCAACGCAAGAAAGCTGCGGCCGACGAAGAAGCAGGCGCACTGAACCCGGATGCCGAGGGTGAAGTGGCTGCTGACGATACCCAAACACCGAAAGACCAGGCACCCGAGGCCTGAGTAACCACACAGGCTTATGTAGGAGTCGGCTTGCCGGCGATGGCGGCGCCCGGTAGACCACTGTCGCCGGCAAGCCGGCTCTTACAGTGGGTCTAATGGCATCACCGTCACTCGCACTTCCGGGTCATGGCTGCCCCCTCCCAGGATCACCCCGCGCAACGGCGAGACATCGGAGAAATCCCGGCCCCAGGCCAGGGTGATGTGTTCCAGTGCCGGCTGCACATTGTTGGTCGGATCAAAATCCACCCAGCCCGACAACGGGCAAAACACCGACACCCATGCGTGCGACGCATCGGCGCCGATCAGCCGTGGCTGGCCGGGCGGCGGCTGGGTCAGCAGGTAGCCACTGATATAACGCGCCGCCAGGCCCCGTGAGCGCAGGCAGGCGAGCATCAGGTGGGCAAAGTCCTGGCACACACCCCGTCGACGCTCCAGCACCTCCACCAGCGGCGTGGCCACCTGGGTGGCTTCGGCATCGAAGGTGAACTCGCAAAAAATCTTCTCCATCAACGCCTGTACCCCCAGCAACAGCGGCCGGCCGGGCGCAAAGCAGCTCTGGGAGAACTCGACGAAGTTTTTCTTCAAGTGCACGTAGGGCGACTCGAAACGATAGCGGCACGCCTCGATGGCCTCCAACGACAATGGCTGGCCGCTGTAGGTCAGGCGGTTGCGGGTCTGGTCCCAGGGCGGTGACTGGCTGAAGTCCAGCACAGGCCGGGCCAGCACTTCCACGGTCAAGCCAGCGTTGACCAGCAATTCATCATGGGGCCGCTCGAACGCCAGCCGGGTGATCGGGTTGCCAAACACGTCCAGCTCGTCACGACGCGCCGTCGGCTCGGGGCTGATCTCCAGTTGCCGCAAAGTGCAGCGCTGCCAGGCACACGGGCGCGGCCATAAGTGCGCCAGTTGCTGGGCCAGGGACACCGGGCTGTCATAGTGGTAATGGGTATCGTGAAATATCTGGTAGCGCGCGCTCATCACACAGACACCGTTTGCTGGCTGACATCATCTACATGGGCAAAATGGCGCAGGGCCAGGCGATCGGAGACCTGCCCGCTTTCATCGGCGACGGCCTGCAGCAGGTCCGCCAGGCCATCGAGGGCCGCGCGCACGCTGGCATCACCAAACAGCGGGTTCTCCAGGCAGCCCAGGTCAAAGCGCGCCAGGCGCTCTACCAACGGCGCCAGCCCGGCCTCGCGGGGCACGCCGAAATCATCGTTGAGCCGACGCAAGGTGCGGCTCACCAGCTTGAGCTGGAACAGCACCGCATGGGGGTTCTGTTCATCCAGCAACAGCAGGTCCAGCACCGGAATCAATTGCGGCACCGCCAGGTAGCGCGAACGGTAGGTGATGCTGCTGTTGCCCAGCTCCAGCAACCATTCCAGCCCGGCCTGGTCGAACACCGCCACCCCGCGCAGGAAGGCCGCGAGGCTGCTGCTGAGAAATTGCAGGCGCTCGATGCGCCGGCCCATCATCAGAAAACGCCAGCCTTCGTCGCGGGTCATGTCGTCGAGGGCAAAGCCGGACAGCGCCGCCAGGGACATCACCAGGCGGTTGAGGAAGTCCAGCAACTGGCCAAAGTCCGGCGCTTCGCGCTCCAGCTCTATGGCTTCGCGCTGCAGCTCCACCAGAGCCTGCCAGTTCTCCCGGGACAGCTTGCCGCGCACCTGGGACGCCGCCCACTGCAAGCGCTGCAGGTTGGCACGCAGGCTCGACGGCCAGTCATCACCGAGCAGGGCCTGTAGCAGGCGCTCGGGCAACTCGCCCTCCTCCGGCAGCAGGCGCAGGCTTTCGCCGAGTTCCACGGCGGCCTGCAAGGCCAACGGGTCGTCACCATCGACATAGCGGGCGAGGACGATGCGCAGCCAGCGCGCGCTGTCATCGCAGCGCTCGCAGTAGCGGCCGAACCAGAACAGGTTTTCTACCACGCGCGACGGCAGGTACGGATCGCGGCGCACCAGGTCATGGGTGCCGATCACCCTTTGCGCGCGCCATTGCTCGCCGCCGGGGGCACGCTCGCCCAGCACCCAGGTGTCCTTGCTCGCCCCGCCACGCTGCATCGACACCACTTCGGCGTCCGCATGGGCTGCCACGCGGGTCAGGCCACCCGGCAGCACCCGGTAGCCATCCTCACCGGCCACCGCGTACACACGCATGCCGATGGCGCGATGTTGCAGATGGTCATCCACGGTGTGCCAGACCGGCGCCTGAGACAGCTGCGCCAGCTCCTGGGCCACGTAGGCGTATGGGCGCGCCTGCATGCGTTCGGCCAGGGCCTGGCGTTGTTCGGCATTCAAGTCGCGGCCAAATACCGGGGCAAAACTCTGCGAGGGAAATGCTGGCTTGATCAGCAGCTCCGGCAGTTTTTCCAGGGCTTCGGCCAGCACCGGCGCTTCGCCGCACCACCAAGTGGCGATGGACGGCAGGATCAGTTCTTCGCCAAACAGAAACTGATTGATCTTCGGCAGGAAACCCAGCAGCCCAGGGGACTCCAGCACGCCGGCGCCCAGGGCGTTGGCCACCAGCACATTGCCCTGGCGCACCGCGTCCAGCAGGCCGGGCACGCCCAGGGCCGAGTCGGTGCGCAGCTCCAGGGGGTCGCAAAAATCATCGTCCAGCCGCCGCATGATCGCGTGCACGCGGCGCAGGCCGCTGAGGGTTTTCAGGTACACGGTGCTGTCGCGCACGGTCAGGTCGCCGCCTTCTACCAGGGGGTAGCCAAGCTGGCGGGCCAGGTACAGGTGTTCGAAATAGCTTTCATTGAAGCGCCCTGGGGTCAGCAGCACGATCAGCGGCGGCTGGTCATCGCCGGGGGCCTGGCGGGCCAGGGTTTCCTGCAAGGTGCGGAAGAACCCGGTGAGGTGCTGCACCTGCAAGTCGCGATACAAATCCGGGAATGCGCGGGAAACGATGGTGCGGTTTTCCAGGGCGTAGCCGGCACCGGACGGCGCCTGGGTACGGTCCGCCGTGACCCACCAGCGGCCATCCGGGGTGCGCGCCAGGTCCACCGCGTACAGGTGCAGGAACACCCCATCGGGCGGCTGGATGCCCTGGCAAGGCCACAGGAAGTTGTTATGCCCAAACACCAGCTCTGCCGGCAGCAAGCCTTCGGCAATCAGGCGTTGCGGGCCGTACAGGTCGGCCAGCACCGCATTGAGCAAGCGCGCGCGTTGGGCAATGCCTGCCGACAAATGCGCCCACTCATCCGCCGCCAATACGTGGGGCAGCAGGTCCAGTTCCCATGGGCGATCGGCGCCCTTGGGGTCGGCATAGACGTTGTAGGTCACGCCGTTTTCCTGGATCTGCCGCGTCAACAACGCCTGGCGCTGGGCCAGTTGCGCCGGGGTGCTGCGTTGCAGATGGTCGAGCAGGCGCTGCCAATGGGCGCGCACGGCGCCGCTGTCATCCAGCAGTTCGTGATAGGTGCCCGCAGTCAGCGGGTAACGGTCGAGCAAGTCGGACATGGAACGCTCGGCAGGGGCAAGGGGGCTCAGATTAACCCAACAAACATTGCAAATCCTCTGTGGAAACTGGGCTTGCGTGGGAGCGGGTTTGCTCGCGATAGCGGTGGGTCGGCCAATGCATGTACTGGCTGGTACTCCGTCATCGCGGGCAAGCCCGCTCCCACACAAGCCCGCTCCTATAGGTGGAGTTGTGTTTAGTCATTTTTATTGGCGAAGCGCCGCAGATCCAGGGTCATTGGCAGTTCATCGTTGATCACCACCGTCGGCACCGGCAATTTCCCCGGGCTGTGGCCCAAACGGAAGAACCGCGCCATGCGTCGGCTTTCCGCTTCGTTGGCATTCACCGGCAAGCTGTCGTAATTGCGCCCGCCCGGATGGGCCACGTGGTATTGGCAACCACCCAGGGAGCGTTGCATCCAGGTATCCAGCAAGTCGAATACCAACGGCGCATGCACGGCGATGGTCGGCTGCAGGCAATTGGCCGGTTGCCAGGCGCGATAACGCACACCCGCCACAAACTCGCCGACCCGGCCGGTAGCGTGCAGTGGCACGGCCACCCCGTTGCAGGTCAGCACATAGCGCTGTGGCGCCAGGCCGCTGAGTTTTACCTGCAGGCGCTCAAGGGATGAATCCACATAGCGCACCGTACCGCCCGCCGCGCCCTCTTCGCCCAGTACATGCCAGGGCTCCAGGGCCTGGCGCAGTTCCAACTCGATACCGCTGACGGCATAGTCGCCGACCTTGGGAAAGCGAAACTCCAGGTGTGCCGCGAACCACTCGGCACGCAGCGGATAACCGGTGGCGTTGAGCTCGACAATTACGTCGGCAAAGTCCTGCTCGATAAAGTGCGGCAGCAGGAAGCGATCGTGCAGCTCCGTGCCCCAGCGCGCCAGCTTCGGCGGCGCGTAGGGCTCACGCCAGAAGCGCGCCACCAGGGCGCGCAGCAGCAACTGTTGGGTCAGGCTCATGCGCGCATGGGGCGGCATTTCAAAAGCGCGCAACTCCAGCAGGCCCAGGCGCCCGGTGGCGCCATCCGGCGAGTAGAGCTTGTCGATGCAGAATTCGGCGCGGTGGGTATTGCCGGTGACGTCGATCAACAGGTTGCGCAGCAAGCGGTCCACCCGCCACGGCGGGCATTCCTCGCCTGGCGCCGGCATTTGCGCGAAGGCGATTTCCAGTTCATACAGCGCGTCGTTGCGCGCCTCATCCACCCGTGGTGCCTGGGAGGTCGGGCCGATAAACAGCCCGGAAAACAGGTACGACAGCGACGGGTGGTTATGCCAGTAGCTGATCAGGCTGCGCAACAGGTCCGGGCGGCGCAGGAACGGCGAATCCTTGGGCGTGGCCCCACCCAGCACAAAGTGGTTACCGCCGCCGGTGCCGGTGTGGCGCCCGTCGATCATGAATTTTTCGGTGGTCAGGCGGGTTTGCCGGGCCTCTTCATAGAGGAACTCGGTGCGCTCCACCAGTTCGTCCCAGGTGGCGGACGGCTGCACGTTGACTTCGATCACGCCAGGGTCTGGCGTCACACGGAAGTTGCTCAGGCGTGGGTCACTCGGCGGCTCGTAACCTTCCAGCAGCACCGGGCAATGCAGTTCCTGGGCGGTGGCCTCGATGGCACTCACCAACTCCAGGTAATCCTCGACCCGCTCCAGGGGCGGCATGAACAGGTAGAGCCGCCCGCCCCGCGCTTCGGCGCACAAGGCGGTACGGGTCAGCCAGTCGGCAGACTCGTCGATCTTGGGCACACGCTCATCGCTGGGCGCAGGCTCGCCAGGGCCTGGCGTGGTGATGGCCAGCGCCGGCAGATCCTGATTGGGATCGGTCGGATGCACAAAGGGGTAATCTGCCGCCGTCACCCAGGGCTGCGCGGCCAGGGGCAGGCGATAGCCCAGTGGCGAATCACCCGGCACCAGCCGGCAGTGGGTGTCGCGCAGGTACCAACGGCCACTCTGCCAGCGGTCGTTGGCCGCCGTGCGCGCCAGGGGCAGTACGTGGCCGATGACTTTATCCAGGCCCTGGCTGAACACCTTGCGCAGGCGTTCACGCTCCAGCTCATCGTCCAGGCGCGAATCCTGGGGGCTGACGTTCTGCGGCAAGGCTCCTTCGCGCCACAGGTAGTAAAAATTGTCCTCGAAGGCCGGGAATACAAAGCGTGCGGGGAGCTTCAGGCGCTCGGCAATGCTCGCCAGGAAGCGCCCGGCCATCACGTCATCCGCACCGTAGTCCTGCTGCTCGTCGGCAATCAACGCGTCGTTGTGCCAGACCGGCACGCCGTCCCGACGCCAATGGCAATTGAGCGACCAGCGCGGCAGTTGCTCGCCGGGGTACCACTTGCCCTGGCCGAAGTGCACCAGGCCCTTGGGCGCGTAGTGCTTGCGCATGCGCTGGAACAGCTCGGCAGACAGCCGGCGCTTGTCCGGGCCGAGGGCGGCGGTGTTCCACTCGGCGCTGTCGGGGTCGTCGATGGAAACAAATGTCGGCTCGCCGCCCATGGTCAGGCGCACATCGTCCCTGAGCAGGTCGCTATCAATCTGCCGCCCGAGGGCCTGGATCGCCAGCCATTGCTCTTCGGTGTAGGGCTTGGTGACGCGCGGCGCTTCCCAGATGCGCTCTACCGACATTTCGTGGGTAAATTCGCACTCGCACGGTTCCACCAGCCCACTGATCGGGGCGGCAGACGATGGATCGGGGCTACACGCCAACGGGATATGCCCTTCACCAGCGAACAGGCCGGAGGTGGCATCCAGGCCAATCCAGCCGGCACCGGGCAAGTACACCTCGCACCAGGCATGCAGGTCGGTGAAGTCCACCTCGGTACCGGAGGGCCCGTCGAGGGCCTTGACGTCGGCGGTCAACTGGATCAGGTAGCCGGAGACAAACCGTGCCGCCAAGCCCAGGTTGCGCAGCAATTGCACCAGCAGCCAGGCCGAGTCACGGCAGGAGCCGGAGGCGTTTTCCAGGGTGAATTCGGGGGTTTGTACGCCAGGCTCCATGCGGATCAGGTAGCCGATATCGGCGGCCAGGCGCTGGTTGAGGCCGACCAGGAAATCCACGGCCGGCAGCGGCGTGCGGTCGATACCGGCCAAGTACGCGGCAAACTTGGGGGTCAGCGGCAGGGTTTCCAGATACGGTGCCAGCTCGCGCTGCTCATCGGCGGCGTAGCTGAAGGGGATGTGTTCGGCGTAGGGCTCAAGGAAAAAGTCGAACGGATTGAACACCGCCATCTCGGCCACCAGATCGACCTCGATGCGCAGCTCGTCAGTCTTTTCCGGGAACACCAGGCGCGCCAGGTAATTGCCCTGGGGATCTTGCTGCCAATTGATGAAATGCTGCTCGGGCAGCACCTTCAGCGCGTAGGACAGGATCCGCGTGCGGCTATGGGCTGCCGGGCGCAGGCGTACAATCTGCGGGCCAAGCTCCACAGCGCGGTCGTAGCGGTAATGCGTAACGTGGTGCAACGCGACATGAATCGACACGGCGGCCTCCTGCGAGCCAGGGCATGGAAACAAAGCGCGCAAGACTTATGCCAGTGCGGCGGTCATTGCGCTTTATCGAGGGACCCGGTGCAGTACAGCACCAAAACGGCGCGAGAGTGACCGCCGTGGTGCGAGGGTTGCACATATTTGTGGCGCAAGCGCGGGGCGCAGTGGTGAATCTACCCAATCAGCGCGTTTTGCGCGCGGCGATGACGGCTTGGCGCATGGAGTATGTGGCGCTGGTGCTTGATGTTGAGCTGGTTTTCTCTCTCGAGGTCGAGGGTGGCTGGTCTGGCGTCATCGCAGGCAAGCCAGCCCCCACAATTTTAAATTGTGAACCTGATCAGATGTGGGAGCTGGCTTGCCTGCGATGACGGCTTGACGGGCGCCACCTTAACAAGCAGGTTTCCCACCCGCGACAAAGCAAAACGCCAGCACGGAGGCTGGCGTTTTGCATTTCAGGCGGCGATCAACGCGGCACGACCGGCTTGCGCGCAGGCTTCTTGCCTTTGCCCTTCGCCGCGTCAGTGCGTTCTTTAGCTGCCTGCTTGTTGCGCGCCATGGCCGCGGCCTTGGCTTGTTCGCGCTTGTCCCACGGGTTGCTGCCGTCGCTGCCACGGGGCGGCAGGCCGGTGTGCTGGGTGAGGATCTTGGTGGTGGTTTCCTTGGCGACCTTATGGCTGCCCACCGGCGTCGAGTTCTTGCGACGAGCACTCTGGTAGCTGTCGGTGGACGGCTGGTGCAGCGGGATCAACTGCTCCTTGCCCGGCCCGATCAGGTCGGCGCGGCCCATGCGCGTCAGCGCTTCACGCAGCATCGGCCAGCCTTTGGGGTCGTGGTAGCGCAGGAACGCCTTGTGCAGACGGCGCTGGTCTTCGCTCTTGACGATGGTCACCGCGTCGCTCTTGTAGGTGACCTTGCGCAGCGGGTTCTTGCCCGAGTGGTACATCGCGGTGGCGGTGGCCATTGGCGAGGGGTAGAACGCCTGCACCTGGTCGGCACGGAAGCCATTGCCCTTGAGCCACAGGGCCAGGTTCATCATGTCTTCATCGGTGGTGCCGGGGTGGGCGGCGATGAAGTACGGGATCAGGTACTGCTCCTTGCCCGCTTCCTTGGTGTACTTCTCGAACATGCGCTTGAACTTGTCATAGCTGCCGATGCCCGGTTTCATCATCTGGTTGAGCGGACCTTCCTCGGTGTGTTCCGGGGCGATCTTCAGGTAACCACCGACGTGGTGGGTCACCAGCTCTTTGACATATTCCGGCGACTCCACGGCCAGGTCGTAGCGCAGGCCGGAAGCGATCAGAATCTTCTTCACACCCGGCAACGCACGGGCGCTGCGGTACAGCTGGATCAACGACGAGTGGTCGGTGTTCAGGTTCGGGCAGATGCCTGGGAATACGCAGGACGGCTTGCGGCACGCGGATTCGATTTCCGGGCTCTTGCAGGCAATGCGGTACATGTTCGCGGTCGGCCCACCGAGGTCGGAAATCACCCCGGTAAAGCCCGGGACTTTGTCGCGGATTTCTTCGATCTCGCGAATGATCGACTCTTCGGAACGGTTCTGGATGATCCGGCCTTCGTGCTCGGTGATCGAGCAGAAGGTACAGCCGCCGAAGCAGCCACGCATGATGTTCACCGAGAAACGGATCATGTCGTAGGCGGGGATCTTCTCTTTGCCATACACCGGGTGTGGGACACGGGCGTAAGGCATGCCGAACACGTAGTCCATTTCTTCGGTGGTCATGGGAATGGGCGGCGGGTTGAACCACACGTCCACTTCGCCATGCTTCTGTACCAGCGCGCGGGCGTTGCCTGGGTTGGTTTCCAGGTGGAGCACGCGGTTGGCGTGGGCATACAGCACCGAGTCGCCACGGACTTTTTCCACGGACGGCAGACGAATGACCGTCTTGTCACGGGTCATGCGCGGGCTGGCCAGGATCTGTACGACCTTGGCCTCTTCCGGGTCTTCAACCGGGCCCTTTTCCTGCTCGATGGCACAGGCCTGGGTGTCCTGGGTATTCACGTACGGGTTGATGATCTTGTCGATCTTGCCCGGACGGTCGATACGGGTGGAGTCCACTTCGTACCAGCCTTCCGGCGTGTCACGGCGAATGAACGCGGTGCCGCGCACGTCGGTGATGTCTTCGATCTTGTGGCCCCACGACAGGCGCTGGGCAACTTCGACAATCGCCCGTTCGGCGTTGCCGTACAGCAGGATATCGGCGGTGGCGTCGATCAGGATCGAGTTGCGCACCCGGTCCTGCCAATAGTCGTAGTGGGCGATGCGGCGCAGCGAAGCCTCGATACCACCGAGCACGATCGGCACGTTTTTGTAGGCTTCCTTGCAGCGCTGGCTGTACACCAGGCTCGCCCGGTCCGGGCGTTTGCCGGCCATGCCGCCTGGGGTGTAGGCGTCGTCGGAGCGGATTTTCTTGTCGGCGGTGTAGCGGTTGATCATCGAATCCATGTTGCCGGCCGCGACGCCGAAGAACAGGTTCGGCTCGCCGAGCTTCATGAAGTCGTCTTTGGACTGCCAGTTGGGCTGGGCAATGATCCCGACGCGAAAGCCCTGGGACTCCAGCAGCCGGCCGATGATCGCCATGCCAAACGACGGATGGTCAACGTAGGCATCGCCGGTGACGATGATGATGTCGCATGAATCCCAGCCAAGCTGATCCATCTCCTCCCTGCTCATGGGCAGGAATGGCGCTGGACCGAAACATTCGGCCCAATACTTGGGATAGTCAAATAACGGCTTGGCTGTTTGCATGACGGTGACCGGTGTTGAGATGAAAAATCGCGGGCGCGGAATATAGCACAAATTTTGACCAATTCCGACCTTTGCAGTCGGAATTGGCGAGACCGTCTTTTACTCGTCCTCGAAGTTGTAGCTGCCCGGCGCGAGGTTTTCGAAACGTGTGTATTTACCGATAAACGCCAGGCGCGTGGTGCCGATCGGCCCGTTCCGCTGCTTACCGATAATGATCTCGGCGATGCCTTTGTGTTCGGTCTCCGGGTGATAAACCTCGTCCCGGTACACGAACATGATCACGTCGGCATCCTGCTCGATCGCTCCGGATTCACGCAAGTCGGAGTTGATCGGACGTTTGTTCGGGCGCTGCTCCAGGGAGCGGTTGAGCTGCGAGAGCGCAACCACCGGGCAGTTGAACTCCTTGGCCAGGGCCTTGAGGGAGCGCGAGATTTCGGAAATCTCGTTGGTCCGGTTGTCGCCGCCGGAACCAGGGATCTGCATCAATTGCAGGTAGTCGATCATGATCAGGCCGACATCGCCGTGCTCACGCACCAGGCGCCGGGTGCGTGCGCGCATTTCCGACGGGCTGATGCCCGCGGTGTCGTCGATGAACAGCTTACGGTCGTTGAGCAGGTTGACCGCCGAGGTCAGGCGCGGCCAATCGTCGTCTTCGAGGCGACCGGCACGCACCTTGGTCTGGTCGATGCGGCCCAGGGACGAGAGCATCCGCATGATCAGCGATTCACCTGGCATCTCCAGGGAGTACACCAGTACGGCCTTCTCGCTGCGCAGTACCGCGTTCTCCACCAGGTTCATGGCAAACGTGGTCTTACCCATGGACGGACGACCGGCGACGATGATCAAGTCAGCCGGTTGCAGGCCGCTGGTCATGCCGTCGAGGTCGGTGTAGCCAGTGGACAGGCCGGTGATGGCATTGTCGGTGTTAAACAGCGTGTCGATGCGGTCGATGGCCTTGGTCAACAGGTCGTTGACGCTGACCGGGCCGCCGGTCTTGGGCCGCGCTTCGGCGATCTGGAAGATCTGCCGTTCGGCTTCATCCAGGATTTCTTCTGCCGTGCGGCCTTCGGGGTTGAAGGCGCTGTCGGCGATTTCCGTGGCGATGCCAATCAGCTGTCGCAAGGTGGCCCGTGCGCGAACGATCTGCGCGTAGGCCTTGATGTTGGCGACAGATGGCGTGTTTTTCGCCAATTCGCCCAGGTAACCGAGGCCGCCCACCTGCGAGGTCTGACCTTCCTTGTCCAATTGCTCGGCAAGGGTCACGACATCGATGGGGGAGTTAAGGTCGGCCAGTTTGGCGATGGCGCGGAAAATCAGGCGGTGGTCATGGCGATAGAAATCACCGTCCGAGACTTGATCGAGCACGCGTTCCCAGGCGTTGTTGTCCAGCATCAAGCCACCGAGCACGGCCTGTTCGGCCTCGATGGAATGCGGCGGCACCTTCAGGGCAGCGGTTTGCAGATCGTATTGCTCAGGAGCGGAGATATCGTTCATGGCCACTTGAAATTAGGGGGTCTGAAAAAACAAAAGGCACGACCTGTAAACAGGATCGTGCCCGATGTTAACCGCCTGGCACCGGGGGTGCCAGTCAGTTAGCTTGCTTTAAGCTGCTACCACTACAACGCGTACGGTGGCTTCAACTTCAGCGTGCAGGTGCACGGCTACGTCGAATTCGCCTACGTTGCGGATGGTGCCGTTCGGCAGACGAACTTCGCTCTTCTGCACTTCAACGCCGGAGGCGGTCAGTGCATCAGCGATGTCGTGGGTGCCGATCGAACCGAACAGCTTGCCTTCGTCACCGGCGGTGGCAGTGATAGTCACTTCCAGCTCAGCCAGTTGGGCGGCACGGGTTTCAGCCGAAGCTTTCTTGTCTGCTGCAGCTTTTTCCAGCTCAGCGCGACGCTCTTCAAACGCGGCCAGGTTGGCAGCGGTTGCAGCGGTGGCTTTGCCGTATGGCAGCAGGTAGTTACGACCGTAGCCGGCCTTAACGTTTACTTTGTCGCCCAGGTTGCCCAGGTTGGCGACTTTTTCCAGAAGGATCAGTTGCATGTGAAAATCCTCTAACTTTTAACCTTCACCGTTCGCGTTATCGGCGTCTTTCGGCGCCAGACGACCGCGAAAATCAATCAGGCCGTCGACAATGGCCAAGACCACGAGTAACGGATAGATCAGTTGCATAAACAGCAACAGCGTCACGTACAACCCCACCAGCCAGAACCTGGCCAGGCGCTTTTGCGCCACCAGCCCGTGAATCAGGGCCAGCCCGGCAATCACCAGCGGTACGCTGCACAACGGCGTCAACATGGCCATTTGCGGACCGAAGTTCGGCCCTACAAGCATGCACGCCAGCAGCAACATCGCTGGTCCTGCGGGGATTCTGATACTGCGAAACTCGCGACCAAAACCACCTGGGTTATACAACAACGCCTGCCAGTAGCGCCCAAGAATCAGGCTCAGCACACTGACGATCTGCAACAGTGCCGCTATCAGGCCGGTAAGGACCGGAGCAATCAGTGTGGCCATGCGCGCTCGCTCATCTACCGACAATTGCTGGTAGAGATCCCCGAGGGCCAGTGGCAGGATTTTTACCAACTCCTGCGACAGCGCCTCGATTTGCGGGCGGAAAGCCGCGCCAAGCACCACTGAATACACCACTCCCAATGCCACGCTGACCAGCAGCGTACGGACCCAGGACTCACTTGCGCGCAGAACCAACGCAAGGCTCGAAGACCCCAGCAGTACCAGAAGTACCCGTGGATCGTCGAATTGCAGCCACCAGATCAAGGCCGGCAGCAACCCCAGGGCAAGGACGCCCAGGGCGTCCTTCAAACCGCGCCGCAGCAGCACAAGGCTTCCTGCGGCAGCACCCAACCAATACAACAACGGCAATGCAGCACATCCAGCCACTACCAGAGTGGCCTGCACACGACCGCGCATGATGAACTCAGCTAAGGCGCGCATGCATTCAATCCCTTACTACTTGTCGACTGCCCGGTCTCAGCGGCCGTGGCTGTCGGTGTAGGCCAGCAGGGCCAGGAAGCGGGCGCGCTTGATAGCGGTGGCCAGCTGACGCTGATAACGAGCTTTGGTACCGGTGATACGGCTTGGAACAATTTTGCCGGTCTCGGATACGTAGGCTTTCAGAGTGTTGAGATCTTTGTAGTCGATCTCCTTCACTTCTTCAGCGGTGAAGCGGCAAAACTTACGACGACGGAAGAAACGTGCCATTTGATAGGCTCCTTAATAAGGTCCGTGGATTACTCGTCAGCGTTATCGCTGTTGTCGCTGTCATCACTATCAGCGCTTTCAGCGCCTTCGTGCTCAGGACGGTCGCGACGCTCACGGCGCTCACTGCGGTTTTCTTCAGCCTTGAGCATCTCGGATTGGCCGGTAACGGCTTCTTCGCGACGGATGACCAGGTTACGGATCACTGCATCGTTGTAGCGGAAGTTGTCTTCCAGCTCGGCCAGGGCCTTGCCAGTGCACTCAACGTTCAGCATCACGTAGTGAGCCTTGTGAACATTGTTGATTGCGTAGGCCAGTTGACGACGGCCCCAATCTTCCAGACGGTGGATTTTGCCGCCGTCTTCTTCGATCAGCTTGGTGTAACGCTCAACCATGCCGCCGACTTGCTCGCTTTGATCCGGGTGGACCAAAAAGATGATTTCGTAATGACGCATGAATGCTCCTTACGGGTTGTAGCCTGCCGCTCAAAAACGGTCAGACAAGGAGTGAATGACACTTAGGAATCTTGCCGAAGGGAGGCACATCGGTGCCCGCCAGGAAGGCAAGGGGCGCAATTGTAGAGAAGGGGGAGAAAGGGTGCAAGGCAATTGGTGATTATTTGACCAAAAACCAATGTGGGAACAGGCTTGTGTGGGAGCTGGCTTGCCTGCGATGCAGACACCTCGGCACATCAGGTGTACTGAGGTGATGCTATCGCAGGCGAGCCAGCTCCCACACAAGCCCGCTCCCACATTTGGACCTGCGCCAGACCTGATTACTTCTTGGCCTTGGCCTTGGCACCGCGCTGACGCTGCGCCTCGAACAGGCATACGCCGGTCGCAACCGATACGTTCAAGCTGCTGACGCTACCCGCCATCGGCAAGTGCACCAGGTAATCGCAATGCTCACGGGTCAGGCGCCGCATACCCTTGCCTTCGGCACCCATGATCAGGATGGTCGGGCCAGTGAGGTCCTGGTCATAAATGCTGACCTCGGCCTCCCCCGCCGTGCCCACGACCCACAAGCCGCGCTGCTGGAGTTTTTCCAGGGTGCGCGCCAGGTTGGTCACGGCCACCAGCGGAATCACTTCCGCCGCGCCGCAGGCGACTTTACGCACAACCGGCGTCAACGTGGCCGACTTGTCTTTAGGCACGATCACCGCCAGCGCACCGGCAGCATCCGCCGAACGCAGGCAGGCGCCGAGGTTATGCGGGTCGGTCACGCCGTCCAGCACCAGCAACAGCGGCGCGCCTTCGGTACGGTCCAGCAGCTCGTCGAGCATCGCTTCGCCCCAGACCTGGCTCGGACTCACGTCCGCTACCACGCCCTGGTGCACGCCTTCGACCCACACATCCATTTCGCGACGCTCGGCCTGGCCGATGGCAACCTTGTTCTGGTTGGCCAGCTCCACCAACGCTTGCACGCGCGGCTCGCTACGACCTTCGGCCAACCACACTTGCTTGACGCGCTTGGGATGGTGACGCAGCAACGCTTCTACGGCGTGTACGCCGTAGATTTTTTCCAGACTCATGACTTGGCCTTAGGTTTGCGCGACCCGCCGCTCTTGGCAGGGGCCGAACCCGCTTTTGGCGGGCCTTTACGGTGTTTACTCGGTTTGCTCGACGGCTTGTCGGCGGCCTGGGACTTTCCCCCAGACGCCGCTTTACCACCGCTTTTGGCTTCATTGAGCAACTGCTGCTTCAACTCGCGACTCTTGCGCAGCTCGGCGTTTTTCGCCGCCGCATCGCTAGGGCGGTAAGCGTCACTGACCTTTTCCTTGCTCGACGAACGGCGAGCAGGCTTGGCGGCTGGCTCGGCGGCAACAGCCGCGGCAGCTTTGGCCGGAGCGCCTTTTTTCGCCGGCGCTGCAGTTTCAGCACCACGCTTCTTGCGACCAATCGGTGCATCGATGGTTTTTTCGGCCATCTCGAAGTCGATCTTGCGCTCGTCGAGATCGACGCGCATGACCCGCACTTCCACGGTATCGCCCAAGCGGAAGCTGCGACCGGTGCGCTCGCCCGCCAGGCGGTGATGCACAGGGTCGAAGTGGTAGTAGTCACCCGGCAAGGCAGTGACGTGCACCAGGCCTTCGACGTAGATATCGGTCAGCTCGACGAACAGGCCAAAGCCAGTCACCGCGGTGATCACGCCCGGGAACGACTCGCCTACGCGGTCTTTCATGAACTCGCACTTGAGCCAGTTCACCACGTCACGGGTGGCTTCGTCAGCACGGCGCTCGCTCATGGAGCACTGCTCGCCCAACTGTTCCAGGGCCGCTTCGTCGTACGGATAGATCCGTGCCTTCGGAATGGTCATGGCACCGGCACGCTTGACGTGCGGGGTGTTCTGCTTGGAATGGATCACGCTGCGGATAGCACGGTGCGTGAGCAGGTCCGGGTAGCGGCGGATCGGCGAGGTGAAGTGGGTATACGCCTCGTAATTCAGGCCGAAGTGGCCCTGGTTGTCGGCGCTGTACACCGCCTGGCTGAGGGAGCGCAGCATGACGGTCTGGATCAGGTGGAAATCCGGACGGTCCTTGATGCTGGCCAGCAGAGCCTGGTAGTCCTTGGGCGACGGGCCGTCCTTGCCTTTGTGCAGGGATAGGCCAAGCTCACCGAGGAAGGCGCGCAGTTTTTCCAGGCGCTCCGGCGGCGGACCATCGTGCACTCGGTACAGCGCAGGAATCTCGTGCTTTTTCAGGAATTCGGCGGTGGCCACGTTGGCCGCCAGCATGCATTCCTCGATCAGCTTGTGCGCGTCATTACGGGTGGTCGGCGTGATTTCGGCGATTTTGCGCTCGGAACCGAAAATGATCCGGGTTTCCTGGGTTTCAAAATCGATCGCGCCACGCACATGACGTGCGCCCAGCAACACCTTGTACAGCGAGTAGAGCTGCTTGAGGTGCGGGACTACGTCGGCGTACTGGCTGCGCAAAGCCTTGGCTTCGCTGGTCTTCGGTGTTTCCAGGATGGTGCTGACCTTGTTGTAGGTCAGGCGCGCCTGGGAGTGGATCACCGCTTCATAGAACTGGTAATCGGTCATTTCGCCGGTTTTCGAGATAGTCATCTCGCACACCATGGCCAAACGGTCGACTTTCGGGTTCAGGGAGCACAGGCCGTTGGACAGCTGCTCCGGCAGCATCGGGATCACGCGCTCAGGGAAGTACACGGAGTTGCCGCGCACCTGGGCTTCGTTATCCAGGGCCGAACCGATCTTCACGTAGCTGGATACGTCGGCAATCGCGACAAACAACTTCCAGCCGCCGGAGAACAGGCGCAGCTTGCCGGGCTTGGCTTCGCAGTAGACCGCATCGTCGAAGTCGCGGGCATCTTCGCCGTCAATGGTGACGAACGGCAGATGGCGCAGGTCGATGCGTTTCTCTTTGTCTTTTTCTTCGACTTCCGGCTTGAGCTTGGCGGCTTCTTTGAGCACTGCCTCAGGCCAGACGTGAGGAATATCGTAGGTGCGCAGCGCAACGTCGATTTCCATGCCCGGCGCCATGTAGTTGCCGACCACTTCGACGATATCGCCCTGTGGTTGGAAGCGCGGGGTTGGCCAGTGGGTGATTTTCACCTCGACGAACTGACCGACCTTGGCAGCGCCGTTGCGGCCCGGGGTCACCAGCACTTCCTGCTGGACCTTGGGGTTGTCCGGAATCACGAAGCCGATGCCGCCTTCTTCGAAGTAACGGCCGACGATGGACTCGTGGGCACGGGACACCACTTCGACGATCACGCCTTCGCGCCGACCGCGACGATCCAGGCCCGACACACGCGCCAGGGCACGGTCGCCATCAAACACCAGGCGCATTTGCGCCGGGCTCATGAACAGGTCATCGCTGCCATCATCAGGGATCAGGAAGCCGAAGCCGTCACGGTGACCGGCAATGCGGCCAAGGATCAGGTCGAGCTTGTCCACCGGTGCGTAAGTGCCGCGGCGGGTGTAGATCAACTGTGCATCGCGCTCCATGGCGCGCAGGCGGCGGCGCAGCGCTTCGAGTTGGTCTTCGGTGGTCAGACCGAATTCTTCAACCAGCTGCTCGCGGCTAGCAGGCGAACCCCGATCGGCGAGATGCGCCAGGATCAGTTCGCGGCTAGGAATAGGGTTTTCATATTTTTCCGCTTCACGAGCGGCCTCGGGATCGAGGGACTGCCAATCGGCCATTAGAGAGTTTTCACCTTGTCTATATGTGGGTTAGTTTGGCATACGCGTATTGAAACGGGAAATTTCCAGCAATAACTAGCCGGGAAATGCGTTTTATAGCCCCGCAAAACCACCTTGCGCGACCGCCCGCGAAATTTTCCAGGCTTTTTTGATGACGGGGGTTTACAGCTCAAAAGTCACTCCGTATAGTGCGCGCCATCGACGACGGCAACGTTGAAGATACTGCCCAGATGGTGAAATTGGTAGACACGCCAGCTTCAGGTGCTGGTGACCGCAAGGTCGTGGAAGTTCGAGTCTTCTTCTGGGCACCAATTCAAAACTTGAGGTTTGCGCCTTGAGTCTCACAAAAACCCGCGAAAGCGGGTTTTTGCGTTACAGGCCTTTGATTTTTAACCGAAAAATTGATTTATAAAATCAAATCAGGGGTTTACAGATCAAAAAGCCCGCCGTATAGTTCGCCCCATCAACAGCGGCAACGTTGTTTGATAATGCCCAGGTGGTGAAATTGGTAGACACGCCAGCTTCAGGTGCTGGTGATCGCAAGGTCGTGGAAGTTCGAGTCTTCTCCTGGGCACCAAATTCAGATCAAACCCGCGAAAGCGGGTTTTTTCGTTTCTGGGGTTTAAAAACTCCCACTGCATTGCTCCCCTGTCCGCACTTGAGAAGTTTTATCGTTTATCCTTGCAATGATTTGTTGCACTCAAGTGAGGAAAACCCCGGATGATGATCCGCGATACCCGTCTCAAGACATCCCTTCTGCGTGGCCTGACCATCACTCTGCTCGGCCTGACCCTGCTCTCTCCCGCCGCCTACGCCGCCGACAAGGTTGAACTGACCCTGTACAACGGCCAGCACAAGGAAGTCGGCGATGAACTCGCCAAGGCCTTCGAAGCCAAGACCGGCATTCATGTGAATGTGCGCAAGGGCAGCAGCAACCAATTGGCCAGCCAGGTCGTCGAAGAGGGTGAGCGCTCCCCCGCCGACGTGATCTACACCGAAGAATCCCCGCCGCTCAACAAGCTCGGCGAACAAGGCCTGCTGGCCACTATCGACGCCAGCACCCTGGATGTCTTGCCCAAGGAATACGTAGCTGCCAACGGCGCCTGGATGGGCGTGACCGCACGCACCCGGGTCGTGGCCTTCAACCCAAAGTTGATCAAGGAAGAAGAACTGCCCAAGTCGGTCCTGGATTTCGCCGGCCCCGAGTGGCAAGGCAAGGTTGGTTTCGTCCCCACCAGCGGCGCCTTCCAGGAACAGGCCGTGGCCATCATCAAGCTGCATGGTCGTGAAGCCGCCGAGGAATGGCTGACCGGCCTGCGCGCGTTCGGCAAGGTCTACAGCAACAATATGGTGGCCCTCAAAGCCGTGGAAAACGGCGAAGTCGCGACGGTATTGGTGAACAACTACTACTGGTTTGCCCTGAAAAAAGAAAAGACCAACCTGGATTCGCAACTGCACTATTTCACCGATGGCGATGCCGGCGGCCTGATCACCGTATCGGCAGCGGCGGCACTCAAATCCAGCAAGCACCCCAAGGAAGCCCAGCAACTGCTGGCTTTCATGGCCAGCGAAGAAGGCCAGCGGGTTATCACCAATACCTCGGCTGAATACCCGTTGCGCAAGGGCATGGAGTCCAATCGCGGCCTCAAGCCTTTCAGCGAGCTGCAACCGCCAAAAGTCACTCCCGCCGACCTGGGCAATGCCGAAGAAGCCCTGGAGCTGGAACGTGAGGTTGGCCTGAACTGATGAACCCATCGCTACCGACCCCCGCCTTGCGCGGGGGTTTTAGTCCACGGCGCAAGCGCCCTTCAATCTGGTTGCTGCTGCCGGTCTTGCTCCTGGTGGGCCTGAGCCTGCTGCCATTGGTGTATGTGGGCCTCAAGGCCTGGCAAGCGGGCTGGACCGAAGCGGTGCATCTGCTGTGGCGCCCGTATGTGTTCGGGTTGCTGCGCAACACGTTGGCACTGATGGTTGGCGTGACCATGGCCTGCGCGGTGATCGGCCTGTCCCTGGCCTGGCTGCTGGAGCGCAGCAACCTGCCGGGCCGGCGGATCTGGGGAGTGATCCTGTGCCTGCCGTTTGCCGTGCCAGCGTTTGTCAGCAGCTTTACCTGGGTGTCGCTGAGCGCCCAGTTCGAAGGCCTGGGCGGTGCGATCCTGGTGATGACCCTGTCCAAGTACCCATTGGTGTTCCTACCGGTGGCGGCCACCCTGCGCAACCTGGACCCATCCCTGGAAGAGTCGGCCCGCACCCTGGGCCTGAATCGCTGGGGGGTATTCTTTCGCATCACCCTGCCGCTGCTGTGGCCATCACTGTTGGCCGGCGCGCTGCTGATTGCCCTGCACATGCTGGTGGAATTCGGCGCCTTGTCGATCATCGGCCTGCAAACCTTCACCACGGCGATCTACCAACAGTTCGAGCTGGAATTTAGCAACGCCAATGCGGCGATGCTGTCTGCGGTACTGCTATTGATGTGCCTGACCCTGCTGTGGCTGGAGTTGCGCGTGCGCGGCAAGGGCCGGCATGTGCGCACTGGACAAGGCGCGGCGCGGCATGCCGAACAGGTTCGATTGGGCAGATGGGCGCCACTGGGCCAGTTGTATTGCGTGATGCTGGCGATCATTGGCAGTGGCATTCCGTTAGGGATGCTCGGTTACTGGCTGGCCGTGGGCTCTTCGGCGGCCTTCCCGGTTGCGCAAATCAGCGAGGCGCTGCTGTCGTCCCTGGCCCTTTCCCTCGGCGGCGCCGCACTGTGCCTGGCGCTGGCTGTGCCGGTAGGCCTTTTGGTGGTGCGCTACAAGGGTCAACTGGCGCTATGGGCCGAACGCCTGCCGTACCTGCTGCACGCCCTGCCCGGCCTGGTGATTGCCCTGACCCTGGTGTATTTCGCCCTGCATTACGTGCCGGCGCTGTACCAGACCTCGGCGCTGCTGCTGATCGCCTATGCGCTGTTGTTCCTGCCACTGGCCCAGGCACCCATCCGCACTGCGCTGAACAAGGCTGCGCCGCAGTTGGAAGAGGCGGCACGCACACTGGGCGCATCGTCGTTCAGCGCGTTCTGCCGGGTGACCCTGCCGATTATCTTTCCGGCATTGGGTGCGGCGTTTGCGCTGGTGTTCCTCGACGCGATGAAGGAATTGACCGCAACCTTGCTGCTCAGCCCTACGGGGCTGAATACCCTGGCCACGGCAGTATGGGCACACACCTCGAATGTGGAGTTTGCGGCGGCGGCGCCTTATGCGGCGTTGTTGATTCTGGTGTCGGGGTTGCCGGTGTATCTGCTGACGACGCGGATGTATCTGAGTCGCTGAGAGCGTTATCGCGGACAAGCCCGCTCCCACACCTGTGGAGCGGGCTTGCCCGTGATAGCGCCCGATGAGGCGACGCTAGGCCCGAAACTGCCCCAGGCTGGCCTTCAACTGCGCCGCCAACCCATCCAGCACCTTGCCACTGGCCGTGGTTTCCACCACCGCCTGCGCCGCACGCTCGGCCTGGGCGTGGATCACCTCGACCCGCCCCCGCACCGCATGCGCGCCCTGCGCCTGGTGCTCGGCAGCCCGGGTCGCCAGGCCAATCGCCGCGTGCACCTGCTCTACCGAGGCCTGCACCGTTTGCTGCAGGCGCACGCTGTCACGCAGCACCAGCAGACCTTCGCTGGCCTGGCGCCCGGCCTTGCCGATGGTTTCGACTGCCTCGCGCGCGCCTTGCTGCAACGCCACGATGTGCGCCTGGATATCACCAGTGGAGCTTTGGGTTTTACTCGCCAGCGCCCGCACTTCGTCCGCCACCACCGCAAAACCGCGCCCGGTCTCGCCGGCACGCGCCGCTTCGATGGCCGCATTCAGGGCCAGCAGGTTGGTCTGCTCGGCAATCCCGTGGATCACCGTCAGCACCACTTCAATCTGCTCGCTTTGCTGGGCCAGGCGCTCGATCACCTTGGAACCGGCCTGCACCTGGCCTGCCAGTGCTTCGATCAAACTGCCGACCTCAGCCGAGGTCCGCGAATTTTCATCGGTGGCCTGGCGGATATCCACCACCTGCTGCAACGCGGCCTGCATGGCGTGACTTTCGGCCTGGGCCTCGTCGGCCATTTGCGACAGCGCCCGCAGGCTTTCGGCCACTTCGTCGCGCTGCAAGCCCGCCGCCGCATCAGCACCAGCATTGCGTAGGGTCATCGCGCCGATTTCCACACCAGTACGCTGGGCCACATCGCCCGCCTCGCGCACGATGGGCTGCAACTTATCCACAAACCGATTGACCGCCGAAGCCATGGCGCCGATTTCGTCCTGGCTGTTGATCTGCACACGCTTGGTCAGGTCGCCCTCGCCAGCGGCCAAGTCATCCATGGCGGCAATCAGCAGCTTCAGGCGATTGACCACCCGCCGCCCCAGCACCACGGCAATCAGCAACAGCACGCCCAGGCCAACCACCGCCAGGCCCAGACCAATCCGCCAGCGCAGGGCCTGCGCGGCCTCTTGTACGGCGCTTGAGGTGTTAGCCGTCATTTGCGTGGCCGTGGCCTGCGCCGACTGCAAGCGTGCGCCCATGGCCGCTGCGCTGTCAGCCGCCGCGCCCTTGAGGCTATCGCCCACCAATTGACCGCCACTGGCGATCAGCGCAATGAAACGCTGGTCCAGCGCCGCCAGATCCGCCTCGACCGCAACGGTGGAAACCCCCATGAGCACCTTGCCGATCTCCACGCCATTGGGGCTGATCGATGCCTCAACGTAATACACCGACGGGTCGTTTTTCGCGGCATTCAACACTTTATCCAGCGCGCGGTCGCCTTCGCCTTTCTCCAACAGCGCCTTATTGATCGGGTTTTCCCGGTTCAGATAACGGGTCAGGTGCTGGCCCGTGGCATCGTCGTACACCACAAACAGCACGTTGGGGTTGCGCTGGGCGCGTCGGGCGAACTCGGACAGCGCCGGGACATCACTGTCCCACATGGCACGCGGCGCAACCGAGGCCAGCAACTGCGCCATGTCATTGGCAGAGTCCTTCAGGTCCTTTTCCAGGGTCGCACGCAGTTGCTGCTGCTCTTGCTTGAGGCGCGCAGAAAGCCCGGCCGTCAGGCGGTCGCTGGTGCTGGTCGACAGGCTGTCCAGGCTGGATGTCACTTCCTTGCCCGCCTGGGTCAATTCGCCCGACAGTTTCTGGCTGTCCACACCCAGACGCTTGCCCAAATCGGCTTCCAGGGCCGTGACTGTGCTCCGGGTCAGGGCGACCGCCACCAGCACTTGCACCAAAAGAGCGATACCAAGGGTAACGAACACCGGCCGCAGCAGCCGGCTTTGTAACAATGAGAGAACGGCAGACATCGGGAATCCCTCCACCACGGGTGCCATTAAATTGATAGCACCGCGAAAGAGAGAAACATAGCAAGGGTCGTGCCGTGCGCAAGGCAGAAACGACAAAGGGCCCCCGAAGGGACCCTTTGCTTTTTACATCAACAGCTTATTAAGCGAACGGATGACGCAGAACGATGGTCTCGTTGCGGTCCGGGCCGGTCGAAATAATGTCGATCGGCGCGCCAATCAGCTCTTCAACGCGCTTGATGTACGCACGGGCGTTAGCGGGCAGTTCTTCCAGGGTCTTGGCACCCACGGTCGATTCGGTCCAGCCTGGTACTTCTTCGTACACAGGCTGCAGGCCGACGTAGCTGTCAGCGTCAGTCGGGGCCACATCATTACCTTCTGCGTCTTTGTAGCCGATGCAGATGTTGATGGTTTCCAGGCCGTCGAGCACGTCCAGCTTGGTCAGGCAGATGCCCGAGATGCTGTTCACATCGATAGCGCGACGCAGGATAACGGCGTCAAACCAGCCACAACGACGGGCACGGCCGGTAGTGGCGCCGAACTCGTGGCCTTGCTTGGCCAGGTGCGCACCGACGTCGTCAAACAGCTCAGTCGGGAATGGGCCCGAACCTACGCGTGTGGTGTAGGCCTTGGTGATGCCCAGGATGTAGTCCAGGAACATCGGACCGACGCCCGAACCCGTCGCAACGCCGCCAGCGGTGGTGTTGGAGCTGGTCACGTACGGGTAGGTACCGTGGTCGATATCCAGCAACGAACCCTGGGCGCCTTCGAACATGATGTCTTTGCCGGCGCGACGCAGGTCGTGCAGCTCGGCAGTCACGTCCAGCATCAGCGGCTTGAGCAGTTCAGCGTACTCTTTGCACTCAGCCAGGGTCTTGTCGAATTCAATGGCGGGCTCTTTGTAGTAACCAACCAGCATGAAGTTGTGGTAATCCACCAGCTCACGCAGCTTGTCTTCAAAGCGCGGCATGTTGAGCAGGTCGCCCACACGCAGGCCACGACGTGCAACCTTGTCTTCGTAGGCCGGGCCGATGCCGCGACCGGTAGTACCGATCTTCAGCTCGCCACGGGCCTTTTCACGGGCCTGGTCCAGCGCAACGTGGAAGGACAGGATCAGCGGGCAGGACGGGCTGATACGCAGGCGCTCGCGCACCGGTACGCCTTTCTCTTCCAGCTTGGTGATCTCGCGCAGCAGGGCGTCAGGTGCAACCACGACGCCGTTGCCGATCAGGCACTGCACGCCTTCGCGCAGGACGCCCGACGGGATCAGGTGCAAGACGGTTTTTTCGCCATCGATGACCAGGGTGTGGCCAGCGTTGTGACCACCTTGGTAGCGCACTACGGCGGCAGCATGTTCGGTCAGCAGATCAACGATCTTGCCTTTGCCCTCATCACCCCATTGGGTGCCCAGGACTACGACATTCTTACCCATAACACTTGTCCTCATTCGCGCAAACTTGGTGCCGGCATTGGCCGGCAGGAAAACTCAAGAAGCCAGTGGCGATACTTGCCAAAGCCCGTTCTGCTGAATCAATTGCCGGTCGCAGTCCGCTTCACGGGCGGCGGCCAATGGCTGCCCAGGCAAGGCCTGGACGACACGCTGACCCTCACTGCGCAACTGGCAGACCTGCTGCCAGAGTGCCGCGTCCGTACTGTCTGGCATCCAGATACCGCCAGACGGTAGCTCGACTTCAGCACGCCCCAGGGTCACCAGGGTTTTCAAATCGGTAGAAAAGCCAGTCGCCGGACGGGCACGACCGAAGTCGGCGCCGATATCGTCATAACGACCGCCCTGGGCGATGGCCTGGCCAACACCCGGAACAAACACGGCGAACACCACACCGGTGTGGTAGTGGTAGCCGCGCAGCTCACCCAGGTCAAAATACAGCGGCAGTTGCGGGAAGCGCGCCGACAACTGCTCGGCAATCGCCAGCACGTCGTCCAGGGCCGCCAACACCGGGGCCGGTGCGTTGGCGAGGCGATCACGGGCAGCGGTCAGCACTTCGCGACCACCACACAGGCCCACCAGCGCACGCAGCATGCCGGCCAGATCCTCAGGCACGCCTTCGGTCAGGGCGATCACTTCGTCGATGGCCTTGCGTTGCAGGGCATCGAACAACTGTTGCTCAACTTCGCCAGACAAACCGGCCGCACGAGCCAGGCCACGGTAGATACCGACATGCCCCAGGTCCATGTGCACATCCGGCACGTCAGCCAGTTGCAGCATCGCCAGCATCAGGCTGATAACTTCGACGTCGCTGCTCGGGCTCGCATCGCCGTACAACTCGGCGCCCAGCTGGATCGGGCTACGGGACGATGACAGGGCGCGCGGTTGCGCGTGCAGCACGCTGCCGGCATAGCACAGGCGGCTCGGCCCTTCACGGCGCAGGGTATGCGCATCGATGCGCGCCACTTGCGGCGTGATGTCGGCGCGAAAGCCCATTTGCCGGCCCGATTGCGGGTCGATGACCTTGAAGGTGCGCAGATCCAGGTCCTGGCCCGCGCCGGTCAGCAGGGATTCCAGGTACTCGATATGGGGAGTCACGACAAACTCGTAACCCCAGCTCTGGAACAGATCCAACACCTGGCGACGCGCGACTTCAATACGCGCAGCCTCTGGTGGCAGTACTTCTTCGATGCCATCTGGCAGCAGCCAGCGGTCTACCGTTGCCATTACGCCATTCCCCTATGACCCGGCCTGCCCTTGGGCGAGCCTTGAGTGAAGCAGAAAATACCCGGCCCCTGCATAAACCACGCGCAAGAGCGACGTGACGAATGGCCTGTAAACGGCCTCGTCGGGCACTTTCCTCGAAAAACCTGTCACGCCTGCAGCGTAAAACAGCAATCAAACATGCAGACGCAAAAAAGCCGGGAATTTCCCGGCTGCCGCATCATACACCCGTTTTCCGAAAGGATCACCCCGCCAAGCGTTTTAGCCGCCCGACGGAGTGGGTCCAGACAGTCAGCGGGTTACTTGGACTTTTCCAGGTAGCGGAAGAAATCGCTACTTGGGTCCAGCACCATGACGTCGGTTTTGTTCGCAAAGCTTTCACGGTAGGCACGCAGGCTACGGTAGAACGCGTAGAACTCCTGGTCCTGGCCATAAGCCTTGGCGTAGATCGATGCGGCTTGAGCATCACCGTCACCGCGAGCCTCTTCAGACTCACGATAGGCTTCTGCCAACAGTACGCGACGCTGACGGTCGGCATCCGCACGGATACCTTCAGCCAGTTCGTTACCCTTGGCGCGGTGCTCACGAGCCTCACGCTCACGCTCGGTGCTCATCCGCTCGAACACGCTGCGGTTCACTTCTTTGGGCAGGTCAATGGCCTTGACCCGGACATCGACCACTTCGATGCCCAGCTCTTTTTCAGCCATGGTGTTCAACGAACGCGTGATGTCAGCCATCAGCGCATCACGTTCACCGGATACCACCTCGTGCAGGGTGCGCTTACCAAACTGGTCGCGCAGGCCCGATTCCAGACGACGGGACAAACGCTCGTCGGCAATCTGCTTGAGGCCGGAAGTCGCGGTGTAGAAACGCTCGGCATCCTTGACGCGCCACTTGGCGTAGGCGTCAACCATTACGGCTTTCTTTTCCAGGGTCAGGAAACGCTGTGTCGGTGCATCCAGGGTCATCAGGCGGGCGTCGAACTTGCGCACCTGGTTGACGTAGGGGACTTTCACATGCAGGCCCGGCTGGACATCCGCCTGGACCACACGCCCGAATTGCAGCAGCACCGCGCGCTCGGTCTGAGCCACGATGTAGAAGCAGTTCCAGGCAGCGATGACCACGACGACGCCCACAATCAGGGCGGTCAGCGATTTATTGCTCATCAACGACTCTCCCTGGAACGTGTTTGCTGTTGCTGCAGGTCAGCGGCCGCACGGGCGCTCGCTTCGTTGGCAGCGGCAGTCGAACTGGCGGAAGACGAAGTACTGCCGGCACTACGACCACCTTCGATCATCTTGTCCAGCGGCAGGTAGAGCAGGTTGTTCTGCCCACCCTTGTTGCCGGTCACGAGAACCTTGCTGGTGTTGGTGAAGACTTCCTGCATGGTGTCCAGGTACAGACGCTCGCGGGTGACTTCCGGTGCCTTGCGGTACTCGGCCACCAGCTTGGTGAAGCGATCGGCCTCACCCTTGGCGCGGGACACGACTTCGTCGCGGTAACCGTTGGCATCTTCAAGGATGCGCTGGGCCTGACCACGGGCTTCCGGCACGACGCCGTTGGCGTAGGTTTCAGCCTGGTTGCGCGAACGCTGCTCGTCTTCACGGGCACGGATCACGTCATCGAAGGCTTCCTGCACTTCACGCGGTGCAGCTGCGCTCTGTACGTTGACCTGGGTAACGGTGATACCGGTGCGATAAGTATCGAGGAACCGTTGCAGGCGCTCCTTGATCTCGCTGGCCATCAGTTCACGGCCTTCGGTCAGCACCTGGTCCATCGCAGTGGAACCCACTACGTGGCGCAGGGCGCTTTCGGTCGCGTGCTGCAAGCTGATTTCCGGCTGGTCGACGTTAAGCACGAAGTCCTGCAGGTTGCTGATCTTGTACTGCACGGTCAGCGGCACTTCGACGATGTTCTCATCTTCGGTCAGCATCTGGCCCTGCTTGGTGTAGGCACGCTCACGCGTGACGTTCTCCATGTACTTCTTGTCGATCGGCGGGAAGTAGATGTTCAGGCCGGGGCCGACAGTCTCGTAGTACTTGCCAAAGCGCAGCACCACGGCTTGCTCCTGCTCGTCGACTACATAAACCGCGCTGTACAGCCAGACAGCCGCCAGCGCCACGAGGCCGAGGCCAAGCAGGCCGTAGCCGCCGCCCTTGCCTGTGCGACCGCCGTCGTCACCACCACGTTTTTTTCCACCACCGAACAACCCATTCAGGCTTTCCTGCAGCTTTCGGAAGGCCTCGTCGAGATCTGGTGGCCCCTTGCGGTCGCCATTATTGCGGCGTTTACCACCCCAAGGATCCTGATTATTCGAGTTGCCACCCGGCTCATTCCAAGCCATAGCGCTCTCCATCTGATAAAGCAAAGACGCACCCACGGCGCGCCGACCAATGCTACAGAATGCCTGCCACAGCGGCACAACCGCTTTCTCAGGCTTTTATTGCAAAGTGTGTTGTTCGAGGAACTCCGTCGGTACAACGCCCTCACGACTCACCAGTCGATTGAGCTCCGAACGGGGCAAACGAACAGCCAGCAGGCTGACACCTTCTTCGTCGTGTTCTTCTTTCTGTACGGCGCCCAACTCAAAAAATTGAGCACGCAGTCGAGCAAAACGCTGCGGCAAGCGCAAGGTGCCGACGAACAAATCGCCGCCCAGCAACTCTGCGATCGCCTGTTCAAGCAGTTCCAGGCCGCTACCGTCCCGCGCCGAGAGCCAGACCCGCTGGGGCCTGCCGTTTTCGTCGCGCTGGATCTGCGGCTCTACACCCTCGAGCAAATCGAGTTTGTTATAGACCTCGAGGATCGGCAAGTCTTGGGCACCAATCTCACCCAGTACTACCATGACCTGCTCGATCTGCAACATCCGGTCAGGCTCGGCCGCATCGATGACGTGCAGCAGCAGGTCGGAGTTGCTCGACTCTTCGAGCGTAGACCGGAATGCCTCGACCAGCTTGTGCGGCAAGTGGCGGATGAAGCCCACGGTGTCGGCCAGCACAATCGGCCCCAGGTCGTCGAGTTCCAGACGGCGCAAGGTCGGGTCGAGGGTGGCGAACAACTGGTCTGCCGCGTACACGTCCGACTTGGTCACGTTGTTGAACAACGTGGATTTACCGGCGTTGGTGTAGCCCACCAGGGACACGGTAGGGATATCCGCACGGGTACGTCCACGGCGTGATTGCTCGCGCTGGCTGCGTACTTTTTCCAGACGGCCCTTGATCTGGCGCAGGCGCACCCGCAGCAGACGCCGGTCGGTTTCAAGTTGGGTTTCACCCGGGCCACGCATGCCGATACCACCACCCTGACGCTCAAGGTGAGTCCAGCCACGAACCAGGCGGGTGCTCATGTGGTCAAGCTGGGCCAGTTCGACCTGGAGCTTGCCTTCATGGGTACGGGCGCGCTGGGCGAAAATATCGAGAATCAGACCGGTGCGGTCAATCACGCGACACTCGAAGACACGTTCGAGGTTACGTTCCTGACTGGGCGTGAGGATGTGATTGAAGATCACCAGATCGGCTTCTTCGGCATGGACCAGGTCGCGTAGTTCCTCGACCTTGCCGCTGCCAATCAGAAATTTGGCGGTTGGCCGATGACGCGGCACGTTAAAAAACGCGACGGTCTCGGCGCCGGCCGAATTTGCCAGCTCCTGAAACTCCTGCGGATCTTCGCGCGCCTCAGGGTCCTGTCCATCCAAGTGAACGAGGATCACTCGCTCACCACCACCGTGGCGCTCAAAGAACAAAGGAGACTCCTATCAGGCGTTACCTGGCTCAGCGTCACCCTGTTCGGATTCGGTTGCGCTAGGCAGACGAATTGGACGAACCGGCACTACTGTCGAGATAGCGTGTTTGTAGACCATCTGGCTTACGGTGTTTTTCAGCAGGATCACGAACTGGTCGAAAGACTCGATCGTACCTTGCAGCTTGATGCCGTTGACCAGATAGATGGAAACCCCAACTTTCTCTTTACGTAAAGTATTCAAGTAAGGGTCTTGTAGCGAATGCCCTTTTGACATGTGCCGCACTCCTTTAAGGATCAATAATAAAAAATCGGAAAAATAGATAGTTTGTAGCCGTCACACCCCCAAGGATAGACGGCAATTGCAAGGACTCAGCTCAATATGGAGACCGTTCCCAAGTATTTCAAGGCGCGTGACAGATTGTCGCAATCCAGACTGTCCAGCCAATGCAAGTCAGTCCAGCTGCGCAGCCAAGTGAACTGGCGCTTTGCCAATTGGCGCGTGGCAATAATGCCGCGCTCCTGCATTTCGGCTGACGTCAGCTTGCCATCCAGATGATCCCAGACTTGGCGGTAGCCTACAGCACGTATCGAAGGCAATCCCGGATGCAGATCACCTCTTGAACGCAGTGCTACGACCTCTTCCACGAACCCCTGTTCCAACATAATTGTGAATCTTTGTGCAATTCGCTCATGCAGCACCTGACGATTCGCCGGAGCGATGGCCAGATTGGCGACAGTATAGGGCAATTGTCCCGGTCCAGAGGTGCCTGCGTCAGTACTTTGCGCAGATTGTCTGAGGCGATGGGCCGTCATTGTCTGGCCACTCACGCGCCAGACTTCCAGGGCCCGGCTTAGGCGCTGGGGGTCATTGGGGTGAATGCGCGCGGCAGACACCGGGTCAATCGCCGCCAATTGCTCGTGCAGGGCCTGCCAGCCAAGGCGCGCAGCCTCTTCTTCGATCTCGGCGCGCACCTGTGGATCGGCGGGCGGCATGTCTGCCAGGCCTTCCTGTAGAGCCTTGTAATAGAGCATCGTGCCGCCCACCAGCAGCGGGATATTGCCCCGCGCGGTGATCTCAGCCATGGCGGCGAGGGCATCGGTACGGAAGTCCGCCGCCGAGTAGCTTTGCGACGGATCGATAATGTCGATCAGACGATGGGGATGGGCAGCCAATAGCTCTTTGGACGGTTTGGCGGTGCCGATATCCATGCCTCGATAAACCAGGGCCGAATCGACGCTAATCAGCTCACAGGGCAGGACCTTGGTCAGCTCGATCGCCAAGTCGGTCTTGCCGGCCGCTGTCGGGCCCATCAGGAAGATGGCGGGAGGTAGGGCGCTCATCAGCGACCGCGCAGGAATAGTTTGTCCAGATCATCCAGGCCCATCTGGGTCCAGGTCGGTCGGCCGTGGTTGCACTGGCCACTGCGCTCGGTGTTTTCCATGTCCCGCAGCAGGCCGTTCATTTCCGGCAGGGCCAGGCGCCGGTTGGCGCGGATCGCGCCGTGGCAGGCCATGGTGCCGAGCAGTTCGTTGATATGTGCCTGGATCCGGTCACTGGTGCCGTACTCCATCAGGTCCGCCAGCACGTCAGCCACCAGCCGGTTAGCCTCAGCCTGCTTGAGCAAGGCGGGAATCTGCCGGATAGCCAGGGTTTCCGGGCCCAGTCGCTGCAATTCAAAGCCCAGTTTCTGGAACACCGCGAGGTGCTCCTCGGCGCAATCGGCTTCGCGCTGGCTGACGGCCAGGGACTCTGGCACCAGCAATGGCTGGCCGCTCAGGCCTTCGCTGGCCATGGCGATCTTCAGGCGCTCGTACATGATTCGCTCGTGGGCTGCGTGCATGTCCACCAGCACCAGGCCGTGGGCGTTTTCGGCGAGGATATAGATGCCCTTGAGCTGAGCCAGGGCATAACCGAGCGGCGGGATATCACCGCCACCTTCCGGCAGGGCCACCGCGCCCGGCTCGGCACCAGGCAGCGGCGCAAAAAATTCGCGATAGGCCGCCTGTGCCTCGGCCACTGGCACCGCCGACTGCGGACGCGGGGTGTATTGATACTGATAGCCCGCCCCCGCGCCGGAACCCGCCGCCGGGTAGCTTGGCTGGGATTGCGGCGCTTGCAGCAGGTTGGCCGCCAGGCTCATTTCGCCCTGGGGCCCGAATTCACCGGCCTCAGGACCCGTCGGGCGGACGATGGCGGTGACTATCGGTGCCGCCAGTTGATCATCCGGACGCACATCGCCCAAAGCACGGTGCAAGGTGCCATAGAGGAAATCGTGGACCATGCGCCCGTCACGGAAGCGCACCTCATGCTTGGTCGGGTGCACGTTGACGTCGACTACTGCCGGGTCCACTTCAAAAAACAGTACGAAGGTCGGATGCCGGCCATTGAACAGCACGTCGCGATAGGCCTGGCGCACCGCGTGGGCCACCAGTTTGTCGCGCACTGCACGACCATTCACAAAAAAATACTGCAAGTCGGCCTGGCTGCGGGAGAACGTCGGCAGGCCGACCCAACCCCACAAATGCAGGCCGTTGCGCTCGATTTCAATCGGCAGCGCCTGCTCCAGGAACCCAGCACCGCAGATCGCCGACACGCGCCGGGCGCGGGCGGCATCGTCGTTGGCCTCGTGCAGGCTAAGGATGGTCTTGCCGTTGTGGCGCAGATGGAAAGCCACGTCGAAACGGGCCAGGGCCAGGCGTTTGATGACTTCTTGCAGGTGATCGAATTCGGTTTTTTCGGCCTTGAGGAATTTGCGCCGTGCCGGAGTATTGAAGAACAGGTCGCGCACTTCCACCGAGGTGCCTACCGGATGGGCCGCCGGCTGGACCCGAGGGGCCATGTCGCGACCCTCGGTCTCGACCTGCCAGGCTTGATCGGCGCCGCGGGTGCGGGAAGTCAGGGTCAGGCGCGCCACGGAGCTGATCGACGCCAGGGCCTCACCGCGAAAGCCCAGGCTCATCACCCGCTCAAGGTCTTCCAGGTCACGGATCTTGCTGGTGGCATGGCGTGCCAGCGCCAGCGGCAGGTCGTCGGAGGAGATCCCGCTGCCGTCGTCACGCACCCGCAGCAACTTGACTCCGCCCTGCTCCACGTCCACGTCAATGCGCTTGGCGCCGGAGTCGAGGCTGTTTTCCAGCAACTCCTTGATCACCGAGGCCGGACGCTCAACTACTTCGCCCGCAGCGATCTGGTTGGCCAGCCGTGGGCTGAGCAGTTCGATGCGCGAAGCGCTGTTCAATACCGATTCGCTCATTACTGGGCTGCCAATTCAGTGCCGGGGATGGTCAATACCTGGCCGACTTTCAGTTCATCGGTTTTCAGGCTATTGGCGCTGCGCAAGGTGGCAGCCGAGACCTGGAAGCGTACGGCCAGCATGGCCAGGGTGTCGCCGGGCTGCACCCGATGGTCACGCGGGCCCTGGGCAATTTTCCCGGAGTCCCGCAGCCAGGCGATATAAGTGCCCGGTGGCGGGTTCTGCTGGAAGAACTGGCGCACGCCGGCGCTGATGGAGCGCGCCAGCGCCTGCTGGTGGCTGGCGGAGGCGAGCTTGTTGGCTTCGTTGGCGTTGGAGATAAAGCCGGTTTCGACCAGGATCGACGGGATATCCGGCGACTTGAGCACCATGAACCCGGCTTGCTCCACCCGCTGTTTGTGCAGCGGCGTGACCCGGCCCATGTTGCTCAACACCTTCTGCCCGACGTTCAGGCTGGAGGTCAGCGAGGCGGTCATCGACAGGTCCAGCAACACACCTGCGAGCATGCGGTCCTTGTCATCCAGGGACACGTTGCCGGCACCGCCGATCAAGTCGGAACGGTTTTCGCTGTCAGCCAGCCAGCGTGCGGTCTCGGACGTGGCGCCACGATCCGACAGGGCAAACACCGAGGCGCCGAAGGCTGCCTTCGACGGTGCGGCGTCGGCGTGGATCGAAACGAACAGGTCCGCGCCCTTTTTGCGGGCGATTTCAGTACGTCCACGCAATGGGATGAAGTAGTCGCCAGTACGGGTCAATTCGGCGCGATAACCCTTCATCCCGTTGATCTGGCGCTGCAGTTCACGGGCGATGGCCAGAACCACATCTTTTTCGTGCTGGCCACGGGAGCCCGAGGCGCCCGGGTCTTCACCGCCGTGCCCGGCGTCGATCACTACGATAATGTCGCGCTTGCCGGCCGGCGCGGGTGGCAGCGGTGGCAACTTGACCTGGGGCTGCGCAGGATTGACCGGCACCGCCGGGGTGGTGGCAACCGCAGGGGTCGGCGCCGGGGTGGGCGCGGCGTCGGCAGGATTGTCAAAGAGGTCGACCACCAGGCGGTTGCCATACTGGGCGTTCGGCGCGAGGGAAAAACTCTTGGGCGTCACGACTTTCTTCAGGTCGATGACCACCCGCAGGTCGGTCGGCGTGCGCTGGGCCGAGCGCATCGCGGTAATCGGCGTGTTGGCGGTGGAAACCTTCAAGGGCGCAGCCAGGGTTGCACCGTTGATGTCGATCACCAGGCGATCAGGCGCCGTCAGGGTAAAGACGCTGTGCTGGACCGGGCCAGACAGGTCGAACACCAGTCGCGTGTTATCCGGTGCTCGCCACAGGCGCACACTTTTTACCTGTGAAGCGGCCAGAGCATTGACAGTCATTGCCGCAAGCAACACCCCCACGACAGCAACCAACGCGCGAAAGCGCATACCTAACCCACCCATTATTAGAATTCCAAAGCCAAAGCGGCGCACCAAGACTCACTGCGCGCGCTCTGGGACAACAATTTCAACTGACGCCCATGGTTATGCGGGGTAATGGTAATGGTCAGGTCAGGCTTTGGCAAAAAGCCTGTGCCCTTGTCCGGCCACTCGATCAGACATAAAGCATCGCCATCGAAGTAATCGCGGATGCCCATGTACTCCAACTCCTCAGGATCCACCAGGCGGTACAGGTCGAAATGGAACGCGCGCAGGTCACCGATCTCGTAAGGTTCTACCAGGGTGAACGTCGGACTTTTCACCGCGCCGGCGTGCCCAAGCCCGCGAATGATGCCGCGCGACAGCGTGGTTTTGCCGGCACCCAGGTCACCCTGCAGAAAAATCAGGCCCACGCCCTGGGTGATCTCGGCAATGCGTTTACCAAAAGCCACCATGGCCTCTTCATCGGCAATAAACAGGGTTACTTCAGACACGGTGACTGCTCCTCCAGCAACTGACGAATGGCAGGAATCAGGTCGCTGGCTACCAGGCCGCGACCAAAGGTGCCCTGGCGATCGCCCGCCGTGGCGTGCAACCACACCGCCAGGCTGGCGGCCTCGAACGCCGGCATGCCCTGGGCCAGCAGCGCGCCGGTCAGGCCGGCGAGCACATCCCCCAGGCCCGCCGACGCCATGGCCGGATGCCCCTGGTCACAACGCGATACCCGCCCATCCGGGCTGGCGATCAGGCTGCCAGCGCCCTTGAGTACCGTAACGGCATTGAATTTCTGGCTCAGCGCGCGCGCCACCTTAAGTCGGTCGGCCTGAACCTCGGCTGTCGAAATACCCATCAGCCGCGCCGCTTCCCCCGGGTGCGGGGTGATCACACAATCGGCCGGCAAGGTTACATGGCCTGCGGCCAGCAGGTTCAGCGCGTCAGCATCCCAGACCTGGGGTTGCCGGGCATTGGCCGCCACCGACAGCAGGCTCTTGCCCCACGCCATGTCGCCCAGGCCAGGGCCGATAACAATCACCGAGACTTTTTCCAGCAGGCCCATCAATTGGTTGGCCGAATGCACGCCCCGCGCCATGATTTCCGGCAAGCGGGTCAAGGCCGCCGGGACGTGTTCGCTGCGGGTCGCCAGGGACACCAGGCCAGCACCGCTGCGCAGCGCGCTTTCGGCACTCAGCAACCCCGCCCCGCCAAAGCCATGGTCGCCGCCAATCACCAGGACATGGCCAAACTGGCCCTTGTGGGCCTCTGGGGAACGCGCAGCCAGTTGCGGCAAATGGCCGGGCAACAGGGGCTGAACGTCAGTTATTTCGTGTTTTGTCTGCGGCATGCGTCTTCAAGCTCCGATGTCTGGCAGAATTATACGCATCTAACCTGCGGTTTCTCTCGTCTCATGCCTGCTATTACCACCGATCTGCCCGCCCTCGCCCAATCGATCAAAGACTGGGGCCGCGAGTTGGGCTTTCAACAAGTCGGCATCAGCGGCCTGGACCTGGCCGAGCATGAACAGCACCTGCAGCGCTGGCTCGACGCGGGCTATCACGGCGAGATGGACTACATGGGCGCCCATGGCAGCAAACGCTCGCACCCTGACGAGCTGGTACCCGGCACCTTGCGCGTGGTGTCCCTGCGCATGGATTACCTGCCCGGCGACACGCAGATGGCGCAACTGCTGGCCCAACCCGAAAAAGCCTACATCTCCCGCTACGCCCTGGGCCGCGACTACCACAAGCTGATCCGCAAGCGCGTGCAGCAACTGGCCGACCGGATCCAGGCACAGATCGGCCCGTTTGGCTTTCGCGCCTTTGTCGACAGCGCCCCGGTGCTGGAAAAAGCCATCGCCGAACAGGCAGGTTTAGGCTGGATCGGCAAAAACACCCTGGTCCTCAACCGCAAGGCCGGTAGCTACTTCTTCCTCAGTGAGCTGTTTGTCGACCTGCCGCTGCCCATCGATCCGCCCCACAGCACCGAACACTGCGGCCGCTGCACCGCCTGCCTGGATATCTGCCCGACCAATGCCTTCGTCGGCCCCTATGTGCTGGACGCCCGGCGCTGCATTTCGTACCTGACCATCGAACTCAAGAGCGCGATCCCCGAAGAGCTGCGGCCGTTGATTGGCAACCGGGTTTTCGGCTGCGATGACTGTCAGATCGTTTGCCCATGGAATCGTTTCGCCCGCCCCTCAGGAGAAAGCGATTTCAAGCCGCGCCACAATCTGGATAACGCCGAACTGGCTGAGTTATTTATGTGGGATGAGGATAAATTCCTCAGCAGCACCGAAGGCTCGCCGCTGCGCCGCGCCGGCTATGAGCGCTGGCTGCGCAACCTGGCCGTGGGCCTGGGCAATGCGCCCTCGAGCATTCCGGTGCTGGAAGCCTTGAAGGCACGCCTGGACTACCCCAGCGAACTGGTCCGCGAACATGTGGAATGGGCGCTGAACCAGCACGCGCTCCGTCAATGTTCGTCGTTGTAGACGAACTTGGGCATTTCCCAATGAAAGCGGATCGCCAGCAGACGCAATAGAAAACCGCTGAACAAGGTCAGCAGGATCGCCTGCTCGCTGGGCAATTCGAGGTAGATGCACAGCATGTAGCACCAGGCGGCGAGGAACGACACGCTGGCGTACAGCTCGCGGCGGAAGATCAATGGGATATCGTTACAGAAGATATCCCGCAGGATCCCGCCGAAGACCCCGGTGATCACCCCGCTGACCGAGGCCACCAGCATGCCGTGGCCCATTTCCAGGGCCGTCATGCAGCCGATCAGGGTGAACGCCACCAGGCCCACGGCGTCCAGCGCCAAAAACAGCGAACGCAAATGACGCATCAATGGGGCGATAAAGATCGTCACCAATGCCGCTACCGAGGTCAGCACCAGGTATTCCGGGTGTTTGACCCAGGTGAGCGGGTAGTGGCCAAGTAACACATCGCGCACCGAACCGCCGCCGAGGGCTGTGACGCACGCAATCAGCACCACGCCGAACCAATCCATGCCACGACGGCCGGCCGACAAGGCACCAGTCATGGCTTCGGCGGTGATGGCGATGAGGTAGAGCATCAGCAGCATGATGGCGATCCTTGCAAAGAGGCGCGCAGTCTAATCATTTGGCAGGGGCACCAAAAGGGGGCGGCCAGAAAACCCGCGCGAACATCCGTGTAGGAGCCCCGCTTGCCGGCGATGGGGCCCTTGAGGACGCCATCGCCGGCAAGCGGGACTCCTACAGAGGGCACCGCCCTGCTGCAAGTCAGGCCTTGATGAAATGCTTGCGATAGTGCTGCAACTCGGCAATCGACTCGCGGATATCATCCAGGGCCAGGTGGGTGCTGCCCTTGTGGAAGCTGTCCTTGACCTCTGGCGCCCAGCGCGCGGCCAGTTCTTTCAAGGTCGACACATCTAGGTTGCGATAGTGGAAGTAGCTTTCCAGCCCCTTCATGTGGGTATAAAGGAAGCGACGGTCCTGGCAGATGCTGTTGCCACAGATCGGCGACTTGCCTTTGGGCACCCACTTTTCCAGGAACGCAATCGTCTCGGCCTCAGCCTCAGCCATGCTCACGCGGCTGTCGCGCACGCGCTGGGTCAGGCCCGAGTTGCCGTGGGTGCGGGTGTTCCACTCGTCCATGGTGGCCAGCACCGCGTCGCTGTGGTGGATGGCGATCACCGGACCTTCGGCCAAGGTGTTGAGGTTGCTGTCGGTGACAATGGTCGCCATCTCGATGATGACGTCGGTGTCAGGGTTCAGACCGGTCATTTCCAGATCGATCCAAATCAGGTTCTGTGGGTTTTGCATGTCGTGGTTCCTTGGCACCTTGGCGTAGCTGCGCAGTTTAGCAGGCGGGGCGTGCTAGACTCGCGACCGTTTTATCCAACCTTTGCATTATCGACACGGAACACCAATGGCCAAACGCCAGCTCAACCGCCGCCAAAACTGGCGCATCGAAAAGATCCAGGGTGAACGCGCTGCCCGCGCCGCCAAACGTGAATCCTCTGCCGTAGAAGCGCTGGAGGGTGGCGACCTCGGCCCCGAGCAAACGGGCCTGGTAATCGCGCACTTTGGGGTGCAGGTCGAAGTCGAGGCCCTGGAAGGCGAACTGGCCGGCGCAGTGTTCCGCTGCCACCTGCGCGCCAACCTGCCGGCGCTGGTCACTGGCGACAAAGTGGTATGGCGTGCCGGCAACCAGGGTATCGGGGTGATCGTCGCGCAACTGCCGCGCACCACCGAACTGCGTCGCCCCGACAGCCGTGGCCAACTCAAGCCGGTGGCGGCCAACGTCGACATGATTGTCATCGTCTTCGCCCCGCTGCCCGAGCCCCACGCCAACCTGATCGACCGCTACCTGGTGGCGGCCGAACACGCCGGCATCCGCCCGCTGTTGCTGCTGAACAAATTCGACCTGATCGACGAACAGAACGCCCCGGCGCTCAATGCATTGCTCGCGGTGTATCGGCAGTTGGGCTACCCGGTGCTGGAAGTCTCGGCGCACCATGGCAACGGCATGGAACAGCTGCAACAGCAGTTGGACGGGCGCATCAGCGTGTTCGTCGGCCAGTCGGGCGTGGGCAAGTCGTCTTTGGTCAACAGCCTGCTGCCGGAAGTCGAGACCCGCGTCGGCCCGCTGTCGGAACTGTCCGGCCAGGGCACGCACACCACCACCACCGCGCGCCTGTTCCACTTCCCGGGCGGTGGCGAGTTGATCGACTCCCCCGGCATCCGTGAGTTCGGCCTGGGCCACGTCAGCCGTGCTGATGTCGAAGCGGGTTTCATCGAGTTCAACGACCTGATCGGCACGTGCCGCTTTCGCGACTGCAAGCACGACCGCGAGCCAGGCTGCGCCTTGCTCAAGGCCCTGGACGATGGGCGCGTGCAGCAACAACGGATGAACAGCTATCGCTCGATCATCGCCAGCTTGCCCGAAAGCAGCTATTAAGTCGTAGGTATGCGCTTGTGTGGGACCGGGCTTGCCCGCGATGCAGATAACTCGGTGCAATTGATGCACCGAGGTGATGCTATCGCGAGCAAGCCCACTCCCACCTAAGCCGCATCAGCTACCGGCCGGGGCTTCTCCGGGAGCCTTCACCCCACCCTCATCAAACAAATTCAGCTTCTGGCGCAGCTCATGGGCCGGCAACGGCTGCTGCTCGGGTGGCAGGGCGTTCGGGTCCACCGGGACTTCACCCGGAGCGCCCTCGCCCTGGGTCGGCACTGGCGGTGGAGTGCCCTGCTCGCCTTCGATGGCGCGCTGGGCTTTTTTGGTCAGCACCACGATGTCGATGCGCCGGTTGATCGGGTTGAATGGGTCCTGGGTATCAAACAACTGCGATGAAGCAAAGCCCACCACGCGCGCCACCTGGGTGTCTGGGTAACTGCCAGCCACCAGGGCGCGGCGGGCGGCATTGGCGCGGTTGGCGGACAGTTCCCAGTTACCGAAATCGCCCAGGCCCGAATACGGCTTGGCATCGGTATGGCCGCTGACGCTGATCTTGTTCGGCACCGCCTTGATGGTGTCGGCCATGGCCAGCAGGATGTCTTCGAAGTAGGGCTTGAGGCGCGCACTGCCAGAGTCGAACATCGGTCGATTGGCGTCATCCATGATCTGGATACGCAGGCCGTCCGGGGTGATCTCGAAGTGGATCTGATCCTTGAATTTTTGCAGTTGCGGGTTCTCGTCGACCTTGTTCTGCAGCTCTTGCAGCAACAACTCCAGGCGTTCCTGCTCGACCTGTTCGGCCATGCTCTCGACGGTCTGGCGTTCGATCGGGATGTTTTTCTGGGGCGCTTCGGTCTGGACTTCCGGGTTGATGGTGCGCTCGGGAGCCAACTCTGGCGAACCACCCAGGTCGATCACAAACGGCGTGCCACTCTCGGAGAAGCCGATGGGATCCTTGAAATAACCGGCGATGGCGATCTTCTGTTCCGGCGTCGCAGTGGACATCAGCCACAGCACCAGGAAGAACGCCATCATCGCCGTCGCAAAGTCGGCGAAGGCGATTTTCCAGGCGCCGCCGTGGTGCCCGGCAGCAAAGCGCTTGACGCGCTTGATGATGATTGGCTGGTTGTTTTCCATGGCTTAGCGACCGCGAACTGCTTGTTCCAGCTCGGCAAAGCTCGGGCGGTGCTTCGGATACAGCACCTTGCGCCCGAATTCCACGGCCAGGGACGGCGGCATACCGGAAGCCGAAGCCACCAGCGACGCCTTGATTGCTTCGTAGATATTCAGCTCTTCCTTGGCATCGTGGGCCAGGGAGGTGGCCAGCGGGCCAAAGAAACCATAGGCCGCGAGAATACCGAAGAAGGTCCCCACCAGCGCCGCGCCTACGTGCATACCGATGGCCGCCTGGTCGCCCTCGCCCAGGGACGCCATGGTCACCACGATACCCAGTACCGCCGCGACAATACCGAAACCGGGCATGCCGTCGGCGATGCCGGTCACGGCGTGGGACGGGTGCTCCAGCTCTTCTTTCAAGCTGAACAGCTCCATGTCGAACAGACCTTCCAGCTCGTGCGGGGCCATGTTGCCGGAGGACATGATGCGCAGGTAGTCGCAGATGTAGGCGGTCATGCGCTCGTCCTTGAGCACGGCCGGGTACTTGGCGAAAATCGGGCTCGCTGCAGCGTCCTCGATATCTGCCTCAATGGCCATCATGCCTTCGCGGCGGCTCTTGTTGAGGATCTCGTAGACCAGGCCCAGCACTTCCAGATAGAACGTGTGGGAAAAGCGCGAGCTGAACATGCCCAGCGACTTTTTGACCACGTGCATGGTCATGTAGCCTGGGTTAGCCTGCAGGAAAGCGCCAAACGCCGCACCGCCGATGATCAGCACTTCGAAGGGCTGGATCAGCGCAGCAATTTTACCGTGGGACAGAACGTATCCGCCGAGCACGCTTGCGATGACGACGATGATGCCGATAATTTTAGCCATAGGGGATGAGTACTTGCGCCGTCGGGTTCATGGACATATTCGGAAGATCTAAAAACTCTTCTTCTACTTATCGGCAAAACTGCGCCAGACTATAGCCCGTTAAGGCGAAAAGCCAGTTCGGCCCACTCCGGGCGTGTTGACCGCAAGTGATGATCGCGCCCCAATCATGGCAAACGAAACGACAGTCCCAACTGCAAAACCCAACTCCCTGGCTGGCTGGATCAAGCGTCTGGACGAGGTGCACCTGCCCGTCCCGCAAGCGAGCCACGTTGCGGTGTGCAAGGCCATCGGCGACAGCCGCCGTTCGTTGCGAGATATTGCGGAGCTGATGCAAGACAGCCCGGCGCTAGTCCTGAGCGTCATGCGCGAAGCCAACAACCAGGCCCACGGCAGCCTGGCAGAGCCGGCAGAAAACCTTGAAGTGGCAATCAACCGCCTCGGCCTCAAGCGCACCGAAGAACTGCTCGTGCGCCTGCCGTCGGTGCCGCTCAATGAAATCCCCGTGGCCCTGCGTCAACTGCAACTGATCAGCCAGCACGCCTCGCAACAAGCCAATGGCCTGTTCGCCAGCCGCCTGGCGCGCCTGTGGCAAGACATTCATTGGGGCAGCCTGCTGTTTCTCTCGCCGCTGTGGCCGATGGCCGTGGCCTACCCAAAGCTTTTGGAAGAATGGGAACTGCGGGTGATCCACAAGGGCCAATCGGCACGCAAGGTCGAGCAGGAACTGTTCGGCGTGCGCCTGCTGGAACTGTGCCTGGGGCTGACCGAGGCCTGGCGCTTGCCGATCTGGGTATCCCAGGGCTACCAACTGCTGCTCAAGGAACAACGCTTGCTGGTCAAGGCCCTGCACATCGCCCGCGATGAAGCGCCCCTGAGCCAGCAGCAAAAACTCGATGACGACCCAGCGCTGCGGCGCTGGCTGAACCAGCCGGCCAACACCGTGCTGCTGGCCAATGGCATGGCGCTGGCAGCGCAGGAGTCCTGGACCTGCCCGCACACCCAGCGCTGGCAGTACCTCACCGCACTGTACCTGCAACAACCGCTGGCCGATGTGCAGCAACAGGTGCACCAGCAGGCAGCCATCAGCGCCCGCCATACCTTGACCGCCGGTCTCTGGCACCCAGCGTTGGCACTGATCTGGCCGTGGCATGTGCAGCGGGTGCATCGCGGCCTGCTGCCAGCACCGCCGCCCACCGCCGAATCCCTGGCGGTCTGGCGCAAGCGCTGCAGCGAACTGTTGGTGGAGCCCAGCCGCTTCGCCAACGCCATGCACCTGACCACCTGTGCCAAGGAGGCCCTGGTGGCCAGTGGCATGCAGCGCGTCATGTTGCTGATGGCCGACAAGGCCTTGACCACGCTACGCGTGCATCAGGTCGATGGCCTGCCCAAGGACGCCGCCAACCTGAGCCTTGAAACCGCACAAAGCACGCTGCTGCAACGCCTGCTGGAGAAGTCTGCGCAGGTGCGCCTTAACCCGGACAATCACGCGCAATTCGCGGCACTGCTGCCGACCTCATTGCGTCGCCTGTTTGTCGGCGAGCACCTGCTGTTGCGCTCCCTGAGCTGTAACGGCCGGGTGGTGATGCTGATGGTGGCCGACCAGGGTGGCGGGCCGTTCTCCGAAACCACCGTGCAGGCCTTCGGTAAAACCGCCCAATGCATCGAGAAAGCCCTGCACTGCTTTACCAACCGCACCACCTGATGCTTGCGTTACAATCGCCCTCTTTTATCGCCCAACCTAGTGCCCGGGAGACCTCACATGCCTGACTTTTCTGGCTTGCCGCTGGTGATCGAGCCCAGCGACCTGCTTGGCCGCCTCGCCGCCGAGCCGTTGATTCTGGTGGACCTCACCAGCGCCGCCCGTTATGCCCAGGGGCATATCCCCGGCGCGCACTTTGTTGATCCCAAACGCACCCAACTGGGCCAGCCTCCGGCACCGGGGCTGCTGCCGGCCAAGGCCGACCTGGAGAAGCTGTTCGGCGAACTGGGCCACACTCCGGACGCCACCTACGTGGTGTACGACGACGAAGGCGGCGGCTGGGCCGGGCGCTTTATCTGGCTGCTCGACGTGATCGGCCACAAAAAGTATCACTACCTCGATGGCGGCCTGCTGGCGTGGCTGGATGAGCAGCACCCGGTGTCCACCGAGGCAACCGCCGCCGTGGGTGGGCCGGTCAGCCTGACCCTGCACGACGAGCCCACCGCCACCCGCGAATACCTGCAAAGCCGCCTCGGCGCTGCCGACCTGGGCATCTGGGATGCACGCGGGCCGCTGGAATATTCGGGAGAGAAAGTCCTCGCCGCCAAGGGCGGACATATTCCCGGCGCAGTCAACTTCGAATGGACGGCGGGCATGGACAAGGCGCGCAACCTGCGAATCCGCCGCGACATGCCGCAGATCCTCGAAGGCCTGGGCCTGAGCAAAGACAAAGAAATCATTACCCACTGCCAGACTCACCACCGTTCTGGCTTCACCTACCTGGTGGCCAAGGCGCTCGGTTATCCGCGAGTCAAAGGTTATGCCGGTTCCTGGGGCGAATGGGGCAACCACCCCGACACCCCCGTCGAGATTTAAGGTTTAAGGACAGTTCATGAAAAAGCGTTTGTTTATCCTCAGCCAGTACCTGCTGCCCCACCACCTGCTGTCGCGCCTGGCCGGCTGCATCGCCGAATGCCGTGTGCGCTGGTTCAAGAATGCCTTCACCACCTGGTTCGCCAAGCGCTACCAGGTGGATATGTCCCAGGCGCTGGTGGAAGACGTGACCGCCTACGAGCACTTCAACGCCTTCTTCACCCGCGCCCTGAAGGACGGCGCGCGCCCACTGGACCCAACCCCGGGCGCGGTGTTGAGCCCGGCAGACGGCGCCGTCAGCCAGCTCGGCTCGATCGAGCACGGTCGTGTGTTCCAGGCCAAGGGCCACAGTTTCAGCGTGCTGGAGTTGCTCGGTGGCGACGCCGCCGTTGCCGCACCGTTCATGGGCGGCGACTTTGCCACCATCTACCTGTCGCCGAAGGACTACCACCGCGTGCACATGCCACTGGCCGGCACCCTGCGGGAAATGGTCTACGTGCCTGGGCGGATTTTCTCGGTCAACCAGACCACCGCCGAAAACGTGCCGGAACTGTTTGCGCGTAACGAGCGTGTTGTCTGCCTGTTCGATACCGAACGCGGCCCGATGGCCGTGGTATTGGTGGGCGCGATGATTGTCGCGTCGATTGAAACCGTATGGGCCGGGCTGGTGACGCCGCCCAAGCGCGAGCTGAAAACCGTGCGCTACGACGAAGCCGCCCGTGCACCGATCCACCTGGAAAAAGGTGCGGAACTGGGGCGCTTCAAGCTGGGTTCGACCGCTATCGTACTGTTTGGGCCGGATCAGGTGCAGTGGGCTGAAGAACTGGTGGCAGGCACGCCGGTGCAGATGGGCCAGGGTATCGCGCTGCCAAAAGCCTGATGCAGCCTTCATTGTAGGAGCCGGCTTGCCGGCGATGACGGTGGTGAATCCAACACCGCTATCGCTGGCAAGCCAGCTCCTACATTTTGATCTCGGCTTACAGCTGCCCGTCGCGGTCGCGCAGGCCCAACAGATACAGCACACCGTCCAACCCCAACGTCGAAATCGCCTGCTTGGCCGACTGCTTGACCAGCGGCTTGGCACGGAACGCTACGCCCAACCCGGCGATAGCCAGCATCGGCAGGTCATTGGCGCCGTCGCCGACCGCAATGGTCTGCTCCAGACGTAAACCTTCCTTGTGTGCCAGCTCCCGTAGCAGATCAGCTTTGCGCTGCGCGTCGACAATCGGCTCGACCGCCACGCCCGTCACCTTGCCATCCACCACTTCCAGCTCGTTGGCGAACACATAGTCGATGCCCAGCTTGGCCTGCAATTGCTTGGCGAAGTAGGTAAAGCCGCCCGAAAGGATCGCTGTCTTGTAGCCCAGGCGCTTGAGTTCGGCGAACAGGGTTTCGGCACCTTCGGTCAAGCGCAGGGAGGCGCCGATAGAGTCGAGGACGCTGACGTCCAGGCCCTTGAGCAGCGCCAGGCGCTCCTTGAAGCTGGCGCGAAAGTCCAGCTCACCCGCCATCGCGCGTTCAGTGATCTGGGAAACTTGCTCGCCAACGCCCGCAGCCTTGGCCAACTCGTCGATGACTTCGGCTTCAATCAGGGTCGAGTCCATGTCGAACACCGCCAGGCGGCGATTGCGACGGAACAGCGAGTCTTCCTGGAAGGCGATATCCACGTTCAGTTCCTGGGCGACGCTAAGGAACTCGGCGCGCAAGGCCTGTGGATCGGCCGGCTCACCGCGCACAGAGAACTCGATACAACCCTTGCCCTGGTCCGCCGGCATGTCCAGCGGCATACGACCCGACAGACGGTCGATATGGTCGATGTTCAAGCCGTATTGCGCGGTGATCGAGCTGACCCGCTGCAACTGTTCGGCGGTGACCTTGCGCGTCAGCAGCGTGACGATGTGGCGTTTCTTGCCTTGGCCGGCCACCCAGTGCTGGTAATCCTCTTCGGATACCGGAGTGAACCGCACCTGCTGATCCAGCTTATAGGCCGTAAACAGGATGTCCTTGAGCACGGACGAGGCCTGCTCGGTATCTGGAATCTCCACCAGAATGCCGAACGACAGGGTGTCGTGGATCACGGCCTGGCCGATGTCCAGAATGGTCACGCCACCCTGGGCCAGGACACCGGTGATGGCTGCGGTAAGACCCGGACGGTCCTCACCTGTGATGTTAATCAGGACAATTTCGCGCAAAGCGCACCCCCGAGCTGGAAAAAAACCGCATTCTACCCACTTTCAGTGACCATCGGGCACAGCCAGCGCTTTGCCGGTCTTGGGCCTGTCGCTATACTGCGCGTCAACTTCACGGACCAAGAGCCGAGCGCAAGTGAACCGGCCCACGCCAGTAAAAACCGATAACTTCTTCCTGCTGATCTTCCGGGCACTGCGCCACCGCCGTGTACCGATCGCATTACGCATTGCCAGCCATAACGTGATCCTGGTCGCCCTGGCCCTGGTGATCTACGCGTGCGTGATGGGTTTGCAGTTCAAACAGGCCATGCACGAGCAAGCCGACGCCCTGGGCGAGAGCTTGACGACCCAGACCGCCACCTCGGCGACCGAGCTGTTGGTGTCCAATGACATCCTCAGCCTCAACGTGCTGCTCAACAACCTGACCAAGAACCCGCTGGTGGCCCACGCCGCCATCTACAGCGTGGACAACCGGATCATGGCCGAAGCCGGGCAACGCCCGAAAAACGGCCTGTTGGGTGAAGCCGAAGGCTTGTACCAGAGCAATATCACGTTTCAGGATGTGAAAGCCGGCCAATTGCGCATCAGCCTGGACATGCAACAGTTCCAGCAGCCGATGACCATCAGCCTGCAAAGCATGGGCATCCTCAGCGCGATCCTGCTGGCCCTGGCCCTGGCCTTGAGCCTGCGTCTGGGCCGGCATATCTCCACGCCCCTGATGCAACTGCGCATCTGGTTGCGCGACATCGACGAACACACTCCGGCCACCGACCGCCAGGATGAGATCGGCGACCTTGCCCGCCAGTTGCACACCAGCTTTGCCCCGGAGCCGGTCGTACCCGAAGCCAAGCCGGAGTCTGAGCCAGAGTTCGACGACACCGACTATGACGACGAGCCCGAGTTCGAAGTGCGCAACCTGCGCGACCCGAGCTTCGACGAATCGGCGCCGGTGGCAGGCCTCAAGCCGCTACCGCGCACCCTCATCAAGGCCGACGAAGACAGCCTGGACGAAGACGACCCGTTTGCCGACCTGCGTGACGAGTCGGCACCAAGCCCGGTGGTCGCGCCCAAACCTGCGAACAGCCAGCCCCAGCACAGCGCGGTATTGGCCGTGCAACTGGGCGCCCAGGAACAATTGCGCCGCCTGCCACGGGCACGCCTGACCGAGTTGCTGGAACGCTACCGCGACTGCCTTGACCAGGCGGCGTCGCTGTACCAGAGCGAGCTGCACACCCTCAACGATGGCAGCACGCTGATGCTGTTCCACAGCGAAGACAGCGGCGAAGATTATTTGACCAACGCCATCTGCTGCGGTGAGCTGCTGCGCGCCCTGGGCCATGCCTTGCAGATCGAAGTCGCTGACAGCGGCATCACCCTGCAACTGCAACTGGGCCTGACCTTGGGCGACGATCTATATGGCATGAGCCAGATCGACCTGTTGCTGACCGAAAACGCCCAGGATGCCCTGGCCTTGTCGCAACACAGCCGCAACCTGCTGCTGGTGGAGCGCAAGATCAGCGACGACGCCTTGATCCGCCAACGCGCGCGTATCCGCCCGATTGCCAGCCCTGAAGGCGCGTGCTGTGTAGAGCGTTTGATGGAGCCTTACCCGTCGATGCTGGAGCGCCAGCTGGCGCGGATGCATGAGACTCGGAACAAGCCCTAAACAACACTGCGGGCCCGCTCCCACATTTGATCTGCACCAAACAAAAAGGCCCGCTTACTCAGCGGGCCTTTTATTTGGCTGCGATCCAGGTCAGAACCTGAACACTTCCATATCCGTACGAATCGGCGAAGCCATCGGGATCTTTGGCTTTTCCGGAGCTGCCGGCTTGGCCGGGGCCGGGGCCTGTTTGCGTGGGGCTTCGGCAATCGGTGGCTGGTTGGCCAGCGGCTTGAGGGCTACCGACAACTGCTCAGCCAAACGCTGCAACAACACACCCTGGGCCTGGACCTGTGAAGCGGTGCTGCCGGCATGTTGCTCCTGCAGATGCACGATGCGGTTGTCCCGCACCTGGCCGCGGCGGTCGATCAGGCGCCATTGCGCGTCAAGGATCGCCGGCTGGGAAGCCCCGGAGTCCAGGCGCGTGATGGTCAGCAATACCTGCACATCGGGGGAGAAGCTTGTAGGCGCCGGCGACAGCACCACACGCTGGCTGTCCAAGTGGCCAGCCACCTGGCGCAACATCAACTGGTTGATATCCGACGACAGGCTACCGGCCCAACGGCCGTCGACGGAGCCTTGCAGGCTGCCATCGTCCTGGCGTTGCAGCAGGGTTTCACGTTGCAGGTAATCGGCAACCACTACCGGCCCGAGCAAGACCGCCATGCCAGCACTTTGCGCTGGCTGCGCCGGATTTCCGCTATCCAGCTGGTACAGCGACACCGGTTGGTGCGTAGTGCAACCCGCCAACCCCAAAAGGCCGGCGAGCATCAAAAATAAAGGAAGGCGTGGAGCAGTCATCATCCCATCCAGGTGGCTGCCACAAGGCAAACCACAATGTAATACTAAAAATAACCTATACGCGCTCAGCCACGCCGGCGCTGGAAAGGCCATATCATCCGTGAATATGCGCCATGACTCCAGCGCGAAAGCGCCGATCTACGCGTTAAATCGTAGATCGGGCGCTCTATATCGCTTTAAGCGGGTGTTTCTACCAGCAATGCATCTACCCGCTGGAAGCCACGGGGCAATTTGTTCCCGCGGCGTCCACGTTCGCCCTTGTAGTGCTCAAGGTCGTCAGGACGCAGGGACAACGTGCGTTTACCGGCCTGCAGCACCAGGGTCGAGCCTTCCGGGATCACCGCGATGTCGGTCACGTACTCTTCGCGACTGGCCACCCGCTCCCCTGGGATACCAATGATCTTGTTGCCCTTGCCCTTGCCCAGTTGCGGCAGGTCGCTGATCTTGAACACCAGCAAGCGCCCTTCGGTGGTCACCGATGCCAGCCAATTGCCCTCGCGGTCCTCGACCGGGCGCGGCAGGATCACCTTGGCGTTGTTCGGCAGGCTCAGCAGGGCCTTGCCCGCCTTGTTCTTGGCCTGCAAGTCCTCACCCTTGACCACAAAACCGTAGCCGGCGTCGGAGGCGATCACGTACAGCGAGTCATCATCGGGCAGCAATACACATTCAAAACTTGCCCCTGGCGGCGGCGTCAGGCGGCCGGTCAGCGGTTCGCCCTGGCCCCGTGCAGACGGCAAAGTATGGGCCGGTACCGAATAACTGCGCCCGGTGGAGTCGATAAACACGGCAAACTGGTTGGAACGCCCGGCTGCGGCGGTCTTGAACCCATCGCCCGCCTTGTACGACAAGCCAGTGGCATCAATATCATGCCCCTTGGCAGAACGAACCCAACCCTTTTCCGACAGAACGACGGTAATTTTCTCGTTGGGCAACAGCTCGGTTTCAGTCAGGGCCTTGGCTTCGGCGCGCTCGACAATCGGCGAGCGGCGGTCGTCGCCATAGGTTTCGGCATCTTTGATCAGTTCGCTGCGCACCAGCTTCTTGAGCTTGGCTTCGCTACCCAGCAGCGCTTGCAGCTTGGCTTGTTCCTTGAGCAACGCGTCCTGCTCGTCGCGCAGCTTCATCTCTTCCAGGCGCGCCAACTGACGCAGACGGGTATCGAGGATGTAGTCGGCCTGGATCTCGCTCAGTTCGAAACGCGCGATCAACTCGGCCTTCGGGTGCTCGGCGGTGCGGATGATGTGGATCACTTCATCCAGGTTGAGGTAGGCAATCAGCAAGCCGTCCAACAGATGCAGGCGGCGCTCGACCTTGTCCAGGCGGAACTGCAGGCGGCGGCGCACGGTATTGACCCGGAACTCCAGCCACTCCACCAGCAGGTTGCGCAGGTTTTTCAGCTGCGGCTTGCCGTCCAGGCCGATGATGTTGACGTTGACCCGGTAGCTGGACTCCAGTTCGGTGCTGGCAAACAGATGCTGCATCAGCACTTCGTGATCGACCCGGCTATTGGTCGGGATGATCACGATGCGGCAAGGGTTCTCGTGGTCGGACTCGTCACGCAAGTCCGCGACTTGCGGCAGCTTCGACGGCTTGGCCTGCATCAGCGCGGCAATCTGTTCCAGCACCTTGGCGCCGGAGACCTGGTGCGGCAAGGCGGTGACGATGATGTCGCCATCTTCGACGTGGTACACCGCGCGCATGCGCACCGAGCCCTTGCCGGTCTCGTACATTTTCAGCAGGTCGGCACGCGGCGTGATGATTTCCGCTTCGGTCGGGTAGTCCGGACCCTGGATATGCTCGCACAGCTGCTCGACCGTGGCCTTGGGCTCATCGAGCAGGCGCACGCAGGCGCTGGCGACTTCACGCAGGTTGTGCGGCGGAACGTCGGTGGCCATGCCCACGGCGATGCCGGTGGTGCCGTTAAGCAGGATATTGGGCAGGCGCGCCGGCAAGACCAGAGGCTCGTCGAGGGTGCCGTCGAAGTTCGGGCCCCAGTCTGCCGTGCCCTGGCCCAGCTCGCTGAGCAGCACTTCGGAGTAACGCGACAGCCGCGCCTCGGTGTAACGCATGGCGGCGAACGACTTGGGATCATCCGGCGCACCCCAGTTGCCCTGGCCATCGACCAGGGTGTAGCGGTAGCTGAACGGCTGGGCCATCAGCACCATGGCTTCATAGCACGCCGAGTCGCCGTGGGGGTGGAACTTGCCGAGCACGTCACCGACGGTACGCGCCGACTTCTTGTGCTTGGAGTCCGCGTCCAGGCCCAACTCACTCATGGCGTAGATAATGCGCCGCTGTACCGGTTTCAGGCCGTCGCCGATATGCGGCAAGGCACGGTCCATGATCACGTACATGGAGTAGTTGAGGTAGGCATTTTCGGTGAAGTCAGCCAGCGACCGGCGTTCTACGCCGTCTAAGCTGTCTGCAAGGATGTCACTCATGCGGGCCTCATCATTGTCTGGTCTGGCGCAGCAGCAAGGTGCCGCCACGCTGGGTAAATTCAAGTTGTTTCAATGCGCTCATGCCCAACAGCACTTGCTCGCCACCCAGGCCCGGCGCCACCAGGGCGCGTACGTCCTGCAGGACGATATCGCCCAACTGCAGGCGGTCGAGGTGGGTGCGATAGCCCTGGCTACGGCCGTTGGCGGTGCTCAAGGTCACCGGCAAACCGCGCTTGAGCCCCAGGCGCTCGGCCAACTCGGCCGGCACCGCCACATCGGTGGCACCGGTGTCGAGCATGAAATCCACCGGCTGGCCGTTGATCTGGCCAGTGGCGACAAAATGCCCCTGGCCGTTGCCGACCAGTTTCACTTCTATATAACCCGCGTGTTGCTGCGAGGTGACCACGGCGTTGGGGTTTTCCTGCCGCGCCTCCCATTGCCCAAAAAACCGTGTTGCCAAAAACAGCCCCGCGCCCCAGGCCACGAACATCAATAGGCGTCCAGCGCGCTTGCCGGGCGGTTGCGTGCTCACGGCTGGGCGCTCCAGCCACCGGCCGGGGCGGCAAAACGATAGACCATCGGGCGTTTTTCACCATCGGCCCGGGCGCCGAAATTATTGTCGATGCCAACCCAGGCACCGTCAGCGTCAATCAGCAGCGCTTCCGCCAGCCCGTAACTCTGGGGGTAGCGCCGATTTGGCAGCAGGGCCTCATCGGCGTACGACCAGCACAACTCGACCTTGGCCGTCACGCTGTCGCGCCGGCAGATCTGGAACGCGTTGCGCTCCAGGGTAAACAGCTTGCCGTTGAACAGCGCCAGGTCGGCAAAATCCTTGGACACCGCCCTGGCCCCCGGAAACTGCGCCGGCTGCATTTCCTGGCCGGCTTCGCTCAACAGTACGCATGGGCCATCACAATCCCAAACGCTTTGCCCGCGCTTGATCGAGATCAGCCCACGCCGCTCGCGCTCGGCCGCCAGCCAGATCTGATTGCCCTCGGGGTTGATCGCCAGGCCTTCAAACAACGCATTGAAGTGCAGCAGCAAGCCACTGGCCCGCGCTTCGCGAACCATGCCAGGGGCAATTTTCAGCCACTCTGGATCACCGCTTGCCGGCACCTGCAGCACTGCCGCATGGGCTTCGCTGACGATGTAGCGATTACCTGCGGCGTCACAGCTGATGCCTTCAAAATCCAGGTCGCCGCCGCGTATCACCGACGCTGCCGTGGTGCGCGCGCGCAAGCCCCACGGCAGGCCCGACTCGGGCACTGGTGGCACGTCGAGCTTTACCGTCTCGGCCTGCCAGGTGTCGGCGCGGGTGTCGAGGCGGTAGATCTGGTCGTCGTCGCGGTCAGAGACCGTCCACAACTCCTTGCCACACAACGCCAGGCCCGACAGGTTGCCGCCGCGCATGCCGTCTACCGGGTGTTCGGACAGCAACTTGAGCTCGACCGCAGGCTGGGCAACTGCCTGGGTAGCTGCCAACCCGCTCAACAACAGTATCGCCAGGGCGAAACCGCTGCGCATCAGCCCAATACCTCGGCCAGGTTGCCTTTGGACTCCAGCCAGGCCTTGCGGTCGCCGGCGCGTTTCTTGGCCAGCAACATGTCCATCATTTCCGAGGTGGCGGCGTAGTCGTCCAGGGTCAACTGCACCAGGCGCCGAGTATTCGGGTCCATGGTGGTTTCGCGCAGTTGCGGCGGGTTCATTTCACCCAGGCCCTTGAATCGGGTGACCTGCGGTTTGCCGCGCTTCTTCTCGGCTACCAGGCGGTCGAGGATGCCGTCGCGCTCGGCTTCGTCCAGGGCGTAGAAAATCTCTTTGCCCAGGTCGATGCGGTACAGCGGCGGCATCGCCACGTAGACGTGACCGGCATCCACCAGCGGGCGGAAATGCTGGACGAACAAGGCACAGAGCAAGGTTGCGATGTGCAAGCCGTCGGAGTCGGCGTCGGCGAGGATGCAGATTTTGCCGTAGCGCAGCTGGCTCATGTCCTCGGCGCCTGGATCGACGCCAATGGCCACGGCGATGTTGTGCACTTCCTGGCTGGCCAGCACTTCGCTGCCATCGACTTCCCAGGTATTGAGGATCTTGCCGCGCAGCGGCAGGATCGCCTGGAACTCCTTGTCCCGTGCCTGCTTGGCCGAACCGCCGGCGGAATCACCCTCCACCAGGAACAGTTCGGAGCGCATCGGGTCCTGGCCGGCGCAGTCCGCCAGCTTGCCGGGCAATGCCGGGCCCTGGGTGATGCGCTTGCGCTCGACCTTTTTGCTGGCCTTGAGGCGACGGCCGGCGTTGTTGATCGCCAGTTCCGCCAGGGCCAGGCCCAGCTCCGGATGTTCGTTGAGCCACAGGCTGAACGCGTCCTTGACCACACCCGAGACAAACGCCGCGGCCTCGCGGGACGACAGGCGTTCCTTGGTCTGGCCGGAGAATTGCGGCTCCTGCATCTTCATCGACAGCACAAAGGCGATGCGCTCCCAGACGTCTTCCGGCGCCAGCTTCACGCCGCGCGGCAGCAGGCTGCGGTATTCGCAGAATTCACGCATCGCATCCAGCAGGCCCTGGCGCAGACCGTTGACGTGGGTACCGCCCTGGGCGGTGGGGATCAGGTTGACGTAGCTTTCCTGAACGCTGTCGCCACCCTCGGGCAACCACAGCAAGGCCCAGTCCACCGCCTCCTTGTTACCGGCCAGGCTGCCGCAGAACGGCTCGTTGGGCAGGCGTTCGAAGTCGCTGACCGAGTCTTCGAGGTAGGAGCGCAGGCCGTCTTCGTAGTGCCACTCGACCTTTTCGCCGGTGCCTTTGTCTTCAAAACTGACCAGCAAGCCCGGGCACAACACGGCCTTGGCCTTGAGTACGTGCTTGAGGCGGCTGATGGAAAATTTCGGGGAATCGAAGTATTTCGGATCCGGCGCAAAGTACACGCTGGTCCCGGTGTTGCGCTTGCCGACGGTGCCGACCACTTCCAGCTCGGTGGCCTTGTAGCCATCGGCGAAGGTCATCTGGTATTCGTTGCCGTCGCGCTTGACCTTGACCCGCACCTGCGTGGACAAGGCGTTGACCACGGAAATACCAACACCGTGCAAGCCACCGGAGAACTGGTAGTTCTTGTTGGAGAACTTGCCGCCGGCATGGAGCTTGGTGAGGATCAGCTCGACACCCGAAACCCCTTCCTCGGGGTGAATGTCCACCGGCATACCGCGCCCGTCGTCGGACACTTCCAGGGAGTGGTCGGCGTGCAAAATGACCTGGACCGACTTGGCGTGCCCGGCCAAGGCTTCGTCGACGCTGTTGTCGATGACTTCCTGGGCAAGGTGGTTCGGCCGACTGGTGTCGGTGTACATGCCGGGGCGTTTGCGCACCGGGTCGAGGCCCGAGAGGACTTCGATGGCGTCGGCGTTATAAGAGCTAGCGCTGGGAGTGGCCATGGGGTCTCGTCGTGAGTCGTTCGATTAAAAAGTAACCTGCGGTTTCACAATGCGGTGAAATCGAAGGATTGGTACTGATCTGCGCCAATGCCGGCAAAACTCAACAACGCCGGCAACTGTCGGCCAAAACCCTGGTAACCGTGGTCGCCGCCAGCCTGGATACGCAAGGCACAGGCCCGGTAATACTGCTCGGCGAGGCGATAATCCAGTGTTTCGTCCCCGGTCTGCAACCACACCTGATAGCGCTGGGCATCCTGGGGCGCTGCAACCTCAAGCTCAGCCAGGGCCGCGACGTGATCGTGGGTCAGTTCCCAGGTTTCATCGGTATAGAGGTTCTTCTGGGTGCCCAGGTAACCGTCGAACATGCGATGGGGGCTGACCGCCGGGTTGACCAGCAGCGCCTTGAGGCCATGGCGTTCGGCAAGATGGGTTGCATAGTAGCCGCCGAGTGAGCTGCCGACCAGCAGCGGCCGCCCCAGCTCGCCGATCGCCTGCTCCAGCTGGGCAATCGCCTGGCGCGGGTGGTGATGCAAGGCCGGCACCCGCAGTTGGTCGGCCAGACCGAGACTGTCCATCACGCCCATCAGCAAGCTGGCCTTGGTCGAGGCTGGCGCGCTGTTGAAACCGTGGATATACAAGATCGAAGCGGACATGCCGGGCTCTCCGTGCGTTATCGGCCAAAGGGGCGCAGTTTACAGGGAATGACGCAGTGTGAGCAGGGTTACTGCCGAACGCGGTCTGCCAGGGGTGTGGGAGCGGGCTTGCCCGCGATGGCGCTATATCAGTGATAGATTTGTTGGCTGACCCACCGCAATCGCGGGCAAGCCCGCTCCTACATTTTGATGTGTGTTTGCAGGTTTAGTAGCCGTTACTGCCGTAATCCACGGTAAAGGTGAAGTCTTTGACCCGCTCTACCCCAGTGTCCAGCCGTCCATCCGGATGCAGACGCAGCCAACGATAGCCTGGCGCCTCTTCACTGACCTTGAAATCCTCACTGCCGGGGGCGAACTGGATGCAGGTCGACGGCGACGCCAGCAAGCGCACGCCATGGCGTTCCCGGTCGATTTCCTGGTGCACATGCCCCCACAGCACCGCCCGCACCTGGGGGAAGCGATCGAGCACGGCGAACAGCGCCTCGGGGTTGCGCAGGCCAATCGGCTCCATCCAGGCACAACCGATAGGCACGGGGTGATGATGGAAGCACACTAGGTGATGGCGGCCCGGTGCTTCACTCAAGGCTTGCGCCAGCAATTGCAGTTGCGGCTCGGCCAGATAACCCGGCACCGAGCCCGGCACGGCGGAGTCCAGCAAAATCACCCGCCAGTTGCCCACATCCACCACCGGTTCCAGCAGTGCGCTGCCCATGGTCGCCTGGGCCATGACCTGCGGCTCATCGTGGTTGCCCGGAATCCAGCGCGCCGGGACGCCAAGCTGCTGGCTCAGGTCGCGAAACTGCTGGTACGACGCAAGCGTACCGTCCTGGGACAAGTCACCGGTGGCCAACAGCAAATCAATCTGCGGTTGCTGGGCCCGAACCAGCTCGATCACCCGTTGCAGGCTGTCGCGGGTGTTCATGCCCAGCAGCGTGCCGTCGGCCTCGGCAAACAGGTGGCTGTCGGACAGTTGCACCAGCAACGCCGGCGCATCAGGGTTCACGGTGGATACGCTCGGCAAGGCGTTCTCCCAGGGCGATCACAAAAATGGACAATGGGCGCAATTATGCTGGGGCAGGACACAAAGAGGAAACCCGTGAAGCGTACGCAGTTCACCTCTAGCGCACGACTTCAAACTCATGGCCCAAGGCCAGGCAATGACTCAACCATTCACCGAGGAACACATTGAGCTGTGCTTTCTCATCGGGCTGGTGCATGAACACATTGGGGTAAGGATAGATGCTGCGAAAGCGCCGCGCATGTTCGGCGCTGACCACTTCGGCCATCCGCGCATCGTGATACACCTGCACTTCCAGCTGCGGCACCGGCAGCCATGGCAGGCTGTGCTCCTGGCGCACGCGCAGGGTGCTGGTGTACGGGCAGGTGAGGATGACTTCCAGGTTCAGCACGCCGAGCATCTGGTCGCCGTGGGTCACGGCAATGCGCCGCGCTTGCGGCGTGCGGCGCATGTCTGGCAGCAGGCGCATCAGCCGCGCATAGTTAGCCTCGCAAGCGGCTTGCAAGCCGATCAGGTCGACCCGGTAGCGTTCCCGTGTCTTTACTGCCATAGCCCCCTCACTTCCGCGCGATTAAGCGCAAGCCATTGCAGGGCGATAATGCTGGCTGCGTTGGAAATCTTACCGTCGCGCACCGCTTGCAGGGCATCTTCAAATGCCCAGGTGGTGACGCGGATATCTTCTGCTTCTTCGGCCAGGCCGTGGATACCGCCGGCACCGGTACTGTCGCAACGCCCCAGGAACAGGTGGACGAATTCGGTGCTGCCACCCGGCGAGGGGAAATATTTGGTAATCGGCCACAGCGCCGAGAAGGTCAGCCCAGCTTCCTCCTCGGCTTCGCGGTGCGCAACCTCCTCCGGTTGCTCGTCCTTGTCGATCAGGCCGGCAACCATCTCCACCAGCCAGGGGTTGTCGGTGCGCCCCATGGCGCCCACGCGAAACTGTTCGATCAACACCACTTCATCGCGCTGCGGGTCGTAGGGCAGTACACACACGGCATCGTGGCGCACAAAGACTTCACGATTGATCACCGGGCTCATGCCACCATCGAACAGCTCGTGGCGCAGCTGTACACGATCGAGCTTGTAGAAGCCCTGGTAGGCATTGTCGCGCTGAACGATTTCAATTTTGTTCGGCGTCGATTTCGCACTGTCGGTCATATCAACCCTCGTTTAATACGGTGTGTGTCTGAGCATCGCGCCATCCTACAGCGCCCGCGTGCCTCGGTGCAGCCCCTTTGCAGTTGCCGGGACGGGCGGCGGCGGTCAAACTCACTGTAATCAGCTTAGTGGCGAACTGACTGGGATGCCGATAGTCCAAGCCCCATCTCTTTCGCTCTTCTCCGCTTTATGAAGGACGCCCATGTCGCTGTTAAAAGTCGCCTCCGTGGCCTGTATTGCCTTGACCCTCGGCGCTTGCCAGAGCCTGTTCCAATCCAGCTACCGTGCACCGCTGGAAGCCACCCGCGATGCCTCCGAGGTGGTGCAACCCGGCTGCACCACCGCCGACTGCCCACTGGTGAACATCGATACCGTGCATTTCGCCAACGAGCCCAAGCTCGATGCGCTGATCGAGCAACGCCTGCTGGAAATGACCCGCACCACGCCCGGCGCCCCATTGCCAGCGACACTGAACGCCTATCGGGAAAAATTCCTGCGCGAGTCCGGCCCGCGCAACAGCATGTACTTGCAGGCCAAGGTACGGGAGCAGCATGACGGCTTGGTGATCATCGAACTGTCCAGCTACCTGGACACCGGCGGCGCCCATGGCGAACCTGGCCGCGGCTTCATCAACTACTCGCGCCAGCAGCAAAAAAACCTGACCCTGGCGGACATGCTGCGCCCCGGCAAGGAAGACGCGTTCTGGAAAGCCGCCCAGGTGGCCCACAACAGCTGGCTGATCAGCACCCGCCTGAGCCTGGAGCCGGACTACGTGAAAAGCTGGCCCTTCCAGAAAACCCCGAACGTGGCGCTGACCTACGGCGCGGTAGTACTCAAGTACCCTACCGCCACCATCGCGCCCTACGCCATGGGCCACGTCGAGTTGCAGATTCCTTACGCTCGCCTCGACGGCATCATCAAGCCTGAGCTGGTGCCCGTGCGCCGCTGAAGGCGCGCCCGAGGATAAATTGCAGCAGCCCTGCCAGCACCAGTGCCGGCAGGGTCGCGCCAACATCCGGGTACAGATTGGCCAGCAGGTGATAGGTACTGATGCCCCCCAACCAAGCCAGCAGCGCCGGCCAACGCAGGCTTGCAACCAGCGCCTGGCCACGCCGGCGCAGGATGAAGTGGTCTACCAGCACCACACCAAACAGCGGCGCGAATACCGAGCCGATCAACAGCAGGAAGTTCTGATACTGGGCCAAGGGCGCAAAGCAGGCGATCAGCGTGCACACCAGCCCAATCGCCAGCGCCAGGTGCTCGACTTTCAGGCGCAACAGCATGCCGCTGGACACCGCCGCCGAGTGGATGTCGGCGAAGGCGTTTTCTGACTCATCCAACACAATCAGCAGCAGCGGAATCCCCAGGCCTGCCCCGGCCAACGCCAACAACAGCGCATTGACTTCACCACTGGGCGCGAACGCCAGGGTGTAGGCCACGCCCAGGCTCATCAGCCAGAAATTGCCGATAAAAAAGCCCAGGGCCGTGCCGCCGAACACACGGGTGGCGCGCTGGCCGAAACGTGAGTAATCGGCAATCAGCGGCAGCCAGGACAACGGCATGGCAATGGCGATATCAAACCCGACGGCAAACGGCAGCGAACCGTCGCCAGCCTGGGCCCACAGCGCGGCCAGGTCAGCCTTGGCGAACAGGTTCCAGGTCAGCCACAGGCACGCTGCCAGCAGCAGCCAGATTCCCCATTTGCGCAGGATCTTTCGCACAAAGGTCAACGGGCCGCTGATTGCGAGCAAAGTGGCGAGGCCGCCGAAGAACACGGTCCAGAGCAACGGGCTGGCCAACAGGCTGCCTGCACTGAAGGCGCGGGTGCCCAGCAGGCTGGCGGCATCGCGCATGACGATGATCTCGAACGAGCCCCAACCGATCAGTTGCAACAAGTTCAACAGCGCCGGCAGGCTGGCGCCTTTGGCACCCAGGCTGAGCTTGAGGGCGGCCATGGACGACAGGCCGGTGTCACTGCCGATCACCCCGACGGCGGCCAGTAACAGCACGCCCACCAGGGTCCCGAGGAAGATGGCCAGCAACGCCCCCGACAGGCCAAGCCCCGGCGCCAACAGTGCACCGGTTTGCAGGACCATCAGGCCGATGCCGAGGGAGAACCACAGGGAAAACAGATCGCGGGCGCCGAAGACACGTTTGTCTATTGGGACTGCAATGTCGGGAGAGTAGGTACTCGGTTGAATGCTCAAGGGGGTCATCTCAGAGGGACATTTGTTATTGGAGAGATTGCTATCGCGGGCAAGCCCGCTCCCACACATTCAAAAATGTGGGAACGAGCTTGCCCGCGATGAGGCCAGTAGAAGCACCTCCAATCCCAAGTCAGACCTTTTTGTAGAGCTGACTGCCTTCCTGCTTGAACCGCTGCGCCTGCTCGGCCAGGCCCTTGGCCACATCCACGTCCACCGCCTCGATGCGCTGGTTGGCCGCGTATTCGCGCACTTCCTGGGTGATTTTCATCGAGCAGAATTTCGGCCCGCACATCGAGCAAAAGTGCGCGACCTTGGCCGAATCCTTGGGCAGGGTTTCGTCGTGATAGGAGCGCGCGGTGTCCGGGTCCAGGCCGAGGTTGAACTGGTCTTCCCAGCGGAACTCGAACCGTGCCTTGCTCAACGCGTTGTCGCGGATCTGCGCACCGGGATGGCCCTTGGCCAAATCCGCCGCGTGGGCCGCAATCTTGTAGGTAATGATCCCGGTCTTCACGTCATCCTTGTTCGGCAAGCCCAGGTGCTCCTTGGGCGTGACGTAGCAAAGCATGGCGCAACCGAACCAGCCGATCATCGCCGCGCCGATGCCCGAGGTGATGTGGTCGTAGCCGGGCGCGATATCGGTGGTCAGCGGGCCCAGGGTGTAGAACGGCGCTTCGTCGCAGCACTCCAGCTGCTTGTCCATGTTCTCCTTGATCAACTGCATCGGCACGTGGCCGGGGCCTTCGATCATGGTTTGCACGTCGTGCTTCCAGGCGATCTTGGTCAGCTCGCCGAGGGTTTCCAACTCACCGAACTGCGCCGCATCGTTGGCGTCGGCAATCGAGCCCGGGCGCAGGCCATCGCCGAGGGAGAAGCTGACGTCATAGGCCTTCATGATTTCGCAGATTTCGTCGAAATGCGTGTAGGTAAAGTTCTCTTTGTGGTGCGCCAGGCACCACTTGGCCATGATTGAGCCGCCACGGGACACGATGCCGGTGACGCGCTTGGCGGTCAGCGGTACATAGCGCAGCAACACACCGGCGTGGATGGTGAAGTAATCGACGCCCTGCTCGGCCTGCTCGATCAAGGTGTCGCGGAACAGTTCCCAGGTCAGGTCTTCGGCGGCACCGCCGACTTTTTCCAGGGCCTGGTAGATCGGCACGGTGCCGATCGGCACCGGCGAGTTGCGGATGATCCACTCGCGGGTTTCGTGGATGTGCTTGCCGGTGGACAGGTCCATCACCGTGTCCGAGCCCCAGCGAATGCCCCAGGTCAGTTTCGCCACTTCTTCTTCGATGGACGAACCCAGGGCGCTGTTGCCGATGTTGCCGTTGATCTTCACCAGGAAGTTACGGCCGATGATCATCGGCTCCAGTTCGGTGTGGTTGATGTTGGCCGGGATGATGGCGCGGCCGCGGGCGATTTCTTCGCGTACAAATTCCGGGGTGATGATTTTCGGCACGCTGGCCCCGAAGCTGTGCCCGGCGTGTTGCTGGTCGAGCAGGCCACTGGCACGGGCTTCTTCAAGCTTCATGTTTTCGCGGATGGCGACGTATTCCATCTCGGCGGTAATGATGCCCTGGCGTGCGTAGTGCATCTGCGTGACGTTGGCCCCGGCCTTGGCGCGGCGCGGGTTTTTCACATGGGCAAAACGCAGGGCGGTCAGCTCGGCGTCGCTCAGGCGCTGTTGGCCGAAGTGCGAACTCAGGCCCGGCAGGCGCTCGGTGTCGCCACGGGATTCAATCCACGGCGAGCGCACATCGCCCAGGCCTTTGCGCACGTCAATGATCACGTTGGGGTCGGTGTACGGGCCGGAAGTGTCGTAGACCACCACGGGCGCATTGATCTCGCCGCCGAAATCGGTGGGGGTCACGTCCAGGCTGATTTCGCGCATCGGCACGCGGATATCCGGGCGAGTGCCCTGCACATAGACTTTTTGCGAGCGGGTAAACGGCTGCACGGATCCCGAGTCAACCTTGGCCGACTCACTCAAATGCACGGTGTTTTTTAGTTTTGTACTCATCACGGGCTCTCCAGACACATCCAGGCAGTGGATTTTTGTCGGAGCGAACCTGTGACGGACGGACGCACTGGAAGCAGTGCTGTGCTTGGCGCACGAGGGCTGTTCGATTGTCGAACAACATCCCGGACGAAGCACAAGAGGACTCGCCGGGTGACGAGAAATCTTGTTCCCTACGCAGGCGCTAACCTGATCAGGTTCAACGGGATCCGGTATTTACCGATCTCAGCCTCATAGCAAGGCACCCCGACAAGAACGCGGCCAGTCTAGACCATGGAGCAGGCAAATTGCCAATAGCGGTGCATTCAGCGTGATGAATGGCGCAATTACAGGATTGTTGTGCGGGGGTGTGGCCACTACACTCGCCTACTGTCTCAACGCCTTGACGCTATGGATTGCTCGTCGTAGCCTTGGGCGCTAAATTATCGCCGTAATATTTATCTAGGGATCGCCTCATGCTGCGCAAACTTTCACTGGCTCTTGCCGTGTCTTGTGCGACCAATGGAATGGTCTGGGCAGCAGAAGCGCCCTTGTCGACCAAAACCGACTTGGTCAGCGTCTACCAGGAAGCGGTGGACAACAACGCCGACCTGGCCGCCGCCCGCGCCCAGTACGGCGCGCAGAAAGAAGTGGTGCCCCAGGCCCGCGCCGGCCTGCTGCCCAACCTCTCGGCCGGTGCCGACGTGAACAACGTGCGCACCCAGATCGACACACCGTCGGCCACCGCCAATCGCGACGCCCATACCTGGCGCGCAACCCTGAGCCAGCCGCTGTTCCGCGCCGACCGCTGGTTCCAGTTGCAAGCTGCCGAAGCCGTCAATGAACAAGCTGCCCTGCAGCTGTCGGCCACCGAGCAGGAACTGATCCTGCAAAGCGCGGAAAACTACTTCGCCGTGCTACGCGCCCAGGACAACCTGGCCTCCACCAAGGCCGAAGAGGCCGCCTTCAAGCGCCAACTGGACCAGTCCAACGAGCGTTTTGACGTGGGCCTGTCGGACAAGACCGACGTGCTGCAATCCCAGGCCAGCTACGACACGGCGCGGGCCAACCGGATCCTCGCCCAGCGCCAGGTGGATGACGCGTTTGAAGCGCTGATCACCCTGACCAACCGCCAGTACAACGCGATCCAGGGCATTGTCCATACCCTGCCCGTTTTGCCGCCAGCACCCAACGACGCCAAGGCCTGGGTCGACACCGCCGGGCGCCAGAACCTGAACCTGCTGGCCAGCAACTATGCGGTCACCGCCGCCGAAGAAACCCTCAAGCAACGCAAGGCCGGCCACGCGCCGACCCTGGACGCGGTGGCGCAATACGAAAAAGGTGACAACGACGCCCTCGGTTTCAGCAACCCCAACGCCTTCGGCCAGCCCTATCGTGGCGACGTCGAGCAACGCACCATCGGCCTGCGCCTGAATATCCCGCTGTACAGCGGCGGCCTCACCAGCTCCCAGGTACGCGAATCCTATTCGCGCCTGGGCCAGACCGAACAGCAACGCGAAGGCCTGCGCCGCCAGGTGGTGGAAAACACCCGTAACCTGCACCGCGCGGTGAATACCGATGTAGAACAGGTGCAGGCACGCCGCCAGTCGATCATCTCCAACCAGAGCGCAGTGGAAGCCACGGAAATCGGTTACCAGGTGGGCACGCGCAATATCGTCGACGTGCTCGACGCCCAGCGCCAGCTGTACACCTCGGTGCGCAACTACAACAACAGCCGTTATGACTACATCCTCGACAACCTGCGCTTGAAACAGGCGGCGGGAACGTTGAACCCGGGGGATCTGCAGGACCTGGCGCGCTACCTGAAAGCTGACTACAACCCGGACAAGGATTTCCTGCCGCCGGACCTGGCCAAGGCCGCGGCCGAACAACTGAAGGCCCGCCCCAGCAACTAAACCCACCACATGACAACTGTGGGAGCGGGCTTGCCCGCGATGGCGGTGGGTCATGTAAGGATGTGCTGACTGGCCTACCGCTATCGCAGCGATGCGGCGACCCGACAAGCCAGCTCCTACATTTTTGACCGAGCTGGTTCAGGGTTTGAGCAGTCTGTCCAAGCCATCGAGCAAACGCTTCAACGCGCCCTGATTGGCCTGCATCACTTTGAGCCCCGCCAGCGCCCGCTTGTGCGCATCCTGTGGCAGTTCGAACAGTTGCCGCACTACCTCGGCCAACCCTTCGGCATCATCCACTTCCTGCAACGCCCCGGCGTCGCGCATCATTGCGGCGATTTCGAGGAAGTTGAACAGGTGCGGGCCGCTGATCACCGGCTTGGCCAGCGCCGCAGGCTCCAGCAGGTTGTGCCCGCCGTTGGGCACCAGGCTGCCGCCGACAAAGGCGCTGTCGGCCAAGGCGTAGAGAAACAGCAGCTCGCCCATGGTGTCGCCAAGCAATACCGAGGTGTCGGCATCGACCGGCGCCCCACTGGAGCGCTGCACCGTGGCAAAACCCTGCTGTTGGCACAGCTCCAGCACCGTGTTGAACCGCTCCGGATGACGGGGCACCAGGATCAACAGCGCGTTGGGGTAGCTGGCGAGCAACTGCCGGTGGGCTGCCAGCACCACTTCATCTTCGCCCTCGTGGGTACTGGCGGCGATCCATACCGGGCGCTCGCTGGCCTGCCACTGCTCACGCAACGCGGCGGCGCGTGCCAAAAGCGCTGGGTCGATGGTCAGGTCGAACTTGATCGAGCCGGTGACTTCGACCGTTTCCGGGCGCGCGCCCAGGCTGCGAAAGCGCTCGGCCTCGGTGGCGGTCTGCACCGCGAACAGGCTCATGTCTGCCAGCATCGGCGCGGTCAGCTTGGCGAAACGCCCGTAACCCTTGGCCGAACGTGCCGACAGCCGCGCATTGGCCAGGGCTACGGGTATCCCGCGCTTGGCGCATTGGTGAATATGGTTGGGCCACAGCTCGGTTTCCATGATGACCGCAAGCCTGGGCTGGACCCGGTCCAGGAAACGCTTGGCGGCACACGGCAAATCGTAGGGCAGGTAGCAATGCTGGATGCGCGGTTCGTTGGCAAACAGTGCCTGGATCCGCTCGGAACCGGTGGGCGTCATGCAGGTGACGGTGATCGGCAGCTGTGGATGACGCTCCAGCAAGCCGCGGATCATCGGTGCGGCGGCGATGCTCTCGCCCACCGACACCGCGTGCACCCAGATCCCGCCGGGTTTGAGTACCGGCAAACCGTAGGAAAAGCGCTCGCTGACGCGCTTGGCGTAGGCCGGCGCCTTGCGGGCACGTAGCCATAGTCGTAAGGCCACCAACGGCAGCGCCAGGTAAAACAGACAGCTGTAGAGAGTTCTATTCATGGCGGCGGAGTTTATCGGCTTTTTCAGCCGATCGCCTGCAAACACGCGGTAAAACGTTCGGCCAGAAAGCGCGCGGCCGGACCCAGGGGCTCATCGCGCCGCCACACCAGTTCCACCACCAAGGCCGGCGGCGTCCATTCGCTGTCCAGCTCGACCATCTGCCCGTGATAGGTCGGGTATTGCACCACATGCCGGGGCAACCAGGCCCAGCCCAGGCCACGGGCCAGCCATTCGGCCAGCACATAGAAGCTGTCGGCGCGCCACACCTGCGGGCTGGCCGCCTCGCTGCCGGGGTAGACGCTGGTCTGGGTCGACATCAGCAATTGGCGAAACTGCGCCAGGCGCTGGCAATCGACAAAACCTTCCCTGGCCAGCGGATGCCCGACGCCACACACCGTGACCATCTCCACACTGCCAACCACCCGCCGCTCAAGGGCTTCGGGGATCTGGTCGTGGTAAAACAGCAACCCCAGGTCAGCCTTGCGCTCCACCAGCTTGCGCGCGACATCGCCCTGGGCCGTGCTGGACAACTGCACCTCCAGGCTGGGAAATTTCCCCGCCAGCGCCTCTAGGCTGTCGAGTACCGGCTGATAGAGCATGGCTTCGTCCTGGGCCAGGCGCAGCCGTGCTTCTTCGCCGCGCATCAACGACAGGGCGCGGCCATTGAGGCGCTCACACTGGCGCAGCACTTCCCGGGCCTCCTCCAGCAGCACAGTGCCGGCCTCGGTCAGGCGTGGCTGGCGACCGCTACTACGCTCAAACAGGCTCACGCCCAGGTCGGCCTCCAGCAAGGCAATGCCGTTGCTCACCGCCGACTGCGCCTTGCGCTGGTGCCGTGCCACCGCCGAAAACGAGCGCTGCTCGGCGACGCTGACAAACAGGCGCATCTGCTCCAGGTTCCATTGCACGCTCATTGGCTAAACCCATCTTAAATTCGGATAGGTAATGACTTTACCCCATCTACGGATTCTCTAGAATGCCGGCCTTGTTATGCGCCCCTATTTCCGAGGAACACCCCCATGAACGCCGCCTACTACTACCTGGCCATTGCCATTTGCTCGGAAGTGATCGCCACCGTTTCCATGAAAGCGATCAAGGGCTGGAGCACGCCAATCCCGCTGCTGCTGGTTATCGTCGGCTACGGCGTGGCGTTCTGGATGCTCACGCTGGTGGTGCGCACCGTACCGGTGGGCGTGGCCTACGCGGTGTGGGCGGGGCTGGGGATCGTCATGGTCAGCATCGCAGCGCTGTTTATCTATGGGCAGAAGCTCGATCTGCCGGCGATGCTGGGGATGGGCTTGATCGTGCTGGGCGTGGTGGTGATTCAGTTGTTTTCGAAAACAGCCGGCCACTGACCTTCTACAGTTGTTGATCCTGGGCAAAGATCCCGCTGTCGAGTCTGTATACTTGGCCTCTTGTTCTGAACACTGAGGTCGCCCCATGCCATCCGTTATTTCCACCGACGTCCTGATTGTCGGCGCCGGGGTTGCCGGCCTCTGGCTCAACGCGCGCCTGCGCAGCCAGGGGTTTTCCACGATTGTGGTGGAAAACGCGACCCTGGGTGGCGGGCAGAGCGTGAAGTCCCAGGGGATCATTCACGGTGGTGCGAAATACGCCTTGCACGGTGCCCTGACCGGCGCTTCCGAAGCCATTGCCGACATGCCGCGACGCTGGCGTGAAGCGCTGGCGGGCACCGGCGAGCTGGACCTGACGGGCGTGCGCCTGCTGTCCCAGGCCCATTACCTGTGGTCGCCCGGCACCCTGGCCGGCAACCTCACCAGTTTCTTCGCCAGCAAGGCGGTGCGTGGCCGCGTCGACCAGGTCAAGGGCGACGATTTGCCGCCGGCCCTGCAAGACCGCCGCTTCAAGGGCAAGGTCTATCGCCTGGCCGAACTGGTGGTGGACGTGCCGAGCCTGATCGACCGCCTGGCGCAACTGGCCGGCGATGGCCTGCTCGCCGGGCAACAGATCGAGCCGCTGCTGGAAGGCGGCATCCTGGTCGGCCTGAAAGTCGATGGCCGGGCGATCCGCGCCCAGCGCATCGTGCTGAGTGCCGGCGGCGGCACCGCCGAGCTGCTGACGGCCCTGGGCCTGAGCCAGCCGGCCATGCAAAAGCGCCCGCTGCATATGATCATCGCCAAGGGCCCCGGCCTCAAACCCCTGTACGCGCACTGCCTGGGCGGCGGCACCAAGCCACGGATCACCATCACCACGCACCCGGCCGCCGATGGCCATTGGGTGTGGTACATGGGCGGTGATATTGCCGAGACCGAAGGCGTGCACCGCACGCCCGCCGAGCAAATCGCCACCGCGCAAAAGGAGCTGGCGCACCTGCTGCCGTGGATCGACATGAGCCAGACCCAGTGGGCAACCCTGCGGGTGGATCGCGCCGAGCCCCTGCAAACGGGCCTGACCCGGCCAGACAACGCGTTCCTCGCCGAACAGGGCCGCCTGTTGGTGGGCTGGCCAACCAAGCTGGCCCTGGCGCCGGACTTCGCCGACCGCGTGCTCAGCGCCCTGGAACGTGACGGCATCCAGCCAACCCCAAGCACGCCGCTGCCTGAACTGCCACGCCCAGCCATCGCCCAACCCGCCTGGGAGCAATTGTTGCCATGAGCCTGCCGACCCTGCATGACCTTCATCGCCCCCTGGGCAGCACCGGCCTGCTGGTATCGCCGCTGGGCCTGGGCACCGTGAAGCTGGGCCGCGACCAGGGGGTGAAGTACCCCAATGGTTTTCAGATCCCCAATGATGAAGAAGCGCGGATGTTGCTGCGCCAGGCGCGCGAGCTGGGGATCAACCTGATCGACACCGCACCGGCCTACGGCCATAGCGAAGAGCGCCTGGGGCCGCTGTTGCGCGGCCAGCGCCAGGACTGGGTGATTGTCAGCAAGGTCGGCGAAGAGTTTGCCGACGGCGTGTCCCACCATGACTTCAGCGCGGCCCATACCCGGTTGTCCGTGGAGCGCAGCCTGAAACGCCTGGAAACGGATTTCATCGACCTGGTGCTGGTGCATTCCGACGGCAATGACTTGCATATCCTTAATGACTGCGAGGTCTACCAGACCCTGGCGCAGCTCAAGGCCGAGGGCAAAATTCGCGGCTTCGGCTTCTCCGGCAAAACCGTCGAAGGCGGCGTGAAGGCTCTGGAACAAGGTGATTGCGCCATGGTCACCTACAATCTGAACGAGCAAAACGAAAAAGCCGTGATCGATTACGCCGCCGCCCATGGCAAAGGCATCCTGGTGAAAAAGGCCCTGGCCAGCGGCCATGCATGCCTTGAGCCTGGAGTGGATCCAATTCATGCCAGTTTCGTCTTGTTGTTTGCGCAAACGGGCGTGGCCAGTGCTATTGTCGGGACCATCAACCCGCTGCACCTTGCCCATAACGTGGCAACCGCTGCCAAGATCATTCGCCAATCCTGATGCCGCCGACGCGGCCGACCCCGACGCAAGAAGGAGCCGACATGCCGCGAACGCTCATAAGAAAAAACCCCAGTAACTTTAAAACACTGCCGCTGTACGTCGAAGCCACCCCCGAAGGCCTGAGCTACCAGAGCGTGGGCATGCCGCTCAACTTTGCCCAGACTCTGCAGCGGCGCAAGCCGGTGGAGGTGGCGGATGCCGAACGCTTCGCCCTGGAACTGGCCAACCTCGGCGTATCGGTGCGCCTGACACTGCACTGGCAAAACCGCGATTACTGGGTGTTGGTGCGCCAGCGCCGGCAGGACCGTGGCGATGTGGTGCTCAAGCTGATTTCCGGCTACGTACCGGCCCCTGAACTGAACCTGCCGTTGCACACGGCCATCCAGGAAATCGCCGAGGAATGCCTGCTGGAAACCCCGGAAGGCTGGCTCGGCGGGCGTTTCAACGACACCTGGCTGCCGGCGCCCTACTCCAGCGCGCTGCATTACCGTGAGGCCTTGCCGTTTCGCCTGTCACCGCTGTCCGGCGCCGCCCGCCCGGTGCGCTGCGCCAGCATGCAACTGATCGAACGCCCCCGGGCCTATGTGCACCTGCCCACGGCCTCCCTGCAATTGATCTATGACCTGCGCCTGGAAGTGCCCAAGGAAGCCAAGTCCTTGAGCCTGTTCCATGTGGACGAACGTCTGGAGGGCGATCAACTGGTGGCGCGCCTGGACCGCCAGCGCCCGGACCTGTACCTGATGCCCCTGAAGGACGGCCAGCCGTGCGCCGAGCTGTATACCCTGAAGAAGGATCAACTGATCCCGGCGAGCACACGCGGCTTGTACCTGGCCGAGAGTTTTGCCCAGCAGGAAGGCTGGCTGGTGCGCGATGAGCGGATCCGCTGGAAGGACTGGCTCAGGCAACAGGGCCTGAGCGCGCCAGAGAAGGAATCGAAGTTGAGCCAGTTGACCGGGCGGGCCAGGCAGATCTTGCGCAAGATGGTGCCGAAGAAGGCGGGTCGCTGAAGCAGCCCCGCCTGTGGCGAGCGGTATCTATTGGTTGAGTAGTTTTTCCAGCCCGGCCTTCAGCGGCGTCGGCTCAGGCAATGTGAAGCTCGCCGCCAAGCGCTGGTTGTTGGCCCTGGAATGCCGGATATCCCCCGAGCGCGGCGCGGTGTAGCTGACAGCCGGCAATGAGCCGACGATTTGCGACAGCGCCTGCAGCAACTGCTTGAGGGTGGTGGTGCGGTTCCAGCCGACATTGATCGCGCCCAGCGGCGCATCGGCCATTTCCACGGCTTGCACCAGCACGGCTACCAGATCCCCGACGTACATGAAGTCACGGGTTTGCTCACCGTCGCCGAATACGGCAATCGGCAGGCCTTTTTGCGCGCGCTCGCTGAAGATGCTGATCACCCCGGAATACGGCGATGAAGGATCCTGGCGCGGCCCAAAGATGTTGAAGAAGCGGAAAATCACCGGCTCCAGGCCATGCTGGCGACGGTAGAAGTCAAAATAGTGCTCGCTGGCCAGCTTGTCCGAAGCGTATGGCGTCAACGGTGCCTTGGCGGTTTGCTCATCGATGGAGTCGCCTTCGCCGTTGTTGCCATACACCGCCGCACTGGAAGCAAACACCACGCGCTTGACCCCAGCCTGGCGCATGGCTTCGCAAACATTGAGGCTACCCACGAAGTTGCTCTGGTGCGTACTGACCGGGTCATCCACCGACGCCTGCACCGAAGCGACTGCCGCCAGGTGCACTACCGCCGTAACCCCTACCGCTGCACGAGCGACCAGTGCGGCATCGGCCACATCGCCTTCGAGCAGTTGCAGGCGTGGGTTGTCCAGCGGCAGGTTGCTGCGCTTGCCGGTGGACAGGTTATCCAGCACGCGCACCGCGTAGCCCTTGGCCAGCAGTGCATCGACCAGATTGGAACCGATAAAGCCAGCACCACCGGTAATCAGTACGAGAGCATCAGACATAGCGGCAAACCCTATTGAGCAGCATCGTTGGTTTGGCGAATTTTTTCGACAATCGCGGTGGTCGAGCTGTTTTCCACCAACCCCAGGACTTTGACCTTGCCGCCATAGGCGTTGACGATATCGGCGCCGACCACCTGGTCGACCGAGTAGTCGCCGCCCTTGACCAACACGTCCGGCTTGACCTGGGCCAGCAGGTTTTCCGGGGTGCCCTCGGAGAAACTGATCACCCAGTCCACCGCGCCCAACCCAGCCAGGACCGCCATGCGCCGATCCACACTGTTGATTGGCCGGCCAGGGCCTTTGAGGCGGCTGACCGAAGCATCGTCGTTGATCGCCACGATCAGGCGATCACCCTGGGCGCGGGCCTGCTCCAGGTAAGTCACATGGCCGGCGTGCAGGATGTCGAAGCAACCGTTGGTGAAAACGATGCTTTCGTTATGGGCACGGGCATCGTCAATCGCCAGCAGCAATTGCTCAAGGCTCAACACGCCGCGCTCCGAGCCTTCCTCGCGCTGGATCGCACGGCGCAGTTCCGGGGCGCTGATGGATGCCGTACCCAGTTTGCCCACCACAATGCTCGCCGCCAGGTTGGCCAGGGCCACCGCGTGGGGCAATTCCTCACCGGCTGCGATCGCCGCCGCCAGGGTGGAAATAACGGTGTCGCCGGCGCCGGTGACGTCGAATACTTCCCGCGCCCGCGCCGGCAGGTGCATGGCCGGGTGGCCGGGGCGCAGCAGGGTCATGCCGTGTTCGCCACGGGTCACCAGCAAGGCACCGAGGTCGAGGTCGGCCATCAGGCGTGCGCCTTTGCTCACCAAGTCGTGCTCATCGGCGCAGCCGCCGACGATGGTTTCAAATTCGCTGAGGTTCGGCGTGATCAGGCTGGCGCCCCGGTAGACCGAGAAGTCCTTGCCCTTGGGATCGGCCAGCACCGGGATACCCCGGGCCTTGGCGGCCTGGATCAGCACCTGGTGGTTTTTCAACGCGCCTTTGCCGTAGTCCGACAGCACCAGCACCTTGATGCCTTCGAGCAACGTGTCGACCTGGTCACTGAGGGCCAGGGCGTCGGTGGCGAAGGGTTCTTCAAAATCGATACGCAGCAATTGCTGGTGACGGCTCATGACCCGCAGCTTGACGATGGTCGGCTGGTGGGCAATGCGCTGGAACAGGGCACGCACGCCAGCGCCGCGCAGGCTGTTGGTCAGGCTGTCGGCGGCTTCGTCGTCGCCGGTCACGCCGACCAGGGAGGCCGGGGCGCCGAGTGCAGCGATGTTAAGGGCGACGTTGGCAGCGCCGCCTGGACGGTCTTCGATTTGCTCGACCTTGACTACCGGTACCGGTGCCTCAGGGGAAATCCGTGAGGTACCGCCATGCCAGTAACGGTCGAGCATGACATCGCCGACCACCAAGACAGGGGCTTGATCGAATCGCGGCATGGACAACTTCATGGAGCAACCCACATACAAAATGAACAGGGGCGCGATATTAGCACAGGGAAAAGCATCGACCGATTCAATCCTGGCGGTCGATCCCAGCCTGGCTGCAATAGCGCCTCAATAGGCATCTGTCACGTGGGAGGGCGCCACAGGGTCACCTTCTTCGAACTCCTTGGCGTGCAAGCGGGCGTAGTAACCGTTCTTCGCCAGCAGCTCGACATGGGTGCCGCGCTCGACAATCTGGCCGTCGTCCATCACCAGGATCAGGTCGGCTTTCTCGATGGTGCTCAGGCGGTGGGCAATCACCAGGGTCGTGCGGTTCTTCACCACATGGTCCAGGGCCGCCTGGATATGGCGCTCGGACTCGGTGTCCAGGGCCGAAGTCGCCTCGTCGAGAATCAGCAGCGGCGCATCCTTGAGCAAGGCCCGGGCAATCGCAATGCGCTGGCGCTGGCCGCCAGACAGCAGCACGCCATTCTCGCCCACCAGGGTTTCGTAGCCCTGGGGCATCTTCACGATGAACTCGTCGGCATAGGCTTCGCGAGCGGCATGGTGTACCGCGTCTGCGGGCGCTCCGGCCAGGTCGCCATAGGCGATGTTGTTGGTCACGGTGTCATTGAACAAGGTGACCTGCTGGGTCACCAGGGCAATTTGCCGGCGCAGGTTGCGCAGGGTGAAATCCTGCACGCGTACGCCGTCGAGCAGAATCTGCCCCTGTTCGTGCTGATAGAAGCGCGGGATCAAGCCCGCCAGGGTCGACTTGCCGCTGCCCGAACGCCCCACCAGCGCGACCATTTGCCCAGGCTCGACGATAAAGCTGATGTCGTTGAGCACCTTCTTGTCGCTTTCCGGGTATTGGAAGCTGAGGTTGCGCACTTCAATGCGCCCAGCCAGACGTTCATGCTCGATCACGCCCTGGTCGACTTCGACCGGCTCATCCAACTGCTCGAAAATACTCTCGGCACCCGCCACGCCCTTTTGGATGGTCGAGCTGACTTCGGACAGCTGGCGAATCGGCTTGGGCAACAGGCCGGCCATGGTGATGTAGGCCACCAGGTCGCCGGGCGAGGCATCGCCACGCAAATACAGGACCAGGAACATGACCACGGCCATCGCACTGTAGGTCACCAACTGCAGCATCGGCGTGTACACCGCGCCGGTCTTGGTCATCGCCAGTTGTTTCTCGGTATTGCTCAGGCTCGCCTGCTCGAAGCGCACCTTTTCATATTTCTCGCCGCCAAAGCTGCGGACCACACGGTAGCCGTGGATCGTCTCGGAGGCCACATGGGTCACGTCGCCCATGGACACCTGGATTTTCTTGCTTTGCTTGCGGAATTTACGGCTGGTGCTGTTCACCATCATGCCGATCACCGGCAGGATCGCCAGCATCACCAGGGTCAGCTTCCAGTTCATCCACACCAGGGTGCAGAACAGGAAAATCACGGTCATGCCTTCGCGGATAACCACCTTGATCGCATCGGTGGCTGCACCGGTGACCATGGTGACGTTGAAGGTAATGCGCGAAATCAGGTGGCCGGAGTTGTTCTTGTCAAAAAAGCGGTTGGGCAACTCCAACAGTTTGTTGAACAGCACCACGCGCAGGTCGTGGACCAGGCCCAGGGAAACCCGTGCCAGGAAGAAGTTGCCGAGGAACGAACCCACGCCCTGCCAGGCCGCGATCAGCACGATCATCAGCGGCACGGTTTCCAGTAACTGCAACTTGCCCAGATAAGGGTTGCCGGGGAACAGGCTGGCCTCGGGATTCGCCAGGCCATCGACGAAATACTTGAGGATATAAGCGAGCATCGGCTGGGTCGATGCGAAGATCAGGAACCCGACGATACTCAGGATGAACAGACCCACATAAGGCCGTACGTAAGTCAGGAGGCGGAAGTAAATCGCCAGCGTCGACTGGGTTTTCGGTTCAGGACTGCTCATGGGAATCCGCGCAAATCAGTAAGGCGCGGATCATATCACAGGCCTCTTCGCCCCAAAAAACATGAGCAGGGGCCAGCCTTGCATCAAGTCGGTTAAGATAACCGGCTATTGATGGGAGTCAGGCATGCAAGTAATCGATCACAACACCTATGAGGCATTGCGCGCCGGCGCGCAGGTGCTGGAAGCCGATGGTTCTGGCGACAAGGTGCTCCGGTTGACCGATGGTTGCATGCTCAAACTGTTCCGGCGCAAGCGCCTGCTCAGTTCGGCGCTGTTCTACCCGTATGCCCAGCGCTTCGCCAACAACACCCGCGCATTGCAGCAACGGGATATCCCCTGCCCGCGCATCATTGCGGTGTATCGCATTCCCAGCATTGCGCGGGACGCGGTGTATTACAGCCCGCTGGCCGGGGAAACCATCCGCCAGTTGAAACTCGCCAAGGCCGAGGCCGACGCCTTGCGTGTGCGCCTGGGCTGTTTCATTGCGCAACTGCATGAGAAGGGCGTGTACTTTCGCTCGCTGCACTTTGGCAACGTGGTCCTGACTCCGGAAAACACCCTGGGGCTGATCGACATTGCCGACCTGAGTTGCCAGGCCGCCGCCCTGAGCCAGAGCAAGCGCCTGCGTAACTTCAGCCATCTGCGGCGCTATCCCGAGGATCGGCAATGGCTGCTGGGCGATGATGCCGGGCAAGCCTTCTTCGATGGCTATCGCCAGGGCTTGCCGGCCGGCAGTCGGCAGGCGCCGCTGATTGAGCGCCTGCGGCAATTACTGGACTGACTTCACCGGGTGATGATCAGCACCGTGGCGCCTCGGCGATTGGCGAAGCGCTCGACGATGCGCATGTTGCGCTCGGCCAGCCAACTGATGAGCCAGGGCTCGTTACCGCGGGCTTCGATCAGGAAATAGCGGAATTGATCCGCATAGGCCGGCGACATCGCCGCTTCCCGGGTCAATTGCTTGAGCAGATAACCACGCCCGGCGTAATAACCGATCCGGCCGTCATCGAAATACGCTGGGACATCCGGCTCGACATTCGCCGCCATCCAGCGCCCCGCGTCAACGTACTGGACCTTGCCCGGCCCGGTGGACACCACATTGGACAACATCACCAAAAGGCAGACCGCCACCAGACCCTTGCCCAGGCGCGGGAACTGTTGGGCAAACATCTGCATCGCCAAGGCCAGCGCCGGCACAAACAGTAGGTTCAGGAAGCTCATGTAGCGCAAGTTCATGAACTGCTGCTGGATAAAGAACAGCAGCAATACCAACAGGTACAACAGCGCCGCCCAGGCAAAAGGCCGGTATTCGTGCCAGTAGCGCTTGATCGCCTGCCAATTGCGGCCACGCAAAAACGGCACGGCAAACGGACCGCAAATATTTACAAAGCCGATGGCCATGGCCGCCAGGATGCCAAAAAAGATGATGCGTCCGGCTTCATCCTGGGAGTACTTGTTGATCAGCGAGTTGGCGAACTGATCGCGCAGCAAGTCAAACGACGCCAGCACCTGGTTGGGGTTGATCAAGCCCAGATAGTAGTCAACACGAGCCGATGTAAAACCATCCGTGGCCGAGACCAGCACTATCCCCGCCACGACACCCAACAGCGGCAGCGCCACAAACTGCAGGAGCGCCAGGCGCCGCTCGCGCACCCACAGGCCAGGCAACTGCCATAAGCCCAACGCCGGCAACAGCAACAACGCTTCCAGCCGGAAGGCTGCCGCCGCGACAATCACCAGGTGGATGATTGCCGCCCGCAGCCATCCACCGCGGGCCTGCCAGCGCATGGCCAGCCAAAGCGTCAGGATGCAGAAGAACCAGAAGCCGAACTCACGCAGGATCTCGCCACGAAACTGGTTGAACGCAGGCATCGCCAACACCACCAGGCAAGCCCAAGGCGCCACCTGCACCGAGCGTTGGCGCACGCAGTCAACCAGTAGCGCACAGGTCCCCGCAGCAAACAGCGAACACCACAAGTACGCACTCAGTTCTATGGGCAGGGCTGAAACCGAATGGGTGCCCGCCAGGAGCAGAGAGAACCAGGGCCAGTTGAATACGGCAAAGGCGGCTTTCGGGCCATGGACGTGAGCGTCCTGGGCAATGGTCAGGTAGAAAGCAGCATCACGTCCGACAGTCGCTGCGCCCAGCACAGCGATCAGGGACAGCAGCAGGCTCCCAAAAAATGCCACTCGAACAGGATGCTCGACGACAATACTCAACACCCGGGCCCACAACTTGCTGCCTATACCAACCACACCCCCCCCTTAAAACCTGGCGTCACATCGCGTGCACAAGATTTGAAAACATACATTCCAGAAAAACCACTGCACCACGAAAACCCAGCGCCCAGTCATTGCAATCAACTCGGTGCTGCATAGGTAATTCCCGGCGTAGCGTAACAGGCTATAAAGCGCTTACTTGAACATCAGCTGAAGCGCCTTGCGTGTGTACGACCAGCGCGTCAGGGCGCGCCAGTCGGTACGTACCGCCTGGCAGTAAAACTGCCTGGCAAGCGTGTATTCCCCAGCACTGAAGCAATTGCGAAACAACGACAGGCAGCGCTGCGCGAGAAACGCACTGCGCAGGCCTTGCAACTCTGCTGGCATACGCACCGGCGAAAACACCTCGTCTACCAGGCTCACGCCCGCCGCGACACTGTGGTTGATGTCATGTCGCAAGCTGTCCGCATGCTTGTAGATCAGCGCCAGTGGCTGGTCGATGACCGTGCAAGGCACGCGCGCCAGGGCCTGGGCAAACACCGGGATATCCTCGGCGTTACGCATGCGCTCCGGGTAGTTGCCCACCGCGAAGATGTCGCGGTGCATGGCGCAAGCGCCATTGGAGATCGCGATGGTCTTGTCCAGCAAGTACCCGCGAACCCGCTGGTATGGGGTGGCAGGCAGCGGCTTGACGGCATGCAGGCGGCGCTTGCCATCTTCAAATACCGACCAGTGGCCACCGATGATCAGGCGGCTATCCGGGTGAGCAGCAATATGCTGCGCAACCAGGGCCAGGGCGCCTGGGGCCATTTCATCATCGGCGTCGAGGAACATCAGGTACTGGCCCGCAGACTCCTCAATCCCGCGATTGCGCACCGAGGCCAGGCCGCCATTGGGCTTGCGCAGGGCCTGGAAACGCCCGGGGTGCTTGGCCAGCAGAGCTTCCAGCACCTGCGGCGTCTCATCGGTAGAGCCGTCATCAATCACCAACAGCTGCGCATCGGCTTCGTCGAGTTGCGCCAGCACCGACTCAACCGCGCGCCCCAGGGTGCGCGCGTAGTTGTAGGCCGGGATGACGACGCCAATCAGTGCTTCAGTCAACGGCTTGCCCTTCCACACCGTCTTTGACGACCAGGATGTCTTCCATGATCAGGTACTGCAGGTCGGAGCCGAAGAACATGTTCAGGGCGTCGGTCGGCGAGCAGATCATCGCTTCGCCGCGGCGGTTGAGCGAGGTGTTCAGGGACACACCGTTGCCGGTCAGCACTTCCAGCTCTTTCATCATGTCGTAGTAGCGCGGGTTGTACTCGCGCTTGAGCACCTGGGCGCGGGAGGTGCCATCTTCATGGACCACTTCCGGCACGCGGGTTTTCCACTCTTCGGCCACTTCAAAGGTGAAGGTCATGAACGGGGCCGGGTGATCGACCTTGATCATCTGCGGGGCCACGGTGTCGAGCATCGACGGGCAGAAAGGCCTCCAGCGCTCGCGGAACTTGATCTGGTGGTTGATCCGATCAGCCACGCCCACGGCGCTCGGGCAACCAATGATCGAACGCCCGCCCAGGGCGCGCGGGCCAAACTCCATGCGGCCCTGGAACCAGGCCACCGGGTTGCCGTCGACCATGATCTGGGCGATGCGCTTGGGCATGTCGTCGATCTGGCGCCACTTCGGCTTGCTCGGGTGCTTGGCGCACGCGGCAATCACTTCTTCATTGCTGTAGGACGGGCCGAGATAGACGTGTTCCATCTTCTCTACCGGTACCCCACGGGCATGGGACACATAGGCCGCCGCGCCCACGGCAGTGCCGGCATCGCCGGACGCCGGCTGCACGAACAGCTCCTTGACGTCGTCGCGGGCAATGATCTTCTGGTTCAACTTGACGTTCAGCGCGCAGCCGCCGGCGAAGGCCAGCTTGCCGGTTTCCTTGAGGATATCGCCCAGGTAATGGTCGATCATCTGCAAGGCCAGTTTCTCGAACAGCGCCTGCATGCTGGCTGCGTAGTGGATGTACGGCTCGTCGGCGATGTCGCCTTCACGCTTGGGACCCAGCCACTCAATCAGTTTTGGCGAGAAGTAGAAGCCCTTGCCCTTCTCTTTATAGCGGCGCAGGCCGATGACGTTGGCGTAGTCGGTGTTGATCACCAGCTCGCCATTTTCAAAGGAAGCCAGGCGCGAGAAATCGTACTTGCTGGCATCGCCATAGGGTGCCATGCCCATGACCTTGAACTCGCCGTCGAGCATTTCAAAGCCGAGGAACTCGGTGATCGCGCCGTACAGGCCGCCCAGGGAGTCCGGATCGTAGAATTCCTTGATCTTGTGGATCTTGCCGTTTTCGCCGTAGCCGAAGAAGGTGGTGGCGTACTCGCCCTTGCCGTCGATCCCGAGGATCGCGGTCTTCTCCTGGAAACCCGAGCAGTGATAGGCGCTGGAAGCGTGGGCCAGGTGGTGTTCAACCGGCTCGATCTTGATCTTCTTCGGATCGAAGCCCAGTTGTTCCAGGCACCAGACAATCTTGTTGCGGTAGCGCTTGTAGCGCCGGTTGCCCATCAGGATCGCGTCAAGGGCGCGGTCCGGGGCATACCAGTAACGCTTGGCATAGTGCCAGCGAGCCTCGCCGAACAAGCTGATCGGGGCAAACGGGATCGCCACCACATCAACGTCGGAGGGTTTGATGCCAGCCTGTTCCAGGCAGAACTTCGCCGACTCGTAGGGCATGCGGTTCTTTGCATGTTTATCGCGTACGAAGCGCTCTTCTTCGGCGGCCGCGATCAGCTTGCCGTCGATATACAACGCTGCGGAAGGATCATGGCTAAGGGCGCCGGACAGGCCAAGAATCGTCAATGCCACTGGGGTCTAGCCTCTTTTAGTCTGCATGCAGGCGCTGGCGCCTGAAAAAATGTGAGCCCCTCGCCTCGGCGAGAAAAGCTAAAGGGCGGGATTATAGCTTAAAAGCGGCAAAACGCCTCTAGCCGCAAATGGCACGGAGAAACAAGAGGCATCATCGGAAAATCTCGATACTGCCGTCTCGATTTTGCCGGTAGACGGTGTAGGGCAGTACCAAAGTATCGAGAACGCCCGATAGCACGAAATCAATGGCTATCCACGGCACCGAGGCGATCTGCTGGTCTTCCAGGCTTTTTTTGCTGTTGGGTTCGCCATTGAGGGAGCAGAAGTCATACACCACCCCGCTGTAGATACGGGGCACGCTCTCGCAGTGGCTGCGCAGGTCCTTGAGCTTCTGGCTGGCCACCGCGTCTTCGCGAAACACCGTATTCAGGGTGCCGCAGGCCGTGGTCGAAAGGACAATGGCGGCGAGCAGCAGAATGTTTGTAGGATTCACGGGTAACCCTCTTTGGTATGGGGCGCACAGCCTAACCCAAGACTGTGTAAGACGAATATGCCGGCATTTTGCGGGAATATTCTTCAAAAAACGCCGCGCAGAATCGTTAAACTCGCGCCCTTTTTCCGCGCCCGCGCTGCGCGTCATGGAAGTTGGTTTGCTCATGAAAGTTGTTGCTCCCACGTGTTTTGCGATGTTGCTCCAGAGCCTGCCGGGCCTGCAGCAAACTGCCCTGGCCGAAGATGCCCTGCTGATCCTCGACCCCAGCGTGGTGACAGGTTCGCGCAGCGCCAGTCGCAGCTTCGACCTGCCCTACTCGGTGGACAGCATCAGCCGTGAGCAGATCAGCGACGGCCAGTTGGGTATCAATGCCTCGGAGGCCCTGTCCCGCGTGCCGGGGCTGGTGGTGCAGAACCGCCAGAACTACGCCCAGGACCTGCAGATTTCCTCCCGCGGCTTTGGCGCGCGCTCGGCGTTTGGCGTGCGCGGGATCAAGCTGATTGCCGATGGCATCCCCGCCAGCACCCCGGATGGCCAGGGCCAGGCCGCCACCTTCAACCTCGACACAGCGGACCGCATCGAAGTACTGCGCGGCCCGGCCGCCACCCTGTATGGCAGCAACGCCGGCGGGGTAATCCAGATGTTCTCGCGCAATGGCGAAGGCCCGCCCCGTATCGGCGCCGAAACCCTGTTTGGCAGCGACGGCCTGAACAAGAACCACCTCAGCGCCGAAGGCGCGGTGCAGGGCGCCGGGTTTGTCCTCGATGCCTCGCGCATGGACACCGACGGCTACCGCGACCACAGCAGCGCCCGCCGTGACCAGACCTTCGCCAAGCTCAACCTCGAACCCGATGACGACAGCAAGCTAGCCCTGATCTATAGCAGCCTGGAGCAAAACGGCACCCAAGACCCGCTGGGACAAACCTGGGCAGGCTACAAGGCCGACCCGCGTTCGGTAAACAGCAATGCCCTGGCGTACAACACGCGCAAGAGCATTGATCATCAGCAACTGGGGATGAATTACGAGCGGTACATTGGCGATGCAACGTTGCAGGTGAATGCCTATACCGGGCGGCGGAGTGTGATTCAGTATTTGTCGATTCCCAAGGGCGTAGCGAGCAACGAACGCGGCGGCGGCGTGGTGCAATTCGACCGCAAGTTCTACGGCGGTGGCGTGCGCTGGATGCAGCCCATCGACAGCGTGCCGGGCGAATTGATGATCATCACCGGCCTGGACTTCGACCAGAGCGAAGACAGCCGCCACGGCTACCAGAACTACAGCGGCAACACCCTCGGCGTGAAAGGCGAATTACGCCGCAATGAAATCGACACCGCCCGCAGCCTCGACCCGTACATCCAGGCCAACTGGGCCATCGAGCGCTGGACCCTGCAAGCCGGGCTGCGCCACAGCACGATGGAAATGGACGTGGATGACCAGTTCCTGAGCAACGGCGATGCCAGCGGCAATAAGACCTACCAGAAGAACACGCCCTCGATGAGCGTGATGTACGCCTTCACCCCAGACCTGCACGGCTACGTCAGCGCCGGCAAGGGCTTCGAAACGCCGACCCAAGCCGAAATGGCCTACGCCCCGGGCACCATCGAAGGCTTCAACTTCGGCCTGAAGCCGTCAGAAAGCACTCAATATGAAGTGGGATTGAAGGCGCAGGTGAACAACAGCACGCGGGTCAACGCTGCTGTGTTCCAGATCACCACTGAGGATGAGTTGGTAGTCGCACAGTCCAATGGCGGACGCACCAGCTACCAAAACGCCGGCCGCACCCTACGCCGTGGCTTTGAGCTGGGCATCGAAAGCCAACTGAGCGAACAGTGGAGCGCCAACCTCGCCTACACCCGCCTGCAAGCCACCTACGACAGCAACTTCAGCAATAGCGGCAAAACCGTGGACAAGGGCAACTACCTACCCGGCGTCCCACAGACCACGCTCTTTGCCGAACTGAACTGGAAACCAAGGGACTGGGTGAGTACCGCCGTCGAAGGTATGTACCGCAGCAAGATCTATGTCGAAGACACCAACCAGAAGCATGCTGCTCCGGGTTACAGCGTTTTCAACTGGCGTGCACGCTTTGAGCAGAAGGTCGAACACTGGACCTTTCACCAGACCCTGCGCCTGGACAACCTGCTGGATCGCCAGTACGTCGGTTCGGTGATTGTTGGCGATGGCAACGATCGTTATTACGAAGCCGCGCCCGGCAGGTCGTGGTATGCGGGCGCAGGAGCCCAGTACAGCTTTTGAGTGATAAAAACCAATGGGCAAATAACATTGCCCATTTGGTTCCCACATTAATAACAGACACTTCCTATAACCCAGCCCCTACACTTTGGAAAAGTACCCACCAAAATCATAAAGAACTATAAACGCAAACACCTACTCAACTTTTGAGCAATCACCCATCAGCCTTTAATTGCCACTCTCCATTAGCCCCGTAAACCAGTTCATGATCTATGGGCTCTCGATAGGGATCACCAAAGTTCACATGACCACCATCACCTTTGCCATTAGAGGCGGTTGGCTGCCATTCCTGGGTATCGGCGTTAAAAAATTCGGCGTCATCACCAGCGGTTGTGTCCTTTGGATTGCGGACACCCGACTGCACTTTATCTATCGGACTTGTTGGATTCACCGGATCTATCGGCTTATTTTTACCGGCCAGATCACTGTAAAAAGAAAACGGTTGAAAACCTGTTATCGAAGTCATTTGCACACTCCCGGAATTAACATTTCGATCACTCAATAAACATCTATATAAGATATTTTTATCACGCGTCGATACAACCTATTAACCCCAACGAACAATGTCCAGAGCACTACTTAATCAAAATATCAAGTAATGCCCCTTGCCTTCGAAAACACTGTGACTTCCCAGACCTGAAAAAATCGCTACGACTTATGACGGCCTCACGCGGATCACCTAGCTAACGCGCTCACCTTGGGCAAGCGCTGATCAATCACGCGATACAAAGCACTATCAGCCGGCCAGTTGCGCATAAACCGCGCACGGTCCTTGGCAAACGCCGGCGCGAAGCTGCTCAGCGAGCCATGCTGACACATCGAATCCAGATCAATCAGCACCCAACGCCCTCCCTGCCAGAACAGGTTGCGCCCCTTGAAGTCGCCATGGCTGATCCGCTCGCGAATCAGTTCGCCAAACAGGCGCTCCAGGGCCAGCAGTTCAGGCTCGGGCACCTCGCCGCTGTCCACGTAAGGGGCCAGGTGCTCGATCAGGTCGGGCCCGGACAGGTGCTCGGTGACCAGATAAGCCCGGCCGCGCAGCCAGAAAAAGCGTCGTTCCAGAAGCGCCAGGGGCTTGGGCGTGGCAATCCCCAGGAATGTCAGGCGGTTGCCTTCGCTCCAGGCGTGCCAGGCGCGGCTGGGCCTCCAGAAGCGCCTGAGCCAGTGTGTAAAACCCTTGATGTTGTAGCGTTTGATCACCAGCGGCCGCCCCGCGACATCCACCCTGGCCACCGTGGCCGAGGCGCCGGCCTTGTACATCTGGCCCTGGTCGATCAGCCCATCGACCTGTGCCAGTACTGGCAGCAGGGTGGCTTCTTCTTCACGCCGGATCGCCCGCAGCCCAAAGGCCCCGCGCACTACGCTGAACAAGGTGCACTCACGGCCGATCTTGCCCATGAAGTCTTTCAGGCGCCATGCGCGCACTTTGCGCACCTGTTTTTGCAAGGCTTCCAGAGGCAACGCGTGCTCGCCGTTGCTTAACAGGTAGTGCACCAGTAATTCTTCGGTAAACGGTTCGAGGTCGCTCGGTAACTGGGCAAAAAACACCCCGAGGTTTTCCAGCACCCGGTTGCGTGACAGGGGTTTACCCGCCTGCTCGACGCAGATGCCCCCCCCGTCGATCAAATACAGCTTGTCAGCCTGACGCATCAGGTTGTCCAGGTGCAGATCTTCCTGCCACAAACCCTTGGCGTGCATCTGGGCAATCGCACCCAGCGCTTGGGCCAGTACTGCCTGTTGCTCATCGGCCAAGAGCGGCAAGGCTTCGACTGCTGCCCAGGCGTCGGCCAGGCTTTGGGCCCCTTCCAGAAACTCGAACAGCAGCCAGCCACCCTCACCGTCTTGCAGGCCGTCGGCGAGCAACAGCGGGGTAGTGAGGCCTTGCTCGGCGAGCAGGCGCACGCCCTGGAGTTCGCGCTGGAAATGTCGCGCGGCGTTGCTACCCACCAGCAACTTGGCCAGCACCGGCCGGCCGCGCCAGATGGCCGCGCCCACATAACGCTGGCCGGGCAACACCCGCAACAGGCTCAGCAGCTGCAACTGCCCAGGGCCCGCTGCATCCGCCAACTCAATACTCAACGGCAGCGCGGGGGTGCGCCCGGCGTTTTTGAGTTCAGACAGCCGCATCAGCGGGCCTCCTTGTGACTGCGGCGCCCCGCCAGGTAAGTTGCCCAGGTATCCACCAGCGAACTGTCGACCGGCTGGTCGAGGTAAGCCGCCAGAAATTGCCGCACCTGCTCTGCGGTCCATGCCCCGGCACGGCGCAGCAGCGGCTCCAGATCCTTGACCCGATCACGCCGGCCCAGCAACAGCGGCCGGGTTTTTTCCAGGTCGATCAACTGCGCCGCGTAACCGTCGCCGGTGGCCTGCAGGAAGATGTGCTTGGGGTAAAAACAGCCATGCACCTGGCCGACACCATGGAGCTTGCGCGCCAATTGGCCGCAGGCCACGAGGATTGCGTGGTGCTGGGCTTCGCTCAGGGCCGGCCACTGCTCCAGGAGTGAATCCAGGTCATTCCAGCCATCCAGCGCGCGGGTCAGCAGCAAGGCGCGGTATTCGCCGGCAACTTTGCGCTCGCCATAAAAGGCGGCCTGCAAGGCTGGGATCGCCTTCTGCCGATAGCGGCTGATATTGCGAAACTCGCGGGCAAAGGTTGGCTCGCCAAACGGCCGATGCAGGGTGCGCGTCAGGTAGTTGCTCTGGCGCTTGAGGTAGAAGCCACGGCCCTCCAGCTCCAGGCGGAACACACTGCTCCAGCCGCCGCGACTGGTGTTGGGCTCGTCCACTGCATCCAGTTGCCTGGCCCACAGGGCATCGAAGTCAGCCAGGCCATTGCGCTCCAGCAAGGCCCGGTCTTCAGTTGCCAGGAAGTCGTTCATTCGCGTCCCTCGAAAAACTTCAGCACATGGCGGATCCGCTGTTTATCCGATGTGTTCAGGTGCTTGCGCCGACGATATTGCATGTAGAAGCGTAGGCGCTGGGTGGCCGACAAGTGGTATTTGGCGACCTTGTCCAGGCACGCCAAGTCCTTGGTGATCCGGTATTTGAGCCAGAAGCCGCGCCAAAAGTCGCCGTTGGGGCAGTCGATCAGGTACAGGGTTTGCTGGTCGTCGATCAACAGGTTGCGCCACTTCAAATCGTTGTGGGTAAACCGGTGGTCGTGCATGGTCCGGGTGTATTCGGCGAGCTGGCGGCTGACCTTGTCGACCCACGCCGGGTCGGACAATTGCGGGTCCTTGCGTTCGGCCAGGGCCGCCAGGTCTTCAGTGCGCGGCAACTCGCGGGTGATCATCGCCCCACGGTCATAGGCCAGGCCCTTGCGCTCCAGGCCCCAGGCCACGACTTCGGCCGTGGGGATGCCCCACTTGGCGAAGCGCTTGAGGTTCTGCCATTCGGACTTGACCCGTGGCTTGCCCAGGTAACGCCGCAAGCCTTTGCCGGCGCCGGTGTAGCGCTTGACGTAGTAGTTGACCCCACCGCGCTCCACGCGAATCACTTCGGACAGTGGGTCTCGGGTCAGCCGCTCGCCTTGCAGGGCGAACACCGCGTCGAGGCTACCAAAATCGTCCACAAGCTCCGAGTAAGCAGGTTCCAGGTTCCAACCCGCCATCAGAGCGCGCCTCCATAGCGGATTTTACGGTCATAGAGCTTGCTGGCCTTGCGCTCCAGCCACTGCAGCAACGCGCCTTCCTCGGCCAGGATCTGGCGCAGGGGCTGCTGGAAGTAGCCCTTGAGGAAGCGCAATTTGTCGCGGCGGGTCAGGCCGATATCCAGGATCGAAAAATACAGGGCCGCCAGGTCCTTGTTGCGCCAGCGCTGACTGATGCGCGGCCGCACCTGGGCGCGGTGCAGGTCGATCACCGACAGCTTGAAGTCATCGGCCGTCACCGGCTTGTCGGTGTGCAGCAGGAAGTGGCAGATGTAGCAGTCACGATGGTTGACGCCGGCGCGATGCATCATCCCGGTCATGCGCGCCACTTCGGCAATCAGCGCGCGCTTGAGACGCGGCTCGGGCGGCTGCTTGAGCCAGTCCATGCTCAAGTCTTCCAGGCTGATGGTCGGCGCCAGCTCTTGGGTGACAATAAAGGAATGCTGGTCGGCCGGGTTGGCGCCACGTTCGCCGTAGGCCACGGCGGTCATGGTCGGGACGCCCACTTCGTGCAGGCGCTGGATCGCCTGCCACTCCTGCCCGGCGCCCAGCACCGGCAATTTGGCGGTGAACAGGTTCTTGAAGATTTCACCCCAGCCGATGCCACGGTGGATTTTCACAAAGTAGCCGCGCCCATCCACCTCGGTGCGCAAGGTGCGACGGGCTTCCAGTTCACGGTAAACCTCACCCTCCAACAGCTCGACTTCGGCGAACGCATCGCGCCCGGCCCAAAGGCTCTTGAACGGTTCGGCAAGAATCAACTTCATCAGTGTTGCTCCGCCAGAATTACATCCGCAGCGTGCTGCGGCATGCTATAGAGGTCGGCCGTCTCGGCGAAGGCCAGACCATTGCGGCTCCAGGCCGCACGTTGCTGCTGATCACTGAGCATCCCGGCCAGGTACTGGTTGAGCTGGGCCTGCTCGAAAGGCTCGTCAAGCACACGCCCGCAATCGGCCTCGCTGATGTAATGGGCATAACCACACACCGCCGTGACCAATACCGGCAACCCGGCCACCAGGGCTTCGAGCAGCACGGTCCCGGTGTTTTCGTTGTACGCCGGGTGAATCAACAGGTCGGCGCCCAGCAAAAAACGCGGGATATCGCTGCGCCCCTTGAGGAACTGCACATTGTCGCCCAGGCCAAGGGTAGCACTCTGCAATTGGAATACTTTGGGGTCGTCCTGGCCAATTACAAACAGACGGGTGCGCTTTTTCAGGTCTGGCGGCAGTGCGGCCAGTGCCTTGAGGCTGCGATCCACGCCCTTGGTCTTGAAACCCGAGCCGATCTGCACCAGCAGCAAGTCATCGTGCGCAAGGTTGAATTCGGCGCGAAAGCCTGCGCGGATCTCGGCCGCATTCGGCGGCGCCCGACGATCCTGGGCGATACCCGGTGGCAGCAGGTGGAAGCGCGCCAGCGGCGTGTCGTAGTGCTTGATAAACAGCGGCTGCTGGACCTCGGAGATCATCAGCACTTGGGTCTTGGCGTCCTTGGCAAACACCGCCCGCTCGTACTCAGCAAAGTGCCGGTAGCGGCCGAAGCTGCGATACAGCGAGTGCCGCAGGTTCTGCGCCTTGTCTTCAAAACAGCCGTCTGCCGCGTAGTACACATCCAGGCCAGGCATTTTGTTGAAGCCGATCAAGCGGTCCACCGGGCGCTTGGCCAGGTCGGCCTGCATCCAGGCGGTCAACTTCTCGTTGCGCCGATGGTTGAAGAACGCCTTGACCGGCGCCACCAGCACTTCAAAACCTTGGGGCACGTCGCCTTCCCAGATCAGGGTGTAGACACGGATCTGGTGGCCGCGCTGCTGGCACTCCAGGGCGATGCGCATGAAATCGCGCTGCAAGCCACCAAAGGGGAAATATTTGTACAGTACAAATGCCAGTTGCATTAGTGCAGCTCCTCAGCCAATAACAACGTGCTCAGTCGGCTGGCCACACGCTCAGGGTTCAGGCGAGTGAAGCACAACGGCCACTCGCGCTTGAGATCAAACCGGCGCTGGTCTTCGGCGGTCGGTTGGTAGGTGCATTTCTTTTGCAGGCAGGGCGCGCAGGGGAAATCGCTGCCCAGATGGATCTGCGCCTTGCCGTAGGCACCGGTCAGGCCCGGATTGGTCGGGCCGAACAGGGAAATTGTCGGCACATCCAGCGCGGCGGCCAGGTGCCCGAGGCCGGTATCCACCGCCACACAGGCCCTGGCGCCGGCCAGTACCCGCGCCACACCGGCCAGGTTCAGCTTGGGCAGCACCTCGGCGTTGGCCAGGCCTTGGGCCAGGCGCTCGGCGCGGGCTTTTTCGGCGGCATTGCCCCATGGCAACTTCACGTCCACCCCCAGGCTGCCCATGCGTTCGGCCAGGTCGCGCCAATAGGCTTCGGGCCAGTGCTTCGTGTCCCAGGTGGTGCCGTGCAGCAGCAGCACAAAGGGCTTCTTCGGCGGCAGGCCGAGCAGTTTTTCGGTGCTCAGGCCGTAATCCCCCAGGCCTTTGGGCAGGTCATAGCCCAGGGCCACGGCGAACAACTGGCGCAGGCGCTCCACCGCATGCTGCCCACGCGCAACCGCCAGGCGCCGGGAATAGAAGCGCGCGGCGATGGGTTCGCGGGCTGAATGTTGGTCAAAGCCCGCCACCGGCGCCCGCACATAGCGGGTCAGCCAGGCGCTTTTCAGCAGGCCCTGGGCATCGATCACCAAGTCGTACTTGGTCGATTGGACCTGCTTCTTGAAGCGGCGCCACTCGCCACTCTTGAAGGTCTGCCAGAGGTTCTTGCGCCAGCGGCGAATCGCCACTGGGATCACCTTGTCCACCGCCGGATGCCAGGTGGGGATTTCGGCGAAGCCTTCTTCCACCACCCAGTCGAAACGGATCCCCGGGATCGCCCGGGCCGCGTCGGTCAATGCCGGCAAGGCGTGGATCACATCGCCCAGGGATGAGGTCTTGATTACCAGTACCCGCAACTCAGTGAACCTCGACCACGTTGCCCTGCAAGCGCTGCAAGGCTTGGGCTACCGAGTCGGGCAGCAACTGGCGCAGGCAGTTGTAGTGGCCGAAACGGCAGGTGCGGTCAAAGCACGGGCTGCACTCCAGGCCCAGGCGCACCACCTCGACCTTGTCGGCCAACGGCGGCGTGAAGCCTGGCGAAGTGGAACCGTACACCGCCACCAGCGGGCGGTTCAGCGCGGCGGCCACGTGCATCAGGCCAGAGTCGTTGGACACCACCGAGTCGGCGCAGGACAGCAGGTCGATCGCCTCGGCCAGGGACGTATCGCCACTGAGGTTGACCGCTTCTTCGCGCAGGCCGGGGATCAGGCGTTGGCGGATGTCCTCCCCCACCGAATGATCGTTTTTCGAGCCAAACAGCCAGACTTGCCAGCCTTCGCGGATTTTCAGCTCGGCAACCTTCGCATAATGCTCCGACGGCCAGCGCTTGGACTCGCCAAACTCGGCGCCTGGGCACAGTGCCAGCACCGGGCGGTCGAGGCTCAGGCCGAACTTGGCCAGGGCTGCATCGCGGGTGACCGGGTCGATTTGCAGGCTCGGCCGTGGATACGGTGTCGGCAGCTCGGCATTGGCCGCATAGGCCAGGGCCATGAAGCGCTCGATCATCAGCGGGTAGCGGGCCTTGTCGAGCTTGCGCACGTCGTTGAGCAGGCCATAACGGAACTCGCCGCGCCAGCCGGTACGCTTGGGGATGCCGGCGAAGAACGGCACCAGGGCCGACTTCATCGAGTTGGGCAGCAGGATCGCCTGGTCGTACTGGCCGGCCAGGGACTTGCCGATCCGCCGCCGGGTCGCCAGTTCCAGCGCGCCATGGCCGAGCGGGAAGCTCAAGGCCTGCCGTACTTCGGGCATGCGCTCCAGGATCGGCCGGCTCCACTCGGGGGCGAGCACGTCGATTTGGCAGTCGGGATGACGCTGTTTCAGGCACTGGAACAGTGTCTGCGCCATCACCATGTCACCGACCCAACTGGGCCCAACGATCAGAATATTCATGTAGTTTCCACAAACGATTCGGGGAGGCTCATGCCTCCCCGCCTCGATAATTACTGTAGGTCACGGTGTGTGGGGGAGCGGGCTTGCCCGCAATAGCATCACCGCGTGCTGTCAGCCAGACCGCAGCGCCTGCATCGCGGGCAAGCCCGCTCCCACATAAAGCCGGTCTCCACATTCAATTGGGGTCGCTGTAGTGTTTTAGCTTAACCCCAGTTCTTGCCAGATCCGTTTCACCTGGCGCCGTTCGTCAGCAAACTGATCCCCGGCAACCACCCCCGCCTCGTTCTGCAAGGCCTGGCGATGGGCCGCCGAGCGGTAGGCCTTATACACCTCACGCAACAGGTGGGCATCGGCGGCGGGCATCAGCCCGACCTGCTCCAGGCCTTCCAGGATGCGGATATTGTCGGTGTAGCGCAGTAACGATGGATGCTGCGCAGACCACGCCAAAGCGGCGTATTGCACCATAAATTCAATATCGACGATACCTCCGGCGTCCTGCTTGAGATCGAACAGCGCCGTGGGCTCGAAGGCGTTCGCCGCCGTGCCGGCCCCGGTCGACTTGGTGCCCAGGTTATCGCGCATCTTGGCGCGCATCTCGCTGACCTCCTGGCGCAGCTTCGCCAGGTCCTGCGTGCGGCCCAATACCTGCGCACGCACGCCTTCAAACGCGCGGCCCACGTCCTGGCTGCCGACCAGCACCCGCGCCCGCACCAGGGCTTGATGTTCCCAGGTCCAGGCCTCGTTTTCCTGATAACGGGCAAAAGCCCCCAGGGAGCTGACCAGCAGCCCGGATGCGCCAGAAGGTCGCAGGCGCATGTCCACCTCGTACAATTGCCCGGAGTTGGTCTGGGTGGTCAGCAGGTGAATGATGCGCTGGCCCAGGCGAGTAAAGAACTGCGCGCCATCGATCGGCTTGGCGCCGTCGGTTTCGGCCTGCGGGTCACCATCGTGGATAAACACCAGGTCCAGGTCCGAGCCATGCCCCAGCTCGATCCCGCCGACCTTGCCATAGCCGACAATAATGAATCCGGGGTCGCACAGGGTGCCGTCCAGGCGTTGCGGCGTGCCGTGGCGCGCCACGGTCTGGCGCCAGGCCAGGGCCAGCACCTGCTCCAGAATGGCCTCGGCGAGCCAGGTCAGGTAATCGCTGACCTTCATCAGCGGCAGGCTGCCGGCGATTTCCGAAGCGGCGACCCGCAGGCGGTGCGCCAACTTGAAGTGGCGCAGGGCTTCCATCTGCTGCTCAAGGTCATCTTCGGGGATGCGCGTGAGGCGCTCGCGCAGTTCGGCGGCCAGTTCCGGCGCCAAGGGCGGCTTGAACAGGCGGCCTTCGTTGAGCAGTTCATCCAGCAGCAGCGGGAAGCGGGTGATCTGCTCGGCAATCCACGGGCTGGCGGCGCACAGGGTCAACAGCCGACGCAGGGCGTCAGGGTTTTCCGTCAACAGCACCAGATACGCAGAACGCCGCGCGACAGCTTCTACCAGCGGCAGTACGCGCTCCAGCACCAGGTCCGGGTTGGCGTGTTCGACGGCCTGGGCCAGCAGGCGCGGGATAAACGCATCCAGGCGCTCACGTCCCAGGCGCTGCATCGCCCGCAGTTGCGGGCTGCCGCGCAGGCTGGCCAGGGCTTTCAGGGCCTTGGGCGCATCGGCAAAGCCGCCTTCGGCCAATTGGCGACAGGCGGCCTCCTCATTTTGGGATTCTTCCCACAAGGGCAGCCACTCGCCGCCGACCACCAATTCGCTTTCCACCCCCTCCTCTTCGTCCGGATCAGCGATCACCTGGCGGAAATGCCAATCCACCCGGCCACGCCAGTACATCAACTGCCCGTGGAACGCGGTCCAGTCGGCAAAGCCCAGCATGAACGCGATCCGCGCCTGGTCTTCATCACTGTGGGGCAACATCTGGGTCTGGCGGTCGGCGATGGCCTGGATCGCGTGTTCGGTGTAGCGCAGGAACTCATAGCCGCTGCGCAACTCGGCAATCACCGCCGGCGGCAGGTAGCCCTGGCCTTCCAGGGTGCCCAGCACCTTCAGCAAAGGCCGCTGTTGCAGGCTCAGGTCGCGGCCGCCGTGAATCAGCTGGAACGCCTGGGCGATAAATTCCACCTCACGGATACCGCCCGCGCCCAGCTTGATGTTGTCGGCCATGCCCTTGCGCCGCACTTCCTGCTGGATCAACTGCTTCATGGTGCGCAGCGCTTCGATCGCAGAAAAGTCCAGGTAGCGCCGATAGACGAACGGGCGCAACAGGTCGAGCAATTGCGCGCCGGCCACCTGGTCGCCGGCCACCACCCGCGCCTTGATCATCGCGTAGCGTTCCCAGTCGCGGCCCTGATCCTGGTAGTACTGCTCCAAGGCATTGAAACTCAGCACCAGCGCCCCGGCGGAACCGTAGGGCCGCAGGCGCATGTCGACCCGGAACACAAAGCCGTCGACGGTCATCGGGTCCAGGGCCTTGATCAGTTTCTGGCCCAGGCGGATGAAGAACTCCTGGTTGTCCAGGGCACGCTTGGCCCCCACGGTCTCGCCGCCCTCGGGGTAGGCAAAGATCAGGTCGATGTCCGACGACAGGTTCAACTCCACCGCGCCCAGCTTGCCCATGCCGAGGATGACCATCTGCTGCGGCTCGCCGCTACGCCCGCCGGTGGGCGTGCCGAATTGCGCGCAGTGACGCTGGTACAGCCACTGGTAAGCCTGGTCGATGCTGGCGTCGGCCATGTCCGACAGGTCGCGGCAGGTCTGCACCAGGTCCGCCTGTCGGGTCAGGTCGCGCCAGATGATGCGCACTTGCTGGCGGGTGCGCTGGCGGCGCAGCACGCGACCCAGTTCGTCTTCTGTTTGCGCCTGTTGCACGGCTGCGGCAATCTGCCCACACAGCTCATCGGGCGCAAAGCCGCGATCCAGCTCGCCCCAGGCCACCAGCTCAAGCAACATCAAAGGGTCACGAACACTCTGTTCAATCACAAAGTCACTGGCGGCGCACACCCGGGCGAAGTCGGCCCAACGTTGCGGCGTCCACGCGGACAGGCCATGATCGGCATCCAGCATGGCCACCGCGTCACGAAATGACTGCTCGGCCCGGCTGGCAAATGGCAACAGAATGGCTGGGAGTTCAACCAGCATTGGAAGGCTCATGGTCTATCCTTGATCGGCGCGTAAATGACTTGTAGCTGTGAACGCAAGAACCACGCTCGATGAAGGACTGTCGAACAAAGGTTAGAAATAGCTGAAAGTTCTTTAATTTTGGCAGGCAACATTAAACTTCTACCTTTTCTTGTTCGCAAAAGATCAACAATAACGATTATGCTCACCAGCCAGACCGAGCCATACGCTCAGTCTTGTGTAGTTTTACTACTCGTATATACATTCGAAAGGCTGAAATGGCCGACGATTTGTAGTAAAACTACAGGACGCCGAAGCAACCTTCGGCCATCCAAGAATTTATGTCGTCTGCCCACAAGGCCAGTCGCAAACTTCAGGCAACCGATTCTGGTAGCCTTTCCGCCCTGGAGCAAGCCATGCAAGACCTCGATCCCGTCGAAACCCAGGAATGGCTGGACGCCCTGGAATCGGTTCTCGACAAAGAAGGCGAAGACCGTGCGCATTACCTGATGACCCGTATGGGCGAACTCGCGACCCGCAGCGGCTCGCAACTGCCCTACGCCATCACCACGCCATACCGCAACACCATCCCCGTTACCCACGAAGCACGCATGCCTGGCGACCTGTTCATGGAACGCCGCATTCGCTCGCTGGTACGCTGGAACGCGATGGCGATGGTTATGCGCACGAACTTGAAAGATTCTGACCTGGGCGGTCACATCTCCAGCTTCGCTTCCAGCGCAACCCTGTATGACATCGGCTTCAACTACTTCTTCCAGGCCCCGACCGAAGAACACGGCGGCGACCTGATCTACTTCCAGGGCCACACCTCGCCAGGCGTCTACGCCCGTGCGTTCATGGAAGGTCGCATCACCGAAGACCAGATGAACAACTTCCGCCAGGAAGTCGACGGTGGCGGCCTGTCGTCGTACCCGCACCCTTGGCTGATGCCTGACTTCTGGCAGTTCCCGACTGTATCCATGGGCCTGGGCCCGATCCAGGCGATCTACCAGGCACGCTTCATGAAGTACCTGGAAGCCCGTGGCTTCATCCCCGAAGGCAAGCAGAAAGTCTGGTGCTTCCTGGGCGACGGCGAGTGCGACGAGCCGGAATCCCTGGGCGCCATCTCCCTGGCCGGCCGCGAGAAGCTGGACAACCTGATCTTCGTCATCAACTGCAACCTGCAGCGCCTCGACGGCCCGGTTCGCGGCAACGGCAAGATCATCCAGGAACTCGAAGGCGTGTTCCGCGGTGCCCAATGGAACGTGACCAAAGTCATCTGGGGCCGTTTCTGGGACCCACTGCTGGCCAAGGACGTCGACGGCATCCTGCAACGCCGCATGGACGAAGTCATCGACGGCGAGTACCAGAACTACAAGGCCAAAGACGGCGCGTTCGTACGTGAACACTTCTTCAACACGCCTGAACTCAAGGCGATGGTTGCCGACCTGTCCGACGACGAGATCTGGAAACTCAACCGTGGCGGCCACGACCCGTACAAGGTCTACGCGGCATACCACGAAGCGGTCAACCACAAAGAACAACCGACCGTCATCCTGGCCAAGACCATCAAGGGTTATGGCACCGGTGCCGGCGAAGCGAAGAACACTGCGCACAACACCAAGAAAGTCGACGTCGACAGCCTGAAGTTGTTCCGCGACCGCTTCGACATCCCGGTCAAGGACGAAGAGCTGGAGAACCTGCCGTTCTTCAAGCCCGAGCCAAACAGCGCCGAAGCCCGCTACCTCAGCGAGCGTCGCACTGCACTGGGCGGTTTCGTGCCACAGCGCCGCGCCCAGAGCTTCAGCGTACCGACGCCACCACTCGATACCCTCAAGGCTATCCTGGACGGCTCGGGCGACCGTGAGATCTCCACCACCATGGCCTTCGTGCGGATCCTCGCGCAGCTGGTCAAGGACAAGGAAATCGGCCCGCGCATCGTCCCGATCATCCCGGACGAAGCCCGTACCTTCGGTATGGAAGGCATGTTCCGCCAGTTGGGCATCTACTCCTCCGTCGGCCAGCTCTACGAGCCAGTCGATAAAGACCAGGTGATGTTCTACAAGGAAGACAAGAAGGGCCAGATCCTCGAAGAAGGCATCAACGAAGCGGGCGCCATGAGCTCCTTCATCGCTGCCGGTACTTCGTACTCCAGCCACAACCAGCCGATGCTGCCGTTCTACATCTTCTACTCGATGTTCGGCTTCCAGCGTATTGGCGACCTGGCCTGGGCAGCAGGCGACAGCCGTACCCGTGGCTTCCTGATCGGCGGTACTGCCGGGCGGACCACGCTGAACGGCGAAGGCCTGCAACACGAAGACGGTCACAGCCACATCCTGGCTGCCACCATCCCGAACTGCCGCACCTTTGATCCAACCTACGGCTACGAGCTGGCGGTGATCATCCAGGACGGCATGAAGAAGATGACCGAAGAGCAGCAGGACGTTTTCTACTACATCACCGTGATGAACGAGTCCTACCAGCAACCAGCCATGCCGGCCGGTGTTGAAGAAGGCATCATCAAGGGCATGTACCTGCTCGAAGAAGACACCAAGGAAGCGGCACACCACGTACAGCTGATGGGCTCCGGCACCATCCTGCGTGAAGTGCGTGAAGCGGCGAAGATCCTGCGTGAAGAGTTCAACGTCGGTGCTGACGTATGGAGCGTTACCAGCTTCAACGAACTGCGTCGCGACGGCCTGGCCGTGGAACGCAGCAACCGCCTACACCCAGGCCAGAAGCCTGCGCGCAGCTACGTCGAAGAGTGCCTGACCGGCCGTAAAGGTCCAGTCATCGCCTCTACCGACTACATGAAACTGTTTGCTGAACAAATTCGCCAGTGGGTCCCGTCCAAGGAATTCAAAGTCCTGGGCACCGACGGTTTCGGCCGCAGTGACAGCCGCAAGAAGCTGCGTCACTTCTTCGAGGTCGACCGTCACTTCGTGGTGTTGGCAGCCCTGGAAGCCTTGGCTGACCGTGGTGAAATCGAACCCAAGGTGGTAGCAGACGCTATCGTCAAGTTCGGGATCAACCCGGAAAAACGCAACCCACTGGACTGCTGAGGAGATTTTTTGTGAGCGAACTCATTCGCGTACCTGACATCGGCAGCGGTGAAGGTGAAGTAATCGAGCTGTTTGTAAAGGTCGGCGACACCGTCGAAGCCGACCAGAGCATCCTGACCCTGGAGTCGGACAAGGCGAGCATGGAAATCCCTGCTCCCAAGGCTGGCGTGGTCAAGAGCCTGAAAGTGAAGCTGGGCGACCGCCTGAAAGAAGGCGACGAACTGCTGGAGCTGGAAATCGAAGGTGCCGCTGATGCGGCCCCGGCGGCGGCGCCTGCTGCCGCTGCTGCACCGGCGCAGGCTGAAAAGCCAGCGGCGGCTGCCGAGGCCCCTGCGGCCCCGGCTGCTGCACCGGCGGCGGCGACTGTCCAGGACATTCACGTCCCGGACATCGGTTCGTCGGGCAAGGCCAAGATCATCGAGCTGCTGGTCAAGGTCGGCGACACTGTCGAAGCCGACCAGTCGCTGATCACCCTGGAGTCCGACAAGGCCTCCATGGAAATCCCATCGCCGGCTGCCGGCGTCGTGGAAAGCATCGCGGTCAAGCTCGAAGACGAAGTCGGCACTGGCGACTTCATCCTCAAGCTGAAAGTACAAGGCGCTGCGCCTGCTGCTGCCCCGGCGCCGGCCGCTGCTCCTGCCGCCAAGGCTGAAGCTGCACCGGCTGCCGCCGCCCCGGCTCCTGCGGCAAAAGCCGAGGCCGCACCGGCCCCGGCGGCTGCCCCAGCGCCAAGTGGTGCCAAGGCTCACGCCGGCCCTGCCGTGCGTCAACTGGCCCGTGAGTTCGGCGTCGAGCTGAGCGCTGTCAGCCCTACCGGCCCACACGGTCGTGTGCTCAAGGAAGACGTGCAGGTCTACGTCAAATCCATGATGCAGAAGGCCAAGGAAGCTCCGGCTGCCGGCGCTGCTACCGGTGGCTCGGGCATTCCGCCGATCCGCACCGTAGACTTCAGCCGCTTCGGCGAAATCGAAGAAGTGCCGATGACGCGCCTGATGCAAATCGGCGCAGCCGGTCTGCACGCCAGCTGGCTGAACATTCCGCACGTGACCCAGTTCGACCAGGCCGACATTACCGACCTGGAAGCTTTCCGCGTTGCGCAGAAAGCCGTGGCCGAAAAGGCCGGCGTGAAACTGACCGTGCTGCCACTGCTGCTCAAGGCCTGCGCGCACCTGCTCAAGGAACTGCCGGACTTCAACAGTTCGCTGGCACCAAGCGGCAAGGCGATCATTCGCAAGAAATACGTACACATCGGCTTCGCGGTCGACACCCCGGATGGCCTGCTGGTACCGGTCATCAAGAACGTCGACCAGAAGAGCCTGCTGCAACTGGCTGGCGAAGCGGCTGCACTGGCTGCCAAGGCCCGCGACAAGAAGCTGACTCCGGACGACATGCAAGGCGCCTGCTTCACCATCTCCAGCCTCGGGCACATTGGCGGTACTGGCTTCACGCCAATCGTCAACGCGCCGGAAGTGGCGATCCTTGGTGTTTCCAAGGCCACCATCCAGCCTGTGTGGGACGGCAAGGCCTTCCAGCCGAAGCTGATGCTGCCACTGTCGCTGTCCTACGATCACCGTGTGATCAATGGCGCGGCCGCTGCACGCTTCACCCAGCGCCTGAGCCAGTTGCTCAACGACATCCGCACCATCCTGCTGTAAGCCGCAGCAGCCTCCCCTTCACCGGGGAGGCTGGTTGCAACGATTTCCGAGCGCCACGCTCGTACCTCAACCCCGCCAATTTGGCGGGGCTTTTTTTGCCTGTGGTTTGCAGGAGCCGGCTCCTACAGGGAATCGACAGACCATCTATCAGGCCGACTGTAGAAAACCGCCCTGCGGCCGATAACCCACTTATAGCACTTAGCCTTCATCCTCTCTTGTCAGTCCGCGCTGCATGATGCAACCTTGCCGCAGACAGCAGCAAAGAGGGCGATAGCCCGGCGCGATGCGCATTTTTCCAAGCGAGTTCCCCCATGAAAAGCCAACCCGATGTCGCCCGAACGGCGGCCGAGGTCGTGACGCAATTACCGGTGCCTTCGCGCCTCGGTATGCTGCGTTTCGAGCGGCTGAATGAGGCTAGCTGGGCGCTGCTGTACCTCGACCCCAATTGTGAACGCCAATTCGGCTTGCCCGCAGTAGAGCTGTGCTCGCTGATCGGCTCGCCCTACGCCAGCCTGATGGAACCCCAGGCGCGCTATCAGTTGCACGACACGATCCAGCAGCAACTGACCACCAGCCCCCATTACCTGGTGCGCTACACCCTGCACACCAACGACGGCCCGCTGAGCCTGCTGGAGGTCGGCGAGGCCTACAAGCAACACAATCGCCACCTGCTGCGCGGCTACCTGATGGTGGTGGACGGTTTATTCAGCAACCTGGCGCCGCTGCCCGCCGCCGACCTGGAAGACCAGAACAGCCGCCTGCAGATCGCCCTGGAGCTCAACCAGCGCGCCCAACAGGAGCAGTTGCAGCACCTGGAGCGGGTGCGCGCCCAGCAGGAACTGATCCTGCTGCTGGCCCGCCAGCGCTACAGCACCAACAACTCCCTGCAAGAAGCCGCCGAACTGATCACCCGCAGTGCCTGTGACATCTACCAGATCGACTGCGCCAGCATCTGGAACCTCGAAGGCCAGCAGTTGGTGCCGATCTCTGCGTTTCACCGCGCCGACCAGCAACACCATATGCCGGCGCCGATTGATGCCAGTGGCTTCCCGGACTACCTCGAAGCCCTGCAGAGCTGCCGCGCCATCGATGCCGGCAATGCGATGCGCGACCCGCGCACCCGGGACATGGTCGAAAGCCTGCGACCCATGGACATCCACGCCATGCTCGACGCCAGCATCCGCGTCGATGGCCAGGTGGTGGGCGTACTGTGCCTGGAACAAAGCGCTGGCACCCGGGACTGGCTGTCCGATGAAATCGCCTTTGCCGGCGAATTGGCCGACCAGTTCGCCCAGGTCATCAACAACCATAACCGGCGCACCGCCACCAGCGCCCTGCACCTGTTCCAGCGCGCCGTGGAGCAAAGTGCCAATGCCTTCCTGCTGGTCAATTGCGACGGCGTGGTGGAGTACGTCAACCCCAGTTTCACCGCGATCACCCAGTACAGCACCGAGGAAGTCCACGGCCATCGCCTGGCCCAGTTGCCGGCCCTGGAAAACCTCAGCGAACTGCTGTTCGACGCGCCCTCCAGCCTTGCCAAGAGCAACAGTTGGCAGGGCGAGTTCAAGAGCCGGCGCAAAAACCTCGAACCGTACTGGGGCCAGCTGTCGATCTCCAAGGTGTATGGCGACAACCGCGAACTGACCCACTACATCGGCATCTACGAAGACATCACCCAGACCAAGCTGGCCCAGCAGCGTATCGAGCGCCTGGCCTACACCGACAACCTGACCAACCTGGGTAACCGCCCGGCGTTTATCCGCAACCTCGACGAACGCTTCGCCCGCGACAGCGACGCGCCCATCAGCCTGCTGCTGGTGGATATCGACAACTTCAAGCGGATCAACGACAGCCTCGGCCACCAGACCGGCGACAAGCTGCTGATCAGCCTGGCCCGACGCCTGCGCAACAGCCTCAATGCCGGCGGCAGCCTGGCACGCTTTGCCAGTAACGAATTTGCGGTACTGCTCGACAACGCCGACCTTGAGGCCGGCCAGCAAATGGCCTGCCAGTTGCTGATGACCCTCGACAAACCGATGTTCGTCGACAACCAGTTGATCAGCGTCACCGGCTCCGTGGGCCTGGCCTGCGCGCCGCTGCATGGCCGCGACCCGCAGACCCTGATGCGCAACGCCGGCCTGGCGCTGCACAAGGCCAAGGCCAACGGCAAGCACCAGGTGCAGGTGTTTACCGAGGCCCTGAATGCCGAGGCCAGTTACAAACTGTTCGTCGAAAACAACCTGCGCCGCGCCCTGACCCAGAACGAGCTGGACGTGTTCTACCAGCCCAAGCTGTGCCTGCGCAGCGGGCGCCTGCTGGGCATGGAGGCGCTGCTGCGCTGGAACCACCCGGAAAAGGGCATGATCCGCCCGGACCAGTTCATCAGCGTCGCCGAAGAGACCGGCCTGATCATCCCCATCGGCAAATGGATCGCGCGCCAGGCCTGCCGCATGAGCAAGCAGTTGAGCGCCGCCGGCCTGGGCAACCTGCAGGTGGCGATCAACCTGTCGCCCAAGCAGTTTTCCGACCCGGACCTGGTGGCCTCCATCGCCAGCATCCTCAAGGAAGAACAGCTGCCGGCCAACCTGCTGGAGCTGGAGCTGACCGAGGGCCTGCTGCTGGAAGCCACCGAAGACACGCGCCTGCAACTGGACCAGTTGAAGAGCTTTGGCCTGACCCTGGCCATGGATGATTTCGGCACCGGTTACTCGTCCCTCAGTTACCTGAAGAAATTCCCCATCGACATCATCAAGATCGACCGCAGCTTTATCCATGAGATCCCGGACAACCAGGACGACATGGAAATCACCTCGGCAGTGATCGCCATGGCGCACAACCTCAAGCTCAAGGTGGTCGCCGAAGGCATCGAGACCGCCGAACAACTGGCGTTCCTGCGCCGCCATCGGTGCGACGTCGGCCAGGGCTACCTGTTCGACCGGCCCATTCCCGGCTCCGAGTTGCTAGAGAAGCTCAAACGCTATCCGCGCGGGCCAATCGCCTGACAGCGCTGTAACACTCGGGCACACTGGTGGTCTGAACTGTTAACTCAACCTGACGAGAGGACTGATCATGGTCTTGCGCTCGGAAATCCTGGTGAATAAAAACGTGCTGCCTACTGCCGAACAAGCCTTGCCTGGTCGTGAAACCCCGATGAACCTGCCCGAGACGCACTTCGTCAACGGTAACCCGCTGCTGGGCCCGTTTATGGACGATGTGGGCTTTGCGATCTTTGGCCTCGGTTGTTTCTGGGGCGCCGAGCGCAAATTCTGGCAGCGCGACGGCGTGGTCAGCACGGTGGTCGGCTACGCCGGCGGCTTCACTCCAAACCCGACCTATGAAGAAGTCTGCTCGGGCCTGACCGGCCATAGCGAAGTGGTGCTGGTGGTGTATGACCAGGCCAAGCTCAAGTACGAAGACCTGTTGAAGATGTTCTGGGAACTGCACAACCCGACCCAGGGCATGCGCCAGGGCAATGATATCGGCAGCCAGTATCGCTCGGTGATCTATGCCACCACGCCTGAGCAACTGGAGGCGGCGCAGGCCAGTGCACAGGCTTATCAGGAAGAACTGACCAAGGCTGGCCTGGGCGAGATCACCACGCAAATCGACCAGGCGCCAACGGTGTACTTCGCCGAGGCCTACCACCAGCAGTACCTGGCGAAGAACCCGCAGGGTTACTGCGGGATCGGCGGTACTGGCGTGACTTGCCCGATCTGACCTCAAAAGCATCGCGGGCAAGCCCGCTCCCACATGGGGTCGCATAACCATGTGGGAGCGGGCTTGCCCGCGATAGCAATCTAAAGAGCGATGCCGTTATTCGGCGATCAACCAATCCATCTGCCAGCCACCCTGGGTCTGCCCCAGTTTCTTTGACAGCCACGGCAGCAGCTCACGCAGTTCCTCCTCCAGCCCCCACGGCGGGTTGGCAATCGCCAGGCCCGAGCCGGTCAGGGTGTTGGGCGTGTCCAGCGGATGCACCAGCAATTCCACACGCAGCAGCTTCGGCGCGCCGGTGCCGGCCAGGTCCTGGTAGAAGCGGCGCAACATGCGCTGATCCTTCACCGGGTACCAGATCGCGGCGACCGTCTGGCGCATGCGGCCCACGGCTTCCTTGAGGGAGGCGGCGCAGCGCTGCATCTCGTCGAGTTGCTCGAACGGTGGGTCGATCAGCATCAACGCGCGCTTTTCCGGCACCGGCAGCAAGGCCCGTGGCACGTGCCAACCTTCGCCCAGATGGACCTTCACACGCCGATCGCCCTTCATGTTGTCCTTGAGCAACACACCGTCTTCGGGATGTTTTTCGTTGAGCAGTACGCGGTCCTGGGGCCGGGTCAGGCGCCGCGCCAGCTCTGGCGAACCGGGGTAATAGCGCAATTGGCCATCCGGGTTCATCTCGTGCAGCACCCGCATGTAGTCAGCGGTCAGCGCCGGCAGGTCCGCCTCGCCCCACAGGCGGGCGATGCCTTCCAGGTATTCACCGGTGCGGTTGGCCTGGTCGCCTTGCAGGTCGTACAGACCAATCCCGGCGTGGGTGTCGAGATAGGCAAACGGCTGCTCCTTGCGCGACATCAGGGCGATGAGGCGGGTCAAGGTCAGGTGTTTGAAGACATCGGCATGGTTGCCGGCGTGAAAGGCGTGACGATAATTCATGGTTGCTCCTGCGCAGGGGGCGAAGTTTACCTTTTACGCGGGCAAAGGTGCAGGGCTGCATGCTGGGCGGTGCTTATGTCGCAAATGTAGGAACAGCAGCAAAAACGTTCTAGCGAGTTATGTGCGAGCGGGCTTGCCCGCGATGCAGGCGACGCGGTATTACCCGTACTCTGCGCTGATGCCATCGCAGGCAAGCCAGCTCCTACCTTATCCGGGGCTGCCCCATGCAATCCAGGGAGGTCAGTAACACTCATGAAAGACGCCACAATCGCATTGCATCACGGCTTCAAGTCGGACCCGACCACCAAGGCCGTCGCCGTGCCGATCTACCAGAACGTCGCGTTCGAGTTCGATAACGCCCAGCACGGCGCCGACCTGTTCAACCTCGACGTGCCCGGCAACATCTACACACGGATCATGAACCCCACCAACGATGTGCTGGAGCAGCGCATGGCGGCGCTGGAAGGCGGGATCGCGGCCCTGGCCGTGTCGGCGGGCAGCGCGGCGATCCACTATGCCATCCAGGCCCTGACCCGCGCCGGCGACAATATCGTCTCCACCCCGCAGTTGTACGGCGGCACCTACACCCTGTTCGCCCACCTGCTGCCGAGCTTCGGCGTGGACGTGCGCTTCGCCCGTGATGACTCGGCCGAGGCCATCGCCGAGCTGATCGACGACAACACCAAGCTGGTGTACTGCGAAAGCATCGGCAACCCGGCCGGCAATATCGTCGACCTGCAGGCCCTGGCCGACGTCGCCCATGCCCGTGGCGTACCGCTGATGGTGGATAACACCGTCGCCACACCGATCCTGTGCAAGCCGATCCAGTTCGGCGCGGACATCGTCGTGCACTCCCTGACCAAGTATGTCGGCGGCCACGGCAACTCCCTGGGCGGGGTGATCGTCGACAGCGGCACCTTCCCCTGGACCGACTACCCGCACAAATTCCCCGGCCTCAACCAGCCGGAGCCGGCCTACCACGGTGTGGTGTACAGCGAAAAATTCGGCCCGGCGGCCTTTATCGCCCGTGCCCGCACCGTACCGCTGCGCAACACCGGCGCAGCCTTGGCGCCAATGAACGCCTTCCTGCTGCTGCAAGGCCTGGAAACCCTGGCCCTGCGCATGGAGCGCCATACCGAGAACGCGCTGAAAGTCGCGCAGTTCCTGCAAGCCCACGAGCAGGTGGAATGGGTCAGCTACGCCGGCCTGCCGGATCACCCGCACCATCACCTGGCGCAAAAGTACATGCAGGGCAAACCCTCGGCGATCCTGTCCTTCGGCCTCAAGGGCGGCTATGCGGCCGGTGTGCGTTTCTACGATGCGCTGCAAATCTTCAAGCGCCTGGTGAATATCGGCGATGCCAAATCCCTGGCCTGCCATCCGGCGTCCACCACCCACCGGCAGATGAACGAAGACGAGCAAGCCAAGGCCGGGGTACGCCCGGAGATGATCCGCCTGTCGGTGGGTATCGAGGCGATTGAAGACCTGCTCGATGACCTGCAACAGTCACTGAACGCCTGACTCACCCGCGCACGCAGCCAGGCAAGGCTGGCGTGGCTGCGTGCGCTACAGGCAATTTCAGTAAATCCCGACACAAAAAAAGGCCCGCCATCCAAGGATGCGGGCCTTTTTCAGTTCACCTGGCCATCAAGGCCAACACGAACGCCTCATTTGTTGAGGTTGTAGTCTTTCTCGGCAGCAGTGAAGCGCTCAACCATACCGGCAGTCGGGGCGCCCATCTTGCTCACGAAGTAGATCGCCAGGCTGGCGAACAGGAAGCCTGGGATGATTTCGTACAGACCCAGCAGTTCGAAGTGTTTCCACACGATCACGGTGATCGCGCCGACCAGGATCCCGGCCAGTGCGCCGTTGCGGGTCATGCCTTTCCACAGGACCGAGATCAGCACCACAGGACCGAACGCAGCGCCGAAGCCGGCCCAAGCGTAGCTCACCAGGCCCAGTACGCGGTTTTCCGGGTTGGCGGCCATTGCGATCGCGATCAACGCCACCACCAGCACCATGATCCGGCCGACCCATACCAGCTCAAGCTGGGACGCGCCCTTGCGCAGGAACGCCTTGTAGAAGTCTTCGGTCAGGGCGCTGGAGCACACCAGCAGTTGGCAGCTCAGGGTGCTCATCACGGCAGCCAGGATGGCCGACAGCAGCACGCCAGCAATCCACGGGTTGAACAGCAGCTTGGCCAGTTCGATGAACACACGCTCAGGGTTTTCGGTCACGGGACCGGCGACTTCAGGGTGTGCCGAGAAGTAGGCAATACCGAAGAAGCCTACCGCCACGGTGCCGGCCAGGCACAGGATCATCCAGGTCATGGAGATACGACGGGCATTGGCAATCGACTTGACCGAATCCGCCGCCATGAACCGCGCGAGGATGTGCGGCTGGCCGAAGTAGCCCAGGCCCCAGCCCATCAGCGAGATGATGCCGATGAAGGTGGTGTTTTTGAGCATGTCGAAGTTGGTTGGATCGTTCGCTTCGATAGCCAGGAACGTGGTATCGACACCGCCGGTGGCCAACAGCACGATGATTGGCGTGAGAATCAACGCGAAGATCATCAGCGTAGCTTGTACGGTATCTGTCCAGCTCACTGCCAGGAAACCACCGATGAAGGTGTAGGCAATCGTCGCCGCAGCACCGGCCCACAGCGCAGTCCCGTAGGACATGCCAAAGGTGCTTTCGAACAGACGCGCACCCGCGACGATGCCGGAGGCGCAGTAGATGGTGAAGAACACCAGGATCACTACCGCCGAGATAATCCGCAGCAGGCCGCTTTTGTCTTCAAAGCGGCTGGAGAAGTAGTCCGGCAGGGTCAGGGCGTCGCCGTTGTGTTCGGTCTGCACGCGCAGGCGACCGGCCACAAACAGCCAGTTCAGGTAAGCACCGACGATCAGGCCGATGGCGATCCAGCTTTCCGACAGGCCCGACATGTAGATGGCGCCCGGCAGGCCCATCAACAACCAGCCGCTCATATCCGAGGCGCCAGCCGAGAGTGCGGTAACGACGCTGCCGAGGCTGCGACCACCGAGGATGTAATCGGAAAGGTTATTGGTGGAGCGATAGGCCATGAGACCGATCAGCACCATTGCGGCGATGTAGATCACAAATGTGATCAGGGTTGGATTACTTACGCTCATTGAGTTACGCCCTGGCTTTGTTTTTATGTAGCGGCGGTCTGTCAGCTCTTGTAGACGAAGCTGCATGCCGCGCATTTATGACTGACGTTTCCCCAGGAAAGCCATCAGCCGATGAACCGAACTTTACAATTGGTTGCACCTTGGCCGCGAATGCTATTCAACAAAGCAAATAAGGTGCAACCAGTTTCTTGAGAATTAGTTGCACCTGTAGGCGTTTTTCGGCAAATGGCAGTTTTTTGCTCCTTTTCGGAGCAAGAACAGCCAAATCCAGAAGTAAATGCACCAACAGCAAGCCGATTCCGTCGAGTGAAAATGAATTCTGACGAGCAGTGCGGTTTTCCTGAAGAAAATGGGTTGCACCCGGTTGCACCTCGTACGGCGCAAAGCTAATCTTGCCGCCAGCTGATGCCACGCAGTAGTGGCACCCATGAGGATAAAAATATGGCTACGACCACCCTTGGGGTCAAACTCGATGACCCGACCCGCGAACGCCTGAAGGCCGCCGCGACCTCCATTGATCGCACGCCGCACTGGCTGATCAAGCAGGCAATTTTCAATTACCTGGAGAAACTGGAGGGTGGTGCAACCCTGACCGAACTCAACGGTTCGGGCCTCAAGGACGCGGACGACGCCGGTGAGGTGCAGAACGACCACGCCCACCAGTGCTTCCTCGAATTCGCCGAAAGCATCCTGCCGCAATCGGTGCTGCGCGCCTCGATCACTGCCGCCTACCGCCGCCCTGAGCCGGAAGTGGTGCCGATGCTGATCGAGCAGGCCCGCCTGCCGGCCCAGATGGCCGAAGCCACCAACAAGCTGGCCGCCTCGATTGCCGAAAAACTGCGTAACCAGAAGAGCGCCGGCGGCCGTGCCGGTATCGTCCAGGGCCTGCTGCAGGAATTTTCCCTGTCGTCCCAGGAAGGCGTGGCGCTGATGTGCCTGGCCGAAGCGCTGCTGCGTATCCCTGACAAAGGCACCCGTGACGCGCTGATCCGCGACAAGATCAGCACCGGCAACTGGCAGCCGCACCTGGGCAACAGCCCGTCGCTGTTCGTCAACGCCGCCACCTGGGGCCTGCTGCTGACCGGCAAACTTGTCGCCACCCACAACGAGGCCGGCCTGACGTCCTCCCTGAGCCGCATCATCGGCAAGAGCGGCGAGCCGATGATCCGCAAGGGCGTCGACATGGCCATGCGCCTGATGGGCGAGCAGTTCGTCACCGGCGAAACCATCGCCGAAGCCCTGGCCAATGCGAGCAAGTTCGAAGCCAAGGGCTTCCGCTATTCCTACGACATGCTCGGTGAAGCTGCACTGACCGAACACGATGCACAGAAGTACCTGGCCTCGTACGAACAAGCCATTCACTCCATCGGCAAAGCCTCTCACGGCCGTGGGATTTATGAAGGCCCGGGCATCTCCATCAAGCTGTCGGCCCTGCACCCGCGCTACAGCCGTGCCCAGTACGAGCGCGTGATGGACGAGCTGTACCCGCGCCTGCTGTCCCTGACCCTGCTGGCCAAGCAATACGACATCGGCCTGAACATCGATGCCGAAGAAGCCGACCGCCTGGAGCTGTCCCTGGACCTGCTCGAGCGCCTGTGCTTCGAGCCGCAACTGACCGGCTGGAACGGTATCGGTTTCGTGATCCAGGCCTACCAGAAGCGCTGCCCGTACGTGATCGACTACGTGATCGACCTGGCACGCCGCAGCCGTCACCGCCTGATGATCCGCCTGGTAAAAGGCGCGTACTGGGACAGCGAGATCAAGCGCGCCCAGGTCGAAGGCCTGGAAGGCTACCCGGTCTACACCCGCAAGGTGTACACCGACGTTTCCTACATCGCCTGCGCACGCAAGCTGCTGTCGGTACCGGAAGTCATCTACCCGCAGTTCGCCACGCACAACGCCCACACCCTGTCGGCCATCTACCATATTGCCGGCCAGAACTATTACCCCGGCCAGTACGAGTTCCAGTGCCTGCACGGCATGGGTGAACCGCTGTACGAACAGGTTGTAGGCAAGGTTTCCGAAGGCAAGCTGAACCGTCCGTGCCGCGTGTACGCTCCGGTCGGCACCCACGAAACACTGCTGGCCTACCTGGTGCGTCGCCTGCTGGAAAACGGCGCCAACACCTCGTTCGTCAACCGGATCGCCGACCAATCCATCTCGATCCAGGAGCTGGTGGCCGATCCAGTGGCCAGCATCGAGCAGATGGCTACGCTGGAAGGCGGCTTCGGCCTGCCGCACCCGCGTATCCCACTGCCGCGCGACCTGTATGGCAGCGAGCGCGCCAACTCGGCCGGTATCGACCTGGCCAACGAACACCGCCTGGCGTCGCTGTCCTGCGCCTTGCTGGCCACCGCGCACAACAACTGGAAAGCCGCGCCGATGCTCGGCTGTGCTTCGAGCAATGAAGCCGCTGTGCCGGTACTGAACCCGTCCGACCTGCGGGATGTGGTCGGTCATGTCCAGGAAGCCACGGTCGAAGACGTCGACAACGCGATCCAGTGCGCCCTCAACGCCGCACCGATCTGGCAGGCCACCCCGCCGGCCGAACGCGCCGCGATCCTGGAACGTGCCGCCGACTTGATGGAAGGCGAGATCCAGCCGCTGATGGGCCTGCTGGCCCGCGAAGCCGGCAAGACCTTCGCCAACGCCATCGCCGAAGTGCGTGAAGCCGTGGACTTCCTGCGCTACTACGCAGTGCAGGCGCGTAACGACTTCACCAACGACGCCCACCGCCCACTGGGCCCGGTAGTCTGCATCAGCCCGTGGAACTTCCCGCTGGCGATCTTCAGCGGCCAAGTCGCCGCCGCACTCGCCGCCGGCAACCCGGTACTGGCCAAGCCGGCCGAACAAACCCCGCTGGTTGCCGCGCAAGCCGTGCGCCTGCTGCTGGAAGCCGGCATCCCTGAAGGCGTGCTGCAACTGCTGCCGGGCCAGGGCGAAAGCGTCGGTGCCCGCCTGGTGGGTGATGATCGCGTCAAAGGCGTGATGTTCACCGGCTCCACCGAAGTGGCGCGCCTGCTGCAACGCAACGTCGCCGGGCGCCTGGATGCCCAGGGCCGCCCAATCCCGCTGATCGCCGAAACCGGTGGCCAGAACGCGATGATCGTCGACTCCTCGGCCCTGACCGAACAGGTGGTGATCGACGTCGTGTCCTCGGCCTTCGACAGTGCCGGCCAGCGTTGCTCTGCCTTGCGCGTACTGTGCCTGCAGGAAGACTCGGCAGACCGCGTCATCGAAATGCTCAAGGGCGCCATGGCCGAATGCCGTCTCGGCAATCCGGAGCGCCTGTCCGTGGATATCGGCCCGGTAATTGACGCCGAAGCCAAGGCGGGCATCGAGAAACACATCCAGGCCATGCGCGACAAGGGTCGCACCGTGTATCAGGTGGCAATCGCCGACAGCGAAGAAATCAAGCGCGGCACCTTCGTGATGCCAACCCTGATCGAGCTGGAAAGCTTCGACGAGCTGCAACGGGAGATCTTCGGCCCGGTCCTGCACGTGGTGCGCTACAAGCGCAAGGAAATCGACCAGTTGATCGGTCAGATCAATGCTTCTGGCTACGGTCTGACCCTGGGCGTGCACACCCGTATCGACGAGACCATCGCCAAGGTGATCGACAACGTCCATGCCGGTAACGTCTACGTCAACCGCAACATCGTCGGGGCCGTGGTCGGCGTGCAGCCATTCGGCGGCGAAGGCTTGTCGGGCACCGGTCCGAAAGCCGGTGGCCCGCTGTACCTGTACCGCCTGCTGTCGACACGTCCTACCGATGCGATCGAGCAATCCTTCGTACGGGGTGACGCACTGGCCGCGCCGGATGTACGTCTGCGTGACGCCATGAGCCAACCGCTGACCGCCCTGAAAACCTGGGCCGAGAGCAATAAGTTCAGCGACCTGGGCGCCCTGTGCAACCAGTTCGCCGCGCAATCGCAAAGCGGTATCACCCGCCTGCTGGCCGGCCCGACCGGCGAGCGCAACAGCTACGCCATCCTGCCCCGCGAGCACGTACTGTGCCTGGCAGAGGTGGAAGGCGATCTGCTGGCGCAACTGGCGGCGGTATTGGCTGTAGGCAGCTCGGCGGTATGGCCGGAAACTGACCTGACCAAGGCGCTGTTCCCACGGCTGCCGAAGGAAGTTCAGGCGAAGATCCAGCGCGTGGCCGACTGGACCAAGGACGAAGTGATCTTCGATGCGGTCCTGCACCATGGCGATTGCGACCAACTGCGCGGGGTTTGCCAGCAAGTGGCGCAGCGTAGCGGCGCGATTGTCGGGGTCAACGGCCTGTCTTCGGGCGAAACCAACATTGCGTTGGAGCGCCTGGTGATCGAACGTGCATTGAGCGTCAACACCGCTGCGGCGGGTGGTAACGCAAGCTTGATGACCATCGGCTAATCAATCCAGTGGGGCACCTGCAATGGGTGCCCCGCTGCATTGCATGGGTCGAAACCGGATAAATGTGGGAACGGGCTTGCCTGCGATAGTGGCGGGTCAGCCAAGCAAATATTGCCTGGCCTACCGCCATCGCCGGCAAGCCAGCTCCCACATTGACCGCGTCATACCTTTGCGCTGTGTTTTGCTGCTCCATCACCCAGATCAATCTTGCTATCGCGCCTCTATTCGCGCACTTAGACTGCGGCCTATTCCCACATAGGTAAGCCGCCATGTCCGAGACGCTCCTCAGTTCCCGCAATCTGGCTTTCGAGCTGTATGAAGTCCTCGATGCCGAGGGCCTGACCCAGCGCGAGCGGTTTGCCGAACATAATCGCGAAACCTTCGATGCCGCCATCGGCACTGCCCGCAGCGTCGCCGAAAAGTACTTCGCCCCGCACAACCGCAAAGGTGACGAAAACGAACCGCGCTACGAAGACGGCCAGGCGATCCTGATCCCGGAGGTGAAACCTGCCGTGGATGCCTTCCTCGAAGCCGGCTTTCTGAATGCGGCGCGCAGTTTCGAAGCCGGGGGCATGCAACTGCCGACACTGCTGTCCCAGGCCTGCTTTGCGCATTTCCAGTCAGCCAATGCGGCTTCCACTTCGTACCCGTTCCTGACCATGGGCGCGGCCAATCTGATCGAAAGTTTTGGCACCGAGGAGCAGAAGCAGCGTTTTCTGCAACCGATGATCGAAGGCCGGTTCTTCGGCACCATGGCCTTGACCGAGCCCCATGCCGGCTCGTCGCTGTCGGATATCCGCACCCGCGCCGAACCGGCGGCGGACGGCACTTACCGGCTCAAGGGCAACAAGATCTTTATCTCCGGTGGCGACCACCCGCTGTCGGAAAACATCGTGCACATGGTCCTGGCCAAACTGCCGGACGCGCCCGCTGGGGTGAAGGGCATTTCGCTGTTTATCGTGCCCAAGTTCCTGGTCAACGAGGACGGCAGCCTGGGCCCGCGCAATGATGTGCTGCTGGCCGGGCTGTTCCACAAGATGGGTTGGCGCGGCACCACTTCGACGGCGCTGAATTTCGGCGATAACGGCGAGTGTGTCGGCTATCTGGTGGGCAAGCCGCACCAAGGCCTGGCGTGTATGTTCCAAATGATGAACGAGGCACGGATTGGCGTCGGCATGGGCGCGGTGATGCTTGGCTACGCCGGTTACCTGTATTCCTTGGAGTACGCCCGGGAACGCCCGCAAGGCCGCCTGCCGGACAGCAAGGACCCGAACACCGCACCGGTGTCGATCATCCAGCACGCCGATATCAAGCGCATGCTGCTCACGCAAAAAGCCTATGTGGAAGGCGCCTTCGACCTGGGCCTGTACGCCGCGCGGCTGTTCGATGACACCACCACCCTGGACAACGAAACCGCGCGCAAGCAGGCCCATGAATTGCTCGATCTGCTGACGCCGATCGTCAAGTCCTGGCCCTCGGAGTTCTGCCTCAAGGCCAACGAACTGGCGATCCAGATTCTCGGCGGCCACGGCTACACCCGCGAATACCCGGTGGAGCAGTACTACCGCGACAACCGTCTGAACCCGATCCACGAAGGCACCCACGGCATCCAGTCCCTGGACCTGCTGGGACGCAAGCTGGGGCAAAACGGCGGCGCGGGCTTGAAGCAGTTGATTCGCCTGATCGCCGAGACGGGCGCACGGGCGCAGGAATATCCGTCACTCACGCCATTGCGCGAGCCGCTGGAGCAACTGGTGACACGCCTGCAAAGGGTGACCCTGGGACTGTTGACGGATCTCGCCCAGGGCAAGGTCAACAGTAGCCTGGCGAACTCGGCGCTGTACCTGAAAGTGTTTGGGCATACGGTGATTGGCTGGCGCTGGCTGGAACAGGCGATCCGCGCCGAAGAAGGGTTGGCCAGGGGCAATGCGGCGGATGTGGCCTTCTATAAAGGCAAGCTGCAAGCGGCCCGGTACTTCCTGACGTGGGAAGTACCGGGCTGCCATCATGAACTTTCGATCCTGGAAACTCGGGACGATACGTGCCTGGCCATGCAGGATGAATGGTTCTGATCAGGGCTGGCCGATGGCCTTGGCAATCACGTCGACCGTGGCGCTGACTTGCTCTTGGTAACGGTCGAGTTCCTGCTGGTGACGCTGCTGCATGTCGATCTGCTCGGCACATAGATTCAGCGCCGCCAGCACCAGCAGCTTGTCGCCGATCAGGGTCGGGTACTTCTGCTTGGTGGTGGCCAGGGACGCCTTGAGCAGGGTCACGGCCTTGAGCAGGGTGTTGTCTTCCCCGTCCGGTGCCTTGATCGAGTAATCCTCACCGAGAATCGAAACGACCTTTATCCCTTCACTCATGCGCTCACAGGACCTGCGCTCACACGCTCAACCAACGCCTGGATACGGGCTGCAGTGGCGCCCTGCTTTTCTTCCTGTTCCATCAGGTTCAGTTGCAAGCTGTCGTTCTCATCCTTGGCGCGGGCCAGTTCCGCCTTGAGGGATTCGTTGGTGCCCAACAATGCTTGATTCTGCTGCACCAGGTCACTGACCAGTTGTTCCAGTTGGCTGAGGGATGTTTCTAACATTTTGAATTCTCGGGCTTTTTCAAAGGGCGGTGACGATAAAGAAAATTCACCGTGGAAGCCAGGGTTATCCTGGCGCGCAGCCCCGATTTCACGGGTCAGGCCACGCTGTGGAGCCTTAGTGACTGCATTTACGCCATCTGGTTCCTGAATCCATTCCAATGCGCGCAAGGTGCGACAAAAGCGCACAGCCCCTCAAGACTTTAGTCGTATGTCCGATAGGTCATGCTTACCCCGCCTCAAAGCCGCACGGATCGCGCCTCTCCCAGGACCATTGCATGTCTCTTCGTAATATGAATATCGCGCCGCGCGCGTTTCTCGGCTTCGCGTGCATTGGTGCGCTGATGTTGTTTCTCGGTATTTTTGCGCTGAACCAGATGAGCAAGATCCGTGGCGCCACCGAAGACATCACCCTGCGCAGCGTGCCGAGCATTCGCGCGCTGGACGACTTCACCCAACTGACCCTGCGCCTGCGCGTGCTGTCCTACCGCTTGCTGACCAACCGCGAGCCGGATGTGCAACAAAAGACCCTGGAAGCCTTTGAATTGCGCAACCAGCAGATTCGTGCCGCCCAGAGCGTGTACGAAAAGCTGATCGACAGCCGCGAGGAGCGCTCGGCCTACGACGATTATGTACGCCTGCTGGGCCAGTACCGGCAGATCGAAGAGCGGATGAAGAGCCTGTCGCGCAACAATCAGACCGAAGAGCTGCGCACCTTGCTCAACACCGAACTGCTGAGCAACTCCGAGGCGGTCAACGCGGTGCTGACGCGCCTGCTGGACATCAACAATTCGATGGCCAACGACAGCAACCAGAAAGCTGCCGATCAATATGATTCAGCCTTTGACCTGGTAGTGGCCCTGCTGGTGCTGGCCACGGCGCTGACTGTGCTGTTTGCCTGGCTGCTGACCCGCAGCATCACCCTGCCCATTGCCCAGGCCCTGGACGCCGCCGAGAACATTGCCGAAGGCAACCTGACCCAGCCGATCAAGGTCGATGGCGACGACGAAGCCGGCCGCCTGTTGCGCGCGATGAATAAAATGCAGGAGAAATTGCGCGACACCCTGCAGCGCATTTCCGGCTCGGCCACTCAACTGGCCTCGGCTGCCGAAGAGCTGAACGCCGTCACCGACGAAAGCGCCCGTGGCCTGACCCAGCAGAACAACGAAATCGAGCAGGCAGCCACCGCTGTCAACGAGATGACCAGCGCCGTCGAAGAAGTCGCGCGCAATGCGGTCAGCACCTCCGAGGCCTCGAAAAACGCCACCACCTCGGCGGGCGATGGCCGCGACCTGGTGCAGGAAACCGTCAGCGCCATCGAACGCATGAGCGGCGATGTACAGGGCACCGCCACCCTGATCGGCGCCCTGGCCGAAGAATCGCGGGATATCGGCAAGGTGCTGGATGTGATTCGCGGCCTGGCCGACCAGACCAACCTGCTGGCCCTGAACGCCGCCATCGAAGCGGCGCGTGCCGGGGAAGCCGGGCGTGGTTTTGCGGTGGTTGCCGATGAAGTAAGGGCCCTGGCCCATCGCACCCAGCAATCGACCAGTGAAATCGAGCGGATGATCGGCAGTATCCAGGCCGGCACTGAACAGGCGGTGGACTCGATGCGCAACAGCACCGAGCGCGCCGAGTCGACGCTCAATATCGCCAAAGGCGCAGGGATGTCCCTGGATACCATCAACAGCGCGATTATCGAGATCAACGAGCGCAACCTGGTGATCGCCAGCGCCGCCGAAGAGCAGGCCCAGGTCGCGCGGGAAGTGGACCGCAACCTGGTGAACATCCGCGACTTGTCGGTGCAATCGGCCACGGGCGCCAGCCAGACCAGTGCGGCCAGCGGCGAGTTGTCACGCCTGGCGGTGGATTTGAATGGGATGGTGGGACGTTTCCGCCTCTGAAATACAGTCACCCCCTGTAGGAGCTGGCTTGCCTGCGATGGCAGCGCCGCGGTGAGCCTGATTCACCAAGGCGCTGCCATCGCAGGCAAGCCAGCTCCTACAAAAGCTTTTTGACAGCGCAGCAATTCAACAGGTTAGAATCGCTGGCACGCAGGCTGCATGGTCAGTCTGCGCCTCGCCTTAATTCCGGAGTACTGCCTTTGAATGCGACGACCATCAACAGCCTGTTCTTGATCGGCGCGTTGCTGGTAAGTGCGAGCATTCTGGTGAGTTCTCTTTCGTCCCGCCTGGGGATCCCGATCCTGGTGATTATCCTGGCCGTGGGCATGATTGCCGGCGTCGATGGCGGCGGGATTATTTTCGATAACTACCCTACCGCGTACCTGGTGGGCAACCTGGCATTGGCAGTGATCCTGCTCGATGGCGGCTTGCGGACCCGGGTCGCGAGTTTTCGCGTGGCACTGTGGCCGGCCCTGTCGCTGGCGACCGTGGGGGTGTTGATAACCACCGGCCTCACCGGTATGGCGGCGGCCTGGCTGTTTGACCTCAATATCATCCAGGGCCTGCTGATCGGCGCCATCGTCGGCTCCACCGACGCCGCCGCCGTGTTCTCGCTGCTGGGCGGCAAGGGCCTGAACGAACGGGTCAGCGCCAGCCTGGAAATCGAATCCGGCAGCAACGACCCGATGGCGGTGTTCCTCACCGTAACCCTGATCGACATGCTCGCCAGCGGCCAGACTGGCCTGCACTGGAGCCTGTTGACCCACCTGATCCGCGAATTCGGGATCGGCGGCATTATCGGCCTGGGCGGCGGTTGGTTGATGCTGCAACTGGTCAACCGGATCAACCTGGCAAACGGCCTGTACCCGATCCTGGTGATCGCCGGCGGCCTGTTCGTCTTCGCCTTGACCAACGCCCTGCACGGCAGCGGCTTCCTCGCCGTGTACCTGTGCGGCCTGGTGATCGGCAACCGTCCGGTGCGCAGCCGCCACGGCATCCTGCATATGCTCGACGGCATGGCCTGGCTGGCGCAGATCGGCATGTTCCTGGTGCTGGGGCTGCTGGTCACGCCCCATGACCTGCTGCCCATCGCCCTGCCGGCCCTGGGCCTGGCGCTGTGGATGATCCTGTTTGCGCGGCCGCTGTCGGTGGCGGTTGGCCTGCTGCCGTTCAAGGCGTTTCATGGCCGCGAAAAAGTGTTTATCGCCTGGGTCGGCCTGCGCGGCGCGGTGCCGATCATTCTTGCGGTGTTCCCGCTGATGGCCGGTTTGCCCCATGCCCAGCTGTATTTCAACCTGGCGTTCTTCATCGTGCTGGTGTCGTTGCTGGTGCAGGGCACCAGCCTGCCGTGGGTAGCCAAGCTCTTGAAAGTAACGGTACCGCCCGAGCCCGCGCCGATTTCCCGGGCGGCCCTGGAAGTACACGTCACCAGCGAGTGGGAGTTGTTCGTCTACCGCCTGGGGGCCGAGAAATGGTGCATCGGCGCCGCCCTGCGCGAGCTGAAAATGCCCGAAGGCACGCGGATCGCCGCCCTGTTTCGCGGCCAGCAACTGCTCCATCCGTCGGGTAGTACGGTGCTCGAAGCCGATGATTTGCTGTGCGTGATCGGCCATGAACACAACCTCGCCGCCCTCGGCAAGCTGTTCAGCCAGGCGCCGCAACGGGGCCTGGACCTGCGCTTCTTCGGCGACTTCGTGCTCGAAGGCGACGCCCAGCTGGGCGCGGTGTCGGCGCTGTACGGGCTCAAGCTCGACGGCATCGATCCGGACATGCCGCTGGGCCAGTTCATCACGCAGAAGGTCGGTGGCGCCCCCATCGTCGGCGACCAGGTGGAGTGGAACAACACCATTTGGACAGTCGCCGTGATGGACGGGAACAAGATCGGCAAAGTCGGCGTCAGATTCCCCGAAGGAAGTCGCCCGGCCCCCGGACTCTTCCTCTAAACTGCGGGGCGACGGTGTGCCATTGGCCATCAACACGCCCCCTATTCTTCATCTTGTTCGACCGGTCTCTATGACAATCCTGCGCACTTTTTTAGCCACTGCCCTGCTGGGCCTGAGTCTCTGCGTCAGCCCGGTATTCGCCGCCGACCCGCCAAGCATCGAAAGTGTGCAACAGACCCTGGACAAGCTGCCGGACCGCAAACTGCCTGACGCCGACATGAAGGCGCTGCAAAATGTGTTGCAGCAGACCCTGACGTTGCTGGGCAACAAGCAGGACTACGAGCAACGCCTGAGCGATCTCAAGCGCCAATTGCAAGACGCGCCACGCCAGACCACGGAAAACGCCCGTGAACTGGCCCGGCTCAAGGCCACCAAGGTGGTCCCGGTCGCCCAGCGCTACGCCAGCCTGCCAGTGCCGCAGCTCGAACAACTGCTGGTGCAGCGCAGCACCCAGCAAGGCGACCTACAAAAGGAGTTGGCCGACGCCAACAGCCTGAGCATCGCCGCCCAAACCCGCCCCGAGCGTGCCCAGACCGAAATCAGCAACAGCCAGACGCGCATCCAGCAGATCAACGGCATCCTCAAGGCCGGCAAGGACAATGGCAAACCGCTAAATGGCGACCAGCGCAACCTGCTGAACGCCGAACTGGCGGCGCTCAACGCCTTGATCCCGCTGCGCCGCCAGGAGCTGGCGGGCAACAGCCAACTGCAAGACCTGGGTAACAGCCAACATGACCTGGCGGTGGAAAAAACCGCGCGCCTGGAGCAGGAAATCCAGGACCTGCAAACCCTGATCAACCAGAAACGCCTGGCCCAGTCCCAGGAAACCGTGACCCAGCAGTCCATCGAAGCGCAGAAAGCCGGTGGCAGCAGCCTGCTGGCTACGGAAAGCGCAGCCAACCTGAAACTCTCTGACTACCTGCTCAAAAGCACCGACCGGCTCAATGAGCTGACCCAGCAGAACCTGCAAACCAAACAGCTGCTGGACAACGTGACCCAGAGCGATTCGGCCCTGGACGAGCAGATCAACGTGCTCAAGGGCAGCCTGCTGCTATCGAAGATCCTCTATAAACAGAAACAGGCCTTGCCGCGCCTGAAGGTCGACCGCGACCTGGCCGACGATATCGCCAACATTCGCCTGTACCAGTTCGAGGTCAACCAGCAGCGCGAACTGATCAGTTCGCCCAGCACCTACGTCGACAACCTGCTGGCCAACCAGCCCGAGGACCAGGTCACGCCACAGTTGCGCCGCACCCTGCTGGAGCTGGCCGTGACCCGCAGCGACCTGCTCGAACGCCTGAGCCGGGAGTTGAGCGCGCTGCTCAACGAATCCATCACCCTGCAACTGAACCAGAAACAACTGCTCAGCACCGCCGCCAGCCTGCGCGCGACCCTCGACGAACAGATGTTCTGGATCCCCAGCAACAAGCCGCTGGACGTCGAATGGCTCGAAGGCGTGCCCAACCGCCTGAGCAAACAGGTCGACACCCTGCCCTGGGCCTCCAGCCTCAGCGAACTGTATGACGGCCTGGCCCAGCGCCCGCTGCTGTTCCTGCCCCTGCTGCTATTGATCGGCGCGCTGTTGTGGCGGCGCAACAGCCTCTACGAGCGCCTGAAAAAAATCCATATGGATATCGGGCACTTCAAGCGGGACAGCCAGTGGCACACCCCGGTCGCGATCCTGGTGAATATCCTGCTGGCCTTGCCGGTAACCCTCGGCCTGGCGCTGTGCGGCTACGCCCTGCAGATCGATGCACGCGGGCAGAACGCCAACCTGGGCATGGCCCTGGTGCAAATTTCCCAGGCGTGGCTGGTGTTCTACACCGCCTATCGCATCCTCGCGCCGGGTGGCGTGGCCGAATTGCATTTCCGCTGGGAAAAACCCCAGGTCGAGTTTCTCCAGGGCTGGATCCGCAAGCTGGGGCTGGTGGTGCTGGCGCTGGTGGCCGTGGTGTCCATCGCCGAACACCAGCCGGCAGCCCTGGCCGATGATGTGCTGGGCATCGCCGTAGTCCTCACCTGTTATGGGCTGATGGCCTGGCTGCTCAGCCGCCTGCTGCTCAACAGCCCGACCCATGAAAAGGCCTCGCTGTTTCGCAAGGTCGTCGGCGTGGCGTTTACCGCGCTGCCCATCGCGCTGTTTATCGCCGTGTGTTTTGGCTACTACTACACCGCGCTCAAACTCAGCGACCGCCTGATCAACACCCTGTACCTGCTGATGTTCTGGCTGGTGATCGAAGCCACCTTCGTCCGTGGCCTGGGTGTTGCCGCGCGGCGCCTGGCCTATGCCCGGGCACTGGCCAAACGCCAGGCCGCCAAGGAAGCCGGCGACGGCGAAGTGGTGATCGAGGAACCGACCCTGGATATCGAGCAGGTCAACGAACAATCCATGCGCCTGATCCGCCTGGCCCTGCTCGGCGGCTTTATTGCGGCGCTGTACTGGGTCTGGTCGGACCTGATCTCGGTGTTCTCCTACCTGGACAACGTCACGCTCTACGAATACACCAGCGGCACCGGCGCCAATATCAGCATGGTGCCCATCAGCATCGGCGACATGCTGGGCGCGCTGATCATCATCGGCATTACCTTTGCCCTGGCGCGCAACCTGCCGGGCCTGCTGGAAGTACTGGTGCTGTCGAAGCTGGACCTGGCCCAGGGCAGTGCCTATGCCACCACCACCCTGCTGTCGTATGTGATCGCCGGCGTGGGCTTTGTGTCGACCCTGTCGACCCTCGGGGTGAGCTGGGACAAGTTGCAATGGCTGGTGGCCGCACTGTCGGTGGGCCTGGGCTTCGGCATGCAGGAGATCTTCGCCAACTTTATCTCCGGCATCATGATCCTGTTCGAGCGCCCAGTGCGCATCGGCGACACCATTACCATCGGCAACCTGTCGGGCACGGTGAGCAAGATCCGCATCCGCGCCACCACCATCACCGACTTCGACCGCAAGGACATCATTGTCCCGAACAAAACCTTCATCACTGGGCAACTGATCAACTGGTCGCTGACCGACACCATCACCCGGGTGACCCTCAAGCTCGGCGTGGACTACGGCTCCGACCTGGACCTGGTGAAGGAATTGTTGCTCAAGGCCGCCAGGGATAACCCACGGGTATTGAAAGACCCGGAACCCCACGTGTACTTCCTCAACTTTGGCGAAAGCACCCTGGACCACGAACTGCGCATGCATGTGCGCGACCTCGGCGACCGCAACCCGGTCATCGATGAGGTCAACCGCTTCATCAACCGCGAGTTCAAGAAGCAGAGCATCAACATTTCGTTCCGCCAGATGGAGGTTTACCTGAAGAACCTGCACGGCCAGGAATACAAACTGGTGGAAATCGAGCCCTTGAGCAAGCCGGCCAATGACGGCTCGCCGCAACCCACGCCGCCGGCCAAACTCGACTAACTGCGCTATCCCCAGCAGAATGCTCGGACATTCTGCTGGAGATGGCCGGTGAAAGCCCTCGACGACCTGACCTTCGACAACCGCTTCGCCCGCCTGGGCGACGGTTTCTCAACCCACGTATTGCCCGAGCCCATCGACGAGCCGCGGCTGGTGGTGGCGAGCAACGCCGCCATGGCCCTGCTGGACCTCGATCCAGCCGTCGCCCAGACGCCAGTGTTTGCCGAACTGTTCGGCGGCCACAAGCTGTGGGCCGAGGCCGAACCGCGGGCGATGGTCTATTCCGGGCATCAGTTTGGCTCCTATAACCCGCAACTGGGGGATGGTCGCGGCTTGCTGCTGGGCGAGGTGTATAACGCGGCGGGCGAACACTGGGACTTGCACCTCAAGGGCGCCGGGCAAACGCCGTACTCACGCATGGGCGATGGCCGCGCGGTGCTGCGTTCGTCGATCCGCGAGTTTCTCGCCTCCGAAGCCTTGCACGCCCTGGGCATCCCCAGCAGCCGCGCCCTGTGCGTGATCGGCTCGGACACCCCGGTATGGCGCGAGAAGCAGGAACGCGCGGCCATGGTCCTGCGCCTGGCGCCGAGCCATATCCGCTTTGGGCACTTCGAATACTTCTACTACACCCAGAAAACCGAGCTGCACCAGCAACTGGCCGAGCATGTGCTGAAGTTGCACTTCGCCCACTGCCAGGAGCAACCCGAGCCGTACCTGGCGATGTTCCGCGAGATCGTCGAGCGCAATGCCGAGTTGATCGCCAAATGGCAGGCCTACGGCTTTTGTCACGGGGTGATGAACACCGACAACATGTCGATCCTGGGCATTACCTTCGACTTCGGGCCGTTTGCCTTCCTCGATGACTTCGACGCCCACTTCATCTGCAACCACTCCGATCACGAAGGCCGCTACTCCTTCAGCAACCAGGTGCCCATCGGCCAATGGAACCTCAGCGCCCTGGCCCAGGCGCTGACGCCGTACATCAGCGTTGACGCCCTGCGCGAGACCCTGGGCCTGTACCTGCCGCTGTACCAGGCCCACTACCTGGACCTGATGCGCCGCCGCCTGGGCCTGACCACCGCCGAAGACGATGACCAGAAACTGCTGGAGCGCCTGCTGCAACTGATGCAAAACAGTGGCGTGGACTACACCTTGTTCTTCCGCCATCTGGGCGACGAATCCGCCGCACTGGCCGTAGCGCACCTGCGCGATGACTTTGTCGACCGCGCGGGCTTCGATGCCTGGGCCGACGAGTACAAGGCCCGGGTTGAACGCGACGGCACCGGCAGCGAGGCAGAACGCCGCGAGCGCATGCACGCGGTCAACCCGCTGTACATCCTGCGCAACTACCTGGCGCAAAACGCCATCACCGCCGCCGAATCAGGTGACTACAGTGAAGTGCGACGGCTGCATGAGGTATTGAGCCAGCCATTTGAAGAACAGGCCGGGATGGAGCAGTACGCGCAACGGCCGCCCGATTGGGGCAAGCATTTGGAGATCAGTTGTTCGTCCTAGGATCAAAAGCGCAGCGTGCTCACGCCACGTTAGTCTTCACTGTCGCCTATTCATCTGGCCTTGATAATCCCCGTGACGGGCGCCAGATTGAGCCCATAGGCCACACCCAAGGAGCCCATCATGTCCGATTCTCTTGTAATCCCCTGCCCACACTGCAACGCCCTCAACCGCATCCCCCACGAACGCCTGGGCGATGCCCCAAAGTGCGGGCGCTGCAAGCAGCCGGTGTTGCTCGGCAAACCGTTTGAATTAAGCCAGGGCGATTATTCCAGCCAGATCAAGGGCGATTTACCGCTCCTGGTGGATGTGTGGGCCGAATGGTGCGGGCCGTGCAAGTCGTTTGCGCCGGTGTTTGAACAGGCGGCCGGGCAGTTGGCCGGCAAGTGCCGGCTGGCCAAGCTCGATAGCGAGGCCAACCAGCAGCTTTCGGCGCAATTGGGCATTCGCTCGATTCCCAGCCTGATCCTGTTCAAGAACGGCCGGGAAGTGGCGCGCCAGAGCGGGGCATTTGCGTTACCGCAACTGATGAGCTGGTTGCGTAGCCAAGGGGTGTAACCCTGTAGGAGCGGGCTTGCCCGCGATGGCGAGGGGCAGCTTGATGGATATGCAAGCTGGCACACCGTCATCGCAGGCAAGCCAGCTCCCACATCGAGCGTGCTCATCCTTGATGATCAGGCGTTTTCCAGCAGGTTATGCAACTCCACAAACTGCTGGGTCAGCTTGTGGCGCGGGTCGAGGTGGATCAGCGGTTTGCTCTCCTGGTGGGATTCGCGCATGCGCACCGAACTGGCCAGGTACACCGGCAGTACCGGCAGGCCCTCGGCGATCAACTCGTCCAGCATCTTCTGCGGCAGGCTCGCCCGGGCCTGGAACTGGTTGACCACGATGCCTTCCACTTCAAGGCCTTCGTTGTGGTCCTCCTTGAGCTCTTCGATTTCCGCCAGCAGGCCGTACAGCGCCTGGCGCGAAAAGCTGTCGCAATCGAAAGGGATCAGTACCCGATCAGCCGCGATCAACGCCGAAACCGCATAGAAGTTCAGGGCCGGCGGGGTATCCAGGTAAATCCGGTCGTAATCCTCGGCCAGTTCATCCAGCAGCTTTCGCAGCTTGTTGATCTTGTGCTTGGCCTCGAGCTTGGGCTGCAGGTCCGCCAGTTCTGCGGTGGCGGTGATGACGTGCAGGTTGTCGAACGGGGTTTCGTAGATATCCACCTGGTTTTTCTTCGAAAACGGCCCGGATGACAGGGTCTGCTTGAAGAAATCGGCAATGCCCATGGGAATATCGTCACCCGTCAGCCCTGTCAGGTACTGGGTCGAGTTGGCCTGTGCATCGAGGTCCACCAACAGGGTTCGATAGCCTTCGCTGGCGCTGACCGCCGCCAGGTTGCAGGCGATGCTGGACTTGCCAACGCCACCTTTTTGATTGAACACCACGCGCCGCATGGAAAAACCTCCGTGTATCAATGAATGCCCGAGTGTAGAGGGCAAAAGCGCCCGCTCGCTACCTTGATCAAGCTTGTACTACAGCATCTGAAGACAGATCCCGCATAACTATCTCGTAATACGCCAACCAATAAAGAGTTGCCTGACACCAGCCCCCCGTAGCCATTGGCGGACAATCACTGATTCTTTTCGGCGAATTTGTAATTTCTCGTGAACAATTCTTTACCAAAGTTTGCTAGAACCCCACCGCACCGGGATAATGCGCGCCACTCGGCCATCGCGCCATGCCCCGGTTTTATGGGCAATTTGCAGCACAAGGAAGCCCGCAGGGGCGGGAAATCTTCTCAGTGATCAACTTCAACATCGCCCAATGGCGCGCCTGGGCCCCTGGGCTCGACAGCGTGGATGCCTGGCGCGACTGGTGCCAGGCCCCAGTGTTGGTGGCCCAAAGCGATGCCGCGCCCGATGTGTCGTTCCTGCCGGCCATGCAGCGCCGGCGCCTGAGCCGCCTGGCCCGGATGGCCTTCAGTGTCGGCTGGCCCTTGGCCGACGGCCTGCAGGACCTGCCGCTGGTATTTGTCTCGCGTCATGGCGAAACCCCACGCACCCTGGACATTCTCAGCGACCTGGCCAACGACCAGCCGCTGTCGCCCACCCAATTCAGCCTGTCGGTACACAATGCGGTGATTGGCCTGTGGTCGATCCTGCGTAACGAAACCAGCGAAATGACCGCCCTGGCAGCCGCGGGCGACGGCCTGGAGCACGGCATGCTCGAAGCCGCAGCCCTGCTCAACGAAGGCGCGCCGGTCGTTCTGCTGGTGATTACCGAAGAGCAGCCACCCCTGGCCTACGCGCGGTGGATCGATGATGTGCCGTTCCCCTACGCCCTGGGCCTGCTGCTGACCCCAGGCGACGAATGGCAACTGGCGCTGCACACCACAACGGTCCAACCCACCGAGACCCAGTGGCCCCACGCCCTGAACCTGCTGCGCACCCTGCTCACCGAGCAAGGTGCCTGCCAACATGCCTGGAAGAACCGAGTATGGAACTGGCAACGCAAACCCTGACCGACAAGCCCCGGGACGCCTACTACTGGCGCCTGTTCGCCACGGCAGCCAGCTTCGTGCTGTTCGGCGTGGGCGGCTTGTGCCTGCGCTTGCTGGTGTTCCCGCTGCTCAGTTGCCTGCCGGGGGACGCCCGGCAGCACCAGCGCCGTGCGCGCCTGACCGTCGGGCGGTTGTTCTGGTTCTTTATCAACATGATGTACCGCGCCGGCATTCTCACCTACAGCGTCGAAGGCGCCGAAAAACTCGGGCGCCCCGGGCAGATGATCATCGCCAACCACCCGTCGCTGATCGACGTCGTGGTGCTGATCGGCCTGGTACGCCAGGCCAATTGCGTGGTCAAGCAGAGCCTGTGGCAGAACCCCTTCACCCGTGGCCCCGTGAATGATGCCGGCTATATCAGCAACGATGGCAGCATCGACATGCTCGATGCCGCCGCCAGTGCCCTGCGAGGCGGCCAGACCCTGATTATCTTTCCCGAAGGCACCCGCACCGTGCCGGGCAAAGCCCCGGCCTTTCATCGCGGGGCCGCCGCCATCGCCCTGCGCGGTGCGACAATCATCACCCCCGTGGTGCTCAAGGTCAGCCCGACCACGCTGACCAAGGCCGAGCCCTGGTATCGCATCCCCAACCGCCGCTTTCACTTCAGTTTGCGGGTGGGTGCCGATATAGACCCACAGGTGTTTGCCTCACAAGGGCCACCACCTCAGGCCTCACGCAAGCTCAACGATTATCTGCATCACTATTTCATTAAGGAGCTCGCCGAAGATGAGCAACCCCAACAGCCTTGAACACGAAATCAAAACCCTGATCATCGAGGCCCTGGGCCTGGAAGACATCGACGCCTGCGACATCGGCAGCGAGCAAACCCTGTTCGGCGAAGGCCTGGGCCTGGATTCGGTAGATGCCCTGGAATTGGGCCTGGCGATCCAGAAAAAGTACGGCATCAAGATCGATGCCGACGCCAAGGACACCCGCAATCACTTTATCAACGTGGCCAGCCTCGCGGCGTTCGTCACGGCCCGACAGGCAGCTTGAGACCCGACCATGCAAACTCGTGACGATATCTTCAACACCCTGCGCGACGCCCTGGTGGAACTGTTTGAACTGGAGCCTACGCGGGTCACCCTCGACGCCAACCTGTACCAGGACCTGGAAATCGACAGCATCGATGCGGTGGACCTGATCGACCATATCAAGCGCCAGACCGGCAAGAAAATCGCCGCCGAAGAGTTCAAGGCCGTGCGTACGGTCAATGATGTGGTCGAGGCGGTCTACCGTCTGGTCCAACCGGCCGCATGAGCCGGCTGATCGGCCTTGGCCTGTTGCTGGTAGGGCTGCTGTACCCTTTCGCGGTGTATTACGGCACGGAGCATTTCGCCCCGTGGCAATTCGGCCTGCTGCTGGCGAGCCTCTGGCTGCTGCGCGCGCTGACCGGCCCGCGGCGTCCCGGCAGCGGCTGGATGGCCGGCGTGGCGCTTGTGTTTTGCCTGCTGCTGGCCTGGTTCGACAACCCGCAGTTGCTGCGCTGGTACCCAAGCCTGGTCAGCATCTTCATGCTGGCGCTGTTCGGCCTGAGCCTGAAGTACGGCCCGCCGATGGTCGAGCGCCTGGCGCGCCTGAGCGATCCGCATCTGCCTGAAAAGGCCATTGCGTACACGCGCCAGGTCACCGTGGTGTGGAGTGGGTTTTTCTTGTGTAACGGCCTGCTCGCCGCCGCGCTCACCTTGTGGGCACCGTTGAGCTGGTGGACGTTGTACAACGGCCTGATCGCCTATGGGCTGATGGGGTTGTTGTTTGCCGTGGAATGGCTGATACGACAAAGGGTTCGAGGCCGCGTATGAATTGGGTCAATCTTGAGCATCTGTTGCTTGAGCCTGTGCAACTGCGTTCGGTCACCACTGAACCTGCAATGAACCACGCACAACTGTGCGAACGGGCCCTGAGCCTGGCGGCCGGGCTCAAAGCCCGTGGCATCCAGCGCCTGGCCGTGCACCTGAGCGACGCCGGCGAGCTGGCGATTGCCCTGCTGGGCGCCTGGCGCGCCGGGGCCAGTGTGCTGCTGCCCGCCGACCTGCAACCCCAGACCCGCCAACGCTGGGCCACTGCGGTCGACGCCTGGCTGACCGAAGCGGGCGACCTGGAGGCGCTCTACCACCCGCCGCTCGCCGCCGCAGCCCTGGACCTGGACGCCTGCCAATTGGGCCTGTGCACCTCCGGCTCCAGCGGCGCGCCCAAGCGCATCGACAAGACCCTGCGCCAACTGGCCAACGAGGTACAGGCCCTGGAAGCCTTGTGGGGCGCCGACCTGGGCCGCGCGTGCATCGTCGGCAGCGTCGCTACCCAGCACATCTATGGCCTATTGTTCCGCGTGCTGTGGCCGCTGTGCGCCGGTCGCAGCTTTGTGCGCCAGCAACTGCCGTTCCCCGAAGACTTGCAGCGCGTCAGCCGCCAGCACCCGCATTTCGCCTGGGTGGCCAGCCCGGCCCTGCTCAAGCGCATGGGCGATAACCTCGACTGGACGGCCTTGAGCACGGTCAAGCGCGTGTTCTCCTCCGGAGGCGCGCTGCCCGCCGAGGCTGCCGACAGCCTGCACCAACGCCTGCAGCAGTGGCCGACCGAGATCCTCGGCAGCTCGGAAACCGGCGGCATTGCCTGGCGCCAGGGCCACACGCCCTGGCAGCCGTTTGCCGATGTACGCCTGACTCAGAATGCCGATGGCGCCTTGTGCATTGCCTCGCCGTACCTGCCGGCCGGGCATGTCGAGCAGACGGCCGATGCCGCGCAGATCCACGCAGATGGGCGCTTCGAACTGCTCGGGCGCCTGGACCGGATCGTCAAGCTGGAAGAAAAACGCATCTCCCTGCCGATGCTCGAACAGGCCCTGGCCGACCACGCCTGGGTCGCGGAAGCGCGCCTGGGAGTGGTCCAGGAAAACCGCGCGTCCCTCGGTGCCCTGGTGGTACTCAGTGGCGACGGCCTGCACGCCCTGCGCAACCAAGGCCGGCGCGGCGTCACCCAAGCCCTGCGCCAGCACCTGGGCCAGCACTGCGAAGCCCTGGCCCTGCCCCGCCGCTGGCGCTTGTTGCGCCAGTTGCCGCTCACCCCCCAGGACAAGCTGCCCCAGGCCGATGTCGAAGCCCTGCTGCTGGCGCCGCGCCCCAAGGCGCCGGAATTGCTGGCGCAAGTCGAGACCGACGGCGAATGGACCCTGCAACTGAGCATCCCGCCGGACCTGGCCTACTTCAGCGGCCACTTCCCTCACACCCCGGTGTTGCCAGGGGTGGTGCAGGTGGAATGGGCGTTCAACCTGGGCCAGCAACTGCTCGATCTACCGCCGACCTTTGCCGGCATGGAAGTGCTCAAGTTCCAGCAACTGGTGCGCCCTGGCGACGTGATCGAGTTGCACCTGCGTTTTGATCGCGAGCGGGGCAAGTTGTATTTCGCTTATCGCAATGACAGTGCGGCGTGTTCCAGCGGGCGGGTTTTGCTGGAGAATTCTCATGCATAGGTTGGGTAAGCGCACATCCCAAATGTGGGAGCTGGCTTGCCTGCGATGCAGGCAACTCGGTCCATCAGGTGCCCACCACCATGCATAACCCCTGCGCCCTGATCCCGGTCTACAACCATGAAGCCGCCGTGCCCGCCGTGGTCCGCAGCCTGCTGGACCATGGCCTACCCTGCCTGCTGGTGGACGATGGCAGCAGCCCGGCCTGCGCCGCCGTGCTGGCGCAACTGGCAAGCCTGGATAACGTGTCGCTGCTGACCCTGCCCGTCAATCAAGGCAAGGGCGCGGCAGTGATGGCCGGCTTTCGCGAAGCTGCGCGCCTGGGCTTTACCCACGCCCTGCAAGTGGACGCCGACGGCCAGCACGACCTGCGCGAAGTCGCGCTGTTTCTCGACGCCTCGCGCACCCACCCCGACGCGGTGATCTGCGGCTACCCCGAATACGACGACAGCGTGCCCAAGGGCCGCCTCTATGCGCGCTACCTGACCCATGTCTGGGTGTGGATCAACAGCCTGTCGCTGCAGATCCGCGATTCGATGTGCGGCTTTCGCATCTACCCCCTGGCACCGGTGCTGGCCTTGATGGACTCGGCACGGATCGGCAAGCGCATGGATTTCGACTCCGACATCCTCGTGCGCCTGTCATGGCGCAACCAGCCGATGCGCTGGCTGCCGACCCAAGTGCATTACCCGGCCGACGGCCTGTCGCACTTTCGCCTGGTCCACGACAACCTGCTGATTTCATCCATGCACACCCGGCTGTTTTTCGGCATGTTGCTGCGTGCGCCAATGATCCTCTGGCGACGGTGGCAGGCATGAGCGACAACCCCCGGCACTGGGCCGACCGCCAGGAACGCGGCAGTTTCTGGCTGATGAAACTCACCGCATTCGCCGCCAAGGTCCTCGGGCGCCGGGTGCTGAGCCCGCTGCTGTATGGCATCGTCCTGTACTTTTTCGTGTTTGGCCGTGCCGCGCGCCAGAGCATCTGGCAGTACCAGCAGCGCCTGGCCGACTGGAGCGGGCGCGACGACCTGCGCCCCAGCCACACAAGGGTGTTCGGCCAGTTCATGGCTTTCGCCGACGCCTTGCTGGACAAGCTCGACGTATGGAACGGCAAGCTGCGCCTGGAACAGATCGAAATCATCGACCCGGCCCAATTGCGCGGGCAACTGCGCGGCGAACGCGGGCAGATGCTGGTGGGCGCCCACCTGGGCAACCTGGAAGTGTGCCGGGCCCTTGCGGAGCTGGGTGAGAAAGTCACCATGAACGTGCTGGTGCACACCAAGCACGCCGAACAGTTCAACCGCCTGCTGGGCGAAGCCGGGGCGAGCAACCTGCGGCTGATCCAGGTCAGCGAGCTGGACCCGGCGGTGATGCTGCTGCTCAGCCAGCGCCTGGACGACGGTGAGTGGCTGGCGATTGCCGGCGACCGCATCCCGCTGCACGGCGGGCGCACGGTGCGCGTGGATTTTCTCGGCCATAGCGCCGCCTTCCCCCAGGGCCCATGGCTGCTGGCCGGCCTGCTCAAATGCCCGGTCAACCTGCTGATGTGCCTCAAGCACCAGGGGCGCTATCGGCTGATCATCGAGCCCTTTGCCCCATTGATCGAATGGAAACGCAGCGACCGCCAGCAGGTGATCGCCCACTGGGCCGCCCGCTACGCCGAACGCCTGGGCCAGTTCTGCCTGCAAGCGCCCCAACAATGGTTCAACTTTTACCCTTTCTGGAAGACCGATGACGACGCATCTGCTTGAGCCGGTAACCTTCGGCGAACTCCCTTTGCGCATCGAAGACGTGCTGGCCCTGGCCAACCGTCAGGCGCCCACCCGCCTGCAAGACGATGCCGGGTATCGCCAGCGCATCGCCAAGGGCGCGCAGTTCCTCGATTCGCTGCTGGACAAGGAAGGCGTGATCTACGGCGTCACCACCGGCTACGGCGACTCGTGCGTGGTGGCGGTGCCGTTGCAGCATGTCGAGGCATTGCCGCGTCACCTGTACACCTTCCACGGCTGCGGCCTGGGCAAGTTGCTCGACGCCCAGGCCACCCGTGCGGTGCTGGCGGCGCGTTTGCAGTCGCTGTGCCACGGCGTGTCCGGGGTGCGGGTTGAACTGCTGGAGCGCCTGCATGCGTTCCTTGAACACGACATCCTGCCGCTGATCCCGGAGGAAGGCTCGGTGGGCGCCAGCGGCGATCTGACGCCGCTGTCGTACGTGGCCGCGACCTTGTCCGGCGAGCGTGAAGTGCTGTTTCGTGGCGAGCGCCGCCTGGCCGCCGACGTACACCGTGAGCTGGGCTGGACGCCATTGGTGCTGCGGCCCAAGGAAGCCCTGGCGCTGATGAACGGCACCGCCGTGATGACCGGCCTGGCTTGCCTTGCCTTCGCCCGCGCCGACTACCTGCTGCAACTGGCCACGCGCATCACCGCGTTGAACGTGGTGGCGCTGCAAGGCAACCCGGAGCACTTTGACGAACGCCTGTTCGCCGCCAAGCCGCACCCCGGGCAGATGCAGGTTGCGGCGTGGCTGCGCAAGGACCTGGCCATCGACGCCCCGACCGCGCCGCTGCACCGTTTGCAGGACCGCTACTCGCTGCGCTGCGCGCCCCACGTCCTCGGCGTGCTGGCCGACAGCCTGAACTGGCTGCGTTCGTTTATCGAGATCGAGCTCAACAGCGCCAACGACAACCCGATCATCGACGCCGAGGCCGAGCGCGTGTTGCACGGCGGGCACTTCTACGGCGGGCATATCGCCTTTGCCATGGACAGCCTGAAAAACCTGGTGGCCAACGTCGCCGACCTGCTCGACCGGCAACTGGCGCTGCTGGTGGACGAGCGCTACAACCATGGCTTGCCGAGCAACCTGTCGGGCGCCCCGGCGGACCGCGCGATGATCAACCACGGCTTCAAGGCGGTGCAGATCGGCACCAGCGCCTGGACCGCCGAAGCGTTGAAAAATACGATGCCGGCCAGCGTGTTTTCGCGCTCCACCGAGTGCCACAACCAGGACAAGGTCAGCATGGGTACGATCGCCGCCCGCGATGCAATCCGCGTGCTGGAGCTGACCGAACAGGTGGCCGCCGCCACCTTGCTTGCCGCCAACCAGGGCGTGTGGTTGCGCGCCCAGGTCACGGATGCCAGGCCGTTGCCGCCGGCCCTGGCCGCGATGCACATCGAGCTGGCCAAGGACTTCCCGCCGGTGATCGAAGACCGTGCCCTGGAGGGCGAACTGCGCCTGTGCCTGCAACGCATCGCCGCGCAACACTGGAGGCTGCATGCGTAGCCCCGGCGTGTTGCATTGCGACACTGAAGTCCTCGTGCCCTTCTTCGACATCGACACGATGAACGTGGTCTGGCACGGCCACTACGTGAAATACCTGGAAATCGCCCGCTGCGCGCTGCTCGACAAGCTCGGCCACAACTACACGGCGATGCTCGAATCCGGCTATGCGTGGCCGGTAATCGATCTGCAACTGCGCTACGTGCGTGGCGCCACCTTTGGCCAGACCCTCAACGTGCGCGCCAGCCTGGTGGAGTGGGAGAACCGCTTGAAGGTCAACTACCTGATCACCGACCTTGCCAGCGGCGAACGCCTGACCCGCGCCAGCACCGTGCAAGTGGCCGTCGAGATTGCCAGCCGCGAGATGCAACTGGCCTCGCCCACCGTGTTCATCACCGCCGTCGAAAGGGCCTTGGAATGCTGAGCTTGCCCGCGATGGTCGCCAACAATAACGCGGGGTGCCTGACACTGCGCGGCGCCCTCCGGTTTTTCGCGAGCAAGCTCGCTCCTACAGAGGGGCGTCGAAAGGACTTCCCTGTGGGAGCGGGCTTGCCCGCGATGGTCGTCAACGATAACGCGGGGGGCCTGACACTGCGCGGCGTCCTCGGGTTTTTCGCGAGCAAGCTCGCTCCTACAGAGGGGCGTCGAAAGGACTTCCCTGTGGGAGCGGGCTTGCCCGCGATGGTCGCCAACAATAACGCGGGGGGCCTGACACTGCGCAGCGCCCTCCGGTTTTTCGCGAGCAAGCTCGCTCCTACAGGGGTTGGGTTGCTGCTGAGCGTTGGGGCTTATGCCTTCGACTTGCAACAACTGAGCGATCAGTTGGCCAAGCCCTCGGTGATCCACGGCAGCTTCATCCAGGAAAAGCACCTGCGCGCCCTGCCCCAGCCGCTGACCAGCAAAGGCACCTTCGTATTGGCCCGGGACCACGGCCTGCTCTGGCTGCTGAAAACCCCACTGCAACAGGACTATCGCATCAACGCCCAAGGCATAGCCCGGCGTGATGCCAACGGTTGGCAACCGCTGCCGAACAAAAGCGCCGGCGCCGAGCAGAACCGTTTGTTCCTGGCCGTGCTGCAAGGCGACAGCAGCGGCTTGCAGCGCGACTTCGAGTTGCAGCTGCAAGGCGAGGCCAAGGCCTGGAAACTCAAGCTGATCCCCCGCTCGCTGCTGCTCAAGCAAGTGTTCACCCAGATCAATATCGACGGCGGCGAGTTGGTGCACACCATCGAACTGCTGGAAACCCAGGGCGACAGCACCCTGTTACGCATGCAAGACAGCACCAGCACGCAACCCTTGAGCGACGCGGAGCAACACGACTTTGCCCAGTGAGCGTTGGTTGCCGCGCCTGTTCCTGATCCTGCTGGTGGCCGTGCTGGCCCTGGCCGGCTGGCAATGGCGCGAGGGCGCGCCGTTGTCGGCCAACCTGATGGATCTGGTGCCGGGCAACACCCCGGACGCGCTGGAACTGGCGGCCGAGCAACGCATGCAAGAGCCGCTGAACCGCGAGATGCTGGTGCTGGTCGGACATGCCGATCGCCAGCACGCACTGGCCATGGCCCAACAGCTCGGTGAACAGTGGCAAGCCAGCGGCCTGTTTGAAAAGGTCACCTGGACCCTGCAAGCCGACCTGCCAGCCCTGCGCCAACAATTGCTGCAAGGGCGCCTGGCGATGCTGTCGGCCAAGGACCGCGAGCAGTTGGTCAGCGAGCCCGAGGCGTTTATCGCGCAGCGGGTGCAGGCGCTGTTCGACCCCTTTACCGGCTTCAGCCTGGTGCCGAGCCAGGACGATTGGCTGGGCCTGACCGGACGCATCCAGAACAGCCAGCCGCAACACGGTGCGGTGCAGCTGGATATCGGCAGCGGCGCGTTGATTGCCGATGCCGACGGCAAAAGCTGGGTGCTGCTGCGCGCGCGTACCCAGGGCAATGCCTTTGATATGAAACTGCCGCTGCAAGTCGCCGACCTGCTGCAAGCCAGCCGCGACCTGGCCAGCGAGCAAGGCGTGCAACTGCTCGCCGCCAGCGGCCTGCTGTACGCGGCCAACGGCCAACAACAGGCCAGCCGCGAGATGACCTGGGTCGGCGGCGGCGCAACGGTAGGGATTCTGTTGCTGTTGCTGCTGGCGTTTCGTCGCTGGCGGGTGTTGCTGGCGTTTGTCCCGGTGCTGGTGGGCATGCTGTTTGGCGCGGCGGCCTGTGTGGCGCTCTTCGGCCATATGCATGTGATGACCCTGGTGCTGGGCGCGAGCCTGATCGGCGTGGCCGTCGACTACCCGCTGCATTACCTGTCCAAGAGCTGGAGCCTGCAACCCTGGCGCAGCTGGCCGGCCTTGCGCCTGACCCTGCCGGGCCTGAGCCTGAGCCTGGCCACCAGTTGCATCGGCTACCTGGCCCTGGCCTGGACGCCATTCCCGGCGCTGACGCAGATCGCCGTATTCTCCGCCGCCGGCCTGGTGGGCGCCTACCTGTCGGCGGTGTGCCTGTTGCCGGCGCTGCTCAACGGCCTGGACCTGCGCCCGGCGCAATGGCCGCTGCGGGTCGCCGAGTTCCTGCTGGGGGTACGTGAATCCTTGCTCAAGCGCCTGCCGAGCCAGGCGCTGCTGGTGCTGGCCCTGCTGTTCTGCGCCGGCGGCCTGTGGCAGTTGAACAGCAAGAACGATATTCGCCAGTGGATCGGCGCACCGCCGCAGTTGCTGCAAGAAGCCCAGGCCATTGCGCGCATTACCGGCTACCAACCCACCAGCCAGTTCTTCCTGGTGCGTGCGGACAATCAACAACAGTTACTGGAGCGCCAGGCGGCGTTGAGCCAGCGCCTGGATCAACTGGTGCACATGGACAAGCTGCAGGGCTACCTGGCACTCAATCAACTGGTCAGTACGCCCGGCGAACAGCAACACGTGCGCGAGGCCCTGAATCAACTGCCGGCGCTGTGGCAACCACTGCTCGACCTCGGCATCCCCGCCAGCGCCCTGCAAGCGGAGGTGGCGCAGTTGCAGGCGCTGCCCACCGCCGACATCGACGCCGCCCTCGCCGGCCCGCTGGCCGAGCCGTGGCGCCTGTTGTGGCTGGGCAATGTCGACGGCGGCGTGGCGGCGATGGTCAGCCTGCAAGGCCTGAACAACCCGGCGCTGCTGCGTATCCAGGCCCTGGACCTGCCGGGCGTGCAACTGGTGGATCGCCTCGGCGACTTGAACCAGGTATTTGCCGCGACCCAGGTCAGCGCCGCCGAACTGAAATTATTGTCCTGTGTACTGATCGTCTTGCTGCTGATCCTGCCCTTTGGCCTGGGCGGCGCGCTGCGCATTGTCGCCCTGCCGCTGTTGGCTGCGCTGTGCAGCCTGGCCAGCCTCGGGTGGCTGGGGCAGCCGTTGACCCTGTTCAGCCTGTTCGGCCTGTTGCTGGTGACAGCGATCAGCGTCGATTATGCGATCCTCATGCGCGAACAGATCGGCGGGGCCGCGGTCAGCTTGCTGGGGACGCTGCTGGCCGCGGTCACCACCTGGCTGTCCTTTGGCCTGCTGGCGGTGTCCAGCACCCCGGCGGTGAGTAACTTCGGCCTGTCGGTCAGCCTGGGCCTGGCCTTCAGCTTTATGCTGGCGCCATGGGCCGGCCGCCAGGAACATGCGCAATGATGCCGACTAATTTTTTTTGTTGAATGTGATGATCGCCAACCCGGCAAGGAGCCACAGTGCCCACAGTTGAAATGGAACGTCGCCAGGTCGTGGTGATCGGGGCCGGCCCGTCCGGTGCCATTGCGGCCGCGTTGCTCAAGCGCAACGGGCATGATGTGTTGATCATTGAGCGCGAACACTTCCCGCGTTTTTCCATCGGCGAAAGCCTGTTGTCCCATTGCATCGACTTTATCGAAGAAGCCGGCATGCTCGAGGCGGTCAACGCCGCCGGCTTCCAGCTGAAAACCGGCGCCGCGTTTGCCTGGGGCGAGCGCTACAGTGCTTTCGATTTCGGTGACACCTTCAGCGAAGGCAAACCCACAACCTTCCAGGTCCAGCGCGCCGACTTCGACAAGTTGCTGGCCGATCAGGCGGCGTTGCAAGGCGTGGAGATCCGTTACGGCCAGACCCTGGTCGGGGTGGATTTCGCCGCGGGCCACCGCTACCTGCATGTACGCCGCGAAAACGGCCGCGAATACCACATCAAGGCCGGCTTTGTGCTCGACGCCAGCGGCTACGGCCGCGTGCTGCCAAGCCTGCTGAACCTTGAGGCGCCATCGAACTTCCCGTTGCGCCAGGCGGTGTTCACCCACGTCGAGGACCGTATCGAACATCCGGGCTTCGACCGCAGCAAGATCCTCATCACCACCCACCCGACCCAGCGCGATATCTGGTTCTGGACCATCCCGTTCAGCAACGGCCGCTGCTCGGTAGGCGTGGTCGCGGCCAAGGAGCATTTCGACGGTTGCGATGGGGATCTGGACGCCTGCCTGCGCGGCTTTATCGAGCAAACCCCGAGCCTGTCCAAGGTGCTGGCGAACGCGGTCTGGGATACCCCGGCGCGGACTATCGGCGGCTACTCGGCAAACGTCACCACCTTGCATGGCCCGGGCTTCGCGCTGCTGGGCAATGCCGCAGAGTTCCTCGACCCGGTGTTCTCTTCAGGCGTGACCATCGCCATGCGCTCGGCCAGCATGGCCGCAGGTCTCCTGCACCGCCAACTCAAGGGCGAAAGCGTGGACTGGCAAACCGAGTTCGCCGCGCCACTCAAACGCGGGGTCGATACCTTCCGTTGCTACGTCGAAGGCTGGTACGCCGGCACCTTCCAGGATGTGATCTACCACCCTGGCAGCTCGCCGGAAATCCGCCGCATGATCAGCTCGATCCTCGCCGGTTATGCCTGGGACGAGCGCAATCCCTTTGTCAGCGAACCCAAGCGCCGCTTGCGGATGCTCTCGGAAATCTGTGCGGGGGAAAACCTATGAGCAGCCCACCTGTGTCTAAAGAGTACTTGAGCAAAAACTACGTCGAAGAAACCAAGTTCGGCTTCTGGTTCCTGCGCAGCCACACCTGGCAACATCACGTACTGCGCGTGGCAATCAACGACCTGCGCAACCTGTTCAGCACGCCGTTGCCGGAAGCACCAGTGCTGCTGGATGCCGGTTGTGGCCAGGGCAAGTCGTTTAGCTATTTACAGCAGGTGTTCGCTCCCAAGCGCCTGATCGGCCTTGACGCCGACCCGCACAGCCTCGACCTGAGCCGTGCCGAAGCGGCGCGCCAGGGCATTGAGATCGAGTTGATTGGCAGCGATTGCGCCACCCTCAAGGTGGCCGATGAAAGTGTCGACATCCTGTTCTGCCACCAGACTTTCCACCACCTGGTGGAGCAACAACGGGCGCTCACCGAGTTTTATCGAGTGCTCAAGCCCGGCGGCTACCTGCTGTTTGCCGAGTCCACCGAAGCCTATATCGACACCTGGGTAATTCGCTGGCTGTTCCGTCACCCGATGCATGTGCAGAAAAGTGCCGATGAGTACCTGGAGATGATCCGCGAGCAGGGTTTCGAATTTGGCCCGCAGAACGTGTCGTACCCGTACCTGTGGTGGAGCCGCTCGGCAGACTTCGGCCTGCTGGAGCGTTGGGGCCTGCGCCAGCCCAAGCCGTTTGGCGAGCGTGAAGAGACGTTGGTGAATGTGGTTGCACGCAAGCCACTCACAGGCCCGCCAGCATGATCCGCGCGCTGTTGATCGGCTGCCTGTTGCTGCTGGCCGCATGCGCCAGCCAGCCGCCGCTGCCGGTGCATACACCGAGCCTGGCCTTGCCCCTGCAATTGCATATCGAGCGCGAGCAGGACGGCCAGCGCCAGGACTGGTTGCTGGTGATCCAGCGCGAAGGCGAGGCCTTGCGCTGGTCGCTGATGGACCCGCTGGGCATCCCCCTGGCCCGGCAAAAGCTGGTGGCCGGCCGTTGGCAGGCAGATGGCCTGCTACCACCCAACCCCCAGGCCCGCGAGCTGTTTGCGGCGCTGCTGTTTGCCCTGACCCCGGCCGCTGAAATACCCGGCAACTACCCCCAAGCCCGTGAAGACGATGGCGTACGGGTACTCAAGCCGCACTGGCAGGTGATCTACCGCGCCCCCTTGACCTTCAGCGTGAACATGCCGGGCCAGCACCTGAACTACCGCGTCACCGCGCTTGAGAGCAGCCCATGACCGCTTATCTCAATGCCCTGGGGATCATCTGCGCCCTGGGCCGTGGCCAGCAGCAAGTGCGGCGCAATCTGTTTGCCGGGGATTGCTCGGGCATGCGCGCCGAGAGCGGCTGGGTGCCCGAGCGAGTACTGCCGGTGGGCAGCGTGCCTGGCGAACTGGCGCCACTGCCGCCGCACCTGGCGCAACAGAGCAGTCGCAACAACCAGCTGTTGCTGGAGGCCGCCTTGCAGATAGAAGGCCCGATCCGGCAGGCGATCCACACCTTTGGCGCCTCGCGTATCGGGGTGGTGCTGGGTACCAGCACCTCGGGCATCGATGAGGCCAGTCGCGGCATCGCCCATTACCTGCGCGAAGGGCAGTTCCCCCAGACCTATGACTACCGCCAACAAGAGCTCGGCGCCCCGGCCAACTTCCTCGCCGACTGGCTGCAACTGAGCGGCCCGGCCTATGTGATTTCCACCGCCTGCACCTCCAGCGCCCGCGCAATGATGAGCGCACGCCGCCTGCTGGACCTGGGCCTGTGCGATGCGGTGCTGTGCGGCGGGGTCGATAGCCTGTGCAAGCTGACCCTCAATGGCTTCACCTCGCTGGAGGCGGTGTCTTCCGAGCGCTGCAACCCGTTTTCGCTGAACCGCAACGGCATCAATATCGGCGAGGCGGCGGTGCTGTTCCTGATGAGCAAAACACCGGCGCCCATCGCCCTGCTGGGCAGCGGCGCCAGTTGCGATGCGCACCATATTTCTGCGCCGGAGCCCAGCGGCAAGGGCGCATTGCAAGCGATGAGCAAGGCCCTGGCCAGTGCAAAATTGGCACCGGCGCAGATCGGTTACCTGAACCTGCACGGCACCGCGACCCAGCATAACGACGCCATGGAAAGCCTGGCCGTGGCCTCCCTGTTTCCGGCTGGCGTGGCCTGTTCCTCGACCAAGCCGCTGACCGGCCATACCCTCGGCGCTGCCGGGGCACTGGAGGCTGCGTTCTGTTGGCTGAGCCTGGTCGAGGGCACACTGGCGCCGCATATCTGGGACGGTCAAGCCGACCCGGCGTTGCCCGCCCTGCGCTGGGCCAAGGTCGGCGACACCCTGGAAAAACGCTGCCTGATGAGCAACTCGTTTGCCTTCGGCGGCAACAACGTCAGCCTGATTATCGGAGACGCCCCATGAGCCATTGGCCACTCGCCGAACTGCTGCCCCACGCCGGGGACATGATCCTGATCGACCAGGTGTTGGCGTTCGATGAAGAACAGATCCACACCCGCGTCACCGTCAAGCCCGGCGGCCTGTTCAATCGCCCCGACGGCAGCCTGCCGGCCTGGGTCGGCATCGAGTTGATGGCGCAAAGCGTGGCCGCCTATGCCGGCTGCCGCGCGCGCCAGAACGGCGAAGCGGTGGAGTTGGGCTTCCTGCTGGGCACGCGCAAGTTCGAATGCAATGTCGAGCACTTTCCCCTAGGTGCCGAACTGACCATCCACGGCCTGCGCTCCCTGGAAGACGACAACGGCATGGGTGTGTTCGAATGCCACCTGACCGGCGACGGGATCCAGGCCAGCGCACGCCTGAACGTATTTCGACCGCCCCAGGCGGCCAACTATTTAGCTGAATCGAAGGACACGTGTCATGACTGAATCCGTACTGGTCACCGGCTCCAGCCGGGGTATCGGCCGCGCTATCGCCCTGCGCCTGGCCCAGGCCGGCCATGACCTGGTGCTGCATTGCCGCAGTGGCCGTGCCGAGGCGGATGCCGTACAGGCCGAAGTCGAGGCCCTGGGCCGCAAGGCGCGGGTGCTGCAATTCGATGTGGCGGACCGTGCCACCTGCAAGCAGATCCTTGAAGCCGACGTAGAAACCCACGGTGCCTATTACGGCGTGGTGCTCAATGCCGGGCTGACCCGCGATGGCGCGTTCCCGGCGCTGTCGGAGGACGACTGGGACGTGGTGATGCGCACCAATCTCGATGGTTTCTATAACGTGCTGCACCCGGTGATGATGCCGATGATCCGGCGGCGCGCGGCCGGGCGCATTGTGTGCATTACTTCGGTCTCGGGGCTGATCGGCAATCGTGGCCAGGTCAATTACAGCGCGTCCAAGGCCGGCCTGATCGGCGCCGCCAAGGCCCTGGCCATTGAGCTGGGCAAGCGCAAGATCACCGTCAACTGTGTGGCTCCGGGCCTGATCGACACGGCAATGCTCGATGAAAACGTGCCGGTGGAAGAACTGATGAAGATGATCCCCGCGCAGCGCATGGGCACCCCCGAAGAAGTCGCCGGTGCGGTGAACTTCCTGATGTCGGCGGAAGCCGGCTACATCACCCGCCAGGTCCTGGCCGTGAACGGGGGCCTGTGCTGATGAAACGTGTGGTAGTCACCGGCATGGCCGGCATGACCTCCCTGGGCTGCGATTGGGACACCATCGTCGCCAACTTCCGTGCCCAGCGCAGCGGTATCCGGCGCATGGACGAGTGGGATCGCTTCAGCGAACTGAACACCCGTTTGGCCGGGCCGATTGACGACTTTGTCGTGCCGGCCCACTGGACCCGCAAGCAACTGCGCAGCATGGGCCGGGTTTCGCGCCTGGCGGTGTGGGCTGCCGAACAGGCGTTGCACGACGCCGGCCTGCTGGGCGATGCGTCGATCAAGGATGGACGCATGGGTGTGGCCTGCGGCTCATCCACCGGCAGCACCGATGAGATCAAGGCGTTCGGCAATATGCTGCTCAACTCGGTGGCCGAGGGCCTGAACGCCAACTCCTATGTGCGCATGATGCCGCACACCACGGCGGCCAATATCAGCATCTTCTTTGGCCTCACCGGGCGCCTGATCCCCACCTCCAGCGCGTGCACCAGCGGCAGCCAGGGCATCGGCTACGCCTATGAAGCGATCAAGTTCGGCCGCCTGCCGCTGATGCTCGCCGGCGGCGCCGAAGAGCTGTGCCCCACCGAAGCCATGGTGTTTGACGCGCTCTACGCCACCAGTCTGAAAAACGACGCCCCGCAGACCAGCCCACGGCCCTACGACAGTGGTCGCGACGGCCTGGTGATTGGCGAGGGCGGCGGCATGCTGGTGCTTGAGGAGCTGGAGCATGCCCTGGCCCGGGGCGCGCATATCCATGCCGAGATCGTCGGTTTTGGCAGCAACGCCGACGGCCAGCACACCACGCGCCCCGAGCAGGCCACCATGCGCCGGGCCATGGAGCTGGCCCTGGAAGATGCCGGCCTGGCGCCGGATGCCATCGGCTATGTCAACGGCCACGGTACCGCCACCGAACAAGGCGACATTGCCGAAACCCTGGCCACCAGCAGCCTGTTCGGCAGCCGCATGCCCATCAGCTCGCAAAAGAGTTTCCTGGGCCATACCCTGGGCGCCTGCGGGGCGCTGGAGTCGTGGTTCAGCATCGAGATGATGAACCGCGACCAATACGTGCCGACGTTCAACCTCGATCAAGTCGACCCACGCTGCGGCGAACTGGATTACCTGCGCGGCGAGTTCCGCCAGATGCACAACGATTACGTGATGAACAACAACTTTGCCTTTGGCGGCGTCAACACGTCGCTGATCTTTCGCCGCTGGCAGTAAGCCTTTTATCTGATTGGAGAGAACGCAATGTCTTCGTTGCTACGCGCCACCCTTATCGCCCTGACCCTGCTGACCGCTGCCGGCTGTACCAGCAAGCCGGTGCTCAACACCCAGCACGCACTCGCCGCCAACGAGCAGGTCAGCGAAGCGAAAATGAAACAGAGCATCCTCACCGCGCTGGACAAGCGCAACTGGACCGTACAACGCGCCGACCCACGCCTGATCCAGGCCCAGATCAACGTGCGCAACCGCTACTACGCCGAAATCGACATCCGCTACACCGGCACCAGCTACGCCATCACCTACCGCGACAGCCAGGAACTGGGCTACAAGGACGGCAAGATCCATCGCAACTACAACCGCTGGGTGAGCATGCTCGACCGCGACATCATGGCCGGGCTGCGCTCCAATGGCGCAGCTGAAGCGGGCACGGCTGCGCAGTTATTCAAGGAGACGGGGACGTCGAAGCAGAACTGATCGGCGCCTGAAAAACCGGCACCTACCTAGCACCAGAAACAACAAAGGGCGCCTTTCGGCGCCCTCTTCACAAGCAGGCTGGCTTGTCATCGCCTTGACAGCCAAAAACTGCTCACTGGAAAGTTCAGCGATTTTGTCAAATCAACACGCTGCCTTCTTTGGGCTGATAGAGAAGTGTCATCCATGTCACTCAGCGAAAAAGAAACGATTCTGCGCAACGCCAAGGTAAATCACTAAATCGGTTCCGTTACCTGATATGTGACCGCGGTTACACCAACGCCTTACGCGTCAGCAGCTCGACAAACGCCTTGGCCATGGGTGACTGCTGGTCCTTGCGCTGCACCAGCCACACCGCCGTTACCGCCTCCGGGTCGAGCAAGGTGCGGTAGACCACGCCATCGATGCGGATGCGCTGGTACGACGCCGGCAACACCGACACCCCCAACCCCGCCGCCACCAGGCCGATGATGGTCATGGCCTCGCCGGCCTCCTGGGCGAAGTGCGGGCTGAAGCCGGCGTCGCGGGCCAGGCTGAGTAACTGGGCGTACAAACCGCTGCCATAGGCCCGTGGGAAAAACACAAAAGGTTCGTCGGCCAACTGCGTCAGATGCAAACCCCGCTCACTACCCTGCGCCAACGGATGGCCGGCACTGAGCACCGCCACCAGGGGCTCACGCATCAACTCCACGACACTCAGTGAGTCCGGCAACGGCAACGGGCGCATCAAGCCGACCTGGATCGACTCATCCACCAGCGCACCCGCCACTTCGGTACTGCTCATTTCCTGCAGGTTCAGGTGCACCGCCGGGAAGGCCTGGCGAAAAGCAAAAATCGCTTGTGGGATGCTGGAGTTGAACGGCGCCGAAGAGGTGAAGCCAATCTTCAGTTCACCCAGTTCCCCCAACTGCGCACGGCGCGCCACATCCGCAGCCTTGTCGACCTGCGCCAGCACCAGGCGGGCTTCCACGAGGAACAGGCGCCCAGCCTCGCTCAGCTCGACCCGACGATTGGTGCGCTCGAACAGCCGCGCGCCGACCTGCTGTTCCAGCGCCTGGATCTGCTGGCTCAAGGGCGGCTGGGAGATCCCCAAAACCTGGGCGGCCCGGCCGAAATGCAGCTCTTCAGCCACGGCGATGAAGTAGCGCAAGTGGCGCAATTCCATGAAAACCTCATTAGGTCGTAAAAGCTATCAAACAGGTCGAACAATATATTGGAAAGAATCATTAGCCAGCTATATTCTTTTTTGCATGGCCAGTCCTGGCTGCCTTTGCTTGCCGAGGTCCCGCGTGAAAGCTGCTGTCGCTCCACTTGCCCAAGAACGTCCGCCCACTGCCCTGGATGAGGTGGTGGCGCAGCTCAACGACGTGTACATCGAAAAAGGTACGCCGATGTTTATGCGTACAGTGCTGGCGCTGTTTTCCGGCGGCTTTGCCACCTTTGCCCTGCTGTATTGCGTACAACCGATGATGCCGGCGCTGTCCCACGAGTTTTCCATCAATGCCGCGCAGAGCAGCCTGATCCTTTCTGTCTCCACCGCGATGCTCGCCTTTGGCCTACTGATCACCGGGCCAGTTTCCGATCGCCTGGGGCGCAAGCCGGTGATGGTCACCTCGCTGTTCTGCGCTGCGGTGTGCACCATCGCCAGCGGCCTGATGCCGACCTGGGAAGGCATCCTGTGGATGCGCGCGCTGCTGGGCCTGTCCCTCAGTGGCCTGGCTGCCGTGGCCATGACCTACCTCAGCGAAGAGATCCACCCGCAGCACATCGGCCTGGCCATGGGCTTGTATATCGGCGGCAATGCGATTGGTGGCATGAGCGGGCGCCTGATCACTGGCGTGTTGATCGACTTTGTTAGCTGGCATACCGCAATGCTGGTCATCGGCGCGCTGGCGCTGATTGCGGCGACGGTGTTCTGGAAAATCCTGCCGCCCTCGCGCAACTTCCGCGCCAGCAGCCTCAAGCCGCGCAATTTGCTCAATGGTTTCGTCATGCACTTCAAGGATGCCGGCCTGCCCTGGTTGTTCCTCGAAGCCTTCTTGCTGATGGGCGCCTTTGTCACGCTGTTCAACTACATCGGCTACCGCTTGCTGGCCGATCCCTATGACCTGAGCCAGGCGGTGGTGGGCTTGCTGTCGGTGGTGTACCTGTCGGGCATCTACAGCTCGGCGAAGATTGGCTCGCTGGCCGACCGCCTGGGCCGCCGCCGCGTGCTGTGGGCCACCATCGTGCTGATGCTCGCCGGCATCACCCTGACCTTGTTCGGCCCGCTGGCACTGATCATCATCGGCATGCTGATCTTCACCTTCGGCTTCTTCGGCGCCCACTCGGTGGCCAGCAGCTGGATTGGCCGCCGCGCAGTCAAAGCCAAGGGCCAGGCTTCGTCGCTGTACCTGTTCAGCTATTACGCGGGGTCGAGCATTGCCGGGACGGCCGGTGGGTTTTTCTGGCACTACGCCGGCTGGAACGGGATTGGCGGGTTTATCGTCGCGCTGCTGATCGTTGCGCTGCTGGTGGCGTTGAAGCTGGCCAAGTTGCCACCGCTCAAACTGTAGGAGCTGGCTTGCCAGCGATGTGGCCCGAAGAATCACCGCAGGGCTCAGGCATGTCATCGCCGGCAAGCCGGCTCCTACAACAATCGTCAGCTAATAAAAAACCGGCCTGAGCCGGTTTTTTATTAGCTGATGCTTACTCGTGATACTGCGCCGACAACTCATGCACCGCCCGCAGGAACGCGCCTGCATGCTCCGGGTTCACTTCCGGGGTGATGCCGTGGCCGAGGTTGAACACGTGGCCGCTGCCCTTGCCGTAGCTGGCGAGGATGCGGCCCACTTCGGTGCGGATCGCTTCCGGCTTGGCGTAGAGCACGGTTGGGTCCATGTTGCCTTGCAGGGCCACCTGGTTGCCGACGCGGCGACGGGCTTCGCCCAGGTCGCAGGTCCAGTCCAGGCCCAGTGCATCGGCGCCCGCATCGGCGATGCTTTCCAGCCACAGGCCGCCGCCCTTGGTGAACAGGATCACCGGCACTTTGCGGCCTTCGTGTTCGCGGATCAGGCCGCTGACGATTTTGCGCATGTAGGCCAGGGAGAACTCCTGGTACGCCGCCGCCGACAGGTTGCCACCCCAGGTGTCGAAGATCTGTACCGCTTGCGCGCCGGCCATGATCTGGCCGTTGAGGTAGGACACGACCGACTGCGCCAACTTGTCCAGCAGCAAGTGCATGACTTGTGGATTGTCGTAGAGCATGGCCTTGGTCTTGCGAAAGTCTTTCGACGAGCCGCCTTCGACCATGTAGGTGGCCAGGGTCCACGGGCTGCCGGAGAAGCCGATCAGCGGTACGCGGCCGTTGAGTTCACGGCGGATGGTGCTGACAGCGTCCATCACGTAGCCGAGGTCTTTGTGCGGATCGGGGATCGGCAGGGCTTCGATATCGGCCAGGGTGCTGATCACTTTCTTGAAACGTGGACCTTCGCCGGTTTCAAAGTACAGGCCTTGGCCCATGGCATCGGGGATGGTCAGGATATCGGAGAAGAGGATGGCCGCATCCAACTGTGGATAGCGGTCCAGCGGCTGCATCGTGACTTCACAGGCGAACTCCGGGTTCATGCACAGGCTCATGAAATCGCCCGCGTTGGCGCGGCTGGCGCGGTATTCCGGCAGGTAGCGACCGGCTTGACGCATCATCCACACGGGGGTGACGTCTACGGGTTGCTTGAGCAGGGCACGAAGGAAACGGTCGTTCTTGAGGGCAGTCATGTCGGCATCCGCAAAAAAAGTGCGGGCATTTTCTCAGAGCCGGACGCAAAAGGCACGGTTACAGGTCAGCCTTTTGTCTATCGGGTCAATTTGTCGCAATGGCTGGCAGCACAAACCTCAATAGGCAATGGGGTTTGTGTAGGAGCTGGCTTGCCTGCGATGGCATCAACTGGGCCTGGCTGACAGACCGAGTTGCCTGCATCGCAGGCAAGCCAGCTCCCACATTTTGATCCCGTTTCAACTCGGGATCAGATCAGACCTGCAGGTAGTCCAGGATGCCTTCGGCGGCGTTGCGGCCTTCGAAGATCGCCGTCACCACCAGGTCAGAGCCGCGCACCATATCGCCACCGGCGAAGATTTTCGGGTTGCTGGTCTGGTGCTTGTACTGGCCCTGTTCCGGGGCCACGACGCGGCCCTGGCTGTCAGTCTGGATCTGGAACTGCTCGAACCACGGCGCCGGGCTTGGGCGGAAGCCGAAAGCGATGACCACGGCGTCGGCCGGGATGATCTCTTCGGAACCCGGGATCGGCTCGGGGCTGCGGCGGCCACGGGCGTCCGGTTCGCCGAGACGGGTCTCGACCACCTTCACGCCTTCGACACGGTCTTCACCGACGATAGCGATCGGCTGGCGGTTGTAGAGGAACTTCACGCCTTCTTCCTTGGCGTTCTTCACCTCTTTGCGCGAGCCGGGCATGTTGGCTTCGTCGCGGCGATAGGCACAGGTCACCGACTTGGCACCCTGGCGAATCGACGTGCGGTTGCAGTCCATCGCGGTGTCACCACCGCCGAGCACCACGACCTTCTTGCCTTTCATGTCGACGAAATCTTCCGGCGACTTTTCAAAGCCCAGGTTGCGGTTGACGTTGGCGATCAGGAAGTCGAGCGCGTCGTACACGCCCGGCAGGTCCTCACCGGCAAAGCCGCCCTTCATGTAGGTGTAGGTGCCCATGCCCATGAATACCGCATCGTATTCTTCGAGCAGTTGCTCCATGGTCACGTCTTTGCCGATCTCGGTGTTCAGGCGGAACTCGATGCCCATGCCGGTGAAGACTTCGCGGCGATTGCTCAGCACGGTCTTTTCCAGCTTGAACTCGGGGATGCCGAAGGTCAGCAGGCCGCCGATTTCCGGGTTCTTGTCGAACACCACCGGGGTCACGCCGCCACGTACCAGCACGTCGGCACAACCCAGGCCCGCCGGGCCCGCGCCGATAATCGCCACGCGCTTGCCGGTGGGCTTGACCTTGGACATGTCCGGGCGCCAGCCCATGGCGAATGCGGTGTCGGTGATGTACTTCTCCACCGAACCGATGGTCACCGCGCCGAAACCGTCGTTGAGGGTGCACGCACCCTCGCACAGACGGTCCTGGGGACAAACCCTGCCGCAGACTTCCGGCAGGGTGTTGGTCTGGTGCGACAGTTCGGCGGCGGCGAGGATGTTGCCCTCGGCCACCAGCTTGAGCCAGTTGGGAATGAAGTTGTGCACCGGGCACTTCCATTCGCAATACGGGTTACCGCACCCCAGGCAGCGGTGGGCCTGGTCGGCCGAGTGCTGGGGTTTGAAGGGCTCGTAGATTTCCACGAACTCTTTCTTGCGTTGACGCAACAGTTTCTTCTTCGGATCTTTGCGCCCGACATCGATGAACTGGAAGTCGTTATTCAGACGTTCAGCCATGTTAAAACCTCATCAAACTCTTCAGGCGCATATCACTGCGGGTTGGCACGGATGCTGGAAAGCAACGATTTCAAGTTGGCAGCCTTGGGCTTGACCAGCCAGAAACGACGCAGGTAATCATCGAGGTTCTCGGCGAGGTTACGGCCCCATTCGCTGCCGGTTTCCTCGACGTACTCGTCCAGCACGTGCTGCAAGTGGTTCCGGTAGGACTCCATGGCTTCGCCGCTGATCCGCTGGATCTCGACCAACTCGTGGTTGACCTTGTCGACGAAGGTGTTGTCCTGGTCCAGCACGTAGGCGAAACCGCCAGTCATGCCCGAACCAAAGTTGTAACCGGTCTTGCCCAACACGCAGACAAAACCACCGGTCATGTACTCGCAGCAGTGATCGCCAGTGCCTTCGACCACGGTGTGGGCACCGGAGTTACGCACGGCGAAACGCTCACCGGCGGTCCCTGCGGCGAACAGCTTGCCACCGGTGGCGCCGTACAAGCAGGTGTTGCCGATGATGGCACTGTCCTGGGTCTTGTAGATGCTACCCACGGGCGGGACGATCACCAGCTTGCCGCCGGTCATGCCCTTGCCCACGTAGTCGTTGGCGTCGCCTTCAAGGTACATGTGCAGGCCGCCGGCGTTCCACACGCCAAAGCTCTGGCCCGCGGTGCCCTTGAAGCGGAAGGTGATCGGCGCCTTGGCCATGCCCTGGTTGCCGTGCTTGCGCGCGATTTCGCCAGAGATCCGCGCACCGATGGAACGGTCGCAGTTGCAGATATCCAGGGTGAATTCGCCACCGCTGGCGTCGTTGATCGAGGAGCCGGCCATATCGACCATCTTCTCGGCCAACAGGCCTTTGTCGAACGGTGGGTTGCGGTCGACCTGGCAGAACTGTGGCTTGTCTGCCGGGATGTGATCGCTGCCCAACAGCGGCGTCAGGTCCAGATGGTGCTGCTTGGCGGTCTGGCCCTGGAGGATGTCCAGCAGATCGGTACGCCCGATCAGCTCTTGCAGGGAGCGCACGCCCAGCTTGGCCAGCCACTCACGGGTTTCTTCGGCGACGTAGGTGAAGAAATTCACCACCATGTCGACGGTGCCGATGTAGTGATCCTTGCGCAGCTTCTCGTTCTGCGTGGCCACGCCGGTGGCGCAGTTGTTCAGGTGGCAGATGCGCAGGTATTTGCAGCCCAGGGCAATCATCGGCGCGGTGCCGAAGCCGAAGCTTTCGGCGCCGAGGATCGCGGCCTTGATCACGTCGAGGCCGGTTTTCAGGCCGCCGTCGGTCTGTACCCGGACTTTGCCGCGCAGGTCGTTGCCGCGCAGGGTCTGGTGAGTCTCGGCCAGGCCCAGCTCCCACGGTGCACCGGCGTACTTGATGGAGGTCAGCGGCGATGCGCCGGTGCCGCCGTCATAGCCGGAGATGGTGATCAGGTCGGCATAGGCCTTGGCCACGCCAGCGGCGATGGTGCCCACGCCGGCTTCCGCCACCAGTTTCACCGAGACCAGGGCCTGCGGGTTGACTTGTTTCAGGTCGAAAATCAGCTGCGACAAGTCTTCAATCGAGTAGATGTCGTGGTGCGGCGGTGGCGAAATCAGCGTGACGCCCGGCACTGCGTAACGCAGCTTGGCGATCAAACCATTGACCTTACCGCCTGGCAGTTGGCCGCCCTCACCGGGCTTGGCGCCCTGAGCCACCTTGATCTGCAGCACTTCGGCGTTGACCAGGTATTCCGGCGTCACCCCGAAACGGCCAGTCGCGACCTGCTTGATTTTCGAGCTCTTGATGGTGCCGTAGCGCGCCGGGTCTTCACCGCCTTCGCCGGAGTTGGAACGCGCACCCAGGCGGTTCATGGCTTCGGCCAGGGCTTCGTGGGCCTCGGGCGACAAGGCGCCCAGGGAGATACCGGCGGAGTCGAAGCGCTTGAGGATCGACTCCAGCGGTTCGATTTCGCTGATAGCCAACGGCGTGTCCAGGGTTTTCACCTGGAACAGGTCGCGGATCATCGACACCGGGCGGTTATCCACCAGCGCGGTGTATTCCTTGAACTTGGCGTAGTCGCCCTGCTGCACAGCGGCTTGCAGGGTGCTGACCACATCCGGGTTGTAGGCGTGGTATTCGCCACCGTGCACGAACTTGAGCAGGCCACCTTGCTGGATCGGCTTGCGCGCGCTCCAGGCCTCCAAAGCCAGGGCTTTCTGTTCGGCTTCGATATCGACGAAACGCGCGCCCTTGATGCGGCTTGGCACACCACGGAAGCTCAGCTCGCAGACTTCTTCCGACAGGCCGATAGCCTCGAACAACTGCGCACCACGGTACGAAGTGACGGTGGAGATGCCCATCTTCGACAGGATCTTCAACAGGCCTTTGGTGATGCCTTTGCGGTAGTTCTTGAACACTTCGTACAGGTCGCCCAGCACTTCGCCGGTGCGGATCAGGTCGCCCAGCACTTCGTAGGCCAGGAACGGATACACCGCCGAGGCGCCAAAGCCGATCAGCACCGCAAAGTGGTGCGGGTCGCGGGCGGTGGCGGTTTCGACGAGGATGTTGGAGTCGCAGCGCAGGCCTTTTTCGGTCAGGCGGTGGTGGACCGCGCCGGTGGCCAGCGAAGCGTGGATCGGCAGCTTGCCCGGGGCGATATGGCGGTCGGTCAGCACGATCTGGGTACGACCGGCGCGCACGGCTTCCTCAGCCTGATCGGCGACGTTGCGCACAGCAGCTTCCAGGCCGAGGCTCTCGTCGTAGTTCAGGTCGATGATCTGCCGCTCGAAGCCTGGACGCTCCAGGGTCATCAACGAGCGCCACTTGGCCGGGGAAATCACCGGCGAGCTGAGGATCACGCGCGAAGCGTGCTCTGGCGATTCCTGGAAGATGTTGCGCTCGGCACCGAGGCACACTTCCAGGGACATGACGATGGCTTCACGCAGCGGGTCGATCGGTGGGTTGGTCACCTGGGCGAACTGCTGGCGGAAATAGTCGTACGGCGTGCGCACGCGCTGGGACAGCACGGCCATCGGCGTGTCATCGCCCATGGAGCCGACGGCCTCGTAGCCTTGCTCGCCGAGTGGGCGCAGCACCTGGTCGCGCTCCTCGAACGTGACCTGGTACATCTTCATGTACTGCTTGAGCTGGTCGACGTCATAGAAAGCCGAACCGTGGTCGTTGTCTTCCATGGTCGCCTGGATGCGCAGGGCGTTCTTGCGCAGCCATTGCTTGTACGGGTGACGCGACTTCAAGCGGTTATCGATGGCATCGGTGTCGAGGATCTGCCCGGTTTCGGTGTCCACGGCAAGGATCTGGCCAGGGCCGACGCGGCCTTTGGCAATCACGTCCTGCGGCTGGTAGTTCCACACGCCGACTTCCGACGCCAGGGTGATGAAGCCGTTGGTGGTGGTCACCCAACGCGCCGGGCGCAGGCCGTTACGGTCGAGCAGGCACACCGCGTAGCGACCATCGGTCATGACCACGCCGGCCGGGCCGTCCCACGGTTCCATGTGCATCGAGTTGTACTCATAGAACGCCCGCAGATCGGGGTCCATGGTCTCGACGTTCTGCCACGCTGGCGGAATGATCATGCGCACGCCACGGAACAGGTCGATGCCGCCGGTGACCATCAGTTCCAGCATGTTGTCCATGCTCGAGGAGTCGGAACCCACGCGGTTGACCAGCGGGCCGAGCTCTTCGAGGTCCATCAGGTCGTTGGCGAACTTGGTGCGACGGGCCACGGCCCAGTTGCGGTTGCCGGTGATGGTGTTGATCTCGCCGTTGTGGGCGAGGAAGCGGAATGGCTGGGCCAGCGGCCATTTCGGCAGGGTGTTGGTGGAGAAGCGCTGGTGGAACACGCAGATCGCGGTTTGCAGGCGCTCATCGCTCAGGTCTGGATAGAAGGCGGTCAAATCCGCCGGCATCATCAGGCCTTTATAAATGATGGTCTTGTGGGAAAAGCTGCAGATGTAGTGGTCGGTGTCCAGGGCGTTGGCCACGGACGAGCGGCGACGCGAGGTGAACAGCTTGATCGCCATGTCCTGGTCGCTCAGGCCGTCGCCTGCGATAAACACTTGTTCGATCTGCGGCAGGCGCTCATGGGCCAGGCGGCCGAGCACGCTGGTGTCGATCGGCACTTTGCGCCAGCCGACGAGTTGCAGGCCGGCGGCGAGGATCTCGCGGTTCATGTTCTCGCGAGCGGCCTGGGCTTTGACCGGGTCCTGATTGAAGAACACCATGCCCACCGCGTATTGCTTGGGCAAATCGGCGCCGAAGGTTTCCTTGGCGACAGCGCGCAGGAACAGGTCGGGCTTTTGAATCAGCAAGCCACAACCGTCACCGGTCTTGCCGTCGGCGTTGATCCCACCGCGGTGGGTCATGCAGGTCAGGGCCTCGATGGCCGTTTGCAGAAGGGTATGACTGGGTTCGCCCTGCATATGGGCTATCAGGCCGAAACCACAGTTATCCTTGAATTCATCGGGTTGGTACAGACCTGCTTTCATAGACACTTTCTCACCAGGCTGCCTCTTATTTCGAGGCAAATTTCTTTTCAATTCAACCGGTTACCTTCCACGCCGAACGTACGCCGGCTTAGCGGGGGCAAAAGGGAGGTCATTGTACACACCGACACAGACGCCCACAAATTTGGCGACGAACTGTCGCAAATCTATGTCGCATTTATGAAAGGTTTAAAGCGATATGCTGTGCTAGTCAAAACTTTTTTAATTTTGACTGCTACTACTCAAAAGCTACTGTGAGGCAGACACCACAAAGCGCGCGGCCTTCAGGGCTGCACGCTTTGTTGTTTTTTTTGAGGTGCTGGGAGGGCGACCTGGGTAAGGTCGCCGGACTTCAGCGAGTTGTTGCGAGTTCTTGTTGAACGCTGGCAACAGTGCGAGGCCAAGGTTTACCAGCCTGAACCTTCGCTGGCAAGGCTTTGATAGCGGAATCGGCTGCCGCACGGCTCGGGAAACTGCCGTAGGTGATCACGTAGAGAGGCTTGCCGTTGAGCACTTTCTTGAAATAACGGTACTCGCCGCCCTGCTCTTTGACGAACGCCTGGGCGTTGGCTTCGGAGCTGGTGCCGAGGATCTGCACCACGTAGTTCTTCGCCGGTTGGCTGCCGTACCAGCCGCTGCCGGCAGCGGCCTTGGCCACGGTCACCGGTTTTTCAGCAGGCTTGGCGACGGGTGCAGGCTTGGCCGCCGGGGCTGGCGTCGGCTTGACCACTGGCGCCGGGGTTGGCTTGGCGGTGGCAACCTGGGTCGGCGCAGGCGTCGGCTTGGCCGCAGGCACCGGTGCCGGGCTGGCTGTTGCACCAGGCGGCGGAGCCACGGTGGTGACGGTCGGTGGCGTGGCGCTGGAGCCTTCTACCGGCACGCCGTCGTCGCCTTCGGAAATGGCACCGGCCTCTTCTGCCAACGGGCCACGCATGACCGGCTGGCCAACCATCGGCAGGTTGGTAGGCTGGCCAGAGCCGGCAAACTCAACGGCTGGTGCGCCATTGGTAGTGGGCTTGCCCAGTGGCAGCTGCGCCTGCTCGGTCGGTGCACCTGGAGCAGTCGGGGCCTTGCTACGGCCGGGAATCAGCCAGGCGGCGGCAACGGCAACCACGACAACAGCAGAAATCGCCAGTACGTGTTTCTTCGGCATGGTGAACCCCATCTTTGGACGCTTAACCGCAGAGCGGCTGGCAATCATTGCTTCGATCATCGCATCCCGGGCCACCTGGTTGATGGTGCCAGGCCAGCCGTCGGAGCTTTCGTGAATATCAGAGATCTGCTGGGCAGAGAAAAGTTCGATGCCCTGGCCGGCACCTTCAAGGCGCTGGGCCAGGTACTCGCGGGTTTCTTCTTCTTCGTAGGGCTGCAATTCGATGACGTGAAACAGCTCTTGCTCGCCACTGAGCTGCTCCAGGTCGGCAATCAGCGACGCCTCACCGAACAGGAAGACATGCGGGCGCCCTTCCGGCGTACCCGCCGCCAGGGCGAGCAACGCTTCCAGGGCGGACTCGTCGAGCTGCTCGGCATCGTCCACCAGCAGGTAGACTTCCTGGCCGGTCAGGCCCAGTTGCACTACTTGCTTGAGAATTGCAGTCGGCTCGGCATTGGCCACGTCCAGCGCCTGGGCAACCTGGCGCAACACACCTGCCGCGTCGCCGGCACCACGGGCGGAAACCACCACGCTTTGCACCGATTGCTTGTTGGTGCTGGCCACCAGGGCCTGGCGCAGCAGGGTCTTGCCGCTGCCCAAGGGGCCAGTGACCACCAACAGCAACTGGCTGTAGCGCGCCAGGTGGTGCAACTGCCCCAGCACCGGCTTGCGCTGTGCAGGGAAAAACTTGAAACCGGGGACCCGTGGCGCAAAAGGGTCATGGCTCAACTGGTAATGGCCGAGGAAAGCCTCGTCGGCATGCAAACTAGTCATCGGGATCTGGTTAACCTTTCAGCTGGGCCAGGGCGCGGTAATCCGCTCCCAGCGTGGCCTGTAGAATCTCTTTCGGATAATCGTCGGTCACTACCGCTTCGCCCATTCGGCGCAACAGCACCAGACGCAAACGACCATCGATCACTTTCTTGTCTATCGCCATATGTTCAAGGAAATCGGCTTCAGTCATCTCCTCGGGAGGAATGACCGGCAACCCGGCGCGCTGGAACAGGCGGATACCACGATCACGCTCTTGGACACTGATCCAGCCCAGGCGTTGCGACATCTCCAACGCCATCACTGTGCCAGCCGCCACGGCCTCACCATGCAGCCAGACACCATAGCCCATGTGGGTTTCAATCGCATGGCCGAAGGTGTGGCCCAGGTTCAGGGTGGCGCGCACGCCAGACTCACGCTCGTCGGCATTGACCACCAGCGCCTTGGCCGCACAGGAGCGGGAGATAGCCTCGGTCAGCGCCACCTGGTCCAGGTTGCGCAAGGCATCGACGTGCTCTTCAAGCCAGGTCAGGAACGGCTCATCGCAGATCAACCCGTACTTGATGACTTCCGCCAGCCCCGCCGACAGCTCGCGGGGCGGCAGGGTATTGAGGGTGGCGGTGTCGATCAGCACGGCATTGGGCTGGTAGAACGCGCCGACCATGTTCTTGCCCAGGGGATGGTTGATCCCGGTCTTGCCGCCCACCGACGAATCGACCTGGGACAGCAGGGTGGTCGGCACCTGGATAAAGTCCACGCCACGCTGGTAACAGGCCGCGGCAAAACCGGCCATGTCGCCGATCACGCCGCCGCCAAGGGCCACCACCGTGGTACGCCGGTCATGACGCGCGGTGAGCAGCCCGTCAAAGATCAATTGCAGGGTTTCCCAGTTCTTGAAGGCTTCGCCGTCGGGCAGAATCACCGAGATCACCGAATACGCCGCAAGACTGCGACTCAGACGCTCAAGGTAGAGCGGCGCGACGGTCTCGTTGGAGATGATTGCCACTTGTCGCCCGGCAATATGCGGCGCGAGCAACTCGGGCTGGTCCAACAAGCCTTCGCCAATATGGATCGGGTAGCTACGCTCGCCAAGATCGACCTTAAGTGTCTGCATGTGTCCCCGCGCTGAAGATGGAAGCAGGCGTCCTGCCCTGTATTAACGTTGTCGGCACCGTCGAGATCGGACGCTGCCTGATGGCTCTACGCCACACCTCGGACGGTTGCAACGCGCTGCCGAGGATAGCGCATTTCGGCCCTGGCTTTAACGGGGTGGCAACTGCTGCAAGCGTTCGAGAATGTCGATTACGACCATGCGCGGTGGCCGTTCATCGGTTTCCACCACCAGATCGGCGATTTCCCGATAAAGCGGATCGCGCAGGGTCAGCAAGTCCCGCAGGGTTTTCTCGGGGTTGGCGGTACGCAACAATGGCCGGTTGCGATCACGTGCGGTGCGCCCTACCTGCTGCTCGACCGACGCATGCAAATAGACCACCCGACCGCCATCCCGCAGCGCCCGTCGGTTTTCCTCGCGCATCACCGCACCGCCGCCGGTGGCCAATACCACGCCATCGCAGCCGCACAACTCGGCAATCATCGCCTGTTCGCGGTCACGAAAGCCCAGTTCGCCTTCCTTATCGAAGATCCACGGGATATTGGCGCCCGTGCGCAATTCAATTTCCTTATCGGAGTCTTTGAATGGCAGGCGCAGCTCTTTGGCCAGCAAACGGCCGATGGTGCTTTTTCCAGCCCCCATCGGCCCTACAAGAATCAAATTTCGCACAGAATCAACGACTCACAGCAATCGCCTGGTTATTCATAATACGCGGAGTCAGGAATACCAGCAGCTCGGATTTTCTTTGGGCAACGACATCACGCCGGAAAAGGCGGCCAAGATACGGCACATCGCCCAAAAATGGCACTTTATCTACCACCTTGCTCTGGTTTTTGGAGAAAACCCCGCCAAGGACGATGGTCTCGCCGTCCCTGACCAGCACCTTGGCGTTGACCTCGTTCTTCTTGATCGGCGGCACATCGTTGAGTTTGTTCAGGTAGTCCGGTTCATCCTTGGTCACCCGAACCTCCATGATTACCTGGTCGTCCGGAGTGATTTGCGGCGTCACCTCCAAAGAAAGCGAGGCTTCCTTGAACGAGACCGAGGTCGCCCCCTCGGACGTAGCTTCCTGGTAAGGAATCTCGGTACCCTTGAGAATCCGTGCGGTTTCCTTGTTGGACGTGACCACCTTGGGCTGGGAAATCACCTCGCCATTGCCGCCCTTCTCCATGGCGGTGAGCTCCAGGTCCAGCAGCACGTTATCGGTGATAAACGCGATGCCAAGGCCGGAGCTTGCATTGACGACGCCCAAGTCCACGAAGGGCGAGCTATCGGGAGACTCGCCATCCCCTGTCGGGCTTTTATCCACCCCGCCACCACTCCAGTTACCTTTATTGCGCAGCAACCCGCCCCAGCGCACCCCCACACTTTTGTCATAATCGACATTGGCTTCGACTATCCGCGCCTCGATCATCACCTGGCGCACCGGGATATCCAATTGATTGACGATGCGCCGCAGCTCCTCCAGACGCTCTCCCGTCTGGTAGGCAATGATGTTGTTGGTGCGATCGTCTACCGTCACCGAGCCACGCTCATCGGCCACCCCCTCAGGCCCGCTTACCGACTGGAACAGCTTGGCCAGCTCAGACGCCTTGGCGTAATTGACTTGCAGCAGCTCCCGGCGCAGGGGCGCCAGCTCGGTCATCAATTTGCGCGATTCCAGGGCCAGCAGCTCGCGGGCGGCCAGTTCTTCGGCCGGCGCCACCAGCAGCACATTGGCCGTCACACGCTTGTCGAGGCCCTTGGCTTGCAGCACCAGGTCCAGGGCCTGATCCCACGGCACGTCCTTGAGGCGCAGGGTAATCGAGCCGTGCACATCATCACCGGCCACCAGGTTAAGCCCGGCCACGTCGGCAATCTGCTGCAGTACTGCGCGGACCTCGATGTCCTGGAAGTTGAGGGAGAGCTTGTCGCCGCTAAACGGGCCACGCCCGCTACCCTGGGGCGAAGCACCGGGTGGTGGCAGGTGAATCAGGTCGATCCGATTGGGCACAGCCTCAGTCATCGGTGCCGTGAACGCTATCCATAGCGCCACACCGAAGGACGAAATAATCCTTTTCATTTTTTGCTTCCGTTATGAGTTCACGTTCAACACCAAGGTGCGCGGGCGCTCAAGCCAAGCGCCCTCGCCATCGGGGAAAAGTTCGACCAGCTCCAACTGACCTTCATGGATCCTCACGACGCGCCCATGATCGGCACCCAGGTAATCCCCCACCGCCAGGCGATGAACCCCTGACGCGCCGCGCAGCAGGGCAAATGTCTGCGCGCCCAGGGACAAGGTGCCGACCATCTGGAACTGGTCCACAGCAAACCCTTCGAGAAACTGCCGGGGGCGGTCGAGATCCGGGGCAGGCCCGGGCTTGCCGGTGGGACGACTGGCGGGTTGGTCCGGCGGCTGGAAAGGGTCACGCAAGGGAGTCGGGCTGGAGACAAAGCGTAGTCCCGCCAGTGTTGCAGGCGTTTCGTCAGCCAACGGCACTGCCTGCTGGCGAATCGCTTGCAACTCGGCGTTCAGCGCCTGCAATTGCGGATCACTGTCGCATCCAGCAAGCAAGACCAGGCCCAGGCCCGCAACCTTGAAGCGGCTCATGGTAATGCTCCCTGGTTGCCGTACCGGTAGGTCTTGGCGAGCATCGTCAGGCTCAGCAATGCGCCAGCCTGGGAATCCACAGGGCGAATGACAAAGTCATGCAGGGTCACGATCTGCGGCAACCCGGCCACGCCACTGATGAAGGCCAGCAGGTCGTGATAGGTGCCCACCAGCTTGAGCTGCATCGGCCGCTCGACGAACACCGGTTGCACCTGCTCGTCCAGCACACTGAGCTGTTCGACCAGCACCCCACTGACCTGACCCAGCCGGGCGAAGTCTTCCAGTAGGCCGGGCATTTGCGTGAGTGTCGGCATTTGGCGCAACTGTTCGGCAAAGGCAGTGCGCAGGGTTTCAAGCTCACGTACCACGCCCTCATGCTCGGCGGCTTGCCGGGCTTTGGCAGCAAACTGCTGGCGCAGCGTTATTTCTCCCGCCTCCTGGCGCTGCAAGACCTCACGGGCACCGCCCAGGTAGATAGCATCCCCCGCCGCCAGCACTAGCAAGGCAAGTACCGCGCCCAGCAGAATCCTGCCAGCCAAGGGCCAGTGGGCGATGTTGCGGTACAGCGTGGACAGTTGCAGGAGTGCCAGCCCTGACGGGCTGGACACAAGGCTCACCGCTGCGTCTCCTGGTGCTCCCCATGGTCCACCATCAACTGGAAGGCACTGCCGGCTGCGCCCTCCTCGGCCCTCACATGACGCAGATTGGGCGCCCGCAGGCTGTTGGAAGCCTCAAGGCTACGCATCAACCGCGCGACATCATCGTTGGACACCGCCGTGCCGGTGACTTGCACCGATGTGCCGCTGACGCTGACCTCGCTCAGTTGGATACCATCGGGCATCGCGCGGGCCAACTGCTCGAACAATTCCTGGCCCGATGCACGATGACCCTGGAGATCTTCGACCACCTTCATCCGCTCCATCAGTTGCTGGCGCTGTTCGCGCAGCTCGTCGATGGTCTTGATGCGCGAATCCAACACCGTGACTTGCTTGCTCAAGTGGTTGTTGCGGGCCACTTGTCGATCAATCGCCCGGTCAATGACCCGGTCGGCCAGCCATACGGCGGCCAATGCAATAGTGGTGATCACCAACAGGAAAATCAGGAAGAACTTGCGACGGCGCTCAGCGCGTTCTTCACGCCAGGGTAAAAGGTTGATTCTTGTCATCAATCGAAACTCCTGAGGGCCAAACCGCAGGCGACCCGCAATCCCTGGGCATCGGCAGCCCATTGTGCACTATTGATCCCACTCCCCGGCGCTATCCGGGCAACCACCTGGTCGGTCATCCGCGCCAGGGCAAACGCCTCTACATCCACCACTCGCGCAACCAGGCCGGCCAGGGCCAACACTGCTTCGCGCGCCTCCACCTGCTCCTTGAGGCACGCCACAAGCAGCACATCAACATAACCGGGTTCACGACCCGATGGGCCCTGGACCTGAAAATCAATTGCAACCTCATCTAACGGATAAGGAATGTACTGGTCGGCTTCACAGCGCAGGCGCTGCTCCATCTCGTCGGCCTCAAGCCCCGCCTCCAGCGCCACCACCCGGCTGATCACCGATGGCCCCGCCACGGCAACTGCCGCATGGGTGACCTGGGTCCGGGCCCGGAACAATGCCTTGGAAAGGGTCTGCGCGACAACCTCCAGATCAACGATATTACTGTCGAGCACCGCATGGCCAGGCAGAGGCTGGCTCGCATACGCGCGCACCGCATAGCCATCGCCGGCGCGGGCCAGCTCCAATATCTTCACGTTGCTGTCCTGGATGTCCACGCCCAGTACGGTATCGGCTTTTCGCCTGAAAAATCCCTTTTTCATAAAACTCCCTAAAGCTTTGCCTGTCTCAGGGCTGGTCAGTTCCGGGTTTGATGCATTCGGTCGGCTCGGTTGAGCGGCGCCCATGACGCTCCGAGGCGAAAAATGCTTTAATGCCCAGCGTTTTTTCCCGCTTTTTATCTGCAGGTCGGGTCGATACATCTTTAGTCATGCCTATCCCGACACCTAACTCATTCTTTTCTCTGGAAATCCAAAAGCCTTGATTCGTCTGCTGAAGTTTTTCGGGTACTCCTTCGTCGCTATCGTTTGCGGGCTGCTGCTCGTGTTCAGCGGCGCCTATCTCTACCTTAGTCCGGGATTGCCCTCGGTAGAGGCCCTGAGAAGTATCCAGTTGCAGATTCCTTTGCGGGTCTACAGCAGCGATGAAAAACTGATCGCGGAGTTCGGCGAAATGCGCCGCACCCCGATCCGTTTCGCCGACATTCCACCCAATTTCATCAATGCCCTGCTGTCGGCTGAAGACGATAATTTTGCCAACCACTATGGCGTGGACCCCAGCAGCCTGGTGCGCGCAGCCACGCAGCTGGTAAAAAGCGGACACATTCAATCGGGCGGCAGCACCATCACCATGCAGGTGGCGAAGAACTTCTTCCTCACCAGCGAGCGCAGCTTCTCGCGCAAGGCCACGGAAATCCTCCTGGCGCTGCAGATCGAACGCCAACTGACCAAGGATGAAATCCTTGAGCTGTACGTCAACAAGATCTACCTGGGCAACCGCGCCTATGGGATCGAGGCGGCGTCCCAGGTGTACTACGGCAAGTCGATTCGCGACGCCAGCCTGGCACAAATGGCCATGATTGCCGGCCTACCCAAGGCCCCGTCGCGCTTCAACCCGCTGGCCAACCCGGCCCGCAGCAAGGAGCGTCGCGACTGGATCCTGGGGCGCATGTACAAGCTGGGCAAGATCGACCAGAACGCCTATGAGACGGCGGTGGCCGAGCCGCTGAACGCCAGCTACCACGTGCCGACGCCAGAAGTCAGCGCACCGTACATCGCCGAGATGGCCCGCGCCGAAATGGTTGGCCGCTATGGCAGCGATGCCTACACCGAAGGTTTCCGCGTTACCACGACCATTCCGAGCAACTTGCAGGAAATCGCCAACCACGCGGTGCATGAAGGCCTGATCACCTATGACCAGCGCCACGGCTACCGTGGACCGGAATCGCGCCTGCCGGGCAAGACCCTGAGCGCCTGGACCGTCGAACTGGGCAAGCAGCGCTCCATCAGCGGCCTGGATCCAGCCATCGTCACCCAGGTAAAAAAGGATGGCGTGCAGGTCCTGACCCGCAGCGGCGAAGAACATGTGGCGTGGGACAGCATGAAGTGGGCGCGCCCCTTCCTGAACACCAACAGCATGGGGCCGATGCCCAAGCAGCCATCTGATGTGGCCCAGGTCGGTGACCTGATCCGCGTGCAGCGCCAGAAGGACGACAGCCTGAAATTCAGCCAAGTCCCGGTCGCCCAGGGCGCACTGGTCTCCCTGGACCCGCAGAACGGTGCAATCCGCGCCCTGGTCGGGGGCTTCGCCTTCGAGCAGAGCAACTACAACCGCGCCACCCAGGCCAAGCGCCAGCCGGGCTCCAGTTTCAAGCCATTTGTCTACAGTGCCGCGCTGGATAACGGCTACACCGCCGCCAGCCTGGTCAACGACGCGCCTATCGTGTTTGTCGACGAGTACCTGGACAAGGTCTGGCGCCCGAAGAACGACACCAACACTTTCCTCGGCCCGATCCGCGTGCGCGAGGCGCTGTACAAGTCGCGCAACCTGGTATCGATCCGCCTGCTGCAAGCGATGGGCGTGGGCAAGACCATCGACTACATGACCCGCTTCGGCTTCAACAAGCAGGACCTGCCGCCCAACCTGTCCCTGGCCCTGGGCACCGCGACCCTCACGCCAATGGAGATCGCCACCGGCTGGAGCGTATTCGCCAACGGCGGCTACAAGGTCACGCCGTACCTGATCGACAAGATCGAAAGCCGCAACGGCGACACGCTGTTTGTCGCCAACCCGCCGAGCGTGCCCAACGGCGTTGCCGCCAGCGATGGCCTGGCCGCGCCCGCCAATGGTGGCATCACCGTCGAGCCTGCGCCTGGCACGGCACCTACCGATGCCGCTTCTGCCCCGCAGGCACCGGCGGTGGCAGAGCGCGTGGTTGATGGGCGGACCACCTACATTCTTACCAGCATGCTGCAGGACGTGATCAAGCGCGGCACCGGCCGTCGCGCCCTGGCCCTGGGTCGCACGGACCTGGCAGGCAAGACCGGTACCACCAACGAATCCAAGGATGCGTGGTTCTCCGGCTACAACGCCGATTACATCACCACCGTCTGGACGGGTTACGACCAGCCAGAAAGCCTCGGTCGCCGCGAATACGGCGGCACCGTCGCCTTGCCGATCTGGATGAGTTACATGGGCGCCGCCCTCAAGGACAAGCCGGCTCACACCCAGGCCGAGCCGGAAGGCATCCTCAGCCTGCGCATCGACCCGATCAGCGGCCGCGCTGCAGCACCGGGCACGCCGAATGCGTACTTTGAACTGTTCAAGAGCGAAGACACGCCGCCGTCGATGAATGAACTGGGCAATGGCGTGGCACCGGGCAGCCCGCTGCCAGCGGATGAGTCGGCGCCAATCGATCTGTTCTGACAAACACAGATCCAATTGTGGCAGCGGGCCCGCTCCCACATTTTGACGGTGTACCCTCCCCCCGTTTTGCACAGCCACAAAAAAGCCCCGACTCGCAAGAGCCGGGGCTTTTTGTTGGTGCGCTACAACGGCTTAGCCGTTGAACACATCATCCACGCTTTGCAGCGGGTAGTTCTTCGGATACGGCAGGGTTGCCACACCTGTCTCGATGGCGGCCTTGGCCACGGCATCGGAGATCACGGTGATCAGGCGTTTGTCCATTGGCTTGGGAATGATGTACTCACGGCCAAATTCCAGCTTGGCGCCACCGTAGGCGTCGCATACGTCCTGAGGTACCGGCAGCTTGGCCAGTTCACGCAGGGCGTTGGCGGCAGCTACTTTCATCTCTTCGTTGATGCGCTTGGCGCGAACGTCCAGGGCGCCACGGAAGATGAACGGGAAGCCCAGTACGTTGTTGACCTGGTTCGGGTAGTCCGAACGGCCAGTGGCCATGATCACGTCGTTACGGGTGGCGTGCGCCAGTTCCGGGGCAATTTCCGGATCAGGGTTCGAGCAGGCGAACACGATCGGGTTGGCCGCCATGGACTTCAGGCCTTCGGCGCTCAGCAGGTTCGGGCCGGACAGGCCGACGAACACGTCAGCACCGTCAAGTGCGTCAGCCAGCGTGCGCTTGGAGGACGGGTGGGCAAACATCGCCTTGTACTGGTTCAGGTCGGTACGCTCGGACTGGATCACGCCCTTGCTGTCGACCATGTAGATGTTTTCAAGCCGGGCACCCATGCTCACGATCAGCTTCATGCACGAGATGGCCGCGGCACCGGCGCCCAGGCAGACGATTTTCGCGTCGGACAGGGTTTTGCCAGCGATTTCCAGGGCGTTGATCATGCCGGCCGCAGTAACGATCGCGGTGCCGTGCTGGTCATCGTGGAATACCGGGATGTCGCACTGTTCGATCAGGGCCTTTTCGATCTCGAAGCACTCAGGTGCCTTGATGTCTTCCAGGTTGATGCCACCGAAGGTGATGGAGATGCGCTTGACGGTGTCGATGAAGGCTTGCGGGCTTTCGGAGTCGACTTCGATGTCGAATACGTCGATGCCGGCAAAGCGCTTGAACAGCACGCCCTTGCCTTCCATCACTGGCTTGGAAGCCAATGGGCCGAGGTTACCCAGGCCGAGAATCGCGGTGCCATCAGAAATCACTGCAACCAGATTGCCCTTGCCGGTGTATTTGTAGGCCAGTTCAGGATCGCGGGCGATTTCACGCACGGGCTCGGCTACACCGGGGCTGTACGCCAGCGACAGGTCGCGTGCGGTAGCAGTGGCTTTGGTGAGCTCGACACTCAGCTTTCCTGGACGAGGATGGGCATGATATTCGAGAGCGGCAGTTTTCAAATCAGACATATCGGCATTCCGCTTTTTACTGTTGGACGACGGACCGCCGAGGATACTCGTGTCGCAAAGTCCCTACAAGACTGGGCAGTCACCGGTGTCAAGGGCCCTGCCCTACGACTTTCGGCCAAGAGCCACGGGATACAAGGCCTACAACTGTTCACAATCGACTGAAAAAATGTCTACAATTTTTTCTTATTGTGCCAATTGCAGCATGCCGGGATCGGTCAAGGGGAGCAGCCAGCGTGCCTGGCCACTTTTCAGGCCACCACGTCGGGAACGGTCCAGCACCCAGCCACGAGCCTCGACCTCCTGGCCTTGCAGGCGCTTGAGCAGGGCGTTATCAAATTGCCCGACCAGATTGGGTGCAACCCGTAATACCAGTGAGTCCTGCAATTCGATCCAGATCCCGCCGCGATTGCGTTCGACCTTGCTCACGCGCCCGCTGACCACGGCGAAGCCCGACTGCTGGATTTGCCCGGCTTTCTGCACAGGCGACTGGCGCCACAGACCCAACCTGGCCGCCCGCGCACTGCGCTCGGCGGCTTGCTGGCAGGCGACCAGATCGACATTGGGCGCCACCGCCACCAGGAACCCGAGGCCCTCGGCGAGCAGTTGCGCCTCCAGATTCGCACCGTTGGCCCCATAAAGGTGCGCCAGGGTTCGCCCATAACGGTCCTTGCCCTCGCGACCCGACACCAAGCCGACCCGACCACCACTGGCATCCACCAGCCCTTGCAGGCGTTGGCGCGCGGCCACGGCGAATGGCTCGTCCGGGCGGCCTTTCTTGCCGGTCTCCGGGGCGTTGACGCCGATCATGCGCACACTGCGCCCGTCCTTGAGACGGACGGTGTCGCCATCCACCACGCGCTGCACCTCGACGGCGCTGACCGAGGCCGGCGCTGGGCAAAACACCTCGGCCTGGGCGGCCGACAGCCAAATCGCGGGCACAAAAAAGGCGCCCACAAGGGACGCCTTCTTCATAAGCAGGTAAAAGCCCATCAGGCTTTCGAACCTTACTCTGCAGCAGCTGGAGCTTTCTTGCCGAAAGCGCCGAAACGGTCGGCGAAGCGCTGTACACGGCCGCCAGTATCCAGAGTCTTCTGCTTACCGGTGTAGAACGGGTGGCACTCGTTGCATACGTCAGTACCCAGTGGCTTGCACAGGTTCGAACGAGTTTCGAACTTGTTGCCGCAGCTGCAAGTAACTTGGATGGTTTCGTACGCTGGATGGATATCGGCTTTCATGGTGTCTTCCTCAGGCTAGCGTGCCGCCACTCGACACTATTGTCGAATACCGCACGTAATTAGGCCGCGGATTCTACCAGAGCTTTTTAATCACGCAAGCGCCGCCATGCCCCCTTTCATCAGAAACTGTGGCAGGACACTCCCCTGCGGGTCTGCTAGGCTCGCGCCCTTCTTCACCGTCTGCCATATGAGAACCTCCCGCGTGCCCGACGCCATTTTGCGCCTCGCCCTGCCCTCGCCCCTGCGCCGCCTCTTCGACTATCGGGCGCCTGCGGGTGTCGTAAGGTCGCAGTTGCAGCCGGGGATGCGCGTGCGCGTACCGTTTGGCCGGCGGGAGATGATCGGGATTCTGATCGAAGTGGCGGACCACAGCGAAGTGCCGGCAGAAAAGCTCAAGCCGGCCCTGGCCATCCTGGACGCCACGCCGCCACTGCCGGCGTCGCTGTTCAAGCTGTGCCTGTGGACTTCCCAGTATTACCAGCACAGCCTGGGCGACACCTTGAGCTGGGCGTTGCCAGTGCTGTTGCGCCAGGGCGAGCTGGCCGAGACCCGCCAGGAGCGCTTCTGGTCGATAACGCCCGGCGCGCGCCTGGACGACCCGCGCATCGCCCGCGCCCCGCGCCAGCGCGAGGCCCTGGCCACCCTGGCGCAGCATCCACATGGCGTGGCGCACCAATTGCTGAGCAAACTGATGCTGAGCAAGGACAGCCTCGACCTGCTGCTGGCCAAGGACCTGGTGCAGGTGGAAATCCGCCGCCACGCCCCCGGCGAGCGCCACGAGCACTGGCTGGCCCAACCGGAACTGCCACTGAACCCGGAGCAGCGCGCCGCGTTTGAGGCCATCAGCGCCGGCACCGACAGCTTCCACGCGTTCCTGCTGGCCGGCGTCACCGGCAGCGGCAAGACCGAAGTCTATTTGCAACTGATCCGCGAAACCCTGGAAGCCGGCAAGCAGGCCCTGGTGCTGATCCCCGAGATCAACCTCGGCCCCCAGACCCTGGCGCGCTTCGAGCAGCGTTTCAATGCGCGGATCGCCCTGGTGCACTCGGCCGTCAACGACCGCGAGCGCCTGGAATCCTGGCTGGCCGCCCGGGACGGCGAGGCCGACATTATTATCGGCACCCGTTCGGCGCTGTTCACGCCGATGAAAAATCCCGGCCTGATCATCATCGACGAAGAACACGACGGCTCTTATAAACAGCAGGAAGGCCTGCGCTACCACGCCCGCGACCTGGCCCTGGTGCGCGCCCGCCAGGAAAACATCCCGATTGTGCTGGGCTCGGCCACGCCCTCCCTGGAGAGCCTGCACAACGCCTACACCGGGCGCTACGGCCTGCTGCGCCTCAACGAGCGCGCGGGCGGCGCCAAGCAACCGCGCTTCCTGCGCCTGGATGTGAAAAGCCGGCCACTGGACAGCGGCATCTCCGGGCCGATGCAGCAAGCCATCGGCCAGACCCTGGCGGCCGGCCAGCAAGTGCTGGTGTTCCTCAATCGCCGGGGCTTTGCGCCGACCCTGCTGTGCCACGACTGCGGCTGGATGTCCGAGTGCAACCGCTGCGATGCGCGCATGACCGTGCACCAGCGCTCCGGCGAGCTGCGCTGCCATCACTGCGGCCATGTGGAGCGGGTCCCGCGCCACTGCCCGCAATGCGGAAAAGTCGACCTGCGGCCCGTGGGCGCAGGCACCGAGCGCGCCGAGGAACGCCTGGGGATTCTGTTTCCGGACTTCCCGGTACTGCGGGTGGACCGCGACAGTACGTCGCGCAAGGATGCGATGAACCAGCTGTTCGCCACCATCCAGAAAGGCCAGCCGTGCATCCTGGTCGGCACGCAGATGCTTGCTAAAGGCCATCACTTCCCACGGGTGACCCTGGTCTCGATCCTGGATGCCGACGGCGGGCTGTTCTCCGGGGACTTCCGCGCCAGCGAACGCATGGCGCAACTGATCGTGCAGGTCGCAGGCCGCGCCGGGCGCGCCGAAGAGCCTGGCAAAGTGATCATCCAGACCCACCTGGCCGACCACCCCCTGCTGATTCAACTGACAGAACAAGGCTATTTCGCCTTCGCCGAGCAGGCGTTGAGCGAGCGTCGCTCCGCCGGCTTGCCGCCCTTTGCGCACCTTGCGCTGTTGCGCGCCGAGGCCCATAAACCGGGGCAGGCCGAAGGTTTCCTGGACGAGGCATGCAGCGCCGCTGAACGTTTGCTCGGTGAGCTGGGTCTGAGCGGCATCGAGTTGCTGGGCCCTGTGCCAGCACCGATGGAGCGCCGCGCCGGACGTTATCGCGCTCAGCTCCTGTTGCAAGCCACCGCCCGCGCACCGCTGCATCGGCTATTAAGTAGCTGGTTACTTGCGCTGGAGCAAATGCCCAGCGGGCGACAGGTGCGATGGTCGTTGGATGTCGATCCGGTGGATTTGTACTGATATATAAATTGCTATCGCAGGCAGGCCGGCTCCCACATTTGACGGTATTCACACATCAAAATGTGGGAACGGGCTTGCCCGCGATGAGGCCCGCAGGTCCAGTAACGGACCTTGAAGGTTGGCAAGCCCGCCCTCGCACCGGATAATGTCCAGTTTTTCCACCTGCGCATCGCGCACCGCCGCTTGCGGTCGAAAGAGAACACCATGAAAGACACAATTCGCCAGTTGATCCAACAAGCCCTCACCCAACTCGTCAACGAAGGTGTGTTGCCTGAAGGCCTGACGCCGGCGATCCAGGTGGAAAACTCTCGAGACAAGACCCACGGCGACTTCGCCAGCAACATCGCAATGATGCTGGCCAAGCCTGCGGGCATGAAACCACGCGACCTCGCGGAAAAAATCATTGCCGCGCTGCCGGCCGACCCACAGGTCAGCAAGGCCGAAATCGCCGGCCCAGGCTTTATCAATATTTTCCAGAACACCCAGGCCCTGGCTTCACGCCTGGACGCCGCCCTGGCCGACGCCAAGATCGGCGTGCGCAAGGCCGGCCCGCTGCAGCGCGTGGCCATCGACCTGTCGGCCCCCAACCTGGCCAAGGAAATGCACGTCGGCCACCTGCGCTCGACCATCATTGGCGACGGCGTGGCGCGGGTCCTGGAGTTTCTTGGCGACACCGTGATCCGCCAGAACCACGTGGGCGACTGGGGCACCCAGTTCGGCATGCTGATGGCGTACCTGCAAGAGAACCCCATCACCAGCAACGAGCTGTCGGACCTGGAAAACTTCTACCGCGCCGCCAAGAAGCGCTTTGACGAATCCGAAGAGTTCGCCAACCGCGCCCGTGGCCTGGTGGTCAAGCTGCAGGCCGGCGACCCGGAATGCCTGGAGCTGTGGGCACGTTTCCGCGATATTTCCCTGTCCCACTGCCAGAAAATCTACGAACTGCTGAACGTCAAGCTGACCATGGCCGACGTGATGGGCGAAAGTGCCTACAACGACGACCTGATCAACGTAGTCAACGACCTCAAGGCCAAGGGCCTGCTGGTCGAGAGCAACGGCGCCCAGTGTGTGTTCCTCGACGAATTCAAGACCGCCGACGGCGAGCCGCTGCCGGTGATCATCGTCAAGGCCGACGGCGGCTATCTGTACGCCACCACCGACCTGGCGGCCGTGCGCTACCGCAGCGGCGTGCTCAAGGCCGACCGTGCGCTGTATTTCGTCGACCAGCGCCAGGCCCTGCACTTCCAGCAAGTGTTCGAAGTGGCGCGCCGCGCCGGTTTCGTCACCCACCCGATGCACATGGAACACATGGGCTTTGGCACCATGAACGGCGCCGATGGCCGCCCGTTCAAGACCCGCGACGGCGGCACCGTGAAGCTGATCGACCTGCTGAACGAAGCCCAGGAGCGTGCCTACAACCTGGTGAAGGAAAAGAACCCGGAACTGGCGGAAGCCGAGCTGCGCAATATCGCCCGGGTGGTGGGCATCGGCGCGGTGAAATACGCCGACCTGTCCAAGCATCGCACCAGCGACTACAGCTTCAACTTCGAGCTGATGCTCAACTTCGAAGGCAACACCGCGCCGTACCTGCTGTATGCCTACACCCGTGTGGCGGGCGTGTTCCGCAAGCTGGGCAAGGATTTCAGCGAAGTCGACGGCCAGATCATCCTGCAAGCGCCGCAAGAGCACGACCTGGCCGCCAAGCTGGCGCAGTTCGGCGAAGTGCTCAACAGCGTGGGCGAGAAAGGTACGCCGCACATTTTGTGCACCTACCTGTATGAAGTCGCCGGGTTGTTCTCCAGCTTCTACGAGAACTGCCCGATCCTGAGCGCCGACGACGAAACGCAAAAGCAAAGCCGCCTGCGCCTCGCCGCACTGGCTGGACGGACCCTCAAGCAAGGCCTGGAACTGTTGGGCCTGGAAACTCTGGAGCGTATGTAAGTTGGCAGCCAAGAAAAAACCTGCACCCAAGCGCGGCGCCAGCCGCTACCAGGCACCGGCCAAACAACCGATCCCGGGCTGGATGTGGCTGGCCATCGGCCTGTCGGTCGGTGCGTTTATCGTGTTCCTGATGAAACTGGAGCCGGGCCAGGGCGAAGACGTCAAGCGGGTCAAGCAGGAGCAGCAGAAGGCCAGCAAGATCGCCGAAGCGAACAAGACACCGCCGAGCCCAACCGCGCCTGTGAAGCCGAAATACGACTTCTATACGCTGCTGCCGGAATCGGAAGTGATCGTGCCGCAAGACGCCGTGCCGGAGAAAACCCTGCCGACGCCGCAAGTGCCGACCACCCCGGTAACCCCGGCGGAAGCAGCCAAGATCGACACCGCACGAGCCCAGGCGGCGTTGGCCGGGATTACCCCGCCGCCGGCACCACCGGTTGCCACTACCAAGGCGGCACCGGTCACCAAGTTCTTCCTGCAGGCAGGCTCGTTCCCCAAGCAGGCGGATGCGGACCGGGTGCGGGCGCAGATTATCCTGCTCGGGCAGACGGTGACTGTGGAATCCGGGACGGTGAAGGAAGCGACCTGGTATCGCGTGCTGGTGGGACCGTTCAGCAATCGTGAACAGCTGACCGTGGCCCAGAAGCAACTGGCGGGCGCGGGCTTTAGCAACCTGTTGTTACAACAACGCCAGAGCCGTTGAGCCACAGGCAACATGGATCAGATGTGGGAGCTGGCTTGCCTGCGATGACGGTGTATCAGTCAATATTTTCAGTGACGGGTGCACCGCGATCGCAGGCAAGCCAGCTCCCACATTGGTTTTATAGTGCTCTTGAGCTTGTGCCGGCCCGCTAGACACCACTCGTCCGCGCACCCTTCCTACGGTTGAAATCTCCCCCGCCACCCCCATATGAGTTCCATCAGGGCATTTTCGCCCCGCAGCGTGGAGACTCTCCCCTTGACCACCATCGTTTCAGTTCGTCGCCACGGCAAAGTCGTCATGGGCGGCGACGGCCAGGTTTCCCTTGGTAATACCGTGATGAAAGGCAACGCCAAAAAAGTGCGCCGCCTGTACCACGGCCAGGTCCTCGCCGGTTTTGCAGGTGCCACCGCTGACGCCTTTACCTTATTCGAACGCTTTGAAGGCCAACTGGAAAAACACCAGGGCCATCTGGTGCGTGCCGCCGTCGAACTGGCCAAGGAGTGGCGCACCGATCGCTCCCTCAGCCGCCTCGAAGCCATGCTCGCCGTCGCCAACAAAGACGCCTCCTTGATCATCACCGGCAACGGTGACGTGGTGGAGCCCGAGAACGGCCTGATCGCCATGGGTTCCGGCGGTGGCTATGCCCAGGCCGCAGCCAGCGCCCTGCTGAAAAAAACCGACCTGTCGGCCCGGGAAATCGTCGAGACCGCCCTCGGTATCGCCGGCGATATCTGCGTGTTCACCAACCACAACCTGACCATTGAGGAGCAGGACCTCGCGGAATAAGCCGTCGGCTTGTTCCTGCTTGAGGACCACACACCACTATGTCCATGACTCCCCGCGAAATCGTCCACGAACTCAATCGCCATATCATCGGCCAGGACGATGCCAAGCGCGCCGTTGCCATCGCCCTGCGTAACCGCTGGCGCCGGATGCAACTGCCCGAAGAATTGCGCGTTGAAGTAACCCCCAAGAACATCCTGATGATCGGCCCGACCGGTGTCGGCAAGACCGAGATCGCCCGGCGCCTGGCCAAGCTGGCCAACGCACCGTTCATCAAGGTCGAAGCGACCAAGTTCACCGAAGTCGGCTATGTGGGCCGCGACGTCGAGTCGATCATCCGTGATCTGGCCGACGCCGCCCTGAAACTTTTGCGCGAACAGGAAATGACCAAGGTCAGCCACCGCGCCGAAGACGCCGCCGAAGAACGCATCCTCGACGCCCTGCTGCCACCGGCACGCACGGGCTTCAATGAAGACGCCGCCCCCGCCTCGGATTCCAACACGCGCCAGCTGTTCCGCAAGCGCCTGCGTGAAGGCCAGTTGGACGACAAGGAAATCGAGATCGAAGTCGCCGAAAGCGCCGGCGTCGACATCTCTGCACCGCCCGGCATGGAAGAAATGACCAGCCAGCTGCAGAACCTGTTCGCCAACATGGGCAAGGGCAAGAAGAAAAACCGCAAGCTCAAGGTCAAGGACGCGCTCAAGCTGGTGCGTGACGAAGAAGCCGGGCGCCTGGTCAACGAGGAAGAGCTCAAGGCCAAGGCCCTGGAAGCGGTCGAGCAGCACGGCATCGTGTTTATCGACGAGATCGACAAGGTGGCCAAGCGCGGCAATTCCGGTGGCGTCGATGTATCCCGCGAAGGCGTGCAGCGCGACCTGCTGCCGCTGATCGAAGGCTGCACGGTCAATACCAAGCTGGGCATGGTCAAGACTGACCACATCCTGTTTATCGCTTCCGGTGCGTTCCACCTGAGCAAGCCCAGCGACCTGGTGCCCGAGCTGCAAGGCCGCCTGCCGATTCGCGTGGAGCTCAAGGCCCTGACGCCGGGCGACTTCGAACGCATCCTCAGCGAACCGCATGCTTCGCTGACCGAGCAATACCGCGAGCTGCTCAAAACCGAAGGCCTGGGGATCGAGTTCCTGCCGGATGGCATCAAGCGCCTGGCGGAAATTGCCTGGCAGGTCAACGAGAAGACCGAGAACATCGGCGCCCGTCGCCTGCACACCCTGCTTGAGCGCCTGCTTGAGGAAGTGTCCTTCAGCGCCGGCGACATGGCGGGCGCGCAGAATGGCGTGGCAATCAGGATCGACGCCGACTACGTCAACAGCCACCTGGGCGAATTGGCGCAGAACGAAGACCTGTCTCGTTATATCCTGTAAGCCTTACGCAGGAACCGCTCTGCTTTAATGTGGGAGCGGGCTTGCTCGCGAATGCGGTGGGTCAGTTTATGCAACGGTGACTGACCCACCGCATTCGCGAGCAAGCCCGCTCCCACATTTTAAAGCCGGTTCCTTCAGGATCATCTCTGAGCGGTTCCCCAAATGACCAAACTGCCTACCGCCATCAACCTGCACAAAGCCTCCAAGACCCTCTCGCTGACCTACGGCCCCGACGAGGTCTATCACCTGAGCGCCGAACTGCTGCGGGTCCACTCCCCTTCCGCCGAGGTCCAGGGCCACGGCAAACCGATCCTGCAATTTGGCAAGCTGAATGTCGGCCTGACCAAGATCGAACCTGCCGGGCAGTACGCACTGAAATTGACCTTCGACGACGGTCATGACAGCGGACTGTTCACTTGGGACTACCTCTACCAACTCGCCGTACGTCAGGACGAGCTGTGGGCCGATTATCTTGCCGAGCTCAAGGCGGCCGGAAAAACCCGCGACCCGAGCCAGTCCGTCGTCAAGCTGATGCTCTAACTCAAGCCTCTTGCTCATTAGTGGGCATTTTCTAATTTCATCTGCTTGAATGCCCCTCCGTGTGGCCAAAGATTGGCCCGCTTGCGAAAAAAATTAAACTCGGGTAACCAATGGAATTGGCAAGTTCCCTGCATTTGACGATGCGGTATTTACGGTCACCCGAGCAGCAGTACCAGGCTTGTGTTGTGCCTCGATAATTGGGAGCACAGCGGTACCCGGTACTCGTCTTTCGGACAATGGAGCGTCGTAGATGAGTAACAAGAATAACGATGACTTGAAACGCCAGGCCTCGGAAAACACCCTGGGGCTCAACCCGATCATCGCATTACGGAAAAAGGATTTACTGGCTTCTGCGCGCATGGTGCTGACCCAGGCCATCAAGCAACCGCTGCACAGCGTCAAGCACGTCGCCCACTTTGGCGTCGAATTGAAGAATGTGGTGTTCGGCAAGTCCGAGCTTGCCCCCGAGAGCGATGACCGTCGCTTCAATGACCCGGCGTGGAGCCAGAACCCGCTCTACAAACGCTACCTGCAAACCTATCTGGCGTGGCGCAAGGAGCTGCACGACTGGATCGGCGACAGCAACCTGTCGGAGCAGGACATCAGCCGCGGCCACTTCGTCATCAACCTGATGACCGAGGCCATGGCACCGACCAACAGCGCCGCTAACCCGGCCGCCGTCAAACGCTTCTTTGAAACCGGTGGCAAGAGCCTGCTCGATGGCCTCTCGCACCTGGCCAAGGACCTGGTGCACAACGGCGGCATGCCGAGCCAGGTGAACATGGGCGCCTTTGAAGTGGGCAAGAGCCTGGGCACCAGCGAAGGCGCGGTGGTGTTTCGCAATGACGTGCTGGAGCTGATCCAGTACAAGCCGATCACCGAACAGGTGTACGAGCGCCCGCTGCTGGTGGTGCCGCCGCAGATCAACAAGTTTTATGTGTTCGACCTGAGCCCGGACAAGAGCCTGGCGCGTTTCTGTCTGCGCAATAATCAGCAAACCTTTATCGTCAGTTGGCGCAACCCCACCAAGGCCCAGCGCGAATGGGGCCTGTCGACCTATATCGAAGCGCTGAAAGAGGCGGTCGATGTGGTCACGGCGATTACCGGCAGCAAGGACATCAACATGCTCGGCGCCTGTTCGGGCGGCATCACCTGCACCGCGCTGCTGGGCCACTACGCGGCGCTGGGCGAGAAGAAGGTCAACGCCCTGACCTTGCTGGTGAGCGTGCTGGACACCACCCTCGACACCCAGGTGGCCCTGTTCGTCGACGAGCAGACCCTGGAAGCGGCCAAGCGCCATTCGTATCAGGCCGGCGTGCTGGAAGGCCGGGACATGGCCAAGGTATTTGCCTGGATGCGCCCCAATGACCTGATCTGGAACTACTGGGTCAACAACTACCTGCTGGGCAATGAGCCGCCGGTGTTCGACATCCTGTTCTGGAACAACGACACCACGCGCCTGCCGGCAGCCTTCCACGGCGACTTGATCGAACTGTTCAAAAACAACCCGCTGGTGCGGGCCAATGCCCTGGAAGTGTGCGGCACCCCGATTGACCTCAAGCAGGTGACAGCCGACATCTACTCGCTGGCGGGCACCAACGACCACATCACGCCGTGGCAGTCCTGCTACAAGTCGGCGCAGTTGTTTGGCGGCAAGGTCGAGTTCGTGCTGTCCAGCAGCGGGCATATCCAGAGCATCCTCAACCCGCCCGGCAACCCCAAGGCGCGCTACCAGACCAGCGAGAGCATGGGCGAGAAGGCATTGGACTGGCAGGAAAATGCCACCAAGCATACCGACTCGTGGTGGCTGCACTGGCAGGGCTGGGTGGGTGAGCGTTCAGGCAAGCTCAAGAAGTCCCCTACGATTTTGGGTAACAAGACCTACGCAGCAGCAGAGGCTGCGCCAGGCACATACGTTCACGAGCGCTAAGGCCACACTTTTGTGTGATTGCAATGAGATCAAATGTGGGAACTCGGTCAGGGTGGGAGCGGGCTTGCTCGCGATGCAGGCAACACGGTGTATCTGTCAGGCCGAGTTGATGCCATCGCGGGCAAGCCCGCTCCCACACACACCTGCTCCCGCATGGGCCGCATTCCAGCAGTAACACTTCACAGGGCTTGAGCATGCCGCAACCGTTCATCTTCCGTACCATCGACCTGGATGGCCAGACCATCCGCACGGCGGTACGACCGGGCAAGTCTCACTTGACGCCATTGCTGATTTTCAACGGCATCGGCGCCAACCTTGAGCTGGTGTTTCCGTTCGTCCAGGCTCTGGACCCGGACCTGGAAGTGATTGCCTTCGACGTACCCGGCGTCGGCGGGTCGTCGACACCCAGCCGCCCCTATCGTTTTCCCGGCCTGGCCAAACTCACCGCGCGCATGCTCGATTACCTGGACTATGGCCAGGTCAATGCCGTGGGGGTTTCCTGGGGCGGCGCCCTGGCGCAGCAGTTTGCCTACGACTACCCGGAACGCTGCAAAAAGCTGATCCTCGCCGCCACCGCCGCCGGCGCCTTTATGGTGCCCGGCAAGCCGAAAGTGCTATGGCTGATGGCCAGCCCGCGGCGCTACATCCAACCGTCCCATGTGGTGCGTATCGCACCGATGATTTATGGCGGCTCGTTCCGCCGCGACTCGAAACTGGCCGCCGAACACGCGAGCAAGGTGCGCTCGGCCGGCAAGCTGGGCTACTACTGGCAACTGTTTGCGGGCCTGGGCTGGACCAGCATTCACTGGCTGCACAAGATCAAGCAACCGACCCTGGTACTGGCCGGCGACGACGACCCACTGATCCCGCTGGTCAACATGCGCATGCTGGCCTGGCGCATTCCCAATGCCCAACTGCACATCATCGACGATGGCCATCTGTTCCTGATCACCCGGGCCGAAGCCGTGGCACCGATCATCATGAAGTTTCTCCAGGAGGAACGCCTGCGTGCGGTGATCCATCCGCAGCCGGCGCCCTATAGCAACACCTGAGCGGTATCGGGTCAGGACGACCCCTACGCGCAACTTGGCCAGAACCGACTATGGTTCTGAATTGGCGTGCTTGTTGGCGAATTGACGAAGGAGTGTTGACCCATGCGTGACCGACCCGTAAACGTCCCGGCGCCTACACCCGCCGCGTTCATCAATGCACAAAGTGCGATCACCGGGCTGCGCGGCCGGGATCTGCTGTCGACCCTGCGCAGTGTCGCCGCCCATGGCTTGCGCAACCCGCTGCACAGCGCGCGGCATGCGTTGGCATTGGGTGGGCAATTGGGCCGGGTACTACTGGGTGAAACCGTGCACGAACCCAACCCCCACGACAGCCGCTTCGCCGACCCCACCTGGACCCTCAACCCCCTGTACCGGCGCAGCCTGCAAGCTTATTTGAGCTGGCAGAAACAGACCCGGCATTGGATCGACGACAGCAGCCTTAGCGAAGACGACCGCGCGCGGGCGCATTTTGCCTTCTCGTTGCTCAACGATGCGGTGTCGCCGTCCAACACCCTGCTCAACCCGCTGGCGATCAAGGAGTTGCTCAACTCCGGCGGCAACAGCGTGGTGCGTGGCATGAGCAACCTGTTCGATGACTTGCTGCACAACAACGGCCTGCCGCGCCAGGTCACCAAGCAGGCCTTCGAGGTCGGCAAGACGGTGGCCACCACGCCTGGCTCGGTGGTGTTTCGCAATGAACTGCTGGAGCTGATCCAGTACAAGCCCATGAGCGAAAAACAGTACGCCAAGCCGCTGCTGGTGGTGCCGCCGCAAATCAACAAGTACTACATTTTCGATTTGAGCCCAGCCAACAGCTTCGTGCAGTACGCCCTGAAAAACGGCCTGCAGGTGTTTATGGTCAGTTGGCGCAACCCCGACGTGCGCCATCGCGAGTGGGGCCTGTCGACCTACGTGGCGGCCCTGGAAGAGGCCCTGAACATCTGCCGGGCGATCAGCGGCGCCCGTGAAGTGAACCTGATGGGCGCCTGCGCCGGGGGCCTGACCATCGCCGCCCTGCAAGGCCATCTGCAAGCCAAGCGCCAACAACGGCGGGTCGCCAGTGCCACCTACCTGGTAAGCCTGCTGGACAGCCAGATCGACAGCCCCGCCATGCTGTTTGCCGACGAACAGACCCTGGAAGCGGCCAAGCGCCGCTCCTATCAACAGGGCGTGCTGGATGGCCGCGACATGGCCAAGGTCTTCGCCTGGATGCGCCCCAATGATCTGATCTGGAATTACTGGATCAACAACTACCTGCTCGGCAAGGAGCCACCGGCGTTCGACATCCTGTACTGGAACAACGACAACACCCGCCTGCCGGCAGCCTTGCACGGCGATCTGCTGGATTTTTTCAAGCACAACCCACTGAGCCACCCCGGTGGCCTGGAAGTCTGCGGCACGCCCATCGACTTGCAGAAAGTCACGGTGGACAGCTTTAGCGTGGCAGGGATCAACGATCACATCACGCCCTGGGACGCGGTCTACCGCTCAACCTTGCTGCTGGGCGGCGACAAGCGCTTCGTGCTCTCCAACAGCGGGCATATCCAGAGCATCCTCAACCCGCCGGGCAATCCCAAGGCGAATTTTGTCGAGAACCTCAAGCTGAGCAGCGACCCCCGCGCCTGGTACTACGACGCCAGCCACATCGAGGGCAGTTGGTGGCCGCAGTGGCTTGAGTGGATCCAACAACGCTCCGGGGTGCAGCGCGAAACCCTGACGGCCCTGGGCAACCAGAACTACCCACCGATGGAAGCGGCGCCGGGCACTTATGTGCGAGTGCGCTGAGCTCAACGATCAGACTAAGAAGACTGGATGAAAACCCGCGACCGGATCCTTGAATGTGCCCTGCTGTTGTTCAACCACAAGGGCGAACCAAATGTTTCAACCATGGAGGTGGCCAATGAAATGGGGATCAGCCCCGGCAACCTCTATTACCACTTCCATGGCAAGGAACCCCTGGTACTGGGGCTGTTCGAGCGTTTTCAGGGGGAGTTGGCGCCGCTGCTCGACCCGCCGGCCGATGTGCAGTTGGCACCGGAGGATTACTGGCTGTTCCTGCACTTGATCGTCGAGCGCATGGCGCACTATCGGTTCCTGTTCCAGGACCTGTCGAACCTGGCCGGGCGCTTGCCCAAGCTAGCCAAGGGCATTCGCAACCTGCTGACCGCGCTCAAGCGCACCCTGGCTTCGCTGCTGGCGCGGCTCAAGGCCGAAGGGCAGTTGGTCAGCGATACCCAGGCACTGGGGCAGTTGGTGGAGCAGATCACCATGACCCTGCTGTTTTCCCTGGATTACCAACGCATCCTCGATCGTGAGGCCGAAGTGCGGGTGGCGGTGTATCAAGTGATGATGCTGGTGGCGCCGCATCTGTTGATGCCGGCGCGGTTGGCTACCGAGCGTTTTGCACTCAAATACCTGGATGACACCGATTAACAATGTGGGGTGTGCTGTTGCAAGCGCCCAGTAAAAACGCCCGACCTTTGCAGGCCGGGCGCTTTTATTTGTCCCGTGTAAATCAGGACTGACTGGATGGCGTCGGGGTGGCCGGCGTTACAGTCGGGGTCGCTGCGGCGGGCGTCGGCGCGGTGGCCGAGTTGGTCGCAGGTGCCGGGGTTGCAGGCTTGGCCGCTACAGCAGGCTTGGGCGTTGCAGGTTTCTTGGCTACGGCCGGCTTTTTCGCTGCTGGCTTTGCCGCAGGTTTTGCCGCTGCTGGCTTGGCTGCAGGCTTCGCGGCGGCCGGTTTGGCAGCGGGTTTTGCTGCCACTGGCTTGGCAGCCGGCTTGGCCGCAGCCGTTTTTGCCACAGGCTTGGCAGCAGGTTTCGCTGCCGGCTTGGCCGCTGGTTTTGCAGCAGCTTTAGCCGCTACTGGCTTCTTGGCAGCAGGCTTGGCGGCAGGTTTGGCTGCTGCCGTTTTCGCCGCTGGCTTGGCTGCAGGTTTAGCGGCTGGCTTGGCCGCGGCCTTGACCAGTGGCTTGGCCGCGGTTTTCGCCGCAGGTTTGGCCGCAGCCGTTTTCGCGGCCGGCTTGGCAGCAGGCTTGGCCGCTGCTTTGACGGGAGCGACTTTAGCACCGGTCAGCTTTTCGATTTGCTTGGTCAGGGTATCGACCTTGCTGTGCAGCGCCTTCACTTCATTGCGGCTCGGCACGCCCAGGCGCGAAATAGCACTGTTCAGGCGCTTGTCGAGTGCACCTTCAAGTTCGCCCCAAGTACCCAGTACCTGCTTTTTCGCATCACTGATACGGGACTTGGCCGAACTCGCGCTCGCCTTGGCCGCATCTACTTGTTTACCGACTGTGCTCTTGGTCAACTTCTCGGCCTTCTCACCGTCTTTAACCAAAGTCTCGAAGAGTTTACTGCCGTCACTGTCGATCTTCGAGTACACGCCTAAACCAGCCAGCCAGATCTTGCGGGAGTATTCTTCAACTTTCCCGACCCAAGAGCTGCCTTCTTTCTGAGTAGTCTTTTTAACAGCCATCCGATGTCTCCTTAGTGTTTACGCGCGACACGTTCGAGCAATGCCGTTAGCTCATCGAGCTTAGCAGAGAGTGTCTCCACGTCATGTTTAGACGCAATGCCGATTCGATTCAAGGCACTTGCAACACGCGCGTCAAAAGCCTTCTCGACTTTATCCAGTTGCACTTCGACGCGACCTTTGACGCTGGAGACATTGCTCTTAACGTAATCAATCTGACTGTTGGCGGCATCAAGTTGTTCATTCACAACTTTTTTGCCTTTGCTTTCAACATGTTGACCGGTCTTAACGAGCTCCTTGAAGTACTCGCTGCCTTCGCTGCCGACCTTCGCGTAAGCCCCCAAACCCGCCAGCCAGATCTTGCGAGCATAGGTTTTAACGTCGCTCAGAGCGCTGATTTGGGTGTCGATTTTTTTCTTCAAAATAACTTTGGCCATGGTGCACCTCACGCATAAAAGGGTGGAGGAACTGCCCACAGGAGTTGAGGGCTGAGTACAAAGTAGGGAGAAAAATTAGAATCGGCACCCTAAGAACAGCACAATGAGCCTCCAGCCAATGCGGCGCGCAGTCGCAGATCAGGCCAGGGCTTTATCCAGGGCCTTCTCGATTTCGGACTTGATGGTGCCACTCATGGCCGACATCAACAGGCCCAGTTCCACTTCAATCCTTAACGAATCCTCGGCCACTTTCAGCGTGCCTTTGACGCCGGAACGCTTGAGGTTCAACGTGTCGCCAGACCAAGATGGCTCCAGGCCATATTGTTCCTTGAGTTTATGCGCCAACTTCTCGGCTTTCGCCCTGGCAGCTTCCTTACCCAGTGCGTGGGCACGTTCAATCTGTATGCGGGCCATTTGAATGACTCCTCGTTATAAAGACGTATTGAGCACCCTGCTTACCCGCCATGCGGCAAAAGGTCTCGGCGGCCACCTATCTTACCTTCAGCCTTGCCAAGACAAAGCATGCCTTGGGGATTAGAATGCCCCCATTCTCTTTTGGTGACAGCGATATGACTGATCAGCGCAAAGGCAGCGATGCCGAACCCACCACTCACTTCGGCTTCAAGAACGTCCCGGAAAGCCAGAAAGCGGAAAAAGTCGCTGAAGTGTTCCACTCCGTGGCCGCCAAGTACGACCTGATGAACGACGTGCTGTCGGGCGGCATGCACCGCCTGTGGAAACGGTTCACCATCGAGTTGTCCGGCGTGCGCACCGGCAACCGGGTGCTGGATATCGCCGGTGGCACCGGCGACCTGGCCGCCAAGTTCTCCAAGCTCGTTGGCCCCACCGGCCAGGTGGTATTGGCGGACATCAACGGCTCGATGCTCAAGGTCGGCCGCGATCGCCTACTGGACAAGGGCGTGGCCGGCAACATCGAGTTCGTCCAGGCCGACGCTGAAAAGCTGCCGTTCCCCGACAACCATTTCGACTGCGTGACCATCGCCTTCGGCCTGCGCAACGTGACCCACAAGGAAGACGCCCTGCGCTCGATGCTGCGGGTGCTCAAGCCCGGTGGTCGCCTGCTGGTGCTGGAGTTCTCCAAGCCGACCAACGCGCTGATGTCCAAGGTCTACGACACCTACTCGTTCGCCTTCATGCCGTTGATGGGCAAGCTGATCACCAATGATGCCGAGAGCTATCGCTACCTGGCCGAGTCGATCCGCATGCACCCTAACCAGGAAACCCTGAAGTCGATGATGGTCGAGGCCGGCTTCGACCGCGTGACCTATCACAACATGACCTCCGGTATCGTCGCCCTGCATCGCGGCATCAAGCCCTGATGTTGTTCACGGGCCTTCTCGCCAGTGTCGAACACGGCCTCAACCGTGTCCTGCGCCTGGACAGCACCGCCCTGGCACGGCTGGCGCACCTGAACGGCAAGATCATTGCCGTCGATTGCACCAGCCCGGCCTTGCAGCTGTTTATCCTGCCCAGCGACGAAGGCCTGATGCTCGCCGCGCACTGGGCCGCCGATGCCGACTGCACCCTGCGTGCACCGGCGGCGAGCCTGCTGCGCCTGGCCTTGAGCCGTGACAAGACCGCGATCCTGCACGGCCCCGAGGTGACCCTTGAAGGCGACAGCGCGGTGCTGATGGACCTGGCCGCCGTGCTGCAAGACCTGGAGCTGGACTGGGAATACGAGCTGTCGCGCTGGCTCGGCCCGGTGGCCACCCAGTTGATCAGCGGGCACCTGCGCAGCCTTTCGCGCTGGTACCAGCCGGGTTTCGCCAGTCTCAATAAGAACCTCGCCGAATACCTGAGCGAAGAATCGCGCACCCTCGTCGGACAACGGGAAGCCGAAGCGCGCTTTCGTGAACTCGACCAGGCCAAACTCGACCTGGAACGGCTTGAGGCGCGCTTCGAGCGCCTGAGCCGCTCCCTTGATCCAAGCGATAACGCATGAAGCTGCTCGCCGTCCGCCGTCTGTTCCGAATCCAACGCGTCGTCATTCGCTACCGCCTCGATGACCTGCTGTTCGCCCTGCCGCTGCCGTGGTTGTTGCTGGCAGTGCGCTACGTGCTGCCGTGGCGCTGGTTCCCGCGCAAGACCCTGGACCTGAGCCGTGGCGCGCGCCTGCGCCTGGCCTTGCAGGACCTGGGGCCGATCTTCATCAAGTTCGGGCAGATCCTGTCGACCCGTCGCGACCTGCTACCCGAGGATATCGCCGACGAGCTGATGCTGTTGCAGGACCGCGTGCCGCCGTTCGACTCACAGCAGTCGATGAAGCTGATCGAAGAACAGCTGGGCAAGAAAATCAGCGAAGTGTTCAGCCGTTTCGACGTCGAGCCCCTGGCCTCGGCCTCGGTTGCCCAGGTGCACGCCGCGCAGCTTAAAACCGGCGAAGAGGTGGTGGTCAAGGTGATCCGCCCTGGCCTCAAGCCGATCATCGGCCAGGACCTGGCGTGGCTGTTCATTCTGGCCCGCGCCGCCGAGCGTTTCTCTGCCGATGCGCGCCTGCTGCACCCGGTGGATGTGGTCGCCGACTACGAAAAAACCATCTACGACGAACTCGACCTGTTGCGTGAAGCAGCCAACGCCAGCCAGCTCAAGCGCAACTTCGAAGGCTCGCCACTGCTGTACGTGCCGCAGGTCTATTGGGACTGGTGCCGGCCAAAGGTGCTGGTGATGGAGCGCATCTACGGCGTGCAGGTCACGGACCTGGCGACCCTGGCCGACCAGCGCACCGACATGAAGATGCTCGCCGAGCGTGGTGTGGAGATTTTCTTCACCCAGGTGTTTCGCGACAGCTTCTTCCACGCCGACATGCACCCCGGCAATATCTTCGTCAGCACGGTAAATCCATGGAGCCCGCAGTACATCGCGATCGACTGCGGCATCGTCGGCAGCCTCACCCCCGAGGACCAGGACTACCTGGCGCGCAACCTGTTTGCCTTCTTCAAGCGTGACTACCGGCGCGTGGCGCAATTGCACATCGATTCGGGCTGGGTGCCGGCCGAAACCAAGCTCAATGAGTTCGAGGCAGCAATCCGCACCGTGTGCGAGCCGATCTTCGAAAAACCGTTAAAAGATATTTCATTCGGCCAGGTACTGATGCGCCTGTTCCAGACCGCGCGACGCTTCAATATGGAAGTGCAGCCGCAACTGGTGCTGCTGCAAAAGACCCTGCTCAATATCGAAGGCCTGGGCCGCCAGCTGTACCCGGACCTGGACCTGTGGAACACCGCGCAACCGTTCCTCGAACGCTGGATGCGCGAGCGCGTCAGCCCGAAAACCCTGCTGGGCAACCTGCAAAGCCAGGTCGAGCAGCTACCGCACCTGGCCAACATGACCCGCGACCTGCTCGAGCGCATGTCCCAGCCCCACGCCAAGGACCCGGCGCCGCCGTGGCACCAGCGCAAGGACGACTGGTTCCTGCGCCTGCTGGGCGCGGCGCACCTGGGCGGTGGCGCGGTGCTCGCAGCCGGTGGGCCGTTGAACGAGCTGGGCCATTGGCCGGCCGGGATCATGGTCGCCGTGGGCCTTTATCTGGTCGTGCGTCGATAGGCCGACCGGTTATACACTGTTGCACATTGCCGGGGCGGGTCGCGCACGGCTGTCGGAGTCGAAGATGAAAGACTGGCTGGACGAGATCAAATGGGACAGTGACGGCCTGGTGCCAGCCATTGCCCAGGACCACAAGACCGGGCGCATCCTGATGATGGCCTGGATGAACCGCGAGGCCCTGAGCCTGACTGCCGCCGAGCAGCGTGCCATCTACTGGTCACGTTCCCGTGGCAAACTGTGGCGCAAGGGCGAAGAGTCCGGGCATGTACAAAAGCTGCACGAAATGCGCCTGGACTGCGACGCCGACGTGATCGTGCTGATGGTCGAGCAAGTCGGCGACATCGCCTGTCATACCGGCCGCCACAGCTGCTTCTACCGAGTGTTCGAGAACGGCGCGTGGAAAACCGTCGAGCCGGTGCTCAAAGACCCGCACGCCATTTACTCGGCAGGACATTGAACATGAGCGATACCCTGAACCGTGTGGCCCAGGTGCTGGAGGACCGCAAAGGTGCGGACGCCGACAGCTCCTATGTCGCCAGCCTGTACCACAAGGGCCTGAACAAGATTCTGGAAAAACTCGGCGAAGAATCCGTCGAGACCATCATCGCCGCCAAGGATGCTGAAATCAGCGGCGATTACAGCGATGTCATCTATGAGACCGCTGACTTGTGGTTCCATAGCCTGGTCATGCTCGCCCAACTGGGGCAGCACCCACAGGCCGTGCTGGATGAACTGGACCGTCGCTTCGGCTTGTCCGGGCACGCCGAAAAGGCCTCGCGCCCGTCCGCCTGAATAACTTTCTGACTGAGGAATTGCAGCATGGGCATTTTTGACTGGAAACACTGGATCGTCATTCTCGTGGTGGTCGTCCTGGTGTTCGGTACCAAGAAACTGAAGAACCTGGGCACTGATGTCGGCGAATCCATCAAGGGCTTTCGCAAGGCCATGAACGACGACGAAAAGCCGGCCGATACCGGCGCCACCCCGGTTCCACCGGCGCAACCTGTACACCCGCAGGCGGCACAGCCGATCACCGAGCGTCGCACCTTCGACGTACAGGCCGAGAAAGTCGAAGAGCCGTCCCGCAAAGACTCGTGAGCACTGACTAATGTTTGGTATCAGCTTCTCTGAACTGCTGCTCGTCGGCCTCGTTGCCCTGCTGGTGCTGGGGCCTGAACGCCTGCCCGGCGCCGCGCGCACGGCCGGCCTGTGGGTCGGGCGCCTGAAACGCAGTTTCAACGCCATCAAACAGGAAGTTGAACGGGAAATCGGCGCCGACGAGATTCGCCGGCAACTGCACAACGAACACATTCTGTCCCTGGAGCAGGAAGCGCGCAAAATCCTCGCGCCCCAGCAACAGGCGCCGACACCGGTTGAGCCGGTGGCCGAGCAGAGCATTGCGCCGGTGGCCGAGACAGCCCCGATCGCCACGCCCGCTCCCCCAGCAGAGCCTGCGCCGACGCCCGCCGCGTCGCCCGCTCCCCACGACCCTACATTGCCGCCGCGAGCCCCATGAGCGCTGATAAACCGGAAAACGACCAGCATATGCCGCTGGTCTCGCACCTCACCGAGTTGCGCACCCGCCTGCTGCGGTGTGTCGCGGCGATCTTCGTGATCTTTGCCGGGCTGTTTGCCTTTACCCAGCAGATCTACACCTTCGTCTCCACGCCGCTGCGCGAGTACCTGCCGGTGGGCGCGACGATGATCGCCACCGACGTGTCCTCGCCGTTCCTCACGCCGCTCAAGTTGACGATGATGGTGTCGCTGTTCTTGGCGATCCCGGTGATCCTGCACCAGATCTGGGGCTTTATCGCACCGGGCCTGTACAAGCATGAAAAACGCATCGCGGTGCCGCTGTTGGTGTCGAGCATCATGCTGTTCTACACCGGCATGGCGTTCGCCTACTTCCTGGTGTTCCCACTGATCTTCAAGTTCTTCGCCGCCGCTACCCCGGCCGGTGTGGAAATGATGACCGACATCACCAGCTACCTCGATTTCGTGATGACGCTGTTCTTTGCCTTCGGCGTGGCCTTCGAGATCCCGGTGGCGGTGGTGCTGCTGGTGTGGATCGGCGTGGTCGACGTGAAGTACCTGCGCAAGATCCGCCCGTACGTGATCATCGGCTGCTTCGTGGTCGGCATGATCCTGACCCCACCGGATATCTTCTCGCAAACCTTGCTGGCCGTGCCGATGTGGATGCTGTTTGAAATTGGCATCTTGTTTGGCAGCCTGATAAGCAAGCGCGGCGAACACCCGGATGACCAACCCGCCGATGACGACCAGCCGCCAGCGACCCAATCGTGAACCTGCTGCTGCTTGAAGAGGCCGACTTTATCGCGCCCGACCGGGTCGTGCTGCGTGACCGGCGCCTGGTGCACATGCAAGAAGTGCATCGCGCCGCGGTCGGCGACAGCCTGCGCGTGGGGCGCATTGGCGGCTTGATGGGCAATGCACAGTTGCTGCGCCTGGAAGCGGGCGAGGCCGAGCTGCAAATCAGCCTCGACCAGCCGCCACCGGCCAAGTTGCCACTGACCCTGCTGCTGGCCCTGCCACGCCCGAAAATGCTCCGTCGGGTGTTGCAGACCGTAGCGTCCATGGGTGTGCCACGGGTGGTGCTGCTCAACAGTTATCGGGTCGAGAAAAGTTTCTGGCAGACCCCGTTCCTGGAGCCCGAAGCCATCCGCGAGCAACTGATCCTCGGCCTGGAACAGGCGCGGGATACGGTGCTGCCCGAGATCGTCATCGAAAAACGCTTCAAGCCCTTCGTTGAAGACCGCCTGCCGGCCCTGGCCCAGGACACCCTGGGCCTGGTCGGGCATCCCGGCGATTACCCGGCCTGCCCACGCGGCCTGGATGAACCGGTGACCCTGGCCATCGGCCCCGAAGGTGGCTGGATTCCCTATGAAGTGGACTTGCTGGCCAAGGCCGGCTTGCAGCCGGTGCAACTGGGCGCGCGGATCCTGCGCGTAGAAACTGCCGTGACCGCCCTGCTCGCCCGCCTCTTCTAACCCTGCCCCTCCAAACACCACGGGGCTTTGTGCCGCTACAGAATCCCGCTCGCATGCCGATACCCTCAGGATAAGTCCAAGCCTTGTTCAGGGGAGTTCACCGCATGTACCGTTGGCTAGCTGAAAAACTGGGGAATGTGAGCGTCAATCGCAAGCTGAGCGTGGGCTTTGGCCTGGTCTTGGTCCTCACGCTGCTGATCACCTTCACCGGCTGGACGGGCCTGAGTGGCGTGATCAGCCGTGGCGATAAACTGGGTTTTATTTCCAGCCTCAACGAACTCACCAAAGACCTGCGCCAGGCCCGGCTGGACTATGAAATGCGCCGTGGCGAACAAGGCCCGGGGCTGGTCAACGAGCTGATGGATAAACTCGACAGCGGCCTGAAGACCGCGCGCAGCCAGATCGAGCAACCGGCCGATGTCGCCATCATCGATGAGCAGTTGGCCGCCGTCGCCAAGTATCGACAGGCCTTTGGCGCCATGGTCCAGGCCGGTGCCCACCGCGAAGATGCACGCAGCAAGCTTGGCGCTACCGCCGACAACGCCGTCGGGCGCGTCGCGGAAATCGAAAAAGTCCTGCTGCAAGGTGACAGCGTCCCCCAGTTCAACAGCGCGGTCGAACTGAGCAAGTTGATCCAGCAGGCGCGTTTCCAGGTGCGCGGCTATACCTACAGCGCCAAGGTCGAAGCTGAGCAACCGGCGCTGGATGCCATTGCCAACGCCCTGAAGAGCGCCGACAGCCTGCGCAGCCAACTGCCGGATCAATACAGCGCCAACCTGCAGGAGGCCAGCGACTCCCTCAAGGCCTACCTCGCCGCCGTCAGTCAGTTTCGCGATTCCCAGGTGGCCAGCGCCGCAGCCCTCAAGGCCATGGCCGAGCAAGGTGACCTGCTGTTCGAGCGCAGCAAAAAACTCACCGCCTCCCAAACCATCATCCGCGACGCCGACGCCGCACAGGCCAAGTTCCTGTTGATGCTGGCCACCGCCTTGGCGCTGGTCTTTGGCATGGTGGCGGCCTGGGCGATTACCCGGCAGATCGTGATTCCACTGAGCCAGACCCTCAAGGTCGCCGAGCGCGTCGCCGCCGGTGACCTGACCCATGATCTGGTTTCGCAACGCCAGGACGAATTGGGCCAACTGCAACGCGCCATGCAAAGCATGACCATGGGCCTGCGCGACCTGATCGGCGGGATCAGCGACGGCGTGACGCAAATTGCCAGCGCCGCCGAAGAGTTGTCGGCGGTTACCGAGCAGACCAGCGCCGGGGTCAACAGCCAGAAGGTGGAGACCGACCAGGTCGCCACCGCGATGAACGAAATGGCCGCCACCGTGCAGGAAGTGGCGCGCAATGCCGAGGAGGCCTCGGAAGCCGCCGTCGCCGCCGACCAACAAGCCCGCGAAGGCGACAGGGTGGTCGGCGAAGCCATCGCCCAGATCGAGCGCCTGGCCGGCGAAGTCGGCAATTCCACCGAGGCCATGGGCCATCTCAAGCGCGAAAGCGACAAGATCGGCAGCGTGCTGGACGTGATCAAGTCCGTGGCCCAGCAAACCAACCTGCTGGCACTCAACGCCGCCATTGAAGCGGCACGCGCCGGGGAAGCCGGCCGTGGCTTCGCGGTGGTGGCCGATGAGGTGCGCAGCCTGGCGCAGCGCACGCAAAAATCCACCGAAGAGATCGAAGAGCTGATCGTTGGCCTGCAAAGCGGCACCCAGCAGGTGGCGACCATCATGGACAACAGCCGCGGCCTCACCGACAGCAGCGTCGAGCTGACCCGTCGCGCCGGCAATGCCCTGGGGAACATCACCCGCACGGTCTCGGCCATCCAGGCGATGAACCAGCAGATCGCCACCGCCGCCGAGCAACAGAGCGCCGTGGCCGAAGAGATCAACCGCAGCGTGCTGAACGTACGCGATGTGTCCGAGCAGACCGCAGCAGCCAGCGAAGAGACTGCCGCCTCCAGTACCGAACTGGCGCGCCTGGGCACCCATCTGCAATCACTGGTCGGCCGCTTCCGGGTCTGACCCCTGCCCTTCGCGGCGATCCGTCCGGGTCGCCGCTCGCAGCTTGTGAAATTTCCTACACGTTTTTCAGTCCATGATCGGTACACCTGGCGCCTACGCCGACTAGCGTTCAAATGGATTCAATGTGTCCGCGCCCGTCGGCGCCCCGGCACGTCGAACGCCTTTGTTCACTTGCCGGAGGTTGGCCATGCTTCGTCGAATGACTCAACTGCTGGGTAACACCAGCGTCACCCTCAAACTGGCCCTGGGTTTTGCCTTGGTGCTGGCCCTGAGCCTTGTAATCGCCCTGACTGGCTGGCAGTCCCTCGCCGCCTCGCTCTACCGCTCACAAACCCTGACCGTGCTGGCGCAACTGGCAGTGACCGGTGAACAAGTGCGGGCCGACCGCATCGTGTACCGCACCCTGGACGACGCAACCAGCCTCAATAAATTGAGCGTCTCCATGGACAAGGTCGACGGGTACATGAGCGAGCTGTCAAACCGTCTCAAGGCGCCAAAAGCCCTGCAATACCTGCAGAGCATGGCCAGTATTTCAGGCAAGTTCAAAACCACGCTCAAGGATGTGCCATCACTGGTCAAGCAGCGGGAAACTGCCCGCGAACAGCTGAAACAGAGCTCCATCCGTACCAGCGACAGCCTGGCGCAACTGGCCAGCGACCTGCCCGACCAGGACGACGAAAAAGCCCTCGATGCCATCGAAGCCCTGCGCCTGGCCATTGAACAAGCCGAAGACCGCGCCCTGAGCCCGGCCTGGGCGGCCAGCAGCCTGGATACCTATGCCCAGGCCGTCAGCGACGCCGAGCGCAGCCTCGAACTCGCCCAGGCGGCAGTGGAGAAACTGCCCGTGGACAGCAGCGCATTGAGAAATGCCGTGCTCAGCCTGCGCACCCATCTGGCACGCCTGCGCGATAACCAGCTCACCACCGAAACGGCGCAAAACGAGTTGGAGCAGCAGCTGGATCAACTGCTGGTACAGAGTGACCTGTTGAGCCAGGACCAGGCCCAGCGCCGCAATCGGGAAGCCGAACAGGCCCGCACCCAGACGCTCGCCATTACCGCTGCGGCCGTGCTCTTTGGCGCCCTGGCCGCCTGGATAATCGCCGGGCAGATCGTCAAGCCACTGCGCAGGGCCCTGGCCGTGGCCAATCGCATTGCCGACGGCGACCTCAGCCACGATGTGCAGACCCGGCGCCGCGATGAGCTGGGCCAGTTGCAATGCAGCATGGCGCAAATGACCCTGAACCTGCGGGGGCTGATTGGCAGCATCAGCGACAATGCCCGGCAGATCGCCAGCGCCGCCGAGGAGTTGTCGGCCGTCACCGAGCAAACCCGGGCGGGCGTGAATAATCAGCGTGACGAAACCGAGCAGGTGGCGACCGCCATGAACCAGATGCTCGCCACCGCCCAGGAAGTCGCGCGGCATGCCGAACAGGCCTCGATTGCCGCCGGCCAGGCCAATCAGCAGACCGAACTGGGCGACCAGGTGGTGACGGATGCGGTGGCGCACATTGAACACCTGGCCCACGAGATGGCGCGCTCCAGCCAGGCGATGCTGGGCCTGCAACGGGAAAGCCAGAAGATCGGCAGCGTGCTGGAGGTGATCAAGTCGGTGTCCCAGCAGACCAACCTGCTGGCGCTCAATGCGGCGATCGAGGCCGCACGCGCAGGTGAAGCCGGCCAGGGATTTGCCGTGGTGGCCGACGAAGTACGCAGCCTTGCCCAGCGCACCCAACAGTCCGCCGAGGAAATCGAAGAACTGATCGGCGGCTTGCACAGCGGCACGCAACAGGTCGCCGACATCATGGACAACAGCCGCGCCCTGACCGACCGCAGCGTCGGCCTGACGCGCAATGCCGGCGACGCCCTGACGGAAATCGCGCGCACTGTGCTGGTCATCCAGGAAATGAACCCACAGATCGCCGCCGCCGCCGAACAGCAAAGTGCGGTGGCCGAGGAGATCAATCGCAGCGTGTTGAAGGTCAGGGATGTGTCGGAGCAAACCGCCGCTGCCAGCGAACAGACGGCGGCGGCGAGTATTGAATTGGCACGGCTGGGCACGAATCTTCAGCAGTGCGTAGGCAAGTTCAAGGTCTGAACCTGCCCCCGTGGGTTACAGAACCTGGCGCAGGAACGCCTGTGCCCGTGGGTCCTTCGGTGCATCGAAGAACTGCGCGGGTGCAGCGTCTTCCAACAGTTTGCCGTGATCGAAGAACAGCACCCGGTCTGCCACTTCACGGGCAAAGCCCATTTCGTGGGTCACGCAGACCATGGTCATGCCTTCCAGGGCCAGGGTCTTCATGACGTCCAGCACTTCGCCGACCATTTCCGGGTCCAGTGCCGAGGTGGGCTCGTCAAACAACATGACCTTGGGCTCCATGGCCAGCGCCCGGGCAATCGCCACGCGCTGTTGCTGGCCACCCGAGAGCCGCGAGGGGAACTCGTTGGCTTTTTGGGCGATGCCGACCTTTTCCAGCAATGCCAGGGCCTTGGCCTCGCGCTCCTTCTTGCCGCGCTTGCGCACGACTTTCTGCGCCAGGCACAGGTTTTCCAGCACGGTCATGTGCGGGAACAGGTTGAAATGCTGGAACACCATGCCGACTTCCCGGCGATAGGCGTTCACGTCGGTCTTGGGGTCGGCCAGTTGCAGGCCATCAATGCTCACCGAGCCCGAATCGAACTCTTCCAGGCCGTTGAGGCAGCGCAGGAACGTCGATTTGCCGGAGCCGGACGGGCCGATCACCACCAGCACCTCGCCCTTGGCTACCTGGGTGGTGACGTGATCCACCGCGCGCACCACGTGCCCACGGGTGTCGAAGACTTTTACCAGATCGCGCACTTCAATCACTTTGGGCGAGCCTCCGCTCAAGCCGGCTGGCCATTTTCGACAGCGGCAGGTTGATCAGCAGGTACAGGCCTGCGACACAGAACAGGATTTCAAACGGCGAGAACGAGGTGGTGATGACCTCGCGACCGCTCTTGAGCAGCTCGGTAATGGCGATCACCGACACCAACGAGGTGTCCTTGACCAGACTGATAAATTGCCCGGCCAACGGCGGCAGCACGCGCTTGAAGGCCTGCGGCAGCACCACATGGCGCATCGACTGGCTGGCGCTCAAGCCCAGGGAGCGGGCAGCTTCGCCCTGGCCACGGGCAATCGACTGCACGCCGGCACGCACGATTTCGGCCACGTAGGCGCCGGTAAACAGCGACAGCGCGGCGATGCCGGCGAACTCGCGCGACAGGTTCAGCACCGTGCCGATGAAAAAGTAGAAAATGAAGATCTGTACCAATAGCGGCGTACCGCGTACCAGTTCGACATAGATCGTCGACAGATCGCGCAAGGTCGGATTATTCGACAAACGACACAGGCCGGTTGCCAGGCCGATGAACAAGCCCAATACCCCCGAGACCAGCGACAGCCACAGGGTGGTCCACAACCCCCACATCAATGGGCCCAGCGCCCAGTGCCGGGTCACACCGATCACATCGCCCTCGGCCACATCGTCGCCACGGGCCACTTGCAGGCTGTTTTCGGCCACCGTCAGGTGCTGTTCGGCGCCGGCGTCGTTGCGCAGGGTGACTTGCGCCACGTCGCCCTTGCGCACCAACTCGACCACCGTGGAAATATCCGCCGCCCGCTTGGACTCTTCAGCCTGGTAGGCGAAGTATTGCGGCACGCGGTTCCAGCGCCATTCGTAGGACATCAGCGAGGTGGCGTAGTACAACGCGCCGGCCATGCCGACCAGCACCAGCACGGTCAGCAGGTGCCAGGACCATTGGGCTTTTTTCTGTTTCATTGCGGGTTCCGGGATGTGTATCGGCTGTCAGGCCGCCATCGCGGGCAAGCCCGCTCCCACACTGGAATGCATTCCAAATGTGGGAGCGGGCTTGCCCGCGATGGGCGCGACGCGGTTTCTAGCTTATTCCATGTCCTTGAGCCACTCGGAGCTCTTGAACCACTTGTCATGAATGCGATCGTAGGTGCCGTCGTTGCGGATCTGGTGCAGGAAGTTATTGATGAAGTTGATGCTGTCGTAGTCGCCCTTCTTCAAACCGAATGCCAACGGCTCGTAGGTGAAGGGTTCTTCGAGGTACACCAGCTTGCCATTGCCGACTTTTTTCTCGGCAACCACGTTGTACGGCGCGTCGTAGACAAAGGCGTCGGCCTTGCCGTTGACCACGTCGAGCACACCTTCCTGCTCGTTGTCGTAGCCGTGGTACTTGGCCTTGGAGATCAGCTTCTTGGCCACCATCTCACCCGTAGTGCCGAGTTTGGAGGTCAGGCGGTACTTCTCGTCATTCAGGTCTTTGTAGGACTTGATGGTGCCTTCCAGTTCCTTGCGGATCAGCAGGGTCTGACCAACCACGATGAAGGGTTCGCTGAAGTTCAGGCGCAGGTTGCGTTCCTGGGTCAGGGTCATGCCGCTGCCGATCATGTCGAACTTGCCGGTGAGGAAGGCTGGGATGATGCCGTCGTAACCGGTGGAGACCAGTTCCAGCTTGACCCCCATGGACTTGGCCATCGCCTTGAGCAGGTCGACTTCAAAACCAATGATTTCGCCACGCTTGTTGGTCATCTCAAACGGCATGTAGGTCGGATCCATGCCGACTTTCAAGGTGCCGCGCTTGACCGCTTCGTCAATCGCACCGGCCTGGGCCGTATTGACTGCCAGCAGGGCCGTAACGCCGAGCATCAGCATCGAAAGATACTTTTTCATCACCAAGTCCCCTGACTCATTTTATTTTGATGCAGGCCTTCACAGGGCTGCACTATTTCTTCGGGGAGCGATGCTAACCCACTCGCCCACCGGCACAAAGGTCTAGCCGGGATTTGTTGGCGGATATGACAGAAAAACCCCACAAAACCCCGGAGAAAAGCGCAGTTAGACGGCTTGACCTGACGGGTAAGCCCCTAGGAGTTATGTAAGCAGTTGTGACCATCATTCGATCTCCGACAACCAGTCCGTGTCCCGAAACCACTTGTCATGCAGCCGATCGTAGGTGCCGTCCTGGGCTATCTGATTAAGGAAGTGATTGATCCAGTTCAGGCTATCGTAATCGCCCTTTGGCAATCCAAACGCCAGGGGTTCGTAGGTGAAGGGCTGCTCCAGGGCCAGCAGTTCGCGGTTTTGCGGCTTGGCCAGGGCAATCAGGTTATAGGGTGCATCATGGATAAAGGCATCAACCCTCCCGTCGACCAACTGGCGCACGCCTTCCTCCGCCGTGGCAAAGCTGCGCAGTTGCGCAGCCCCCAGGAAGCGCCGCGCCGCCGCTTCGCCGGTGGTGCCGTCTGCGGCAGCAATCCGATAGCCGGCTTCGTTCAGGTCTTCAATGCTGCTGACTTTGCCGGCCAGGCGCGGGTGCAGCAGTACGGTCTGGCCAACGATGATGAACGAGTCGCTGAAGTTGAGCTTGAGGTTGCGCTCCTGGGTTACGGTCATACCGCTGCCGATCATGTCGAAGCGGCCGCCCAGCAGGCCCGGGATCAGCTCGGTATAGGCCACCGGGACCCATTCCAGCGCCACCCCCAGGGCATTGCTCATTTCTTCGAGCAGGTCAGCTTCAAAGCCGATGACACGCCCCTGCTTGTCGGTCATTTCAAAGGGCACGTAGTTGGGGTCGGTCCCCACTTTCAAGACCCCGCGCCGCACGGCCTCATCAATAGCGCCCGCGTGCGCCATCTGTACCTGTAGCAACGCGACAATACCCAGCAGTATCGACCAGTAACCCTTGATCATGAAAAGCCCCTTTTTCATTAAGCAGCCGCGTACCGTGCGTTGCGGGTCTAGCGCAAGCCACAGGCGGTCGAGTCAGATTTGGGGGGCGATCCTAACCCACTGGCAGGCACGGCAATACGCCTTGAACCAGGGTCTTTTGTATCGAAGTTAGAAGGCTAAGGCAGAAGCGAAAAACGCTGTAGGAAGGGCGTTTCAAGCGCCCCCGAGACGAATCCCGGGGGCGTCTGAATCAGGCTGGCTGAGCCTGGGATGACAGCGGCTTGAGCGGCAGCAACGGCGCATGCGGGTCGGCCTTGACCGATTCGCGCCAGGCGCCAAGCCATTCGGCATGCCCCTCGCTCCAGACTTGCTCATGCAGGCGCCCCAGGGCCACCGGGTCGCTGAGCAAGGCCACGCGTTCGTTGTTGTTCAGGCCCGCGGGGCCGACTTTCAAGGCATGTCGCACGCGATCGGCGCGCAGCCACTCAATCGGCTCCGCATGGCCATGGCGGGAGGTCGCCAGGGCACAGGCCAGGGCGTTCTGCTGCGGATCGACCACTGCCCGGATAAAACCGTCATTCAGTGCATGCCAACGGTTTTCGTGGGTGTAGCGGTCGGTCGACAGCAGCGCCTGCGGCGGATTGTATTCCTCGGGGATCAGGAACAGGCTTTCGTCGCGCGACTTGAGGCCCAGATTGACCCGGCTGGAGATCACCGAGACCGGGATCGACAACATCAGCGAACCGACAATCGGCACCAGCCACCACAGGAAGCTTGGGTTCAACCACACCACCAGCAGCGCCCAGAAGAAGCCCAGCAAGGTCTGCGGGCCGTGGCGCTTGACTGCCTCGCTCCATGGCGTGGAGTCATCGTCACGTTGCGGCGAGTTCCAGGTCGCAGCCCAGCCGAGGAACGCAGCGAGCACGAAGCGGGTGTGGAAAATCATCCGCACCGGCGCCAGCAGCATTGAGAACAGCATCTCCAGCAGCATCGACAAAGTCACCTTGAACTTGCCACCGAACTCTTTCGCGCCCTTGGCCCAGATCAGGATGATGCTCAGCAATTTAGGCAGGAACAGCAGCACGATGGTGGTGGAGAACAGGGCCACCGCCTTGTCCGGATGCCACTGCGGCCACAGCGGGTACAACTGGCGCGGCGCCATGAAGTACTGCGGCTCCATCAGTGTGTTGACCGCCAGCAGGGCCGTGGACAGCACCAGGAACAGGAACCACAACGGCGCCGACAGGTACGACATCACGCCAGTGAGGAACACCGCACGGTGTACCGGGTGCATGCCCTTGACCAGGAACAGGCGGAAGTTCATCAGGTTACCGTGGCACCAGCGACGGTCACGCTTGAGTTCGTCCAGCAGGTTGGGCGGCAGTTCTTCGTAGCTGCCCGGCAAGTCATAGGCAATCCACACGCCCCAGCCGGCACGGCGCATCAGCGCAGCTTCAACGAAGTCGTGGGAAAGAATCGAGCCGGCAAACGCACCTTTGCCGGGCAACGGCGCCAGGGCGCAGTGCTCGATAAACGGCTTCATGCGGATGATCGCGTTGTGGCCCCAGTAGTGGGATTCGCCCAACTGCCAGAAGTGCAGGCCCGCGGTGAACAGCGGGCCGTAGACGCGGGTGGCGAACTGCTGCATGCGCGCATACAGGGTGTCCATGCCCGAGGCACGTGGCGCGGTCTGGATGATCCCGGCGTCCGGCGTGGCTTCCATCAGGCGCACCAGGCTGGTCAGGCATTCGCCGCTCATCACGCTGTCGGCGTCGAGGACCACCATGTACTTGTAGTCACCGCCCCAGCGACGGCAGAAGTCGTCAAGGTTGCCGCTCTTGCGTTTGACGCGACGACGACGGCGGCGATAGAAAATCTTGCCAAAGCCACCGGCCTCGCGGCAGACGTCGAGCCAGGCTTGCTGTTCGGCGATGCAGATGTCGGCGTCGTTACTGTCGCTGAGCACAAAGAAGTCGAAACGATCCAGATCGCCAGTGGCAGCGACCGACTCGAAGGTCGCGCGCAGGCCGGCAAACACCCGGGGCACGTCTTCGTTGCAGATCGGCATGACCAGCGCGGTACGGGCCTCTTTCGGGATTGGCTCGTCGCCGGCGCTTTTCCCGGAGATCCGGTACTTGTCGTGACCGGTAAGCAACTCAAGGAAACCCATCAGCGCAGTCCAGAAACCCGCCGAAACCCAGCAGAACAGGATGCCGAACATGATCAGGATGCTGGTTTGCAGGGCGTAGGGCAGGACCTGGGTGGCAGTTTGCAGCAGGGTCTGGTTGCGCACCTCGTCAAAGTCGACGAAGGACCAGCCCTGGTACGGCATGATGCCTTTCATGTACCAGCCGGCCACGATCGTCTGGCCGAGCATCAGCACCAGCAGGATATAGCGGCGGATCGAACCCACGGTGCGCCAACGCGCAGCCGGCAGCACGCGCTCGTCTTTGGGCGGCGCAGGCGGGTTGCTACGGCCGGTCAGCCGGCGCCAGCCACGTACCAGGATATTGGTGCGCCAAGGCTCGGGCACCACTTTGGTACGCCGGATCGGCGGCGTGGCCTTGAGGCAAACCCGACCGCTGGCGTCGAGCACCAGCATTTCGGCTTCCTCTAGCTCCTCGGCCGTGTTGAGGGTGAGCCTTCGGCCAACCGAGGCCTGCGCCGCGTCCACCGGGGCGTCAAAGGTCGACGACGACAGGCGCTCGTGCAGTTCGGAGAAGGACTTGCAGCCCGCCAGTTCGGCGCGCTGCTCGTCGGTCATCGGAAGATGCGCCAGGTACTCGGCAAGAGTCTCTGGCTGGACTTGGGAGTTACTCATCGGCAGGCAACTGATTGCTCCAGGTTTCGGTCAGGACTTGTTCTGTCTTGACTGGCTCCGGGGTGGCTGGGGCAGCTTCTGGCTGCTTGTCTTGCTTGTCCTTGGCGTCTTTCTTGGCGTGTTTCTCGTGTTGCTTGGCCAGGACTTTGTCAGCCTTCAGGACTTGGGTGGAAGCCTGCTCTGGCTCAGGCTTGACGATGTCCTGGACCAGGGCCGCACGCATTTCGGTCGGTTTGCCCGCATCCTTGATCTTCAAGCGCAGGGTCAGGCGCCAGCCTTTGGTGTGCGGGTTGTAGCGCACGCTGTTTTCCACGACTTCGCCGTTTTCACCGACGCTGACCTGGCTGCGCACTGCCGCATCTGGCTTCAGGGCCTTGAGGGACGGGCCCTCGAAGTCCACCAGATAGGCCACGCTGCCGTCTGGCTGGCGGATCAGGTTGGACTGTTTCACATCACCAGTAGAACGCAGGGTCTGCTTGACCCAGGCACTGTCCGGCGAGTGGAACGGTGCATCGTTGAGAGTCCAGTGCAGGCGGTAGGCGATATCCAGCGGCTCGCCGGGCTTGGGCAGTTCGGCCGGGCTCCAGAAGGCAACGATGTTGTCGTTGGTCTCATCGGCAGTCGGGATCTCTACCAAATCGACGGAGCCCTTGCCCCAGTCGCCTTCAGGCTCGATCCAGGCGCTTGGGCGCTTGTCGTAGTTGTCGTCGAGGTCTTCGTACTGGCTGAAGTTGCGACCACGCTGCAACAGGCCGAAACCACGCGGGTTTTCTACCGAGAAGTTGCTGACCGACAGGTGTTTTGGGTTGTTCAGCGGGCGCCAGATCCACTCGCCGTTGCCGGCATGGATCGACAGGCCGCTGGAGTCGTGCAGTTCGCGACGGTAGTTGAGCACTTTGGACGGCTGGTTGGCGCCGAACAGGAACATGCTGGTCAACGGGGCAACGCCCAGCTTGCTGACCTTGTCGCGCAGGAACATCTGCGACTTGACGTCGACAATGGTGTCGGTGCCCGGGCGCAGGATCAGGCGATAGGCGCCGGTGGCCCGTGGCGAGTCCAACAGGGCAAAGATCACCAGGTGCTTGTCACCCGGCTTTGGACGCTCGATCCAGAACTCGGTGAAACGCGGGAACTCTTCGCCGGACGGCAGCGCGGTATCAATCGCCATGCCACGGGCGGACAGGCCGTAGACCTGATCCTTGCCCACGACGCGGAAATAGCTGGCGCCGAGCATGGTCATGATTTCGTCTTGCTTGTCGTCCTTGTTGATCGGGTACAGCACGCGAAAGCCGGCATAACCCAGCTGGTCGGTGGCTTTTGGATCAAACTTGACGTCGCCGAAATCGAAACGAGTCGGGTCGTACTTGATTTCCTGGACGTCAGTCGCGGTGATTTCGTTGATCTTCACCGGCGTGTCGAAGTGCATGCCCTGGTGATAGAAGGACAGCTTGAACGGGGTTTTCTGATCGGCCCACTCGGCTTTTTCATTGCGGAAACGAATTTTCTGGTAGTCAGCGAACTTCATTTCGCGGAATTCGTTCGGCAGATTGCTGCGCGGGGCTTCGTATTTCTGCCCGGCCAGCTCTTTTGCCTTTGCCGACACATCGTCCAGACTGAATGCCCACAGTTGACCCGCGCCGAACAGGCAAAACAGGGCAGAGCCCGTCACCAGTGCGTTTCGTAACCGTTTGGCAGACAATTTTGGTGCATTACAGGGACTAACAATCACGAGCAACCCTCGCCGAAAACAGATCAAAAAACCAACGGCCAGCTATCTATATGCCAGGTTGGCGAGCATTGTTCCGACTCCGATGGGGCTAAATGATTCCCCACGGGCGAGCGGACAAGTCTCTACCTAAGTCAAAAATGGATCAATTTACGCTGATCCCCGTAGCGCGCGATTATCTAGTAGCCGGTGAGATAACGCAGCAGGGGCAGCGAAGTATTTGTAGCGAAAACTTGCGTTTTTGCGCATTAAAAGTCGTTTTTCATACAATCAGGTCTGTAAAAGGAAGGTGACCGGGCCGTCATTGACCAAATGCACCTGCATATCCGCGCCAAAACGCCCCGACGCCACAGTGCCATGCAATTGTTGCGCTTGTAGCAACAAGTGCTCGAAAAGTGCCTCGCCCACTTCCGGAGGCGCCGCTGTGGAGAAGCTGGGCCGCAGGCCGCTCTTGGTATCGGCCGCCAGCGTGAACTGCGACACCAGCAGCAAACCGCCGCCAACGTCCTTCAACGACAGGTTCATCTTGCCCTCGTCGTCACTGAACACCCGATAGTTAAGCAGCTTATGCAACAGCTTGTCGGCACTGGCCGCTGTATCTGAAGGCTCGACGGCCACCAGTACCAGCAAACCCTGGTCTATCGCGCCCACCACTTGCCCTGCCACTTCGACCCGGGCGCCACGCACCCGCTGCAAAAGGCCCTTCATGCTTCTTCAGGGGGCAGATCAAGCAGACGCCGTGCCATCTGGCTCGCGGCACGCACCAATGCATCGGTGATGCCCGGCTCGGACGCTGCGTGGCCCGCCTCGCGGATCACCTGCAGCTCGCTGTTGGGCCAGGCTTGGTGCAGCTCCCAGGCATTATCCAGCGGGCAGATCATATCGTAGCGGCCATGGACGATGATGCCCGGCAGATGGGCGATCTTGTGCATGTCGCGAATCAGCTGGTTGGGCTCCAGGAACGAGTTGTTGGTGAAGTAGTGGCACTCGATACGCGCAATCGACAAGGCGCGCTGAGGCTCGGAGAAGCGTTCGATCAACTGCGGGCTGGGGCACAGGCCCAGCATGCGGCCTTCCCAGGTGGACCAGGCCTTGGCGGCATGCATCTGGGCGATCTGGTCGTTGCCGGTGAGGCGCTTGTGATAGGCGCTGATCATGTCGTCGCGCTCTTCCAGCGGGATGGGCGCGATGTAGTCCTGCCAGTAATCCGGGAACAGGCGGCTCGCGCCGGCCTGGTAGAACCACTGGATATCCTGGGGGCGGGCCAGGAAGATGCCGCGCACGATCAGGCCATGCACGCGCTCGGGATGGGTTTGCGCATAGGCCAGGGCCAGGGTCGAGCCCCAGGAGCCGCCGAACAGCACCCACTTTTCGATGCCCAAGTGCTCGCGAATGCGCTCAAGGTCAGCGACCAGATCCCAGGTGGTGTTGTTTTCCAGGTTGGCCCGTGGCGTGGAGCGCCCGCAACCACGCTGGTCAAAGGTGACGATGCGGTACAGGTTGGGATCGAAATAGCAGCGGCTGTTGGCATCACAACCGGCGCCGGGGCCACCGTGGATGAAGACCACGGGCAAACCTTGCGGGGAACCACTTTCGTCGACATACAGCGTGTGGGTTTCATCGACGGCCAGATCGTGCCGGGCGTAGGGTTTGATCTGCGGGTACAAAGTCTGCATTGCGCACTCCGTAAGGGGTCGGTTCCATCCCTGGGGGGACGTCTATTATTTTGCCGTCTGGCATCATAAACCCGAATTGTGCAATGAGCATGTCCTTGAAGGCCTGGACCTGGGTCAGCGATCAGCCAGGAAGGTTCACGCAACCACGTGTGGGAGCGGACTTACTCGCGATAGCGGCGTATCAGTCGACATATTCGTGAACTGACAGACCGCCGTCGCGCGCAAGCCCGCTCCCCACAGTTTGATCTTCGTTGCCTCAGGTGTAGTGCTTCTGGCCCCAGGCCAATAGCCCTTGCAGCAACTGCCTCAACACCACCCGCGTCGGTTCGGCCAAATCCTGCCGATACCTGAACGGCTCAAACTCCTCCATATACGTGCACTGCCCCAACTCCAGCTGCACCGCATGAATACCCTGCGCCGGGTTGCCGTAGTGCCGGGTGATATGCCCGCCCTTGAAGCGTCCGTTCAGCACATGGCTGTACTGCGGATGCGCCGCACAGATGGCTTGCAGCTGGCTGGCCAACTCGGGGTCGCAGGCGGCGCCATTGAAGGTGCCGAGGTTGAAGTCCGGCAACTTGCCGTCGAACAGGTGGGGGATCACCGAGCGGATCGAGTGGGCGTCGAACAGCAACGCGTAGCCAAATTCAGCCTTGAGCCGTGCCAGTTCCTGTTGCAGGGTCTGGTGATAAGGCGTCCAGATCTGCTCCAGGTAGGTCGCCCGCTCCGCCTTCGACGGCTCCTTGCCTTCGATAAACAACGGCACGCCATCAAACAGCGTCGCGGGAAACAGGCCGGTGGTCGCGCCGACATACAACGGCTTATCGTCAGACGGCCGGTTCAGGTCGATGACAAACCGCGAATACTCGGCCGCCAGGGTGCTGGCCCCCAGTTCCTGGGCAAAGTCGTACAGCGTGGGGATATGCCAGTCGGTATCCGGCAGGCTTTGCGCCTCGGGGATCAGGCCCGCTGCAACCGCAGGCGTCAGGCGCAGGCCGGCATGGGGCATGCTGATCAGCAGCGGCACACGGCCTTGTTTGAAGTTCAGAACCTTATCCACAGCAGTACTCCTTACTCACAAAGGCAGCCTTACACATCGACGTCGACGCCATGGCGCACGACGCGTTTATCCAGCTCGCCGCCCAGCCAGTAGGCCAGGTCGGCGGGGCGATCGATCTGCCAGGCGACAAAATCCGCGACCTTGCCCACTTCCAGCGAGCCGTGGGTGTCGCCCATGCCCAGTGCCGTGGCGGCATGTCGGGTGGCGCCGGCCAGGGCTTCTTCCGGGGTCATACGAAACAGGGTGCAGGCCATGTTCAGCATCAGCCGCACGGACAAGGCCGGCGAGGTGCCGGGGTTGAGGTCGCTGGCGATGGCGATCTTCACCCCGTGCTTGCGCAAGGCATCCATCGGCGGCAACTGGGTTTCGCGCAAAAAGTAGAACGCGCCCGGCAGCAACACGGCGACGGTGCCGGCAGCGGCCATGGCGATGGCGTCTTCTTCGATCATGAACTCCAGGTGGTCCGCCGACAGCGCCTGATACCGCGCCGCCAGGCTTGAGCCATGCAGCGACGACAGTTGCTCGGCATGCAGTTTTACCGGCAAGCCCAAGCGCTGCGCGACTTTGAACACGCGCTCCACCTGCTCGGTGGAAAACGCCAGGTATTCACAGAACGCATCCACCGCATCCACCAAGCCTTCTGCTGCCAGGGCCGGCAGCATCTCGTTGCAGATGTGTTCGATGTAGTCATCGGCGCGATCCTTGTACTCCGGCGGTAACGCATGGGCCGCCAGGCACGTGGCGCGTACGCTGACCGGCAACTCCTGCCCCAGGCGCCGGGCCACCCGCAGCATCTTGCGCTCGTTGGCAAGGTCCAGGCCGTAGCCGGACTTGATCTCTACCGTGGTCACGCCGTCACGCAGCAAACTGCGCAGGCGCTTGCGGCTGCTGTCGAACAGCTCGTCTTCCGTCGCCGCACGCGTGGCGCGCACGGTGCTGGCGATGCCGCCGCCGGCCGCCGCGATCTCGGCGTAGCTCACGCCTTGCAGGCGCTGCTCGAATTCGCCGCTGCGGTTGCCGCCAAATACCGTGTGGGTATGGCAGTCGATCAGCCCCGGCGTGACCCACGCCCCTTGCAAGTCATGGGTCTGCCCGTAGTCGCCAGGCGGTAGCTCGGCACGGGGGCCGATCCACTCGATCAGCGAACCGGCCGTGACCATGGCGCCATCCTCGATGATCGAGTACTCGCCCCGGGCCATGGTTGCGATGTGGCAGTGTTGCCAAAGCGTTTTCATCAACGCCTCCCTAAGTTATCGGTGAGACAAAGCCGGGTCGTAATTGACCTTGGCCGCTTGCCCGGCTGCGGGCTTGACCCACAGCAGGTAGGCGAGGACCAGCAACACGATCCATACGGCGCCTACCAGCAGCGCGGCCTGGGTGTCCGGGAAGTAGCCCAGCACGCCAAAAATAAACAGCATGAACACAATGGCCGCCGCCGGCGCATAGGGCCAGAACGGTACCGGGAATTTCAGTTCGGCGATCTGCTCGCGGGTCATCGAGCGGCGCATTGCCACCTGCGTGACCAGGATCATCAGCCATACCCACACGGTAGCGAAGGTGGCAATCGAGGCAATCACCAGGAACACGTTTTCCGGGATCAGGTAGTTCAACACCACACCGCCCAGCAGCGCCGCGCCCATCACCACCACGGTCATCCATGGCACACCGTGGCGCGACAGTTGCGCAAAGCCCTTGGGCGCCTGCCCTTGCTGGGCCAGGCCGTACATCATGCGGCCTGCGCCGAAGATGTCACTGTTGATGGCCGAGACGGCCGCCGAGATCACCACGATATTGAGGATGGTCGCCGCCGAGCCAATCCCCAGGTTGCTGAAGATCTGCACGAATGGGCTGCCCTGGCTGCCGATCTGCGGCCATGGGTAGATGGCCATCAGCACAAACAGGGTCAGCACGTAGAACAGCAGGATGCGCAGCGGCACCGCGTTGATCGCCTTGGGGATCACCCGCTGCGGGTCCTTGGCTTCACCGGCGGTGATGCCGATGATTTCGATGCCGCCAAAGGCAAACATCACCACCGCAAACGAGGCGATCAGCCCGCCCACGCCATTGGGCATGAAGCCACCATGGGCCCAGAGGTTGCTCAACCCGGTGGCCGGGGCTTCGCCGGCCGAATGCGCGCCGAACAGCATGATGCCGAACCCGCCGAGGATCATTGCGACAATCGCGCCGACCTTGAGCAGTGACAGCCAGAACTCCATTTCGCCAAATACCTTGACGTTGCACAGGTTCAGCCCGCCGATCAGCAGGACGATGCCGAGCACCCAGACCCAGCGTGCGACTTCGGGAAACCAGAAGCCCATGTAGATGCCAAAGGCGGTGACGTCTGCCAGGCAGACGATGATCATCTCGAAGGCGTAGGTCCAGCCGAGAATAAAACCGGCCATCGGGCCCAGGTAAGTGCTGGCGTATTGGCCGAACGAGCCGGACACCGGATTGTGCACGGCCATTTCCCCGAGGGCGCGCATCACCATGAACACGGCAGCGCCACCAATCAGGTAGGCCAGCAACACCGCCGGGCCAGCCATCTGGATGGCCGAGGCGGAGCCGTAGAACAACCCGGTGCCGATCGCCGACCCCAGTGCCATGAAGCGAATATGGCGGGCGGTCAGCCCGCGTTTGAGACCTTGCGCTTGCTGGTGCATTTCTCGTCCCTAATTATTGTTATCCAGAGAGAATCCGAACCTATGGGCGATCACCTGTGGGAGCTGTCGAGCCTTGGCGAGACAGCTCCCACACGGGATCGGGGTGGTGCTTAGAGACTTGGCAGCAGCTTGGCCGGCACCAACTCGTTCAGGCAGCGGCTGGCCAACAGCTCGCTGGCAGCGTTGATGTCCGGGGCGAAGAAGCGGTCCTTGTCGTAGAAGCCCACTTTGGCGCGCAGGATCCCACGGGCCTTTTCCAGCTTGGGCGAGGTTTTCAGGCCATCGCGCAGGTCCAGGCCCTGGCAGGCGGCCAGCCATTCCACTGCGAGAACCCCACGGGTGTTTTCGGCCATTTCCCACAGGCGCTTGCCGGCAGCCGGCGCCATCGACACGTGGTCCTCCTGGTTGGCCGACGTCGGCAGGCTGTCGACGCTATGGGGATGGGACAACGCCTTGTTCTCGCTGGCCAACGCCGCCGCCGTCACCTGGGCGATCATGAAGCCGGAGTTGACCCCGCCATTGCCCACCAGGAACGGCGGCAATTGCGACATGTGCTTGTCCATCATCAGCGAGATGCGGCGCTCGCTCAGGGAGCCGATTTCAGCGATGGCCAGGGCCATGTTGTCGGCGGCCATCGCCACCGGTTCGGCGTGGAAGTTACCGCCGGAGATCACATCGCCTTCGGCGGCGAACACCAGCGGGTTATCGGATACGGCGTTGGCTTCGACCACCAACACCTCTGCCGCCTGGCGGAACTGGGTCAGGCAGGCGCCCATGACTTGCGGCTGGCAACGCAGGGAGTACGGGTCTTGCACCTTGTCGCAGTTCTGGTGGGACTGGGACACCTGGCTGCTGTCGCCGAGCAGGTCGCGATAAGCGGCGGCCGAGTCAATCTGCCCACGCTGGCCACGGGCCGCATGAATGCGCGCGTCGAACGGCGAGCGCGAGCCCAGCACCGCTTCCACGGTCAGGCCGCCACAGGCGATAGCGGCGGCGAACAGGTCTTCGCCTTCAAACAAACCGCGCAAGGCGTAAGCGGTGGAGACCTGGGTGCCGTTGAGCAGCGCCAGGCCTTCCTTGGCGGCCAGGGTCAGGGGCGCAAGGCCGGCGACTTTCAGCGCTTCGGTCGCCTCCAGCCACTCGCCTTTGTAACGGGCCTTGCCTTCGCCCAGCAGCACCAGGGACATATGGGCCAGCGGCGCCAAGTCACCGGACGCGCCCACCGAGCCCTTGAGCGGGATATGGGGGTAGACCTCGGCGTTGATCAGGGCGATCAGCGCATCGATTACCTGGCGGCGAATCCCGGAAAAACCCCGGCTCAGGCTGTTGACCTTGAGCACCATCACCAAACGCACCAGCGCATCGCTGATCGGCTCGCCAACCCCGGCCGCGTGGGACAACACCAGGGAACGCTGGAGGTTTTCCAGGTCTTCGCTGGCGATACGGGTCGAGGCCAGCAGGCCGAAACCGGTGTTGATGCCGTAGGCGGTGCGGTTCTCGGCGAGAATCTGCTCGACACAGGCCACACTGGCTTCGATCTGCGCCGAGGCGCTGTCATCCAGGCTGAGGGTTACCGGCTGCTGGTAGATGGCCCGCAGTTGGGCAAGGGTCAGTTGGCCTGGAATCAGATTTAGCGCAGTCACATTCATGCTCCTTTTGAAATAGGGTTCAGTGCAAATTCGGTAAAACGTGGTTCAGCAAATCAGGGGTGTTGAGCAGCTTTGCGGTGGTCGCGATATCCGGTGCCAACCAGCGGTCCTGCTCATAGGCCGGGACGTGCTCGCGCAGCAGGCGCCAAGCCGCGTGGGTGCCGGCGCCGAAGCCTTGGTGTTTGAGGAACTCAAAGGCCTGGGCCGCCAGCAGGTATTCGATGGCGAGGATCTGGGTGACGTTTGCCAGCACCGAATGCAGCTTGAGCGCAGCGTTGGTGCCCATGCTCAGGTGGTCTTCCTGCAGGCCCGAGGTGACGAAATTGTCGAGCACCGCCGGCTGCGCCAGTTGACGATTCTGCCCACAGAGGGAAGCGGCGACGTACTGCACGATCATCATCCCCGAGTTGACCCCAGGGTTGCTCACCAGGAACGCCGGCAAGCCGCTGACGTGAGGATTGATCAGGCGGTCCAGGCGGCGCTCGGCGATGGAACCGATCTCGGCCATGGCGATAGCCAGCATATCCGCCGCCAGTGCCACGGACTGCCCGTGGGGGTTGGCCTGGGACACCACGTGGTAGTTGTCTGGCGTGCCGAGCAGTAACGGGTTGTCGGTGGCGCCGTTGAGTTCGGTTTCAATCTGGCGGGTGGCGTGTTCCAGCTGATCGCGGGCGGCGCCGTGGACCTGGGGGATCGAACGGATGCTCAGCGCGTCCTGGGTACGAATGCCCCGGCTGGCGGCAATCACCTCGCTGCCCGCGAGCAACGCCCGCAGGTTGCTGCCGACCTGCTGCATGCCAGGGTGTGGCTTGAGGGCAATGATCTGCTCGTCGAACGCATCGATCTGCCCGCGCTGTGCTTCAAAGCTCATGGCGCCGATCACATCGGCCCATTGCAGCAAATGGTGGGCATCGGCCAGGGCCAGGCAGCTCAGGCCGCTCATGCACGGCGTGCCATTGACCAGGCACAGGCCGTCCTTGGCGCCGAGCACCACCGGCTGCAGGCCTTCGGCGGCCAAGGCGGCCTGGGCGGTAACGATCTGGCCGCGATAGCTGACATTTCCTACACCCAGCAAGGCAATACCGATATGGGCCATATGGGTCAGGTAGCCCACCGAACCCTGGGACGGCACCTGCGGGGTAATGCCATGGTTGAGCAGCGCCAGCAACGAATGCACCACCTGCGGATGCAGGCCGGACTTGCCCTGGCTGTAGTTGAGGACAGCGGCGCAGATGATGGCGCGAGTCTGCTCATCGGTAAGCGGCGCACCGACACCGCAGGCGTGGCTGAGCAAGGTATTGCGCGACAGCTGGCTCAGTTGCTCGCCCTTGAGCGACACATTGCACAACGCGCCCAGACCGGTGTTGACACCATAGGCGCGCTCGCCGCCGGTGACGATGCGTTGCACGATGGACTGGGCATTGTCGATGCGCGCCCAGGCCTGGCCCGACAGCGCAAGCTCGGCGCCGAAGCGCGCGACGGCGACCACGTCCTGCCAGTGCAGGGGGGTGTCGGCGATGACGATTTTTTTAGCCTGGGACATCTTCATACCTTCTTCAAATTTTTGCGGCCTTGCCGGCCTCTTCGCGAGCAAGCCCGCTCCCACATTTGGAATGCGTTCCCCTGTGGGAGCGGGCTTGCTCGCGAAGAGGCCGGCCAATTCACCACAAGGCTCGGTTCAGACCACCGCCGCCCGCCGCTGAACAAACCGATCCACGTACTCATCGGCCGGCGAATGCAAGATCTCCCGCGGCGTGCCGACCTGGATCAGCTTGCCGTCCTTGAGGATCGCGATGCGATTGCCGATGCGCACGGCCTCGTCCAGGTCGTGGGTGATAAACACGATGGTCTTGTGCAGGGTCTTTTGCAGTTCCAGCAACTGGTCCTGCATCTCGGCGCGGATCAGCGGGTCGAGGGCACTGAACGCTTCGTCCATCAGGATGATGTCGGTGTCAGCCGCCAGGGCCCGGGCCAGGCCCACCCGTTGGCGCATGCCGCCCGACAACTGGTGCGGGTATTTGTTTTCATACCCCTTCAAACCCACGGTTGCGATCCAGTGCAAGGCACGCTCGGTGCACACTTGCTTGGTTTCGCCGCGCACTTTCAGGCCATAGGCCACGTTGTCCAGCACGCTCTTGTGCGGCAGCAGGCCGAAGCTCTGGAACACCATGCTGATCTTGTGCCGACGGAACTGGCGCAAGGCGTCCATATCCAGTTGCAGAATGTCTTCGCCGTCCACCAGGATCGCGCCGCTGGTGGGGTCGATCAGGCGGTTGAAGTGGCGCACCAGGGTGGACTTACCGGAACCCGACAGGCCCATGATCACAAAGATCTCGCCGGTGCCGATGCTCAGGGACAGGTCATTGACCCCCACCACGCAACCGGTCTGCGCCAGCACCTGGTCCTTGGTCTGGCCCTGGCCAATCAGCGCCAGGGCTTCCTTGTCACGGGCGCCGAAAATCTTGAATACGTTTTTAACTTCGATCTTGCTGACAATAGTCATTTGCTCGCCTCATGCCGTGGACGACCATAGGCCTGGGTAATGCGGTCGATGACCACTGCGAGAATCACAATCGCCAGGCCAGCCTCCAGGCCGCGCCCGACGTTAAGGGTCTGGATGCCCACCAGTACGTCTTCACCCAGGCCACGGGCGCCGATCATCGAGGCGATCACCACCATCGACAGGGCCATCATGGTGGTCTGGTTGATCCCGGCCATGATGCTCGGCAGGGCCAGCGGCAGTTGCACGCCAAACAGCTGCTGCCAGCGGTTGGCGCCAAAGGCATTGATGGCTTCCATCACTTCCCGATCCACCTGGCGAATGCCCAGGTCGGTCAGGCGAATCAATGGCGGCGCGGCGTAGATCACCGTAGCGAAAATCGCCGGCACCTTGCCCAGGCCAAACAGCATCAATACCGGGATCAGGTACACGAAGCTGGGCATGGTCTGCATGATATCCAGCAACGGCATCAGCACCGAGCGCAGGCGATTGCTGCGCGCCGAGAGGATGCCCAGGGGAATGCCGATCAGCACCGAGATCACCGTGGCCACCATCATCAGCGCCAGGGTTTGCATCAGCTTGTCCCACAGGCCGACCGCGCCCACCAGGAACAGCAGGCCGACGATCACCGCCGTGGTCAGCACCTTGCGGGTGGCGTGCCAGGCAACGCCGCCGACTATCGCCAGCATCAGCCACCAGGGCGCCGCGCGCAGCAGGCCTTCCAGGTTGACGATAGCCCACAGCAAGGTGTCGGAAATCTGCCGGAACACATCGCCGTAGTTGGTCACCAACCCATCGACCCAACCGTTGACCCAGTCGGCGATGGAAAACGTAAAACTCTCAGGAAACATAACGTGCTCTCGATCCAGTGGAGTGTGGCCGGTGTCCGGCTGCCTGTTCAGGGTAGCCGGGAGCACTGTGCCTACAAGGCCGCGTCTATTTTCTTGGCTGCGTCTTCACTGACCCAGGCGTGCCAGACCTCCGGGTGCTCCTTGAGGAAAATCTTCGCCAGCTTCGACGAATCAATCCGCTCTTTGCTCATGCGCGCCAGGTTCTGGTTGAGCAGGTCGATCGGCAGGTTGACCTTCTCCAGCACCGCCACCAGTTCCGGGGCCTGCTCGTGGAACGTCTTGGACAGGCCGACCTTGATGGTCACGCTTTTATCCACGCCGGGTTTTTCGTCGAGCTTGACCAGGTCCACCTGGCCCATCAGTGGCGTCGGCGACCAGTAGTAGAACAGGATCGGTTCGCCACGCTTGTAGCTCGACAGCACCGCTGCATCCAGCGCCGGGCCGGTGCCTGGGCGGAAGTTGGTGTAGGAATTTTCCAGGCCGTAGCTCTTGAGCATTTCGCTGTTGTCCAGCTCGCAGGTCCAGCCGGCCGGGCAGTTGTAGAAACGGCCTTTGGCGGGCTCTTCCTGGTCCTTGAACACTGCGGAATACTTGGCCAGGTCGGCGATGCTTTTCAGGTCCGGGGCCTTGGCTTCGAGCTTGCGCTTGGCGTCGCCTTCGATCACGTAGCGCGGCACGTACCAGCCTTCAACCGCGCCGACCACGGGCGCACCGACACCCACGACCTTGCCGGCCTTCTCGGCCTTTTTCCACACTTCACTGCGGCCAACCCACTCTTCGGCGAAGATCTGGATATCGTTACTGCCCAGGGCGTTTTCCATGGTGATGGAATTGCCCGGCAGGCTATCGGTTTTACAGTCGTAGCCTTTTTCCAGGACCACTTGCAGGACGTCAGTCAGCAACATGCCGCTTTCCCAGTTCAGGCCGGCGAACTTCACCGGCTTGCCCGACTCGCACCAGCCGGCCGCCTGGGTGGCGCCAGCGCTGGCCAGCAGGCCGGCGGCGAGCAATGGGGTCAGCAGGGTCTTATGCATTCTCATTATGTGACGCTCCCAATCATGAAATGGATTACGGCAGTCAAAAGGCATCCTGCCTTGTCCACGTCCCATCAGGCTTGTGCACTCAGCCCGTTGTTTTTAGGGGTAACTTGGGGTGCAGCGCCCTGCTCTACCGGCAGGATCAGCCGCTCAGGAATCGCACCGTGCCATTTTTTCGCACACACGTAATACAGGGCGGCGGGCAGTACCAGGCCAATGATCCAGGAAATATCCACACCCCCCAGGCTGGCCACCAGGGGACCGGTGTAGAACTTGGTGGCGATGAACGGCAACTGCACCAGCACCCCGAACACATAGACGCTGATACCCAGCGGGTTCCAGCGGCCGTAGCGACCATTTGGATCGGCCAGCGCCGGCACGTCATAGCGATCGCGGGTGATGCAGTAGTAGTCCACCAGGTTGATCGCGCTCCAGGGCGTAAAGAACGCCAGCAAAAACAGGATGAAGGACTTGAACGCACTGAGGAACGAGTGCTGCCCGAGCAACGCGATCAGAGTCGCCGCACCGACGATGGCCAGCACGAAAACCAGGCGCTGCATGCGCGACACCTCCATGCGCCCGCGAAAACCGCTGACGATGGTCGCAATGCACATGAAGCTGCCGTAGGAGTTCAGCGTGGAAATGGTGACTTTGCCGAACGCGATGCTGAAATACAGCAGTGCCGCCGTAGCCCCCGTGCCGCCCAGGCCCACGATGTAGGCCACTTCGTTACCGGCAAATTTGCCGTTGGACATCGCAGCGGCAAACACACCGAGAATCATCGCCACCTGTGCGCCAATGACCGAGCCGGCGCCTGCGGCCAGGAAGGTTTTCACCGAGGACGTGTTGCGCGGCAGGTAGCGGGAATAGTCCGCCACATAGGGCCCGAAGGCGATCTGCCAGGAGGCCGCGAGCGATACCGCGAGTAGGAAGCTGCTCCAGCTGAAGTGACGGATTTGCAGGAGTGCGCCAACGTCGGTCTGGCTCATCAGGCGGCTGAACAGGTAGACAAAGGCAATCACGCCAATGACGCTGGCGACACGGCCGATGAAATGGATCACCCGGTAACCGAGCACCGTGACCAGCACGATGACACTGGCGAAAATCAGAATGCCAACACTGTCGCTGACCCCAAACAACTGGCCCAGCGCCTGGCCGGACAGCACGGTCCCGGTGGCGGTGAAACCGAGGTACATCAAGCACACCAGCACAATCGGGATGGCTGCGCCATACACACCGAACTGCACCCGGCTGGAAATCATCTGCGGCAGGCCAAGCCTGGGCCCTTGCGCCGCATGCAACGCCATCACGCCGCCGCCCAGCAGTTGACCGACCAACAGACCGATCAACGACCAGAACACATCCCCGCCCAGCACCACGGCCAGGGCCCCGGTGACAATCGCGGTGATTTGCAGGTTGGCACCCATCCACAGGGTGAACTGGCTCAATAGACGACCGTGTCTTTCCGCTTCCGGGATGTAGTCGATCGAACGCCTTTCGATCAACGGGGTGGAGCTTGCACGCGCGTCTTTTGCAGCCATGGGTATTCAACCTCTAATGGATTGTTTTCGGTGGTGCGGCTCAAACATGTTTCAAATACACAGCAGGTCAAATGTGGGAGCTGGCTTGCCTGCGATTGCATCACTGTGATCTGCCTGACAGACCCAGTCGCCCGCATCGCAGGCAAGCCAGCTCCCACAGGAACCGAGCCAGGCGCTACTTGATCATTGGCAGGTTCAGGCCCTGCTCCTTGGCGCAATCGATCGCGATCTGGTAACCCGCATCGGCATGACGCATCACCCCGGTGGCCGGGTCGTTGTGCAGCACGCGGGCAATGCGCTCGGCGGCTTCGTCGGTACCGTCGCAGACGATGACCATGCCGGAGTGCTGGGAGAAGCCCATGCCCACGCCACCACCGTGGTGCAGCGAAACCCAGGTCGCGCCGCTGGCGGTGTTGAGCAGGGCGTTGAGCAGTGGCCAGTCGGACACGGCGTCGGAACCGTCCTGCATGGATTCGGTTTCGCGGTTGGGGCTTGATACCGAGCCGGAGTCCAGGTGGTCACGGCCGATCACTACCGGTGCCGACAGCTCGCCGCTGCGCACCATTTCGTTGAATGCCAGGCCGAGCTTGGCGCGCTGGCCCAGGCCAACCCAGCAGATGCGCGCCGGCAGGCCCTGGAAGCTGATGCGCTCGCGCGCCATGTCCAGCCAGTTGTGCAGGTGGGCGTCGTCGGGGATCAGTTCTTTGACCTTGGCGTCGGTTTTGTAGATGTCCTGCGGGTCGCCCGACAGTGCCGCCCAGCGGAACGGGCCGATGCCACGGCAGAACAGCGGGCGGATGTAGGCCGGTACAAAGCCTGGGAAGTCGAATGCGTTTTCCACGCCTTCTTCCTGCGCCATCTGACGGATGTTGTTGCCGTAGTCGAAGGTCGGTACGCCCATTTTCTGGAAGTCCAGCATCGCCTTGACGTGTACGGCCATCGACTGCTTGGCGGCCTTGATCACGGCGGCCGGTTCGGTCTTGGCGCGGGCGCGGTATTGGTCCCAGGTCCAACCGGCGGGCAGGTAGCCATTGAGTGGGTCGTGGGCGCTGGTCTGGTCGGTGACCATGTCCGGGCGCACGCCGCGCTTGACCAGTTCCGGGAGGATTTCGGCAGCGTTGCCCAGCAGGGCGATGGAGATGGCCTTGCCTTCCTTGGTGTACTTGGCGATGCGCGCCAGGGCGTCGTCGAGGTCGCGGGCTTGTTCGTCGACATAACGGCTGTTCAAGCGGAAATCGATACTGACCTGCTGGCATTCAATGTTCAGCGAGCACGCGCCGGCCAGGGTCGCGGCCAGAGGCTGGGCGCCGCCCATGCCGCCGAGGCCGGCAGTGAGCACCCAACGGCCCTTGAGGTTTGAATCGTAATGCTGGCGACCGGCCTCGACGAAGGTTTCGTAGGTGCCCTGGACGATGCCCTGGCTGCCGATGTAGATCCAGCTGCCGGCGGTCATCTGGCCGTACATGGCCAGGCCCTTGGCATCCAGTTCGTTGAAGTGCTCCCAACTGGCCCAGTGCGGCACCAGGTTGGAGTTGGCGATCAACACACGCGGGGCATTACTGTGGGTCTTGAACACGCCGACCGGCTTGCCCGATTGCACCAGCAGGGTTTCGTCGTCGTTCAGGTTGGTCAGGCTTTCGACGATCTGGTCGTAGCACTCCCAGTTACGCGCCGCACGGCCGATACCGCCGTACACCACCAACTCTTTGGGGTTCTCGGCCACTTGCGGGTCGAGGTTGTTCATCAGCATGCGCAGCGGCGCTTCAGTCAGCCAGCTTTTGGCGGTGAGCGTGTTGCCACGGGCGGCGCGGATTTCAACGTCGCGGTACTTGGTAGGCTTGTTCTGGGAAAAGTCAGTCACAAAAAACTCCTCAGCAATCGATGCGCGAACACGATGGTGCGAAGAGGATGTTTAGCGACTCTTATGCACACACCTTTACTTGTACATACAAGCATATGCAATCGAGCGGCCAACTTGATGAGGGAGAGCTTAAGATTTTTTGGGGTGGGCGTGCAGGCCTCTGAAATCAAGGCTTGGGGGCTTGATAAAATTTCTTAAAGCACTGGTTTGGACAGTTGGGGAGTTGTTACAAAAGCAGGGTATTGCGCCATGCTGGGGCATTCGGTAACAACTTGGTGCGGGACTGGAAACAGATTGTGCAGCCTATACATAACCCATGTGGGAGCTGGCCTGCCTGCGATAGCCATTTGTCTGACACACCGCAATCGCAGGCAAGCCAGCTCCCACATGTTTAATCGCGCGCGGTCAGTTCGATCAGGCAGCAGCGACCTGTCACGCTGATATCCAGCAAGTCACTGTTACCGTCCACCTGCAAACAATCATGATGGCCCAGCACTTCGCCCAGCACCTTCACCTCATCGGCCACACTGAACACCAGCACGGTGTGAGCGGTACTGAAAAACTGCTGCACTCCGTCCACCCATTGCAAACGTGCGTGGTAACGCTGGGGCGAATAGATCAGGTTGAAGTCGCGAATCGGCCCGGTGATCAGGCGGCACGCCACCTGGCTTTCACCCTTGAAGGCAAACGGCTGCAGAGGCAGCAGGCCGCGCTGCTCTTCGCCGTCCACCGTCAGCACCATGCCGGCACCCTGGATCACGGTGATGATCCGCTGATACCCGGCAAACGTGGAAAAACCACCCGACTCGCCGATGTCGGCAATCGACAGGCGCCAGCCAAAACCGTCGAGGCCCAAGCCTGCATCACGGGTGATTTCTTCGGTGCTGCCACCGCCGTTTTTCCACGGCATGCGTACGTAATCGGCGGCGCGCCAGACCTTGACTGCACTCATTTGCTGAAGCGTCCTTCGAGGCTATGCCGGGAACCTGGGTGGATCAGCCGCGCAGCGGTCACCGGCTGGCGCCCAGACCAGGTGCGCCGGCGAATCAGCAGGCACGGCTCGCCGGCCTCGATCTGCAGCAGCTTGCATTCCTGCGGGTCGGCCAGGATCGCTTCCACCACATGCTCACCCTCGGTCAGCGGCGCCACCTGGTTGAGATAGGCGTAGGGGGTTTGCTGGGTGAAATCCTGTTGCAGGTACTGGGGGGCGACCAGGGCGTTGACGAAACGGTCTTCGATTTGCACCGGGATATCGTTTTCGTAGTGCACGATCAGCGAGTGGAACACCCGCCCGCCTTCACGCATTTCCAGGGCCACGGCGCGCTCGGAACCAGCAGCCTCCTCGCCCAGGGTAATCACCTTGCAGGTGTGGCGATGGCCGCGGGAGGCGATCTCATCGGCGATGTTATGCACCTCGAACAGCGCCGACTGGCTCTTGGGCTCAGCAACGAAGGTGCCGACGCCTTGCATGCGCACCAGCAAGCCTTCGGCGGTCAGCTCCCGCAGGGCGCGGTTGATGGTCATGCGGCTAAAGCCCAACTGGTTGACCAACTCGCTTTCCGACGGCACACGATAGTGCGGCGGCCAGTTGCCGTTGAGAATCTGCTGGCTGATCATCTGCTTGACGCGGGCATACAAGGGCGCCGGACTTTCGTCCATGTGGGCAGCCAGCGGGGACTTGGCGGGCGGAGTCGGCACGGGGAATCCTTGCAGGAGGAAAAGATGCATAGATTGCCGGAGTTTACCGAGCAGGCAAACGTCTGTATATGTATATACAAATAAACACACGACCGGGGTGCCTTGATCATGTCCGCTTTCTTTGCCGAACGCGCGCTGCTGCCTAATGGATGGGCCACTGATGTACGCCTTGAAGTCAGCGCCGATGGCCTGCTGACCAACGTGACGGCCAATGCCAGCGCAGACGGCGCCGAACGACTGAGAGGCCCTGTGTTGCCGGGCATGCCGAACCTGCACTCCCATGCGTTCCAACGGGCCATGGCGGGGCTGGCGGAAGTCGCCGGCAACCCCAATGACAGCTTCTGGACCTGGCGTGACCTGATGTACCGCATGGTCGGCCAGATCAGCCCCGAGCAATTGCAGGTCATCGCGCGCCAGCTGTATATCGAGATGCTCAAGGCCGGCTACACCTCGGTCGCCGAGTTCCACTATGTGCACCACGATATCAGCGGCCAGCCTTACAGCGACCCCACCGAACTGTCGCGCCAGATCAGCCTGGCCGCGGCCAGCAGCGGGATCGGCCTGACCTTGCTGCCAGTGCTCTACAGCCACTCGGGCTTTGGCGGCCAGGCGCCGAACGACGGACAGCGCCGCTTTATCAACAGCACCGATAACTACCTGGAGCTGCAAGCGCGCCTGCAACCGATCCTGGCGGCACAACCGGCCCAGCAACTGGGCCTGTGTTTCCACTCATTGCGCGCGGTAACGCCGCAACAGATCAGCGCAGTGCTGGCCGCCAGCGACCAGGCCTGCCCGGTGCACATCCACATCGCCGAGCAGCAAAAGGAAGTCGATGACTGCCTGGCCTGGAGCGGCAAGCGCCCACTGCAATGGCTGTATGACAATGTGCACGTCGACCAGCGCTGGTGCCTGGTGCACGCCACCCACGCCAACCCCGACGAAGTGACATTGATGGCCAACAGCCGGGCGATCGCCGGGCTGTGCCTGACCACCGAGGCCAACCTGGGCGACGGGATCTTCCCGGCGGTGGACTTCCTGGCCCAGGGCGGGCGCATGGGGATTGGGTCGGACAGCCATGTGTCCTTGAGCGTGGTCGAAGAACTGCGCTGGCTGGAATACGGCCAGCGCCTGCGCGACCAGCGGCGCAACCGGCTGTATCGCAGCGATCAACCGATGGTCGGCCGCACCCTGTATGACGCAGCCCTGGACGGCGGCGCGCAGGCGCTGGGGCAACCGATTGGCCGCCTGGAAGTCGGCAAGCGTGCGGACTGGCTGGTGCTCGATGGCAATGATCCGTACCTGGCGACGGCCCATGAGGATGGCATTCTTAATCGCTGGTTGTTTGCCGGAGGGGATCGGCAGGTGCGCGATGTGCTGGTCAACGGCCAGTGGGTGGTGCGCGATGGGCATCATGCGGGCGAGGAAGAGAGCAGCCGGGCCTTCACGCAAGTCCTCAGAGACCTACTGTCTTAAGAACAACACATAACCCCTGTGGGAGCGGGCTTGCCCGCGATAGCCGTGTGTCAGTCGAAATCGTCATCGACTGGCCCGCCGCCATCGCAGGCAAGCCAGCTCCCACATTGGGTAGTGTGGTGCCCTTCTGGCTTTGCAAAAAACCAGCAAAAAAAGAGCGGGCTTTATGGCATGCCCGCCCTTCTTTACTCGACCTTGTTTCGGGTTACTGCGAGGTCTTGGCCATCTGTTTGTCCGACGTACGCCAGATCAACCGTGTGGTGTCGTAACCCTGCTGGCGCGCCCGGCTCAGCAGGTCTTCACGGGTGTCGGCGCTGACGGTCGGCGTGCGTGACAGCAGCCACATATAGCGCCGGCTCGGGCTGCCGACGATGGCGGTCTTGTAGTCATCGCTGACATACAACACCCAGTAATCGCCCTTGGCCACGCCCGGTAGCAACGCGGTGAACCAGTTATTGAATTCGACCCACAGCTTGTCGGTCTTGCCCGGTACCTGCGGCGTGGCCGTGCCCTTGGCTTCTTCCCACTTCCACTCGGTGGTCAGGCAACGGTTGAACACTGACATGTCGCCATCGGGCAACAGGGAGTAGCGGGCCTCGGATTGCGCGCAGTTGCGCTGGAAGTACATGGGCAAGCGGGCCAGTTCGTACCAGGTGCCCTGGTAACGCTTGAGGTTGACGCTGCCGACAGTCTTGGGTTGCAGATCATCGCCAGAATGGCTGGCGCAGCCTGCCAAAAACAGGCTGGCGCAAAGGTATAAAACGAAACGCATCATTCTTCTTCTCCCGCAGGCTTGCGCCCCGGTTTACTTCAGGCCTTGCCCGGAAAACATCAGAACTTTGTCACCGGCGTACTGCACGCTGATAAAGCTGTTTTTATCGCCCCAGGTGCAACTGGACATGCCCAGTGCGCCAGAACAATCGGTGGGCTTGCCCAGCAACGACTCCACCTCGGCCTTGGCCATGCCAGCCGAGAGCTTCTGGTAATTTTCCTGGGTGACCTTGCTGCAAGCGGCCAACAGCACGCAAAAGCACAAGAGGGCGAGACGGCGTAACGACATGGTAGAGCTCCTGGAGGGACACGCAGCAGTGGGGGTCTGCCAGAAGCTTAGAAGGGAAAAGGGGGGTCTGGTTCCCGCAAGGCAAAAACAAAAAAAGCCCCGAATCGCTGAAACGTTTCGGGGCTTGATCTGACGTGCAAGGTTCACTGTAGGAGCGAGCTTGCTCGCGAAAAAGGTACAGCCAACGCAGCAATGCGCCTGGAATACTTTCGCGAGCAAGCTCGCTCCTACAGAAGGCGTTAAGCCTTCTTGTGGTAACCGGTCACACGCGCCACTTCTTCCTTGGACCCCAGGAACACCGCCACACGCTGGTGCAGGCCTTCAGGCTGGATGTCGAGGATGCGCTGGTGGCCGTCAGTCGAGGCACCGCCCGCCTGCTCAACCAGGAACGACATCGGGTTGGCTTCGTACATCAGGCGCAGTTTGCCCGGCTTGGACGGCTCGCGGCTGTCGCGTGGGTACATGAACAGGCCACCACGGGTCAGGATGCGGTGTACGTCGGCAACCATCGCGGCCACCCAGCGCATGTTGAAGTTTTTCTTCAGCGGGCCTTCTTCGCCTTCCATCAGCTCGTTGACGTAGCGCTTGACCGGTTCTTCCCAGTGGCGCTGGTTGGACATGTTGATCGCGAATTCCTGGGTCGAGGCAGGAATGGAGATGTCTTCGTGAGTCAGCACGAAGCTGCCCATTTCGCGGTCCAGGGTGAAGCCCTTGACGCCATCACCCAGGGTCAGCACCAGCATGGTCTGCGGGCCGTAGATCGCGTAGCCAGCGGCAACCTGTTCGGTGCCTGGCTGCAGGAAGGCCTTTTCGTTCAGCGCTTCGTTCTGGCTCAGGTATTCGTTAGGGCAACGCAGCACCGAGAAGATGGTGCCGACTGGCGCGTTGATGTCGATGTTCGACGAGCCGTCCAGTGGGTCGAATACCAGCAGGTACGCGCCTTTAGGGTATTTGCCCGGGATCTGGTAGGCATTGTCCATTTCTTCGGACGCCATGCCGGCCAGGTGACCGCCCCATTCGTTGGCTTCGAGCAGGATTTCGTTGGAAATCACGTCGAGTTTCTTCTGCACTTCGCCTTGCACGTTTTCAGTGCCCATGCTGCCCAGGACGCCGCCCAGCGCGCCCTTGGACACGGCGTGGCTGATTTCCTTGCAAGCACGCGCCACCACTTCGATCAGGAAGCGCAGATCGGCAGGGGTGTTGTTGCTGCGGGTCTGCTCAATCAAATAGCGACTCAGGGTAACGCGGGACATGGACGGCTCCGGAGAATGGGGGGGCTAAAAACCCGCGCAGTTTAGCGCGAGTCGGGGCGCATTTCCTCCTATCAGACGAGATAAGACTGACAGAGTTCATGTAGGCCCCGGCTCAGGGCCTGGCCGGCGGCTTGCGCAGCAGACTGTAGGCCATCGCCCCAAGTGCCGCCACGCCCAGTAACAGCACGGCCCACAGGCCGATTGTCTTCCAGTGGATACCTGCGGCATTTGGCGCAGGCGGTGTACTGGCGCGCCACGCGCCATCGACCCGGGCCTGGCCCAGAGTCGCGAGGCGCTGCGGGGTGTAGCCGGGAATCAAGGTGGTCAGTGCCAGGTTCGCGGCCTTGGCCGACGGATTGCCCAGCGCCAGGGTAAACGGCGGTTCGCCCCGCGCCAGGAACACCACTTGCGTGGCCCGCACGGCAAAACTCAACGCCGGCGCCGGCGCCCCCAGGCCACCGCCCCGTTCGTCCACCTCCAGCTTGAGCTGCCGCACCGGATAGCCCGGCAGTTGCAGTTGATCCTGGGTGACTTCTTGCCCGCCTTGCGCCAAGCGATAGAGCAAACCACGGCTCAACGGCTGCCATCCCTGCTTGCTGTCCTGACGCCCTTGCAGCCCCACCGGCGCCAGGCTGTTGGGCTGGCGCAACTCAACGCGCACCCGCTCGATATTCAACACCCCAGGCAGCTGCCAGCTGTACTGCCCAGGCTCAAGGGTGCTGCCGGCCAAAGGCTCGGACCACACCAGCGACAGCGGCAGGCTGCTGGTGCTTTGCACTTCAATGGAGGTCAACTCGGGCGCGGCCTGACCTTGCCATAGCAGGCGCAGGTAGCGCGCCGACTGCCCTGGCAAGGCGACTTCACGCTGCTCCACCCGATCCTCGGCAAATGCCAGGCGCGCCACCTGCCCGTCGCCCCAGGAGCGCCACTGCTGCAAATCGTCACTGGCTTCGATGCTGAAACGCTGGAAACCCTCGTGCTCGGCGGGCCAGTCGAGGATCAGCTTTTGCAACGGCGCCTTGACTGCACTGGCATCAAGCAACCAGCCACGGCGCACCTGCGCACCGGTCGGCACCTCGCTGGACGGCTGCACCTGCACCAGGGTGCCCGTGGCGCTGGATTGCACGCGCACGCTGGGCACACTGTCGCTGGCATTGTCGGCGGCATAGAGCGGGAAGCCCTTCAGCCGGGCCCGGTTGTTTGCGCTTGCGGCCGACTGCCGCACTAATGCATATGCCTGGGGTTCGCCCGCCGCGTTGAACACCCGCAGGTCACCGAGATCCGCCTGGCTGGCGCTCAATTGCACCGCCAGCGGCAACTCCAGGCGATACCAGGGGCCGTCGCCGCTGACGGTCAGCGGCACTTGGGTGGTGAAGTCGGCGAGGCCTTCTGCGGCCGACGCCGATAACACGGCGCACAGGCCCACCAGTGCAATACTCAGTTTGCCGATCAAGAGGACGCTCCTTGGGTTTGAACCTCGGGTTCACTGCGTTTGGGCGGCAGCGGGGCAAAATAGCCCACCACCAGCAACAGCCCGCCCACGCCGATAAACGACACGATCCGCTCCAGCCCGCCACGGTTGCTCAGCTCGACGAGGAACAACTTGGCGACCACTACGCCGATCAGCACCGCGCCGACCAGCCACACTTCCCGGCGATTGCGCAGGTGCCCGCCGATCATCAGGCCCAGGGCAATCAGGGTCCAGACAATCGACAGGCCGGCCTGGACCAACATTGAGTCGAGCAACGCATCCAGATGAAACGGCACGCCGCCCCAATGGTGCGCCGCGCGCATCACCAATGCGGTGAAAAAGGCGAACAGCGAGACCCCGGCAACGCTCTGGGCAATCCACGGGGTGCGGCTGCCCAGTTGTGGCGCCGCGCTGCGCGCCCACAGGTACACGCCCAGCAGCGCAAACAGCAGGCCCAGGTCCAAGGGGTTGAGCAACGGCACATAGGGCAATGGCCTGGCCGTGCCGTCGCTGAAAATATTGGCCAGCCAGAACCACACCAGCATCAGCGCGGCCAACGGCAGCGCGGCCAGCAGGCGGTATTCACGCGCATAAGCAGATATCGGCCATGGCCACTGGCGCGGCGTAGCGACGGCTATCAGGTACAGGCTGGGGAAAATCGCCCAGCCCAGCCAGCGCCAGGCGTTGTATTGCACCGAGAGCACCAACAGGCCATAACGCAGCTCCAGGGCGAGCATGCCGATCAGCATCCAGCAGCCCAGCACATGGGCGACGCTCAGGGCCTTTGCCGCCGCCAGGTCGGCCAAATAACGCAGCGCGATGAAATGTACGGCGAACACCGCCAGCCAGGCCAACCAGCCCAATTCGGCCGCCGGGTGGTAATAGCGATGCAACGACACCAGCACCACCAGCGCCGCCGCTGGCATCAGCAACAGGCAGAGGGTACCCAGCGCGGCCCAGCGCAGGCGCAACGCCAGCAACATCCACAACGCCGCGCTGGCCGCAGCCGCCGCCAACAGGAACGTGGCTTGCAACTCTGGCGGGGTGAAGCGCAGCACTTCATGGTTCAGCGCCAATACCCACCACGCCGCGCCCCAGGCCAGCAGGCCGTTGGAAAGATGGGGCAACTTGAGCCGTCGATCACTGCCCTGCAAGCGCCAGGCGCCGACAAATGCGGCCAACCCCACCAGCATCGGCGCCCAGAAACCGATATGCCGAAACGCCGGCAGTTCTTCGCCGCCCCATGACGTGAGCATGAGCAACGCCCCCGCCAGCACTTGCACGCCAAGCGCGCAGAACAGGAAGGTGCGCGAAGCGATATGCCAGCCGACAAACACCGTTACCAGCCCGGCCAGCGCCCAACTGATCGCGGTGCCCTGCTCGGCCACCAGCAACGGCGCCAGCAGGTACACAAAGCCCAGGCCAAGGCCGGCCAGGACCGGCAAGCCCCGGCGCTCCCACGTCGTGGTCTGCGCCAGCGCGGCCGTGCGCAGTTGCTGGAAGCTGAACAGCAACGCCACGCCGAGCAACAACGCGCCCAGCGCCGCGCCGTCCAGCAGCGTGTGTTCGCCCACGTCCAGCTCACTGAGAAAGGCCAGCGCCGAGCCCAGTTGCAACAGCAAGCCGAACCCGCGCGCCAACGCTCGCTGCTGACGCAGGCCAAGCCACAGGATGCCAGCGCCTTCCACCGCCCAGGCTGCGGCGGTCCAGCGCGCGTCCAGGCCCAGGGGGATCGCCAGGCTGGCGAAGATCACGCCCAGGGCCAGGCAGGTTTCTGCCAGCAACACGGTGCGCCCACCGCTGAGCACACGCGCCAGGACCATATAGATGATCCCCAACGCCAGCGCGCTGAATGCCGGAGCGAAGGCCAGGTGTTGCACCAAGGTGAACTGCAAACCAAACGCCACCAGCGGCGGGCCGAACAGCAGGCCGCCATCCACATAATCACCCTTGGCCGCCGACCAGCGCAGCAGCGCGCCACGGCTGTCATCGGCCGGGGCGTCGGGGGTTTCCAGGAGTTTGCGCCGCGCAAACAGTAGGCCGATGGCCAGGTACATCAGGAAAAACAGGATCAGGAACGGCTCGGTACTCCACAGCAGTTCCGGGGTGTAGGAACGAATCCCCCAGGCGAAGCCAATGCCGAAGGTGCCGGCAAAGCCAATCACATTGAGCAGGCGCCAGGCCTTGAACCAGGCGATGGCGAGGATCCCGGCGTTGAGCAGGGCGAAGTAACTGAACAGCGCCACATGGCTGCCTTCGCCGGTGGACGCCAGGATCGGCGCGGCAAACCCGCCGAGGGCTGCGGCGCAGGCCAGGCCGATGGCGTCCTGGGTAATCGCCAGGATCGCCGAAAACACCGTCACCGCCACCAGCAGGCCCAGCGCCGCACCCGGATCGAGCAGCGGGTGCAGGCGCATGGCGGCGAACACCGTCAGGTACAACACGGCAATGCCCGTGCCTTGCAGGATCAGCGCGTAATTGCCCCGGCGCAGGCGCAGCCACCAACCCAGGCCCAGCAAGCCCAGGGCGCAGGCGGCGACACCGGCGTAGCGCATCTCGATCGGCACCACCAGGCCTTCGGTGGCATAACGCAGCAAAAATGCCAGGCCCAAGAACAGCAACACCACGCCGACCCGCAGCACGGTATTGCCGCCCAGCAGCCAGTTGCGCGCGGCGCCGATGGCACGTTCGATCAGGTTGGGGCTACGGGGGATTTCGGGTTCAGCTTCGCGGGCAACGGCGGCCGGTTTCCACAGGTCGTCCGGCAGCGGTTGGCTCGGTTCGGGAGCAGGGGTGGATTGCAGTTCGGCGGGCAGCTCCCAGACCAGCTCTGGGGCGGGCGCGGGTTCGGCCATGGACGGTTCGACCTGAGGCGGCTTTTCCAGCAGCGCGAGGCGTTGTTCCAGCGCCTTTACGGCACTGCCAAGGTTCGACAGGCGAATGGCCTGGCCAACCCCCAAACCCAGTAGTGCACCGAAGCCTGCATCACTAAACGATTCATCCAGCGCCCAGCCGAGCACCAGGCCAATGAGCATGAACATCCATTGCATGGTCCAAATCCCTAAGCAAACCGAGGCCCAGTATATAGACGCATAACCAATGTGGGAGCGGGCTTGCTCGCGATAGCGGTGCATCAGTCACCTACTTGCTAACTGACGCAGCGCTATCGCGAGCAAGCCCGCTCCCACATTTTGCTCCTGCGGCGTTTAGTCCAGGGCTTTCCAGATTTCGGTCGCATACTCGCGGATGGTACGGTCCGACGAGAACCACCCGGTACGCGCGGTGTTGAGCACCGCTGAACGCCACCATTCCTTGGAGTCATGCCAATGGGCCTCGACCCGCGCCTGGGCGTCCCAGTAGGCATCAAAATCGGCACACACCAGGAAGCGATCATAGGCGATCAACGAGTCGATCAACCCCACATAGCGCCCCGGATCGTCCGGCGAGAACACCCCGCCACGAATCGCCTGCAGCACGTCGTTCAAGCGATGGGAGGCCGCGATATCCGGGCCGGCATTGAATTCACCCGCCTGTTTGCGCGCTTCGACCTGCTCGGCGCTGAGGCCGAAGATAAACATGTGCTCGCCGCCGATGCGCTCGTGCATCTCGACATTGGCGCCATCCATGGTGCCGATGGTCAGCGCGCCATTGAGGCCGAACTTCATGTTGCTGGTGCCCGAAGCCTCGAACCCGGCGGTGGAGATCTGCTCTGACAGGTCCGCCGCCGGAATGATGTTTTCCGCCAGGCTGACGTTGTAGTTGGGCAGGAACACCACCTTGAGCAGGCCGCGCACGGTCGGGTCGTTATTGACCGTACGCGCGATGTCGTTGGTCAGCTTGATGATCAGCTTGGCCTGGTGATAACTGGCCGCCGCCTTGCCGGCGAAGATTTTCACCCGCGGCACCCAATCCACCTCAGGCTCGGCACGAATCGCCTGGTACAAGGCGACGGTGTGCAGCAGGTTCAGCAACTGGCGCTTGTACTCGTGGATGCGCTTGACCTGCACATCGAACATCGCCGCCGGGTTGACCGAGATGCCCAGGCGCTCATGGATGATATCGGCCAGTACGCGCTTGCTGTGCAGGCGCTGCTCGGCGAAGGCCTTGCGGAACGCCTGCTTCTCGGCAAAGGTTTCCAGCTCCACCAGGCGCTGTTCCATGTTGTCGAGAATGTCCGGGCCCAGGGCTTCTACCAGCATTGCGGTGAGCTTGGGGTTGGCCTGGAACAGCCAGCGGCGGAAGGTGATGCCGTTGGTCTTGTTGTTGATACGGTCGGGGTAGAGCTTGTGCAGTTCGGAAAACACCGTGCTGCGCATCAACTGGGTGTGCAGCCCGGACACGCCGTTGACGCTGTGGGAGCCAAGGAACGCCAGGTTGCCCATGCGCACGCGGCGACCGTTGTCTTCTTCGATCAGCGACACTGCGCGCAGCACGTCGAAATCGTGGATGCCCTTGGCCCGCAGCGAATCGATGTGCTGGGCGTTGATCAGGTAGATGATCTGCATATGCCGGGGCAGCATGCGTTCCATCAGGCCTACGGGCCAGGTTTCCAGAGCCTCGGGAAGCAGCGTGTGGTTGGTGTAGGAAAGCGTCTCCACCGTAACCTGCCAGGCCGCATCCCAGGCGATGTCGTGCAGGTCGACCAATTGGCGCATCAACTCGGCCACGGCGATGGACGGGTGGGTGTCGTTGAGCTGGATGGCCGCGTGTTCGCCCAGGCTCAGCACCGAGCCGTGCATGTTTTTGTGGCGCCGCAGCAGGTCTTGCAGGGAAGCCGAGACGAAGAAGTATTCCTGGCGCAGGCGCAATTCCTGCCCTGCTTCGGTGCTGTCGGCCGGGTAAAGCACCCTGGAGATGCTTTCGGCACGGGCCACTTCGGCAACGGCGCCCAAATGGTCACCGGCGTTGAAGCGCTCCAGGTGCAGGTCTTCGACAGCTCGCGCACGCCACAGGCGCAAGGTGTTCACACTGGCACCGCGCCAGCCGACTACCGGGGTGTCGTAGGCCACCGCGCGCACGGTTTCATTGGGCGACCAGACCTGTATCGACTTTCCGGACGCATCCAGCACGGTCTCGACGCTGCCGCCGAAGCCGATCGGGTAGATCACTTCGGCGCGCTCGAACTCCCAGGGGTTGCCGAAATCCAGCCAGCGCTCGGTCTGCTCCTGCTGCCAGCCATCGACAATCGCTTGGCGAAACAGCCCGTGTTCATAACGAATGCCATAGCCATGGCCGGCAATGCCCAGGGTCGACATGCTTTCCATAAAGCACGCGGCCAGGCGGCCCAGGCCACCGTTGCCCAGGGCCGCATCGGGCTCCAGCAGGCGGATGCGCTCCAGGTCCACACCCAACTCGCCGAGGGCTTCGCGCGCCACCTCCAGCAGGCCGAGGTTGCTCAGGCTGTCAAACAGCAAACGGCCGATCAAGAACTCCAGGGACAGGTAATACACCCGCTTCTGCCCACGCCGGTAGATGTGCCGGGTGTGGTCCATCCAGTGGTCGACCATGTGGTCGCGCGCCGCCAGGGCAATGGCTTCGAACCAGTCATGGTCGAAGGCGTGATCGGGATCCTTGCCCACCGCATAAGTGAGTTTGGTCAAGACAGCATCGCGAAACGCGGCTACCTCTGCTTCTCGTACAAGCGGTTCCTGAGACATCGGTGCGACCTCGGGCGAGATAGAAGAAGGGAAATCCTAGAGCCTAGACGGTCTGACCCGCGGCATGGCTGACGGTTCGGCAGTTTTTTCACTCATTCACGCATGCAGGTTTTAGATGCAGGGGCCGTGCCCGTTTACGCCACCAAGCAGCCTTTGAGCCGAAACCCGCAAAATATTGTTCAAAAAATCACCAATCCCGGTATGATCGCGCGCCCGGACAAAGCCCCTCTTGGAAACCTGATGAAGCCTCAACTGATCGCCGCCGCGGAACTCGACCGTCTCGAAACGTGGCAGAAATACTCCAGCCACATGTGCGGCGGCTGCACGTCCAACTGCTGCACCCTGCCGGTTGAGGTGAAGATCAAGGATTTGATCCGCATTGGCATCGTCGATGAATTCGAGCGTGGCGACCCGCCGAAGAACATCGCCAAGCGCTTGCAGAAGGAAGGCATCGTCGAGCGCTTCAACTCCAAGTCCGAGATCTTTACCCTGCAGCGCATGAGCAACAACGATTGCCTGTACCTGGATCGTAAGACGCGCTTCTGCACTATTTATGACAAACGCCCGGATACCTGCCGCAATCACCCCAAGATCGGGCCGCGCCCAGGGTATTGCGCGTACAAGCCCAAGGAAGTGGTGCGCGAGACCAAGTTGCGCACGCTCGACAAGTTCTAAATGTTGGTTGCCTGACAGATCGCCATCGCAGGCAAGCCAGCTCCCACAGTTGATCGCGTTCATCCTCAATAAACTCGGTCAATGTGGGAGCCGGGCTTGCCCGCGATGAGGCCAGGCCAGACACCACACAATCTGCAGGCATAAAAAAACGCCCCCGGCCAACAGGCCGGGGGCGTTTTTATTCAGCTGGAACTAAGTATCAGTTCTTAGCCTTTTTGGCAGCGCGGGTACGCTCGCCTTCGTCCAGGATCTTCTTGCGAAGACGGATGGACTTAGGCGTCACTTCGCACAGCTCGTCGTCCTGGATGAATTCCAGGGCCTGTTCCAGGGTGAAGCGAACAGGTGGAACCAGGGCGATGGTTTCGTCTTTACCCGAAGCACGCATGTTGTCGAGCTTCTTGCCTTTGGTTGGGTTGACGCCCATGTCGTTGTCACGGCTGTTCAAGCCAACGATCTGACCGTTGTAGATCTCTTGACCGTGTTCAACGAACAGCTTGCCACGCGCCTGGAGAGTTTCCAGGGAGTAGGTCAGCGCCTTGCCGGTTTCTACCGATACCAGGACACCGTTCTGACGGCCGGACATGTCGCCGGACTTCATGGTGTCGTAGCGATCGAAGATCGAGGTCAGGATGCCAGCACCGTTGGTCAGGGTCAGGAACTGGTTACGGAAACCGATCAGACCACGAGCAGGGATGTTGTATTCCAGACGCACACGGCCTTTGCCATCCGGCACCATGTTGGTCAGGTCGCCCTTACGCAGGCCCATCTCTTCCATGACCTTGCCCTGGGATTCTTCAGGGGTGTCGATGGTGACGTTTTCGAACGGTTCCTGCTTCACGCCGTCAACGGTACGGATGATCACTTCCGGACGACCAACGCCCATTTCGAAGCCTTCGCGACGCATGGTTTCGATCAGTACCGAGAGGTGCAGCTCACCACGGCCGGAAACCTTGAACTTGTCAGCCGAGTCGCCTTCTTCAACGCGCAGTGCAACGTTGTACAGCAGCTCTTTGTCCAGACGTTCCTTGATGTTACGGGAAGTCACGAACTTGCCTTCTTTACCGCAGAAAGGCGAGTCGTTTACCTGGAAGGTCATGGAAACGGTTGGCTCGTCGACGGTCAGAGGCTTCATCGCCTCGACAGTGTCCGGCTGGCACAGGGTGTCGGAGATGAACAGCGAGTCCATACCGCTTACGCACACGATGTCGCCGGCGAAAGCTTCTTCAACGTCGATGCGGTGCAGGCCGTGGTGACCCATCAGCTTGAGGATACGACCGTTGCGCTTCTTGCCGTCGGCGCCGATAGCCACAACCGGGGTGTTCGGCTTGACGCTACCGCGAGCGATACGGCCAACACCGATAACACCCAGGAAGCTGTTGTAGTCCAGTGCCGAGATTTGCATCTGGAACGGGCCTTCACGGTCAACCTTCGGCGGTGGAACGTGGTCAACGATCGCCTGGTACAGCGGGGTCATGTCTTCCGCCATGGCGGTGTGTTCCAGACCGGCAATACCGTTCAGGGCAGAGGCGTAGATCACTTGGAAATCAAGTTGCTCTTCGGTAGCACCCAGGTTGTCGAACAGGTCGAAGATCTGGTCCAGAACCCAGTCCGGACGCGCGCCTGGACGGTCAACCTTGTTGATGCACACGATCGGACGCAGGCCGGCTTCGAAAGCCTTCTTGGTCACGAAACGGGTTTGCGGCATAGGGCCGTCTTGAGCGTCAACCAGCAGCAGAACGGAGTCAACCATCGACATTACGCGTTCTACTTCGCCGCCGAAGTCGGCGTGGCCCGGGGTGTCCACGATGTTGATGTGGTAGCCGTTCCAGTTGATGGCGGTGTTTTTCGCCAGGATGGTAATACCGCGCTCTTTTTCCTGGTCGTTGGAGTCCATCACGCGCTCGTCGTTGAGCTCGTTGCGCTCCAGGGTGCCGGATTGACGCAGGAGTTTGTCTACCAGGGTGGTTTTACCATGGTCAACGTGGGCAATGATGGCGATGTTACGTAGATTTTCGATCACTTGTGTATCTCGATCAGAGGATTCGGTGTGCTGACAGGTCGTGGCAGCGATTAACAGTAGAGTCAGGCCTTGCCGTTACAGCTTGACGGCAGAGTCGGGGGGCCGGTGACGCAGGCCACAGGCAAACAGCCCCGGGCTCTTAGCTCGGTCGATAAACGCGCACATTGGCATGCCCCTCACTGAGCAAATGGTGGGCATGCAGGCGACTCATCACGCCTTTGTCGCAATACAGCAGGTACTGACGGCTGTTATCCAGTTCCTTGAAACGCGCGTTCAGTGCATAGAACGGCAGCGTTTGCACGTCGATGCCAGCGACTTCCAGCGGCTCGTCGCAAGCGGCATCCGGGTGACGGATGTCGATGACAATCTGGCCGGCCAGTGCTTCGCTGACTTCTTCGATCTGCACATCCTGGCCCAGTTCGTCGATTACCCGATCGATCGGCACCAGTTTGGCGTTCTCGAGCGCTCGCTCCAGAATCGCCATGTCGAATTCTTTCTCTTCATGCTCCACGCGGTAGCGCTTGGCATGGGTCTTGGGGTTCACCGAAATGACCCCGCAATACTCTGGCATGTGCTTGGCGAAATCAGCGGTGCCGATTTCGTTGGCCAGGTCGATGATGTCTTGCTTGTGGCTGGCGATCAGCGGGCGCAATACCAACTTGTCGGTCACGCAGTCGATCACAGACAGGTTCGGCAGGGTCTGGCTGGAGACCTGGGAAATCGCCTCGCCGGTGACCAGCGCTTCGATTTGCAGGCGGTCGGCGATTTTCGACGCTGCGCGCAACATCATACGCTTCAATACGACGCCCATATGACCGTTATCGACTTTTCCGAGAATTTCTCCCAGGACTTCCTCGAACGGCACGCTGACAAACAGCACGCGCTGGGAGCTGCCGTACTTCTTCCAGATATAGTGCGCGACTTCCATCACGCCCAATTCGTGTGCACGCCCGCCCAGGTTAAAGAAGCAGAAGTGGCTCATCAGGCCGCGGCGCATGATCTGGTAGGCCGCCACGGTGGAGTCGAAACCGCCGGACATCAGCACCAGGGTCTGCTCCAGCGCGCCCAGCGGGTAGCCGCCGATGCTGTTGTGCTGGCTGTGGATCACAAACAACCGTTGGTCGCGAATTTCGATGCGCACTTCGATTTGCGGCTCTTTCAGCGAGATTCCAGCCGCGCCGCACTCACGACGCAGCTTGCTGCCGACGTACTTCTCGACGTCCATGGAGCTGAACGGATGCTTGCCCGCACGCTTGCAACGCACCGAAAAAATCTTGCCCACAAGGCTGTCGCCAAAGTGCAGTTTGCATTTTTCAGTGATGTCGTCGAAGTCGCCCAGCGGGTACTCGTCAACCTGCAGGAAATGCGCGATGCCCGGCATGCAGCTCAGGCGCTCGGTCATATCTTTCAAGGCTTTAGGGTCGCTGACGCGGGTTTCCAGCTCGAGATTGTCCCACACACCGTTCACCACCACGGCCGGGTCCAGGTCACGGAGCACAGCGCGGATGTTCTTGGCCAATTGACGGATGAAACGCATCCGTACCGGTCGGCTCTTGATGGTGATCTCGGGGAAGACTTTAACGATTAATTTCATGGAAACAGCGCGCGCAGGGCCAGCCGAAAAAGGGGGGCGCGGATTATAGCGGAAATCGCTCAAGGTTTAACCAGTTAATATACAAACGGCATGCAGCGCACCAAAGAGGTGCATTTAAGACTGATTGCGCTACATTGCAGTGCGCGATTTTTGCCGTTTTGACGATTTGCACCTTTATAGGGGCCATTTTGAGGCAAAAAACCCATGTCGGGGCACTGGCATGCAATTTGCTCTCTTGTGAGGCAGGTTGCCATGGCGGACTATCCGCGCCGGCATCACCCACATTCTAAGGGCTACTCCACTACCCAAGCCCGAAGCCACCCGGAGGACACTATGTCGAAGTCGGTTCAACTCATCAAAGATCATGACGTTAAATGGATTGATCTGCGCTTCACGGACACCAAAGGCACTCAGCACCACGTGACCATGCCGGCTCGCGACGCGCTGGATGACGCCTTCTTCGAAGAAGGCAAAATGTTCGACGGCTCCTCCATCGCTGGCTGGAAAGGCATCGAAGCCTCCGACATGATCCTGATGCCGGACGATTCCACCGCCGTACTCGACCCGTTCACCGAAGAGCCGACGCTGATCATCGTCTGCGACGTGATCGAGCCTTCGACCATGCAGGGCTACGACCGCGACCCACGTGCGATCGCCAAGCGTGCCGAGGAATACCTCAAGTCCACCGGTATCGGTGACACCGTATTCGTGGGCCCGGAGCCTGAGTTCTTCATCTTTGACCAAGTGAAGTTCAAGTCCGACATCTCCGGCTCCATGTTCAAAATCTTCTCCGACCAAGGTTCGTGGATGTCCGACCAGGACGTGGAAGGCGGCAACCATGGCCACCGTCCAGGCGTCAAAGGCGGCTACTTCCCGGTTCCACCGTTCGACCACGACCACGAAATCCGTACCTCCATGTGCAACGCCATGGAAGACATGGGCCTGGTCATCGAAGTTCACCACCACGAAGTGGCAACTGCCGGCCAGAACGAAATCGGTGTGAAGTTCAACACCCTGGTGGCCAAGGCTGACGAAGTACAGACCCTCAAGTACTGCGTACACAACGTGGCTGTGGCCTACGGCCGTACCGCTACCTTCATGCCTAAGCCTCTGTACGGCGATAACGGTTCGGGTATGCACGTTCACCTGTCCATCGCCAAAGATGGCAAGAACACCTTCGCTGGCGAAGGTTATGCCGGCCTGTCCGACACTGCCCTGTACTTCATCGGCGGCATCATCAAGCACGGTAAGGCCCTGAACGGCTTCACCAACCCGTCGACCAACTCCTACAAGCGTCTGGTCCCAGGTTTCGAAGCGCCAGTGATGCTGGCCTACTCGGCGCGCAACCGTTCCGCTTCGATCCGTATTCCTTACGTGTCCAGCCCTCGCGCTCGCCGTATCGAAGCACGTTTCCCGGATCCAGCAGCCAACCCGTACCTGGGCTTCGCTGCCCTGCTGATGGCTGGCCTGGACGGCATCCAGAACAAGATCCACCCAGGCGACGCCGCCGACAAGAACTTGTACGACCTGCCGCCTGAAGAGGCCAAAGAGATCCCACAAGTGTGCGGCAGCCTGAAAGAAGCCCTGGAAGAGCTGGACAAGGGCCGTGCGTTCCTGACCAAAGGCGGCGTGTTCAGCGACGACTTTATCGATGCCTACATCGCCCTGAAAAGCGAAGAAGAAATCAAGGTCCGCACCTTCGTACACCCACTGGAATACGAGCTGTACTACAGCTGCTGATCCGGTAGCGCCGCTTAGTGGCGTGACAAAAAGGCCTCCTTCGGGAGGTCTTTTTTTTGCCTGAAACAATGACTATCCACCTTTGCAAACCCCATCAAAACTGTAGGAGCTGGCTTGCCTGCGATGGCGGTGTATCTGTCGCATCACGACTGACTGAACCACCGCTATCGCAGGCAAGCCAGCTCCTACAGTTTGATGGGGTGCTTCCAGGAAATATTTGATCGCTGAACAGAATGTGGGGATTCGCACTATATTGGTGCGATAGGTTGCACCCATGCCCACGGACCAGCCCATTTTGGGTCGAAATCTCCCGAGCAGGCTGGCAGAGCGCCATAGTTTCGCGCCTCAAGCCCCCATTTCAGGGCTTTTACGCTTCTTTTCGGAGCCTTGGTTTGGTTTTTGCATTTTCCTGGTATCAGCGTGTGCCTCAAGCCCACGCCTTGCTCCAAAAGAGGTCCTAATGACCATCAGCGACGCACTGCACCGCTTGCTACTCGACAACCTGACCACCGCGACCATCCTGCTCAATGACGAACTGCGCCTTGAGTACATGAACCCCGCGGCGGAGATGCTCCTGGCCATCAGCGGCCAGCGCAGCCATGGGCAATTTATCAGCGAGCTGTTCACCGAGTCCGCCGAGGCCTTGAGTTCCTTGCGCCAGGCCGTGGAGCAGGCCCACCCGTTCACCAAGCGTGAAGCGATGCTCACGGCCCTCACCGGCCAGACCCTGACCGTCGACTACGCGGTAACACCGATCCTGAGCCACGGCGCCACCTTGCTGCTGCTGGAGGTGCATCCCCGTGATCGCCTGCTGCGCATCACCAAGGAAGAGGCCCAGCTGTCCAAACAGGAAACCAGCAAGATGCTGGTGCGTGGCCTGGCCCATGAGATCAAGAACCCGCTGGGCGGGATTCGCGGCGCCGCGCAGCTGCTGGCCCGCGAGTTGCCGGATGAAAACCTCAAGGACTACACCAACGTCATCATCGAAGAGGCGGACCGCCTGCGCAACCTGGTGGACCGCATGCTCGGCTCCAACAAGCTGCCGTCGCTGGCGATGACCAATGTGCATGAAGTGCTGGAGCGCGTCTGCCAATTGGTGGAGGCCGAAAGCCAGGGCTGCATCACCCTGGTGCGCGACTACGACCCGAGCATTCCCGACGTGTTGATCGACCGCGAGCAGATGATCCAGGCGGTGCTCAATATCGTACGTAACGCCATGCAGGCCATCAGCAGCCAGAACGAGCTGCGCCTGGGCCGCATCAGCCTGCGCACCCGCGCCTTGCGCCAGTTCACCATCGGCCATGTGCGCCATCGCCTGGTGACCAAGGTCGAGATCATCGACAACGGCCCGGGCATCCCGGCCGAACTGCAAGAAACCATTTTCTTCCCAATGGTCAGCGGTCGCCCGGACGGTACCGGGTTGGGCCTGGCCATTACCCAGAACATCATCAGCCAGCACCAGGGCCTGATCGAATGTGAAAGCCATCCCGGCCACACGACCTTTTCGATCTTTCTGCCACTGGAACAAGGAGCCCCATCGACATGAGCCGTAGTGAAACTGTCTGGATCGTCGATGACGACCGTTCCATCCGCTGGGTCCTGGAGAAAGCCTTGCAACAGGAAGGCATGACCACCCAAAGCTTCGACAGCGCCGATGGGGTGATGAGCCGCCTGGCGCGCCAGCAGCCCGATGTGATCATCTCTGATATCCGCATGCCCGGCGCCAGCGGCCTGGACTTGCTGGCGCGGATCCGCGAGCAGCACCCGCGCTTGCCGGTGATTATCATGACCGCGCACTCGGACCTGGACAGCGCTGTCGCGTCGTATCAGGGCGGCGCCTTCGAGTACCTGCCCAAGCCGTTCGACGTTGATGAGGCGGTGGCGCTGGTCAAGCGCGCCAACCAGCACGCCCAGGAACAGCAAGGCCAGGCCGTGGAACCGACCCTGACCCGCACCCCGGAAATCATCGGTGAAGCACCGGCGATGCAGGAAGTGTTTCGCGCCATCGGGCGCCTGAGCCACTCCAACATCACCGTGCTGATCAACGGTGAGTCCGGGACCGGTAAAGAGCTGGTGGCCCATGCCCTGCACCGTCACAGCCCGCGGGCGGCCTCGCCGTTCATCGCGTTGAACATGGCGGCGATCCCCAAGGACTTGATGGAGTCCGAGCTGTTCGGCCATGAAAAAGGCGCGTTCACCGGCGCGGCCAACCTGCGTCGCGGGCGCTTTGAACAGGCGGACGGCGGCACGCTGTTTCTCGATGAAATCGGCGATATGCCCGCCGACACCCAGACTCGGCTGCTGCGAGTGTTGGCCGATGGGGAGTTCTATCGTGTCGGCGGTCATACGCCGGTCAAGGTCGACGTACGGATCATCGCCGCGACCCACCAGAACCTGGAAACCCTGGTGCACGCTGGCAAGTTTCGCGAGGATTTGTTCCATCGCCTGAATGTGATCCGCATCCACATCCCGCGCATGTCGGACCGTCGCGAAGATATCCCGACCCTGGCCCGCCACTTCCTCAGCCGCGCCGCCCAGGAGCTGGCGGTAGAGCCCAAGCTGCTGAAGACGGAAACCGAGGAGTACCTGAAGAACCTGCCGTGGCCGGGCAACGTGCGCCAGCTGGAAAATACCTGCCGCTGGATCACGGTGATGGCGTCCGGGCGCGAGGTGCATATCAGCGACCTGCCGCCGGAGTTGTTGAACCTGCCGCAGGATTCGGCGCCGGTGACCAACTGGGAACAGGCCCTGCGCCAGTGGGCCGACCAGGCCCTGGCCCGTGGCCAGTCGAGCCTGCTGGACAGCGCCGTGCCGACCTTTGAGCGGATCATGATCGAAACCGCCCTCAAGCACACCGCCGGCAGGCGTCGTGATGCCGCCGTGCTGCTGGGCTGGGGCCGCAACACCTTGACCCGCAAGATCAAGGAGTTGGGGATGAAGGTCGATGGTGGGGATGATGATGAGGGCGAAGAGGGCTGAGCACAGCTTTCCTTTGTAGGAGCTGGCTTGCCAGCGATGCATGCACCTCGGTTTTTCAGTGAGACCGCGGTGATGCTATCGCTGGCAAGCCAGCTCCTACATTGTTTTGTGCAATCGCAAAAAACCATGCACCGCTTCAACGCACCATGAACCGCTATCGCGCACGAACTCCAGGCCGCTTTCAAAAAACTCTGAACCCTGAAAACGCCAAAGCCCCGTAATCCTGGGCTTTGCGCTTTATAAAAGAATTTCCTCAGACAAATTCGCCATTCTGGCACGCCCCCTGCAATACCTCTGGTACTACCCAGTTTCGGGGACCTTGGTACAGGCAGGCCGAGAATCCCCTCTTTAATTCGAGCGTCAAACCGTTTTGGGAGCCCTGGTACAGGCAGGCCGGGAACTCCCTCTTTTATTGCTCCAGGAGATGGATCTCCAGTCGCCAGCGGTCATCGACCGCCTTGCCCGACCATTCCCCACGCAGCGGCCGTGCCGCCACCAGGTTCAACAGCAAGCCGCCATCGGTCTTGCGCACGCGCCAGTTCACATCCTTGTCATTGACCTTCAATTGCCCCGCCTGGGCCTGGCCCTGGGCGTCGAACAGCAGCGCCACGGTGCCGTCGATATGCTCGCCGTGCAGCTTCGGCTCGCTGTTGAACCACACCACCAGGCCATCGCTGCCAGGCTCTACCTGCAGCAAGGCGGTTGGGTCCGAGGTGGTCAGGCGACCGATCATCAAGCCCACCATCAACCCGACAATCGCCAGCGAACCCAGGACGCGGGGCAATAGCTGCGGCCTGGGGTCGTCTTCAGGGGTAGAATGCGCTGCATCTTTATCTTCGGAGCCGTGCATGTTTCACGTCATCCTTTTTCAACCAGAAATTCCGCCGAATACCGGCAACGTTATCAGGCTGTGCGCCAACAGTGGCTGCCACCTGCATTTGATCGAGCCGCTGGGCTTCGAGATGGACGACAAGCGCCTGCGCCGCGCGGGCCTGGACTATCACGAGTACGCCACCCTGCAGCGTCACGCCGACCTCGCCAGTTGCCTGGAGAGCCTGGGGCACCCGCGCCTGTTTGCGTTCACCACCAAGGGCTCGCGGCCGTTTCACGATGCCAGCTTTGCCGAGGGCGATGCCTTCCTGTTCGGCCCCGAAAGCCGTGGCCTGCCGGCAGACGTGCTCGACGCCCTGCCCGACGGCCAGCGCCTGCGCCTGCCGATGCGCGAGGGCTGCCGCAGCCTGAACCTGTCCAACACCGTGGCCGTCGCCGTCTACGAAGGCTGGCGCCAGCTCGGTTTCAAATAACCCGCCTAAACAAATGTGGGAGCGGGCGTGTGTGGGAGCCGGGCTTGCCCGCGATGCAGGCACCTCGGTGTGTCAGTCACACAGAGGTGATGCTATCGCTGGCAAGCCAGCTCCCACACACGCCCGCTCCCACATTTAGAGCGGCGTCGGGTTCAGCTTACTGAACCGTCGGTGCGCCTTCCTGTTGCATGCGCTGCAGCTCTTGCGCATACAGGGCATCGAAGTTCACCGGGGCCAGCATCAGGGCCGGGAACGAACCACGGGTAACCAGGCTGTCCAGGGTCTCGCGGGCATACGGGAACAGGATGTTCGGGCAGAACGCGCCCAGGGTGTGGCTCATGGACGCATCGTCCAGGCCCTGGATCAGGAAGATACCGGCCTGTTGCACTTCAGCGATGAATGCCACTTCTTCACCGTTCTTCACGGTGACCGACAGGGTCAGTACCACTTCGTGGAAGTCGCCTTCGAGCTGCTTCTGACGGGTGTTCAGATCCAGGCCGACGCTTGGGGTCCACTCCTGGCGGAAGATCGCCGGGCTTTTCGGCGCTTCGAACGACAGGTCACGCACGTAGATACGCTGCAGGGAAAATTGTGGGCCTTGAGCCTCTTCTGCTGCCGCTTCGATGTTCGGTTGGTCAGTCATCTCGCAGATCCTTCTTGATCTTGGGGTCTTTTAGGTTTTTGGAGTCAGACGTGAAGCAGCGCGTCGAGTTTACCGGCGCGCTCCAGGGCGTACAGGTCGTCGCATCCACCGATGTGCTTGTCACCGATCCAGATCTGCGGAACGGATGAACGCCCTGCCTTCTTGGTCATTTCGGCACGCACCGAGGGTTTGCCATCGACCTTGATCTCTTCGAATGCAACGCCCTTCTTCTGCAGCAACGCCTTGGCATCCCGGCAAAAAGGGCAATAATCGCTGGAATAAACGACAACCTGGCTCATATCACTTCACCAACGGCAGGTTATCGGCGCGCCAGCTGGAGATACCACCCGACAGCTTGGCGGCGGTGAAACCGCTCTTCATCATTTCGCGGGCATGGCCACCGGAGTGCTGGCCCTGGGCGTCGACCAGGATAATGGTCTTGGCCTTGTGCTTTTCCAGCTCGGCGATGCGGGCGATCAGCTTGTCCTGGGGGATATTCAGCGCGCCAACGATATGGCCGGCGGCAAAGTCCTTGGCCGGACGGATGTCGACGACAACGGCCTGGTCCTTGTTGACCAGCGCGGTCAGCTCGGCGGTGCTGAGGCTACGGCCGCCACGGCTCACTTCATGAGCAATCAGCAGCGCCAGCAGTACAACGAAGGCACCGACCAGCAGATAGTGAGAGGTAGCAAATGCAATCAGGTGATCAACCATCAAGGAGGTTCCAGGGCGTTAAAATGGCGGTAAGTATACACAGCCGCCATGGGGGGCCAACCCCCGTAAAGCGGTGACGGCATCGGAACTTCGCTTTAAACTGCCACTCCCTTTTCAATCGCCTTCCTTTAATACCGCCGCGAGAGGATCTATGACTACCACGCCTAAACCTTTGGTCCTGATGATTCTCGATGGCTTCGGTCACAGTGAAAACCACCACGACAACGCCGTATTCGCGGCGAACAAGCCCGTACTGGACCGCCTGTGCGCCAGCGTACCCAATGGCCTGATCTCCGGATCGGGCATGGACGTCGGCCTGCCGGACGGCCAGATGGGCAACTCTGAAGTCGGCCATATGAACCTGGGCGCCGGACGAGTGGTATATCAGGACTTCACCCGCGTGACCAAAGCCATCCGCGATGGCGAGTTCTTCGAGAACCCGACCATCTGCGCCGCGGTGGATAAAGCCGTCGCCGCCGGCAAGGCCGTGCATTTCATGGGCCTGCTGTCCGACGGTGGCGTGCACAGCCACCAGGACCACCTGGTCGCCATGGCCGAACTGGCCTACAAGCGCGGCGCCGAGAAGATCTACCTGCACGCCTTCCTTGATGGCCGCGATACCCCGCCCAAAAGCGCGCAATCGTCTATCGAACTGCTGGACGCGACCTTCGCCGCCCTCGGCAAGGGCCGCATCGCCAGCCTGGTTGGCCGCTACTTTGCCATGGACCGCGACAACCGCTGGGACCGTGTGTCCCAGGCCTACAACCTGATCGTCGACGGCAACGCCGAATTCAACGCGGCCACCGCCCAGCAAGGCCTGGAAGCCGCCTACGCCCGTGGCGAGAGCGATGAGTTCGTCAAGGCCACCACCATCGGCGAGCCCGTGAAGGTCGAAGATGGCGACGCCGTGGTGTTCATGAACTTTCGCGCCGACCGTGCCCGCGAACTGAGCCATGTGTTCGTCGATGAGGGTTTCAAAGACTTCGAGCGCGCGCGCCAGCCGAAAGTCGAGTTCGTGATGCTGACCCAATACGCCGCCAACATCCCGGCCCCGTCGGCCTTCGCCCCGGGCAGCCTGGAAAACGTGCTGGGTGATTACCTGGCGAAAAACGGCAAGACCCAACTGCGTATCGCCGAAACCGAGAAGTACGCCCACGTCACCTTCTTCTTCTCCGGCGGGCGTGAAGAACCGTTCCCCGGCGAAGAGCGCATCCTGATCCCATCGCCGAAAGTCGCCACCTACGACCTGCAACCGGAAATGAGCGCACCGGAAGTTACCGACAAGATCGTCGACGCCATCGAACACCAGCGTTATGACGTGATCGTGGTCAACTACGCCAACGGCGACATGGTCGGCCACAGTGGCAACCTGCAAGCCGCGGTCAAGGCCGTGGAATGCCTGGACCTGTGCGTAGGCCGGATCGTCGACGCCCTGGAAAAGGTCGGCGGCGAAGCACTGATCACCGCCGACCACGGCAACTGCGAGCAGATGTCCGACGAGTCCACCGGCCAGGCCCACACCGCCCACACCACCGAGCCGGTGCCGTTCATATATGTCGGCAAGCGCGACTTCAAAGTGCGCGAAGGCGGCGTGCTGGCGGACGTGGCGCCGACCATGCTCATGCTGATGGGGCTCAAGAAGCCTGCCGAGATGACCGGCACCTCGATTCTGGTCTAAACCAAAACGCCCTGTAGGAGCCGGCTTGCCGGCGATGGCGCCTGATTGATCACCACAAGGTTCAAGGCCCCCATCGCTGGCAAGCCAGCTCCTACAGTGAGTTAGAGGTGTTTTTGAGGGTGGCGTTTAGCCATACCCTGCCGTATGGCAGCTAACTTACCCATTGGGCGTTTTTTTTGCAGCGTGGGGCGGGCATACTAGGCCGTCCCTTTCCCTGGTGTCGCCCGCCTCTATGCTTCGCGCCTTGATTACCCTTGCTCTTGTCTGCGTGCTCCAACCGGCCTTGGCCGACGAGCGTGCGCAAACCCAACAACAGTTGGACGCTACGCGTCAGGACATTACCGAGCTGAAGAAACTGCTCGGCAAGCTCCAGGAAGAAAAATCCGGGGTGCAGAAAGACCTGCGCGGCACGGAAACCGAAATGGGCAAGCTGGAGAAGCAGGTCCAGGAGCTGCAAAAAGAACTAAAGAAGAGCGAGTCGGAACTGGAGCGACTCGACGGTGAGAAAAAAAAACTCCAGAGCGCGCGCGTTGAACAGCAACGCCTGATCGCAATCCAGGCCCGTGCCGCCTACCAGAACGGCCGCCAGGAGTACCTCAAGCTGCTGCTCAACCAGCAGAACCCGGAAAAATTCGCCCGCACCCTGACCTACTACGACTACCTGAGCACCGCGCGCCTGGAGCAACTCAAGAGCTTCAACGAGACCCTGCGCCAGTTGGCCAACGTCGAGCAGGAAATCTCCGATCAGCAAAGCCAGTTACTGGCCCAGAAAAGCAGCCTCGACACCCAGCGCGACGAGCTGGACAAGGTGCGCAAGGAACGCCAACAGGCCCTGGCCAAGCTCAACAGTGACGTAAAAGCCCGTGATGCCAAGTTGCAGGCGCGCCAGCAGGACCAGGCCGACCTGGCCAAAGTACTGAAAACCATCGAGGAAACCCTGGCACGCCAGGCCCGCGAAGCCGAACAAGCGCGGCAGAAAGCGCTGATCGCCCAGCAGGAAGCAGAAAAACAGCGCCAGCGTGAAGCCGAGGCGCTCGCCAGCGACGCCCCGCGTAAACCGGCGCGTGCAGCCCCCGGCCCACTGGTTTCCAGCGCCGGTGAATCGTTTGGCGGGCCTTTTGCTACTGCCCGAGGCAAACTTCCATGGCCAGTTGATGGTCGACTACTGGCACGCTTTGGTGAAACCCGTGGCGATGACACCCGCACCAAGTGGGATGGCGTGATGATCAGCGCCTCTGCGGGCAGCCAGGTGCATGCCGTGCACGGCGGGCGCGTGGTGTTCGCCGATTGGCTGCGCGGCGCCGGTTTGCTGGTGATTCTTGACCACGGCAATGGCTATTTGAGCCTTTACGGCCACAATCAGACGTTACTCAAGGCCGCAGGTGATGTTGTAAAAGCCGGTGAATCCATCTCCACTGTCGGTAACAGTGGCGGCCAGGACACCCCGGCGCTGTACTTCGCTATTCGTCAGCAGGGCCGCCCGAGCGACCCTGCACAATGGTGTCGCGCCCAAGGATAGGCCGCACCTACATTAGGAGTTCGTTCGACATGCTGCATTTGTCCCGCCTCACTTCGCTGGCCCTGACGATCGCCCTGGTGATCGGCGCGCCTATGGCATTCGCCGACCAGACCGCCCCGTCAGCCACGGCCGCGACCACCAAGGCACCGCTGCCGCTGGACGAATTGCGCACCTTTGCCGAGGTCATGGACCGGATCAAGGCAGCCTATGTCGAACCTGTGGACGACAAGACCCTGCTGGAAAATGCCATCAAAGGCATGCTCAGCAACCTCGACCCGCACTCTGCCTACCTGGGTCCGGAAGATTTCGCCGAGCTGCAGGAAAGCACCAGCGGCGAATTCGGTGGCCTGGGCATCGAGGTCGGCGCCGAGGACGGCATCATCAAGGTGGTGTCGCCAATCGATGACACCCCGGCGTCCAAGGCCGGCATCCAGGCCGGCGACCTGATCGTCAAGATCAATGGCCAGCCGACCCGTGGCCAGACCATGACCGAAGCCGTCGACAAGATGCGCGGCAAGGTCGGCCAGAAAATCACCCTGACCCTGGTGCGTGACGGCGGCAGCCCGTTTGACGTGACCCTGACCCGCGCCACCATCGTGGTCAAGAGCGTGAAGAGCCAATTGCTGGAATCGGGTTACGGCTACATCCGCATCACCCAGTTCCAGGTCAAGACCGGCGACGAAGTGGCCAAGGCCCTGGCCAAGCTGCGCAAGGACAACGGCAAGAAGCTCAACGGCATTGTCCTGGACCTGCGCAACAACCCCGGCGGCGTACTGCAATCGGCGGTGGAAGTGGTCGATCACTTCATCACCAAGGGCTTGATCGTCTACACCAAGGGCCGCATCGCCAACTCCGAACTGCGCTTCTCGGCCACCGGCAAGGACCTCAGCGAAAACGTCCCGCTGGCAGTACTGATCAACGGCGGCAGCGCCTCGGCCTCGGAAATCGTCGCCGGCGCCCTGCAAGACCAGAAACGCGGTGTACTGATGGGCACCACCAGCTTCGGCAAGGGCTCGGTGCAAACCGTGCTGCCGCTGAACAACGAGCGTGCGCTGAAGATCACCACGGCGCTGTACTACACGCCTAATGGTCGTTCGATCCAGGCCCAGGGCATCGTGCCGGATATCGAGGTGCGTCGGGCCAAGATCACCAACGAGAGCGACAACGAATACTTCAAGGAAGCCGACCTGCAAGGTCACCTGGGCAATGGCAACGGCGGCGCCGACCAGCCAAGCGGCAGCGGCCCGAAAGCCAAGCCGATGCCACAGGACGACGACTACCAACTGGCCCAGGCGTTGAGCCTGCTCAAGGGCCTGAGCATTACGCGCAGCCGTTGATATGCGTTTTGCGCTCATCCTCGCACTGTTGTGCAGCCTGGCAGGAGTCGCCCAAGCGACTCCTGCCGACCAGCCCCACAAAGCCTACCTGACCCTGATCATCGACGACCTTGGGCAAAACCTGCCCAGGGATCGTCGCGTGCTGGCCCTGCCCGGCCCGGTGACGGCGGCGATCATGCCCGATACCCCGCACGCCGCCGAGTTCGCCCGCGAAGCCCATCGCGCCGGCAAGATCGTGATCCTGCACATGCCCATGGACCCGGCCACCGGCCCGTTCGCCTGGCACCCCGAGCTGCCTGTCGAAGAACTGGGCAAGCGCCTGGATGCAGCGTTCAAGGCCGTGCCCTACACCGCCGGCATCAACAACCATATGGGCAGCCGCATGACCGCTGAGCCTGGCGCCATGGCGTGGTTGATGGGCGAGTTGCAGCGCCGGCACAAGTTTTTCGTCGACAGCCGCACCAGCGCCAAGACCGTGGCCGCCGCCGAGGCACAGAAGATCAACCTGGCCCACGTCTCGCGGGATGTATTTCTGGATGACGAACGCACCGAAGCGGCCATCACCACGCAGTTGCAGACGGCTATCAAGCTGGCGCACAAACAGGGTTCGGCAGTGATGATCGGCCACCCATACCCACAGACCCTGGCGGTGCTGGAGCGCGAGCTGCCCAAGCTCAAGGCCCAGGGCGTCGAGTGGATTGATATCAAGCTGATGATCAGTGTGCGCAGCAACCAGGCCATGAGCGGCCACGGCAAAAATGGCATCTACCGCTAGATAGCTACCGCACCGCCGCACGTGAACACCTGAATAGTGAGCGGACAACACTCAACTATCAGGATGATCATGACCCCCTCTCGACACCTTCTCTCTGGGCTGTTGCCCAGTGCCCTTTACACAACCCTCATCGCCGCGCCCAGGCTTCTGCACAATAACCGGCAACAGCACCAAAGCCAGGCCCTGTGTACCGCCAGCCTGCTGGATACGCGCAATGCGCACGGAAAATCCGGTCCGGCCTATGTGGTGACCAGCAGCCATTGTCTGCATCGTCTCGGCGGTCTGGTGCATGAGGATCTGCCGATCAAGGGCAGCGTCAACTTCAACTATTTCGACGACACCCTGGAAACCATCAAGGCTCATCCACTCAAAACCCTCAAGTGGAGCAGCAGCCAAGGGGTGGACCTGGCCATCGTCGAGCTGCACACCTCGCTGGCAAGCCTGATTGACGATGGGATCACGCCCTTGAAACTGGCTGAGGCCGCGCCCGCCGATGGCGCTGACATTCTGGCCCTGACAGCGCGCCTATCGACGCCCGCAACGCCTATATCAACGACCCTATTGGCCCGCAAACCGCCCAGAACCCATCGCTCTGTTTCGCCCACTCGATGACGCGGTCAGCGGGCCAGAGGACCACCTCACCAAGATCCTTTTTGTAAATAACAAGCCTGTCAAAGTCTGCACCTATGCCTGTGATCAGGCCGACCAACCCTCAACCCTGCGGGTTGACTTCATAAAGCCTCGCTAACAACCGGAGCCCCACGAATGGAATCGATAAAATTTGGCAATCTGCTCATTAATTTCACAACGGAGTTCAGTCGACTCTGGGACAACAAGGGTTCACCCAACGCAGCACCCGTCAGTTTTTGGCGCCCGGTACCGTCCGCCGACTTCCTCACCGACTATTTTCCGCTCGGCGACCATGCGGTTGCCGGACACGACGGTATCAACCATAAAGCCACGGTCGCTGTGGTATCGGAGGCCCCTGCACTAACCGAAGAAGAGCGCAGTAAAGGCAACGCACTCATGCCACCCATCGAGTTCGAAAAAGTGTGGGATGACAAAGGCTCCAGTGCCCATTCGAACGGGGCCATCTGGCGCCCGCTTCCACCCACCGGCTATGTAGCAATGGGACTGGTGGCCACTGACGGCTACGAAAAGCCCTCACTCAACACGATCCGGTGCGTTCGAGCGGATCTGGTGATTGCCTCATACATCAGCGACCCGATCTGGAATAACAGGCGCAGCCCCGCCCGGCTGGACTTCAGCGCCTGGGGCATCAGCCCTCCAGGGGCGGCGGCAGGCGAGGTGTACCTGTCGGCAGGAACCTTTGTCGGAGTCGCCAGCTATACCAAACCCTCGGTACACATTGCGGCTTATTCATTGCGCATGCAGATCCCCCTGCAGGCCAAGGCCCCGCCTCCGGCGCCAGCACTTGCAAGCGAGCGACAGCCTTCGCCTTTCGAAAAGGCCGAAGTGACCTATATCGCAAAACTGGCCTGGTTTACCGTCACGGACCCCAATCTGTCGCCCCTCCAACAACTGCGTACGTCCCCCACTTACCGACTGGAACGATCGGACAAATACATATTGGTCGGGTTTGGTCATAACAACAGCTCGCTGAACCAGACCTTCAAATGGACCGCTACGCGAGGGCAGAACGGCAGTAGCCTCAAGACACTGACCGACACCACGGCCATCGAAATTGGCACTGAATGGGGTTTCAACGTGTGGGGCGCTTCGGGCAAGGTCTCGGCAAAACTCAGCGGCAGCCTCACGCACACGCAAACGTCCTCCGAAGGGTGGACCAGCTCGACCACTTTTGAAGTCAACGCCACAGTTCCCGCGCACAAGGCGGTAGCCGTCTATCTGGTGCAAAGCAATTACAAGCTGCTGCGGGAAAACGGTACGCAAGTGTCAACTAGCATCAGCTACACCGACGGTGACAGTGTGTATTGGAGCGAATACCCACCGGCCCGTGAATGCGCGGTCACTTGCAAGCCGTTGCCAGCGCCTGCCTCATGAACCGCTAGAGATAGCGCGCCATGATCTGATCGACCACGCCTTCCTTACGTAGCTGATCCAGCGCCGCCTGCAGTTTGGCCACCACCTCATCCGGCACGTCCTTGTTCAGTGCCAGATACAGCTGGGCACTGTTGAAGCGCAGCACCGTCTTGAGCCCGGAAACACCGACCTGGCGCGCCAGATACCGCCCGGCGGGGTCGCCGGTGGCCCAGAGGTCGATCTGCCCCTCCATGAGCTTTTGCGCATTGTCCTGGTCGCGCAGCACGATAATCGGCTTGAGCCCGCGTTTTTCCAGGGTCTGGGCAATGGCATCGCCTTTATAGGCACCGATCTTGTAGGTGCGGGCGTGCTCAAGGTCGGTCAGTTGGATGCTGCTGTCGGCCCTGGCCAGCAGCACCCAGTCATCCGGGCCGATGGGGCCGACCCACTTGAACAACGCTTCGCGGTCCGGCAGGCGCGCCATTACGAATACGCCGTAGCCTGGCTGTTCCAGGGCGAGTTTATAGATCCGCTCCCAGGGGAAGCGCAACGTGAGGTTGTAGGAAATGCCGGCCTGCTTGAAGGTCTCGCGGACAATGTCCACCGCAATGCCTTCGATGTTCTCGTCCTTGGCAAAATTCTTGCCGTTTTTCGCCATGTTGTAAGGCGGAAAGTTTTCCGTCAGCAGCACCAGGGAGGTGCCGGAAGGCTCGGCGGCGTTGGCCGAGCCCGCCAACAGAATGGAAGAACTGGCGAGGGCAAGCAGCAGGTCTTTGAACATGTAGGGTTACCGGAATCCATGGCAGGCCCCAGAGTGCCGCGAGCCTGTCATGGTGTCCAGTGGCGTTTAGCGTACGACGATGCCGCGTGCAGCCATGTAGGCCTTGGCCTCGGGAACGGTGTATTCGCCAAAGTGGAAAATGCTCGCCGCCAACACCGCACTGGCGTGGCCTTCGATGACGCCATCGGCCAGGTGTTGCAGGTTGCCCACCCCACCGGACGCAATCACTGGAATGCCCAGTGCGTCACTGATGGCGCGGGTCACGCCCAGGTCGAAGCCGTTTTTCATGCCGTCCTGGTCCATGCTGGTCAGCAAAATCTCACCGGCGCCCAGGCCTTCCATCTTCATCGCCCACTCCACCGCATCCAGGCCGGTAGGCTTGCGCCCGCCGTGGGTGAAGATCTCCCAACGCGGGGTTTCACCGGGGCCTGAGACTTTCTTGGCGTCGATGGCGACGACGATGCATTGTGAACCGAAATGCTGCGCGGCCTCGCCGACAAACTCCGGGTTGAACACCGCCGCAGTGTTGATCGAAACCTTGTCTGCACCCGCGTTAAGCAGGTTGCGGATGTCTTGCACGGTGCGCACGCCACCGCCCACGGTCAGCGGGATAAACACCTGGCTGGCCATGCGCTCCACGGTATGGAGCGTGGTGTCGCGGCCGTCGACGCTGGCGGTGATGTCGAGAAAGGTAATCTCGTCGGCGCCCTGCTCGTCGTAGCGACGGGCAATTTCCACCGGGTCGCCGGCGTCACGGATGTTCTCGAACTTGACGCCCTTGACCACCCGACCGTTGTCGACGTCCAGGCAAGGGATGATGCGTTTGGCCAGCGCCATGGTCAGTCCTCAGCCTTTGTAGGCATCGCAGTAAGCCTGGGCTTCGGCGACGTCCAGGGTGCCTTCGTAGATCGCGCGGCCAGTGATGGCGCCAATGATCCCCGGCGCCTTGGCGTCCAGCAGCGACTTGATATCGCCCAGGTTGTGGATACCACCGGAAGCGATCACCGGGATTTTGGTGGCAGCCGCCAGCGCCGCGGTAAACGGTACGTTGCAGCCCTGCATCATGCCGTCTTTGGCGATGTCGGTATAAACGATGGCGGACACACCGTCGGCTTCGAACTGCTTGGCCAGGTCGATTACCTGCACGGTGCTGATTTGCGCCCAGCCGTCTGTAGCGACGAAACCATCCTTGGCGTCCAGGCCCACGATGACCTTGCCGGGGAACGCGCGGCAGGCCTCGGCGACGAAGGCCGGGTCTTTCACGGCCTTGGTGCCGATGATCACGTAGCTCACGCCCGCCTTGACGTAGTGCTCGATGGTTTCCAGGGAGCGGATACCGCCACCGATCTGGATCGGCAGGTTCGGGTAGCGCTTGGCGATGGCCGTCACCACTTCGCCATTGACCGGCTGGCCTTCGAAGGCGCCGTTCAAGTCCACCAGATGCAGGCGACGGCAGCCGCCCTCCACCCACTTGGCAGCCATGCTCACCGGGTCATCGGAGAACACCGTGGAATCTTCCATGCGGCCCTGGCGCAGACGTACGCAAGCGCCGTCCTTGAGATCGATAGCGGGGATAATCAGCATCTGGCAAACCTTATTCGATATTCAGCATTGCTCGGAAAATCAGGGTTTTTCGAGCGCCCACAAGTCGCTTTCGATGCTCTCGAACCTTTCTTTAAGGTGCGTCTGGGCATCGAAAATCGCCCTGTTGTAATAGTGCGGAGCAATTTCAGTGGTGAACAGTTCGAGGATCTCAGCCACCTCGAACGACCCGAGACGGAGCTCGAAGCGGTCTTCCATGAAACGCTTGATCTTGTCGGTCGCCTCACTCTCCTGCTGGGGAGTGAGGTTGAGGATCGGCGGCTTGATCTTCTTGGCCATTACCAGCGCCCGTCCCAGCTGGCGAAGTTCTGCAGCAACTGCAGGCCATGGGTATGGCTTTTCTCCGGGTGGAACTGCACGGCAAAGCGCGAGCCTTCGGCCAGGGCTGCGGCGAAATCGACGCCGTAGTGCCCGCCACCCACCACCTGGCGCGGGTTACCGGCGGCAATGTAGTAGCTGTGCACGAAGTAGAAACGCGCCATGTCCGGGATGTCGTGCCACAACGGGTGATCGACGGTGCGGCGCACTTCGTTCCAGCCCATGTGCGGGACTTTCAGATGTTCGCCGTCTTCGTGCAGATCCTTGCCGAAAAACTTCACCGCGCCTGGGAACAGGCCGATGCAGTCGACGCCGCCGTTCTCTTCACTGCGGTCGAGCAAGGCTTGCATGCCCACGCAGATCCCGAGGAACGGCCGGTCCTGGCTGACTTCGCGCACCAGGCTGTCAAAGCCCAGGCGGCGGATTTCGGCCATGCAATCGCGAATAGCGCCCACACCGGGGAACACCACACGGTCGGCTTCGCGGATCACCTGCGCATCGCTGGTGATCAGCACCTTGCCGGCACCGACGTGTTCGAGGGCCTTGGCCACCGAATGCAGGTTGCCCATGCCGTAGTCGATAACCGCGACCGTCTGCATTACAGAACGCCCTTGGTCGACGGCATTTGCCCGGCCATGCGGTCATCCAGCTCCACCGCCATGCGCAGGGCGCGGCCGAAAGCCTTGAACACGGTTTCGATCTGGTGGTGGGTGTTGGTGCCGCGCAGGTTGTCGATGTGCAGGCTGACCAGGGCGTGGTTGACGAAGCCCTGGAAGAATTCCTGGAACAGGTCCACATCAAAGCCGCCCACGGTGGCGCGGGTGTAGGGCACGTGCATCTGCAGGCCTGGGCGGCCCGAGAAGTCGATGACCACACGCGACAGCGCCTCATCCAGCGGGACATAGGCGTGGCCGTAACGGCGGATGCCTTTTTTGTCGCCGATGGCCTTGGCAAACGCCTGGCCGAGGGTGATGCCGACATCCTCCACGGTGTGGTGGTCGTCGATATGCAGGTCGCCCTTGCTGACGATATCCAGGTCGATCAGCCCATGACGGGCGATTTGATCCAGCATGTGCTCAAGAAAAGGGACACCGATATCAAATCGGGCCTTTCCGGTGCCATCCAGGTTGATCGAGGCTTTGATCTGGGTTTCCAGAGTGTCGCGCTCGACGGACGCCTTACGTTCGGCCATCACCAGCTCCGCAAAATCATTGGGCGAAAAAGGTGGCCATTATAGGGGCTGCGGGCGCTAAACAGAAACATCGAAGGGGATAAGACTGACGGCCTGTCGGGGATAGACATGTGCATACAACCCCCGACAAGCACGCAACAACCCTTGTAGGAGCCGGCTTGCCGGCGAAGCATTCGCAAGATCAGCATCGACCTCACTGACGCCATCGCCGGCAAGCCGGCTCCTATAGGTTTTTACATCAGTGGAATAGCACTGCAGTCTTCTGCAAGGTCACCCACACGCCCCACGCCAGCGGGATACCTACAACCAGCCAGGCAGCAATGGCCAATGGCACGGTGCCAGAGGCTGCTTTCCACTCCAGGGAAGTGCTGGCATCGGCGCCCTTGTCATGGCCCAGGGCCTGTTCGGCAGCCAGTTCGGCGTCGGTCATGAAGTACTTGTCGGCCACCGGGCGTACCAGCAGGTTGCAGATAAAGCCCAGCACCAGCAGGCCGGCGAGGATGTACAAGGTGATGTCATAGGCCGCGGCGCGTTCGACGCCGATGCTCAACTGATACTCACGCAAGTAGTTCACCAACACCGGGCCCAGCACGCCGGCCGCCGCCCAGGCGGTGAGCAGGCGACCGTGGATCGCGCCGACCATTTGCGTGCCGAACAGGTCCGCCAGGTAGGCCGGTACGGTCGCGAAGCCGCCGCCGTACATCGACAGGATGATGCAGAACGCCGCCACGAACAGCGAGACGTTGCCCAGGTGGCCGAGGTTCGGGATCAGCGCATACAGGGCAAAGCCCAGGGCGAAGAACACGAAGTAGGTGTTCTTACGGCCCAGGTAGTCGGAAAACGACGCCCAGAAGAACCGCCCACCAATGTTGAACAGGCTCAGCAGCCCGGTGAAACCCGCCGCGATGGCGGCGATGGAGGCCAGTTGCCCGGCATCCAGTTGACCAAATGGCACGTCCACGCCCAGCAGCTTGCCGCCAAACACTTCCTGCAACAGCGGCGACGCCATGCCGAGGATGCCGATACCGGCCGATACGTTCAGGCACAGCACCAGCCAGACCAGGCGAAATTGCGGGGTTTTCCAGGCCACGTTCACGTGCACGTGACGGTGGGTGATCATCGCGTTGCTGGCTTTTTTCGCCGGCGCGGTCCAGCCCTCAGGCTTCCAGCCGGTCGGTGGCACGCGGTAGGACAAGGCACCGCCGATCATGAACACGAAGTAGATCGCGGCCATTACCAAAAAGCTCTGCCACACGCCCACGCCGGTCGGCGAGGCAAAGTGGCCCATCAGCGCTGCCGCCAGCGGCGCACCGACCATCGCCCCGCCGCCAAAGCCCATGATCGCCATGCCGGTGGCCATGCCGCGCTTGTCCGGGAACCACTTGATCAGGGTCGAGACCGGCGAGATATAGCCCAGGCCCAGGCCAATACCGCCAATCACCCCCGAGCCGAGCCACATCAGCCAGATCTGGTGGGTATAAATCCCCAGCGCCGAGATCAGCAGGCCACCACACCAGCACAGTGCCGAGACCACACCGGCCTTGCGCGGCCCGGCGTGTTCCAGCCAGCCGCCCCAGATCGCTGCCGAGCAGCCCAGGAAGATGAAGAACAGGGTGTAGATCCAGCCCAGCATGGAGATCGGCCAGTCGCAGGACGACGAGAAGATCTGCGCGATAAAGCTCATGTCCGGCGCACAAGCCACCGGCGCGGTCACACCCAGCGCCTTGGACAGTGGCAGCCAGAACACCGAGAAGCCGTAGGCCATGCCGATGCACAAGTGGATGGCCAGGGCGGCCGGCGGAACCAGCCAGCGGTTGAAACCGGGCTTGGCGATGATGCGCTCCTTGGACAGGAACGCAGGCTGCGCAGCAGTAACGCCGGCCGCAGTGCTAGTGTTCATTGGTGTTTCCCCCAGTTATTGGTCTGTGTTCGCCAGGCGCTCTCCTCCTCGGCCTTTGCACGCAATGCGTGGCCGTTTTGTCGAGTGAAGCTCCTTGTAGGCGCGACGTTTCGTCGCAGAAGGCGGGCGAACGCGCAAAGATTAGCATCTGGCGCAGCGAGAGAAACCAAACTGACACTACCTTTTTCGGTTCATCTGTTTTGTTTGACACTATGTAACGATGCGTAAACAGCCGTGGACCTCGCGGCGTTATACTCTGCGGCTAAATTTTAAAATCGACACACAAGGACTCGCCCATGAAAGCGTTCGGCAAAATCCTGGGTCTGGTACTTCTCGGGCTGTTGCTGATCATTGTGGCTCTGGGCTTTGCCCTGACCCACCTCTTCGATCCCAACGACTATAAAGACGAGATTCGCCAGATTGCCCGCGACAAGGCCCACATCGAGCTGACGCTCAATGGCGATATCGGCTGGAGCCTGTTCCCCTGGCTGGGCCTGGAGTTGCATGAAGCCAGCGTGGCTACCCTGAGCAATCCTGCCCAACCGTTTGCCGACCTGCAGATGCTCGGCCTGTCGGTACGCGTGCTGCCGCTGCTGCGCCGCGAAGTGCAGATGAGCGATGTGCGCGTCGAGGGCCTGAACCTGCGCCTGACCCGCGACAAGCAAGGCCATGGCAACTGGGAAGATATCGGCAAGGCACCGCCCGTCGTGGCTACCGGTACCGCCGATGCACCCGCGACGACTGCGCCAACCACGGCGCCAGCGCCGGAGAAACCGGCCCAGCCGATCCGCCTGGACATCGACAGCCTGACGGTCAACAACGCCCGCATCGAGTACAACGACGAGCAGACCGGCAAGCAGTTCAGCGCCGAAAGCATTCAGTTGAGCACCGGTGCCGTGCATGAAGGCGCAAGCATTCCGGTCAAGCTCACCGCGTTCTTCGGCAGCAACCAGCCGGTAATGCGGGTCAAGAGCGAGCTCAACGGCGAGCTGCGTTTTGATCGTGCCCTCAAGCGCTATCAGTTCGAAGACATGAAAATCGCAGGCGAAGCCACTGGCGAGCCGCTGCAAGGCAAGACCGTGACGTTTGCCACCCAGGGCCAGTTACTGGTGGACCTGTCGGCAAACATTGCCGAGTGGACCGGCCTCAAGCTCTCGCTCAACCAACTGCGGGCACTGGGCGAACTGAAGGTCAACGACCTGGATAAAACCCCGCAGATCAGCGGCGCCCTGTCGATTGCCCAGTTTGACCTGGCCAAGTTCCTCGACAGCGTCGGCCAGCCGCTACCGGCCATGGCCCCAGAGAGCCTGAGCAAGGTCGAACTGGTCAGCCGCCTGCAAGGCACGCCGTCGAGCATGGCCCTGGAAGACCTCAACCTCAAAGTCGATGGCAGCACCTTCACCGGGCGCCTGGCGGTGGAGGACTTTGCCAAGCAAGCCCTGCGCGTGCAGTTGAAGGCCGACACGTTCAATGCCGACCACTACCTGCCCGCCAAGTCCGAGGCCGCCAACAGCGCCGCCGTTGCGCGCAAGGCCGAGGTGCAGAGCAGCGAAGCCGGGGCCATGGCCGCCGGTGGCACCACGCCGTTGCCGGACGCGCCGACCAAAGGCGCCTGGAGCACCGACAAGCTGCTCCCGCTGGCGCGCCTGCGCAGCCTGGACGTGATTGCCGACCTGTCCTTCGGCCAACTGACCCTGAGCCAGTTGCCCATCGAGAATGCAGCACTCAAGGCCTCCGGCCAGGGTGGCCAACTCAAGCTCGACACCTTGAGCGGCGGTCTCTACAACGGCACGTTCCAGGCCAGCGGCAGCCTCGATGCACGGGAGGATGTGCCGGTGCTGGCGCTACAAACCAAAATCAAGCAAGTGCCGGTCGAGCGGATCCTGCAGGCCCAGGGGCAAACCCCGCCGGTCAAGGGCCAGATCACCCTCGACAGCAACCTGAGCGGGCGTGGCAACAGCCAGAAAGCGCTGATCGACAGCCTCAACGGCACCGCCAGCTTCGTCATCAACAATGGTGTGCTGCTCAATGCCAACCTTGAGCAACAGCTGTGCACCGGCATTGCCCTGCTCAACCGCAAGACCCTGGCCGCCACACCGCGCAGCAAGGACACCCCGTTCCAGGAACTCAAGGGCAACCTGACCTTGCGTAATGGCGTGGCCAGCAACCCGGACCTGAAAGTGCGCATCCCCGGCCTGACCGTCAACGGCAATGGCGACGTGGACCTGCGCGTACTGGGCATGGACTACCGCGTGGGCATCATCGTCGAAGGCGACAAGCGCGACATGCCGGACCCGGCCTGCCAGGTCGGCTCGAACTTCCAGGGCATCGAAGTACCGCTGCGCTGCCGTGGCCCGTTGGAACTGGGCGCCAAGGCCTGCCGCCTGGACAAGGACGGCCTGGGCCAGGTGGCCGCTAAAATGGCGGGCAACAAACTCAGCGAGAAGATTGAAGAGAAGCTCGACAAGGTCAATCCCAAGCTCAAAGACGCCCTCAAAGGTTTGTTCAACCGATGAGAAACGAGCAATTTTCAGCGGCCGTGCTCGACTGGTACGACCGTCACGGCCGCCATGACCTGCCCTGGCAACAGGGCATCACCCCGTATCGGGTGTGGGTCTCGGAAATCATGCTGCAACAGACCCAGGTCAGCACCGTACTCAATTACTTCGATCGCTTCATGGCTTCGCTGCCAACGGTCGAAGCCCTGGCGGCCGCGCCGGAAGATGAAGTGCTGCACCTGTGGACCGGGCTGGGCTACTACACCCGGGCACGCAACCTGCAAAAGACCGCGAAGATTGTCGTCGCCGAATACGGCGGCGAGTTTCCCCGCGATGTAGAGAAACTCACCGAGCTGCCGGGCATCGGCCTGTCCACCGCCGGCGCCATCGCCAGCCTGAGCATGGGCCTGCGCGCGCCGATCCTCGACGGTAACGTCAAGCGCGTGCTGGCACGCTTTACCGCCCAGGAAGGCTACCCGGGCGAGCCCAAGGTGGCCAAGCAGCTGTGGGCCACTGCCGAGCGCTTTACGCCCCACGACCGCGTCAACGCCTACACCCAGGCCATGATGGACATGGGCGCCACCCTCTGCACCCGCAGCAAACCCAGTTGCCTGCTGTGCCCCCTGGAAAAGGGCTGCGAGGCGCACATGCTGGGCCTGGAAACCCGCTACCCGATCCCCAAGCCACGCAAGACCATCCCGCAAAAGCGCACGCTGATGCCGATACTGGCCAACCAGGAGGGCGCGATCCTGCTTTACCGTCGCCCCTCTACAGGGCTGTGGGGCGGGCTGTGGAGCTTGCCGGAACTGGACGACCTGAACGACCTGGAACACCTGGCCAACCAGCACTCACTGGCGCTGGGCAAACATCAGGAACTACCCGAGCTGGTGCACACCTTCAGCCACTTCCAGTTGGCTATCGAACCCTGGCTGGTGCAGGTCGAGGAATCGGCCCATCACGTGGCCGAGGCCGACTGGCTCTGGTATAACCTCGCCACCCCGCCGCGCCTGGGCCTTGCCGCCCCGGTGAAAAAACTGCTGAAGCGCGCGGCCGACGTATTGAACGCAGGAGTTTCGTCATGACCCGCACCATCATCTGCCGCAAGTATCACGAAGAACTGCCCGCCCTGGAGCGCGCCCCATTCCCGGGCGCCAAGGGCCAGGACATTTTCGACCACGTCTCCGCCAAGGCCTGGGCCGACTGGCAGAAGCACCAGACCCTGCTGATCAACGAAAAACGCCTGAACATGATGAACGCCGAAGACCGCAAATATCTGCAGGGCGAGATGGACAAGTACTTTTCCGGCGAGGATTACGCCAAGGCCGACGGCTACGTGCCGCCTGCTCAATAATTGAGCAAAAACCGGGGTTGGCACGTAAGCGACGGTAATAATTAAATATTTTTTGAAAACTTGCTTGACGACCCCCTGAAAAACCCGTTTAATGCGCCCCGTTGCCCAGATAGCTCAGTCGGTAGAGCAGGGGATTGAAAATCCCCGTGTCGGCGGTTCGATTCCGTCTCTGGGCACCACTTATTAGTTTCAGGTGGTGCAAACATCATCTGAAACACACAAGAAACCCGCCTAGTGCGGGTTTTTTGTTGCCTGCGATTTAGTGCGCCAGCGCCCCTCTGGTTACTTTTAGGTTAACGCCAAGCCTCACGGGCATCCGATGTGTTATTTATCGCGCCGCTCAACCGTCTAGCCTTAATCCACTCTTCAGCAAGGTAGTTACTTCATGACCCGGTATTTGTTCTGCACGCTGTTAATGCTGACAGCGCTGCTCAGCGGATGCGCCACGACGATGGACGTCGCGATCAATGCAACCCCTGATCCGGACTATCACTTTGACCGACAGGCGCCCGTGCTGGTGACATCGGTCGGCGGCAATAGCGAGAATGCGCTCAATGCCCGCTACTACCTGCGCGACATGGTCAGCGCCATGAAGGACCAGGGGTTTCGCGAGGTCTATACCGACGTGACCCTGCCCAAGAATCGCACGCCAAAAATCACCATCACCCTCGATATCGACAGCCACCAGGTGACCTACCGCTATACCGCCACCGAGTATGGGCAGGTGCCAACCAGCACCTCTACCGTGTGCAAGAACAGCAAGAAAAAAAGCGACCAGATGATCTGCACCAGCACGCCGAACACCACCTATGGCCCGGTAGGCAGCTCGGAACGCACCGGCTACACCACACTCACCACCTTCACCGCCACGGCTCGGGATGAAGCGAGCAAACGCGCGGTGTACCTGCTGCGGGTAACGTCCTACAACGAGGACTGCCAGGCGGCCAAGGTCGAGGCCTTCCTGGTACAGCAGGGCCTGCAGAACCTGAACTTCCAGGACCGTGTGCAGCGCAACTACAGCGTCACGATGCCCGAGGGGTATCGCTGCAAATAGTTCGTCGCCCCATTCCAGGTAGTGCAGGGCGAATGTCACTTCGCAGTCCTGCCTGACTGCCAGCCTTGATTGCCCCTCCCCGCACAGGGCGACCCCACCCGGTCGCCCGCATCAAACATCCCCCCCGCCAAAAAGCCAGGCTCGACTGAAGCCCATAGTTGCTAATAGCAATTATTATCATTTAAGCTGGCGCGCAAAATCCCCCCTGCACCACTAAAAATAATCAAGGAGCTGCGATGCCTTCTGCACGCGAGCCAGGTTCATGGTTGAAGGCACTTGGCCTTGCCCCCTTAGGATTCGCTTCGATGCTTGCCCCCGCCGCCTTCGCGGCCGAGGAAAAAGGCCAGCTCGAACTGCCCAGCCAAAGCATTACGGCAACTGCCTCAGAAGAAACGGCCGACGGCCCGGTCAAAGGCTATGTTGCCAAGCGCAGTGCAACGGGGGTCAAGACTGACACCCCAATCACTGAGATCCCCCAGTCGATCTCCGTCATCAGCGCCGACCGCATGCGCGATCAGGGCGCACTGACCGTGCAAGACGCATTGCGGTATGTTTCTGGGGTGCGGGCCGAGACCTTCGGGCTCGATAGCCGGGGAGACTGGTCGAAAGTGCGAGGCAGCTCGCCGGCCCTGTTCCTGGATGGTTTACAGCAGAGCTTCGGTACTTACACCAACGTGCGCACCGACCCCTTCACCCTGGAACGCCTTGAAGTGCTCAAGGGCCCCGCGTCGATGCTGTATGGGCAAAGCCCCGTGGGGGGCCTGATCAACCAGGTCAGCAAACGCCCCAAAGCCGAACAGCACACCGAAGTGCAACTGCAATACGGCAATTACAACCGCCAGCAGGTCGCCGTGGACACCACCGGTTCCCTGAACCCACAAGGCACGCTGCTGTACCGGCTGGTGGCGATCCAGCGCGACAGTGACACTCAGGTTGATCATGTCAAAGACAACCGCCAGGTCCTGATGCCATCGCTGACCTGGCGCCCCAACGACGATATCGACTGGACCCTCCTGGCCAACATCCAGCGCGATGACAGCGGCTCCACCACGCAGTTCTTCCCACACAAAGGTACCGTCTGGAACGCGCCATATGGCCGGATCCACAGCAACCGGTTCGCCAGCGAGCCAGGCTTTGACGAATACGACAGTGACCAGACAGCGCTGACGTCGCAATTTTCGTGGCATCTGAACGATACGTGGACCCTGCGCCAAAACCTGCGCTGGCAAAAAAGCAAAGTCAGCTACCAATCGATTTACTCGGTATTTGCCAAAAACCCACCGTTCAAGCCCGATAACCAGACCCTCGACCGCGTCTATTACGTTTCCAAACCCGAGGTCAAAGTGTGGGTCGCCGACCAAAACGCCGAGGCTCGATTTGACACCGGCCCGCTCCAACACACCCTGTTGCTGGGAGGCGACTACCAGCATGCCGTCTCCAACCGGGACGGCGCCAGCGGCAACGCAACACCACTGAACGTGTACGAACCGGTGTATGGCACCTTTGATCCCTCTGTCATTCGCCTCACCGCAGACCCGGAGCAACGGGTCATGCAAAAAGGGCTTTATGCCCAGGACCAGATCAAATACGAGCAGTGGTTGTTGACCCTGGGCCTGCGCAAGGACTGGTCCGCCAGCCAGACCCAAGGCAGCGCCCGACAAAAGGACGACAAGCTGACCGGCCGCGCGGGCCTGACCTATCTGTTCGACAACGGCATAGCGCCCTACTTGAGCTACAGCGAATCATTCCAGCCCCAAATCGGCCTCAACCGGCGAACGCTGGAGCCCTACGTACCGCTCAAGGGCAAACAATGGGAGCTGGGCGTGAAATATCAGCCGGTTGGCAGCAACAGTCTCTACACCGCAGCGGTGTATGACATTCGCGAGCAGAACCGGCGCATGCCCGACCCCCTGGATGCGATGAACACCCTGCAAAGTGGTGAAACCCGTGCCCGTGGGCTGGAGCTCGAAGCCCTGGTGACAGTCACGCCCGCCTGGGACCTGATTGGCACCTACAGCTACACCGACACCACCGTCATCAAGGGCTCGCCCGCCGAGCAAGGCAAACGCCTGGCCAGCGTTCCAGAGAACATGGCGTCGGTATGGAGCCAGCATCGATTCAGCATCGGCGACATTTCCGGGTTCAGCGTCGGGGCAGGCATTCGCTATGTAGGAACCAGCTGGGATGGGGCCGACCGGCTGAAAACACCGTCTTCCACCCTGGTGGACGCGATGCTCGGGTATCGCTACCAGAACTGGAACCTGAGCCTCAACGCGACCAACCTGGAAGACAAGACCTACTACACCACATGCCTGGCACGAGGTGACTGCTTCATCGGCAACCGTCGTACGCTCGTCGGTACACTGGCCTACAACTTTTGATCGAGCTGTAAGACCACGACACTGCGGCGGCTGATCACGGCACCCGGAACACCAACAACGGGTTGTCATTGAGTCGCCCATTGAACGCTGGGGCCAGGTGCTCCAGCGGCGTGGCCTGCAGCAGTTCGGTTTCCTTGCGCGCGACGATGACCCAGGACGAGCGCGGCAGCGCGTTCAGTTGCGCAAGGTCGTCACGCCCGACAAACAGCGGCTGCTCGTCATGGCCCAGGTTCATGATGTAGCGAATGGCCCAGGTGTCCTTGCCGAGGTTGAGAAACACCAACGGTCCGGGGTGCTCGGCCCGCAGGTTTTCCACCGCACCAACAAAGTTTTTGGTGTCGAATTGCAGGTCCTTGGCCGGCTCCACGACCGTCACCAGTACCAGCCATTGAGTGGCCAGCGCGATCAGGCTGAGCGTCACCAGTCGCGGCCCCACACGGCCGTGCAAACGACGCCAGGCAGCCACCGCCGCCAGTTGCAGGACGACCAGCAGCGCAATCAATCCCGGCACTGAAACATCAGGCCAGTAACCGTGCTTGCTCCACAGCTGCCGGCAGACCAGGACCACGACAAGCCCCAGCAGCGGCAGGACCGCCACCAGCCACTCATAACCCCGACGCACCCCAAGCAACCAGCCCCGGGCCTGTAGCAGCCCGTAGGCCGCCACCGCGGCAAACATCGGGACCATCGGCAGGATGTAGTAGGCGCGCTTGAAGTTCGGCACCGATAACCCCAGCAGGATCATCAGGCCACAGCCGCCCAGGCGCAGCATCAGCCGCACATCGGCATCTTCATTGCGCGCCGACCAGGTGTGGCGCAGGGCAATCAACGTCGCCAGCGCCAGCGGGATCACCGGGAAGTAGCGATACAGGCTCAGCTTGAAGTAGAAGTAGAACGGTTCGCCGCTTTCATCCAGGCGGCCGGCCACCTGCATCTTCATCACCTCATCGGCAAAAGCATCACCCCCGGTGATCCGCGCCAGCTTCAGCAACACCCACCAACAGGCAAGGAGTAGGACCAGGCCGATCACGCCGTGGGCAATCACCTTTTTCAGCAAGCCAATCTTCTCTTCCCGCGAACGGGCAGGCCCCAGCGCCCAATACACGCAGGCAACACCACAGACCTCGATCAACCCCAAAGGGCCACGAATGGCAAAGGCCGCCACAAACAGGGGAAAGATTGCGTATTGGCGCAGCCGCGAGCCCAGGCGCTCGCCGGTGTGCAGCAGGTAGAAACAGCCCAGGCACAGCAGGGAGACCATCTGGTCCAGGCAGACTGAACGCGACTTCTCCAGCAATTGCGCGGTCAAGGCCGTCAGCACTACCGTCAGCAACGCCCAGGCCCGCCCGGAGGGCACCAGCAAACGGTAGACCAGGCCCATGACCCCGGCCGACGCCAGGGCGGTGGGCAGCACGTTAGCCAGGTCGTTAGGCGCACCGAACAACCGGGCAAAGAGCAGGCTGAAATAAGTCGCCGTCCCTGGGTAATCCGGGTAAGGCTCACCGTAGGTGGTAGGGAAAAGACTCGCGCCGTGGCGGAACATCTCCTGCATGAACACCGCCCAACGCCCGTCAAACCCTTGCGGCTGTTGATCCCAGATGCCCAGGGTAAATAACAACAAGGCCACCAGGAAAACACCCAGGGCCTCCACACGAAAACGGTTGCGGTGTTCCATGGTTTAACCTGCCAGGGCCGGGGGAGATGCTGGCGTATATTGCCGGCAGCACGCCTGAATCGCGCCTGAACCAAACGCAACATTGCGATGGCACAGACAACAACTCACTGTAGGCGCTGGCTTGCCAGCAAAAAGTCGTCAACGATCACAAGAATGCTGGCTCACTCCCCCTATCCACAGCGCATGGATCAAGGCCTTTCATGAACCTGCCCACCCGCCCTCACCCCGAGACATTCCGCGAGCCCGCCGCCGACCACTACCCCATCGGCGGTTTCACCTGGCGCCATATCCGCCGCGACATCGAGCGCCCAGTGGTGATCATCAACGCCGCCACCTCGGTACGCTGCCGTCACTATTCGCGCTTTGCCGCGTACTTGTTTGCCAATGGCATGGACGTCATCACCTACGACTATCGCGGTATCGGCGAGTCGCGTAGTGGCTCATTGCGCGGGTTCAAGGCCTCGTGGTCAGACTGGGGCCGGCTGGATTTCGAGGCCATCGTGCAACGGGCGCAGCGCGAGTTTGCCGGGCAGCCCATTGATGTGGTCGGCCACAGCTTTGGCGGCTGCGCGGCCGGGCTCGGGGCGTCGGGGGCGGCGATCAGGCGCTTGGTCACCGTAGGGGCGCAGTTCGCCTACTGGCGCGACTATCAAGCGGACGGGCGCTGGCGGATGTTTGCCAAATGGCACCTGGTGATGCCACTGGTGACCGCCGTGTGCGGGTATTTCCCGGGCAAGCGCCTGGGCTGGCTGGAAGACACGCCCGCCGGGGTGGTGCGCGACTGGAGCACACCCACCCCCACCTACGAGACACGCCCCAGCGGGCGGGCCTTGGGCGTGTTGCCCTTTGCCCGGGTGCAGGCACAGATCCTGGCGATCAGCATCAGCGACGACCCGTTTGGCACGGTGCCCGCCATTGAGCGTCTGCTGAATTACTTCCAGGCCAGCGAGCGCACGCACCTGCGTATCGCGCCGGGGGATATTGGCGAAGAGGTCGTCGGGCATTTCGCGTTTTTCCGCAGTGAATATCAGGATCGGTTGTGGCCGATTGCACTGGCGTGGCTGCAGCACGGCCAACTGGCGCCCGACACACCGGGCACCCGGCTGTAGAAACCCTTGGGATTTCGCCAGACCTGCGCTTCAATACGCCACCCAGATCCTGAACCAAGGACGTGAGCCCATGGCTTCGCCAGACAAGCAGCAAAAACGTGCCCAGCGGGCAAAAGCCAAGGCCAAGCAGAACCGCACCCAGCGCGCCAATGCGCCCAAGCAGGATGCGTTTGCAGGTGACGACGAGCGTATTGACCTTGAGTCGGTGGATTTGACCGAACTGTTCGTGCAAATGCGCGCGGCCGGCGAGACCAGCCAGCAGGCGCTGTGTGCGGCATTCCTGGCGCACCCGTTGCTGGCGCTGGTGCTGGAGCAGGAAGGCGAAGAAAACGCCACGGACTTTATCCTGGCGGCGCTGATCGAGTATCGGCAGTGGTCCACCGACAGCGATGATGAAGCGGCGGCGTTGGCGTGGATTGAATCGCCAGAGTTCCAGGCGGACTACGTGGCGGCATCCCAGGCGCTGACTAGCGCGCAGGATTGATACAACACAAGCGGGCTTGCCCTAATGCCGATCAGTTAAGCGAGCGCAATGCTCAAAGCAGTGAAGATCAAATGTGGGAGCGGGCTTGCCCGCGATGGCGGTGGGCCAGTCAATATCGTAGTCGACTGAACCACCGCCATCGCGGGCAAGCCCGGCTCCCACAGTGCTTTGTGGTGCTAGACAGCAAGCATTTCAACTCATCAGTTGAGTACCGCAGCCCCCAACTTCTGGGCCCGGCGCCGACTTGCCACCAGCAACCCCGCCAACACCACCAGCAGGCTCAACACACCGGTCGCGATAATCTCCACCCGATGCGCTTCCTGGAGCAACATGATGGTCAACGCGCCGACGATAAACACGATCACCGCGTAAGTCAGGCCGGGGAACAACCACATCTTGAAGGCAATCTTCTCGCCCGCCGCAGTACGTTTCTGCCGCATGCGCAGTTGCGACACGGCAATCACCAGGTACACCAGCAGCGCAATCGCGCCGGAGCTGGCCAGCAGGAATTCAAACACCGCCGCCGGCGCCACGTAGTTGGCAAATACCGCGAGGAACGCCGCGCCGGTAGACAGCATCACCGCCCAGTAAGGCGTGCCGCTCTTGTTGGTGCGCTTGGCTACCGCCGGTGCATCACCACGACGCCCCAGGGAAAACAGCATGCGTGACGCGGTGTACAGCGCCGAGTTCAAGCAACTGGTCACGGCGACCAACACCACCAGGTCGACGATCAGCTTGGCATTCGGGATGCCCATGCGTTCCAGCACAGTCTGGTAGGAACCGACGGCAGCCAGGGTCGGATCGTTCCACGGCACCAAGGCCACAACGATGAAGATCGACACCAGGTAGAACAAGCCGATCCGCCAGATCACCGAGTTGGTGGCCTTGGTGATCTGCTGGCCAGGGTTCTTCGATTCTGCAGCCGCGATGGTCACGATTTCGGTGCCCATGAACGAGAACATGGTGGTCAAAATCGCCGCCAGCACTGCACCCATGCCGTTGGGCAAAAAGCCTTGGGTGTCGAACAGGTGCGAGACGCCGCTGACCTGGCTGCCCGGCAGCAAGCCAAAGATCGCCAGTACGCCGAGGATCACAAAGCCGATGATCGCCACCACCTTGATCAGGGCAAACCAGAACTCGAACTCGCCGTAGTTCTTCACGCTGAACAGGTTGGTCGCGGTCAGCAGCAGGGTGATGACCAGGGTGAAAGCCCAGATCGCCACGTCGGGGAACCAGGCATGCAGGATAGTTGCGGCGGCGTTGGCTTCCAGGGGAATCACCAGCACCCAGAACCACCAATACAGCCAGCCGATGGTAAAGCCGGCCCAATGGCCGATAGCCCGGTCGGCGTAAGTGGAAAATGAGCCAGTGTCTGGCGAGGCAACGGCCATCTCGGCCAGCATGCGCATCACCAGCACCACCAACGTACCGGCTGCGGCATAAGCCAACAGTACGGCGGGCCCGGCTGCCGCAATCGCGTGGCCGGAGCCGACAAACAAACCAGCGCCGATCACACCGGCAATCGACAACATGGTGACATGCCGCGGTTTGAGCCCCTGTTCGAGGTCATTGGAGCTTTGCGTACTACTCATTGACACACCTTTGCGAGGAATTGCGTATACGGTCCACCCGGCCTGCCGCCTCTTCGTGAAAAGAAACAAACGGGGCGTTCTTTATTTTTTACGCAAGATTTGCGCCAAAATGTTACAAAGCCAAGGTTGACGCGGCCTGTAGGACAATCCCTCAGCGCTCGCAAGCCATTGAGATTACTGGCAATCCGCCACAGCGTTACCGCTCGACTCACTTCAAGAACGAATGAGCGCACCAAAAACACACACAAAAAGTAAGTGACGCCCAATTAAAGGGCCGATAGGCACCGTTTACCCGTTTAACCCTTCCAACACCCGGCCAAAGCTGGCACCATCGCGCCCTTTTTTACGCGACTGCCACGGGTTTATCGGTTAAAACGGCTGTTCGGTTGTTGATGGCGCGACACGCTACTGTGCCGATGCGACAACCTGTCACACACCGTCTGTTTAACGCCCGTGGCGCTGTTGGCTGTCATCCGGACGCTATGCTAGCTTGGCGCCACGCCAGGAAGGCGACCCAACAGCAGGAACGCAATGAACACAATGAGGACCGCACATGGCTTTGGCCGCGCCCGCGCTTGAAATCCGCAACTTGCATAAACGCTATGGTGAGCTGGAGGTGCTTAAAGGCATCTCGCTGACCGCTCGCGACGGCGATGTGATCTCGATCCTGGGTTCGTCCGGTTCCGGCAAGTCCACCTTCCTGCGCTGCATCAACCTGCTGGAAAACCCGCACCAGGGCCAGATCCTGGTGGCCGGCGAAGAGCTCAAGCTCAAGGCCGCGAAAAACGGCGAGCTGATGGCCGCCGACGGCAAGCAGATCAATCGCCTGCGCAGCGAAATCGGTTTTGTCTTCCAGAACTTCAACCTCTGGCCGCACATGAGCATCCTCGACAACATCATCGAGGCCCCACGCCGCGTGCTCGGCCAGAGCAAGGCCGAAGCCATCGAAGTGGCCGAGGCGCTGCTGGCCAAGGTCGGCATTGGCGACAAGCGCCACGCCTACCCGGCGCAATTGTCTGGCGGCCAGCAGCAACGCGCCGCCATCGCCCGCACCCTGGCGATGCAGCCTAAAGTCATTCTGTTCGATGAGCCCACTTCGGCACTTGACCCGGAAATGGTTCAGGAAGTACTTAATGTGATCCGCGCGCTGGCCGAAGAAGGCCGCACCATGCTGCTGGTCACCCACGAAATGGGCTTTGCCCGCCAAGTGTCCAGCGAAGTGGTGTTCCTCCACCAGGGTCTGGTCGAAGAGCAAGGATCGCCACAGCAGGTGTTTGACAACCCGCTTTCGGCGCGCTGCAAACAATTCATGTCCAGCAACCGCTAACGGAGCAACATGCATGCAGAACTATAAAAAATTCCTCCTGGCCGCCGCCGTTTCCATGGCATTCAGCGCCACGGCCATGGCCGAGACTTTGAAAATGGGGATCGAGGCGGCCTACCCGCCCTTCAACAATAAAGACGCCAGCGGCAACGTTGTCGGCTTCGACAAAGACATCGGCGACGCCCTGTGCGCCAAGATGAAAGTCGAGAAGTGCGAAGTGTATGTCTCGGACTGGGACGGCATCATCCCGGCCCTGAACGCCAAGAAGTTCGACTTCCTGGTGTCGTCGCTGTCGATCACCGACGAGCGCAAGCAAGCCGTTGACTTCACCGACCCGTACTACTCCAACAAGCTGCAATTCATCGCGGCCAAGTCCATCAAAGACTTCAAGACCGACGCCGACTACCTCAAGGGCAAGATCATCGGTGCCCAGCGTGCGACATTGGCCGGTACCTACCTGGAAGACAAACTGCCAGACACCACCGCCAAGCTCTATGACACCCAGGAAAACGCCTACCTCGACCTGACGTCCGGCCGCCTGGACGGGATGCTCGCCGACAAGTACGTGCAATACGAGTGGCTCAAGAGCAAAGACGGTCTGGCCTATGAGTTCAAAGGCGACCCGGTTGTAGAAAGCGACAAGATCGGCATCGCCGTGCGTAAAGGCGACCCACTGCGCGAGCGCCTGAACAAGGCCCTGGCGGAAATCAAGGCCGACGGCACCTACAAGAAGATCAACGACAAGTACTTCCCTTTCAGCATCGAATGATCCTGATTGGCCAGACCGGCGCGCTCCGTTGAGCGCGCCGGTTTTTCGCAAGCCTTGCGCGATATGAAAAAACCATGAATTTCGATCTCTACGGATTCGGCCCCGCACTCGCTGCCGGCGCGCTGATGACCGTCAAACTGGCACTCACGGCGTTATGCCTGGGGCTGGTGCTCGGCCTGGCCGGCGCCCTGGCCAAGACTTCCCCGTACAAGTTCCTGCAATGGCTTGGCGGCGCTTACTCGACCATTGTCCGGGGCATTCCCGAACTGCTGTGGGTGCTGCTGATTTATTTCGGCACGGTCAATATGATGCGGGCCCTCGGGGAGTTTTTCGGTAACCCCGACCTGTCGCTCAGCGCCTTCGCTGCCGGCGTGATTGCCCTGGGCCTGTGCTTTGGCGCCTATGCCACCGAAGTGTTCCGTGGCGCGATCCTGGCGATCCCCAAGGGCCACCGTGAAGCGGGCATTGCCCTGGGCCTGTCGAAGCTGCGTATCTTCACCCGGTTGATCATGCCGCAGATGTGGCGCATCGCCCTGCCGGGCCTGGGCAACCTGTTCATGATCCTGATGAAGGACACCGCACTGGTCTCGGTGATCGGCCTGGAAGAAATCATGCGCCACGCGCAAATCGGCGTGACCGTCACCAAGCAGCCGTTCACCTTCTTCATGGTCGCAGCCTTCATGTACCTGGGCCTTACCGTCCTGGCCATGGCCGGCATGTACTTCCTGGAAAAACGCGCCGCTCGCGGCTTTGCGAGGAGCACGCAATGAACGGCGACTATAGCTGGCTGGCGCATTTCGACCTGGGCCTGAACTGGGCCGTGATCATCAAGTGGCTGCCACGACTGGCCCAGGGCGCGACCCTGACCCTGGAACTGGTGGCCATCGCGGTGATCGCCGGGCTGTTGCTGGCGATCCCCCTGGGCATCGCCCGTTCTTCGCGACTGTGGTACGTGCGCACCCTGCCTTACTGCTACATCTTCTTCTTCCGTGGCACGCCGCTGCTGGTGCAGCTGTTTTTGGTCTACTACGGCCTGGCGCAGTTCGACGCCGTGCGCGAGAGCGCCCTGTGGCCCTACCTGCGGGACCCGTTCTGGTGCGCCACCGTCACCATGACCCTGCACACCGCCGCCTACATCGCCGAGATCCTGCGCGGCGCGATCCAGGCCATCCCGCCCGGTGAAATCGAAGCGGCGCGGGCGCTGGGCATGTCCAAGCCCAAGGCGCTGTTCTACATCATCCTGCCGCGCGCCGCGCGCATCGGCCTGCCGGCCTACAGCAACGAAGTGATCCTGATGCTCAAGGCCAGCGCCCTGGCCAGTACCGTGACCTTGCTGGAATTGACCGGCATGGCCCGCACCATCATTGCCCGCACCTACCTGCCGGTGGAGATCTTCTTTGCCGCCGGCATGTTCTACCTGCTGATGGCCTATGTGCTGGTGCGCGGCTTCAAGCTGCTGGAACGCTGGTTGCGGGTCGATGCCTGCCAGGGACGCTGACAGCGGGTTGACGGGCGAGCGACTGCTGGCCCGTTTTCTCGCGCTGGATGCGTTCCTCACCGAACATCAAGGGCTGTGGCGACCACGGCCCTTCACCCATCTGCAATTGCCTTGGGAAGCCCAGCATCCAGCGCTGGCCCAATGGCTGCGCCAGCGCTCGCTGGCAGAGGCCGAAAGCAGCCATAACCTGCCCACCGAACTACAGGCCCCGGCGCCGTTTCCCCAATGGGCGCAGCTGGCGGCGCGTCTCAGTGCTGTGGATAAGCTACCGTCGAGCGCGCTGCATGCGCCGTCGTCGCGCCTGAATGTGGATGTACCGGGGCGCAAATGGCAGCAGATCGAGGCGTTTGGCGCCGCCTTGCAGTTTGCCGAGCGCCCCACCCATTGGCTCGATTGGTGCGCCGGCAAAGGCCACCTTGGCCGGCGGCTGCTGCAACCGGGGCAAAGCCTGACCTGCCTGGAGTACGATCCGGCGCTGATCGGCGCAGGCCAAATCCTCAGCGACCGTCATCAAATGCCCGCCCGCCACCTCCAGCAAGATGTGATGGCTGAAAGCGCTGTGCAGCAACTCACCGATAAACACACCCCGGTGGCCCTGCATGCCTGTGGCGATCTGCACGTACGCCTGCTGCAATTGGCCAGCGCCGCCGGCTGCCAGCACCTGGCCGTGGCGCCCTGCTGTTACAACCGCATCAGTAGCGAGCAGTACCAGGCGCTGTCGGCCCCGGCTCGTGCTTCGGCGCTGCGTTTATCGCGCGAAGACCTCGGCCTGCCCCTGAGCGAAACCGTCACCGCAGGCTTGCGGGTGCGCCTGCAACGCGACACCTCCATGGCCCGGCGCCTGGGTTTCGATCAGTTGCAGCGGCTACTGCGCGGGTGTGACGAGTACCTGCCCACGCCTTCGTTGCCCAGCGAATGGCTGCACCGGCCCTTCGCTGATTACTGCCAACACCTGGCGGCGCTCAAGGGTTTATCCACAGGGCAGCAGGATTGGGCAACCCTGGAACGGCACGGCTGGCAACGCCTGGCCCATGTACGAAACCTGGAACTGGTACGTGGCCTATTTCGCCGCCCGCTGGAATTGTGGCTGGTGCTGGATCGGGCATTGTTCCTGCAAGAAAACGGCTACAAGGCTCTAGTCGGTCGCTTCTGCGAATCGTGCCTGACACCGCGCAACCTGATGGTGCTCGCCGAGCGCGATCAAAGGGCAGCAAGCCCTGTGGATAACTCTGTTGATGAAATTCTGTAGGACGCCGTAAAAGCGGGCGCCATAGGCCAAAATCCTGACTGATCATTTTTTGTTCATAAAATAAAACGCACGAAAAACAGGCAGTTGCAGCGTAATGAGAACAGCTCCACAAAATGACTGTTTCAACACCTGTCCGACCAACAGATTGTGCATAAGCATCTGCGGTTAACCGTATAAGGCGTGGGTCAGGGCACGTTTGGCGGGCTATCCAGCAACTGGCACAGCCCATGGATATCGTCACAGGCCAGGCTCACCGCCTCGTTATCCAGGGGGTCCTCGCCAAAGGCCAGCGCCTCGCTGATCTGCGGGTCGCGATGGATCACCTCCAGGCCATCCTCCCCGAGGCGCTGCTTGAATACGTCCAGCATATCCAGGCTGAAGGCACTGCCCTCATCCAACTGGTTGACGAACACATGGCAACGCGGTGCCGACGGGCGCGCAAGATACGGCGCCAGCAACCGCTGCATCTGCTCCAGCGCACCCAGCGACGCCGCGTCTGCCAGGGCAACCACCACCACCCTGTCGGCGACGTGCAATGCCTGGTGCAGGTAGACGTTATTGCCGGCGGGGGTGTCGATGATGACCGTGGCCTGCTCACTCAAGCCCAGGCGCGACAAGTGCTGCGCCAGCCACTGCGGGTCCTGCTTGAGCCAGCGTTGCAGGTCTTCCTGCTGTTGCAGGTCGGTCTCGCCAAAGACCACTACCCGACAGCCACAAAAGCCGGGTTGGGCGATCGGCCCCCAGGGTTGCTTGCACAGGCTGGCACGCCCGATTCCCGGGGTGTCGTGGGGCAGGCCAAAGTGCAGGTGCAGGGCGTTTTGTGGGTCCAGTTCCAGCACCGTCACTGCGCGCCCCAGGCGTTGCAAACCACTGCCCAATGCCGTCGCCAGGGTGCTGCGCCCTACGCCGCCATTGCCCGACACCAACGCCACAACCTGCGCGCGACAGGCCGGCATGGCGGTTGGTTGGGGTTGCTCAATGGAGGAAGGCGCATCGTCGATGGGGGTATCTTCGAAGAACTGCAGCGTCGACGTCATCGGGTGATCATGACTGGCAAGATTCTTGGCAAAACGTTCGTCGGCATGGCTCACAGACCACCCTCCTTTGTCACGGCACCTCTTTTAGGACATGGGTGCACTTGTTGTTCAAGCAGTGTGTGACAGGAGTAGGTGGGTGTCATTATTTTGGTGTTTTTTAGCGCAGCAATTTCGACGAGCGGTTAAAAGTCAATTTAATGACAACCCTTTATCCGCTCCCACTGCTGCGCAACCTGCTCGGCACTGGAGGCCCTGACCCGCGCCAGGTCAACGGGATAATCCACCCCCGGATTCTCGACAAACCGCGTCGCAGTAAATTGACCATTGCTGGCGCGCAGAACATAGCCGGTGTCCTGGCAGCGCTCCGACGCCAGGAACACCACCCCCGGCGCTACCCACTCTGGCTTGAGATTGCCCGGCTCACCCTCAACACCCCACATGCGCGTCTTGGCCACCGGCGACACCGCATTCACCAGAATCCCGGCGTTTGCGCCTTCCATACTCAAGGCATTCATGATGCCCAACTGCGCCATCTTCCCCGCCGCATAGGCCACCAACCCGGACTGGGCATATTGCTGGTACATCGCCCGATCAGAAGACGTCAGCACCACCCGCGCAGCGGTGGATTGCTTGAGGTGTTTCCAGGCATGTTTGCATAGCCATATGGGCGCATAGACATTGATATCCAGCGCACGCCCGATAAACGCCGCGTCCGCCTCCTCAATGGATTGATAACCCACCCAGCCGGCGTTATGAATCAGGATGTCGAGCTGCCCAAACGCCGCGATGGCCGTCTCGACCAACTGCCGACAGCCTTGCTCGCTGGACAAGTCCCCCTGATGAGCAACCGCGCTCAAACCCTCGGCCTCAAGGCGGCGTGCCGCGTCCAGGGCGATGGAGGCATCGCTTCCCGAACCGAGGTTATCGGCGCCGATATCACTGATCACCACATTGGCCCCGCGCTGGGCCAGCGCTTGTGCGTAGACAAAACCCAAACCACGGCCAGCGCCGGTGATAACGGCGGTTTTTCCTGCGAAATTCATTGGCTTTTCCTCATTGAGTGCCACCTCAACTTAGCAATGAACAACGGCGTTGTTTAATACTGATCACGGGGCGGTTTGATACCTTCTGCGTATCAAGCCTCAGGCCTCGCCATCGGCCCTCATCACCCTTTGTGAAACCGCTGGAGCGTGCGACTGCCAGCGAAAAAACCACGCACTGAAAAATAGTCAGAATTCAGGGGTTTACAGAACCTTTCCAATCGCTATAATCGTCGCCCTAACACGCCGGTATAGCTCAGTTGGTAGAGCAACTGACTTGTAATCAGTAGGTCCCGGGTTCGACTCCTGGTGCCGGCACCATTTAAAACAAGGGCTTGCAGCGATGCAGGCCCTTTGTTTTTGCGCAATACGTAACAAGCGACGTAACAAGCGCTCCCGTGGCCATCAAAAGGCACAGAACGGGTTGCTCTCAGCTCAGTAGCTGGGGGGTGAAAGTGGAAGTGTCGCGGTGTGATAGGCCGAATGTTTAGAGCCTGTGCGATGTGTACGCGTATGACCAAACACCCCTTATGCGAAGCGAAAAAAAATTAAGGTTGACCCCTTAAAAGCCTGTCAGATTTGTCAGATTTATATTCATCTACTCTGTAACCCTTGTATTTCAAGCCTTTCAGCGTTTTGCATCACTGTCAGAAAGCTGTCAGCGAACTGTCAGAACCTGACAAAACAGGGCAGGTGATATCCGCCGGTGAGTTCAGGGAATTGTCGTTCTACGCTGCGCTTGATTGCGTCGGCCATCGGATGACCACCTGGTTATCGACGAGGGCCACACTGGTGATGCGCTCGCCGTGGTTGATCGTTGCACCTGGTCGCAACCCGGGAAGGGCCGCAATCATTGCGCTCTGGTTGCCCGGGTAGTCGTCGAACAGTTCCGCCGGCAGCTGCAACGGCGGGCGAACGCCAAAGAAGCTGTCAGCCCAACTGCCCACGAACACCTCCCCATCACCCTGCTGCTGCCAGATGAAGTCGGGGATGTTGAATACCCAGGCCAGGCTGTAGAAGAACGGCGCCTTGACCCCGGCGTAGGGCTTGTCTGGCACGCGAAAGCGCAGGCCGGTGTGCTGACTGATCTCGACCAGGATGGCGCGCAGATCAACGTGGCGCAGGTTTAGCGGCAGCGGGTTGGCCAGGATTGCCGCCAGTTCGCGGCAGAACAGCACCTGCAGGGTGCTGCTGGCCGTGGTGGAGCGTTCGACGTAGCCAATGAAGTGACGCTGCAGCGTGCTGTCGTTGTAGCCGATATCGAGCGTCACCAACCCTTTGACCGGCGCTGTAGCCTATCCCCTCGAGCGCCCACAACCCGCTGTAACTAGGCCTGATCGGCGCCCAAAACTCTGTATCAGGCGCCGCCAGAATCTAGCCTCCTGCTCTACACCGTTCTCTATTGAGGCGACGACAAATTGATACGTCACCATTACGTAACGCCGACAAATGAGTCTCTCCACTTAACAAAGTCACCGTGATTTGCATAAAAAGTGCCATCGACAAAATAGGCGCCCGAGTTAATATTATCAGGACAGCTCATAAGCAATACAATTCCATTTTCATTCACCACAAGTACTTCACCCCCGATCCACACACCAACTTTACTCCCGATCAGACCAGAGATGTATTGCAAAGTATTATTGGAGTCATTACTCTTGAACACTTCCCAATTGACTATTTCGCCATCCCGATTTATCACCTCATACTTACCCCCCCACCAAACTTACCCGTCTGGACTTCTTTTACCATAGAAGAAAAAACCGCTCCTTCAGCGTCCCTGAAAACCTTGTCAATCTTACCTATGATCCCCAACGATTTGAGATTGTTATTCGCCTTGTTGTATGTATCCAGTAGGCTATACCTTCCAACACCGAGATAAATATGCAAAACCGCTACAGAGCCCATAAGAGACGCCTCCATTCAAACAAATGAAATTGAAAAATAATCCAATATCAGGCCCACTACTACTGTCAAATCTAACAGGTACAAATACAATTTCACGATATACGTTATTCCCCTTAGCAATAACGTACTGCGACTGGTTTCGAGTTCGTTTCAAGCAAAAATGACCAAAAACCACCTCAAGCTAGATATTTTTCAAAAAAAATAAAATCATGCCAATTAGGCATTACTTCGCAAGACCAGATAGCAACTGCGTAAAAAATATCTACCATCAAAACGATTACACTCATACAAACGCTTAAAAATTAAATAGTATAAAACCCATTAACAGATCTGCCCCCGTTATGCGTTACTCCTTAGCTAACCGAAGCTGTTCCGCGTCAATGTCGGATTCGCTATTCGCCCCCCTTGAACGCAGCCAAAATGTTATCGCTGGAAGCCGCCATGAATCCAAATCTACTTAAAGACTCCATGCCACACATCGGTCACGACGCAATGCAGTATTAAGCTGTAGAAGCAACTACCTGATCGGCCGTATCTCATTATTCATATACACCCGATCAATCTTCTCCAAATCCCCAAACCTCGCTGCATTCTCGGGCATGCACCCCGCCAGCTCCGGGTTCATGAGCCAAGCCGCAATCACGTCGTTGCGAGTGATGTTCTTGAAGCGAGTCAGCGTTCCTATAGAGAAGCTCGAACAAGGCTGGCGGCCCGAGGAGGAACCTACGGGACGATAACGGGAAGCCACGATGCAAACATAATCAGTAGGTCACGGGTTCGACTCCTCGTGCCGCACCATACAAAACAAAGCCCCCACAGAAATGTGGGGGCTTTGTTGTTTCTGGGGTTCGGGTTTGTGCCCCCCACAAAATGTCCACACCTTTCCCTCCCTGGCGCAGAAAAGTCTCTTGCATAAAAATCATGCCATCACGACAATGAGAGCGATTACCATTTACGCATCGGTGGCACGCTCATGTCAGCGCTTGATCAATCAGCTCTTCATCAGCTGTATAGCGAACACAACAGCTGGCTGAAAGGCTGGTTGCGAGTCCGCCTGGGCAATGCCGCCGATGCTTCGGATCTGGCTCAGGACACGTTTGTGCGGGTCATGACGGCCCGCAATGACGCGCCGATCCGCGAGCCTCGAGGTTATCTCAGTGCCATTGCGCGTTCTCTTCTGATCGATAAGGCCCGCCGCCGCACTATTGAGCAGGCTTATCTGCACGCGCTGGCTCAAAGGCCAGAACCTGTGGATGTCTCACCAGAGATACGGTTGTCGATCATCGAAATGCTGGTTGCCGTCGATAGCCTGCTCGATGAGTTGGGCACCAGGACTCGGGAGATTTTTCTCGCCGTGCAACTGGAAGGGCTTAGCTATGTTGCAGCTGCTGAGCGATTCGAGGTGTCAGTGACGACGGTCAAAAATCACTTGATTCGTGCCATGACCCGTTGCCTGTTGCTGGTCGACAGTTGATGACCCCCTCTCTGGATCTCAAGACGCTTGAGGCTGCGGCTACCTGGTACGTGCAACTCAATGACGGTACGGTCAATGAAGCCAGAACCCAGGCCTGGCAGGCTTGGATAACGTCCGACCCACTGCACTCGCAAGCCTGGGAAAGGGTCGAAACGCTTCAACGGCAATGGGCGTTGATGCCCAGGCGAGCCGCCCTCTCCAGCCTGGACGCAGCGAAGACACAGCGCCGTGATGTTCTGAAACTGCTTGGCATGCTGGTGGCCGCTGGCGGCTGTACTTGGATGGCGGCGGACCAGATACCGTACCGCTCGATGCTCGCTCAACAACGCACCGGGACCCGTGAGCGTCGCACGCTGCAGCTTGACGATGGCTCGCAGTTGGAACTGAATGCCGGCACCGCCCTGGATGTCCGCTTTGACTCAAAACAGCGCGTGATCCAGCTATACAGTGGTGAGATTGAGGTTCAGACCGCCAAAGACCCCGCCCTGCGTCCGTTTATCGTTCAAACCGGCGAGGGCAGCGTACGCGCGCTGGGTACCCGGTTCAGCGTCCGTCAATTGCCTGAGCAAACACTCGTCGGCGTACTGCAATCGGCTGTGCAGGTATGCCCAAGTCAGCATGTCGAGCGGACGCTGCGCCTGGAAGCCGGGCAGCAAGTGGCTTTCAGTCGCGATGAAGTCCACAAGGTGCGCCCATTACCCGCGGGCTCAACTGCGTGGGTCCAGGGGATGTTGAGTGTGGATGACTGGCGCCTGGGAGACTTTATCGAAGAGCTGGGTCGCTATCGTCCAGGCGTATTGCGCTGTGCCGCGTCTGTACGGGGCATGAGTATCTCGGGCGCGTTCCGTATCGATGACACCGATACGGTGTTGGAAAACTTGAGCAAAACCCTACCCGTTAAGGTGAGCTATCTGACCCGGTATTGGGTCAGCATCGAGCCGGCATAATCCCCTGGTGTTGATTCTTGCCCAACGACCTTGCTGATTTTGATTCTCATCCGTCAATGACATAAGCCGCGATAACAGCGGGTTTCTGCCATGACAACGCAAGGATCAACGAATGCTCCCGCTCCCCCTCAATGTCACTCCCAAGATAACGTGCGCCATACGCTTTGCAGTATTTGGCATGTCCCTCGCCGGGTTGCCGGGTTTGGCACTGATGCCGCTGCCGGTGCTGGCCCAGAGCCTAAAGACTTACCAGATTCCTGCAGGCCCGCTGGGTAGCGCCCTGACCCGGTTTGGGGTGCAAGCAGGGGTCACTATTTCATTCGACACCGAGCAAACACGCCGCCTTTCTACCGCGGGCCTTACTGGCACCTACAGCATCGAGGAAGGGCTATCGCGCTTGTTGGAAAACAGCGGATTACTGGCGCAACGCCAAGGCAACGGGGGCTTTGTGTTAATTGCTGGCAATAACGAGTCAGCGGTGCTACTCGGCACAACCAGCATCTCAGGGCAGAGCCTGGACGCAATGACCGAAGGTACCGGTTCCTACACCACAGGTTCCATGAGCACCGCGACCAAACTGGCCACCTCGATGCGCGAGACGCCGCAGTCAGTAACGGTCATCACCCGCCAGCGCATGGATGATCAGAACATGCAGTCCCTGGAGGACATTTCGACCTACACCCCGGGCCTGACCATGCGCAAGACCGGCGGCGAACGCCCGCAGTTCTACTCGCGTGGCTCGGCCATCGACAACATCATGATCGATGGCCTACCCGTGGCATATGACACCGACACTCTCGGCACCTCGACAATGGCGATGTTCGACCGGGTCGAGGTGGTGCGCGGTGCGTCGGGCCTGATGATCGGTGCCGGCAACCCGTCCGGCACGCTCAACCTGATCCGCAAACGCCCGACCGTCGAGCCACAAGTATCGGTGACCGTAGGTGCCGGTTCGTGGGACAACTACCGCACCGAACTCGATGCCAGCAGCGCACTCAATTCCAGCGGCTCGATCAGGGGGCGTGTGGTCGGCGCCTTTCAGGACAAAGACAGCTTTACCGATGGCTACAGCAGCAAGCGCCAGTTGCTGTACGGCATCACTGAATTTGACCTGAGCGAAGCCACTACCCTGACCCTGGGCGCGTACTACAACCGCGAAGACAACCCAGGGGCCGACTGGTCGGGCATACCAACCAAAGCCAATGGCACGTTCCTGCCCATCTCCCGTTCGACGCGCATGAGCCCGAAGTGGACCTACTGGAACAAGAAAAACACCAGTGCCTTTGCCGAACTCGAACACCGTTTTGACAACGACTGGAAACTGCGCCTGAACACCACCTGGTTGCGAGGCGACCTGGACATGCTCGGCACCAGTTTCTACCGACTGGACCCGGCAGCCGACCAACTGAACCTGAACGTGGGCCGATACACCTACCAACACACGCAAAAAAGCGTCGACAGCTACGTTTCCGGGCCCTTCATCCTCTTCGGCGCCACCCACGAACTGGTGCTTGGCGCCAGCTATCGCACCGATAACACCGACGATGGTCCCGGCGGCGGCTTCCTCAACGACCCGAACGTCGTGCTCGACCCGTCCCATTTCGACTATCACGGCGTGGATAAACCCACCATCAACTACAACTGGTCGCGCAAAGGCCAGGTCGATCAGTACAGCACATACGCCACCACGCGCTTGCACCTGCGCGATGACTTGAAACTGATCCTCGGCTCACGCCTGGATTGGTACGAGTACGAACAGAACACTATTTCCGGTGAATACACGTTCGGCGCCGACTACAAGGCTACGCGCGAATACACCCCCTATGCCGGCCTGATCTACGACATCAACGACACCTACTCGGTGTACACCAGTTGGACAAAAATCTTCCAGCCCCAGGCCAACGTGAATTACTACGGCAGCCTGCTGCCGCCAGTCACGGGCACCAACCGTGAGGTCGGGATCAAAGGCGAATACTTCGAGGGTGCCTTGAACGCCAGCGTGGCCTATTTCCAGCTGACTCAGGAGAACCGCGCCCAAAGCCTGGACACGTGCTTGCCGGGGGTCGCGTCTTGCTCAGTAGCGTCCGGTGAAGTGCAGACCAAAGGTGTCGACATGGAGCTGCAGGGCATGCTCGCTCGTGGCTGGCAGGCCTCGGCCGGCTACACCTATGCCGCCGCCAAGAACGTCAAGGGCGGCAGCGGCCGCTTCGACAGCGACACGCCGTACAACTTGCTCAAACTGTCCACCACTTACCAACTGCCGGGCGACCTGGAAAAATGGTCCATTGGCGGTTCATTGCGCAGCCAGAGCAGCACCTATACCTCGTTCGGCGTTACTCAGGGCGGCTACAGCATCTTCGACCTGATGACTGGCTACAACGTGAACAAAAACCTCAAGGTACAAGCCAACCTCAACAACGTGTTCGACAAGCGCTACTACCAAAGCATCAGTAACCCTGCCGGCGCGAACCTCTTTGGCGACCCACGTAACGTGGCGGTGACCATGAGGTGGAGCATGTAAGGCGCAGCCGTTGAAAACGACAATACCCTGCTTGCGCACGGTATTGTCGCGCTTGACAGGCGTGATATCTCAAGGCACGTTCTTCGCAAAATACCGACTCGGCACCTCCCCCAACACCCGCCTGAAAACACTCGTAAACGCACTCGAGCTGCTGTACCCCAAATCAATCGCCACCCGCGTCACCGACTCTCCATTCCCCAACCTAACCACCGCCGCCAACAGGCACGCTTGCTGGCGCCATTCCACAAAGCTGATGCCCGTCTGCTGGCGAAACAAGCGGGTGAAGGTGCGGCGGCTCATGCCGAGGCGTTGGGTCATGTCGTCGATGCTGGTTTCCAGTGATGGCTGTTCCAGCAGGTGGCGGCAGATGTCGGCCAGCCGGGGGTCGTTGGGAAGTGGGGCGTTGAGTGACAGGGGGCGCATGTCGGCTATTTCGTCGAGCAGCAGGGTCATCAGGCGGCCGTGCAGATGGTCCTTTTCGTACAGCGCCGGTACATCGATGGCGCGGCTCAGCAGTTCGCGCAGCAGCGTTGATACGCCGAACACCTGGCACTGCGCGGGCAGGTTGAGGCGGGTTGCGGCGTGGGTGCGGATGTAGGTGTTGAGCATGGTCACCGGGCCGCTCATGCTCATTTCGTGGGGCACGCCCGCCGGGACCCAGATGGCACGGTGGGGTGGCACCACCCAGTTGCCCTGTTGGGTGAAGACGGTGATCACGCCGCAGGCGGCGTAGGCGAATTGCCCGCGCCGATGGGTATGCAACGCAAAGTGCTGGCCGTCGGCATAGTCGTTGGCGGTGACCACGGCGTCGCGGGGGGTGTTTTCGTAAGGGTCGATGTCAGTTTCGCGCATGGCCCGAATTTAATGATTTATGACCTGATAGTGCAAGCGAGCCAGCTCACCTATTGCGCATAGTTGCGCCTTGGCTGACGCACACAGGAATCAGAACACTATGCAAAAGAAACACTTGGCCCTGGCCGTGTTGGTGACGGCTGTCTGGGGGCTGAATTTTCCGATTACCAAGCTGGGGCTGGCGGGGATCGATCCGCTGTTGCTGACCGCCCTGCGCTTTACGCTGGCGGCGTTGCCGTGGGTGTTTTTTGTGCGGCGTCCGGCGGTGGCGATGAAGTGGCTGGTGGCCTATGGCTTGATCTTCGGGGTGGCGATGTGGGCCTTGATCAACCTGGGGATTGAATGGGGTGTGCCGCCAGGTACGGCAGCCTTGTTGATCCAGTTCAGTGCCTTTTTTACCCTGGGTTGGGGAGTGTTGTTGTTTCGCGAGCAACTGAGCGTCGGCCAGATCCTCGGAGTGGGGCTGGCGGCTGTAGGACTGATCGGCATTATCGCCGGCAGTCCGGGCGAGGCGACAACCCTGGGTTACGGCCTGCTGCTGGTAAGTGCGTTCAGTTGGAGTGTGGGCAACGTCATCATCAAGCAATCAAAAGTGCGCGAGATGTTTGCCTTTGTGGTGTGGGCCAGCCTGTTCCCGCCGCTTCCGTTGCTGCTGCTGACGTGGCTGGCCCATGGATCGGCGCCGTTCACTGCGCTGGTCACCCATATGGAGTGGCTAACGGTGTTCTCGCTGTTGTTCCAGGTGTATGCGGCCACGCACTTTTGTTACTGGGGCTGGAACCTGCTGCTGCGCGAGTACCCGGTCTCCAAGGTGGCGCCGTTGTCGCTGCTGATCCCGGTGTTTGGCGTCACCGGTTCCATGCTGTTGCTGGGGCATCGGGTCGATCTCAACGAGGGGATCTCGATTGCGCTGATTTTGTCTGCATTGGCCGTGGGGCTGGTGAAATCGCGCCCGGCGGGGACGTCATCTGCCGCTTGATGCCGAGGGCGGCGGGCGCCAGATGGCACTTAGCCATATTTCTAATTGACACCCCCCTCCCCGTCCTTTAAAACCCCATGCATTCGCTGCGGGAAACCTGCCCCCAACAGCACCCGCCGTTTTTTATCGAGACATGGATGTCGAAGAACCCCCCGCTTTTTAATCGTCGTCGATATTTGCTCGCGTTTTTTATCGTGTTGCTAGCGGTGCTCGACCCCTTCGGCCTGGCCAGTTCCAGTGACAAGGCATCCGCCCAGTGGCTCAACCGGATGTTCTCCAGCAATTACCCCGGCACCGGCCAGCAACATATCACCGTGGTGTTGATCGACGACGCCTACCTGATGCGCAACAACACCTCGTGGCCGATGCCGTATAGCGAGCAGAGCAAGTTGTTCAAGCGCTTGCTGGCCTACAAACCCAAGGCGGTGTTTGTGGATTTGCTGTACAGCCACGATCACTCCCTGGGCGATCCGACGCGCGGCAGCCAGTTGTTGGCGAATGTGTTCGAGCGCTATCAGCGCCGGGGCATTCCCCTGCTGCTGGCCAATACCGGGGTGACGCGGGGCGAGAATGGGCAGGCCAATACCCTCGAGCAGTTTGCCGCGTTCAGCCAGCCGGGGCTGGTGGTCTGGGACGGTGTGGACGACAAGTACCCGCTGGCGATGCCGACCGCCCTGGGGGTGATGGAAACCCCAGCCCTGGCGATGTACCGCCAATTCTGCAAGGACGCTCACTGCACGGGTCTGCCCGAAGATGCCGAGGCGGCCTCACGCTTGCAGCCAATCGCCGTGCAGTGGGGCTTGAAGCTGGCGCCCGAGCAGGCACAGATCGCCGATATTCGCCACTGCGCAGCGCCGCGCAACTTTGTACTGGATTGGGTGGCGCAGTTGCTCCAGGCGGTGTTCTGGAAACTGGACGACTCAGCCCAGGCCCGCTGCCCTTATAGCCTGACCTTGTCGGCCAGCGACCTGGAGGTCAGTTCGCCGGAGGATCAGGCGCTGGTGGCCGGGTTGCTGCGCGATCGGCTGGTGATGGTCGGGGCCAGCATCACCTCAACCGGCGACGTGGTGCAATCACCCGTGCATGGCCTGATTCCTGGGGTTTACCTGCATGCCATGGCCTTGGACAACCTGATCAACAAGGGCATGGATTACGAGCGCGAGCCGGCCAATTTCCCCGGTTGGAACCTGCACTGGGTGGACGTGCTGGAGCTTGGGCTGCTGGCGCTGATTATCGTGCTCAAGGCCCTGCATGCCCGGCGTCTGGCCGGCCTGCATACCTGGACTCGCTGGCGCAGGCAGGAGATCCGCTTCTTCACCTCGCCCTATCCGTCGTGGGGTTTGGTGATGCTGATGCTGCTGGTGGTGTGCGGGGTGCTGTATCTGAACCACATCACCCTGGTCAACGTACTGGGGATTGTTTTGTTGTCATTGGCGCTGTTCAGCGAGCGGATCGAAGCTTTCTTCGACCGTGGCCGCTGAGGGTGCCGCCATGTCGTCTCACTCAAGGAAACCAAGGATGAACAGAATCCTCATCGTGTTACTCGCCGCGCTCTACAGCCAGGGTGTGCTGGCCGAAACCCACGTCATCAAGGAATTCCTGGCCGACCCGGTGGAGGTGGTGGACGAGCAGGGCAAGCTGCTGCGGGAAATCGCCCGCAAAGACACACCCAAGCAACCCGTTCAGGTGTTGCAACTCAACAAGGAGCTGGAGTTGGTCCTGGTGGAGCTGGCTGGGCAGAAAGTCTGGCTGGACACCAGGGACCTGCGAATCGACCCGCCCCTGAATGTCACAAAGCTGCCGTGCCAGCTCATGCCCCAAAGCCTGGCCAAGGACAGTAACAACAAGTCCACCCTCGGCTACGGTGCCGGCTGCAATCAATAAGGGAGTACCGCGGTGAAGGGATATCTATTGCTGGCCAGTGCATTGCTCAGCGGCTGCGCCACCTTGAAGGGTGCAGACCAGGCGTTTCTGAACCTGGTGGGGCCGTCGACCCAGTCGCGCGTCGAAGGCCACTACGTGGACAACGCCGACGTGCGCCAGTACTACAAGCTCGACCCGCAACGCGCGGGCCAGCAGCGCTTGAGTTACGACGGGCGCACCGTGCCTGCGGCCGAGGCGCGCCAGCAGAACCTGGTGGATATCCCGATGTTGCAGGTGTACTTGCAGGGCATCGTCACGCGCCTGTCCAAGGGCTGGCCGGGGCAGTTGCCGCTGTTGCAGGTGAAGATCACCGACAGCTACAGCTTCGGACCGTCGGCGGACCCGTACGGCAATATCTTCGTGCCCCTGGGCATGCTGGAGAACGTCGGCAGCGAAGACGAAATCGCCGCCATGCTCGGCCACGAAATGAGCCACGTGCTGCTGCACCACCATGATCGTGCCGCTGCCTTCCAACAGCAGAAGGACATGTTCACCACCGTGGCCTCCACCGTGGCCCTGGCAACCGTGGCGGCCAACACCGGGGTGGACCGCAGTTCGGGCACCATGAAACTGTTCAGCAAGGACCCGGCCGGCACGCAAAAAACCATCGGCAATACCGTGTTGTATACCTCGCTGGCCAACAGTTTTTCCGACAACGTCTGGAGTACTGCCTGGGGCCGCAGCCAGGAAGACCAGGCAGATTTGCTCGGCACCGACCTGATGATCCGGGCCGGCTACGCGCCCCGTGCGGCCACCCACAGCCTGGAGCGCCTGAATGATTTCCAAGGCAAGCAAAAGCCGCTGCTGACGGGCTTTCTCACCGCCCGCAAGGACGCGATGCAAGATTCATTGCAGCAGTTCAACCTCGACCGCTTTACCAAGGAGCTGGACGTGCTGGTCAAGGACGGCCTGACCAATACCATCACCGCCACCACCGATTACTTCAACCGCTCCCACATGTCCGCCATCGACCGGGACACCGAGCTGCGCCAATACCTGCAACGCGAGTACCGCAAGGAGCGCCGCGCCCGGGTCAACACCACGAGCTGGCCGAAGGTGCGTGACGCCGCGCCTGTGGCCAAGGCCATGCAGGGTTACAAGGACGCCTACGCCGCCACCGCCGCCCTGGCCAAAAACAAGGTGCCCGAGGCCGATGCGTTTATCCGGCGCGCCTTGAGCTCGCCGGTCAAGGACCAGCCGAACATCCGCCGCACCGCCTACGCCGTGCGCCTGGCCCAGGGTAGAAATGCCGATGCCCTCAAAGAATTGCAGGCGATCAAGGACTGGTCCCTGGCCGGGCCTTCGACCTATGACTTGATGATCAGCTACTACCTCAAGCGCGGCGACGGCAAGGCCGCCCTGGCAATGATCGACACGGCCGAGCGTCACCTGGGTTCGGAGGAGCTGTTTATCACCGAGAAGCTATTGGCCAACCAGCAACTGCAGAACACCCAGCAGGTGCAAAGCGTGTTGCGCAAATGCGGGCAGTACCCGGCGCGCAAGGCCAACTGCCAGAAGTTGGCGCAGGTCAAGGCGTAGGGTTTAGGCAGCCATAAAAAAACCCCGACAAGTCGGGGTTTTTTATTGCCTGGTATCAGGCACGACGCACGATCTTAGAACACGTTGATCGGGTAGTCGGCGAACAGGCGGATTTCGTTACCACCAACGTTGTAGTTGTTGGCGTTGGTCGAAACACGCAACCAGGAGGCACGGGCACGCAGGCTCAGGTCTTTAGCCGGGCCGCTCTGTACTACGTACTTGAACTGGTTGAAGATTTCACGCTCGGTGCCATCGCCACGGTTGCTACCGTCGTCGATGTTGGTGCCACGCACGTAAGCGATGTTGTAGGTCAGGCCCGGTACGCCGAAGGTGCTGAAGTCAATGCCGTAGCCGACCTGCCAGGAGCGCTCGTCTTTACCGTTGAAGTCAGACCAGTAGGAGTTGGCCAGCAGGATGGTGTTACCACCGTCGCCGATACCACTACCCTTGGTGTTGTTACGGTAGCCGCCGTACATGTAGCCGGTGTCACCGGTGCTGCGCTGGTGAGCCAGGGTCAGGCTGTGCGGACCGAAGGCCCAAGTGGCGCCCAGGCTCCAGATCTTGTTGTCGCGGGCGTCAGCATCACCTTGGGTCAGCTGGGCGAAGCTCTTGTCCAGCTTGGTCTTGTAGCCGTTGAAGTCAAAAGTCAGCGACTGCTCTTGTGGCAGGGCCAGCACGTAGTTGACGTTGACGTATTGCTTCTTCAGCACGTCTTCCATGTCGGATGCGTACAGCGCGGCCGACAGGCTTTCGGTGAATTTGTAGCTACCGCCCAGGTAGGCGATGTTTTTCAGGTTGCCGCTGTCGGTGCCTTCGGCGCCTTTTTGGGCTTCCTTGGTGAAGTAACCACCTTGCAGCTCCAGACCCTTGATCTCTTTGGAGACGATCGAGGTACCGGTGTAGGTTTCCGACAACAGACGGGAGTTGTCGTACTGCAGGACCGGCACGGCTGGCATCTGGTCACCGTACTTCAGCACAGTGTTGGAGATGCGTGCCTTGACGGCTGCGCCGCCCTTGGCCAGGTCGTGTGGTGCCGCGCCGCTGTCGCCTTGCTTGAAGAAGTTGATGCCGCCAGCGCCGCTGCGACCTTTACCACCGTCCAGACGGATGGCGTATTGGCCGATCACGTCCACACCCACACCAACGGTGCCTTGGGTGAAGCCGGACTCGAACTTACCGATGAAGCCTTGGCCCCACTCGGCTTTATCTTTACCACCGTCTTTGTAGTCGCGGCTGATATACGCATTACGCGCCGCGATGTTCAAGTGGCTGTCTTCCACGAAGCCTTTGGATTGCTCCTGGTCGTTTGCCATTGCCTGAGTAGCGCTCAAAATCCCCAGAGCAATCAGACCCATCCGTTTATTCAACATTTTTTTATTCCTTATTACTGGTTGAGTACGCGCTGTGACACCTGGCTCCATTTGGCTTTTTTGGTATCGACTTTCCCCGGATAAAAAAAGGCCCGCGGACGACCGAATATGCCGCGGGCCTTTTTTATAGAGAAGTCATGGCGGTTAGCCACAGGCGTTGAGGCGAATCCTATCCGCGCCCTGAACCGCGTGTCAATTTAGTGAATCGTCTGTATTTAGGCAAAAAAAGTCTAAGCGATATTATTTAGCCATTATTTACGCGATATATACGCTCGGCCAATTCATCGTGTGAATAAGCCGCTGGTGGGTAACGCATTTTCCATTGATGCGTAAAATTCCCTCGAAAACACATTTTGTAACAAATGCCCGAGCAGGCAGCGTAAGAATAAATCACGCGCGCAAATAGCAAGCATTATCATTCGCGCATTATTTACCCTCCCTCTTACGGATGCGCCCCTAGATGCCTGCCTCTCGCCTGACGCCCATGACCCTTGGGCTTTCTGCACTGCTGTGCGCCGGATTTGCCTGCGCCGCGACCACCCTGCCCGCCACCGCCATCAGCGCCGAAGCTGACGAAGACGACCCGCGCGTCAAAGACACCAACACCGCCACGCGCACAAGCACGCCGGTGCGCTACGTGCCCCAGGCGATCGACTCGGTAAAGACCGAGAACCTGCGCGCCTACGGCACCAACGACCTGGGCCAGGCCCTGAGTGGCATCCCCAACGTCAGCAGCGGCGCCGACACACGCTTCGACAGCTTGCGCATCCGCGGCTTCGAGGCCAGCAGCGACTTCTACCTCGATGGCATCCGCGACGACAGCCAATACGTGCGCGACCTGCACAACATCGAGCGCATCGATGTGCTCAAGGGCCCCGCCGCCGTGTTGTACGGGCGTGGTGGCCAAGGCGGGATCGTCAACCGCGTCAGCAAGCTGCCCCAGGCCGGGCGCGCCTCCAGCATCGAGGCCCAGGGCGGCACGAACGGGCTGCGCAGCCTGTACACCGACTTGAGCGCCGACCCGACCGAGAACATCAGCCTGCGCCTGAACATGGGTAACGAAGACACCGATAGCTTTCGCGATGGCATCAGCGGCAACCGTAAATTATTCGCCCCGTCGATGAGCTGGCAACTGACCCCGCAACTGAACTGGCTGGTGCAATACGAATACAGCCGCTACGACCGCACCCCGGACCGGGGCATCCCTGGCGTGCGCGGGCGCCCGGCCGATGTGAGCCGCGACACTACCTACGGCGACCCACGGGACTATATCGACGACACCACCCAGTCCCTGCGCTCCAAGCTCGCCTATGAACTCAACGACAGCTGGCAACTGCGTCACACCCTGGGTGTGTTCAAGCTCGACAGTGATTTCGACAACACCTACCTGACCGGCTACGACCCCAAGACCAACACCGTCGGGCGCCAGCGCTGGCAGCAGGACCTGACGACGCGCAACGTATTCAATAACGTCGAGCTCGAAGGGGGCTTCAATACCTTTGGCCTGGAACACCGCCTGCTGACCGGCGTGGAGCTGGGCAGCCAGCGCCGTGATCCGAAGTTGTACAGCGCGGTAACGGCAACAGTGCCCGGCCTCGATCTGAACCACCCCAACCGGCACCTGAGCCATACCGGGCCGATGAGGATCTCCAGCAACAACCACACCGAAGTCGAAAGCCAGGGGCTGTATGTGCAGGACCAACTGCGCCTGAACGATCAGTGGCAAGTACTCGCCGGTTTGCGCTACGACCGTTTTGAAGTAGAAACCACCAATAAGATCACCAATATCCGGCAACCCGTCGACAGCCACAACACCAGCCCACGGCTGGGCGTGGTGTGGACGCCGGTGGAGAACCATTCGTTCTACGCGTCCTGGAGCAAGACGTTTTCCCCCACCGGCGGTGGCCTGATAGGCATCACCCCGAATGCGCCGGGCAATGCCAACGACCTGAGCCCCGAGCTGACCAAGCAAAAGGAAATCGGGGTCAAGAGCGACTGGCTCGACGACCGCCTGAGCACCACCCTCGCCGTGTATGAACTGGAGCTGTACAACCGCCGCACCCGCGACCCGGAGAACCCGCTGGTCACCCTGCTCAGCGGCCTCCAGCGTTCCCGTGGTATCGAGCTGACCACCACCGGCAAAATCGTCGGCAACTGGTATGTGCGCGGTGGTGTCGGCGTGCAGGATGCCAAGGTGGTGAAGGACAACAATGGCTTTGAAGGCAAGCGTATCAGCGACGTGGCCAAGCGCAACGCCAGCCTGTTCGTCACCTGGAAACCGGAGATGGGCTGGTACGCCGAAACCGGCCTGACCCTGGTGGGTGATCGTTATGCCGATAACGCCAACACCGTGGTGTTGCCGGGCTATGGCCGCTGGGACGCCCTGGCCGGGTTCCGGCACAAGGACTGGGATGTGAAGGCGGCGCTGAACAACATCAGCGACAAGACGTACTACGCGTCGGCGACCAGCGCCAACCAGATCCAGTTTGGTGAGCCGCGCAGCCTGGTGGTGACGGGGACGTACAACTTCTAAGCCACATGCAGTTCCTGTGGGAGCGGGCTTGCCCGCGATAGCGGTGTATCAGTCACATATGCATCAACTGACACACTGCTATCGCGGGCAAGCCCTCTCCCACATTTGGATATCAGCGTCCGTCAGTCCTGGATCAATTCGCACAGCACCTGCACTTCATCCTCACTGAACAACCCCAGCGGGTAGCGCTCACTCATCACCCTGCGTGGATCCGCCTGCCGGATCCGGCGCGAGCCGTTTGCCTTCAACCAAAGTGCCAGCGTGTGAATCGCGTCACCTCGCACGACCGAAGGATGGGGCGCGCGTGTATAGACCAGGTTGATATCGGCGTTCATTTCAGCGCTCTCTCCTACTGCTTGAGCGGCTAACTTACTCAAGGTTTATGACAGAACTGCGCAGTCACAAACCCCGATCACTGTCACAACGCCGATACAAGAGCTGTGCCAAAGCGTCCGGTTTATAGGCCTGCGGACACAAAAAAGCCCACGACCCCGACGGGCCATGGGCTTGCTGTTATTACCCGGCGCACTTGCCGGCAATCAGCCGAGGTGCAGCGAAATTGCCTGTTACAACTGCACTCAGTTTTTGTGCGGCGCGGGCTGTTGTTGAGTCAGGCAATGGATATTGCCGCCACCCAGTAACAGTTCACGGCCCGGCACCATCACCACTTCATGCTGCGGGAACAGGCCCTGGAGGATTTCCTGGGCGCGGCTGTCCAGCGGGTCATCAAAACTCGGCGCGATAATGCCGCCGTTGACGATCAGAAAGTTGACGTAGGAACCGGCCAGACGCACGGTCGGATTACGCTCCTGGGAACCGTCCACCGGGTCGACACCGGCGCATTCTTCCTCAGTGGCGTACAACGGCCCCGGGATCGGCATTTTATGCACGGTAAACGCGCGGCCCTTGGCGTCGGTGCTGTTTTGCAGCACGTCCATGGCAGCATGGCAGCGTGCATAGTTCGGGTCTTGCGGATCGTCCGTCCAGGCCAGCAACACTTCACCCGGGCGCACGTAGCAGCAGAAGTTATCCACATGGCCGTCGGTTTCGTCGTTGAACAGACCGTCGGGCAGCCAGATGATCTTATCCACAGCCAGGTTGGCGCTCAGGACCGCTTCGATCTCTTCGCGGCCCAGATGGGGGTTGCGATTGCGATTGAGCAGACATTCCTCGGTAGTGATCAGGGTGCCTTCACCGTCGACGTGAATCGAACCGCCTTCGAGCACAAAACCCTCGGTGCGATAACGCGGGCTGCGCTCGATCTCGAGGATCTTGCCGCCCACCTGGGAGTCGCGGTTCCACGGCGCATACAGGCCACCGTCAAACCCGCCCCAGGCATTGAAGTCCCAATTCACGCCACGGACTTCGCCGTGGTCATTGATCACGAAGGTCGGCCCGCTGTCGCGTACCCACGCATCGTCGCTGGACATCTCCACCACCCGGATATTCGGCACATCCAGGCGCGCCCGGGCGTTTTCGTACTGACCGGCGGAAACCGCAACCGTCACCGGCTCAAAACGCGCAATGGCCTTGGCCACTGCCACGTGGGCCGCCTGCGCCGGTTTGCCGCCCAGGCGCCAGTTGTCCGGGCGCTCGGGCCAGATCATCCAGGTCTGGGTCTGGGGTGCCCACTCGGCTGGCATATAGAAGCCGTCAGCGCGAGGCGTGCTGTGCAAAGTGGTCATGGCGATCAGGACTCCAGGGAACCGTCGAGGGTCTTGAGCGCGCCGTACAGGTTCGGCCGGCGGTCACGGAACGAGCCCCACGCGCTGCGGATGTGCTCCAGTTCATCGAGGTCGAAGCTGTGCACCAGGATGCCTTCTTCGGTTTCGTTGAGCTCTTCGACTTTTTCGCCGAACTGGTTGGCAATGAACGACGAGCCGTAGAAGTCGATGTCGTAGCCGTCCTGCTCTTCGTTGCCGATGCGGTTGCTGGCGATCAGCGGCATCAGGTTGGCGCCGGCATGGCCTTGTTGCACGCGCTGCCAGTGGTCACGGGACGAGATGGTCTTGTCGTGTGGCTCGCTGCCGATGGCGGTCGGGTAGAACAGGATCTCCGCGCCTTGCAACGCCATGCTGCGGGCGCATTCCGGGAACCACTGGTCCCAGCAGATGCCCACGCCGATTTTCGCGTAGCGGGTGTTCCACACTTTGAAGCCGGTATCGCCCGGGTTGAAGTAGTACTTTTCGTGGTAGCCAGGGCCATCCGGGATGTGGCTTTTACGATAAATCCCGAGGTTGGAGCCGTCCGCGTCGATGATCGCGATGCTGTTGAACCGCGCACGGCCGGCCAGCTCGAAGAAGCTGATCGGCAGCACCACTTGCAGTTCCTTGGCGATTTTCTGGAAGTGCTTGATGGCCACGTTTTCTGCAACCGGGGTTGCCAGTTGCAGATAGTCCGGGTTTGGCTTCTGGCAGAAGTACGGGCTTTCGAACAGTTCCTGGATCAGGATGATCTGCGCGCCTTTGGCTGCGGCCTCACGGACCAGCTTTTCAGCGGTCTCGATATTGGCTTCGAGGTCCCAGGAACAAGCCATCTGGGTAGCGGCGACGGTAACGATACGGCTCATGAATCATCTCCTGGGCGGTGGTCAGCGGCCAGGATAACCGGGGCCGATGACAGAAAGGGGAATGCTGGACGACTTTATAGCGGATAAAAATCGGCTTTTAAAGCTTGCAAACATCCAACCGTCTAAAAAACTCAAAATATTCCCGATAACAATCGGGTTAACGTCTGAAACCCCATCACCCTTGTGGGAGCGGGCTTGCTCGCGAAAGCGGTGTGTCTGTCTACAAATCTGTCACTGATACACCGCTTTCGCGAGCAAGCCCGCTCCCACAGTGGTGATCTCATTTCAACTCATAGAAAGGTGTCTACAACCCTTCATCCAACACCTTCGACAACATGTCGACAAAGAAATCCACACTGCGTTTAGACGTGACCATCGGCGGCTTGATCTTGAGGATGTTCAGATAGTCCCCGGTCGGCTGCATGAAAATCCCCAGCTCACGCAAGCGATCACACAGCTTGGCGGTTTCTTGCGTCGCCGGCTCCAGGGTCTGGCGGTCGCGCACCAACTCCAGTCCCAGATAAAAGCCCGAGCCATGCACCGCCCCCACCAGGGGATGGCGCTCGATCAACGCCTCGAGCCGCGCCTTGAAGTGCCCGCCGACCACCTGGGCGTTTTCCCAAAGCTTTTCTTGCTCCATCACATCCAGCACCGCCATGCCAATCCGGCAACTCACCGGGCTGCCCCCCGAGGACGAGAAGAAATACCCTTCGGCCTCCAGCGCTTCGGCGATTTCCCGGCGGGTAATCACGGCGCCAAGGGGCTGGCCGTTACCCATGCCCTTGGCCATGGTGATGATGTCCGGCACCACGCCCTGTTCTTCAAAACCCCAGAAGAAGTGGCCCATGCGGCCGTAGCCGACCTGCACTTCATCGGCGATGCACACCCCACCCTGGGCACGCACCAGGGCATACACCTGCTGCAAATAGCCCGGCGGCAGGGAGATGCCACCGGCATTGCCATACACCGGCTCGCAGATAAAACCCGCCAACTGGCGCTGGCTGGCGGCGATTTTCGCCAGGTTGTGCTCCACGCTGCGCACGTAATCCGGCGCACTGTGCGGGCCACGGAATTGACCGCGATAGGTATTGGGTGCGGTCACCGGGTGCACCCAATCCGGCCGGCTGCTCAAGGCCTGAGGGTTGTCGGCGATCGAGGTGGACACCGCATCGGCGGCCACCGACCAGCCGTGATAGGCCTCCAGCACACTGAGCATGTCGCGCCCGCCGCTGTAGGCCCAGGCCAGGCGGATCGCCAGGTCGTTGGCTTCGGTGCCACTGTTGACCAGGAACACCCGGTCCATGGACTCGGGCGCCAGCGCCAGCAGCCGCTCGGAGAACTCTGCAATCGCGGCGTAATGAAAGCGCGAGTTGGTATTGAGCAGCGACCACTGCCGCGCCGCCACCTGGGCCATGCGTGGATGGCCGTGGCCCAGCACCGCGACATTGTTGAGCATGTCCAGATACGAGCGGCCCTGCATGTCGATCAGATGGTTGCGCCAGCCGCGTTCGATGCGCGGCGGGTCGACGTAATAGTGCTTTTGCGAGCGCGCAAAGCTGGCGTCGCGTCGGGCCAGCAAGGCTTCTGGATCCAGCTCCGGCTCGGCGTCACAGGCAAGGCCCAGCAGTGTCGCCGGCGAGGGGCACAACACCTGCCAGGCCGCAGCGCGGGACGGCGTACAGAACAATGGCGGATCAAGGTCAACCCGGCACAGTTGCACGGTCAATGCCCCGCCCGCCTCCCCCAGGACCTGGCCCTTGAGCACCGCGGCGCCGGGTTGCAAGGCATTTTTCAGGCCCAGCAGCCGTACATTCAGTTGCGCGCTATGCAGACTTAATACGCCATCGGCAGTGCTGCGCAGGATGCCGGCGAACGGCGCCTCTACGACACTGCCCTGGGGCACATACAGTTCAACGTGCAGGGCGAACGTTTGCGGTTCGCTCGCGCAGTCGGGACGCGTGCGGGACAAGCGATACTGACCATAACGACTGGCCGCCAAGCCATGCACCGTTGCGGCCTGCTGCAATAAATGTTGGTCGATGCCAGGGGTTTCCCAGTTTCCGGCTTCGAAATGCTCACTGAGCACACCCAGGTCAATCAGCGCGAACTCGCGCCCCACCAACCCCGGCAGCAGCGGGGCGAAGCCTTCGCTGGCCACTGGTTTGGGGGTTGCACCGACGCACACCTGGATCGCCGCCTCCATCAACTCAAACGGCACCGAGGTGGCAACCTGGAAGATTTCCCACTCGTGCTCGGCATTCTTCAACAGGTAGGTGTTATCCGGGTCCAGGCGCTGCTGCTGTTCACTGCTCAGCACCAGGACCGCCGCACGGGCCACGATCAGCGGCCACAGCGCCTGCAATTCCTGGGGTTGCAAAGGGGTCAACGCGTGACAGGCCCGGATCGCCGGCAAGATCGCAAACGGGTCGCCCTCGGCGTGGTGCAGCAAAGCGGCACAGGTCACCGACAAGTCCGCAATCCGCCAGGTGTGCACCAGGTCGCCGAAATCAATGACACCCTGTACTTGCCAATGCCGCTCGGCATCGCGCTGCCACACCACATTGTCGTCGGTGATATCCATATGCACGGCCTGCCAGGGCAACTGATCGACCAAGGGCCGCAGGCGCTGCTCGACCTCTACCGCGACCCGCTCCAGGGCCGCGCGCTGCGGCAGGTTGTCGAGCGTCGACAATAAATGGCTGATCAGCTCCCGGGCATGGCGCGGGTCCCATTGCAGGGTGCGCTCCAGGCCCGCGTGCGCAAAACCGGCCAATGCCTGGCTCATCTGCCCGCACAGCCGGCCAAAACCTGTGATCAACGCGCGGCCCAGATGCGGCAGGTGGGTCAGCGGCTGGCCTTCGATATAGTCCAGCAACCGCAGGTGCAAGGCCTGCCCGGCCAGCGTCACGCTCAGTAGTTGCTCGCCACCGAGGGTGCTGATGACCTTGGGCACCCGGACGCCGGCGTGTGCCTGCAAGTGCGCAAGAGCGGCGTGCTGGGCGTGCAGCTCAACGGCGGCGTACTCGCCCCGGCAGATTTTCAGGACGAAGCGGCCACGATCGCTGTCAACGCGGTAATTGAGGTCTTGCTGGCTGCCCAGGGACTGCAGGGTGCCGCTGAGGCCGTAATGCTGCTCAAGCAACTGCAAGGCTTGCTCCGCGCTGACCTGCGGGCACGGCAAACGGGTGCGATGGATCAATGTATCGAGCAGCATGTGACGGTCCCTGGTTTTTTGTTGGGCGCTTATATCGCCATTGTTAATAGGTCAGATGCAACCCCGACCCCATTGAGATTGTCTTCTTTAAAGCACGCAAGCTGGGCCAATCTGACCACCGCCCCTTGCACGCCCCATCGCAAGCCCGCAAGCTATGCCCCATTCGCTCAATGTCCGTCTAAGGAAAAGGCCTCTCGACATGCGTATTCTTGTTACCGGTGGCGCCGGTTTTATCGGTTCCGCACTGATCCGCCATTTGATTCAAAACACTGAACATGAAGTTCTCAACCTCGACAAACTGACCTACGCCGGCAATCTTGAGTCGCTGACCAGCATCGCGACCAACAGCCGCTATGAGTTCGTCCAGGCCGATATCATCGACCAGGCCACCGTCAGCGCAGTGCTGGCGCGTTTCCAGCCCCAGGCCATCATGCACCTGGCGGCCGAGTCCCATGTCGACCGCTCCATCGACGGGCCGTCGGACTTTATCCAGACCAACATCGTCGGCACCTACAGCCTGCTTGAAGCCACTCGTGCCTACTGGCAACAGCTGGCAGAGCCGGCCAAGAGCGCCTTCCGCTTCCATCACATCTCCACCGACGAAGTGTATGGCGACCTGCATGGCGTGGATGACCTGTTCACCGAAACCACGCCTTACGCGCCAAGTTCGCCTTATTCCGCGAGCAAGGCGGCGTCCGACCACCTGGTCCGCGCCTGGCAGCGTACCTATGGCTTGCCGGTACTGCTGACCAACTGCTCGAACAACTACGGGCCGTTCCACTTCCCCGAGAAGTTGATCCCGCTGGTGATCCTCAATGCCTTGGCAGGCAAGCCGCTGCCGGTATATGGCGATGGCCTGCAAGTGCGCGACTGGCTGTATGTCGAAGACCACGCCCGTGCGCTGCTCAAAGTGGTCACCGAAGGTGTGGTGGGCGAGACCTACAACATCGGCGGGCACAACGAGCAGAAGAACATCGACGTGGTGCGTGGCATCTGTGCGCTGCTCGAAGAGCTGGCGCCACAGCGTCCGGCCGGCGTTGCCCAGTTCAGCGACCTGATCACCTTCGTCAAGGATCGCCCAGGCCATGACCAGCGCTACGCCATCGACGCCAGCAAGATCGAGCGCGAGCTGGGTTGGGTCCCGGAAGAAACCTTCGAGACCGGACTGCGCAAGACCGTGCAGTGGTACCTCGATAACCTGCAATGGTGCCGCCGGGTCCAGGACGGCAGTTATCAGGGCGAGCGCCTCGGCAACACCGATGCGAAGGACCTGATTGCATGATGAAGGGAATCGTACTGGCCGGTGGCTCCGGGACGCGCCTGCACCCCATTACCCTGGGGGTTTCCAAGCAGTTGCTGCCGGTGTACGACAAACCGATGATCTACTACCCGATTTCCGTGCTGATGCTCGCCGGAATCAAGGAGATCCTCGTGATCTCCACGCCCGTGGACTTGCCGCAATACCGCAACCTGCTGGGCGACGGCAGCCAGTTCGGCGTGCAGATCAGCTACGCAGAGCAGCCTTCGCCAGACGGCTTGGCGCAAGCCTTCCTGATCGGCGAAGCGTTCATCGGCAATGACCCGGTATGCCTGATCCTGGGTGACAACATTTTCCACGGCCAACACTTCAGCGAGCAACTGCGCACCGCTGCCAAACGCCCAACCGGCGCCACAGTGTTCGGCTACTGGGTCAAGGATCCGGAGCGCTTCGGGGTGATTGATTTCGATGGTGAAGGCCGCGCCCTTTCCATCGAGGAAAAACCCGCCAAGCCCAAGTCCAGCTATGCCGTGACCGGCCTGTACTTCTATGACAACGATGTGGTCAAGATCGCCAAGGCCGTCCAGCCATCGCCACGCGGCGAACTTGAAATCACCGACGTCAACAATGCCTACCTCAAGCGTGGCGACCTGCATGTCGAGCGTTTCGGCCGTGGTTTTGCCTGGCTCGATACCGGCACCCATGACAGCCTGCTGGAAGCCTCGATCTATGTTCAGACCATTGAGCATCGGCAGGGCCTGAAAGTGGCTTGCCTCGAAGAAATCGCCTACGAGAACGGTTGGATCGATCGCGACCATTTGCTTGAGCGGGCCAAATACTTTGGCAAGACAGGCTATGGCCAGTACCTGTTCACCCTCGCCGGGGAAACCAAATGACTGGGAGCGGGACACCGTTGAAAATCCTCATCACCGGCCAGCACGGCCAGGTTTCCCGTGAACTGCAACAGCGGCTCCAGGGCCTGGGTGAACTGGTCGTGCTCGGTCGCGACCAGCTCGACCTGGCCAACCCCGAGCAGATCCGCCAACAGGTACGCAGCCATCGCCCGGGGCTGATCATCAACGCGGCGGCGCATACCGCTGTCGACCAGGCCGAGAACGAGCCCGATGTAGCCTTCGCGATCAATGCCACGGCGCCCGGCATCCTCGCCGAAGAAGCCAAGGCCCTGGGCATTCCGTTGATCCACTACTCCACCGACTATGTGTTCGACGGCAGCAAGCCCGCGCCCTACACCGAAGACGATGTGCCCAACCCCTTGGGTGTCTACGGCCAGAGCAAGCTGGCGGGCGAGCAGGCCATTGCGGCGGTGGGCGGTCAGTACCTGATCCTGCGTACCAGCTGGGTGTATTCGAGCCACGGCAAGAACTTCCTGCTGACCATGCAGCGCCTACTCCAGGAAAAGCCGCAGATGCGCATCGTCGCCGACCAGATCGGCGCGCCGACCTGGGCCGGGACCATCGCCAACAGCACCCGTGCCCTGATCGAGCGCTGGCAGGCCGGCCAGGCCGCAGACTGGGGTGTCTATCACCTGACGGCCCAGGGCGAGACCTCATGGTTCGGCTTTGCCCAGGCCATTGGCGAGCACCTGCTGGCCGAAGGCAAGGCGTGCGCCGAGCTGGAAGGGATTCCCGCCAGTGACTACCCAACGCCCGCCAAGCGCCCGTTGAACTCGCGCCTGGATTGCAGCCGCCTGCAACAACAATGGCAAGTCGGCCAACCGCAGTGGCGCGAAGCATTGCGCGAGTGTCTTGCACAGCAGCACTAGGCATAATGCGCCTGTACCCTCAGGCGCAGACCTACATGACTCCACCTCTTCCACGAAGACCCCGCTGGCGCAGCCTGGCCTTGCTGGCACTGTGCCTGGCGCCGTTGCTGTGGCCGCTGGAGCATCTGGCCGAGCGCTACTATCGCAGCGAACTGGCCGGGCAGAACCGCCAGACCCTCGACCTGTACGTCGCCAACCTGCTGGGCACCCTGCATCGCTACGAAGTACTGCCGCAGATCCTTGGCGACTTGCCGGCCCTGCGTACCGCCCTGGCAGCGCCCCACGTCAGCACCAACCTGGTCGCGGCCAACCAGTTGCTCAAGGAGGTGGCAGCCCAGGCGGGCGTGGAAGTGATGTACTTGATGGACACCCGTGGCAAGACCCTGGCCGCTTCGAACTGGGACAAACAGGACAGCTTCGTCGGCCGCAACTTTTCCTTTCGACCTTATTTCAGCGAAGCCATGGCCGGGCGCCTGGGGCGCTTCTTCGGCCTGGGCACCACCTCGGCCAAGCGCGGGTATTTCTTCGCCGCTGCGGTGCGTGAAGATGAACATGTGATCGGCGTGCTGGTGGTCAAGGTCGACCTGGACCACACCGAAAGCCTCTGGGGCCAGACTCCCGAGCAATTGCTGGTCACCGACCACAACGGCGTGGTGATCCTGACCTCGCGCCCACAATGGCGTTTTCGTGCGACCCGGCCCCTGACCGAGGCCGAGCGCCAGGCGATCATCGCGATCCAGCCCTATCCGACCCGCGATCCGCAGCCGCTGGTTTTCAGCTCCAGCGCCTGGCTGCGCCAATCCACCGAAATTGCCGAAACCGGCTGGAATGTGGAGATCCTTGCCCCGCGCACCTTGATCGACCGCCCGGTGCGCACGGTGGTTGCCGTGGGCGGCGCGACCTTACTGGTGCTGATGCTGCTGCTCGGCCTGATGATGCAGCGCCGTCGTCATTACCTGGAACGCATCGCCTTTGAAGCCAAGGCCCGGCGCGAGCTGGAAATGCGCGTGGCCGAACGGACCAGCGACCTCGAAGGCCTCAACCGCCGCCTGCGCCAGGAAGTGCTGGAACGCGAAAATGCCCAGCAGGAACTGGTGCGCGCCCAGGATGACCTGGTGCAGGCGGGCAAGCTGTCGGCGCTGGGCACCATGTCGGCCAGCATCAGCCATGAGCTCAACCAGCCCCTGGCCGCCATCCGCAGTTACGCAGAAAACGCCGAGATTCTCCTCGACCACCAGCGCACCGACGACGCCCGCGGCAACCTCAAGCTGATCAGCGAATTGACCGGGCGCATGGCCTCGATCATCGCCCACTTGCGCGCCTTTGCCCGCCGCGACCGGCATGCCCCGGAAAGCGTGGCCCTGCAACCGGCCCTGGACGACGCGTTGGCATTGCTGGCCAAGCGCCGGCGGGCCATGGAAGTGGAACTGATCCGCGACTTGCCAGAGGCATCCCTGTGGGTAGAGGCCGGCGAAACCCGCCTGCGCCAGGTGCTGGGCAACCTGTTGGCCAATGCCCTGGACGCCCTGACCGAAAAAGGCCCGCCGCGCAAACTGTGGCTGAGTGCCGAATCCACCGAGCAGGGCGTCAACCTGTACATCCGCGACAACGGGCCTGGGTTCTGCATGGAAGCCCTGGGTCGCGCCGGCGAGCCTTTCTACACCACCAAGACCCGCACCCAGGGCCTGGGGTTGGGCCTGGCCATCTGTGACACCCTGATGCGCGCCTTTGGCGGTGAACTGCTGTTTGCCAACCACAAGGAAGGTGGCGCACTGATAACCTTGAAACTGCGCGCCGGCGCCCCCGGCGTCAGTCTGCAACCGTCCGAGGACCGCAGTGTATGAGTATCGATAACCAGATTCAGGTGGTGTTGATCGACGATGATCCACACCTGCGTCAGGCCCTGTGCCAGACCCTGGACCTGGCCGGGCTGAAAGTCCTGCCCCTTGGCGAAGCCACCGGCCTTACGGCGCGCCTGTCGCGGGACTGGCCGGGGGTGGTGGTCAGCGACATCCGAATGCCCGGCATGGACGGCCTGGAGCTGCTCACTGAACTTCACAGCCAGGACCCGGAGCTGCCGGTGCTGCTGATCACCGGCCACGGCGATGTGCCACTGGCGGTGCAGGCCATGCGCGCCGGCGCCTATGACTTCCTCGAAAAGCCCTTCGCCAGCGACGCCCTGCTCGACAGCGTGCGCCGCGCCCTGGCCCTGCGCCGGCTGGTGCTGGACAACCGCAGCCTGCGCCTGGCCTTGAGTGATCGCCAGCAACTGAGCACGCGCCTGGTGGGGCAATCGGCGCCGATGCTGCGCCTGCGCGAGCAGATTGGCGCGCTGGCGGCGACCCGTGCCGATGTGCTGATCCTTGGTGAAACCGGCGCCGGCAAGGAAGTGGTGGCACGCGCCCTGCACGACCTGTCGAACCGCCGCACCGGGCCGTTTGTCGCCATCAACGCGGGCGCCCTGGCCGAGTCCGTGGTCGAAAGCGAGCTGTTCGGCCATGAACCGGGGGCCTTTACCGGTGCGCAGAAGCGGCGGATCGGCAAGTTCGAATTTGCCAACGGCGGCACGTTGTTCCTCGATGAAATCGAAAGCATGAGCCTGGATGTACAGGTCAAGTTGCTGCGCCTGTTGCAGGAGCGCGTGGTCGAGCGCCTGGGTGGTAATCAGCAGATCCCCCTGGATATCCGCATCATCGCCGCGACCAAGGAAGACCTGCGCCAGTCCGCCGACCAGGGCCGCTTTCGCGCAGACTTGTACTACCGCCTGAACGTTGCGCCGCTGCGCATTCCGCCCCTGCGCGAGCGTGGCGAAGATGCCTTGATGCTGTTCCAGCACTTCGCCGACGAGGCCAGCAGCCGCCACGGCCTGCCGCTGCATGAGTTGCAGCCTGGCCAACGGGCAATGCTGTTGCGCCATAACTGGCCGGGCAACGTGCGGGAGTTGCAAAACGTCGCCGAACGCTTCGCCCTCGGCCTGGAACTGGCCCTGGACAGCACACCGGACGGCCCGGCGCCGGGTGTGCCGATGTCTACCGGGGGCTTGAGCGAGCAAGTCGAGCACTTTGAAAAAGCCCTGATCGCCGCCGAGCTTGGTCGCCCCCACAGCTCCGTGCGTAGCCTGGCCGAAGCCCTCGGGGTGCCGCGCAAGACCCTGCATGACAAGTTGCGCAAGCATGGGCTGAACTTTGCCGACAGCGGCAACGCTCACACCGATGACGAGTGACCCTTTCCACCAGCCAAGAGACCACCATGAGCCGCGATAGCCGTTACCTGGAATCCATTCTGCACCATGACATCCCCCTGACCCGGGAGATGGGCCTCAAGGTGCTCGACTGGCAGGACCGGCAATTGCGCCTGCACTTACCGTTGCAGGCCAATATCAACCACAAGAGCACTATGTTTGGCGGCAGCCTGTATTGCGGCGCGGTCTTGGCCGGCTGGGGCTGGCTGCACCTACAGCTGCGCGAGGAAGGGATTGAAGACGGGCACATCGTGATTCAGGAAGGGCAGATCAGCTATCCGCTGCCTGTCACCCAGGACGCCACGGCGATTTGCCAGGCGCCGGAGGACAAGGTGTGGAAGCGGTTTTTGGCAACCTACCGGCGCCATGGCCGGGCACGGCTGGCCCTGCAGACGTGGATTGTGAATGAGGGCAGTGAAGAGCAGGCGGTGGCGTTTACCGGGCAGTACGTGTTGCACCGCTAAACCTGCAACACATAAACAATGTGGGCACAGGGCTTATGTGGGAGCGGGCTTGCTCGCGAAAGCGGTGTATCAGTCAGCACTTGTATTGGCTGATACACCGCTTTCGCGAGCAAGCCCGCTCCCACATTTTTGATCGCGGCGGTTTATGACCTTGCCAGGGCCAGCAAACGCTCGCGCCAGGCGGCCTTGGCCGGCAAGGCCAGGAAGAACGGGTTCAGCAGCGACTCGCGCGCCGGGTAGCTGAACGGCTGGCCATTCAATTCCAGCACTTCGCCGCCCGCACCTTCCAGCACGCCCTGGGCCGCAGCGGTGTCCCACTGCGACGTCGGCGCCAGGCGCGGATAACAATCGGCGCTGCCTTCGGCCAACAGGCAAAACTTCAACGAGCTGCCGATATTGGCCAGCTTCAACTCCCCCAGCCCTTGGCTCAACCCATCGAGCAAGCGCTCCTGTTCGGGGCTGGTATGGCGACGGCTGGCGACCACGGTGAACGCTTCGCCTGCGACTGGCTTCTGGCGCACCTGGATCGGCCGGGGCGCGGCATTCACGTCGGAGCGCCACGCCCCAAGGCCCGCGCCGCCGAAGTAGCAGCGGCCACTGGTGGGCATCGACACCACGCCGAACACCACCCGTCCCTGTTCGATCAAGGCGATGTTGACGGTGAATTCTTCACTGCCGCTGATAAATTCCTTGGTGCCATCCAGCGGGTCCACCAGCCACCAGCGCTGCCAACGGGCACGCACGCTCTGGTCAATGTCGGCATCTTCTTCCGACAGCACCGGGATGCTGGGGTCCAGCGCGGTGAGGCCGGCGAGAATCAGGTGGTGGGCGGCCAGGTCGGCGGCGGTGACTGGCGAATCATCGGCCTTGGCTGTCACGGCCACATCGGCGCGCCAATACGGCAGGATGACCTCGCCGGCCTGGCGAGCCAGTTCAATCACGGGGGCGATGTAGGCGTGGCCGAGGAACAATTCGCTCATGGCTGGTAGGCCCCGCGCTGGGTCAGCAGGTCCCGCACCAGGTACAGCGCGGCGAGGGCACGGCCTTCGCTGAACTGCGGGTTCTGCGTCAGTTGCGCCAGTTCGCGCAGGTTGACCCGGTCCACGCGCATCGGCTCGGGCTCGTCGCCCTCCAGGCGTTCTTCGTACAGCTCGGTGGCCAGCACCACCTGGATTTTCTGGCTCATATAGCCGGGGGACAGGGACAGCTCGGTCAAGTGCTCCAACTGCCGTGCGCCGTAGCCTGCTTCTTCCTTGAGTTCACGGTCTGCCGCCGCCAGCACATCTTCGCCCGGTTCGATCAGGCCCTTGGGCAAGGACAGTTCATACTCATCCGTGCCACCGCAGTATTCCTCCACCAGCAGCGCGTGGTCAGCGTCGATCATCGCCACGATCATCACCGCGCCATACCCTGCACCCCGGCCCACCAGGCGCTCGTAGGTCCGTTCAACGCCATTGGAAAAGCGCAACTGCACTTGCTCCACGCGGAACAAACGACTACTGGCGACAATTTCGCGGGCGAGGACGGTGGGTTTCTGGCGCATAAAGGGCTCCTTGGCGTGATCGGGTTACTATACCGTGGCTTTTCCGATTGTCTGTGTCGGATGTATTTACTTACCTGCTTGAGAGCCCACCATGCCGCCACTGCCCTGGTCTGATATCGATACCGTCTTGCTGGACATGGACGGCACCTTGCTCGACCTGCATTTCGACAACCACTTCTGGATGGAACACCTGCCCCGGCGCTATGCCGAACTGCACGGGGTGAGCCAGGCCATGGCCGAGATGGAGTTGCAGCCGCTGTTCGAGCGTAACGCTGGCCAGTTGCAATGGTATTGCCTGGATTTCTGGAGCGCCGAACTGCAGATCCCGGTGCGCGAACTCAAGCTGGAAACCGCCCACCTGATCGCCCTGCGACCGGACGCCGATACCTTTCTGGCGGCGATCAAACAGGCTGGCAAGCGCGTGATCCTGATCACCAACGCCCACCGCGACTCGCTGTCGCTGAAGCTGGAACGCATTGAGCTGGCGCCGTATTTCGAGCGGCTGATCAGCTCCCACGACTATGGCTTTGCCAAGGAAAACCCGCAGTTCTGGGACGCCCTGCAAGCGGATATCGATTTTGACCCGGCGCGCAGCCTGTTTATCGACGACACCTTGCCGATTCTGCGCAGTGCGCGGGATTTCGGGGTGGGGCATTTGCTGGCGGTCAAACAGCCGGACAGCCGCAAAGGGCCCAAGGATACGGCGGAGTTCGATGCGGTCGGGGATTACCGGGAATTGATCAGCGGGCTCTAAAACTATGTGTAACACCCCTGTGGGAGCGGGCAAGCCCGCTCCCACATTATTTAGTTGCCTTGGGTATTACTCAGGAATACGCAGAGTCTGCCCTGGGTAGATTTTGTCCGGGTGCGACAACAGCGGCTTGTTGGCCTCGAAGATTTTGTTGTACTTGTTGGCGTCGCCGTACTCAATTTTGGCGATCGCGCTCAAAGTGTCGCCCTTTTTCACCACGACAAAGCGGGCAGCCGCAACAACAGGGCCCGACACAGTGATTTTATCTTCCACGGTAGCCACGCCAGCAATATTGCCCAGCGCCAGCAGAATCTTCTCTTTCTCCTCCTGGGTGGCGACTTCACCGGTCACCGTCACCTTGTCGCCATCCACCGTGGTCTGCACATTCGGGTTACCCAGGCCGACCTTGGCAACGTGATCCTTCAACTGTTCACTCGCGTTCGCATTACCCGGCGTCAACAGATCAACGATTTTCTCGCCGGCTTCTTTGATAAAGCTAAAAAGACTCATAGTGCGCTCTCCTTGGGATTAGGTTTCCAGATGCCAAAGACTAGACCAGTCTTACAGACCTTGGTTCCAGCCCGACCAATGACGCAAACGCGCTAGAATCCCCCCGCTATTGGAATAAGAGCCCCGGAGCGAAGATGGACATCAAACAGCTGAAATTCCTCATCGCCCTCGACGAAACCCGTCACTTCGGCCAGGCAGCCGCGCGCTGCCACATTACCCAGCCGACCCTGTCGATGCGCCTGCGCAGCCTGGAAGAAGAGCTGGAGCTACCGCTGGTCAACCGCGGCCAGCGTTTCGAGGGCTTTACCGCCCCCGGCGAGCGGGTGCTGGCCTGGGCGCGGACGGTGCTGGCAGCCTACGACGGCCTGCAGGCCGAAGCCGCCGCCTGCCGGGGCAACCTGGTGGGGACACTGCGCCTGGGCGTGGTGCCGCTGTCGAGCTTTGATCCGCTGGCCTTGATGCAACAACTGCACAAGCAACACCCCAGCCTGCGATTTGAGTTATCAGCGTTGAGTTCCGAACAAATCCTCGAACAACTGGCGAGCAATCGGTTGGACCTGGGCGTGTCCTACCTCGAGCGCCTGGACGCCGAGCGCTTTGACTCCCTGGCCCTGGAAGAAACCCGCATGGGCCTGCTGTACGACCAACGGTTCTTCAGCTTCGGCGAAAAGCCCCTGAGCTGGGAGGCGCTGATCGAACTGCCCCTGGGCATGCTCACCAGTGGCATGCACTTTCGCCAGTCCATCGACCATAACTTCCACAGCCGGGGCCTGACGCCGCAACCTCTGCTGCAAACCGATGCCGTCCATCAGTTGCTGCAGGCCGTGCACGGCGGCCTGTGTTGTGCGGTGATGCCGCTGGATGGCGGCCTCGACGCCCTGACCGAACACCTGCGCCTGCAACCCATCGAAAACGCGCAAACCCTGGCCAAGCTGGGGCTGATCATGCGCCGCAGCGCGCCGCGCTCGGCGTTGGCCGAGGCGTGTTTCGCGCTTTATCAGTAATCGCTGGCAAAGCCTTGATCGACGTCATCTATCGGTAGATCAGTACTGACGATTAGACGCGACCCTTTGTCGCGCCTAGTCTTCACTCTGAACACTTCGCCGGTGACTAGACTTGATGAACGCCCAGCGCCCAGCATGCGCGGCGCCCGCCCTGACAACGCCCGCGCCTGCCGCCAGCCAGAGTTATCAATACTGCAACCTCGACCATACGGAATCGGCCAGCACCGCGCTGGCCGAGGAAGTCGCGTTGGCGATTGCCTATAACGACATCAACCAGGCGGTAATGCTGGTGACGCCCACCGATCTTGAAGACTTTATCGTCGGCTTCAGCCTGGGCAGCGGCATCATCAGCGACATCAGCGATATCTATGACCTGCAACTGAGCGGCGCAGGATCGGCCCAGTACGCCCAGGTACAGATCTGCAGCCGCGCCTTCTGGAACCTCAAGCAACAGCGCAGGCAACTGGCCGGCACCAGCGGCTGCGGCCTGTGTGGCGTGCAAGCCCTGGAGCAGGCGCTGCCGGACCTTCAGGTGCTGCCGGGCGCACCGCTGCCGCCTGCTGCCTGGCTGGAGGGCTTACGCCAGCGCATCAGTGCCTTTCAGCCGCTGGGCCAGTACAGCGGCGCGGTGCATGCGGCGGTGTTCATGGATAACCAGGGCGAACTGCTGCTGGGCCGCGAAGATATCGGCCGGCATAACGCCCTCGACAAACTGATCGGCGCCCTGGTCCGCCAGCGCATCCCGACCGCAGGCGGCGTGGCAATTGTCACCAGCCGTTGCAGTCTCGAATTGATCCAGAAAGTCCTGCGCGCAGGCATCCAGACCCTGGTCAGCCTGTCATCGCCCACCGGCCTGGCCCTGCAATGGGCGCGCCGGCACAACCTCAATCTCATCCACCTGCCGCAAAAAAGCGCGCCGCGGGTCTACAGCCCTGCGATGGAGTACCAGCCATGAGCAATCATCACCAAGCCGACCAAACCCCGACCCCGCGCTACAAGCCCTATAAAGGCCCGGCTGGCGGCTGGGGCGCGCTGATCAGCGTGGCGCAGGCGTGGCTGACCAGCGATAACGCGCTGAAAAATATCCGCATGATGCTCAAGACTAACCAGAACGGCGGCTTCGACTGCCCAGGTTGCGCCTGGGGTGACTCGCCGGAAAGCGGCATGGTCAAGTTCTGCGAGAACGGCGCCAAGGCGGTCAACTGGGAAGCCACCAAGCGCCGGGTAGATGCGGCGTTCTTCGCCAAACACAGTGTCAGCGCACTGCTGGAGCAGAGCGACTATTGGCTGGAATACCAGGGCCGCCTGACCGAGCCGATGAGCTATGACGCCCAGACCGACCGCTACAAACCCATCAGTTGGGAGTCGGCCTTCGACCTGATCGGCCAGCACCTGCGAGCCCTGCCAAGCCCGGACATGGCCGAGTTCTATACCTCGGGCCGGGCCAGCAATGAAGCGGCGTACCTGTATCAGTTGTTCGTGCGCGCCTACGGCACCAACAACTTCCCGGACTGCTCGAACATGTGCCACGAAGCCAGCGGCGTGGCCCTGGCGCAAAGCGTAGGTGTCGGCAAAGGCACTGTGACGTTTGATGATTTCGAGCACGCCGACGCGATTTTCGTCTGGGGCCAGAACCCCGGCACCAACCACCCGCGCATGCTCGAACCGCTGCGCGAAGCGGTGAAGCGCGGCGCCCAGGTGGTGTGTATCAACCCGCTCAAGGAGCGTGGCCTGGAACGTTTCCAGCACCCGCAGCACCCGCTGGAAATGCTCACCAACGGCGACAAGCCGACCAACACCGCGTATTTCCGTCCGGCGCTGGGGGGCGACATGGCGATCCTGCGCGGCATGGCCAAGTTCCTGCTGCTGTGGGAGCGCCAGGCCCAGGCCGAAGGCAAGGAGGCAGTGTTCGACCACGACTTCCTCAATGAACACACGATCAATGTGCTGGATTACCTGGCCAAGATCGACGACACCTCCTGGGATGAAATCGTCGAGCAATCCGGCCTGAGCCTGGTGGAAATCGAGCAAGCGGCGCGCATGTACGCCAAAGGCAAGAACGTGATCATGTGCTGGGCGATGGGCATCACCCAGCATCGGCACTCGGTGCCGACCATCCAGGAAATCGCCAACCTGATGCTGCTGCGCGGCAACATTGGCCGCCCCGGTGCCGGCCTGTGTCCGGTGCGTGGCCACAGTAACGTGCAGGGCGACCGCACCATGGGGATCAACGAACGGCCACCCGTGGCCTTCCTGGATGCCCTGGAGCGTCGCTTCCAGTTCAAGGTGCCCCGGGACAACGGGCATAACGTGGTCGAAGCGATCCACGCCATGCTCGAAGGCCGCGCCAAAGTGTTTATCGGCCTGGGTGGCAACTTCGCCCAAGCGACGCCCGACAGCCCTCGCACCTTCCAGGCCTTGAGCAACTGCGACCTGACGGTGCAGATCAGCACCAAGCTCAATCGCAGCCACCTGGCCCACGGCAAGCAGGCCTTGATCCTGCCGTGCCTGGGCCGCACCGACATCGATATCCAGGCCGATGGCCCGCAAGCGGTAACGGTGGAAGACTCGTTCAGCATGGTGCACGCCTCCAATGGCCAGTTGCAGCCGCTGTCGAAACTGATGAAGTCGGAACCGGCCATTCTCGCCGGCATCGCCGCCGCCACCCTGGGTAGCAAGCCGGTGGACTGGAACTGGCTGGTGGCCGATTACCGCCGCATCCGCGACTTGATCGCCGACACCATCCCCGGCTTCAAGGACTTCAACGAGCGTGTGCAGCACCCAGGCGGTTTCTACCTGGGCAACAGCGCCGGCGCCCGCCGCTGGAATACCCCGTCAGGCCGGGCGAATTTCCGCGCCAACATCCTGCCCAAGGACCTGGTGCATGAACGCACCCGTGCCACTGGCCAGTTGCCCGACCTGATCATGCAATCCATGCGTTCCCACGATCAGTACAACACCACCATCTACGGCCTGGATGACCGTTATCGTGGGGTCAAGGGCCAGCGCGACGTGCTGTTCGTCAACGAAGCCGACATCATCCGCCTGGGCTTCAAGCCGGGGCAGAAGGCCGATATCGTGTCGATCTGGGATGATGGCCGTGAACGCCGGGTCAAGGGTTTTACCTTGCTGGCGTTCGATATTCCGGCGGGGCAGGCAGCGGCCTATTACCCGGAGGTCAACCCGCTGGTGCCGTTGGAAAGCACCGGGGATGGTAGCCATACGCCTACCTCCAAGTTCGTGGCGATTCGCCTGGAAGCGGCCAGCGACAAGGGTTTGATCATGGCCCGAACTGCCTGATCGTCTCCATGGCTGGGAACGATCTTCACGGGCACAAAAAAGGCCGCTTTTGTATAAAAGCGGCCGTTGCGAAGTAACTAAAGACCGGCAAAAACGACTTAAGTTCCCTAGATAAAACAGCAACTTAGCTAATTGTATACAACCTGCACCACTGGTCGGAATTCGATTGTAAGAATATTCCGACAACCTCAGGATCGCGCCGTCATCCCCTTGAGGTTCACCTATGAAGTTCTCCTCGATTCTCTTGTTGTCCCTTGGCCTGGTCAGTGGCGCAGCCATGGCCGGTGGCACCACCGAAGCCGGTGTAGGCGGCGCATTGGGCGGGGTTTTAGGTTCTGTCGTCGGCCAGCAGATCGGCGGCAATACCGGTTCGGCCATTGGTGCAGCCCTGGGCGGCGCTGGCGGTAGCGCAGTAGGCGCAGACAAACGCAGCCGTGGCGAAGCAGCCATTGGCGGTGCACTGGGCGCAGCGGGCGGCAACGTGGTCGGGCGCAGTGTCGGCGGTAGCACCGGCAGCTTGATCGGCGCAGCAGCAGGCGGTGGCGCTGGCGGCGCACTGGGTAACTATATGGGCAACAAGAGCGATGACGACGACCGCCGCGATCGCGGGCGTGATAACCGTCGCTATGACCGTGATGATCATCGTGGCCGTGGGCATGCTTATGGCCATCGCAAGAACAAGCATCACTACCGTCACCGGTGAACACAGCAAACTCAATGTGGGAGCTGGCTTGCCGGCGATAGCGCAATGCCAGCAACCAATAGGTGGCCTGACACTGCGCTATCGCGGGCAAGCCCGGCTCCCACATTAGCTCTTCATTGTTTCGCAGGCCGCAGTCAGACCGCCAGGTGTTGCAGTGCTTCGCGCAGTACCTGTGGAATCGTCACCGGCTGGTTCGTCGCCCGGTCCACAAACACATGCACAAACCGCCCCGCCGCACAGGCCTCATCCTCGCCGGCCTTGAACACCGCCAACTCGTACTGCACAGAACTGTTGCCCAACTTGCCCACCCGCAGGCCGATATCGATACGGTCGGGAAAGGCAACCGAGGCAAAGTAGTCGCACGCCGAACTCACCACAAACCCCACCACTTCGCCGTCATGGATATCCAGCCCGCCCTGTTCGATCAGGTAGGTGTTCACCGCCGTGTCGAAAAAGCTGTAGTAGGTGACGTTATTCACATGCCCATACACGTCATTGTCGTGCCAGCGCGTAATGATCGGCTGGAAGTGACGGTAATCGGCACGCTGCGGCATTGAGTCAGGCATGGACAAGTCTCGTTGAAGTGAATTTACAGGTCGCTCAGATGGGTCTCGGCCCAATCCCGCACCTGGGCATACGGATATTCTTCCAGCACGCCAGATCCTGGAATCCCCCGGGCCTTGAGCTTGGTAAACAGCGGCACGCTGATCCCGCATAGAAACCGCGTCAGGCGTTCCGCCCCTGGCAGGCTGCCGGTGTGCTGATGATGCCTGTGGATAAAATCCCCGCACAGCCCCTGGAAATTTTTATCCACAAGCGGTGCCAGCCCCGGTGGTGCCGGCAGATGGGCGACTTGGCCATGACACACCGAACAATGCCCGCACTGGCGCGGCGCCTCGGCATCGCCAAAGTACTCCGCCAACCGATAGCCCAGGCAGCGTTCGCTGGCAAACAACGCCAGCATCCCATGGATGCGCGCCACTTCCGTGGCTTCGTGCTGCTTGAAGCCTGTGTATAACTCTTCGCTCAAGGCCTGGAGGTCAAACCCGCTATCGAGCAGGCTATAGACTTCGGTCATCTGCTTGCTTTCCAGCTCGATCAGGCCCTGTTCCTGGAAATAGTCCAGCGCCTTGACCACCCGGCCACGCTCGGCCTGGTGCTGTTGATAAAGCGCGTCGAAATCCACGGTGGCCCAGCTCCTAGCTCGTTTGCACACCTGGATGATCGCGGCGACAAACTGCTGCCGCTCCCCGGAAAAACGCGCCAGCAACACCTCCGGCTCCACCAGGTACTTGAAGCGATACTCGGCATAAAACGCATAGCGCGGTGCAATGACCCCCTTGAGTTCCAATTGCACCAGCAAGGTCTTGAGGGGTAGCTCGCGGATGTTGCTCAGCTCTGCCAATGACCTCAGCAGAAACTCCCATTGCCCGTCATCAGCGGCCGCCAGCAGTTCTTCCAGCACCAACCGAATGCCTTCCTGCTCCGGCGTATCGCCGTACACAAAGTTCTCCAGCACATTAAGGCTGTCGCGGTTGGCCAGCACCAGGCACTCGGAAGGCTGGCCATCGCGCCCGGCCCGGCCGATTTCCTGGCTGTAGTTCTCGATGGATTTGGGCAGGTCGAAATGCACAACGTTGCGGATATCGCTCTTGTCGATACCCATGCCAAAGGCAATGGTGGCGACGATGCAATTGGACTGGCCGCCCATGAACCGATGCTGGATGCCCTCGCGCTTATCGTGGGGCAAACCTGCGTGATAGGCCTCGGCCTGGATGCCATGGCGATTCAGATGCTCGGCGATCTGCTCGGCGGTTTTCTGCAAGGTGACGTAGACGATGCTCGGCTGGTTGGCCCGCTCGCCCATCCACTCCACCAGGCGCCGGCGTTTGTCTGCGCCGCTGACCGGTTCCACCAGCAGGTTGAGGTTGGGTCGATAGAAACCGGTGGTGATCACGTCTGCGGGGGCGATGGCGAACTTGGCCTGCATGTCCACAATCACCTTGGGTGTGGCGGTGGCGGTCAACAGCAGCGCCTGGGGAATCTTGAACTGGCGCTGGTAGTCGGGGAGCTTGAGGTAGTCCGGGCGGAAATTATGGCCCCATTCGGAAATACAGTGCGCCTCGTCCACCACCAATAATGAAATCGAAACGCTTTGCAAAAAGTTGCGAAAGCGCTCGTTCTTCAGGCGCTCTACGGAAATCATCAGGATCTTCAGCTCGCCGGAGCGAGCGCGGGCCATTACGTCATTGGCCTGATCACGACTTTGCGTCGAATCGATGCTGCCGGCCGAAATACCATGACGCTGCAAAAAGCCCAGTTGGTCCTGCATCAACGCCAACAGTGGCGACACCACCAGTGTCAGGTGCGGCAGCAGCACGGCTGAGAGCTGGTAACAGAGGGATTTGCCAGAACCTGTGGGAAAGATCGCCGCCGCCGAACGACCGGCCAGCACGGCGCTGACAGCCGCCTCCTGGCCAGGGCGAAACTGTGGATAACCAAAGACCTGTTGGAGGGTGTCGTGCATGAGCTGTCACTCCATTGACCGCTGAACAGGCCTAAAACATAGCCCGGTATTTTCAGCGGATCGAAAAAGGTCGCGAGGAAAAGAGAGACAGGATGATACACAGGCTGCGAGGGTGAACCGACAATCTACAGACCCCCCCAAAACAAATGTGGGAGCGGGCTTGCCCGCGATAGCGGTGCCCCAGTCGATACCTCTGTTGACTGTTACACCGCTATCGCGGGCAAGCCCGCTCCCACATTTTCAGCCCTTTGCTACCGCTCGATCAGCGGTTTTGCACACGCTCAATGGCTTTGTCATACACCGGGTTGGCCTTCTGTTCCTTGGCCAATTGGTAGTGACGCAACGCATCGGCAAACTGCCCGGCCGCTTCGTAGATCCGCGCGATGTTGTAGTAGGACCCGGCACGCACGGTGGCGGCTGTCGGGCCGCTGGCCAGGGCAATCGCCTTGCGGTTGGCCCAGATCGACTCGGCGGTGTTTCCGGCTTTCTGATAGGCCAGGCCGAGATTGCCGTAGGCTTTACCGAAGGAATTATCCAGCTCGATGGCCTGGCGGAAGTAGTCGATCGCCTGGTCCAGGTTACCGGCCTGGTAGGCCGCTTCGCCTTTGAGGTTCAGCTTTTTCGCATCACCCTGTACCGCCGAACTGACCACCACGGCATCCACGGCAACGCTGTCGTTGAGCAGGGGTTTGACTTCGTTGAGCACATCCTTGGCCTCGACCAGCACGCCGGTGAAGGTATTGATGTCCTGGAAGTCACCGCTGCCGGTCATGCGGAACACAGTCCACAAGTTACCGGTGCGATTGATCGGCACGTAGTAAGTGCGGACCAGGGACTGGCCCATGTACACAAATACCTTGGCCTGGCTTTCGGACAGCGCCGTGGAACCGGTATCGGTGCGGTTGGAGAAGTCATGCACGGCGTACACGTAGCTTTCGCCGTAGTGTTTTTTCTGCAGGGTGATGGTTTCCGGGCCGTAGCTGTCGGTGTCATCCACATCCAGCTCGGCATCGGTGCCGGTCTTGCTGTTGAAGTAGATATTGTTGCCGGGGAAGATCATGTGGGAGTCGAGGTCCGAAGGCGATTGCCCCCAGGTCAGTACCACACGCAGGCCGTCGAGGTTTTCCATCACCGGGCTGATGGCATAGGTCATGCCTTTGCACGGGCACTTGACCACCAGGTTGGAGTAGCCGGGCTTCTTGATGATCAGCAGGTTGTCGGCACCATCGGCAACTTCGCTGGTGAGGGTGACTTGGCCCTGGGCATTGGTGCGCCCCACCACATTCTGTGCGCCGTTGCGTTGCAGCAAGACTTCGGCGTCGGCGATTTTCTGGTCCTTGACCACCGCACTGAGCACCTCGATCGGCAACTGCTCGGCCTGGACCGAAAACGCCACCGCACACAATGACATCGCCGAGGCGACACGAAGCAAACCCATGCTTAACTCCCTTTAAGTAGTGGGCGGAATCGCCCTACAAGATTTTGCGGTGAAACATACGCTGAATTCAGGGGTTTTGCCGGGATTTTATACAGAATGTGACGTGGTTTTTATCCCACCTGCGCCAGGGTGCCCCGCAGCCAAATCGCAAACTTCGGAAGCCTCCGTAGGAAATCGCCAAGCCGGGACCCATACGCTTCCCAAACTTCCTCCAACCTACACTTGACCCTCTACAGAATCAGCCAACCCTGACCGAAACTAGCGCCTTCGCCATCTGCTCGGTAAAAGTCCGTGAGCGATGCTCAGCCATCAAGCCTCTCAATGCATGTGTACACACATGAGTCATAGTCCGATGCTCTTCTTACAGTCGGCGATCTTCTTTGCCCTGATCTTGATAGGCTTGGCGCTCTTCATCAGCCGAAACAAACTGCGCCAGCAAGGCGACCATCCCTCTGACCCACTCCCGCGTGCCCCCACCATGAATCTGGCCCCCAACTTCCCCCAAGACCCTGTCATGCAGCAGCTCCTGCAATTGCTGCACGAAGAAATCGGCCTGCCCAAGCACAAGACCATCCGCCTTAAAACCTCGCTCAACTTTGACCTCGGTTGCGACGGCGCAGAAGCCAGGCAGTTTATGGAGACTCTGGAGCAGGCATTTGATCTCGACCTGGGTGACTATGATGCTTATCGTTACTTCAATCCGCCGGTATTCGATGTATTCCTGAAACACCGCGCCAAGGGCCGCGGCGAGAAGACGCCACTCACCATCGGCATGCTCTACCTGGCTATCAAGACCCATAGCTGGGATACGCAGACGCTGGAAAACCTGAGCTGAAGAGCGCTGGGGAATTAATGTGGGATGACTGGTGCACCGCTTTGTTCTCAGGCTCTTCGCCCGCAAGCCGGGTTCCTACAAAACTGTTTCGCGCACAAAAAAGCCGCCCACTAGGGGCGGCTTTTTAACAGCTACCGAATCTTACAACTTCGGACCCGCTGCCTTGATCGCGTCGCTGACTTCAAACTTCTTGAAGTTCTCGACGAACAGGCCGGCCAGGGCCTTCGCTGCTTCGTCGTAGGCAGCCTTGTCAGCCCAGGTGTTACGTGGGTTCAACAGGCCGGTCTCAACGCCCGGTACGGCCAGTGGCACGTCGAGGTTGATGGTGTCCAGGTGCTCGGTTTGCGCACCGATCAACGCGCCGCTCTGGATCGCTGCGATCACCGCACGGGTGGTCGGGATGTTGAAGCGTTTGCCAACACCGTAGCCGCCGCCGGTCCAGCCGGTGTTGACCAGGTAGACCTTGGAGCCGAAGCCACGGATGCGCTTGATCAGCAGCTCTGCGTATTCGCCAGCCGGGCGCGGGAAGAACGGCGCGCCGAAGCAGGTGGAGAAGGTCGACTTGATGCCGCTGCCCGAACCCATTTCAGTCGAGCCCACCAGTGCGGTGTAGCCGGACAGGAAGTGGTAGGCCGCCTGTTCTTCGTTGAGGATCGACACCGGTGGCAGCACGCCAGTCAGGTCGCAGGTCAGGAAGATCACTGCGTTTGGCTCGCCGCCCAGGTTCTTCTCGGAACGCTTGGCAACGTGCTCCAGCGGGTAGGCCGCACGGCTGTTCTGGGTCAGGCTGACATTGGTGTAATCGGCGTGCTTGGCATCGTCGATCACCACGTTTTCCAGGACGGCGCCGTGCTTGATGGCTTTCCAGATGACCGGCTCGTTTTTCTCGGACAGGTCGATGCACTTGGCATAGCAACCGCCTTCGATATTGAACACCACGCCCTCGCCCCAGCCGTGTTCGTCGTCACCGATCAGGTAACGGCTTTCGTCGGCGGACAGGGTGGTCTTGCCAGTGCCCGACAGACCGAAGAACAAGGTCACATCGCCTTCTTCGCCGATGTTGGCAGCGCAGTGCATTGGCAGCACGTCAGCGGCCGGCAGCAGGAAGTTCTGCACCGAGAACATGGCTTTTTTCATCTCGCCGGCGTAACGCATGCCAGCAATCAGGACTTTTTTCTGGGCGAAGTTGAGGATCACGCAACCATCGGAGTTGGTGCCGTCACGCTCAGGGACGCATTCAAAGTTGGCAACGTTGAGCACTTGCCACTCTTCACGCCCGGCCGGGTTGTACTGGGCCGGGTTGATGAACAGGCAACGACCGAACAGGTTCTGCCAGGCAGTCTGGGTAGTCATTTTCACGGCCAGGTAATGCTCTTCGGCAGAACCTACATGCACGTGGGAAACGAAATGCTCTTGCGCGTTGTTGAAAGCCTCGACGCGAGCCCACAGGGCATCGAACTTGTCGGCCGGGAACTTGCGGTTGATCGGGCCCCAGGCGATGGCAGCCTGGGTGGACGGCTCTTCAACGATGAAACGATCGACCGGCGAACGACCGGTACGGTGACCGGTTTCTACGACCAGCGCGCCAGTATCGGCAAGCACGCCTTCACCGCGCTGCAGGGCTTCTTTGACCAGATCGTCAACACTCAGATCGGTGTATACGGCGTTATTGGCTTGCGTCATGAGGTTCCCCGTCGGCCTATGGCCGAGTGCTCCAAACGTTTTGTAGTAGAAAGTTGCGCACTACTACCGCGAAAAAAGTGGGCCGGATTATGCCAGAAAAGCCCAAAAAGAGTAGGGCCCTCCCGTCAGAACACCTCTAATCCGGCGTTTGTCAGGTGATTTACCTGTGCTTAAACGTTTTAGTGGTGGGTGCCCGAAGGGGTGTCAACGCCAGCGCCAGCGAACAATTGGGCGATATCGGCAGCGTCGAACAGGTAGCGCTGGTTGCAGAACTGGCAATCGATCTCGATTCTGCCGCCGTGCTCTACCGCCAGGTTTTGCGCATCTTCCAGGCCCAGGCTCACCAGGGCATTGCCCGAACGCTCGCGGGAACAGCTGCAGTGGAAACGCAGCGATTGCGCATCGAACAGGCGCACTTCTTCTTCGTGGTAAAGGCGGTGCAGGATGGTTTCGTTGTCCAGGCCCAGCAGCTCTTCAGCGGTCAGGGTACCGGCCAGGGCGGTCAGACCGCGCCAGCTCTCTTCGCGCTCATCCTCATCCTTGATACGGTCCGCCGGCAGCTGTTGCAACAGCAGGCCACGGGCACGCTTGCCGTCCGCGTTGAGCCAGAAACGGGTGCCCACCTGCTGGGACATGACGAAATAGTTGGTGAAGCAGTCGGACAGGGTTTCACCGTCCAGGTCGACAATGCCCTGGTAACGCTGTCCAACGGTCGGGTCGATGGTCAACGCCAGCACGCCGTCGGGCATCAGGTCGGCCAGGGTCGCGTCCGCCGGGATCCGGTCTGCGTCATACCGGGCCAGGCCACGGATTTCGCGGTTGCTGGAGCACTCGATCATCAGCATGGGCACCGGGCCTTCGGAACGGGCCTGGAGAATCAGCAAGCCATCGAACTTCATGGTGCCCACCAGCAGCGACGCGGCGGCCATCAGTTCGCCGAGCAACTGCGCGACCGGCTCCGGATAGGGGTGCTTGGCAAGGACTTCGGCATAGCTGCGCTCCAGGGCAACCAGTTCGCCACGCGCGTCGTTGTCGTCAAAGAGGAAACGTTGGGTGAAGTCGGTATCCGGTAGATCAGTCATAGGTCTGGGTATCTGAATTGATGACAAAGTGATGACAATGTTTCTAAAATTATGCGCTTTAGCACCAATTTGGTGCGATTTTCTTCTGATAGGTGAAGAGAGTTTAGAGCGAAGAGGAAACAGTTTATGAACAATCCGGGTTTGTTCCAAGCCAAGTGGAACCTCGGGCGATTGGCCCTGTGCAATTTACTCGCTCTGGGGCTGCTGTGTTTTTGGCTATGGCCCGCGGGCCAGATGCTTTGCGTGATATTCGACGAATGGCTGTTTCACCTGCTCAACGACCCACTGGCCAGCAACCCGGCCTGGCTGCATGTATGGGCGATCGCCAGCCTGCGCCCCTTTGATGCGGTGGTCGGGGTGATCCTGCTGATGCTGCTGATTCGCGGCGAATGGGTATTCAAGGCGATTGAAGTGCGCCAGGCGTTTTTCGGCTTCCTCGCGATTCTGCTGTTGCTGCTGTTTATCCGCATGCTGTTTTCCAAGCTCGCGGCGCAGATGGGCTGGCAGCACAACAGCCCGTCAATGGTGATCAGCGGGGCGATCCACATGAGCGATTACTTCCCTGACCTGGAAAAAACCTGGGAATTGAAGGATCGCTCCAGCCAGAGCTTCCCCGGTGATCATGCTTCGGTGCTGCTGATCTGGGGGATGTTCATGAGCGTGTTTGCCAAGCGCGTTGGCCAGGTTGTGCTGATCTGGGCCCTGGCGCTGCTGTTCATGATGCCGCGCCTGGTGGCGGGTGCGCACTGGGGGCAGGACGACTATATCGGCGGTGTGCTGCTGGCGTTGTTGGCACTGGGCTGGGGTTATTACACGCCGTTTGCGGCGAAGGTGTCGGGTTGGCTGCTGCGCGTGACCGCACCGTTATTCGGGTTGTTGCAACGAGTACCTGTGATCAATCGCTTGAGCGTGATCCGCAACGCCTGACCTGTAGGAGCCGGCTTGCCGGCGAAGAGCCCCTCGACGGCACTGCAACTGTTGCAACCGCCATTGCTGGCAAGCCAGTTCCTACAGCAGATAACCGATATTCAGTCGTCATTGCCGCTGCCGCGAAACTTGAACAGGTCGCGGCGCTGTTTCTTGCTTGGCTTGCCGTCGGTGCTCATGCCCAACGCTCCGGCCTTGCGCATGGCCGCCGCATTCTCGCGCTTGGCAATACTGGCAGGTGTCTCGGTGTACAGTGCCTGGGCTTCGGGTGCGCCACGGCGAACGACGGAAAGCGCCTCGACCAACACGGTTTTCTCATCAAACCCGACGCGGATCTGCAACTCGTCACCCACACGCGGCTCCTTGCCTGGCTTGCAGCGCTCGCCACGGCAATGCACCTTGCCGCTCTCGATGGCGGCCTTGGCCATGGCCCGGGTCTTGTAGAAACGTGCAGCCCACAGCCACTTGTCCAAACGGACTTTTTCGTCCTCTTCCTGCTTTTGAGCCACTTGAATTCCTCGCTCTGAAAAATGTCGCAACTTAACAGTCGAAGCCCTTCGACGCACAAACGCCAAGGCTCACCTAAGATACGCCAGCTGTCAGGCAGTTTCCCCTCAGCCGTGGTTTTTTGTGGCGTGAAGATATCTGTCGCCATTTGGTGAATATTCTGCGTGAATACCGCGAATTCGGCGCCAAGCGCTCGTCAACGTTCCTGGGTTGTCACAATCTGTGAGCAGTAGGACGCTAGTGTCGTGTGACGTCGAAACATTTCTGATTGCCGGTTGTTCATATTGAAGACATTTGACCATTTGACCGTTGTCGGTCTGCGTGAATGGGTGGCACTGCCCGATCTGGGAGTGGCGGGCCTGCGCGCGAAGATCGACACCGGGGCCAGTACCTCCAGCCTGCATGCCACCGAGATCGAGCCTTTTGAGCGTGACGGTGAAAAGTGGGTGCGTTTCACCGCCCACCTGGGCAGCGTTGTGCAGCTGCGTCACCGGCGCTGTGAAGCGCCGCTGGTGGCGATGAAAACCATTAAAAGCTCCAACGGCCAGGCGCAGGTGCGCTACGTCATCAGCACCACCCTGGCCCTGGGTGATCGGGTATGGCGGGTGGAGTTCACCCTGGCTTGCCGCAAGACCATGCGTTACCGCCTGTTGCTAGGTTCCAAAGCCCTGATCGACGGCCAGTTGGTGGTCAACCCGGGGCTCAAGTACGTTCAAGACAAGCCGGTGTTCCCGGTCTCTACTATTGCTGCCACAGGTGTTGCATGAAGATCGCTGTGCTGTCGCGTAACCCGCGTCTGTATTCCACCCGTCGTCTGGTCGAGGCCGGCACCGAACGGGGCCATGAGATGGTGGTGATCGATACGTTGCGCGCCTATATGAACATTGCCAGTCATAAGCCGCAGATCCACTACCGGGGCAAACCACTGGAAGGCTTCGACGCGGTGATCCCGCGTATCGGTGCCTCGGTGACCTTCTACGGCTGCGCGGTACTGCGCCAGTTTGAAATGATGGGGGTGTTTCCACTCAACGAATCGGTGGCCATTGCCCGTTCCCGGGACAAGCTGCGCTCCCTGCAATTGCTCTCGCGCCGGGGCATCGGCTTGCCAGTGACTGGCTTTGCCCATTCCCCCGATGACATTCCCGACCTGATCGAGATGGTCAACGGTGCCCCATTGGTGATCAAGGTACTGGAAGGCACCCAGGGCATTGGCGTGGTGCTGTGTGAAACCGCCACGGCGGCAGAGTCGGTGATCGAGGCGTTCATGGGCCTGAAGCAGAACATCATGGTCCAGGAGTACATCAAGGAGGCCGGCGGTGCCGATATCCGTTGCTTCGTGGTGGGGGACAAGGTGATTGCGGCGATGAAACGCCAGGCCAAGCCGGGAGAATTTCGCTCCAACCTGCACCGAGGCGGCAGCGCCAGCCTGATCAAGATTACTCCGGAAGAACGCATGACCGCCCTGCGTGCAGCCAAGGTCATGGGCTTGAGTGTGGCGGGCGTGGATATCCTGCGCTCGAACCACGGGCCGCTGGTGATGGAAGTGAACTCTTCACCGGGCCTGGAAGGGATTGAAACCACCACCAACAAGGATGTGGCGGGGATCATCATTCAGCATCTGGAGAAGAACAGCGGGCCGAACATGACCCGTACCAAAGGCAAGGGCTGAAACACTCCCTTTAGGGCAGCACAAACCAGTGTGGGAGCCGGCTTGCCTGCGATGACTGACTAACATTCAACATCAATGTCGACTGTTACATCTTCTCGCAGGCAAGCCATTTCCCACATTTGATTTTCGTCGTGGCTTAGACCGCATCTCTTGGCAGCATCAGCCCCAATGGTAAGCGCACTCGCGCCTCCAACCCGCCATCGGCCCGGTTACGCAGTTCGACATTGCCACCATGCATCGAAGCAATCCGCCGCACAATCGCCAGGCCCAGGCCGGTGCCTTTGCCACCACGGGCACGATCACCGCGGGTAAAGGGGTTGAAAATGCCCTCCAGCTCCGCCGGATCGATCCCGGCGCCACGGTCCATGACACTCAGCACCACATAAGGCGCATTGGTGTCACCCGACACATAGGCGGCGACTTCCACCTCGGTCCCCGCGTGATGCAAGGCGTTGCCGATCAGGTTGTTCAGCAGGCGCTTCATCGAGACCCGGCGCAACGCAAAGGGCTGGATCGGCTCCAGGCGCATGTGCACCTGCTCGCCATTCTGGTTGTAGGGCGCCACGACCTCGCGGACCAGGTCGGTCAGGTCCACCTCTTCCACTACCTCGTCACGACCATCGCGGATAAACGCCAGGAACTGGTCGAGAATCGCATCCATGTCTTCGATATCACGGACCATGTCATCGGTCAGGTCGGTATGGTTGCCCATCAACTCCAGGGACAGACGCAAACGTGTCAGCGGCGTGCGCAGGTCGTGTGAAACCCCGGCCAGCATCAGCTCACGCTCACGACCGGCCTGTTCGACATCCTCGGCCATCTGGTTGAACGCGCTGTAGACCTCGGTCATTTCGCTGGGAGTGTCGCTGATCGGCAGGCGCACGCTGCGACCCTGCCCCAATTGCCTGGCCGCAAATACCAGGCGCTTGAGTGGCTGGTTGAGCTGACGCACGAAGATCCAGGCCGACGCAGTGGAAAGCAAGCCAATGGCCAGGAACCAACCGAGCACGTTCCAGATCTTCTGACCCCGCAGCGGGTGGGGATACAACGGCACTTTCAGCCATCCATCCCCCAGGCTCGGGGCTCGCACCCACAAGGCTGGTGAAACATGCATGCGCAGCCGCACCTCAGTGTCTTCGCCCAATTCGGCCTGCATCTGGCGCTGGTAGATCTCGCTGTAGGGCCAATGCTGTTCGCCCTCCGGCACGCCCGCACCCACCACGCGAGTCAAGGTTGCCGCCTTGGCGATTTTTTCACGATTCTCCGGGTCGGCAGCCCAGTAGGCACGCAACGTCAGCGCAACACCGTGACTGTACTGGCGGTCTACCAACACGTCTTCGTTCATCAGCAGGTAAACGAGGGTCAGCGCCTTGGAAAACAGCACGACGATCAGCACCAGCCAAAGGGTGCGGGAGAAGAAACTTTGCGGGAACCACAGCGGGGTTTTCATAGAAGACAGCTAGACACCTGGCAAGAGCGAGCCACGCTCGCAGAATTGCAGACGCCGGGCATCCGGCCGACCCGCTGGGATCGAACTCCGGAATACCCGCATGTGCAAATCATCGGTTACTTGGTTGCCGTGCCATCCGGCACAAACACGTAACCCACGCCCCACACTGTCTGGATATAACGCGGCTTGGACGGGTCCGGCTCGATCATCCGGCGCAGACGGGAAATCTGCACATCGATGGAGCGCTCCAGGGCGTCCCATTCACGACCACGGGCCAGGTTCATCAGCTTGTCACGGGTCAGCGGTTGGCGAGCGTTCATCACCAGCGCCTTGAGTACCGCGAATTCGCCCGTGGTGAGCATGTGGACTTCTTCGCCACGCTTGAGCTCACGGGTGGCCAGCGACAGCTCGTAGTCACCAAAGGTCACGCTTTCGTCTTCGCTGCCTGGAGCGCCCGGAACCGGAGCCGCCTGGCGACGCAATACAGCCTTGACCCGCGCCATCAGCTCGTCGGGGTTGAACGGCTTGGCCAGGTAATCGTCGGCGCCCAGTTCCAGGCCCTTGATCCGGCTCAGTTCATCGCCCTTGGCGGTCAGCATGATGATCGGAATCTGGTTGTTGGTGCTGCGCAGGCGCTTGCAGGCGGTCAGGCCGTCTTCACCGGGCAACATCAGGTCGAGTACAACCAGGTTGAAGACCTCGCGCCCCAGCAGGCGGTCCATCTGCTCGGTGTTCGGCACCGCGCGGGCACGGTAGCCCTTGGAGGTGAAGAACCGCTCCAGCAGGCTGCTCAGCCCCGGATCGTCATCAACGATGAGAATTTTTTCGCCTTCAGCAGTTTGTGCAGTGCTGCTCATTGGATGCTCCTCTTATCTGGCGCGCATTATGGCTTAGCTGCCGTTATACGCACGGTACGCATTGTTAGCAGATTTTTCTCCAACCACCAGTACGCCTGCTCCTGGCGCAATCCCCCCAAGGACGGATCGCTGGTTATAATGCCGCGCCTCAGTGCCGGGCAATACCAAGGCCGGCCTGGTGTTTTTTTCATCTGCTAGTCGTGACTTTTTCGATTTCGAGGGTCAATAGGCTGCCTCTTGACCCAGGCAGCGGCGCCAGTCGGGCCGCTCAACCAGCCGCGCAGGGCCTTATTTTGCGGGCCTGCACACTGCTTTCAAGAATTTCAGGTGGTTTTATGGACAGCATCAACAGCCGCATCGCCGAGGAACTCGGTGTACGCCCACAACAGGTCGAAGCGGCCGTCGCTCTACTGGATGAAGGCTCCACGGTGCCCTTCATCGCCCGTTACCGTAAAGAAGTGACCGGCAGCCTCGATGATATCCAGCTGCGACATCTGGAAGAACGCCTGCGCTACCTGCGAGAACTCGACGAACGGCGTGTCAGCATCCTCGCCAGCATCCAGGAGCAGGGCAAGCTGACCCCGCAACTCGAACGCGACATCAAGCTCGCCGACACCAAGACCCGCCTCGAAGACCTGTACCTGCCGTACAAGCAGAAGCGCCGCACCAAGGGCCAGATCGCCCTGGAAGCCGGCCTCGGCGAACTGGCAGACGGCCTGTTCAACGACCCGTCCCTGGCCCCGGAAACCGAAGCTGCGCGCTTTGTCGATGGCGAAAAAGGCGTGGCCGACGTCAAGGCGGCCCTCGAAGGCGCCAAGTACATCCTCATGGAGCGCTTCGCCGAAGACGCCAACCTGCTGGAAAAACTGCGTAACTACCTGAAACAGGAAGCCACCCTCAGCGCCCGCGTGATTGCCGGCAAAGAGGAAGAAGGCGCCAAGTTCCGCGATTACTTCGAGCACGACGAACCGCTCAAGAGCATGCCGTCCCACCGCGCCCTCGCCATTTTCCGCGGGCGCAACGAAGGTATTCTCAGCTCCGCGCTGAAAGTCGGCGACGAACTGCCGGGCACCATGCACCCGTGCGAAGGCATGATTGGCCAACAATTCGGCATCCAGAATCAGAATCGTCCTGCGGACAAATGGCTCGGTGAAGTCGTGCGCTGGACCTGGAAGGTCAAGCTCTACACCCACCTGGAAACCGACCTGCTGGGCGAACTGCGCGACGGCGCCGAGACCGAGGCGATCAACGTATTCGCCCATAACCTGCACGACCTGCTACTCGCCGCGCCGGCCGGCCCGCGCGCGACCCTGGGCCTGGACCCAGGCCTGCGCACCGGTTGCAAGGTCGCCGTGGTCGACGCCACCGGCAAGCTGCTGGACCACGCCACCGTGTACCCGCACGTGCCCCACAACAAGTGGGACCAGACCATCGCCATCCTGGCCGCCCTGTGCGCCAAGCACGCGGTAGACCTGATCGCCATCGGCAACGGCACCGCCAGCCGCGAAACCGACAAGCTGGCCCTGGAGCTGATCAAAAAATACCCAGGCATGAAAATGACCAAGGTCATGGTCTCCGAAGCGGGCGCTTCGGTGTACTCGGCGTCGGAGTTGGCCTCCAAGGAATTCCCGGACCTCGATGTATCGATCCGTGGCGCAGTGTCCATCGCGCGCCGCCTGCAGGATCCACTGGCCGAACTGGTGAAGATCGACCCTAAATCCATCGGCGTCGGCCAGTACCAGCACGATGTGTCGCAGCTGAAACTGGCGCGCGGCCTGGATGCAGTGGTGGAAGACTGTGTGAACAAGGTCGGCGTCGACGTGAACACCGCCTCGGTCGCCTTGCTTGCGCGGATTTCCGGCCTCAACTCCACCCTGGCGCAGAATATCGTCACCCATCGTGATGAAAACGGCGCGTTCAAGACCCGAGCGGCACTGAAAAAAGTTGCACGCCTTGGCGAAAAAACCTTCGAACAGGCCGCAGGCTTCCTGCGCGTGATGAACGGTGACAACCCGCTGGACGCCTCGGCGGTCCACCCGGAAGCCTACCCGCTGGTGCAACGCATTGCCGCTGAAACCGACCGCGATATCCGTTCGCTGATCGGCGACGCCGGGTTCCTCAAGCGCCTGGATCCAAAGAAGTACACCGACGAAACCTTCGGCGTGCCGACCATCACCGACATCCTGCAAGAGCTGGAAAAACCCGGTCGCGACCCGCGTCCCGAGTTCAAGACCGCCGAGTTCCAGGAAGGCGTCGAAGACCTCAAGGACCTGCAACTGGGGATGATCCTCGAAGGCGTGGTGACCAACGTGACCAACTTCGGTGCCTTTGTGGACATCGGCGTGCATCAGGACGGTTTGGTGCATATTTCTGCGCTTTCGGAGAAGTTCATCAAGGATCCGCGTGAGGCGGTGAAAGCCGGGGATGTGGTCAAGGTCAAGGTCATGGAAGTCGATATCCCGCGCAAACGCGTGGGTCTGTCGATGCGTATGAGCGATACCCCCGGCGAGAAAATCGACGGCGCCCGTGGCGCACGCCCAGGTTCAGCGCCGCGCCAGTCGCAAAACCGCTCTGAAAACACTGCACCGCGCAAGGAAACCGCCACCGCAGCCCCGGCCAACAATGCCATGGCTTCGTTGTTCGCCAACGCCAAGCAACTGAAAAAACGCTGATGGAGCTGCCAGCCGGCCTGACCCACAGCGCTTTCAGCGAACTGCTCGGCTGCCGCCTGCAACGCCTGGACCAGGGCGTTGCCGAGGTTGCCCTGAGCCTTGAGCCGCAATTGCGCAACCGCGCGGGCAAGCTCCATGGCGGGGCGATTTTCAGCCTGGTGGACATTGCCATGGGGCTGGCCTGTTCCAGCGCCCATGGTTTCGACCAGCAGAGTGCGACCATCGAGTGCAAAATCAATTACATCCGTGCCGTGTCCGACGGTGACGTGCTGTGTACCGCCCGGGTCATCCACCCCGGCCGGCGCACGCTGGTGGTCGAGGCCGAGGTGTATCAGGACGAAAGACTCGTCGCAAAAGCACAAGGCACCTTCGCTGTCCTATAGCTCCCGGTCATCAATTTGGGTTAATTTCGGCGCTGCAAAAACAGCGTCGGAATTTTCTTCCTGCGCGATAGCCTAATTCAGGGAATGAAGTCGGCACTTTCAGAGCAGGTTATTCCGGCTCGAAAACCAGGCGATAACGCCAGTTTTAACTTCACCCTTGTAGACCGTCTTGCCCACCCCCATATTGGGGCGACTGACGCGTGAAGGAATCCAACTTGAGCGAACTTCTCAACCGCCGCCTGGCTCTGCTCGGCAAGCGCGAACACCTCTCTTTGCTTGAGCATTGCCTGCACGGCATCGAGCGTGAATGCCTGCGTGTCACCGGCGAAGGCCGCCTGGCTCAAACGCCGCATCCAGAGGCCCTGGGCGCGGCATTGACCCATGAATCGATCACCACCGACTATTCCGAGTCGCTGCTGGAGTTCATCACGCCGGCGCTGCCCAACCCGGCAGATACCCTGCGCAGCCTCGACAAGATTCATCGTTTTGCCTACAGCAAGCTCGGCAACGAGTACCTGTGGAGTCCATCGATGCCGTGCCCGTTGCCGGCCGAGGAAGATATTCCGATTGCCTACTACGGCACCTCCAACATCGGACAGCTCAAGTACGTGTATCGCAAGGGCCTGGCCCTGCGCTACGGCAAGACCATGCAGTGCATCGCCGGGATCCACTACAACTTTTCCCTGCCGGAAGAGCTGTGGCCGCTGCTCAAGGAAACCGAAGGTTTCGTGGGCACCGACCGTGACTACCAGTCCACGGCCTACATCGCCCTGATCCGTAACTTCCGCCGCTACAGCTGGCTGCTGATGTACCTGTTCGGTGCCTCGCCGGCCCTGGATTCGGGTTTCCTGCGCGGACGGTCCCATCAGCTTGAACAGTTCGATGCCGACACCCTTTACCTGCCGTATGCCACCAGCCTGCGCATGAGCGACCTCGGTTACCAGAGCAACGCCCAGGCGGGCCTGACCCCTTGCTACAACGATCTGGCCAGCTACACCGACAGCCTGCGCGAAGCGGTGGCAACGCCCTACGCGCCCTACGTCGAAGTCGGCACCCATAAGGATGGTGAGTGGGTACAGCTCAACACCAACATCCTGCAGATCGAAAACGAGTACTACTCCAACATCCGCCCCAAACGCGTGACCTACACCGGCGAGCGGCCGATCCAGGCGCTGATGGCCCGTGGCATCCAGTACATCGAAGTGCGCTGCCTGGACATCAACCCGTTCCTGCCGATGGGCATCGACTTGCCGGAGTCGCGCTTCCTCGACGCGTTCCTGCTGTACTGCGCGCTGAACGACAGCCCGCTGTTCGAAAACAACGAGTGCGCCAATGCCACGTCGAACTTCCTCAGCGTGGTCAAGGAAGGCCGGCGCCCGGGCCTGCAATTGCAGCGTCGCGGCGAATCGGTGGAAATGAAGGAATGGGCCGCCGAGCTACTGGAAAAAATCGCACCGCTGGCTGCGCTGCTCGACCAGAGCCAGGGCATCAACGAACACAGCCAGGCACTGGATGCCCAGTTGGCGAAGATCAAGGACTCCTCCCTGACCCCGTCGGCCCAGGTGTTGGCGACCATGCAGGAGCGCAAGGAAAGCTTCGCGCAGTTCTCCCTGCGTCAGAGCGAAGTGCATGCCGAGTACTTCCGTAGCGAACCGTTGCCGGCAGACGAGCAGGCGCGCTTTGAAGAGCTGGCCCGCAGTTCCCTGGCACAACAGGCCGAGCTTGAGCAGAACGAAGTGGGCGATTTCGATGTGTTTGTCGGGTCTTACCAGGCCAGCATCCTGGCGATCAGCAACTGACACGCCCTTTGTAGGAGCGAGCTTGCTCGCGAAAAACTCAAGCACGCCGCGTTTATCCAAGCCGAACGCGTCATCGTTAAGGTTTTTCGCGAGCAAGCTCGCTCCTACATAAGCTAATTCGAAAATGTTATTTATTTTCGGATTCTTAGATCATTTAGTCTCCTCACACGCCGACCTGCGGCCGCCTGATGAGGAGCTTTTCCATGCTACGACCTTTCCCTTTACGCCTCCTGGCGGCCCTGTCCCTGGCCGGCGCCAGCCTGCTTGCCCAGGCGGCCGACGTGACCATCGCCTATCAGACCACCGTTGACCCGGCCAAAGTCGCCCAGGCCGACGGCGCTTATGAAAAAGCCACAAACGCCACTATCGACTGGCGCAAATTCGACAATGGCGCCGATATCATTGCCGCCATCGCTTCCGGCGACGTACAGATCGGCTACCTCGGTTCCAGCCCGCTGACCGCGGCCATCACCCGCAAAGTACCGGTGCAGACCTTCCTCGTCGCCACCCAGATCGGCGGTGCCGAAGCCCTGGTGGCGCGCAACGGTTCCGGGATCAACAGCCCGCAGGACCTGATCGGCAAGAAAATCGCCGTGCCGTTTGTCTCAACCGGCCACTACAGCCTGCTGGCCGCGCTCAAGCATTGGAACATCGACCCATCGAAAGTCACCGTACTCAACCTCGCCCCGCCCGCCATCATTGCCGCCTGGAAGCGTGGCGATATCGATGCCACTTATGTCTGGGACCCGGCCCTGGGCGTGGCCAAGGAAAACGGCAAAGTGCTGATCACCTCCGGCGAACTGGCCAAGTTCGGCGCGCCGACCTTCGATGCCTGGATCGTGCGTAAGGACTTTGCCGAGAAGCACCCGGAAATTGTCAGCGCCTTCGCCAAAGTCACCCTCGATGCCTACGCCCAATACCGTAAAGACCCACAAGCCTGGCTGGCCGACAAGGGCAATGTCGACAAACTGGTGAAGCTCTCCGGCGCCAAGGCCAGCGACATTCCGCTGCTGCTGCAAGGCAACGTCTACCCGCTGGCCGCTGATCAAGTAACCCTGCTCGGCGCCCCGACCACCAAGGCCGTGACCGACACCGCCGCGTTCCTCAAGGAACAAGGCAAGGTCGAGGCCGTGCTGGCGGACTACGCCCCTTACGTCAGCGCCAAGTTCATCACTAACTGATCAGGAGTTCACCGCGATGGCCTTGCTACAGCTGGAGCGCATCAGCGCACAGTACCCAGGCGCGACCACGCCCGTGCTGGCGGACATTTCCCTGACCCTTGGCCCCCATCAATTGCTGGTGGCCCTCGGCCCTTCCGGCAGTGGCAAGACTTCGCTGTTGAACCTGATTGCCGGCTTCGTCGAACCCAGCGCCGGGCGCATCACCCTAGACGGCGTGCCCGTCCAAGGCCCGAGTGCCGAACGCGGCGTGGTGTTCCAGGACGATGCCTTGCTGCCCTGGCAGGATGTGCTGGCCAATGTCGGCTTCGGCCTGGAGCTGGCCGGCGTGCCCAAGGCCCAGCGGCAAGTCCGCGCCCGGGAAATGCTCGCGCTGGTGGACCTGGCCGGTTTTGACAGCCGGCGCATCTGGCAGCTGTCTGGCGGGCAGAAACAACGCGTCGGCCTGGCCCGCGCCCTGGCGGCCGACCCACGGGTGCTGCTGATGGACGAACCCTTCGGCGCCCTCGATGCCTTCACCCGCGAACAGATGCAGGAGCTGCTGCTGCAAGTCTGGCGGCGCACGGCCAAGCCGGTGTTCCTGATCACCCACGACATCGAAGAAGCGGTCTTCCTCGCCACTGACCTGATTTTGCTGGCACCCAACCCCGGGCAAATCGTCGAGCGCCTGAGCCTGGATTTCGGCCAGCGTTACGCGGCCGGCGAGCCGGCCCGTGCGATCAAGTCCGACCCACGGTTTATCGAAACCCGCGAACATGTGCTGGGCAAAGTGTTCTCGCAACGGCAGGTGTACGCATGAGCAGCTATGAAATCCCGGCCACCGCCGCCAACCCAATCACCCCGCCGTTGCGCCGCAGCCTGAGCACGCGCTGGATCAGCCTGCTGACCCTGGTTGCGCTGCTGGCGCTGTGGTGGGCCGTGACCGCCAGCGGGCTGATCGAGCCGCTGTTCCTGCCGCCACCGTCTGCCGTGCTGCAAAAAGGCTGGCTGCTGGCGACCAGCGGCTATATGGATTCCACCCTCTGGCAGCACCTGGGCGCCAGCCTTGGGCGTATCGGCCTGGGCCTGGGCTTTGCGGTGCTGACCGCCGTGCCGATCGGCATTGCCATCGGCGCCAACCGCATCGCCCGCGGCATTCTCGACCCGCTGATCGAGTTCTACCGGCCGATCCCGCCGCTGGCCTATCTGCCGTTGATCGTGATCTGGTGCGGCATCGGCGAGCTGTCCAAGGTGTTGCTGATCTACCTGGCGATCTTCGCCCCGATTGCCATCGCCACCGCCACCGGCGTACGCACGGTCGACCCGGCCAAATTGCGCGCAGCACAGTCTTTGGGCGCCACCCGGGCGCAGTTGATTCGCCATGTGATTCTGCCCAGCGCCCTGCCCGACATTCTCACCGGTGTGCGCATCGGCCTGGGTGTGGGTTGGTCGACCCTGGTGGCCGCCGAGTTGATCGCAGCTACCAGCGGCCTGGGGTTCATGGTGCAGTCGGCGGCGCAGTTTCTGGTGACCGATGTGGTGGTGCTGGGCATCCTGGTGATCGCGCTGATCGCCTTTGCCATGGAAATGGGCCTGCGCGCCCTGCAGCGTAAATTGGTGCCGTGGCATGGCCAGGCACACTAAGAAGAGAACAACATGAGCCGCCTGACCGTTACCCCTTTAAGCACCGCCCTGGGCGCCCAGATCAGTGGCGTCGATATCAGCCAGCCGCTGAACCTCGAACAGCGCGACGCCATCGAGCAGGCGTTGCTCCAGCATTCGGTGCTGTTCTTTCGCGACCAGCCGATCACCCCGCAGCAGCAAGCGCGCTTCGCGGCGAATTTCGGTGACCTGCACATTCACCCGATCTACCCCAACGTGCCCGAGCAGCCAGAAGTGCTGGTGCTCGACACTGCCGTCACTGACGTGCGCGACAACGCCATCTGGCACACCGACGTGACCTTCCTGCCCACCCCGGCCCTGGGCGCAGTACTCAGCGCCAAGCTGCTGCCAGCCTTTGGCGGTGACACGCTGTGGGCCAGTGGTATCGCGGCCTTTGATGCGTTGTCAGAACCGATGAAGGCTTTTTTGACCGGCCTGACGGCAACCCATGACTTCACCCGCTCGTTCCCTCTGGAGCGTTACGGCAACACCGCCGAAGACTTGGCCCGCTGGGAGGAGGCCCGCAGAAAGAACCCGCCACTGTCCCACCCGGTGATCCGCACCCACCCGGTCAGTGGGCGCAAATCGCTGTTTGTCAGTGAGGGCTTCACCACCCGGATCAACGAACTGGAGCCGGCCGAAAGCGAAGTCATCCTCAAGCTGCTGTTCGCCCACGCCACCCGGCCGGAATTCACCATCCGCTGGCGCTGGCAAGCCAACGACGTGGCCTTCTGGGACAACCGCGTGACCCAGCACTACGCCGTGGACGACTACCGCCCACAGCGGCGAGTGATGCACCGGGCGACGATTCTGGGTGACGTCCCCTTCTGACTAACCCTTGTAGGAGCGAGCTTGCTCGCGAAAAACCCAAAGACGCTGCGGGGCATCAGATGCCCCGCGTTTTCGTTGGCGATCTTCGCGAGCAAGCTCGCTCCTACCGTTTGTTCAGCGCACCAGATGCAAGAACTGCAAGTGCCGCTCGTACTGGTCGAGGATGTCGTTGATGATCTGCTCCTTGGTGTAGCCCACCAGGTCGTAGTCCTGGCTGCCCTCGCTCAAGTGCACTTCGGCGCGGTAGTAGCGACGGTTGTTCATCTCTTTGGAACCCATGCCGCCACGGGCAAAGGACGGCGTGAAGTAGCCGCGCATCTGCACCTGGTAGACAAACGGATGCTCTTCGCCGTGGCCGATTTCCAGGCTGACGCTGTCGTTGGACGGGTCGGGCTGGGTGACCACGTTCAGGCCCTTCTCGACAAACACGGCGGTCACTTCTTCAATCGCCGGGCGGACCGTGGTTTCGAGGAAGCGGTAGACCTCGTCCCGTGAAGGGAAATGCACCGCCTGGCTCAAGCGCTGGCGCCAGCCGCCACGGCCCTTGCGTGATGCCGACACCGGGGCCAGGGAGTGCAGTTGGGCGATCTGCTTCTGGGATTCGAGGTAGAACGCCTTGTGCAGCCCCCACATCATCAACAGCAGGATCATCGAGAACGGCAGCGAAGTCAGCACCACCGCGGACTTGAGCGAGTCGATGCTACCGGCAAACAGCAAGGCGCTGGTCACCAGCGCCGTCATCGCGCCCCAGAACACCCGCAGCCACTTGGGCCCGTCTTCATCGGCGTTGCCGCCCTTGGACGACAGGGTCGACAGCACCACGGTGCCGGAGTCGGCCGAGGTCACAAAGAACACAAAGCTGATAAACACCGTGACGGCGATCACGGTCTTGCTCCACGGGTAGGTTTCCAGCAGCAGGTACAGGCTCATCGACGGGTCGTCGATGGCCGACTGCCCCAGGGCAACCATGCCGTGGTTGAGCACCTGGTCAATCGCGCTGTTGCCGAAGATCGACATCCACGCCAGGGTGAAGCCCAGCGGGATCAGCAGCACGCCAAAGACGAACTCGCGGATGGTACGACCACGGGAGATCCGTGCGATGAACAGGCCCACGAACGGCGACCAGGCGATCCACCAGGCCCAGTAGAACACCGTCCAACCGCCGAGCCAGTCGCTGGGCTTGTCGTAGGCGTACACATCAAAACTCTTGCTCGGCAACGCGCCGAGGTAGTCACCGATGTTCTGGATCAGGGTGTTGAGCAAATGCTGGGTGGGCCCGGCGAACAATACAAACAGCAGCAGCGCACAGGCCAGCAGCATGTTGATGTCGGACATGACCCGCACGCCCTTGTCGACACCGGCCACCGCAACCAAGATCGCCGCGCCCATCATCAGGGTGATCAGGCCGACCTGGATCCATTGGGTGTGGGCGATGCCGAACAGGTAGTCCAGGCCCGAGTTGAGGTGCAGCACCCCAAAGCCCATGTCAGCCCCCAGGCCGAACACCGTGGCGATAATGCCGAAGCCATCCACCGCGTAGCCGATGGGGCCATTGATGCGCTTGCCGATCAGCGGATACAGCGCCGAACGCAAGGCCAGCGGCAGGTTATGCCGGTAGGCGAAGTACGCCAGGGCCATGCCGACAAACGCAAATACACCCCAGCCATGCAGGCCCCAATGCAGGAACAGCACCTGCATGGCCTGGCGCGCCGCGTCGGCGTTCAAGGCCTCGCCCTGGGGCGGTTGCACCAGGTGGGTCAAGGGTTCCGAGACGCAGAAGAAAAACAGCGTGATGCTGATCCCGGCGGCAAACAGCATGCCGGCCCAGGACAGGTAACTGAATTCGGGCTCGTCGTGGTCGGCACCAAGTTTGATCTTGCCGTAGCCAGACAACGCGGTGACCACCACGAAGACCAGATACAGGGTCATCGCCAGCATGTAGTACCAGCCGACCGTATTGGCCGCCCAGTTTTGCGCGGCCAGCAACCAGGCGCCGGCCTGTTCGGGGATCGCGATTACGGTGACACCAAACAGCAGGATGAAGCTGGCGGCGAAGTAAAACACCGGCGCATTCATGCGCACCAGGCCGCTTGGAGGGACAGACGATGCACTCATGAACCGTGCACCTCGAGGGTGTGGGATGTGGCTGTATAAAACGGACTCAGCAAAGGTAAGCCTCCTGTTGTGAGCGGGCAGCGAACCACCGGTTTAACTTGAACGAACGTTCAAGTTAAACATGGATAGGCGGTCTGGGACTAATCGCAGGGCTGAGTGGTAGGTAATTCCTACACTAGCTCAAGGAAGGGTATGACGGATGGGAGAGGCAAAACGTTCAGCGATTGCTTACCTAAATTGAAATGCTATCCCCTGTGGGAGCGGGCTTGCCCGCGATAGCGGAGTGTCAGGTTAGCGGTATTTGACTGGCCTACCGCCATCGCGGGCAAGCCCGCTCCCACATTAGGTCGTCACTACTTCTGCGTCCCATCATCATGCTGCAAATTCGCCTGCGTGATGTTCGCCCCCGCCGGCACGCTGCGCGTCAGCCACACGTTGCCGCCAATGGTCGAGCCCTGGCCGATGGTGATCCGCCCCAGGATCGTCGCCCCGGCGTAAATCACCACATCGTCCTCGACAATCGGGTGCCGTGGATGGCCCTTCTGCAACTGCCCGTCCTCATCCGCCGGGAAACGCTTGGCGCCCAGGGTCACCGCTTGATAAATGCGCACCCGCTCACCAATGATCGCCGTCTCGCCAATCACCACACCCGTGCCGTGGTCGATAAAGAAACTCGGGCCGATCTGCGCACCGGGGTGAATATCGATGCCGGTCGCCGAATGGGCGATTTCCGCGCTGATCCGCGCGAGCAAAGGCAGCCCGGCGCGATACAAATGGTGGGCCAGGCGATGGTGGATCACCGCGAGGATCCCCGGATAGCACAGCAACACCTCATCCACACTGCGCGCGGCCGGGTCGCCGTGATAGGCCGCCAGCACATCGGTGTCCAACAGACTGCGCAGCGCCGGCAAGGCCAGGGCAAAATCCTGGATCAGGCGAATGGCCAATGCATCGACTTCATTATCGGCCCGGCCGCCTTGGCGTGCGGCATAGCGCAACTCCAGGCGTGCCTGGGCGAGCAGGGCATTGAGCGCCACATCGAGGGTATGGCCGACGTAGAAATCCTCACTCTCCTCGCGCAAATCCACCGGCCCCAGGCGCATGGGGAACAGTGCGCCGCACAGCGCTTCAAGAATCTGCGCCATCGCATCACGGGAAGGTAACTCGCGACCGCCCTGCTCGCCGCTGACCCGGCCGTTGCGCGTACGCCACTGATCCCGGGCGCCGCGCAACTGGCTGACGATGGTCTGTAATTGCCAATGACTGGAACGCTCGCTCACGGTAATCCCTCCTGAGGTAATGGCCATCACTTTACGGTATGCAACCGGGCCGCTCTTAATAACCAATGGTGCGATACTCATAACGTTCTGGCATAAGCAACTGGCGGTTGCCCGCGCAAAAAGCCCTGCCTATAGTCCCTCCCATCTTCTATTACCCGTGCGTAACCATGATCAAACAACAGCTCGAGCGTTTTAACCGTCTGGAACTACTGGTTGGCGCCACCGCCCTGGAAAAACTCGAACGACTGTCGACCTGGCTGGGCCGTGATATCTACGTCAAGCGCGACGACACCACGCCGCTGGCCATGGGCGGCAACAAACTGCGCAAGCTCGAATACCTCGCCGCCGATGCCCTGGCCCAGGGCGCCGATACGCTGATCACCGCCGGCGCGATCCAGTCCAACCATGTGCGCCAGACCGCAGCCCTCGCCGCCAAGCTGGGCCTGGGCTGTGTCGCCCTGCTGGAAAACCCCACGGGCACCGACGACCCCAACTACCTGGGCAACGGCAACCGCTTGTTGGTCGAGTTGTTCGACGCCAAGGTCGAACTGGTCGAAAACCTGGACAACGCCGACGAGCAACTCCACGCCCTGGCCGAACGCCTGCGCAGCAACGGCAAGACCCCCTATCTGGTGCCAATCGGCGGCTCCAACGCCCTGGGTGCCCTGGGCTATGTGCGGGCCGGGCTGGAATTGGCCGGGCAGATCCAGGACAGCGGCCTGCAGTTTGCGGCGGTGGTCCTGGCCTCCGGCAGCGCCGGCACCCACAGCGGCCTGGCCCTGGCGTTGAGCGAAGTGCTGCCGGACTTGCCGGTGATTGGCGTCACCGTGTCGCGCACCGACGAGGCGCAACGGCCCAAGGTCCAAGGCCTGGCCGAACGCACGGCGCAATTGCTGGGGGTGGCGGTACCCGACGCGTTCAAAGTGATTTTGTGGGACGAATACTTCGCCCCGCGCTATGGCGAGCCCAACGCCGGAACCCTGGCGGCAATCAAGCTGCTGGCGAGTCAGGAAGGCCTGTTGCTGGACCCGGTCTACACCGGCAAGGCCATGGCCGGGTTGCTCGACGGCATCGGTCGCGGCGCGTTCGGGGAAGGCCCGATCATCTTCCTGCACACCGGGGGGGCGCCGGCGTTGTTTGCCTATGATTCAGTGTTCTGACTGGACACATTGAATCTCCACCTGATATGCAAAAATGGAATATAAAACTTAATTTATATTATTTTTAACGCTTTAAAACTCGCCCTATAGTCGCGCTCCCACACACCGCGTTTTTAGGGCAGGATACGACCACTGCGTCACCTGCTTCGCACACCATAAAAAGCACAGGGGCTTGTCATGACTATTTCTGTATTGCGTCGTACGTTGCTGGTTGGCACTTTGGGCCTGGCCCTTGGCGCCGGGTTGTTGGGCCAGGCGGTTGCCGGCGAACAGCTGGGCAATATCAAGAAGGCCGGCGAGATCAAGATCGGCCTGGAAGGCACCTACCCGCCGTTCAGCTTCGTCGATGAAAGCGGCAAGCTCAGCGGCTTTGAAGTCGAGCTGTCCGAAGCCCTGGCCAAGGAGCTGGGCGTCAAGGTCAAGCTGCAGGCCACCCCGTGGGACGGCATCCTCGCAGCCCTGGAATCCAAGCGCCTCGACGCGGTGGTCAACCAGGTGACGATCTCCGAAGAGCGCAAGAAAAAATACGATTTCTCCAAGCCCTACACCGTCTCCGGGATCCAGGCGCTGACCCTGGCGAAAAACGTCGACACCATCAAGACCGCCGACGACCTGGCCGGCAAGAAAGTCGGGGTGGGCCTTGGCACCAACTACGAACAATGGCTCAAGGACAACCAACCCAAAGCCATCATCAAGACCTATAACGACGACCCGACCAAGTTCCAGGACCTGCGCATCGGCCGTATCGACGCGATTCTGATCGACCGCCTGGCGGCCCTGGAATATGCGAAAAAAGCCAAGGACACCGCCGCTGCCGGTGACGCCTTCTCCCGCCAGGAATCAGGGATTGCCCTGCGCAAAGGCGAGCCTGAGCTGCTTGAGGCGGTCAACCAGGCCCTCGATAAACTGCGCGCCGACGGCACTTTGAAGAAGCTGTCCGAGAAATACTTCAACGCTGACGTCACTCAATAATGGAAGCAGGTTTCCAACTCGCGCTCGACTCCGCGCCCTTTTTGCTCAAGGGCGCGTATTACACGGTGATCCTCAGCCTCGGCGGGATGTTTTTCGGCTTGCTGCTAGGCTTCGGCCTGGCCTTGATGCGCCTGTCGCGCTTCAAGCTTTTGAGCTGGACGGCCAGGGTCTATGTCTCGTTCTTTCGCGGCACGCCGTTGCTGGTGCAGCTGTTTTTGATCTACTACGGCTTGCCGCAAGTGGGTATCGAGCTGGACCCGATCCCGGCGGCGATGATCGGCTTCTCGCTGAACATGGCCGCCTACGCCTGTGAAATCCTGCGTGCGGCCATCGGCTCCATCGAGCGTGGCCAGTGGGAAGCTGCCGCCAGTATCGGCATGACCCGCGCGCAGACCCTGCGCCGGGCCATCCTGCCGCAGGCGATGCGCACGGCCCTGCCGCCCTTGGGCAATAGTTTTATTTCGCTGGTCAAGGACACGGCGCTGGCCGCCACCATCCAGGTGCCCGAGCTGTTCCGCCAGGCCCAATTGGTATCGGCGCGCACCTTCGAAATTTTCACCATGTACCTGTCTGCGGCCCTGGTCTACTGGGTCCTGGCAAGCATCCTGGCGCATTTTCAGAACCGCCTGGAAGACCGGGTCAACCGGCATGACCTGGAGTCTTGAAGCATGATCGTGGTTGAAAAACTGACCAAACAATTCAAGGGTCAGGTGGTGCTCAATGGGATCGACCTGGAGGTCAAGGAAGGCGAAGTTGTCGCCATCATTGGCCCCAGCGGCTCCGGCAAGACCACCTTCCTGCGCTGCCTGAATTTCCTCGAAGAACCCACCAGTGGCCGGATCAAGGTCGGCGACATCGAGATCGACGGCAGCCGTCCGCTCAACCAGCAACAGGGCCTGGTGCGGCGCCTGCGCCAGCATGTGGGCTTTGTGTTCCAGAACTTCAACCTGTTCCCCCATCGCACCGCCCTGGAAAACGTCATCGAAGGCCCCCTGGTGGTCAAGAAGATGCCGCGCGACGCCGCCGACCGTCTCGGGCGGGCCCTGCTGGCCAAGGTCGGCCTGGCAGGCAAGGAAGACGCCTATCCACGGCGCCTGTCCGGTGGCCAGCAGCAACGGGTGGCCATTGCCCGGGCCTTGGCGATGGAGCCGGAAGTGATCCTGTTCGATGAGCCGACCTCGGCCCTCGACCCGGAGCTGGTGGGCGAAGTACTGGCGACCATCCGCAGCCTTGCCGAAGAGAACCGCACCATGGTCATCGTCACCCACGAAATGAGTTTTGCCCGGGACGTGGCCAACCGCGTGGTCTTTTTCGACAAGGGCGTCATCGTCGAGCAGGGCGACGCCAAGGCGTTGTTTGCCAACCCCAAAGAAGAACGCACCCGGCAGTTCCTCAGCAAATTCCTCACCCACTGACCCTGCCCTTGTAGGAGCCGGCTTGCCGGCTCCCACATGTATCCTCCCTTTCGGAAAAGTCCCCGTAATCATTGGGCAAAGCGCCTATCAACGCCCCCTTTAATAGCAGCCATCAGTAAGACCCTTCTGAATAATCCCCAACCCGCCGTTTAGCCTTTTGCCTCCATTGACGCCCCCTGGCCAACCCTCTTATCTAGGGCCCACTGGATTGGATCCTATCCTGGCTTTTCAAAAAAACGTTCCTTTCGAACCCCATGCCTGAGGTTCGGAACGATCGCTGCTGGCTGCATCAAGGAGATTATTTATGAAGCACATTCCCCCCCTGGCCATGCTCGCCGCGCCGACAGTGCCCCAGGCTCTCAAACAAGGTATCAACGCGCAGGCCGCCACCTATTTGCAGGTCGATATCGCCCCCTACCCGGACATGGGCAAGGGCGACTTGATCGAGCTGTTCTGGAACAACTGCTTTGCCGCCTCCAAGCGCGTGAGCGCCGCCGATATCGGCCAGCCCAGCAGCCTGCGGGTACCGGAAAGCTTTGTGCAAAATGGTGCCGCACGGATTCACTACCGGGTCATGCAAGTGGGGCGCGGCCCGGCGCGCTCGATGATTACCCGGGTGCAGGTCAAGACTGCCTGCCCGGGCGGCCCGCCATCGGTGCTGTGTGGCGCAGAAAACCAGAACCTGGCCCCCGTGGGCCTGCCTGAAACCATCCGCCGCCATGGCGTCAACCCCAGCCAGATCCGCCGGGGCGTGCCGTTGACCATCGAGCCCTACCTGAACATGGCCGCCGGAGATGCAATCACCCTGCGCTGGGGCGATGCGCGCCTGGACCTGCCCCCCATCCACCCCACCGGGGTGGGGCGGCCCGTGCAGGTTTGGGTGCCTTCGACGCTGATCCTCGAAGCGGGGGACGACGCGCGCCAGGAGGTCACCTACTGCGTGATCGACCGCGTGGGCAACAACTCACGCTGGGCGCCCGGGCGCATCGTGAGCATCGCCCAGGCCAAAGCCCCAGGCCCGGCCGAGGCCTTGTCGGTGTACCAGCCACGGCGTCCTGGCTCACCGTGCGAGCCGGGGTGACAGACCTTCTATGCATATTCCTAAAAGTTAGTTTATTTAAAAAATAAACACGCTTAGGGTATATGCACCGGACCACCGGACATTCCTGATTTTTTAGCTTTTCCACGGATGTGAGGTAGGTATGGTCAAAATTACCCCGGTGCACAACGCCAGGGCATTACGTGTAGCCACGCAGGGGCGCACCGATGTCTAACTTGGCGCAATCGCCCCTCCAGAGCGATCTGGATATCGCCCCGCTGCTACTGCCCGCCAAGGTGCTGCGCAACGACAGTGAAGCCCTCGCCGCCGCTCACGAGCTTGCCCAGGCCGCCCGCCTGCAAGCCGGCCTGCGTGACCGCCAGCGCAAACTGCCTTGGGCCGAAATCGAACAGTTCACCCGCAGCGGCCTGGGCAGCATTTCCATCCCCCGCGAATACGGTGGCCCACAAGTGTCGTTTGTGACCCTGGCCGAAGTGTTCGCGATTATCAGCGCCGTCGACCCGGCCCTGGGGCAGATCCCGCAGAACCACTTCGGCATCCTCCACGTGCTGCAAGGCGCCGCCAGCCAGGAACAGAAAAAGCAGCTGTTCCAAAGCGTCCTCGACGGCTGGCGCATCGGCAACGGCGGGCCGGAACGCGGCACTAAAAATACCCTGGATTTGAAGGCCCGGATCAGCGCCGAGGGTGACGGCTTTGTCATCAACGGCCAGAAGTTCTACTCCACCGGCGCACTGTTTGCCCATTGGGTCGCGGTCAAGGCCCTGGACGACGAAGGCCGCCAGGTCATGGCTTTTGTACGGCGTGGCACCCCGGGATTGCGTATCGTCGATGACTGGTCGGGCTTTGGCCAACGCACCACCGCCAGCGGCACCGTGCTGCTGAACAACGTGCCGGTAGATGCCGACCTGGTGGTGCCGACCTGGCGCCTGGGGCAGGCCCCAGGCATCCAGGGCGCGGTCTCGCAATTGATCCAGGCCGCCATCGACGCCGGTATCGCCCGTGGCGCCCTCGACGACACCATCAGTTTTGTCCGCGAACGCTCGCGGCCGTGGATCGACGCCAAGGTCGAACGAGCCAGCGACGACCTCTATGTGATTGCCGACATCGGCAAGCTGAAAATCGAACTGCATGCCGCCGAAGCCCTGCTGCGCAAGGCCGGCCAGGTGCTGGACCAGGTCAGCGCCGCGCCCATCACCGAACACTCCGCCGCCCGGGCCTCGATTGCCGTGGCACAAGCCAAGGTGCTGACCACCGAAGTCTCGCTGCTGGTCAGCGAGAAGCTCTTCGAACTGGCCGGCAGCCGCGCCACCCTCGCCGAATTCAACCTCGACCGCCACTGGCGCAATGCACGGGTGCACACCTTGCACGACCCGGTGCGCTGGAAATACCACGCGGTGGGCGCCTGGCACCTCAACGGAACATTGCCGGCCCGGCATTCCTGGATCTGACGACCAGACATCTGGAGAAAAACATGACGCTTTCCCATCCCGTCGCGGTCATCACCAGCGACGAGCAAGCCCTGATTGTCGCCAGCGACCTGGCCGAAGACTTTCGCCGCGACAGCGCCCTGCGCGACCGCGAACGCCGCCTGCCACACGCCGAGCTGGAAGCCTTTTCCCGCTCCGGCCTGTGGGGCATCAGCGTGCCCAAGGCATACGGCGGCGCTGGCGTATCCAACGTCACCCTGGCCAAGGTCATTGCCCTGATCGCCCAGGCCGATGCCTCGTTGGGGCAGATCCCGCAAAACCATTTCTATGCCCTGGAAGTGCTGCGCGTAAATGGCAGCCCGGCGCAGCAACAACGCCTGTACGCCGAGGTGCTGGCCGGCCAGCGCTTTGGCAATGCCCTGGCGGAACTGGGCACCAAGACCGCCCATGACCGGGTGACGAAACTTGTGCGCGAGGGCGACGGATTTCGCATCAGCGGCCGCAAGTTCTACGCCACCGGCGCGATCTACGCCCAGCGCATTCCCACCTCGGTGGTGGATGAACTCGGCGTGCAGCAACTGGCCTTCGTGCCGCATGACAGCCAGGGCCTGACGGTGATCGACGACTGGAGCGGCTTTGGCCAGCGCACCACCGGCAGCGGCTCGGTGGTGTTCGACAATGTGTGGGTCGCCGCCGAAGACGTGATCCCGTTCCAGAGCGCCTTCGAGCGCCCGACCACAGTAGGCCCGCTGGCGCAGATCCTTCACGCGGCCATCGACACCGGCATCGCCCGCGCGGCCTTTGAAGACGCCCTGCATTTTGTGCGCACCAAGACCCGCCCATGGATCGACTCGGGCAATGACAAGGCCAGCGAAGACCCGCTGACCCTGAAAAGCTTCGGCCACCTGAGCGTCCGCCTGCACGCCACCGAAGCCCTGCTGGAGCGCTCCGGCGAATTCCTCGACCGCGCCCAGGCCGACAGCACCGCACACACCGTCGCTGCGGCATCGATCGCCGTGGCCGAAGCGCGCGCCCTGAGCACGGAGATTTCCCTGGCCGCCGGCAGCACCCTGTTCGAACTCGCCGGCAGCCAGGCAACCCTCGCCGAACATGGCCTGGACCGCCACTGGCGCAACGCCCGGGTGCACACCCTGCACGACCCGGTGCGCTGGAAGTACCACGCAGTCGGCAATTATTACCTCAACGATGAAAACCCGCCGCTGCGGGGGACCATCTGATGGCGAAGAAAAAGATCCTGCTCAATGCCTTCAACATGAACTGCATCGGGCATATCAACCATGGCCTGTGGACGCACCCACGGGATACCTCTACCCAGTACAAGAGCGTCGAATACTGGACCGAACTGGCGCAACTGCTGGAGCGCGGGCTATTCGACGGCTTGTTTATCGCCGACATCGTTGGCGTGTACGACGTCTATCAAGGCTCGGTCGATGTGCCGCTCAAGGAGTCGATCCAACTGCCGGTCAACGACCCGCTGCTGCTGGTCTCGGCCATGGCTGCGGTGACGAAAAACCTCGGCTTCGGCCTGACCGCCAACCTGACTTACGAGCCGCCCTATCTGTTCGCCCGGCGCATGTCCACCCTCGATCACCTGAGCCGTGGCCGGGTGGGCTGGAACATCGTCACCGGCTATCTGGACAGCGCCGCCAAGGCCATGGGCCTCACCGAGCAGGTCGAACATGACCGGCGCTACGACCAGGCCGACGAGTACCTGGAGGTGCTGTACAAGCTGTGGGAAGGCAGTTGGGAAGACGACGCGGTACTCAACGACCCGCAACAACGGATCTATGCCCAACCGGGCAAGGTGCACAAGGTCGAGCACCACGGCGAGTTCTATCAGGTGGAGGGTTATCACCTGTGCGAGCCGTCGCCGCAGCGCACGCCAGTGTTGTTCCAGGCCGGCAGTTCGGAGCGCGGCCTGCTGTTCGCCGGGCGCCATGCCGAGTGCGTGTTCATCAGCGGGCAGAACAAGGCCGCGACCAAAGTGCAAGTGGACAAGGTGCGCGCCAGCGCGGTCGAGGCCGGGCGCAACCCGGACGATATCAAGGTGTTCATGGGCCTCAACGTGATTGTCGGCGCCACCGAGGCACTGGCCTGGGCCAAGCATGCCGAGTACCTGAGCTACGCCAGCGCCGAGGCCGGGGTGGCGCATTTCAGCGCCTCCACCGCCATCGACTTCTCGCAATACGAGCTGGATGAACCGATCCAGTACGTGAAGAGCAACGCGATCCAATCGGCCACCAAAGCCTTGCAGAACAACGACTGGACCCGTCGCAAGTTGTTGGAGCAACACGCGTTGGGCGGGCGCTATATCACCCTGGTGGGCTCGCCCGCGCAGGTGGCTGATGAGCTGGAATCCTGGATCAGCGAGACCGGCCTGGATGGCTTCAACCTGACGCGCATTGTTACGCCGGAGAGCTATGTGGACTTCATCGAGTTGGTGATTCCGGAGTTGCAAAAACGGGGGTCGTACAAGACCGCTTATGAGAGCGGGACGCTGCGCGAGAAAGTGTTCCACCGCGATGCTCGCTTACCCGAACAACACACCGGCTCTCACTACCGCCACTAAAGCAAAAATGTGGGAGCTGGCTTGTCTGCGATAGCGGTGTACCAGTTGATGCAGTTGGCACTGACACACCGCTATCGCATGCAAGCCAGCTCCCACATTAGATCTTCGTTGTTTTTCCCCACACCTTATGACTGGAAATCGACCATGAAAAAAACACTGCTGTCCCACCCAGTCAAAGCACTGGCCCTGGCCCTCGGCCTGTTCAGCTCGGCGGTGTTTGCCGCCGATGCGCCGCTGAAAGTCGGCACCACGGCAGCCTTCGCCATCCCCCTGGAAGCCGCCGTCGAAGAGGCCGGCAAACAGGGCCTGAAAGTCGAGCTGGTGGAGTTCACCGACTGGATCGCGCCCAACGTCAGCCTCGCCGCCGGCGATATCGACGTGAATTACTTCCAGCACATTCCGTTCCTGGAAAACGCCAAGGCCGCCGCCGGTTTTGACCTGGTGCCGTTCAAACCGGGGATCATCAACAACGTCGGCCTGTACTCGAAAAAATACAAAAGCTTCGATGAGCTGCCCCAGGGCGCCAGCGTGGCCATCGCCAACGACCCGATCAACAGCGGGCGCGGCCTGCAACTGCTGGCCAAGGCGGGCTTGATCTCCCTCAAGCCGGGCGTGGGCTACAAGGCCACCGAAGAAGACATCGTCGCCAACCCGAAAAAGCTCAAGATCCTGCAAGTCGAAGCAGTGCAGCTGGTACGCGCCTATGACGATGCCGACCTGGTGCAGGGCTACCCGGCCTACATCCGCCTGTCCAAGACCTTCAATGCCGAGTCGGCGCTGCTGTTCGACGGCCTCGATCACCCGGAATACGTGATCCAGTTCGTGACCCAGCCCAAAGGCACAACCGACCCGCGGGTGATCAAGTTCGTCGAGATCTACCAGCATTCGCCGGTGGTGCGTGCTGCCCTGGATAAATCCCTCGGCACGCTGTACCAAGTCGGTTGGGAAGGCTGAACATGAGCGCCGCCAACAGCCAACTGCGCGACCTGGGCACACCGCCCAGGGACGCCCGGCAGACCGAACTGCACCCAGACCTCAACCGCGCCCATGTGCGTTTTATCAACCTGGGCAAAACCTATGACGGCACGGTGCATGCGCTGCAAGGCATTGACCTGGCGATCCAGCACGGCGAAGTGTTCGGCATCATCGGCCGCAGTGGCGCCGGCAAGTCGTCGCTGATCCGCACCATCAACCGCCTGGAGCAACCCAGCAGCGGCCGGGTGCTGATCGACCAGGTGGATATCGGCGAGTTCGACGAAGACCGCCTGGTGGCCCTGCGCAGGCGCATCGGCATGATTTTCCAGCACTTCAACCTGATGTCGGCCAAGACCGTGTGGCAGAACGTCGAGCTGCCGCTGAAAGTCGCCGGCGTGCCCAAGCCACAGCGCGCACAAAAAGTCCGCGAACTGCTGGAGCTGGTGGGCTTGCAAGACAAGCACAAGGCCTACCCGGCGCAGTTGTCCGGCGGGCAGAAGCAACGGGTAGGCATCGCCCGCTCGCTGGTACACGACCCGCAGATCCTGCTGTGCGACGAAGCCACCTCGGCCCTGGACCCGGAAACCACCCAGTCGATCCTCGGCCTGTTGCGCGAGATCAACCGGCGCCTGGGCCTGACCATCGTGCTGATCACCCACGAGATGGCGGTGATCCGCGAAATCTGCGACCGCGTGGTGGTGCTGGAACACGGGCGGATCGTCGAGCAAGGGCCGGTGTGGGAAGTGTTTGGCAACCCCAGGCATGAGGTCAGTAGAACCCTGCTGGCGCCCCTGCAACATGGCTTGCCCGATGAGCTGCAAAAGCGTTTGCAGGCCACGCCGCCGTCGGCGCAGGCGGCCGTGGTGCTGCGCCTGCAATTTACCGGCGCCAGCGCGGATGAACCGGACCTCGCCGCACTGTTCGGCGCCCTGGGTGGGCGCGTGCGCCTGCTGCAAGGCGGGGTCGAGCGCATCCAGGGCCACGCCCTGGGGCAGTTGCTGCTGGCGGTGAGCGACTCCACCCTGGATCCCGATACATTACGCACCCGCGCCGCGCGCTGGGCACAGCAGGTCGAGGTGCTGGGCTATGTGGTTTGATCGTTTATTGCAGGGCGCCATCGACACCTTGTTGATGGTCGGGGTGTCGTCGTTGATCGCGCTGTTGGTGGGCATCCCGCTGGCGGTGTTCCTGGTCACCAGCGACAAGGGCGGCATCTACCAGGCCCCCGCGTTGAACCGGGTACTGGGGGCGTTCGTCAATCTGTTCCGCTCCATCCCCTTCCTGATTCTGATGGTGGCGCTGATCCCGTTCACCCGCCTGATCGTCGGCACCACTTACGGCGTATGGGCCGCCGTGGTGCCGCTGACCATCGCCGCCACGCCATTCTTTGCGCGAATCGCCGAGGTCAGCCTGCGCGAGGTCGACCATGGCCTGATCGAAGCCGCCCAGGCCATGGGCTGCCGGCGCTGGCATATCGTCTGGCATGTGCTGTTGCCGGAAGCACTGCCGGGGATTGTCGGCGGGTTCACCATTACCCTGGTGACCATGATCAACTCGTCGGCCATGGCCGGGGCGATCGGCGCCGGAGGCCTGGGGGATATTGCCTACCGCTACGGTTACCAGCGTTTTGACAGCCAGATCATGCTCACGGTGATTGTATTGCTGGTCCTGCTGGTGGCCGCGATCCAACTGGGCGGCGATCGCCTGGCGCGCGGGCTGAACAAGCGCTGAGGTATAGTCGGCACCTTTCTTTGCCCTGGTGCCGACTGCCATGAAACTCGCCCCCGACGACCTCGACCAGATCACCTCCACCACCCTGGGCCACTACAACCAGGTGGCCGAGGACTTTCGCGAAGGCACCCGCGACCATGATGTAAGCCAGAACATCGACGCACTGCTGCGGCATATCCAGGCGCCCGCACCGTTTACCGTGCTGGACTTCGGCTGCGGGCCGGGGCGGGATTTGCAGACCTTCACCCGGCTTGGGCATATCGCCGTGGGCCTGGATGGCGCCGAGCGTTTCGCGCAGATGGCGCGCCAGGACAGCGGCTGCGAGGTACTGCAGCAGGACTTCCTCAAACTGGATCTGCCGGCCGCGCGCTTCGACGGGATTTTTGCCAATGCAGTGCTGTTCCATATCCCCAAGCAGGAATTGCCGCGCATTCTCCAGCAACTGCATGCTGCGCTGAAACCGGGCGGGGTGTTGTTCAGCTCCAATCCCAGGGGGCAAAACCAGGAGGGCTGGAACGGGCCGCGTTATGGCTCGTATCACGACCTTGCGGCCTGGCAGGCGCTGCTGGCGGCGGCGGGGTTTGTGGAGTTGGAGCACTACTATCGCCCGGCGGGGCTGCCGCGCGAGCAGCAGCCCTGGTTGGCCAGTGTGTGGCGTAAGGTAGAGGTTGTCTGAGCGGACGCTATCGCAGCGATGCGGCGACCCGACAAGCCAGCTCCCACATTGGTTTTGTGGTGTGTCCAGAACTCCCTGCCTGATCGAGCCCCCCCTGTGGGAGCGGGCTTGCCCGCGATGGCAGTAGTACAGGCACTATCTTTGGCTGACATACCGCCATCGCAGGCAAGCCAGCTCCCACATGGTTTTGTGGTGTGTCCAGAGCTCCCTGCCTGGTCGAGCCCCCCCTGTGGGAGCGGGCTTGCCCGCGATGGCGGTAGTACAGGCACTATCTTTGGTGGCTGACATACCGCCATCGCAGGCAAGCCAGCTCCCACATTGGTTTTGTGGTGTGTCCAGAATTCCCTGCCTGATCGAGCCCCCCCTGTGGGAGCGGGCTTGCCCGCGATGGCAGTAGTACAGGCACTATCTTTGGTGGCTGACATACCGCCATCGCAGGCAAGCCAGCTCCCACATTGGTTTTGTGGTGTGTCCAGAGCTCCCTGCCTGGTCGAGCCCCCCCTGTGGGAGCGGGCTTGCCCGCGATGGACTCAAGGGCGCTGCTGATCCACCTGATACACCACCGGACTTTCACCCACCACCCACGCCGTCACACTCCGCCCCGGATACCCGTCCCTCTGCTCCTGCGCAAAATTGGCCACCAACCGCGTGCCATCGGCAAACGTGGTCTGCTGCACCAGCCGGTCGTTGCTCAGCCAGCGAAAATCCGTCATTGCCTGGGTCGCCAAACGCTCATGCAACGGGCGAAAAAACCCATCCTGACGCTGGATCATCGGCAAGCGTTGCTTCAAGGTAGCGGCGCTCAAGTGATAGAGCGGCGGCACGTTGTAAAGCAGCTGGGTCAACTCGTTTTCCGCCTGCACATTGCTCAGCTTCAGGCTGTCGAACAGCCAGTGATGGCTGGTAATGACCGAGCCATGGAACACCGCCTGATACAGCGGCAGGCGCATCGCCGGGGCAAAGTACACGCTGCGCAGCGGCTCTTTGAGCGGCACGCGCTTGAAGAACACCGCCGGTTCCTCCGGTGGATACCAGGCGCCCACGTAGTAAGGCGATTGCTTGTCCTGGGTCATCTCGCGGTCGCCCCAGCCCATGACCGGGGTTTGCATGCCATGGGCGAACAACACGCCGCGGGCGGTGGTGGCATTGCCGTCTTCGGAGCCCACCGGCAACTGGAGGTGGCTACCAATCCAGCGCGCCGCGTCGATATTGCCCTCGGCGTTCTGCGCCTGGGTCATGCCCAGTACCGAGCGATAGCTGTCAAACAGCATGCCGGTGGCGTAGGCATCGAGAAACCAGGCATTGAACCCGGCCTTGGCCTGCACCGCTGTCACCCGTGCCTGCAGCAGCGGGCGCACGCAACGCGGGTCGGTGTAGTGCCCGGACTTCTGGAAGCCGGTCTTGAGCTGGCCATTTTTCAACATGATCGCGCAGTCGCGGTACGCCCGGCTGCCCAGGTGCGCGGTGGTCCAGTCGAGGTTCTCCGTGTCCGCCAGCGCGGTTTCATAGGAATCATAAGGCGCCATCAAGTACCCGGCCTCGACGCCCTTGCGTACCGCCTCAGGGTGCCAGAGCCCGCCCTCCCAGCCTTCGCCCAGGGTCAATAGCAAGCGTGGTAGGCCACTGTCTTGCAGGGTCTTTATAGTTTTGGCGGATAAGGTGCTACCCCAGGTTTCGGGGGGCGCGGTCAAGGCGCTGGCAAACTCCTGCGCCAATGCCTGACGGACCACCCCATAGCCTTCGGCGAGGGCCTGCATGTCGGGCTCGGTCTTGGCTTGCCAGCCCTGGCGCGCCTTTTTGTCGAGGGCCGCGTTGAGTCCTCTTAGCAACACGGCTTGCTGGTAACGATCCAGAAACGGCTGGGTGACGTGCACCACCTGCGTCGCCTGCGGGTCAAGCAGGCCCCTGAGTTGCGCGCCCAACCCATCAGCCGCGCGCAACAATGTGCGTAGCTGCTGCCAATCGCGTACATCACCAAGGCCCAGCAGGTCGTTGCCCCACAGGTACACATGGCTGGCACCCAGCAGTTTTTCGCCGTCAGGCAGGCGTTGCAGCTTTTGCGCCAACGGCTCGTAAAGGCCCTGCTCCACCAGCCACTGGCGATAGCGCTTGGCACCGGCCAGCAAGTCGGCTTCGCCCAGGTTCAGGCGCAGTGTCATCGGCGCGCCAGGGTCCAGGGCGGTGAACTCATGGCGCAACGACAACCCCAGGCGCTGGCCCTCGGCATGCCACTGCAAGCGATTGTTGTAGGGGTTGGTCAGCAGCCAGTTGAGGGTAAAGCTGGCGTGGTCGACGCCCCATAACGGCAGGCTGAGGTCTTGGGTGCTGTTCACATCGCCGTAATCGAGCAGGAAGTCTTGCCACAGGCGATTGCCGGCGGGGATGTAATGCCCCTCGGCGAGCGGCCAGATCAAGCCCTTGCCCATGGCGCTGGCCGGTTGCCGGAGGATGTCCAATTCAGCAGCCTCGCGTGCGGTGACACTAAGGATCAGGTCGCGCTGCTCCAGGGTGGCGCTCAGGTGATAGGCCCCCTTGTCCCATTGCCAGTTGGCCTGTTGATCGGCCTGTTGCAACTGGCTGACCTCATGGGCCGCCACGCCGCTTGAGGCCAGTACCGGTTCGCCGCCAGCGGGGGTAACGCGCACAGCCAGGGTCGCCGCGTCGAGTTCGATACGCCATTGGGCGTTTTCCAGCACGGTGCCGGCAACCGCCAGGGGTGAGAGCAGTAGCATGCAAACCATTAAGGTAAGGCGCAGACAACGAGGCATGGCAAAGACCTTCACACAAGTGAAAGCCTGGAGGGTAAAACAATTGGTTACCTGAGAAACGCCCCATTAGGACTTTGAGACGTTTCCCACGGCCCCTACCGCGCTGTAGGAGCCGGCTTGCCGACCCCTACGCGGGCTCGCGGATTTTGTACCAGGCCACATACAACGCCGGCAAAAACAGCAGCGTCAGCAGGGTGGCGATGATGATCCCGCCGATCATCGCGTAGGCCATCGGCCCCCAGAACACTTCCCGGGCGATGGGGATCATGCCCAGGCTGGCGGCCGCCGCCGTCAGCAGGATCGGCCGGCGCCGGTGTTCGGTGGCCTGCACCACCGCGTCCCACGGTGTGTAGCCATCCCGCTCGTAGGCGTCGATCTGGGTCACCAGGATCACCGAGTTGCGGATGATGATACCGATCAACGCCAGGATCCCCAGGATCGCCACAAAGCCCATGGGCGTGCCCGTGGGAATCAGCGCCAACACCACGCCGATCAAGCCCAGTGGGGCCACGCTGGCCACCAAGAACATTTTCTGCACGCTGTGCAACTGGATCATCAGGAAGGTCGCCATCAAGAACAGCATCAACGGCACCACACTGGCAATCGGGCCCTGGGCCTTGCCGCTTTCCTCCACGGTGCCACCGGTAGCGACCGTGTAGCCCACCGGCAAGCCGGCGCTGAATTTCTCGATTTCAGGCTTGAGCTGCTTGACCAGGTCGGTCGGCTGCATCTCGTCGCGCACGGCGGCCTTGATGGTGATGGTCGGCTTGCGATCACGGCGCCACACCAGCGGCTGCTCCAACTCGTAGCGCACGGTGGCAAAGGCCAGCAATGGGATCGAGGTACCGCTGGGGGTGACGATCTGCAGGTTCTGCAAGGTTTCCGGGGTGCCGCGCTCGGCGTCTTCGGCGCGGCCGACCACGTTGATCAGGTAGATATCGTCGTGTACCTGGGTCACGGCCGAGCCGCTGACCACGCTGTTCATCAACTGCGCCACGTCTTCGGACGACAGCCCAAGCTGGCGCGCCTTGTCCTGGGCGATATCGACCCGCAGCACTTTGCCCGGCTCGTTCCAGTCATAGATGATCTCGCCCAGGTGCGTATTTTTATCCAGCAACGTCGCCAGTTCGATGGCGTGTTTGCGCACCTGGTCGATGTCCTTGCCAGACACCCGGTACTGGATCGGCCGCCCGACCGGCGGGCCCATTTCCAGGGGTTGGACAAAACTGCCGACGCCCACGAAGTCATCGCGCAAACGTTTTTGTAGGCGCTCGATCAACGCGCCGCGCTCCTCCAGGCCCTTGCTGACAATCACCAACTGCGCGTAGTACGGGTTCTCCAGTTGCTGGTCCAGGGGCAGGTAGAAACGGATCGCCCCTTGGCCAATGTAGGTACTCCAGCGTGCGATGTCGGGGTCGTCCTTGATGATTGCCTCAAGCCGATCCACGGCCTTGCGGGTTTCGTTGATCGAGGCGTTTTGCGGCAGGTTGAGGTCGACGAGGATTTCCGGGCGATCCGACGACGGGAAAAACTGGTTCTGCACAAACTGCATGGAAAACACCGACGCCACGAACAGCAGCACCGTCAGGCCAATCGCCCACCAGCGGTTGCGCATGGCCCACAGCATACCGGCGTTGAACACCCGCCCGATCCGCCCCGGCTCTTCACTGTGGGGTTTGACCTTGCTGCTGAGGATATGCACGCCAATCACCGGCGCAAACAACACGGCCACCACCCACGACACCAGCATCGCCACCGCAATCACCGCAAACAGGGTGAAGGTGTATTCGCCGGCCGAGCTGGCGTTGAGGCCAATCGGCACGAAGCCGGCCACGGTCACCAGGGTGCCGGTGAGCATGGGGAACGCGGTGGAGGTGTAGGCGTAGGTCGCGGCCTGCTCCAGGGTCTCGCCTTTTTCCAGGCGCGTGATCATCATTTCCACGGTGATCATCGCGTCATCCACCAGCAAACCGAGGGCGATGATCAACGCACCCAGCGACACCCGCTGCATGGTGATGCCGCTGTACTCCATAAAGACAAATACCAGTGCCAGCACCAGCGGGATCGAGCACGCCACCACCAGCCCGGCACGCAGGCCCAGGCTGATAAAGCTCACCACCAGCACGATGATCACCGCTTCGAACAGCGCACTGGTGAAGCCGCCGACGGCCTCTTCCACCACCTCTGCCTGGTCCGACACCTTGTGCACGCCGATGCCCACCGGCAGGTCGGCAGTCAGCTCGTCCATGCGCTGGTGCAGGGCCTTGCCGAATTCCTGGATATTGCCGCCCTTCTGCATGGCGATGGCCAGGCCAATGGCTTGCTGGCCGTTGAAACGAAACATCGGCCGCGCCGGATCCACATAGCCACGGCTGATATCCGCGATATCCGCCAGGCGGTAGAAGCGGTCATTGAGCCGCAGGTTGACGTCAGCCAGATCCTTTTCCGAGGCGAATTGCCCGGAGGTACGCACCGAAATCCGCTCCGGCCCGGCCTCGATCACCCCGGCCGGGGTCACCGCGTTCTGCGCTTGCAGGCTCTGCACCACTTGGCGCTGGTCAATCCCCAGGGCGGCCAGTTTGCGCGTGGAAAAATTCAGGTAAATCACTTCGTCCTGCTGGCCGATCATCTCGACCTTGCCCAGCCCCGGCACCGCCCGGATTTCGGCGCGCACCTGCTCGACGTAGTCGCGCAACTGGCGCATCGACATGCCATCGGCGGTAAAGGCATACACCGAGCCAAACACATCACCGAACTCGTCGTTGAACGACGGTCCCTGCAAGCCCTGGGGGAAAGTGCCGCGAATGTCGTCGATCTTCTTGCGCACCTGGTACCAGATCTCGGGGATCGCCTTGGCGCTGGTGGTGTCCTTGAGGAACACGAAGACCGTGGATTCACCGGGTCGGGTGTAGCTTTTCACATAGTCCAGGGAGTCCAGCTCTTCGAGCTTTTTCTCGATGCGGTCGGTGACCTGTTTGAGGGTTTCTTCCTGGGTCGCGCCCGGCCAGCGGGTCTGGATCACCATGGTCTTGATGGTGAAGGACGGATCTTCCTCGCGCCCCAGGTTCATGTAGGAAAACACGCCCATCAGCAGCGCAACGAACATCAGGTACCAGACGAAGGACTGATGCTTGAGTGCCCAGTCGGATAAGTTGAAGCTCCCTTTCATCGCGGGCTGTCCTCGTCGGTTTTGACTTTTTGTCCGGGTTTGAGGCTATTGACGCCGGCGCTGACGACCCGCTCGCCAGGCTGCACGCCGCCGTTGAGCACGACACTGCTGGCATCACGGCTGACCAGGGTCACGTCGCGGGGTTGCACGGTCTGCTGCTGCATATCGATGACCCAGATGCGGGCCTTGCCCTCGACATCCTGCACCGCGCTGGCGGGCAACTCGATGCGTGGCGCGATGGCCGAACTCAAGGTCACACTGATCGCCGTGCCCAACCGGAACGCCGGGGGCGTCTGGGCCAGGGTCAGGCGCGCGCGACGGGTGCGGGTTGCGCTTTGTGCCTGGGGCTCGATCTCGCGTACGGTGGCGGTGGTGTTGATGCTGGGGTCCAACTGGCTGGCCACCAGGAACACCACATCCGGCGGCAGACGCTCGGCGAGGCCGGCGGGCAGGTCGATCACCGCTTCCTTGATATCCGGGCGGGCCAGGGTCACTACTTGCTGGCCGGCGCTGACCACCTGGCCGGCCTCGGCTTTCCAGGCGGTGACGATGCCACCGTGGTCAGTGCGCAACTCGGCGTAGTTGAGCTGGTCCTTGGCCTGGTCCACCGAGGCCTTGGCCTGGTCGAGGGAGGCCTGGGTGGTTTTCAGGTCGGTCTGGGCAATGTCCAGTTGCGCCTGGGCGCCGACGCCACGGTTGAACAACTCCTGCTGGCGCCGCGCATTGGCCTGGGCGTTGATAAATTGCGCCTGGATCCGCGCCAGGTCGCCCTGGGCGGCGCGCAGCTGGTTCTGCTGGTCGGTGGGGTCGAGCACCGCCAGCAAGGCGCCTTTTTCGACTTCGGCGCCCACATCCACCGCGCGCCGGGCGATGCGCCCTGGCACCCGGAAACCCAGGTTACTTTCATAACGCGCCTGGATGCTGCCGGCAAAGCGCCCGAGGTGGGCCTGGTCTTCGGCCTTCACCTCGACCCAGAGCACCGGCCTTATAGGCTCCGGCGCCGGCTCTTCCTTGGAACAGGCGATCAGCAACAGGCTGCTGGCTAGGATCAGCGTCAGGTACTTCATGGCTGCACGCCCTTGGCCTGGGCCTGGTCCGGCGCCTGGGCGATCTCCACCACCATGCCTGGGTGCAGCAATTGCCCACCGGCCACTACGACTTTTTCGCCGCCCTTGAGGCCATCGCTGATGATCACCTTGCCGGTCAGGTAGCGCGCGACAGTGACCTTGTGCAATTGCGCCTTGCCGTCGCCATCCACCAGCCACACGGCGGGCTCGCTGAGATCCTTGGTCAGTGCAGCCCAAGGCAGTTCGATGCTGGCCTTGGCTTGCCCGTTGGCGGTGGCGCTGACCACCGAACCCAGTTGCATGCCCTTGGGCAAGGCCTCCAGGGCAATCTTCACCTGCACCGTGCCGCTGCTGGCCGCAACGGCCGGGGTCACTTCACGCACCCGGCCCACGGCCTTGATGCTCGGGTTATCCAGCAGGCTGACGGTGATTGGCGCATCCGGCGGTGGCTCCGCCAGCAGCGATTCGTAGACGTTGAATACCGCGTCGCGCTCGCCGTCACGGGCCAGGCTGAAAATCGGCACGGTGGCCTGCACCACCTGGCCGACTTCGGCCTGGCGCGCGGTAATCACCCCCGGCGCTTCGGCGATGAGGGCGGTGTAGCCCAACTGCTCGCGGGCGTTGGCCAACTGCGCCTGCGCCGCCGCCAGGGCACTTTGGCTGCTGCGCAAGGCGGCCTGGGCCGCGTCGTACTCGCTGCGGCTGGTGTAGCCCTTGGGCAGGAGTTTTTCCTGGCGCACAAAGGCCGCCGCCGTCTGTTTGACCCGCGCCTGTTCCGCCACCACCTGGGCCTGGGCGGAATCGACGTTGGTCTGCAAATCCTTGGGGTCGAGCCTGGCCAGCACTTGCCGGGCCGTCACGCGGTCGCCCACATCCACCATGCGCTGGATAATCTTGCCGCCCACGCGAAACGACAAATCGGTCTGCACCCGCGCCTGGATATCCCCGGTAAGGGTCACCGCCGCCGCGAAATCGGACGGCTGCACGGTTTGCACAAACACCCTGGAATGGGCCTTGGACTCAGGCTTTTGCTGGCCACAGCCACTCAGCAATGCCAGCAGAGCAACGCCACAAATAACTGTTGAGGTGGGACCGCCCATGCAGGCTCCTTTTGCGTGATACCGACGTGCCAGTGTGTATGCGACTGTGAGCTTAGTTCAGGGTTCCGCCTTCGACTATGGGAATTACCTGGCCTCGGTTGATCGCCGGCAAGCCGACTCCTACAGGGTAAGATGGCGGTCCATACCGGCCGGGAACGCCCCTGATGCTGAAAACCTTAGCGGTGGCCAATTACCGCTCGATCAATAAATTGGTGGTACCGCTGGATCGGCTGAACCTGATCACCGGCCCCAATGGCAGCGGCAAATCCAACCTGTACCGCGCCTTGCGCCTGCTGGCGGAAACCGCCCAGGGCGGCGTGATCAATGCCCTGGCCCGCGAAGGAGGCCTGGACTCGACGTTCTGGGCCGGCCCCGAAAACATCAGCCGGCGCATGCTCAAGGGCGAAGTCGCGGTGCAGGCCAGCGTGCCCCAGGGCGTCAAGCGTTTGCGCCTGGGCTTTGCCGGCGAAGACTTCAGCTACGCGATTTCCCTGGGCTTGCCAGTACCCAGTTCGTCGTACTTTTCCCTGGATCCCGAGATCAAGAAGGAATGCATCTGGGCCGGCCACGTCTATCGCCCGGCCAGCCTGCTGGTGCAACGCTCGGGGGCGATGATCCGCGCCCGAGACGGGCGGACCTGGGATGTGCTGGCCCAACACACGCCCGACTACCACAGCCTGTTCGACCAGGTCGGCAGCCTGCGCGGCTCGCCCGAAGTGCTGATGCTGCGCGAAAGCATTCGCGGCTGGCGCTTCTACGACCACTTTCGCAGCGACGCCGATGCGCCAGTGCGCCTGCCCCAATTGGGTACGCGCACACCGGTGTTGCACCACGATGGCCGCGACCTCGCGGCCGCGTTGCAGACCATCCGCGAAATCGGCGACCCCGAGGCCTTGCAGCGCGCAGTCGGCGATGCGTTTCCCGGCGCACGCCTGAATATCCAGCCGTTGCAGGGCGGACGTTTTGCCATTGAGTTTTATCAGGAAGGGTTGCTGAGGCCACTGTCGGCGGCGGAGTTGTCGGACGGCACCCTGCGCTACCTGCTGCTGATCGCCGCCCTGCTGACGCCACGCCCGCCAACGATGATGGTGCTCAACGAACCGGAAACCAGCCTGCACCCGGACCTGTTGCCGGCCTTGGCGCGCCTGATCATCCAGGCATCAAGGCAATGCCAGGTGTGGGTGGTGTCCCATGCCAGCCGCTTGATCGCGGCGTTGCAGCAGGACGAGGGATGCAATTCGATTGTGCTGGAGAAGGTGATGGGCCAGACGCAGATTGTGGGGCAGCGGGTGTTGGATGAGCCGGCGTGGCATTGGCCGAGTTAGGCAGTGCGTTGGAAGCCCTTCGCCCGGCGCCGCACACCGGGCATCTGAACACTCACGGTGCAGTACCAAAGTAATCGCTGTCTATGCGCAGAATCACTCCCATCATTTAAATAGATGGAATTTTTCCTTCAGAACTTTATGAGCTTAACTTCGGAGGCATCCGACTTTACTTAAAACCTATATCTCTTCAGGCTGACGACCTGACACTTACACCTAGTTTTAATCACTGCATACACCAAGCTTAGTGCAACACACACGTCATGAACGAGAATATAAAATGAATACAGCCCAGCCTGCACGTCACACCAACGAAGCTTGCGCTGACTTTCTCCGCGACCTAGACAAGTCGAAAATCACGGAGAACATACAAGACACCTGCAACGAAGAGGTGTTGACCCTCGTCAGGCAACAGCAAGAATACAGAAAAGCCCATCCTCCTATCGCTATTTACCGAATCGCAGCGCAAGGCAGCCAAACCCGCAACGGTGGCGTTATTGAACAAGCCACTTCTCCGATGGAATTCAAACTGCCTAATGGGCAGCACGTACACGCCGCGCAGAAAGGTGATTACGCTGTATACAACGACGGCACTAAAGCACAAATTGTAACCGCCGCAGGAGCAGACTACAGCCATATTGCATTAGTGGGCAGCGTGCTCAGTAACGGTGACGAAATCATCAATACACCGCAAAGTTCTTCGTTGATCATATTACGTGCGGGAGTGTCGAAAGCTGAAGATTTTTTGCAATCTATTTGAGTGCTTAACCGCAAACCGTACACCAGTTGACTACCCGCTAATTAGATAACACTTAACCACTTCCAAATAAAAAATTAATGGACGCTCGCAACGCGTCATTACCCGACCGAAAACAATAGGAAATAACAATGAGTGAAGGTCATTTCATTGGTCGCGGTGACAAGACCACCTGCGGCGGGATCGTCCTGGATGGAGATGTGAGGGTAACTATATTCGGTCTGCTTCATGCCCGCGAAGGGGGCGAAGTCACATGCGGCATAGACAGGAAGATCTATCAGATTATCGGTGGCATATCGCACATAGAGAGTCATGGCAAACTTGTAGCGGGCACGCTGGACAGTTTCAGCAGTTGCCCCTGCCGAGCGCGGCTGATTCCCTCGGTGTACACGGCGACCTACAGCAACCAAGGCACTGCACCGCGAGTGGCCAGGCGAGCCGCCGAACCCACCGCGCCACCCGTTACCCACCGACCGGCAGCTGCGACCTCATCCAGCCTGGCGCTTTCAGGCAATCGCGCTCCAGCCGTATTCAACAGCGTTGAGCCCCAGGAACCTGGGTTCTACGTGGTCCCCAAAAGCATGACCCGCGAAGCGTTGGAGGCGGTCCTTTTCCCCGAGCACAACCCCGCCGTCATGAGCAAGTTTCAGGGGCTTAACCCCTATAAGGGCGAGGTTAAAGCCGGCTCGATCATCGTGTTGAGTGATCCGAACAACACCGCCTGCACTTACCAGGACGCCCTGTTGATGCAGGCCGCCCAGCAAGTAGACGCAGCGCTGGAGCCCCTGACACCCGAGGAGGCCGACTTTCTGTACCGGCACGGCGCAGAAATCGCCGGGTTTATCGGCCACACCTCAACCTGGCTGGGCGTCAGCGCGGTGGTGATAGAGCAGCACCTGAGCAACCTGCGCGACACCCTCCAAGCCATCGAGCGTCTCCATCAAGGGAGCTATCGCCGGGAAGGACACCTCAAGTCCCCGCAATTTCTCGCTGATCGCAAGCGCCTGCTGGCTCAGTTGGATGCCCATCTGTTGAAGTCCACTCGCCTGCGTGGCCAGACAACCCTGGGCGATCACCCCAAACTGAAAACCGCCCTCGGCATATCCAGTCGCAGCCTGGTGCATCACTGGGGCAAGGCCGGAGCACCCGGACAAATTCCGGGGTATGCCACCCATGTGGAAGCAACCAGCCGTGCAGCCAACTACATGAAGACCGGCGGGTACATCGCCATTGGTATTGGCGGCGTGTCTTCGTTATTGGCTATTCAGGAGGTGTGTAATGGGGGGACTGTGGAAGCTTGTGAGAGGGTTAAGTTTGTTGAGGGGGGGAAATTTGCAGGGTCTACGATGGTTGGTACTGTGGGTGGTGCGGTAGCTCGTTCGGCGAGCGGTCCGATCTGCATGGCGATTGGCGTATCTACAGGAGGTGTCGGGGGTGTTGTGTGTGTCGCCGCGATAGTGGGAGTTGGCACATGGGCAGGTACGACTCTCGGTGCTATGGGTGGCGAAATAGGCGGAGAAATTATGTATGAGAGAACGTTGCCATGATAACAGAGGGTTTCTGGACGTCCTGGCTGGCTTTTTGGATGCTAAGTGGTGCGCCGGGCCTGATCGGAGTTGCCGCTATCGCCCACAGCCTGTACCTGAGCCGCCGTCATCTGGGCGCTATAAAGGAGGCATTGAAAAACAGCCACTACATTTATATTTGGGGGCCGAGCTTGGGGAGGCGCGGTTTTATTTGGTCGATCCTGGAAATATCGAAAATCACCGGAATGATCGTTTGGCCCAAACCCTCTATCAGGACTGGAGAACTAGACCCACTCGATCTCAAAAATTTCCCTCCTCACTTGAAATGGTATTTGATCGTCAACTTAACGATGATGAGCATTCCACTCGTCTGGTTGATAGCTGTAGCCTTTTTATTGAAATACAGGTAATTCGGATGTTACCTCAATTGAGATCCTATGTATGCACAGCATGCCTTAATAGGGACTTGGATATGGATGAATATAATTCATCAATGATCCGGGAGGAAAATACACGGACAAAACAATCGCCAAGACTACATAACCATGACCATTATCGATAGTTGGCCTCTCTGGTTTGCAATTTTTTTCTAGGGGCGCCAATGCTGATAGGCGTTGCCGGTATCGCCCACAGTCTGTATCTAAGCCACCGTCACCTCGAAGCTATAAAGGAGGCCCTGAAGAACAGTCGATACATTTATATTTGGGGGCCTAGCCTTGGGAGGCGCGGTTTGATTTGGTCTCTTTTGGAAATATCAAAAATCACCGGAATGATTGTGTGGCCTAGGTCGTCCATCATTACTGGTGAACTAGACCCGGTCGATCTCAAAAATTTCCCTGCTCACTTGAAACGGTATTTGGTCATCAACTTAACGACGATAATCTTTTCTTTTACCTGGATGATAATTACATACTTCCTGATTAAGTATTGGTAATTCTGACAGCGCCTCACCCGGCCCTCATTGCAGAAAGTGCCGGGTGAAGCCTTCAACTTGCCTGCAATAGCGACTTCAACCCTGCCACTTACCCCCTTCAACAATCACACTCTCAGGCTTGGTGTCGTCGCTCAGTTCTTTACGCACGTACTGGTCATACAGCTTGAGCAAGAACTTCTCTTCACCCAACTTGGCCAACTCGGCATTCACCCAGTCGCGCAGTTCGATATTGCCCTTCTTCACCGCCGGTGCAATCGGCGCTTCGTCACCCAGTTTCTCTTCCAGCACGCGATAGCCCGGGTTCTGTTTGGCCCAGCTGAACAGCACCAGGTTGTCCTGGGCATAGGCATCACCACGCCCAGCCGACAAGGCTTGCAGTGACTCGGAGTTTTTCTCGAACTTGAGCAGTTTCCAGTCCGGGTGGTTCTTGGTCAGCCAGATATCGGCAGTGGTGCCGGTGGTGACGATGGTGGTACGGGTCGCCAGGTCGTCGAGGCTTTTGACCACGCTGTCGTTAGGCACCAGGGCCTGGACCGCGACTTTCAGGTTGGGGTTGGTGAACTCCACCGCTTCCTTGCGCTCCGGGGTCACGGTCATGTTGGCGAGGATCAGGTCGACCTTGTCGCTCTGCAAAAACGGAATGCGGCTGGCCGGCTCCACGGCCACGAACTCGACCTTGTTTTCGTCACCCAGCAGGTCCTTGGCAAACCGGCGGCCGATGTCGGTATCAAAGCCGACGTAGCGCCCGGCTTCATCGACAAAGCCAAACGGCGGCTTGTCGGTAAACACGCCGACGATCAGCTTGTCGCGGGCCTTGATCTTGTCGATGTAACTCACCGCCGCCGGCGCGGCAGCGGCGGGTTTGGCCGGTTCTTCAGTTTTGTTGCAGCCGGCCAGTAAGGCGAGGCCGAGCAGCGGCAGTAACAACTTGGCAGTTTTCATGACAGCTCCAGTTCCTTGATTTTCTTGGGCAGTGTTGAAACAAACGAGAATTTCTCGAGGAACTGCTGCGCGCGTGCGGTCTGCGGGTTCGTAAAGAAGGCCTCGGGGGTGTTGTGTTCGAGGATGCGGCCAGCCTCCATAAACACCACGCGGTCGGCGACGGCGCGGGCAAAGGCCATTTCGTGGGTAACGATCAGCAGGGTCATGCCATCGCGGGCCAGGTCCTGGATCACTTCCAGCACCTCCTTGACCATTTCCGGGTCGAGGGCGGCGGTGACTTCGTCAAACAGCATGACCTGGGGGTTCATGCACAGCGAACGGACGATGGCGATACGTTGCTGCTGGCCGCCCGAGAGCTGGCGCGGGAACGCATCGCGCTTGTCGGCGAGCCCTACCCGCTCCAGCAGTTTTTGCGCCTGTTCACGGGCTTCGCGGGGCTCGCGCTTTTGCACTTTGAGTGGGCCCAGCAGGATGTTGTCGAGCACGCTCATATGGGGGAACAGGTGGTAACTCTGGAACACCATGCCTACGTCCTGGCGCACCTGGCGCCAGTCGGTGTGTTTATCCAGCAGCTCTTTGCCGGCCAGCCGCAGGCTGCCGCTGTGGGCCACTTCCAGGCCATTGAGGCAGCGCAGCAAGGTGCTTTTACCGCAGCCGCTGGGGCCGAGGATCACCACCACTTCGCCGCTTTGCACCCTCAGGTCGATGCCATTGAGCACCTGCTGTTCGCCGAAGAATTTATTGAAACCCTGGAACTCGATCAGTGCGCTCATGCTTGGGCCCAGCGCCGTTCCAGCACCTTGGAGGCGGCCGACAACGGGTAGCAGATAAAGAAGAAAAACAGGAACAGCGCGCCGTAGATCAATACCGACTCGTAAGTGCGCTCGATGATTTGCTGGCCGACCTTGATCACGTCCACCACGCCGATCAGCACCGCCAGGGAGCTGGTCTTGATGATCCGCGTGTAGACGTTGATGGTCGGCGGCGTCATGCGCTTGAGCGCCTGGGGCAACAGCACGTAGCCGTAGAGCTGCGGCGCCGACAAGCCAATCGACAGCCCCGCCTCCCGCTGCCCGCGCGGCAGCGAATGCAAGGCCCCGCGCACCACTTCGCCCACTTCACTGGCGCCCCACAGCGACAGCACCAGCACCGCGCACCAGAAACTGGGGATGCTCAGGCCGGTGAAAATCGGCAGGCCAAAAAACAGCAGATACAGCCACACCAGCACCGGAATCGCGCGGAACAATTCCAGGTAAATGCGCAGCAGCAGGTTGATCGCCCGCACATTCAAAGTGCGCAGCACCCCATACACCACCCCGCCAATGGTGCTGAAGGCGATGCTCAAAAACGAAATCGACAGGGTTTGTGCAGCGCCCTTGCCCAGTTGCGGCAACGACACCCACAACAATTCAAGACCCGAACTGGCCATGCTGGAGCCTCCTTTCCAGGCGGCTGAGCAGCAGCGACAGCGGCAAGAACAACAGCACGCAAATCAGCGTGAGCACGGCGAGCATCTCGTAAGTCTTGTAGTAGAGGGCGATGTAGCTTTTGGTGGTGTAGAGAATCTCTGGCACCGCCACCGCCGACACCACGGTGGTTTCCTTGAGCAGGAAAATGAAATTGGCGAACAGCGCCGGCAGGCTGAGGATCCCGGCCTGGGGCAGGATCACATGGCGCAGCAACTGCCAGTCGGACAGGCCGATGGACTTGCCCGACTCGATCTGCGCCAGCGGCACCGCTTCCACACCAGCGCGCAGCACTTCGGTGAGGTAGGCGCCGCCCAAAAAGGTCATGGTGATGATCGCCGCCCAGAACCCGGAGATATTCAAGCCCAGGGCCGGCAAGGCGAAGTACACGAAGAACAGCTGGATCAGCAGCGGCGTGTTGCGCGCCAGCTCCACATACAGCGCTACCAGGCGCGACAGGTAGGGCGTGCGGAACACCAGCAGGGCCGAGTTGATCAGCGCCACCAGCAGCGAGGTGCCGATGGCGATCAAGCCTACTTGCAGGGTCACCCCCACGGCCTTGAGAAACGCCGGCAGGGTGCTGAGGATAAACGCGTAGTCGAAGGTCATTTCAAGTCCTGGGCGCCGCAGGGGTAATGCGGCGTAGACGCAGTCCGGTCCAGCGTGGGTAACGCCGGGAAGCGCTGACTTTAAAGGTATAAAAACCAAAATTTAAATACCGAAATAGCATATTGATATCACCCAAAAAGCTAACCGGCGGATTCGCCGGGTTGCCGGGTGACAGCTATTGTTTTGGGGTGTGTAGGAAGGGTCTTTTTTTCAGCGCTGAACCACAGGGAAGGACAGCGCGTGCCCAGACTGAGGGCCATTTAACAGCGAGGGAATGCCAGATGAGCGAGACAAAACCGATTGACCCGCAGGACTTGGTGAAATGGCTGGTGGCGCTGCGGCGGGCGATCAACCGCCGGGATTTGTAGCGCAGTGTGGGAGCCAGCTCCCACATTTTTGATCCTCGTTGCCCAACAAAAAACGCCGACGCTGTATCAGCCGTCGGCGTTCAAACCTTGAAGGGGGTTTGGCAAATCAGAACGCCGGCAACACCGCGCCGCTGTATTTCTTATCGATGAAGGCTTTGACTTCAGGGCTGGTCAGGGCCTTGGAGAGTTTCTGGATGGCGTCGCTGTCCTTGTTGTCTGGACGGGCTACCAGATAGTTCACGTACGGCGAGTCGGCGCCTTCAATGATCAACGCATCCTTGGCCGGGTTCAGGCCGGCTTCCAGGGCGTAGTTGGTGTTGATCATATCCAGGTCAACCTGGTCCAGGACGCGCGGCAGCAGGGCCGATTCCAGTTCCTTGAACTTCAGGTTCTTCGGGTTGCTGGCGATGTCCTTTGGCGTGGACAGGGCGTTTTTCGGGTCCTTGAGGGTAATCAGGCCGGCCTTCTGCAGCAGCAACAGGGCGCGACCACTGTTGGAGCCTTCGTTGGGAATGGCCACGGTGGCGCCGTCTTTCAGGTCTTCAAGCTTGGTGACTTTCTTCGAGTAGCCGCCAAACGGTTCTACGTGCACGCCAATCACGGTGACCAGGTTGGTGCCTTTACCTTTGTTGAAGTTTTCCAGGTACGGCAGGGTCTGGAAGTAGTTGGCGTCCAGACGCTTCTCGGCCACTTGCACGTTCGGTTGCACGTAGTCGGTGAAGACCTTGATTTCCAGGTCCACGCCTTCTTTGGCCAGGGTCGGCTTGATCAGCTCAAGGATCTCGGCGTGCGGCACCGGCGTGGCCGCGACCACCAGTTTTTCGTTGGCTTGAGCGATACCGGCAGTCAGGGCCGCCGCCAGGGCGGTGAACAACAGAACCTTTTTCATGCAGTGTCCTTAATCGAAAATCCGGGACGTCGGTGACGGCCGCTTCTTATGGGGGTGCCAGCGATGTGCTATCGCGGCGTGGAATGGACAATACCGATATTTTTTATTCCCGAACAATACCTTTTATTCACTTTGATATTCCATTTTGCTCATACAGAGCCCAAGCCCTGAAACAGACGCGTCAACGCTGCGCGCTCGACTTCGCTGCCGCTGCTCAGGATCTGTCGCACCTGATGCTCAATCTGCGCCACCGACGCCACCGGCAGGTTCAGATGCTCCGGCAAGATCTCATCGCCGCTGCTGACCAGCAGCGCAAAGTGGATCACGTTCTCCAGCTCCCGCGTATTGCCCGGCCAACTGTGCTGCTCCAGCACCCGTTGCGCGTCCTCGCTGATCAACGGCACCGGCAGGTCCAGGCGCTGGCTGTAGATCCCCAGGAAGTACTCGGCCAGGGACAGGATGTCGCCTACGCGCTCGCGCAGCGCCGGCAGTTCCAGCTGGCCTTCGCTGAGGTAATGGAACAGGCGCTCATGGAATTTACCCACGGCCACCGCCTGGGCCAGGTCGATGCTGGTGGCAGCGACCAGGCGCACGTCCACCGGGCTCGGCTGATGGGCGCCGACGCGAGTGACTTCGTGGTTTTCCAGGGCGGCGAGCAGCTTGATCTGGATCGGCAGCGGCAAGTCACCGATCTCATCGAGGTACAAGGTGCCGCCGTTGGCCGAGCCGAACCAACCGGCGCGGCTGCTGGCCGCGCCGCTGTGGCTGCCGGCGGCATAGCCGAACAGTTCGGCATCGGCGTAAGTGGGGCTGATCGCACCGCAGTTGACCGACACAAACAGGCCGCTGCGGTCACTGCCGCGATGGATATGGCGCGCCAGCAGCTCTTTGCCGCTGCCGGTTTCGCCGCGAATCAGTACGGGCAAGGCACGCGGGGCCAGGCTTTGAAGGTCTTCGCGCAGTTGCCGGGAACGGGGGTCGACAAATACCAGCGCCTTGGCGCGGATGCTCAAGGGGCTTTTTTCGGCATCGGGGAAGGTCAGCAGTGGCTGGCCAAAGGTTTCATGCAGGCTCATGGCAGGCTCCCGCCCCAATTCCACTTAAGGGACGGGGCGTTGAAAAGTATTAGGCGCGGCGCCGGGAGTGATGCTCCAGACGGTTTTGCAGGCGATAGAGGTAGGCGAAACCCTGCTCCCAGCGCTGGTGGCCGGACTTCACGTTGATATGCCCGGCGCCTGCGAGAATTCCGGCTTCAGCCCCCCAGTTCCGCGCCAGCTCCAGGGCCCGAGGGGCGCTGACCGCACTGTCGTTGTCGGAGCTGACGACCTGGCTGGGAAACGGCAACAGGTCGCGCGGAATCGGTGCAAAGTTGCGCAACGCCGGCGCACACGCGGGGCGCTCGACATCCGCCGGGGCCACCAGCAAGGCCCCGCGCACCTGGCGCAGGAACTGCAATGGCGCGCTGGCCGCCCAGTGCGCCACGGTGATGCAACCCAGGCTGTGGGCGATGAGAATCACCGGGGTGCTGTCGGCCGCAATGGCTTCAGCCAGGGCCGCCACCCAGTCTTCGCGGCGCGGGGTCAACCAGTCGGCCTGCTCCACGCGGGCGCTGTTGGGCAGGCTGTTCTGCCAATGGGTTTGCCAATGATCTTCTGGCGATCCTTGCCAGCCCGGCACGATCAGGTAACGGATCAACTCGCTGTGCATGGGTGTGCCCTCCTGCAGCGTTTAACGTTGCTGACCAGTATAGGGACGGGGCATATATTCGTTAAGGAATAAGAAGCTATTTATTAATAACCAAAAACACAAAACCTTTTCGCTCAAAATGTAGGCGCTGGCTTGCCAGCGATTGCGCCGTGTCCGCCGAAACATTCATCGACTGACTCACCGCTATCGCTGGCAAGCCAGCTCCTACAGGGGTTGGGCAGACGGCTTAAATCACAGGCAAAAAAAAGGCCGCACCCTGCCAAGGAGACGGCCAAAAAATTGTCGAGGCTGTTGACACTAACGCGCAGTAATCACCGACAGCTTGGTAATTCCCGCTCGCTCAATCGACGCCATGGCCCGAGCCACTTCGCCATAGTTCACACCATCGTCAGCCTGCAGTTGTACCCGCACCTCTGGGTCCTTCGCCTTGGCGGCCTGCAGGTTGAATTCCAGCAGGTCCGGCTGGATTTCATCCTTGTTGATAAACACTTTGCCGGCGCCGTCGATGCTCACCACCAACGGGTCTTTCTGCTCCACCGGGGCCACGGCCTCGGTCTTGGGCAGGTTGATCGGGATCGCATTGGTCAACAGCGGGGCGGTGACGATAAACACCACCAGCAGTACCAGCATCACGTCCACCAGGGGCGTGACGTTGATCTCACTCAGTACCTCGTCGCTGTCTTGGGTGGAGAAGGCCATATCAGGACGCCTCCTTCACTTTTTGCGCGCTGCCCTGGGCGGCGTTTTTGTGCAGCGCCGGGTGGACCAGCACGCGGAACGAATTTTTCTGCGCCAGGCTGTAGAAGTCATGGGCGAAGTCATCCAGGTCGGCAGCCGTCAGCTTCAGGCGACGCAGGAAATAGTTGTAGACCAGTACCGCCGGTACGGCGACGGCGATCCCCACGCCGGTCGCGACCAGCGCCGCACCGATGGGCCCGGCCACGGTTTCGAGGCTGGCGGAGCCCGCGGCGCTGATCCCTTTCAACGCTTCCATGATCCCCCACACGGTGCCGAACAGCCCGATAAAGGGCGAGGTGCTGCCAATACTCGCGACCACGGCCAGGCCGGTTTCCAGGGAGCGCCGCTCACGCACGATCTGCTGGCGCAGGGCACGTTCGAGGCGGTCCTGGTGGTTGATCGCCTGGCTCAAGTCAGCGGCGTGCGGCGCATCACCGACCTGGATCGCGGCATACCCGGCCTGGGCCACACGGGCGGCGGCGCCGGGGTGGGTTTCGCTCAGTTCGGCGGCCGAATCGAGACTCGACGCTGCCCAGAACTGTTTGTGGAACTTGCGATCCTGGGCCTTGAGGCGGCCGAACTGCACGCCCTTGAGCAGGGCCAGGCCCCAGGTGGCGACGGAAAAAACCACCAGCAGCCAGATCACCGCGCTTTCGATGGATTCAAGTGGAGATGCCAGTAACGTCATGATGCGGTCCTCGGTGTAAGCGATAGAGTGTCGAGCAAAGGCTCAATGAATCTTGAAATCGATAGGTACGCTGACCCAGCCATCCTGGGCCACGTCGCCCTGCTTGGCGGGCACGAAGCTCCAGCGCTTCACGGCGCTGAGTGCGGCGTCGTCGAGTTGCTGGCGACCGCTGCTCTTTTGCACCTGGATTTCACCGGGCTTGCCGCTGGCCAATACATGCACCCGCAACAACACCGTGCCTTCCCAGCCACGGCGCTGGGCCAGTGATGGGTACTCGGGCGCCGGGTTCTTCAGGTACGCAGCGTTGGCCGAAGCAGGCGTCACCGGTGCCGGCGCAGGCGCAGCTGGCGTGGGCGCGGGGGGTGCCGGCTGGGGTGGCGCAGGCGGCTGTTCGACGGCTTTGGGCACCGGCTTGGGTTCGGGCTTGGGCACAGGTTTTGGCTTGGGCTTGGGAACCGGCTTGGGTGGCGCCGGCTTGGCCGCCAACTCATCCACGACCGGTGGCGGTGGTTCTACAACTGGCGGCGGTGGCGGTACAGGCGGCGGCGGTTCCACCACCGGCGGCGCCGGCTGGGAAAACTCGATGGTCATCGGTGGAATTTCCGGCGGCACAATCGGCAGCACCGGCACCGGTTTCTGGCTGACCCAGTAGATCACCGCGCCATGCAGCGCCAGCGCCAACAGGCCCAATAAAATGCCTTCACGGCGGCTCAAGATCCCCTTGGGGGTTTTCTGCAAACGCAACTGCCCCAAGGGCGCGCGATGCGGCCGGCCAAGGTCGACCAACTCACCACTCGGTGCCTGGCGCCACTGCGCCTCATGTGCACTGGCGGCGGTCTGGACATTGCCCATTGATTCACTCCCTGCTGTCTTCAGCGAAAAAACCGACGGGCCTGCGGGGCGACCGTCGAGAGCTGAATCATCGGGGGCAGACGCTTATCTCTTAAAGTAATCTTTAAAGTTATACATAGACCAAACAGGAATATGAAAAATCAGCGCTTGGCCCAAAGCCACGCCCCACGCGGCCTGGCGGCGAGAGGCAAAATCATGATGCTTTGCGGGCATGCAAAATATTCCTCAAAGGCATGGCTCAGCGCGGGCTGGCCTCGCATAAATCCCACAATTGCCCCTGCAGGCTCTGCCCCGCCGCCCCCATCCCATTGCGCCCATACAGCGCCAGCCGCACGCCCTGCACCGCGGGCAAACCACTGTCGGCGCCGAGCACCACATGCCCGGCCTGCACCACCCGCTCAGGCAGCAGGCTGATGCCCAACCCCGCCGCCACCGCCGAACACACACTGGCCAGGCTCGCGCTGGAATAGCCAATGCGCCAGCGCCAGCCACCGACTTCCAGGTGCTGGAGCATTTCATTGCGGTACAGGCCGCCCACCGGGAACGCCACCAAGGGCAATGGGTCGCGGCCCAGGGCCGGCATGTGGCGGCTGTCGACCCAGCACAACGGCTCCGGCCAGGAGGCCAGGCAGTCGTCGCTGTCGCCCATCTGCTTGACCAGCAACACATCGAACTCACCGCCGCGATACTGGCGCAACAGCGCCGGCCCCAGGCCGCTGGTGACCTCCAGGCGCACCCGTGGGTAGGCCACGACAAACGCCGACAGCAACGGCATCAAGCGCTCGGCGGCAAAATCCTCGGGCACGCCCAGGCGCAGCACACCGTCGCTCTGCTGGTTGATCAGCACATCGGCGGCTTCTTCGTTGAGTGCCAGGATGCGCCGCGCATAGGCCAGCAGGCGTTCACCCTCGACCGTTGCCACCACCCGGCGCTGATCACGGTCGAGCAAGCGGCAGCCGACACTGTCTTCCAGGCGGCGCAATTGCTGGCTGACCGTGGATTGGGTGAGGTGCAGGCGTTCGGCGGCGCGGGTGAAATTCGCACAATCGACAACGGCGACAAAACTGCGCAACAGCACGGGATCGAACATGAACACCACCATCGGGTTTGCCACTGGTTGGCATGGTTATATTTAATTTCAGAATACCCCAGGCGGTGGCCATACTTCGCGTTCACCGAGAGGGGAGATTTTCCATGACTGACGATCAGCGTCATCTGCAACACGCCGTTGCCCTGGCGCAGGACAACGTGGCCTGTGGCGGACGGCCGTTTGGCGCCGTCCTGGTCAAGCACGGCGAGGTGTTGGTGGAAGCGGTCAACCAGATCCACCTCGACCAGGACCCCACTGCCCACGCCGAGATGCTCGCCATTCGCCGCGCCAGCGAGCAACTGGGCCCACGCCTTGAAGGCTGTGTGATCTACGCCAGCGGCCAGCCGTGCCCGATGTGCCTGGGCGCGATGTATATGTGCGGCGTATCCCGCGTGGTGTTTGCCGCGAGCAATGAAATGGCCGCGCCTTTTGGCCTGTCGACCGCAGCGATTTACCAGCAGATGGGCCTGGCACTGAGCGCACAGCCCTTGCCCGTCGAGCACTTGCCTGTGCCGGCCATGCAAGCCCTTTACCGTCAATGGAAAACCCTGCATGACCCTGAATAAATCCCTCGCCGGCTGGGGCCTGCTGGTCGTGCTGGGCCTCAACCTGCGGCCGATCCTCAGCTCTATCAGCCCGTTGCTCGGGGAAATCCGCCTGGCCACCGGCCTGAGTTTCCAGAGCAGTGCCTTGCTCACCAGCCTGCCGGTGGTGTGCATGGGTTTGGTGGCGCTAGTGGGCATCCGTGTCGAGGCGCAGCTGGGCGAACGACGCGGGATTGCCCTGGGCTTGATGATGATCCTGCTGGCGTGCCTGGCGCGCTGGCTGCTGGGCCAGGCACCGGCACTGCTGGCCACGGCGTTGCTGGGCGGCGCCGGGGTAGCGCTGATCCAGGCGCTGGTGCCGGCGATGATCAAGCGCCAGTTCCACCACCGGGTGCCACTGGCGATGGGGGTGTACTCAGCCTCGTTGATGGGTGGCGGTGGCTTGGCGGCACTGCTCAGCCCGCTGGTGGCCAGCCATTTCCAGCACTGGCAGGCCGGCCTTGGCATCTGGCTGCTGCCGGCGCTCGGCGCGTTGCTGCTGTGGGCGTGGCTGCCGTTGGGCGCGGCGAAGAACCTGCAGGTGAGCGCGCCGCTCCAGGGCCTGCGCAATCGTCGCGCCTGGTTACTGGCGCTGTATTTCGGCCTGGTGAACTGCGGGTACATGAGCATGGTGGCGTGGCTGCCGGCGTACTACCAGCAACTGGGTTGGGGCGTGCTGCCCAGTGGCTCGCTGCTGGCGTTCATGACGATTTTCCAGGTGATTGCCGCGCTGTTGATGCCGGCGCTGGCGCAACGCGGTATCGACCGCCGGCCCTTGCTGACCATCAGCCTGCTGGCCCAGACCGTGGGCTACCTCGGCCTGCTGCTGGCGCCGCTGCAATACCCGCACCTGTGGGTGGCGCTGATCGGCTTCGGCCTGGGGGCATGTTTTGCCCTGAGCCTGCTGTTGACCCTGGACCATCGCCGCGACCCACGGGAAGCCGGGCAACTGGCGGCATTCGTGCAGGGCGTGGGTTTTCTGATCAATGCCGTGTCGCCGTGGATGACCGGCTGGCTGCGCGAACTCACCGGCAGTTTTGTCAGCGCCTGGATAGTGCTGACCGTGACGGTGATCGCGATGCTGGTGGTGACCCGGGTCTTCAGCCCGGCCACCTACCGCACAGAGCCTGCGCGCGAAGCCGCCCTGCTGTAGGAGCCGGCTTGCCGGCGATGGCGGTGGGTCAGATATCGATCCGGTGACCGATAGACCGCTATCGCCGGCAAGCCGGCTCCTACGGATGGGGGGCTAGAAGTCGTAGCGCCCGGTCACCCCCAGCGTGCGCGGGGTGCCCAGCAGCCCTTCATAGCCACCGTTGCCGCCTGTCCACAGGGTGGTGTAGTAGGTCTTGTCGAAGGCGTTTTTCAGCCATAGCGACACGTCCCACTGACCCTGCTGGAAATCGCCGCGCAGGCCGGTGGACAGGTTGACCACCGCATAACCCGGGATCTGCCCGTAATCCGAATCCTCCACCGTACCCACCGCCTTGGAGCGGTAGGCATAGCTTGCGGTGACGTAGGGCTCCAAACCGTTATCCAGGTTCCACTTGTATTCGCCGTTGGCGTTGGCAATCCACTTCGAGGCGCCCACCACCGGGTGCCCGCTGAGATCGCACGAGGCCGGTGCACCCGGGCGCAGGCTGACTTCCGGTGGGCATGGCGCATCTTTGTACGACAGGTAGCGCACATCGTTGAACGAGCCATTGATGTTCAGCGTCAGGCCACGGATCGGCACCAGGGTGCTTTCCAGCTCCACCCCACGCGAGCGCACGGAGCCGGCGTTGGTCAGGTACTGCACGCGGTTGCCATAGTCGTAGGCGTTGGTCTGGTAGCCGTTGACCTGGGTCCAGAACAGGTTGGCGTTGAGTTGCAGGCGACGGTCCCACAGCGTGCTCTTAAAGCCCAACTCGGCGTTGTTGGCGCGCTCGGTGCCGATCAACAGCGAGTCTGCACCAGCGGTCGGGGCAGAGCCCACTGCCAGGTTGACCCCGCCGGATTTCTCACCGTGGGACAAGGTCGCATAGCCGAGCAAGTCATCGCTGAAACGGTAGCTGAGGTTGAGCAGGCCAGAAGGGCTGGTGCTGTACTGGTTGAGATCGCCCGAATCGTAGGCTCCGGCACGGCCACGGCGTGCGGTCGCCGCCGCGCCCGCCACCGTTGCGCCACCTTGCGGCGCGTTGCGGCTGACCGAGGCGCTTTTTTCTTCATAGGTGCCGCGCAGGCCGGCAGTGAAATCCAGGCGTTCGGTAAGGTGCCAGGTGCCCTGGGCGAACAGGGCAAAACTGTCGGTGCGGATATGCCCGTTGCCGACGCTGCTGACATTGCTCAAGGCCCCTGCTGGCGTGCCGTTCCAGATATCGGCCTGGGGCCCGTAGTAAGCGAAGGATTTGTTGTCCAGGTCGGAGCCAAAGTAGTAAGCGCCCACCACGTAATCGAAGAACCCACCGGTAGGCGAGGCCAGGCGAAACTCCTGGGACCACTGTTTATCTTCCACCGATACGCCAGCGTTATACGAGGCCGGCACGTTAAGGCCGTCGTCGTTGCGCGGGGTGAAATTCCACCAGCGGTAGGCGCTGACCGAGGTCAGGGTGAAGTCGCTGGGCAGGGTCCAGTTGGCCTCAAGGGACGTGCCACCCTGGAACACTGTGACGCGCTGGTCGTTGTCCAGGTTGACCTTGCGGTGGGAGCCGTTGACCAGGGTCGCCCCGGCCGCATCGGCCCGCGATTGGTAGAGGTTGGTGCCGTTGATGGTCGGGCCGGTGCTGTACAGCACGCGGGTGCCGGCGCTGGAGTCCTCTTCGTTGTAGTCGCCGATCCAGCGCAGGTTGAACGCCTCGCTGGGCTTGTACAGCAGTTGCCCGCGAAAGCCCTGGCGTGAACCGCCGTTGAGGTCGTGGCCGTTGTATTGGTTCTGGATATCGCCGTCGCTGCGGGTGCGATAGGCCGAAAAGCGCCCGGCCAGCTCATCGTTGAGCGGCCCGGAAATCGTGCCCTTGGTCTGGAAATAACCGTCTTCGCCCACCGAGGTCTCGATGCTGCGCTCCGGGGTGAAGCTCGGCGCGCGGGTGCTGATATTGATCACCCCGGCCGTGGTGTTCTTGCCAAACAGCGTGCCTTGCGGGCCGCGCAAGACCTCAAGCTGCTCGATGTCCATCAGGTCGAATACCGCCATGCCCGGGCGCCCGAGGTACACGTTATCGATATACAGCCCGACACTGCCTTCCAGGCCATCGCTGGCCGGGTTGTTGCCCAGGCCGCGAATCGACACGCTGGACTGGCGCGCATGCATGTAGGCGACGTTGACGCTGGGCACCAGTTGCTGCAAATCCTGGATCCGATAGACCCGCTGGCTTTCCAGCGCCTGGCCACCGATCACACTCATGGGCGTGGGTACTTCCTGGGCGCTTTCGGTGCGGCGGCGGGCCGTCACGGTGACCGTTTCCAGTTGCCCGCTGGCGCTCTCGCCCTTGCGCGCGGGGGCGGGTGTTTCGGCGGCCTGGCTCGGCAACCAACTGGCACTGCCCGCCAGCAACAGCGCCAGGGGCAGGCGCTTGAGCCGCCAGGGGGAAGACGGTACAGCGGGCTTCGACACACTCATAAGCGGCTCCGGAATCGCGGAATATGCACAGTTACATATTCTATAAAGTTATTTATTTATGTTTTTACAAACATTTACTGCATAAGAGATAGCCTTTATAAGGAGTCGACCTAATGCATAGCCAATGCATTTCCCCGATATTTTTAATGTGAAAAATGCATATCGACTTGCGCCAGCTCCGTCACTTCATCGCCCTCGCCGAACAGCGCAGCTTTGTCGCGGCCGCGACCACCGTGAACCTGTCGCAATCGGCCTTCAGCCGTAGCATCCAGGCCCTGGAGCACAGTGCCGGCTGCCAACTGGTGGATCGCGGGCGCAAGGACCTGGCCCCGACCAAGCAAGGCCAGGTGCTGCTGGAACATGCACGGCGCCTGGTCAGCGGCGCGCAGCAGTTGGCCAACGAGATCAGCCAGTTCAACGGCCTGGAAGCCGGCGAGCTGCGCTTTGGCTGCGGCCCGGCCCCGGCGGCCGGGTTGATCCCGCGCGCGATCGGCAGCTTTATCGGGCGCTACCCCAAGGCTCGCGTGCAGTTCCAGGTGGATGACTGGCAAAGCCTGGGCAAGCGCCTGCTCAGCGAAGAGTTCGAATTCTTCGTCGCCGACACCCGCCACTTCGAAGCCAACCCCGACTACCAGACCCACCGCCTGCGCCCGCGCAAATGGCACTTTTGCTGCCGCAGCGGGCACCCGTTGGCCCAGCGCGAAAGTGTCAGCGCCGCCGAGCTGATGAGTTATCCCCTGGCCGTGACCATCCGCCCGCCGAACCTGCGCAAGGTCATCGTCGACCTCAGCGGCCGGCCGGACTACACGCCCAATGTCGAATGCGAGAACGGCTACAGCCTGCTGGGGGTGGTGCTGCGTTCCGACGCCATCGGTATCGTCAGCGCCAACAGCGACGTGCTGCACATGGCCCGGGGCGACTTGGTGTGCTTGAAGATCGACGGCCTGGCCGAAGACCTGGAGGAGCGTTACACCCGCTATGGCATCGTCAGCCGGGCGGGGTATCGGTTGTCGCCGCTGGCGGAGGCGATGATCGAGCAGATCAAGGAGGTGGATGAGCAGGATGAGCAGGTGTGTGAGCTGGAGAATCTTGCGGTCTGAACGACCGCTATCGCGGGCAAGCCCGCTCCCACAGGTTGATCGCATTCCAATGTGGGCTGACCATGCACCGACTGCATAAACCTCATTCCCCAAATGCACTTGCCTCACCCCCGCTTCACCGGCGAAAAACACCGCCTGTTCCCCGTTCGGTAAACCCTCATGTCCCCTGTGCGCAACGTGCTCTACATCATGTGCGACCAACTGCGTCGCGATTACCTTTCCTGCTACGGCCACGCCCACCTGCACACGCCCAATATCGATCGCCTGGCCGCCGCCGGCGTGCGTTTCAGTCGCGCCTACACCCAGGGCACGATCTGCGGGCCGTCGCGCATGTCGGCCTATACCGGGCGCTACGTCAGCAGCCATCAAGTGGCATGGAACGCCGTGCCGCTGCCCCTGGAAGAGCTGACCATCGGCGACTACCTGCGCCCCCACGGCATCCGCACCGCGCTGGTGGGCAAGACCCACGCCACGCCCAATCTCGACGCCTTGCAACGCCTGGAGATCGACCCCGACAGCGCGCAAGCGCAGCCACTCAACGAGGTCGGATTCGAGGCGTACTTTCGCCATGACGGGATCTTCCCCGACAGCCCGCTGTTCGAAAGCAAGCGCGAGTCCGCGCCCTACACCCACTACCTGCGCGAACAGGGTTATGCCGGCGCCAACCCCTGGCATGAATGGGCCAACGCCGCCGCCGGCGAAGACGGGGAAGTCCTGAGTGGCTGGCAAATGCGCAACGCCCACTTGCCGGCGCGGGTGGACGAGGCGCATTCGGAGACGGTCTACACCACCGACCGCGCCATCGACTTTATCCACGAACAAGGCGAGCAGCCCTGGTGCCTGCACCTGTCGTACATCAAGCCGCACTGGCCCTATATCGCGCCTGCGCCGTATCACGCGTTGTATGGCGCCGATCAGGTGCAGGCGCCCATCCGCGCCGAGCCCGGGCAGGCCAGCGATCACCCGGTGTACCAGGCCTTCCGCCAACACCAGGAGAGCCTGAATTTTTCCCGCGACGAGGTACGGCTACGGGTGATTCCCACCTACATGGGCCTGATCAAGCAGGTGGATGACCAGCTCGGCCGACTGTTCGATGTGCTGCACAGCACTGGCCGCTGGGATGACACGCTGATTGTGTTCACCAGCGACCATGGCGACTTCCTCGGCGACCACCACCTGGGCGAAAAAGAGTTTTTGCTGGAGCCGGCGGTGGGGGTTCCGCTGATTGTCCGCGACCCGCGTGCCGCTGCCGATATCAGTCGAGGTACGGTGGACGCGCGCCTGGTGGAAACCATCGATGCCCTGCCCACGTTCCTTGAGGCCCTGGGCCTGCCCAACGCCGAGCATCGCCTGGAAGGCCGCTCGTTGATCGCGCTGCTGCATGGCCTGGAAACCGACTGGCGCCGCTACGCCATTGCCGAGTACGACTACGCCTTCCAGGCCCCGGCCCGCGAACGCCTGGCGCAGCCGATCGACCGTTGCCGCATGACCATGGTGCGCAGCGAACGCTGGAAATACCTGGCCTATGACGGCTTTCGCGCGCAGCTGTTCGACCTCGAAAACGATCCCCAGGAACTGCACGATTTGGGCGCTGACCCGGCGTATGCCCCGGTGCGCGAAGAGCATCAGGGCTATCTGTTCGAATGGCTGCGGGGTTTGAAGCGGCGCACCACCATCAGCCACGCGGAGATTGACCTGCGGGGCCAGCGGTTTCGTTATGGGGAGCCGGAAGCGGAAAAGGTGGTGCAGATTGGGGTTTGGTAACCCCCAAAATCCCCTGTGGGACGCGGGCTAGTGTGGGAGCGGGCTTGCTCGCGAAAGCGGTATGTCAGTTAACAACTGTGTTGGCTGATCCGCCGCTTTCGCGAGCAAGCCCGCTCCCACATTTGATCTGCGGTGGGTTACGCGCCTTTGGTCGTCACACTCCGCTGCCCCTGCACGCTCACCGGCACATCACCCTTGAGGGTCACGCGGCGCACGATGCGTTCCTGGGTGCCGTAGTCATCCACTGCGTAATGCTGGGTGGCGCGGTTGTCCCAGATCGCTACGTCGCCGGTGTTCCAGCGCCAGCGCACGGTGTTTTCCAGGCGGGTGACGTGGCTTTGCAGCAAGTTGAACAAGTGCGCGGAATCGGCCTGCGAGTAGCCCTTCAGGCGCTTGACGAAATGCCCCAGCAGCAAGGTCTTCTCGCCGCTGACCGGGTGTACGCGCACCACCGGGTGCTCGGTCTCGTACACCGTCGAGGTGAAAATCTTGCGGTATTCCTCGAGCTTTTCAGGCGCCACATCCGGCTTGCGCGCGGCGTAGTCGTATTCGTTGCTGTGTACCGCCCACAGGGTGTCGGCCAGCGCGCGCACTTCGGGCGTCAAGTCGTTGTAGGCGCTGGAAGTGTTGGCCCAGACCGTGTCGCCACCCGATGGCGGCGCCAGCACCGAACGCAGGATCGAGGCCTTGGGGTACGCATCGACGAAGGTCACATCGGTGTGCCAGGAGTTGGCACGATGACCACGGGCGCCATCAAGTTCCAGCAAAAACCGCGTGCCATCGCGCACCGGCACCGTGGGGTGGGCAATCGGCTCGCCGAGCAAGTGGGCAAACGCTTCCTGGCTCTGGTCATCGAGGTGAGTCTGCTGCCGAAAGAAGATCACCTTGTACTGCACCAGCGCTTGCTGGATGGCGTCGACGGTGGCGGCGTCGAGGTCGCCGGACAGTTTGATGCCCCGGATCTCGGCGCCGATACGCCCGGCGACCGGGTGGATATCCAGCGCCAGGGCGACGGGTTGAACAGCGAGTGCGGCATTGCTCATTGGATGACCCTCATGTGTCTGCTTACGGTTGGGTGACGCTGTGCCAACGCTCTATTCATATGCAATTTAGGTCTAGCAAATGAACACATGCTTCGTTGACGGAATAAGAGCTTGCATTTAAAACCTCAGCTCCCCTGGTCGCAAATGCCTTCGACCTATTTTTAAAATGCCGGGAAAGCATATGGATCTTCGCCAACTGCGCTACTTCATCGCCCTCAACGAACACCGTAGTTTTGTGCGCGCGGCCGACGCCATGGGTATCACGCAACCGGCGTTCAGCCGCAGCATCCAGGGCCTGGAACAGGAATTTGGCTGCGTGCTGGTGGACCGTGGCCACAAGGATCTGCGCCCCACCCCGGAAGGCCAGGTGGTGCTGCAACATGCCCTGAGCTTGGTGCACGGCGCCGCGCTGCTGAGCAGTGAAGTGACGCGCATGACCAAGCTCGATGCCGGCGAACTGCGCTTCGGTTGCGGCCCGGCGCCAGCGGTGAAGCTGGTGCCGGACGCGGTGGCGCGCTTCGTCAACGCGCACCCGAAAATCCGCACGCGATTTCAGGTGGATAACTGGGAAACCCTGAGCCGCAGCCTGAGCCGGGAAGAGATCGAATTCTTTATCGCCGACATCCGCCAGTTCGAAGCCGATCCGAATTTTCAGACCCAGGCGCTTTCGCCCAAGCGCGGGGTATTTTTTTGCAGGCCTGGCCACCCACTGCTGGCCAAGGACAGCCTTTCGACCAACGACATGTTCGACTACCCGCTGGCGTCGCCGCTGATCTCCCAGGGCATTCGCAAACTGCTGGCGAACCTCAGCGGGCGCATGGACTTTTCACCGAGCATCCAGACCGAACACTTCCCGGCGCTGGTGAAGATCGTGTTGCAGTCCAACGCCATTGGCGTGGGCACCGAGGAAGCCTTTGCCGAGGACATCGCCCGCGGCGCCCTGGTGCTGCTGCACTGGCGCAACCTGCCACAGAACATGGAGACCATGAGCGCGCGGTGCGGGATCGTCAGCCGCACCGGCTCGCGCTTGTCGCCGGCGGCAAAAGCGATGATCGAGACGTTGGTGGCGGTGGATCGGCAGGAGGTGGATGTGGCGGTCTGAAGGGCGCCATCGCAGGCAAGCCAGCTCCCACATTTGACCGCACTCCCATGTGGGGGCTGGCTTGCCTGCGATGAGGCCCGTTCATGCACTGTAGATTTCACTTCGCGGTCTAGCGGGCCCCTGTAGGAGCCGGCTTGCCGGCGAAAAACCTGAGCACACTGCGGGGCACCAGGCACCCCGCGTTATCGTTGAAGTCTCCTACAGTTGCGCCGCCGCCAACCCCGGCACCACCCAATCACTGACCTGGAACGACTTGCGAATCAGCCGCTCCTTCGAGGCCAGATCCACCGCGTCCTGCAGTTTGCCCAGGAACACCGGATCCAACGTCGACGGGAAAATCTCACTGAGTTTCTGATCCTTCAGATCATTGGTCAGAATCACCGGCGGATAACTCGCCAGCCCCGACACCAAATCGATATACGCCTGCTTGTTGTTGTCATCGGTCAACCACTGCACCGCCTGCTGCTGCGCCTTGAGCAGCTTGGCCACCACCTCGGGATGGGCGTCGACAAACGTGCCGCTGCCCACCAGCACCGCCTGGATGCTGCCTGCGTCGCCAAGGTCCTTGGTGGTCAGGGGGATTTCGGCCAGGCCCTTGGCCTGCAATGAACTGAGGTTCGACCCGCCCCAGGTCGCATCGATCTGCTTGGCGGCCAGGGCGGCCACGGCGGCGTTGAAATCCAGGTTGATGATCTTCAGGTCCTTTTCACTCAAGCCCTGGCTGGCCAGGGCGCCGTTGAGGGACAACTGGGTGGCCGTGCCGCGAAACACCGCCACACGCTTGCCCTTAAGGTCCTGCAAGGTCTTGATCCCCGAGCCCGGCACCACGCCCAGGTATTGCTTCACCCCGCGAGCGGTGGCGCTCAACAGGCGGGTGTCGAGGCCATTGGAACGGCCGATGATCGCTGCCAGGTCGCCCAGGTAAGCCAGGTCCACCTGGCCGTTGGCAAAGGCTTCATTGATCACGGGGCCGGCGCCCTTGAAGTAATTCCACTGGATCTTGATGCCCTGGTCGGCGAAGGCTTTTTCAAAGATCTGCTGGCTCCTCAGCACATCCGTCAAGCCACCACCGCTGTTCTGGGTACCGGCGCTCAGGTCGGGCACGGCGATGCGGATTTCCTTGAGGTCGGCGGCATGCACCAGCCCGGCGAGCGCGGTGCCGGCGACCAGGGTGATCAAGCGTTTAAAGGGCAGTTTCATAGAGGTGCTCCTGTGGGCGGCGGTGGCCTTTGGAGCAGAAAGTACGCACAACACGATCAAAACTTTAAATACTATAAATTCACAATTTAATAGCTTTTTGGACTATGCAGCCGCAGACGCCGGTTCCAGAGGGTTATGCATCAACAGCATGGAAAATATTCTCCAAATGCATTGGATGCGTGTCGGGCAGAGGCTTTAAATGGTTTTTCTTATCCCTAAATAATCTTGATTGTTTGTTTATAAGATCAAAATCACATAACGAACTCGCCGACCACGGAGGTCTTCCATGGCCCGAATCTCACTGTTGAGCCTGCCGCTCGCCGCCCCTGCCAAGGCCGGGCGGGCACATTGGCCGAACCTGAGTGAACGCCTGCTGCCATGGCTGCTGCCACTCACGCTGTTTGCGCTGTGGTGGCTGGCCAGCCGTCAGCACTGGATGAGCGAGCAGATATTGCCCGCCCCCGCGCTGGTCTGGAGCAGCGCCGTGGAACTGGCCGGCGGCGAGTTGTGGAGCCATTTGGCGATCAGCCTGCAACGGCTGTTCTGGGGTTTGCTCGCAGGGGTCGGCGCCGGGGCGTTACTGGGTGCGCTGCTGGGCTTGAGTGCCCGCGCCGAGCGCCTGGTGTTCCCCACCTTCAGCGCCCTGTCGCAAGTCCCGACCCTGGCCTGGATCCCGCTGTTCATGGTGTTTTTCGGGATCGGCGAAACCCTCAAGCTGGTGGTGCTGGTCAAGGCGATTGTGGTGCCCGTGACCCTGCACACCCTGGTCGGCGTGCGCGACGCCCAGCCCGGTTTACGCGAGGCCGCGCGGGTGCTGCGCTTGCCCACGCACCTGCTGATCCGCCGGCTGATCCTGCCCGCCGCACTGCCCGCCTTCATGGCAGGTGTACGCCTGGCCCTGGCCGCCGGCTGGACCTCGTTGCTGGCCGTGGAATTGCTGGCCTCCAGCGAAGGCATCGGCTACCTGATGGTGTGGGCACGGCAGCTGTTCATGCTCGATATCGTATTTGTATGCATCGTGGTCATTGGCGTGCTGGGCGTGGCGATGGATCGCGGCATTGGCTGGCTGGATCGCAAGTGGGTGCACTGGCCCCATCCGGCGACCGCGCAGATCCGCCGTGGCCCGCACTACCAGGGCTGGCAACGCCTGCAACCGTGGTTGCTGCCCTTGAGCCTGTTGGCGCTGTGGCAGTCGGCGACAGCCCTGGACTGGGTCGATCCCAATATCCTGGTCAGCCCGTGGACCGTGTTGTACACCACCGCCAGCGGCATATTCGATGGCAGCCTGCTCAGCGCCCTGGGCAAAAGCCTGGGACGCACCTTGAGTGGCTTGCTCCTTGGCGGCGGGCTGGGTTTTGCCCTTGGCCTGCTGTTGGGCCTGTCGCGCCGCAGTGAGCGGGTACTGGGCCCGACCCTGGCGGCGCTGCGCCAGATCGCGATTTTTGCCTGGGTACCGCTGCTTACCGCCTGGTCCGGCCTGGGGGAGTTGGCCAAGTCGGTGTTTATCGCCCTTGCCGCGTTTTTCCCGCTGTTTATCGCCACCCAACGCAGCGTGCTCAACCTCTCGCCGCAGCTCAATGAAGCCGCCCAGGTGCTGCGCCTGAGCCTGGCCCTGCGCCTGCGCCGCCTGGTGCTGCCGGGGGCGGCGGCGGGCATTTTTGCCGGGCTGCGCCTGAGCCTGATCTACGCCTGGCTGGGCACCATCGGCGCGGAATATTTCATGCCGTCCAATGGCGGCATCGGCAGCCTGATGATCGGCGCCCAACAGCTGCTGCGCATGGACCTGATCATGAGCGGCATGCTCCTGGTCGGCCTCACGGGCGCGGCACTCAACCTTATCGGCCAACGCATCGAAACCCGCGCCACGCGCTGGAGACACGCATGACTGCACCTATCGTCAGCTTCAACCATGTGGGCAAGACCTTCGACGTCGATGGCTTCGAGCTGGAGGCCATCCGCGAATTCAACCTGGACATTGCCGAGGGCGAGTTCGTCGCGATCGTCGGTTCCAGCGGCTGCGGCAAATCCACCTTGCTGCGCCTGCTGATCGGCCTGGATACGCAGTTTCGCGGCGAAATCCGCGTCGATGGCAAGGCAGTGCAAGGCATCGGCGGCGAGCGCGGCATCGTGTTCCAGGAACACCGTTTGTTCCCGTGGCTGACGGTGGCAGAAAACATCGGCCTGGGCCTGGTCAACGAGCCTTTGAGCGAGGCCCAGCGCCAACAGCGCATCAGCGATTTTATCGAACTGGTGGGCCTCACCGATTTCACCCGCGCCTACCCACACCAATTGTCCGGCGGCATGGCACAACGGGTGGCAATCGCCCGTGGCCTGGTGGCCAGCCCGCGCATCCTGTTGCTGGACGAGCCCTTCGGCGCCCTCGACGCCCTGACCCGCCAGCAGATGCAGGATGAACTGCTGGCGATCCGCGCCCGCGCCAGAATCACCACGGTGCTGGTGACCCACGATGTGGAAGAAGCGATTTTTCTTGCCGACCGCGTGGTGGTGATGGAGCCCCGGCCCGGGCGGATCAAGCAGGTGGTGGATATCGCCCTGCCCCATCCGCGCCAGCGCAGCAGTTTCGACTTCCACCAATTGCGCGAAGAACTGCTGCACGAGCTGATCAGCGACGACCATTACCAGCCGCCGCTGCGTGAACAGATCCGTGACCTGCCCCTGGCGTTTATTGCCTGCTGAATGAGGAGTGTCTTGATGTCGCAACGTCCCAACTTTCTAGTGATCCTGGCCGATGACATGGGCTTCTCCGACCTCGGGGCCTTTGGCGGGGAGATCTTTACGCCGCACCTGGACGCCCTGGCGCTCAACGGCCTGCGCCTGACCGATTTTCACACCGCGCCCACCTGCTCGCCGACCCGTTCGATGCTGCTCACCGGCACCGACCACCATATCGCCGGCATCGGCACCATGGCCGAGGCGCTGACCCCGGAGCTGATCGGCAAGCCGGGCTATGAGGGCTACCTCAACGACAAGGTGGTGGCCCTGCCCGAACTGCTGCGCGACGCCGGCTACCAGACCCTGATGAGCGGCAAATGGCACCTGGGACTGACCGCCGAACTGGCGCCCCACGCCCGGGGTTTCGAGCGCTCGTTTTCGCTGCTGCCGGGGGCGGCCAACCACTATGGTTTCGAGCCGCCCTACGACGACACCACCCCTGGCCTGCTCAAATCCACCCCGGCGCTGTATATCGAGGACGACCGCTTCGTCGAGCAATTGCCCGAAGGTTTCTATTCCTCCGATGCCTTTGGCGACAAGCTTTTGCAGTACCTCAAGGAACGCGACCAGGCCCGGCCGTTCTTCGCCTACCTGCCGTTTTCCGCCCCGCACTGGCCGTTGCAGGCGCCGGTAGAGATCGTCGACAAATACCGTGGCCGCTACGACGCCGGCCCCGAGGTGCTGCGCCTGGAGCGCCTGGAAAAACTCAAGGCCCTGGGACTGATCGATGCCGAGGTCGAGCCCCATCCGCTGATCGAGCTGAACACCCAGTGGGCGGCCCTGAGCGATGAACAACGCCAGGTTTCGGCGCGGGCCATGGAAGTGTATGCGGCGATGGTCGAGCGCATGGACTGGAACATCGGCCGGGTGGTGGAGTACCTGCGCCAGCAGGGGCAACTGGACAATACCTTCATCCTGTTTATGTCCGACAACGGCGCCGAGGGCGCGCTGCTGGAAGCCTTCCCCAAATTCGGGCCTGAGCTGCTGACTTACCTCAACCAGCATTACGACAACAGCCTGGGCAACATCGGCCGCGCCAACTCCTATGTCTGGTACGGACCGTCCTGGGCCCAGGTGGCCACCGCGCCGTCGCGCCTGTTCAAGGCCTTCACCACCGAAGGCGGGATCCGCGTGCCGGCGCTGGTGCATTACCCGCAGTTGGCACTCAAGAGTCGGATCAGCCATGGCTTTGGCACGGTGATGGATATCACCCCGACCATTCTCGACCTGGCCGGCGTGCGCCACCCCGGCAAACAGTGGCGCGGCAAGCCGATTGCGCCGCTGCGGGGCAAGTCGTGGCTGGGCTTTTTATCTGGGGAAACCGCGCAGGTGCACGACGAACATACCGTCACCGGCTGGGAACTGTTCGGCCGCCGGGCGATTCGCCAGGGGCAGTGGAAGGCGGTGTACATCCCAGGGCCCGTGGGGCCGGCGACCTGGCAGCTGTATGACTTGGGCAGGGATCCTGGAGAGATCCATGACCTGGCGTTGAGCCAGCCGGAAAAGCTGGCGACCTTGATTGGCCATTGGCAGCAGTATGTGGAGGAGACCGGGGTGGTGCTGAGTGCTTCGCCGTTTCAGCCGGACTGAGGTTATTTAGTGCCTGGGAGGGCCCTTTCGCGAGCAAGCCCGCTCCCACATTTGACCGAGTACATTCTTTGGAATGTGGTCGGATGTGGGAGCGGGCTTGCTCGCGAAAGGGCCGCTACAGGCACCGCCTACCCCTGCGCCATCTCCCGCAACCGCAGGGCATCAAGTATCTCAATCTCCCCATACCCCAACCGCACAACGCCCTGCTCTTGCAACGTCTTGAGCAGCGCATTGATCGTCTGGCGCGACACACCCAGCATCGCCGCCAAATCTTCCTGCGCCAGTTGCACCACGCGCCGCGAGCCGTCGATCTCGCCATAACCCTCGGCAATCATCCACAGCCGATGGGCCACCCGCACCGACGCCGGCGCAAGGCTCAACTGCTCGATATTGATAAAGGTCAGCCGCAACTTCTGGCTCATCAACAACGCCATGTCCCGCCAATAGGCCGGGCTTTGCGCAAGCAAGTGCAGGATCGCCGACTGCGGCACCTGCAACAGCGTGCAAGGCCCGACCGCACAAGCGTCATGGGTGCGTGGCAGGCCGTCGAACACGGCGATTTCGCCAAACCAGAAGGGCGCTTGCGCCAGGCTCAACAACGCCTCCTTGCCCTGGGCGCTCACTGCGCTGATCCGCAGGCTGCCATCGAGCACCGCATACAAGCCACATGGCGGATCACCGCGCTTGAACAGCACCTGCCCCGCCGCCAGCTGCCGCACGCGGGCGTGGGCCAGCAAGCTATGCTGCAAGGGAGCAGGCAGATGGCGGTACCAGTGGCCGCTGGACAGGCGCCCATGCCAAGACTCTGCGTCCATGAGAACTCCAAAGATTGTCGCCCAGTTGACAGTTTGTCGCAGTCCTACAGGGCATGATCAAGCATCCTACAGGAGGAATAACAATGAAAAGCCTCGTCGACCACCTCAGCCAATACGCTGCCTACCACCGCGACCCGCGCAACATCGCCAGCCACTTTATCGGCATCCCCATGATAGTGGTGGCCGTCGCCGTGCTGCTGTCACGCCCCGAATGGCAGGTGGCCGGCCTGTGGCTATCACCGGCGGTGCTGCTGGCGCTGTTTTCTGCAGGGTTCTACCTGCGCCTGGAACTGGCGCTGGGGGTGTTGATGAGTGTGCTGATGGGCCTGTCGGTCTGGGCTGGACATGTGCTGGCGGCGCAAAGCACGCTGGTGTGGCTCAGCAGCGGCATCGGCCTGTTTGTGCTGGGCTGGGTGATCCAGTTTGTCGGCCATTACTACGAGGGGCGCAAGCCGGCCTTTGTCGATGACGTGTCCGGGCTGATCGTGGGGCCGCTGTTTGTGGTGGCGGAGTTGGCGTTTTTGCTGGGGTTACGCCATGAGCTCAAGCGGCAGATTGAAGAGCGGTCGGGGCCGGTGCGCGCGCTCGCTCGACACACACCTGTGTAGGCGCTGGCTTGCCTGCGATAGCATCACTGCGGTGTGACTGATACACCGAGGTGTCTGCATCGCAGGCAAGCCAGCTCCTACAGGTGATTGGTGCAGGCCAGAGACTCAGGCTTTTTGCCAGACCTTGGGCTTGAAGAACAACGTCTCGCCCCGCTCCAGCCCGGTCAGGCTGTCGTGATCCTTCACCACTTCCGCTTCGATCAGTTCGCTCTGGCCTTCGACCTTCAGCGTGACCCGCGTGGTAGCGCCCAGCGGGCGGATGTCGCGCACTTGCGCAGCGTGGTGGTCTTCCAGTTCATGGCGTGACAACGACACTTCGTGCGGGCGGAACAGCAGGTGCTGGTCTTCGCCCAGGTGCAGGCGGTTGGAGTCGCCGAGGAAGTGATAGACGAAATCGCTGGCCGGGTTTTCGTAGACGTCGCCCGGCGAGCCGATCTGCTCGATCACGCCTTTGTTCATCACCACGATCCGGTCGGCAACTTCCATGGCTTCTTCCTGATCGTGGGTCACGAACACCGAGGTCAGGTTGATGTCCTCGTGCAGGCGGGCCAGCCAGCGGCGCAGCTCTTTACGGACCTTGGCGTCCAGGGCGCCGAAGGGTTCGTCGAGCAGCAGCACCTTGGGCTCCACCGCCAGGGCGCGGGCCAGGGCGATCCGCTGGCGCTGGCCGCCGGAGAGTTGTTCCGGGTAGCGATCCGACAACCAGTCCAGTTGCACCATGTTCAGCAGTTCGTGGACCTTGGCGGCGATCTGGGTTTCGTTCGGGCGCTGGCTCTTAGGTTTCATGCGCAGGCCGAACGCGACGTTGTCGAACACGGTCATGTGGCGGAACAGCGCGTAGTGCTGGAACACAAAACCGACGTTGCGATCACGCACATCGTGGCCGGACACGTCTTCGCCGTGGAACACGATGCTCCCGGCATCCGGGGTTTCCAGGCCGGCAATGATGCGCAGCAAGGTGGTCTTGCCGCAGCCGGAGGGGCCAAGCAATGCCACCAGCTCGCCACTCTGGATATCCAGATTGATGCTGTCCAGGGCCTTGAAGGCGTTGAAGTTCTTGCTGACGTTACGGACTTCGATCGACATGACTTATTCCTCAGCCGCACCGGCGCGCAGGCGGTTAATACGGTTCTCGCTCCACTGCTTGAGCAGCAGGATGAAGAGCGCCAGGATCAGCAACAGACTCGCCACCGCAAACGCGGCGACGTGGTTGTATTCGTTGTAGAGAATCTCGACGTGCAGCGGCAAGGTGTTGGTCACGCCGCGAATGTGGCCGGACACCACCGACACCGCGCCGAACTCACCCATTGCCCGCGCAGTACACAGCACCACGCCGTAGATCAGGCCCCACTTGATGTTGGGCACGGTGACATGCCAGAACATCTGCCAGCCATTGGCGCCCAGCAGGCGCGCGGCTTCTTCTTCCTGGGTGCCCTGCTCCTGCATCAGCGGGATCAGCTCACGGGCCACGAACGGCACGGTGACGAAGATCGTCGCCAGCACGATGCCCGGCAAGGCGAAGACGATCTGGATATCGTGATCCTGCAACCACGGCCCAAAGAAGCCTTGGGCACCGAACATCAGCACGTAGACCAGGCCGGCGATCACTGGCGAGACCGAGAACGGCAGGTCGATCAGGGTCACCAGCATGCTCTTGCCACGGAACGAGTACTTGCTCACGCACCAGGCCGCACTGACGCCGAACACCAGGTTGAGCGGCACCGAGATCAGCACGGCAATCACCGTCAGCTTCAAGGCCGACAGCGCGTCGGGCTCAAAGATCGCGGCAAAGAACGCACCCAGGCCGAGCTTGAGGCCCTGGGACACCACGATAAACAGCGGCAACAGCAAAAACAGGGCGAAGATCAGCCAGCCAAGGCCGATCAGGATACGGCGCGAAACCGCACTGCCACGGCGGGCAGCGTTGGCCGAAGACGCGGCGGAAATAGACGATTGGGACATGTTCCGCGCCTCCTTATGGGTGTTCGATGCGCCGCTGCAACAAGTTGATCAGCAGCAGCAGGACAAAGGAAACCACCAGCATCAGCACGCCGATGGAGGTAGCGCCGGTGTAGTCGTATTGGTCGAGCTTGACCATGATCAGCAGCGGCAGGATCTCGGTTTTCATCGGCATGTTGCCGGCAATGAAAATCACCGAGCCGTACTCACCCACGCCACGGGCAAACGCCAGGGCAAACCCGGTCAACCAGGCTGGCAGCAGCGCCGGCACGAGGATGTAGCGGAACACCTGCAAGGGCTTGGCGCCCAGGCAGGCGGCGGCTTCTTCGATTTCCCGGGGGATATCGGCCAATACCGGCTGCACGGTGCGCACCACAAAGGGCAGGGTGACGAAGGTCAGGGCCAGGGTGATGCCCAAAGGGGTGTAGGCGATCTTGAAGCCCATGTCGGTGGCGAACTGGCCGACCAGGCCGGACGGCGCATACAGCGCGGTCAACGCAATACCGGCCACGGCGGTGGGCAGGGCGAACGGCAGGTCGATCATCGCGTCGATAATCTTGCGCCCGGGGAAGGTGTAGCGCACCAGCACCCACGCCAGCAACGTACCGATCACGCCGTTGATCAGCGCGGCGTACAGGGCGGTACTGAAGCTCAACTTCAAGGCTGCCCAGACCCGCGGCGCCGAGATGATGGCCCAGAACTGATCCCAGGTGAGTTGGGCGGCATGGACGAACATGGCCGCCAGCGGTATGAGCACAATCAGGCTGAGGTACACCAAGGTGTAGCCCAGCGTCAGCCCGAAGCCGGGTATGACGGGGGAGATACGACGCGACATAAAAGTCCTTGGTTAACAGTTCAATACCACTGCAGGAACGAACTCACGTGGGAGCGGGCTTGCTCGCGAAAGCGGTGTGTCAGTCACTAAATGCGTTGACTGGCACACCGCTTTCGCGAGCAAGCCCGCTCCCACATAAGTCGCATTCCACAGGGAGGCCGTGTTGGTTATTGGGCAGTGTAGATCTGGTCGAACACGCCACCGTCGTTGAAGAATTTCGGTTGGGCAGTTTTCCAGCCGCCGAAGTCTTTGTCGATAGTCACCAGGTCCAGTTTCGGGAACTGCTGGGCGTATTTGGCGGCCACATCCTTGTCACGCGGGCGGTAGAAGTTCTTCGCCGCGATCTCCTGGCCAGCCGGGCTGTACAGGTGGTTGAGGTACGCCGTGGCAATTTCGGTGTTGCCCTTTTTCTCGGCATTCTTGTCGACCACGGCCACGGGTGGCTCGGCGAGGATCGACAGGGACGGCACGATGATGTCGAACTTGTCAGCGCCGCCATCTTCCTTGAGGGCCAGGAACGCTTCGTTTTCCCAGGCCAGCAACACGTCACCCTGACCGTTGTTGACGAAGGTGATGGTCGAACCGCGAGCACCGGTGTCGAGGATCGGCACGTGCTTGAACAGCTCTTTCACGTATTCCTGGGCCTTGGCTTCGCTGCCACCGGCCTTGAGGCCATAAGCCCAGGCCGCGAGGAAGTTCCAGCGGGCGCCGCCGGAGGTTTTCGGGTTTGGCGTGATCACCGATACGTCATTTTTGATCAGGTCGCCCCAGTCCTTGATGCCCTTGGGGTTGCCCTTGCGCACCAGGAACACGATGGTCGAGGTGTATGGCGTGCTGGCTTCAGGCAGGCGGGTCTGCCAGTTCTCTGGCAGGGTCTTGCCCAGCTTGGCGATTTCGTCGATGTCGCCGGCCAGGGCCAGGGTCACCACGTCGGCGCGCAGGCCGTCGATCACCGCCCGGCCTTGCTTGCCCGAACCACCGTGGGACTGCTGGATCTTCACGTTGTCGCCAGGGTGTGCCTTCTTCCAGAAAGCCGTGAATTCAGCGTTGTAGTCCTGGTACAGCTCACGGGTCGGATCGTAGGAAACGTTGAGCAGCTCGTAATCCTTGGCCACTGCGGAACCGGCAAACACGGCGCTGGCCAGGGCGGCCAGGGCATAACGGCGAATCGACGACATAGACAAGCTCCTGAAATTCTTGGGTGTTGGCTTTTCTTATTAGTACGGGTCCCGCAATCGAAGCGCCGTGTTGCCTCAGCTCGGTTTGTTGCCCGGGCTCTGCAAGCGGAATTTCTCTTTGCGTTCGATCTGCACCACTTGTGCGTTGTGTACGGTGATTTCCACTGCGCCAAAACGCAGGTCACGCAATGCGCTTTGGATCTCGCGCAAAATGGCTGCTTCGTCCTGGCCGTCAACGCTGCGTAGAGATGCGCTCATGGTCGTGCTCCTGAAATGAGAAGTGCCTGGCAGTGGCGGCACTGCTTGCGGCGTGAGAGCGATAGTAGATAAGCGCGGATATTCTTAAAAATACTATTTAAGAATGTTTATATAACCAGAAAGAATTTTCAGGCAGGACACGACGTTAAGGCGTACGCAGATGCAAATGTGGGAGCGGGCTTGCTCGCGATAGCGGTGTATCAGTGCCAGATTTACTGGCTGACACTCCGTCATCGCGGGCAAGCCCGCTCCCACATTTGTTGCATTCCAACCCCCGGTGGGGGTTAGTGGATGGCGGGTGCCCTGGCCCAATCGATGTCAGCCGCCAGCATCGGCCGGCCAAACCAGTAGCCCTGGCCAAGATCGCACTGGTGATTCAACAGGAACCGCGCCTGTTCCATCTGCTCGATGCCTTCGGCGTGTACTTGCATGCCCATGCTCTGCGCCAGGGCGATGACCACCCGTACAATCGCCGCATCGTCTTCATCCCACGGCAGGCCGGCGACGAAACCCTGGTCGATTTTCAGCTTCTGCACCGGCAACCGCTTGAGGCGCAGCAGTGACGAATAGCCCGTGCCGAAGTCATCGATCGCCAGGCTCAGGCCCAGCTCGCGCAGGCGGTGCAGTTGCTCCAGGGCCACTTCCGGGTCGTCCATCACCGCGCTTTCGGTGACTTCCAGCTCCAGTTTCGCCGGGTCCAGGCCGGTTTCATGTAGCACCTTGGCCACTTGCTCGTACAGTTCGTGGCGGGCAAACAGGCGGCTGGAGATATTCACCGCCAGGAAGGACAGGCCCCGGCCCTCTGCCAGCCACCGGCACATCTGCCGGCAGGCCTGGTCCATGACCCAGGCATCGATCTCGGCGATCAGCCCGGTGCGCTCGGCAATCGGGATAAATTCTGCTGGCGGCACCAGGCCGCGCAATGGGTGCTGCCAGCGCACCAGGGCTTCCACGCCAATCATCTGGCTGGTTTGCAGGTCGTGGACCGGCTGGTAGTAGACCCGCAGCTCTTGCTGATCGAGGGCGCGGCGCAGCTCATTGCCGATCTCGATCCTGTGCTGGGCGTGGGCGGTCAGCTCCTCGGTGTACAAGGCGTAGCCTTCGCGCCCGGAGCTCTTGGCCTTGAACAACGCGGAGTCTGCGTTGCGCAGCAATTGTTCGGCACTCAAGGCGTCGCTGGGGAACAGGCTGATGCCGATACTGACGCTGACAAACAACTGGTGACCATCGAACACAAACGGCTGCTTCATGCCGTCGATGATGCGCTGGGCCAAGGCGGCCGCCTGGACCACCTGTGGACAACTTTCCGCCAGCACCGCGAATTCATCACCGCCCAGGCGCGCCAGGGTCACGCCCGGGCCGAACAGGCCCTGCAGGCGCTCGCCCACGGCCTTGAGCAACTGGTCGCCGACATTGTGGCCAAGGCTGTCGTTGATGATCTTGAAGTGGTCCAGGTCCAGCATCAGCAGCGCGCAGCCACGCTTGTGGATCTGCGCCGAGGCCAGCGCCTGTTCGGCGCGGTCGGTGAACAGCAGGCGGTTGGGCAGGTCGGTCAACGGGTCGTGGTGGGCCAGGTGGGCCAGTTCGTGCTCGGAATGCTTGATGGCACTGATGTCGGAAAACACCGCCACGTAATGGCTGACCTGGCCCTGGTCGTCATGGATGACGCGGATGGTTTGCCACTGTGGATAAATTTCCCCGCTTTTACGTCGGTTCCAGATCTCGCCGCTCCATTCCCCGTCTTGATTGAGGGTACGAAACATCTGCTCATAAAAAGCCGGCGAATGGCGGCCGGACTTGAACAGGCTCGGCTGACGGCCCATTACGTCATCCACCTGGTAACCGGTGATTTCGATAAAGGCGCGGTTGACGTGGACAATCCGCCCGCGGGCGTCGGTGACCAACACCCCTTCGCGGGTGCAATCGAACACCGCCGCCGCCTGGCGCAGGCGTTCGCGGTTTTCCTTCAAGGGTTGCTGGATGCGATGAACGCGGGCGCTGCGGGCGCACAACAGGAAAATAAACAGGGCGCTGAGGGTCACCCACAGATAGCCGCGCAGCATCTGCCAGTGGACCATTTCCGTCGGTTCATCGATGAAATTGATAAATACCTGCTGGCTGAGCTGGATCCACAGGACGGAAAGCAGCAAGTACACCAGCCCTGCACGTAGGGCACCTCGGTATGAAAGCAGCATATAACTAGTAATCCTTACTAAAAAACAGAATCGCCCTACAAAGGCTGCGGATTATAGAATAAGTAACATCTCGTCACTCCTATTCAAAAGGGCGACTGGTTTTATCTGTAGGCTTAGTGATAATGCGTCAGCTGTTCTTTTCTTTATCTGAGGGCCATACAGCCTATGTGGTACAACGGTTTTCTTGACTTGTCAGCCTGGCAACTGGTGGCAGTCACTCTGTTGATGACCCACGTGACCATTATCGGCGTCACGGTCTATCTACACCGCTATTCGGCCCACCGCTCCCTGGAGCTCAATGCCGGCCTGAAACACTTCTTCCGCTTCTGGCTGTGGCTGACCACGGCGCAGAACACCCGCGAGTGGACCGCTATCCACCGCAAGCACCACGCCAAGTGCGAAACCGTCGACGACCCCCATAGCCCGGTGATCAAGGGCCTGTCCACGGTCCTGCGCAAAGGTGCCGAACTGTACCGCGCCGAGGCGGAAAACCCCGAGACCCTGCGCATCTACGGCAAGAACTGCCCGGACGACTGGATCGAACGCAAGCTCTACACCCGTTATCCGCTGCTGGGCGTGGCCCTCATGGGCGTCATCGACGTGCTGCTGTTCGGCACCATCGGCATCACCATCTGGGCGATCCAGATGATGTGGATCCCGTTCTGGGCCGCCGGCGTGATCAACGGCCTGGGCCATGCCATCGGCTATCGCAACTTCGAATGCCGCGACGCGGCGACCAACCTGGTGCCGTGGGGCATCATCGTCGGTGGCGAAGAGCTGCATAACAACCATCACACCTACCCCAACTCCGCCAAGCTGTCGGTGAAGAAGTGGGAATTCGACCTGGGCTGGGCCTGGATCAAGGTGTTCAGCTTCCTGCGCCTGGCCAAGGTGCAACGCGTCGCACCGATTGCCCACCGGGTCGAGGGCAAGGGCCATCTGGACATGGACACCGCCATGGCGATCCTCAATAACCGCTTCCAGATCATGGCCCAGTACCGCAAGTTGGTGATCGCGCCCCTGGTCAAGCAGGAGCTGGAGAAGGTCGATCATTCGGTACGCCACCAGTTCCACCGGGCCAAGCGCCTGCTGTCACGGGAAACCAGCCTGCTGGATGAGCGCCACCATCTGCGCATCCAGGGCATGCTGGAACACAGCCAGGCCTTGAAAGTGATCTACGAAAAGCGCCTGGCGCTGCAACAGATCTGGCTCAAGACCAGCAGCAACGGGCATGACATGCTCGCCGCCATCAAGGAATGGGTGCATGAGGCCGAGGCCAGCGGGATCCAGTCCCTGCGCGACTTTGCCCACCAGTTGAAAACCTACTCCCTACGCCCCAGCGCCTGACACGGTAGGAGCCGGCTTGCCGGCGATGAGGCCTAGTTTCAAGGCCGCCATCGCTGGCAAGCCAGTTCCTACAAGGCCCAGGTACATTTCAAGCCAGCCCCACAGTTTTTTGGCGCCATTTCACAGTCACCGAACATTCCGCCTCAATCGCGACTGATAACGGAACTTAGCTGCAATTCCCCTCTCTCAAACAACACTTCGCCATCCTGGCGGGCCTTGTTTTGACTGCTGTTCAATGCTGCGGCATGTCCAGAGAGAATTGTGCCGATGGTCCACGAAACGGACTCCCCTACCTCCACCACACCTGATTCGACGGATACGTCGCGACCGGCAGCTGCCGCGACCCTACTGGCGTTGATGCACGCCCAGGGCGAAGTGGAGCGCCTGAGCGAGCGCGAACAGTTGTTGAGCTCACTGCTGGTGAGTGTCAACGCCGTGCTCTGGGCCATCGAGTGGGAAACCCGGCGCGTGCTGTACGTCAGCCCCGCCTATGAGCGCATCTTCGGGCGCTCGGCCAGCCTGCTGTTGGCCGAGCACCGCGGCTGGCGCGACAGCATCCACCCCGAAGACCAGCAGTACGCCGAGCACAGCCTGGCCCAGGTGCTGGAGCTGGGTGCAGTGGAGGATCGCCAGTACCGCATCATCACTGCAGACGGGCAGATCCGCTGGCTCAGCGACAAGTGTTTTACCAACCAGCAGGCCACGCCGGGAAAGCCGCTGATTGTGGTGGGCATCGCTGAAGACATCACCGAAAAAAAGCACCTGGAGCTCGAACTGCAACGCCTGGCCACCACCGACGTGCTGACCCGCAGCAGCAACCGTCGCCACTTCTTCGAGTGCGCCCATCACGAATTCGAACGCGCTTGTGCCCAAGGCCTGCCGCTGGCCTTCCTGCTGCTCGACATCGATGATTTCAAGGCCATCAACGACACCTACGGCCACTTGGAGGGCGATCAGGTGTTGCTGCGTATCGCCGAGAGCGGTCGCGGGGTGTTGCGCCGTGGGGACCTGTTCGGGCGCATTGGCGGCGAAGAATTTGCCGCGGTACTGCCCGGATGCGCCCCGGAAAGGGCCATGCAAGTCGCCGAACGCCTGGGCCAGGAAGTGCGGCAACTGGGCTTCAGCCATGAAGGCCAACCCTATAGCGTGACCGTCAGCCAGGGCCTGGCCAGCCTCAGCGCCGAAGATGCAACCCTGGACAGCCTGTTCGCCCGGGCCGATGCAGCCATGTATGAAGCCAAGCGCCAGGGCAAGAACCGGGTGATTGCCGGCTGAATGCCTGCCCTTTCACGGCGCTAAAAAAAGCGCCTGGACCACCGCCATCGCGGGCAAGCCCGCTCCCACAGGGGATCTCGACCAGGCGAGAATTCTGGATACCCCACAAAACCAATGTGGGATCTCGACCAGGCCGGGAATTTTGGACGCACCACAAAACCAATGTGGGAGTTGTCGAGCTTCAGCGAGGCTACGATGGCGGCGGCACATTCAGCATTGTGGCTGCCTGACACAACGCCTACCCAGGCTTGCGGATGCGCGTGAGTTCTGAAAACCCCACCTTGAGCAACCGCGCCGTCTTGCCCTTGGCCAGCGCCTCGACCCCTTCATGCTCGGTCAGCCCCGCCAGTTGCGCCGCCATATTCATCACCAGCGCTTCGCGGGAATACACCCCGCCTTCCAGGGAGTAGATCGCCGCGACCAGTTGGCGCAGCTCCAGGGGCAAGCGCCAGCGCGTACGCAGCGCCGAGCCATAACTGGCGCCAAAGGTGGACAACGACTCGCCAACCAACTCATCGTCCAGTTCGCCACCACCCTGGCGCCACTCCTGCAAACTGCGCAGCAGGGCCAGGTCGCCCAGGCGATGGAGAATACCGGCGCTGTAGCAGCGCTCGTGATCCAGGTCGAGCATGCGCGCCAAGGCGCGGGCGTATTGCGCAGTGTGCTGGGACAGTTGCCAATGGCGTTCGGCGTACTCCATCAAGACTGCATCGCTGAGGATCACGTTGTGCTTGAGGGCCAGGCCGAGGATCAGGTTCATGCTCTGCCCGGCCGCCAGCTTATGCAGCGCCATAGACAGCGTCTGCACCGGCGTGCCGTGCTGGCCGGCGCTGTTGGCGGCGGCGATCAGCACGGCGGTGATCTGAGGATCAACCTTGACCTGTTCTTCCAGCTGCTTGAGGTCCAGCCCCTGCGGCGCGAGGCTGCGTTGCACGGCGGCTTTTACGTCAACCCGCAGCGGCGCGCCGTCCGACAGCTCGCGACGCTGCTCCAGGAACACCGGCAAGGACATGCCCGCCGCCAGGGCCGGGATTTCGCAATACACCGTCTGGCCTTCGTTGAGCAGCAAGTCCTGCAGGCGTTGCGTAAGGCCTTCCATGTTCAAAGGTTTGGTCAGGTAGGCGGTGGGCGCCAGCGGCAACGCTTCGCGCACGCTGGCGCCGTCATTGCGCGCACTCAGCAGGATAAACGGCAACGCCGGCACCCGCCGACGCTGACGCACACTGCGCAACAGGCTCAGGCCATCAACGCCCGGCAGCTCCCAATCGGCAATGATCAAATCGTAAGGTTTATCTCGCAACAACTCGGCGGCTTGCTGCCCGTCGGCGCACACATCCAGCCGCGCGTCGCAGCGCACATTCAACAACACCTGCTTGAGCAGATCCCGCGACCAGGGGTCGGTCTCGGCAATCAGCACTCGGGGTACAGCAGGTAAATCAACAGCAGTCATGCAGCACGCTCCATCGGCAATCCTTGCACATTAGACAAAGGAAGCGCCTGCGTACAATGAACAAGGCCTGAATAGCTGCACAGCCCACAAAAAAACCCGCCGAAGCGGGTTTTTTCTGTCGATCAGGTCAGCCTACAGCTCAGAGAAGCATTCTTCGATGATCGCCAAGCCTTTGTCCAACTGCTCATCCGGCGAGGTCAGCGGGACCAGCACGCGCAACACGTTGCCGTAGGTGCCGCACGACAGCAGGATCAGGCCCTTGTCACGCGCCTTGGCCACTACCGAGGCAACCGCCGCAGCGTTTGGCTTGTGGCTGTCGCCATCCTCGAACAGCTCGACCGCGATCATCGCGCCCAGGGCACGTACTTCACCGATCACCGGGTACTTGGCCTGGATAGCCTTGAGGCCGGTGACCAGACGCTCGCCAACCGCCTTGCAGCGGTCCAGCAGGTGCTCTTCTTCGAACACTTCCATCACGGCCAGGGCCGCGGCGCAAGCGATCGGGCTACCCGCATAGGTGCCGCCCAGGCCACCCGGGGCGATGGCGTCCATGTATTCGGCCTTACCGCACACACCGGCCAGCGGGAAGCCGCCCGCGATGGATTTGGCGAAGGTGGTCAGGTCGGCGGCGACGCCCATCTGCTCCATGGCAAAGAAGGTCCCGGTACGGCCGGCACCGGTTTGCACTTCGTCGGCGATCAGCAGGATGCCGTGCTTGTCGCACAGTTCGCGCAGGCGCTTCATGAAGGCTTTAGGCGCGACGTAGAAACCGCCTTCGCCCTGCACCGGCTCGATGATGATGGCAGCGATGTCACGCGGCTCGGCATCGTTTTTGAAGATGCGTTCGATGCTGGCGATGGAGTCGTCGATGCTCACGCCGTGCAACTCGTTCGGGTACAGCGCACGGAAGATGCCACCGGGCATCAGGCCCATGCCAGCGGAGTACGGCACGACCTTGCCGGTCAGGCCCAGGGTCATCATGGTGCGGCCGTGGTAGGCACCGGTGAAGGCGATCACACCGGCACGGCCAGTCGCGGCACGCGCAATTTTCACGGCGTTTTCAACGGCTTCGGAACCGGTGGTGACCAGCAGGGTTTTCTTGGCGAAATCACCTGGGACCTTGGCGTTAACTTTTTCGCACAGCTCCACGTACGGCTCGTAGGCCAGGACCTGGAAGCAGGTGTGGGTCAGCTTGTTCAGCTGTTCGGTCACGGCCGCGATGATTTTCGGGTGCAGGTGACCGGTGTTCAGCACGGCGATACCGCCGGCGAAGTCGATGAACTCGCGACCTTCAACGTCAGTCACGGTGGCGTTCTTCGCAGATTCGGCGAAGATCGGGTGAATCTGGCCAACACCGCGCGGTACAGCGGCTTCGCGGCGTTTCATCAAGGAAGCGTTGGTCTTGTTGCTCATAAAGTCCTCATTCGCCACTCATCGGGTGGCGTGGTCCAAGGATTACGTGGCGGGGAGGCAACTACGGCAGCATGCGATGATCGACTGCCACAGCTTTCCCGGCCACTTCGAATAACGGTGTGAAACACGCAAAGGGACAGCGCTCTCGTGCCCTTTGCGTTTGCAGCGATACCTTGCCGGTTAGATGCCCAGGCAGAGGTATTTGATTTCCAGGTAGTCCTCGATGCCGTACTTGGAGCCTTCACGGCCCAGGCCCGACGCCTTGATACCGCCAAACGGCGCCACTTCGTTGGAGATCAGCCCGGTGTTGACGCCGACCATACCGTATTCCAGGGCCTCGGCCACACGGAACACACGACCCAGGTCGCGGGCATAGAAGTAGGAGGCCAGGCCGAACTCGGTGTCGTTGGACATCGCGATCACTTCGGCTTCGTCTTTGAAGCGGAACAGCGGCGCCAGCGGGCCGAAGGTTTCTTCCTTGGCCACGGCAGCGTTTTTCGGCACGTTGGTGAGGATGGTCGGCTCGAAGAAGTTGCCTTGCATGACCTTGCCGCCTGCCAACAGCGTCGCGCCTTTACTCAGGGCATCGGCGATGTGTTCCTGGACCTTGGCCACGGCTTTTTCATCAATCAGGGGACCGGTGGTGGTGCCTTCTTCCAGACCATTGCCGATCTTCAACTTGGCCACGGCCACCTTGAGTTTTTCAGCGAACGCGTCATACACCGAATCCTGGATGTACAGGCGGTTGGCGCAGACGCAGGTCTGGCCGTTGTTGCGGTACTTGGAGATGATCGCGCCTTCGACGGCCTTATCCAGGTCGGCGTCGTCAAACACGATGAACGGCGCGTTGCCGCCCAGCTCCAGGGAAACTTTCTTGATGTCCTTGGCGCATTCGGCCATCAACTGGCGGCCGATTTCGGTCGAGCCGGTGAAGGACAATTTACGCACGGTCGGGTTGCTGGTCAGCTCGCTGCCGATATCGCCAGCGCTGCCGGAGACCACACTGAACACGCCGTTTGGAATCCCGGCACGCTGGGCCAGTTCAGCCAGGGCGAACGCCGAGAACGGGGTTTGCGACGCAGGCTTGAGGACCATGGTGCAACCGGCGGCCAGGGCCGGGCCGGCTTTACGGGTGATCATCGCGGCCGGGAAGTTCCACGGCGTGATGGCGGCGGTGACGCCGATCGGCTGCTTGATCACGATCAGGCGCTTGTCCGGCTGGTGGCCAGGGATCACGTCACCGTAGATACGCTTGGCCTCTTCGGCGAACCACTCGATGAACGAAGCGGCGTAGACAATTTCGCCCTTGGCTTCGGCCAGCGGCTTGCCCTGCTCCAGGGTCATCAGGCGCGCCAGGTCATCCTGGTTCTCGATAATCAGCTCGAACCAGCGACGCAGCTTGTTCGCACGGTCCTTGGCGGTCAGTGCGCGCCAGGCCGGCAAGGCCTTGTCGGCAGCTTCGATGGCACGACGGGTTTCGGCGGCGCCCATCTTCGGCACGGTGCCCAGGATCTCGCCAGTCGCGGGGTTGTTGACCTTGATCGTTTGACCGTTGTCCGCATCGACCCAAGCGCCATCAATAAAGGCTTGCTGGCGGAACAACTGGGTGTCTTTAAGCTGCATGTCGGCTTTCCTTAACAGCACCGCGCGCGCGCGGGGCAAATTAGAGTTGTTGAAAGGCGCCTCGAAGGCTGCCGTCAGGGAAATCAGTCACTGGGCGCAAGCTGAAACATCGCGCACGGGAGACAGAGCGTTTGAAATCTCAAACGAATCCTAGGATCAATGGGGGGGCAGGGCAATAGTCTGTTCGAAAAAAAGAACGAAAACGGCGCATTAGCCAGACTATTCTGACAGGCGTAACGGAGCCGAATTGCGCATCACCGGCACACACCGCCCGGTACAGAGCCTCGCTGCACCAGAATCCTACCGGCAGACGGTCAAAAACCAGCATGGACGCCCAAGGTCGACATGGGTATGATGGCGCCCGCACAAGCATCCGTAGCTCAGCTGGATAGAGTACTGCCCTCCGAAGGCAGGGGTCGTGGGTTCGAATCCCGCCGGGTGCACCAGATACAAAAAAAGCCCCAGGTCGCAAGACCTGGGGCTTTTTTGTGGGTGCTGTACTCTAGCTGGGCAGTATAAGAAGTCGACTCCGATTGGCGACGGCGCAACAGGTAAACGAAAAAACTCAGGCAGAAAATCCAATGCTGACGTTCAACTGCACCCAAGCCACCTGTAAATTCTTCTCCCACAAGGACAATGGCAAGCAAGTCTCCCGAGTCCAAGCTGCACCCAGCCCGAACTGGCGTACCGACTCAGACCACCAGCGTCATTCATCGGCGCAATGGCAACTGCACACCGTCAAAATCAAGCGCAAATCAGTGCTGCTGGCGATGCACATGGAAACCCGCTTTGCCATGGTGTTTGTGGGCATCAAGCAAAATGACCTGCATGACTTTACCCGCAGTTTTGTCGAGCGCTGGCTTAACGAGATGCTACGCGTGGGTATGCAACTCGGTTTTTTCAGCGAGGCAGATTTCCCGTCAGTCTTCGAGCGTTTTGTGCAACAGCATCTGGAGTTTGAACTTGTGCAACGCAGTGATCGTAGCGTGCAAGGTCATATGAACCAGAACCTCGCCCACTTAGAGGATCTGGCTGCCGAGATGGGCGCCCTGCCTGCGAATATCCATGAAACCATCGGCTTTGATGAGTGGGTTAACAGCCACTTGCGCTGCATTGGCGGCAGCTCCGAGTACTTCCATCCAGACGAGGAAATGTTCCAGTATTGGCGGGCAAACTTTGGCTTCGCTCAACGAACCACTGCTGAACAGATAGCCAAAGCGTTTCAACAAAGGCGCCGGATACCATGAAACATCCCCCTCGTGGAGAGCTAGGTGCTCGATAGCTTGGCTCGAACTATCCGGAAATTTCGGAGGGTTACTTCAACACCGTCATGAACCGCCGATATACCCAGGCGCTGCGGGCTTGAGAGCGCGAGAAGAAAAGCACCGCAAAACGGCCAGCGTGGCCGAACAGCAAGCGATGCTGGTTGGAGCTACCTGGCGGAAGCTTTTCCGGGAAAGCGATGGCTTACTGACCAAAGATTTTCGCAACTTTAGACACCAGGAACTGGACAGCTGCGAACTGGCGCTGGAACACGCTTGTCTGGCCGGCGAACTGCAACCGGGAATGGAACTGTGTCAGATAGATACATATGAAGCTCGTGAGCGCTACCTGAGCAGCAGTGAGACGGCGTTTGCGCTTTATGGCGAACATTGCCTCACCACCTCTGCGACCTCTCTTTTCGCACTGCCAGAAGCAGTGGCGTTTCTTAAAGCATTGCAGCGCAAGAATCTCATCATCCAACGAGATATAGAGAGGGACACGTTCTATCAGGAGGCGACGTTTAACGACGAAAAAAGGCCGTCAGCAGCGAGCAAGCAGGACGCCTAGGAGAAACCCTATTCGGTTTTATTGATCGAGCCAGTGCTGCGTTACCCGTCGATGACAATGCCGTGTGGCAGGCGCTTTCTATCGTTCCGCGTGACGATTTCACCACCGGCGAGAAAGAGTTGAAGAGCCCGATCTATCGAGCGCGCCGTCGTTCGGAGTTGAATGCCATGATTGAGCAACATACTCAAACGCAAACGTCCTGAATTCGATCCCACACACAGCATGCAAGCCGCCTTAGGGCGGCTTTTTCGTTTTCGATGAGATACCCCACTAGCTCAATGGAAGTGCTGGCCATGGCGCCAGCTGAGCTCCTGAGAACCAATTTCTGGCTGGTCCCACTGGTCGCTCCCGGCGCTGGATGGCGAGCCTCCACCTCGGCGCGCGCTGTTGTCCCCCCACCACACCTGCGAGCTTAATAGGTCGCTTTTTCTGCGCCCCTGCACTCGATCAAAAGTAGCCCAGCCAGGGCTCATCGGGATATTTGCACCTGCAGGGCCCCTTGCAAAACCCTGCACGCCCTTTGGTACTGCACGAGTAGCAGTACCAACTAGCGCGAGCCACGCCAGTGAGGACGGGAAAAGAGCTGTCTTGGCCAGGCTTGCCGAAGCCACGTATGGCTTGACCTCGGCAACAATTCTGCTATTCATGCATAATGCTGCCTAAAGAATAGGCTGCTCGCGTGAGGGATAACGACGTTTGCTTTGACCTCTTCACTCGAAGCCCACGGGGTAGCCAAGGATTTGTTGTAATGAGCATGACCCTTAAGACTTTCGATAATAGCCAACAGTCTGCGATTGCAAGACTGTTCTCCGCTGCTGTTTTACGGGAGCTTGCGACTAAAGGTCGCTCTCCTCTTTTTTCCCGTCTATTGCTCGAAAGTCAGTTACTAGAAGATCTTAAGCTTTCGGACTCCGTGAGTACTGCGTTTGAAGCAGCCTTTAATGTACTCAGAAAAAAAATCTATAGAACTGAATACTCGTATAAATCAGCAATAACTAATAAATTATTGCTAGGGCGGCATTCTTTAAAGACAGCATCATTGCTAACAGAGTTCAGAGTTGAAACATGTAAAGTCGATGTGGCAATTTTTAACGGCACTGCTACAGCATATGAAATCAAGTCCGAAAGAGACCGACTTGATCGACTAGAAAACCAAGTAACCTCGTATCGAAAAGTATTCTCAAAAGTTTATGTTGCCACCGGGGAAAATCATATCGATGAAGTACTTAAGAGAACCGAAGACGAAATAGGCGTTCTATTATTAAGTGACAGATTTACCATCTCCACTGTACGAGAGGCCGTAGACAGGCCAGATCTAGTTCGACCTGAAGTAATATTTGACTCTTTAAAAATTGGAGAAGCAATTAGTCTGCTCTCGGAGTTAGGAGTGGTAGCTCCTAACGTCCCCAATACTGAAATACATAGCACCCTACGAAATATATTCAGCGAGCTAGATCCATACGAAGTTCATGCAAAGATGGTCAATGTCATGAGGCACTCTAGAAGCTCACATACGTTGGCAAATTTCTTGTCACAGCTTCCGCAATCATTAGTAGCTGCCATTTTTTCTGCACCTATAAAAGAAAAGGACCAGCCCAAGCTATTAGGGGCTATCAACACTCAAATTGGGGAGGCCCTAGCCTGGGCATAACTGAATGTACTATCCATATTTCAGGGGCAAGCAATTTGATCTACTAGCTATTCGCGAGTGCGCGGATATTTTTTCAGAAAGTAATTTTACACCTATAATTGAGCCAGTTAGAGAGTCCCTCAACGGGCTAAAGCGAGCAGTCGACCAACTCAGTCAAGCAAAGGCCAACGCGATATTGATCGCCAATCCAACCTATGGCGACCATACGGAAAAGGCGGATGCCATTGACTCCTTCATTAAGGGAGAACTGAAATCCAGCCAAAATATATCTGTCGGCGTGCTTTTAAATTCCTCCTGCACTACCTGGATGGCTATTGAGCTGGCAGAAAGATTTAAGGGACGCCAACTCAGTTTTATTCATGCGGGCTTTTCCGACCCTAAAGATCTTTCGATCGCTATAAACAACGAAAATATTCAAGCAGATCATATTTTCCTTGAAGCACATTGCGGAAAACTCTATCGCAGACATTTTGAATCGCCCAACCGGATTCTGCTAAGAGATGGATTTAGAAAACAAGCAAATAGCAAGTACCCTGACACAGAGCCTTTCTCAGATTTGCATGTAACCTTTGCAGAGGAAGGAATGAACGGCTTTGGCGACTTCTTAATCGTCGGAGATGAATATTCAGAAACTGGGGGACCAGCTTATGCTGTGGCTATCCACCTAACATTTATCGATCCAGAAATGGATGATGCTATGTTTATTCATCACTTCAAATCCGATAGACAGGACACTCCAACGGACCCTGCGGGAAAGTTTTACGAAGCCCTCACAAAACTTGTCAATGAAGTAGAAAAGCCTGACACGAAAATCTTTCGAAGCTCCGCTGTTAAAGAATTTCTCCAACTTCATCGAGAGAAACACTTTCCTGGCTTAGGGTCTATTAAAAAAATTTCCATGAAGCACCACATAGAAACTCTCGCGCAATATTTCAGGGGCTGACTCATGCCGAAATGTTGCTCGTTGTGTTTTGAAGACCGGCAAATTTCTCGAGAAATTGTTGCTAAGGCCTCAGAGACAGGAGCCTGCTCCTTTTGCAAGGCCGAAAATGTACCTTTAATCGCCCCAATACTTTTAAGGGAATTTTTTGAGCAACTGCAGGGAAGTTACGTAGTAACGGAGGACGGCGGAAAAAACCTAGCTGAGTGGTTTAAATTAGATTGGAGGCTATGTGACTCTCTTTCTATTTTACAAACCAAAGAGTTACTAGGCGAAATCTTTGATGATGCAAATCTTCTCAGAACAAACTATGCCCCAATCTCTCAACCCACATCGACCAACCTTAACTTATGGGCTCGACTCAGAACGGAATTAATGGAAGAAAACCGATTCTTTCCTAAAGGCACAATTAATGACGAGCGGATGCATTTCTTAGCAACTCAATTAATTTTGCAGAATGCTGATATACCAGCTGTGTGGTATCGCGCACGAATACAGGAAACATCCGTTCCATATACCGTCGATCAGATGGGCCCTCCTCCCAAGGAAAAAGCCACTCACGGTAGGGCGAACCCGGCAGGCATTTCCTATCTTTATATTGCCTCGGATCTAAATACAGCCATTTCGGAAATCAGGCCCCACACAGGGGAGCTAGTTACGGTTGCTGAATTTGAACTAACTGAGCAAGTTAATCTAGTTGATCTTCGATTCCCGAGAAAACTAGTTACTCCATTCATTTGCGAAAATGAAAGTGACATTATCCAACTGCGGGGTGATGTGGAGTTTTTAGAGCGTCTTGGAGAGGAGCTAACACGACCTGTTCTACCAAGGGCAGCAGCAATTGACTACATCCCCAGTCAATATTTATGCGAAATGATTAAAAAATTTGGTTTTGATGGAGTTATTTACAGAAGCTCTGTAGGAAGCGAGATGAATATGGCACTTTTTTATCCGCAAAAAGCGCGAGCGAGAGGCGCATCGATGCACTATGTATCTAAAGTCGAGGTTCAAACAGTGCTGGCGGATGTGGCCGTCCTTCGTTGACCTCCATGTATCCCGATGTGTATCCCAGCAAAAAGTTGATATTTTTTCATTTAAAATCAATGATCTAGAGATCAAGCTCTAGACTCGCCGGCACCAGATACAGATAAAAAAGCCCCAGGTCGCAAGACCTGGGGCTTTTTTGTGGGCGCGGTTCAACGCTTTTGCAACGCCTCCAACCGCGCCGGCAGGTTTTCCTCGGGAAAACGCTTGTGCAAGGCCAGCAGTTTCTCATCCGCCGCCCTGCTCTCACCCGCCTGGCGCAGACGCACGATTTCCTCAAGCCCTTGCTCCAGGGACTGGGGCTTGGCGGCCATCTGTTTGCTCATTTTTGCCACGGGCTCATCGGCCATGGCGCTTGCCATCTCGGCCTGGACCGGCGTGCTGTCGGCCTGGGGCGCCATTGCCATACGCGCCATGGGCGCTGGGGCGGCGGGCGCAGAGAGTGCCTGCGGCGGTGGCGCGGCGGCGTATTGGCTGGCTTCGGGCAGGTTGAGGTCGGGCACTGGCGAGCGCGTCACCACGCCAATCAATAGCGCGACCCCGGCTACGGTAGCAAAGGCCATCTGCCAGCGTGGCCGTTGGCAGGCTTGCAGCCAGCGTTGCCACAGGCTCGGCGGTGGCGTGGGGGCTTCGCGGCGGGCGGCGGCGAGGATGAAGGCGTCGAGGGACGCGGGCGGCTCGCTGGCGCTGTGTTGGCGAAAGTGCTGGATCAGCCCTTCGTCAGTCGGGTCCTGGGGGTGTCGGGAGTCAGTCATACGGGTACCTCCTCGGCCAGCAGTCGACGCAGTTTCTGCTGGGCGTAACGCAAGCGGCTTTTTACCGTTTCCAGTGGGCTGCCGGTCAGGGCGGCGATTTGCGGCAGTTCCAGGTCGCCGTGCAGGCGCAGCATGAACACTTCGCGCTGGTCCTCGGGCAAGTCCTGCAACGCGGCATCGAGACGGCCCTGGTCGCGACTCAGGCTCAGTTGCTGCTCCGGGCCCGCGCTGTCGTCGGGTTGGGCGTGCTGCTGTTCGTCGTAGCTGTCGTGCAGGGGGTTGTGGATACCGTGCTTGCGCCAATGGTCGATCAGGCGGTTGCGGGCAATCTGGAACAACCAGGTACGAAAACTCGCCCGGCCTTGTGGCTGGGTGTTGCTGCGGATCAGGCTGAGCCAGGTGTCCTGGTAGATTTCCTCGGCCAGTTCGGCCTTGTTGCAAAGGCCTACCAGAAACCGGTAGAGGCCCTGGCGGTGCCGGGCATACAGGGTCTCGAACGCAGCGGCGTCACCGGTGCGGTAGCGGGCCAGCAGCGATTCGTCGCTGGGTGGGTCATCTGATACGGCCATGTTGGGTGGCGAACTCCTTTCGATGGATCACTGCAGATTACCTGTGGGAGCCGGGCTTGCCCGCGATGGCGGCGGGTCAGGCACTATGGGCGGCACTGACCCACCGCTATCGCAGGCAAGCCAGCTCCCACATTAGAGCTATATCGTGGGCAAGATCAGTGTTTGAGGCTCTGGGCCAGTTCCAGCAACTGTACGAATTCATTACGCAGGCCGTAGGGATCATCGCCGCGCGCCGAACGGGCCAGGGTGGCGGTGTCCTTCAGGCTCATGTTGCCAGTGTAGCGGCCATCACCCTTGAGCTGTTGGGCGAAGGCGGCCACGGCGGCGGCAAAGCGCAGGTCGTCGCTGGCGGCGTGTTGAGTGCTATTGATAGGGCGCTCGATCAGGCGGCTGCTGCCACCCGCCGCCGGCTTGTAGCGTACGCGCAGCATGGCCAGTTCTGCGGCGTTGCCCTCGACAGGCGTAGCCTGGGCATAGCGCAGCGGTTCCAGCCAGCCTTTGGCACCCTTGGGTACGATTTCATACAGCGCCGTCACGGTATGCCCGGCACCGATCTCGCCGGCGTCCACCTTGTCGTTACTGAAATCCTCACGCTTCAAGGCCCGGTTTTCATAGCCCAGCAGGCGATATTCGCTGACTTGGGCCGGGTTGAATTCCACCTGCAGTTTCACATCCCGCGCCACCACGGCCAGGGTCGAGCTGAGTTGCTCCACCAGCACCTTGCGGGCTTCACGCAGGTTGTCGATATAGGCGTAGTTGCCATCGCCCGCGTCGGCCAGTTGTTCCATCAGGTGTTCGTTGTAGTTGCCCACGCCAAACCCCAGGGTGGTCAGGGACACGCCGCTTTTGCGCTGGTCCACGGCCATCTGCTTGAGGCTGTCGAAGTCGCTGATGCCGACGTTGAAGTCGCCGTCAGTGGCCAACAGGATGCGGTTGATACCCTTATCGATAAACCCTTCGCGAGCCATCTGATAGGCCAGCTCGATGCCCGATGCACCCGCTGTGGAGCCGCCGGCGGTCAGTTGCTCGATGGCGTTGCGGATTTTTGCCTTGTCACGCCCGGACGTGGGTTTGAGCACCACCCGCGACTCGCCGGCATACACCACCAGGGACACCCGGTCCTGATCGCGCAGCTGGTCCACCAGCAGCTTGAGGGTGCTTTTGACCAGCGGCAGGCCTTCGCGACGGTCCATGGAGCCGGAAACATCCACCAGGAACACCAGGTTGGCCGGCGCCAGTTCGGCCACGGCACGCTCGGACGCCTTGATGCCGATGCGCAGCAGACGCGTGCTGGGGTTCCAGGGGGTGGCGGCGACTTCGGTGGTCACGCCAAAAGGCGAGCCATCGGTGGGCAGCGCATAGTCGTAGGGGAAGTAATTGACCATTTCCTCAAGTCGCACGGCGCCTTCGGGCGGCAGCTGGCCTTGGTTGAGGAAACGCCTGACATTGGCGTAACTGCCCGTGTCGACATCGACGCTGAAGGTCGAGACCGGGGTTTGGGCCACGCTGTGCACCGGGTTGTCCGGCAGGTTTTGATACTGCTCACGCGGCTCGGCGCGGTACTCCATCACCACGCCGTCATGCATGGCCATCGGTGCCGGCATCGCCATTCTTTTGAGCATGGCGGCCTGAGCCTGGACCGGCGCGCTTTGCAGTTCGGGGATAGCAACCGCTTCGGGCGCCTTGGCCTCGTCACGGGATGACAGCCCACACCCGGCGAGCGCCACCAGCAAGGTCACGGCAAAGCCCTGGGCAGCGGGGCGCAGGAAGAGAAGAGGATGGGACATGGGCTGAACCTCGTGTGTGAATGATGCGTTCACAAGGTCAGACGTAGGGGCGTCGGGATTCGGGTTAGCGTCTGGTCACTCAATCCATGTGGGAGCGGGCTTGCCTGCGATAGCGGTGGGCGAGTCAATACATACGGTGACTGACCTACCGCTATCGCGGCCAAGCCCGCTCCCACATTGGATCGGCAGTGACTGGTCCAGATCAGTCCGAGCCGTACTTGGGCGAACGCGGGCCGTAGAGGATCCCGGTGCGTTGCCCGGCCGACAGCAGGCGCGCGCTGGTGATACCGGCGATCGGGTGCGCCGCGTCGGTAGAGCTGTTGATCACCTGCTTGACCGCCGCCGTGATCAGCATGCCCACCAGGCCGCCACCGTTGTTGTTGCCTTCCTCGCTGGAGGCCCGTGCCGAGCCGGTCCACAGGGTGGTGCCGGTACGCAGGTCGACCAGTTTGGCCGAGGCCGTCACGGAAGTGTCGCTGGTGACCAGCATGTACTTGGTGCCGTACTCGCTGACGGTGATGTACAGCGCCGCGTCTGCGCCGAAGATCTCATGCAGCTTGCCCGGCGCCACGCCCTGGATATCGTTGGCGGTGGTCAGGCCGTTCTGGCGGAAGGTTTCGTCCACCAGGGCAATCGGCATCACGTAGTAGCCAGCTTCCGCCAATGGGTAGGTCACCTGCGATACCAGGCTGTAGGAGGCCTGCACTTCAGGGGATTCATTGATCGGTGGCAGCACCAGGATCGACTTCGGCCGCGCCTGCTTGTAGGCCGAATAATCGACGGTCTTGGGGGCCGCGCAACCGCCCAGCAAGGCCAGGGCGAGCAAGGCGCCGGTGAGTTTCAAAAAGCTCATTGCTTCACCTCTGGGGCCTTGGCGTTCTTGAGCAAAAAGTCCATGTAGGCCGCGGACTCGGGGAACAGCGCCTTCTCGGTGCGCAACTGCTGCACCATCTGGTCATCCTTGCCCATGCTCAGGTACAGCAAGCCCAAATGGGCGTGGTAGCCCGGCGGGGCCTGGCGGCCACTGGCGTTGATCTTTTGCAGGTCGCGTTCCAGCGCTTCGACCTGGGCTTCCTTGGGCTCACCCTTGAAGTACTCGTAAACCTGTGGCTGGTAGCTTTCCCATTGATACAGGGGCTTGGGTGCCGTCTGGCACCCTGCAACCAGCGCGGTTGCTGTCAGCATCAGCGCCAACTTAACTGCCTTGCTCATCCGTGTACTGCTCCTTGAAAACGCTTGAATCAGTTGCGCGGGTTCCAGGCGCCGGCGTTGATGCCGTCGACCAGGCGATTGATCGCTTCGCGCATGGCCAGGTCCAGGACCTTGCCATTGAGGGTGGAGTCATAGCTGGCGGTACCGCCAAAGCCCACGACTTCGCGGTTCGACAGCGCGTACTCACCGGCGCCCTGGGTGGAATACACCACTTCGGAGGTGCTGATGTTGACGATATTCAGGTTGATCTTGGCGTAGGCCACCTGGGTCTTGCCACGGCCGAGGATGCCGAACAATTGGCGATCGCCGGTCTCTTTGCGGCCGAACTCGGTCACATCGCCGGTCACCACGTAGTCAGCACCCTTGAGGTTCTGGGCGGTGCCCTTGATCTTCGCTTCCTGGGAGATCTCGCCCATGTTGTCGCGGTCCAGCACGCTGAAGCGGTTGGTCTGCTGCAAGTGGGTGATCAGGATGGTCTTGGCCTGGCCACCGAGGCGGTCCACGCCATCGGAGAAGATCCCGCGCATGTAGCTGGAGCGGTTATCGAACTTGCCCACGGCAATCGGCACGCGTACGCCGGAGTAGGCAACGTTGGCGCTGGCGACTTTTTCGATCGGCAGTGCGCGGGAGGTTTCGGTCGCCGCACAACCGGCTAGCGCCAGCAGCGCTGCGCCGGCAAAGCCTGACAGCAGGATGTTTGAGAGTGCTTTCACAGGGTGCTCCTAAGTGAAGAAATCCGGGGGTTAGCGTGCAGGTATGGCACGCAGGTCACGCACGATGTAGTTGCTCAAACCACCGGTAAAATGGCGCTCGATGTTGGCGTTGCCTTCATTGGTCAGGATCCCGCCAATGGTCTTCCATTGCTGCACCTGGCCGCCCCAGTTGTTGGGCACCAGGCCATCCCGGTCCTGGGCAAAATGCAGCACCTCGGCCTCGGCTTTCCTGACCTTGACCTTGTAGCCAAAATCGATGCTTTGCAGGATCGTGTTGTCGTCGACCACCAGGCTGGTGATGCCGCCCTTGGAGTCGAGGATATGGCGCACGTAGACGATATCCACGTCCAGCAGGTAGTCAGCGGTCTGCTTGCTGCTGGCGTAGCGCTTGGCCTTGAGCAGGCGGTCCACCAGGTCGACGCCCAGCTGCTCGCGGACTTTGGCGTCCGACATGAAAATCCGGCCCTGCCCCACCACTTTGACGTCGAAGGTATCGACCCAGAAGGTGGCGGTCTTGGGAATGGTCACAGGGGCTGGAGAGATGTAGTACGGGGGTTTGGAAGCACAGCCGGCCAGGAAGGACAGAGCCAGCAGTAAAGCAAAAATGCGCATCTTCGAATTCGTCCCTGATTAAGTGCTGCGGCATTTTACGGGGTTGAGAGCGGTTCTCAAGTTGTTTCGCACTTGTGGGGCCTGGCTTGTGTAGGAGCTGGCTTGCCTGCGATGCAGACACTGCGGTGTTTCAATCACACCGCAGGGATGCTATCGCAGGCAAGCCAGCTCCTACACCAGCTCGCTCCTACCAGGACGGTTTAGAAGGCGTAGCGGGCCTTGAGCATGACGCCATCGGCATCAAACCCGCTGCGGGCCTGGCGGGTGTAGCTGGCACCGACGCTGAACGCCGAAACCTGGTAGTTCACGCCCACGCTGGCTTCATAGCTGTCACGCGCGACCGATGCACCGGTCACGCTGAACGTCGAACCACCGTTCACAAAGCTGGAAGTCTGCGCCACGCGATCACCCATCAGGTCGTGATAAGCCATCAAGGTCGCTTCCGGTTGCAGGGTGCCGGCGCCCAGCGCCAGGTTGCCCGCCACGCGCAGGCCGGCGCCCAGTTCACCAACTTCGTAACGCTGGGAACCGGTGTTCAGCGCCGCCGAAGAGCCCTTCTCATGCAGGCTGTCCATGTGCACGCTGGAGTAACGCGCCGCGACACGCGGTTCGATCAGCACGCTGTCCGACGCTTTGAAGCTGTAGCCGCCGATCACGCTGGCCGACAACGCCTGGCTGTCGTAGCTGCCCTTGGCCGTGGTGCCGGCGATGTGGCGCTTGCTGTCGTTGTCGTTGACGCCGTAGCTCAGGCTGCCATCGACAAACCAGTTCTGCAGCGACCAGTTGCCATACAGCGACAGCGCATTGCCCTGCACTTCGGTCTTGTTGCCCAGGTCCGAGTGGATGTTGGAGTTGAGGTAGCTGTACGCCACACCCACCCGCGTGCTGTCGTTCAAGCGCCCGTCCACGCCGACTGCCACGCCACTGCTGTTGGCCGAGTAACCGTTGTCGCCACCGCGACCGTCCTGGTCCATGTTGCTGCTCAAGCCCTGCACCCACACACCGCCGCGTTCGCTGCCATCGCGCTGGCCGGCCAGGCGGTTGAGGATCGCGCCGTTGATCACGGTCTGCCCGGACAAGGCCACGTCCAACGCGCCACGGTTCACGTCTGGCTTGAGCTGTTCGCCAAGCTGCGCCAGTTGCTGGGCGCTGCCAGCGTTGGCCACGGCCTGGAACACCGCGTCGTCCTGGCTCAGTTGGCCCAGCACTTCGTTTTTCAACAGGTTCACGGCAGTGACCGCCGAGGTCGTTGCCCCAACGCCGCCGAGGTCGGTTTGTACCTGCTCGTCTGGCTTCAGACCCACCACGGCCTTGACCGTCTGCGCATCGGCCGAGTAGCTGAGCACATCGAGCAGCGACGAGCTGCTGGCGACCGTCAGGCCGTTGTTCTGCACGCTGCCGGCTTGCAGCAGGGTGTATTCGGTGCCGCTGGGCGCTGCGGTGAAATCACCGGGCTTGGCGCTCAAGGTCACGTTGGAACCCTGGGCAAAATTCGCGGCGCCGCTGACCGTCAGGTACGGGGTGGTCGGCACCACGCTGTTGGACAGGCGCATATCAACCCCGGCGCCGCTGGCCACATTCAGGTCGCCAGTGATCGTGGTGCCGGCGCCAGACAGGTTCAACGAACCCGCGTTGACCGATACCGGGCTGCCAATGCGCGCACCGGTAAAATCGGCCTGGCCGTTGATGTTCACTGCCGTGACACCCAGCACATCACCGACGATTTTGCCGCCGCTCCAGTTCAGGCTCGCCAGGTTGCCCCCGTCGATGGCCGTGCCGGAGTTGCTGCGGATTTCCCCGGCTTGCTGGTTGATCTCCAAGGGCGTCAATTGGAATCGCGGGTTGACCTTGATCGCGGTCGCGTCGGCGCTGATCACGCCACGGTTGATCAAGCCGCGCTCACCGCTCGGCGAGGTGGTGTTGAAGGTCGCGCCTTGCACGTTGAAGGCCATGGCGTTGCTGCCGCTGGCTTCGATGGTGCCGGTGTTGAGCAGGTAATCGTAGGTGCCCGCATCGAGCTGCACGGCGATCGCCTGCCCGCCGTTGACGGAAACCAGGCCGCTGTTTTCGATACGCAGGGGGTTGGTATCGGTTTCGATCTCGATCCCCAGGGCCTCTTCACCGGTCACGCGAATGGTCCCGGAATTGAGCAGCTTGCCGCCGATGGTCACTGGCATGTTGTTGTGGGTATCGAGAATCAGGCCGTAGCCGTAGTAGGACGTGATATCCACCACACCGCTGTTGACCACGTCGCCCGCCACGGTGGTGCCGTTGAGGTAGATACCCTCGGCGTCGGATTCATCGCCCGAACCAGGGACCTCGACCAGGGTGATGTTGCCCGAGTTGATGATGCTGCCGCCCACGTTGCTGGCGCCCACTTCAAAGCCTTCGGCCCAGATGGTGTTGCTCAGGTGGATATTGCCAGCCTGGACGATATCGCCGCTGATTTGGCTGCCGGTGGTGGTGAGCATTTGATCCAGCGCCCCATCGACGATCAGGCCACGCACGGCCTGGCCGCCGGCATCCAGGGTGAGGTTGGCGTTGTTACGCAGCGTGCCCTGGATATTGGTCAGGGACACATTCACACCATCGGCACTGGGCTGGGTCGATACGACATTGCGCGCGCCCACCAGGGTCACGGGCTCGTTGAACGTCTGGGAGGCCCAGACGTTCTGCCCTGTGCTGACGTCAAACTCCACCGCACTGGCTTGTGCGGCAACGGCGCTGACCATCATGGCCAACAGGGTTTTCTGGAACTGCTTGCGCTTCATTTGAAACTCCATTTACTACGACAACACCGCCAATGTGCCCGGCGGTTGTAGGGTGCATGATTCAGGACGCGGGGACGGCAACGCGTTGTGCGGGGTCGGTGATGTCATAGGCATGCTGCTCACAGCCGGCGCCGACGATCACGAATTCCACCAGGTAAACCTTTTGCTTTTGCGGCTTGAACGCCGAGGTCATCGGGCCGCAGGCGTAGACAATTTTTTCGGCGTAGCGGTAGTAGTTCGAGTCATAGACCCGCGACTCGCCCAATACCTCGATCGTCTGCCCCGGATCGGCCAGCACTTCCAACTGTGGGAAGCGCTTGACCGCGGCGCTGTTGGCCACCTCGCTCATCTTGGCGATCCAGCCGAACACCTTGCCCCGGCCCGAATCCACCACCGTGCCGAGGATCTCCGGGCGCTGATCGGCATCGCCGCCACGGCGCACGGAGAACTGCACCGGGTAGGTAAAACCGGTGGCGCGCATGATCACCTTGGCGTGTTCGGCGTCCGCCACGACCTTGTTCTGCTGCAACTGCACACCATCTTTCAACAGGCTGGGCGACGAGTCGCGGGCAGTGGAGTGGCAGCCCGCAAGGGCCAGGGCCGCGAGGATAAAGGCAACTTTTTTCATAAAGGGTCTTCCGTGGCAATAAAGGGCTGGGGTTGCCCTGCAAGAGTCAAAAACTCAAAAAGAACACGCCCCCATATAAAAACAGGGCGAAGCCAGCCAAGGCCGCGCGCCACTTTGGGTCGGCATCCTTGCTCATGCCACCCGGCGCGATGGCTACCCGGGCGCCACGCGCATAGTTGTAGACCGCCTGGCCAAACCACAGCTGCACCAACACCATGATGAAAAAACGCTGCCAGCTGCCGTCAAATCGCAAGAAACCGTTCAATAACGCTGCCAGCAGTAAAGCCACGCCAATGCCATGCCGGTACTTGTACAAGTGACGGCTCATTCATCTGAGCGCCCAAACAACCGCGCCAGCCAGCCGGTTTTTTCTACGCGGGCAGGGGCTGGGGCGGGAACAACGTCTTCACTGGGATGGAGCAAGTCGCCGGGGTAATGCTCATGCCCCAGACAAGCGCTGTCATCCAGCCCGAATGCCTTGACTGCGGCAACCGCCTCAAAGCACCAGCGGCCAAAGTAACTACCCATTTCAAGGGGATGTTTTACCGGGTCGCCATAGATATACCACCAGGGTTGCTGTTTACCGCGTCGGTTCAGCTCCGGGTACCAATGTTCCACGAACGCCCGCAACAGCGAGGCCTGCTGGTCCTGGGGCGCATCGATGGCCTTGAGCAGCCTTGCATAAGGTTTGGCGTGCAGTAGCTGTTCACCGATCACACGCCCTGGCTGGCGGGATGCAATGATTCGATCCAGCAGAACGTCCTGCCCACCTTCGCCGATCAAGGCGACGAGGCGACGCCACTGGTCGTCGGGAATCTCCAGCGCCAGCGCCAGGCTTACCAACCAGAAACACCAGATGTAGTGGTTCAGGTCCGCCAACTCGAAAGTCCAGTCACGGCAGGTCTGGAGATTATTCTCAGCACACACGCTGTCGGACTCTCGATTTGAAAGCTCCCATGCGTCTATCGCGGCGGGAAGGTAGGTAGCCATCTCTGCAACATTGCCACCACTTGAATAGACCCGAATGGCCGCACGCACATTATCTTTGGCAAAGTCGAACGTAAATTGCGCTCTGTACAGGGGGTTGGCCGAAGGTTGCGAGAGAATTTCACTGACGCGCTCAACCCATTGCCGATCCTTGGCTTCGCGATCGTCCCAATACGGCTTATCCCCCAGGGGTGCACGAATCATGGATAACCCTCATCGAAGTTTTTCTTGGGCGGGAGAATTTTCGACGTATCAACATTTTTGGCTTTGCCACGCGCATCAAGCACTTCAATTTCCGTGTCGCCATCTGGCCGGGTTCTCACCACCCACGTTTCAGTACGGTTCGCGTCCACCGCGAGCCGCACATCCCGGCTCTGATCTGCGCCAACCGAACGCTCCAGGCGATCGCCTCCGAGTATCCACGAGGCGGAACCTTGCTTGCCATCTGTAGGCTTGCCCAGCGCCGAGGAACCGGACTTCCTGTTATCACTCAAAAACTTGTATTCAATGACAAGGAAGTCGACATCCGGACGATCGACCTTGTACAGATCGTCAATACCCGTTTCACCGGTCCCCGGTACTCGCGCCAGCTTCTGCCCGTCAGGAACAATTTGCTGCACCGAGCGACCTCCAAGTAAATCGCCCATGACACTTTTCTGCTCACGGGTCAGCACCGACAGATCCATCAGCGGCTTGCCATCAGGTCCGAATCTACCGCCACTCTTGAGCAGTGCCTGCTCGGCCGCTTCGTTGATGATACCGGTGAAGCGCTTGCCCACAGCCCCGGCCAGCTCGCCGGTCAGGCGGGTGGTCGTCGCGCCAGCACTACCGACACCCGCGCCGCCCAGGCCGAGGCCCACGCCAGTAGAGGTGGCGATCATCTCGTTCTGGCGCAGCACGTCGGCGCCATAGCCCTGCATGATATGCAGGGTGTCCAGGTAGCCCTTGAGCCTCAGCTCTTCGGGCAAGCTCTGCACCGCCTCTACCGCCGCGATAAACTGCCGACCGCCACAGCTTGGGCAATTGACGGTACTCATCGCCCAAAGCGCCGTCTTGGAACCGAAACTGGCCAGATCCTCTACGGCATTGGCAATACCCTCGGCACTGCCCTGGCCTTTGGCATTGAGAATTTCGGCCATGTTTTTCGGATCGTGCAGGTACTTGTAGGGGTCGACCAGTTCGATGTACTTGACCAGGTTCTCAACCGAGTTCCGGTCTTTCATCAGGCGCGACAGGCCCAAACGCTCATTGTTGTAATCGGCCAGGCTGACCTGGAACAGGTCGGCGCTTTTGGACTGCGAAAGCTCGCTGCGCAGGAAACTGGCCGCCGTCGTGGTGTTGCCATCCTCGACACCCAGCACGGTGTTCCAGCCGCGATCGACCATCGCCGCCGCCGTTCGCAGCAGCTCTATGCGTGCTTGCTCTTCGGTGATGCCCTGCGCTTGTGCATAGCGATCGACGCGCTCCTTGTCGGAGGCGAACTTGATCTCGTCCGGGTGCAACTGGCGGTTGTACCGGTCCACGCTGGCCGCAGTGCCACCGGCAACAATGGCGCCGCCGGTGCCATGCCCGGAACCGACCGCCGTACCCACGCCGGAGGCAATCAGCGTAGCCACGGCCTTACGGTCGGCCTCTTTCATGCCACTGTCTTCCAGCGCTTGCAGAATCGAGGGCATCAGCGCCGCCGAGGCCCCTGCACCCAATGCGCCGCTCTGCACATTGCCGCTGGAAAGCCCCAACGCGGCTCCCGCCAATGCGTGCAACATAACGCGCGCGGCGCCGCCTTCGGCCCAGGCAGCCTTGGTCGCGCTGTCGATGTCTTTGCGGTTTTTCTGCTCGTCGGCAAAACTGCCGATTTTATTGAAGATATCGCTGGCCGATGTATTAGCCACGATCCCTACCGCCGTGCCGCCGGTAGCGCCGCCCAGCCCGGCCGCAATCAGCCCGGATGCAATATCGGCCATCAGTTTCTTGTCGCCACCCACCTGCCAGCGCAGCGCCTCGGCATTCGCCGCCTCGTACGCCTGGGCCGCGGCACCCGCCGTTGGCGAGCCCGCGCTGGCCTGGTCTTTTGCCTCCTGCCCAAGCTTCTTCGCTTCATCGGCCTTGGCTTTGGCCACCGTACTGATCACCCCACTGGCCAATTGCGCCGAGCTTTGGATCAGGTCGATGCGCTCCCGCATGGCCTTTTCGTCTGGACGGTCGAGCCTCTGGTTGGCGTTGGCAGTGTCGCGATTGAGCCCCACCAGGTCATTGGCGCCCTCAGGGTTGCGGACCTCAATCGTGCCGTCGCTGACCGCACTGCGGGTGTGGCTGCGCTCGTCTTCCTTGAGCGCCACCGGAATGCTGCCACCCGGCGAGGTGCCACCGCTGCTGCTGAACGAAGCGGAGAGCCCCGCCGACTGGCTCTGGATCTCACTGGTGTTCTTGATATCGCTGACGATCAGGCGATCGGTGCTCAAGCGGTTCTTCACTGCCGCCGCTTCGCTGGCAATCACCCCGCCCTGCAAGGTGGTGGTCTTGCCGACATTGATGTCGTAGCCACCGGTGCCCGCAAACAGGCCGGTCTGGTCGGTCACGGCCTGGTAGTCGCTGTTCATCTTGGCCGCTGCGATGCTGGCCGAACCGGCCACAGTGGAGCCGTAGCAGAACGGTGGGATGCAGATACTCGCGCCAAAGCCTGCGCTGCTCTGCTTGCTGCGCGACGATTCGGTGTCCTGGCGCGAGAGGATGTTGAGGTTGCCGCCGATGTCGGCCTGGATGCGGTCAGCGCGCACCTGGGCGCCGGCGAGGGTGGTGTCGCCACCGCTTTTGAGCAGCAGCGAGCCGGTGTCCAGGGTGGTGTTGACCTGGGTTACCGAGTTGCCATTGCCCTTGTTCTTCGCGCCCTGTGCACCGAGGTCGAGGGTGAAGCCGTTCTGCTCGCCGATGTTGAAGCTGGCGCCAATTGCAGTCTTGTTGGTCGAGCCATCGTTCTTGCGATCGACGGTGTCCTGGGCGCTTTGCAGCAACACGTTGTTCTTGGCCAGCAACAAGGTGTTGGCGGCTTTCAGGCTGCTGCCGGTGATCTCGATATTGCCCTGGGTGCCGGGCGCTTCGCCGGTGGCGACAATCGACAGATCCTGCCCGGCATTGAGCGTGCTCTGGCGCGCCGTCAGGCTGTTGTACTCACTGCTGGCCTTGCTGCGGGTATTGGCCAGTTCGGTGCCGATCTTGATCAACGAACCGTTGCTGGGTGAGCCGCCCTGCTTGTTCTTGAAGCCGGCGCTCTGGCCGTTGGCGTCCGAGGCCTGGCCACCCAGGTTGTAGGCCGCCAGGGCGGCCTGGGCGATTTTCACCGCCTTGAGGCGCGGGTCATCGGCGTTCTTCGCCGCTTCGGTGGCATCGTGGATACTGCGCGCGGTGTCGATCACCGCACCGCCAATCACCCGGCCCACGGCCAGGCTCCTGGAGCTGTCTTGCGTGGTTTGCCGCGCGGTTTCAGCGCCGGCGGTGATGGTCACGTTGGCGCCACTGAGGTCCATGTTCTTGGTGCTGACCAGGTCACTGGCGACCACATTCAACTCACGCCCGGCAATCAACGAAACATTGCCTTCGCTGGAGCCAATGGTGCTGCCGGTCAGGGTGGTTTCCTGGGCGGTGCCGTTGTGTTTGCTGCTGCTGATCGACAGGTGTTGATTGCCGGTGATGTCGTCCAGGCCCAGCTTATTGCCGGTCAACACGCCGGTCAGGTCGCGATTTTTTTCCTTGTGCATATCGGTGCGCGAGAAGGTGTTCTGCGCCGCATCAATCGTCAGGTCGCGCCCCGCCTGCACAGCCAGATCGCCGGTGCTGACCAGTGCCGAGCCGGTCACTGTCGCATCCTGCCCCGCTACCACGCTGACCGTCTCGCCCGAAACCATGCTGCCCACGGCCATGGTGCGTTTCTCGTCAACCTTGTCCTGGACCTTGCTCGACTTCAGCCCGCCCCAACTGCTTTTGCTTTCTTTGCGCTCATGCCGGGCACTTTCGGCGTCGGTGACCGCGACGATTTGCACATCCTTGCCCGCCACCAGTTTTGCCGCGCCTTTGTCGGCGGCCACGCTGCTGCCCGCCAGCAGCAGGTTCTCACCGGCTACCAGGGTGCTGTTGCCGCCGGAATTGACGCTGCTGCCCACGTTGTTGACGGTGTCGGTTTCATCGAGGCGGAATTTTTTCCCGGACGAGCTTTTCTTGGTCTTGCTGTAGAAGCTGTAGTCCTGATCTTCGGCAGCCTTGAGGGCCAGGTTCTTGCCGGCCACCAGGTACGCTTCGTTGCCGGCGCTGACGTTACTGGCGAGCAACAGCAAATCTTCGCCCGCATTCAAGGTCACGTTGCCACCGGCCTTGAGCACGGTGGAGACCTGGCTCACATGGTCCTCGATGCTCTTGACCTTTTTCGAGTTGTACGCCGAATGCTGCTCGTTGGCCGCCGCCGCCAGGTTCACATTGCGCACGCCGCCCACGCTCAGGTCGCGCTTGGCTTCGATCTGGCTGCCCACCGCGCTCACATCCCGCCCGGCGACCACATGGAAGTCCCGCCCGGCTTCAACCACCGAGCCTTGCTGGGTGATGATCTCGTGGCGCGAACGGCTGCCAATGGCGCCGTTGTCCAGGGTTTGCGCCGCGACGATATTCACGTCGCGCACCGCCTGGGCGGTGGTGTCGCCGCCACTCTTGAGCGCGCCGCCGACACTGTTGATATCGCGCCCGGCCTGCATCGCCAGGGTGCTGGCCGACTCGATGCGCGCAGCGTTGTCGATAAAGTCGCTGCGCTCGATGCGGTAGTCGCTGGCGCTCTGGTGGGTGGTGACGCTGCGCTCGTTGAGCAGGTCGGCACCGGCCACCAGGTTGACCTGCTGCCCGGCAATGATGCCGCCGGCACGGTTGTTGAGGTTCTTGCCGGTCAGCAGGTCGAGGCGGTTGCCGGTCTCCATCAGCCCGCTATTGTTCAGGTCGCCGCCCACATTGGCGCCCAGGTTGCTGGTGGCGCGCAGCGTGCCGACGTTATTGAGGTTGGCGCCGGTCATCAGGTTCAGGTCGCTGCCGGAAATCAGCGCGCCATTGGGGGCCAGGCGATTGCTGGCCTGGGCCAGGTACAACACGGGCACCAGCACTTGCTGGCCGGCGACGGTGGCGTTTTCCAGCCACACGATATCGTGGGTCAGGGCCGCGACCTGTTCGGCGGTGAGGCTCACGCCCACGGCCAGGTTCAGTTGCTGGCGGGCGCCGACCGCATTGTCCATCAGGTACTTGAACACCCCGGCGTCGCTGGTCTGGCCGTCGATGAAGCGCTGGCCGGTACGGGCGACCACGGCTTGCTGGATCAGGCGCTGCTCGTAGAAACCGTCGCCCAGGCGCTTCTGGCTGGCGTCGGGGTCGTAGCCCAGCTTGGCCAGCATGTAATCCGAGCTCATGAACTGCGCCATGTTGGTCAGCTGCGCGTTGGTCTCGATCAGGTATTTTTGCGGCTTATCGGCAAACTGGCTGTTGGGCAGGCCCTGCACGCCACTGCCATCGCTGAAGTGGAACAGGCCGTTCTGCCCGGTGGGCAAGCTGAAGCCCGGCAGGCCCAGCGGGTTGACTTGTTGCTGGGCGACATCCGGTGGCAATTGCCCGTTGAGCTTCACTTGGGTGGAGAAGCCGGGAGCGTTGGTGTCGGTCTTCGCGCCGCTGCCCACGTAGGTGTAGCCGCCGCGCACCACGCTGTTATCGATACCGGCCTGGGCCTGGATGTTCACCGCGCCGCCAGCCTGGATCACCGCTGCGTAGCGCTGGTCCGCAGCCGCCAACTGAGTGGTTTTGGTCTCGCCCCACTGGCGCTCCATAGCGCCGATAAAGAACGCCATGGCCGCTTCCAGGCCGCCCAGGTTGTTGGGGTTGTAGGCCGCGCCACCGATGGAATAGCGCTGGGTAAATTGCGCGGCGGTCTGGTTGTAGCCCGACGGATCACGGGTGCGCTCGGAAGAAAACACGCGCTCGGTCAGGGTGTCGTGGGTTTCCAGGCCGAGGTTGGTCAACTGGTTGACCCGCGCCGTCAGGCTGCCGGCTGCAGCGATGCTACTGCTGCTGTTGAGCACATCGCCGCCGACCAGCAGCAGGTTGGCGCCGGAGGTAATGCTGGAAGCCGCACTGGCGTCGGTAACCCTCAGGCGCTCCCGCTGGGCAATCAGGAACGGACGGTTTTCCTTGCCGCCTTCGCAGTCACCGCCGTTGACGTTTTCAATGCACTGCACCGGGCTGATCGAGGCGCTATAGATCCCCGATTCGCTGGTCAGCACCGTGCGGATATTCTGGATGGTGCCGGCGGCCAGGCTCAGGTTGCCGTCACTCTGGATGCTCGACGAGCTGTTGATGATGCTGGTGGCGAACGCGCCCTTGCCGTCGCGGTCGATGCTCAGGTTGCCCATGGCGTAGATATCGGCGCCGAGGTTTTTCAGGCGCTCGACCCGCAGGCTCATATCACCGCCGCTGAACAGCAGGCCATTCTGGTTGAGCAGGCTGCCAGTGGTCAGGGTCATGGCGCGGCCGCTGCCCAGGGTACCGAGGTTGTTCAGCGCGGCACTGGCCAGGCTGAAATCCGTGGCGCCGGTCAGGCGGCCGGTGTTGTTGAGGGTCCCGCCCAGGTTCAGCTCAAGGCTGCCGTTACTGGCGATCACGCCCTGGGTGGACCAGTTCTGGCCGGCGCCCTTGATGCGGTTGGCCGCGAGCAGTTGGCCGCTGCTGGTTTGCTCAAGATTATCGACATTGACCGTGAGATTGCCGGCCTGGATCAGGCTGCTGTTGGTCCAGTTGGTTTTGTCCAGGCTCAGGTCGCCCTGGGTCACCAGGCTGCCGCCGACGTTATCGAGGTTGATCCCGGCGATATCAAACACCCCGGTACCCACATGCAACACGCTGCCGCCCTGGTTCTGGAACGTGCCGGCGGCCAGGCTCAAGTCGGCATTGGCCGCTTCCAGCTTGCCGCCGCTGTTATCCAGCACACCGCCAATCGCCACGCGACTTTTGCCGCTGGTACCCAGGGCACGCAATTGCCCGCCCTGGTTGCTCAGGCTGGCGGCGGTGATGTCCAGGGTGCTGGCACTTTCGATCAGGCCACGGTTGTTGAGGGCACCCAGCAGGCTGAGGTCGACTTGCTGACCGGCGATCTGCCCAGCGTTATCGACGCTGCCGCCGCTGAGGCGCACGCGCTGGCCGGCGAATACACCGCCGTTGCCATTGTTGAAAACACCGGCGTTGATCAGTGCATCGCCCGCCTTGGCCGAGAGCTTACCCCCGGCGTTGTTCAGGCTGCCGACGGTGAGGTTGAGGCCGGCGTTTTCACTGTGGATCAGGCCATCGTTGTCGTTTTGCAGCAGGCCGCTGGCGTTTAGGGTCAGCCCGGCGTTTGCCGCCAGGGTGCCGCTGTTGCGGTTGTCCACGCTGGCCGCCAATACCGTCAGCAGGGTTTGGCTGGTGAGTTTGCCGCCCTGGTTGTCGAGGGCTGCAACGCGCTCGATCGACAGCGGGCCGGCGCTGGCGAGCTTGCCGTTGCGGTTGATCAGGTCGGCCAGCAGGTCGAGGGTCAGCGCGCCGTTGCCGGTCAGGCTGCCGGCGCTGTTATCCAGGCTGTTGCCGCGCAGGGTGAATGCGCCGGCGCTGTCGATGGCGCCGCCCTGGCTGTTGTTGAGTGCGCCGCTGAGGGTCAAGGTTTGGGCTGCGGCGCTGGAGATCACGCCTTTGTTGCTGTTATCCAGGCTGTCGCCGGTCACGCTGAGGGTGTCGTGGCTGACCACCACGCCGCCCTGGTTATTGACCTGCGCGACATTGGCCTGCAACGCGCCATCGCTGATGATTTCGCCCTGGCTGTTGTGCAGCGCAGCAGCGGTCAACTGGGTGCTGCCGCTGGTCAGCAGGCGGCCTTTGTTGCGGTTATCCACAGTGCTGGCGGTGACGTCCAGGGCCTTTCTGGCACTGATGACGCCGCCCTGGTTATCCAGGGTCTGGCTGGCCTTGACGGTAGCGCTGCGGCTGGCAACCACACTGGCGTTATTGCGAATATCGCGGGCATCGAGGCTGACATCGCCGGTGGTGGTGCGGGTGTTATCGGCATTCACGCCGGCTTCGATAACGCCGTTGTTGGTCAACTTGCCGCCGCTGCTCAGGCGCACCGTGTCGCGGGCCGCGAGGCTTTTCTGGGTGCTCAGGTCGCCGCTGGTTTTCACCGTCAGGGCGGTGCCGGCGTAGGCCGGGCCCTGGGCATCGAGGCTCGCCGCCTTGACGTCGATCGCGCCACTGGCCGCCGCCTGCGCCATGCTCAGGTGCCCATTGGCATCGAGCTGGATATCGCCGGCGCTGGCCGCCAATGTGCCGTCCAGTTTTACCCCGACACCGGCCTCGGTGCCCACCAGCTTGATCGCGCCGGCGTACATGCCGCCCAGGGCCGAGGAGTCAATCGCAAGCTCCGGCTTGGCGCTGCCATCGTCGGCGCGTGCGGTGGCATTCAAGGTCTGTGCATTGACGTCGTTGCGCCCGGCAATCACGGTCAGGTTGCGCGCATTGATCTGCGCGTTGATCTTGGCCGTGCGAGTGATGATTTCGAAGCGGTCGACATTGCTCGCGTTCAAGCCCTGGCCGTCGATGGTCACCGCGCCGCCATCGACCTGGTAGCGGTCCAGGCGGCCGTTATCGAGGATCGGTTTGCCGGTGGTCAAGGTGACGTTGGGGGTGTTGATAAAGCCGCAGCCGTTGCAGGTCACGCCATAGGGGTTGGCGACGATGACCTTGGCCGACTGCCCCGCCACTTCGGTGTAGCCGCGCAACTGGCTGGCGCTGCCGCCGTTGACTTCGTTGAGGATGACATTCGCCGAGCCACCCTTGAGGTTGGGGTTGCCGACGATAATCCCGCCCAGTTGGGTGGACTGCAACGGGCCGCCGGCGTTGTTGAGGATCACGCCATTGGGGCCGACGTTGTAGTCCTTGAACTGGTTGTGGGACAGGCCGCTGCCGTTGGGCGTGGCGATGTTCACCACCGGTACGCCATTGCCCGCCGCGCCCACCGTCGTGCCGGGGCCGCTGACCACAATGCCGTCGGCCTGGGCCAGCAGCGGCTGCCAGAACAGCGCGTTGGCCAGGATCAGCACCAGGCCGCGCTTGGGCAGGCCGCAGAACGCATCACGGCGCTTCATGGCTGAAGAAGGCAGGCGGGCAAGGAAGGCAAACTGGCGGACATCCATGTCAAATTCTCGATGCGGCTAGGCGTTGAATTACAGGTAGAAATCCATCCGGAAGTAGATCGGCGCTTCGCGCTCGCTCATCACTGCCGGACGTTCCAAAGAGTGGGCAAAGGTCACGCTGGTGCTGACGTTTTTGCCACGGGCGAACAGCTCCACGGAGTTGCTGGAAACCCGGCCGTGGACGATGTCGTTGTAGCGGTCATTGCGGATCACGCCCTGGTCGTAACCCAGGCTCACGCCGTATTCGCCGAAGGCCGGGCGCAACCAATCCACCAGCACCGGCCGCGCCCAGCGCAGATCGTTGCGCCAGTAGCCGCCACTGTCACCGTTGAGTTGCTGGTCCTTGAAGCCGCGCACCGAGGACGAGCCACCGAGGCTCATGCGCTGCGGGCTGAAGAGTATGTCTTCACTGCGTTGGCCGGTGGCAAGGCTAGTGAAACTGAACGACTCGCCCCACAGCGTGAACGGTTGCAGGTAGCTGACGGTGGCGGTGTATTTGCGGTAGCGCGAATTGGGTTGGCGACTGCCGAATTCGCCACGTTCGTCCTGGGACTGGGCATCGAGCAGGCCAATGCCGTTCTGCATGCCCAGATCCATGTTGACGAAGGCACTGCCGACCCGCCGACCGTGGTTGATGCCGACCTGCATCTCGCTCAAGCGCGTGCTGCTGTCCAGGCGAGTGCTGAGCACGTAGTTGTTGGTACGCAAGTGGGCCAGGCCGACGTTGACCGAGGTCTTGCTCACGTCATCACGATGCACCACGCGCTCGGCGCGCAGTTGGTGGTTCTGGCTGTCACCCGATTGCTTGAAGCTGAACGTGTCGGCCTGGCCCAGCGCGCGGTAATCGCTCTCGCTGTAGGTGTAGCTGAAGTTCCACCAGCCCCACGGCACGTTGTAATAGAACATGCCGTTCTTCGAAGTTTTCTGGTGATCGCTGATCGCATCATGGCCGCCGCGCAACACCAACTGGTCCGCCAGGCCCAGGGGGCTGTCCCACTCAAGGCCGGCGCCCCACTGCTGTTCGCCGGTGCTTTGCTGCCCGTCGTTATTGCGCGACAGGCTGGCGCGCCAGGGCTTTTGCGGAGTGTTTTTCACCAGCACCGAACTGCCGCCAACGGCTTCGCCGGGGGCCAGCTCCATTTGTGCCTGGTTGGATGGCAAGCGGTTGAGCTGATCGATGGCCTGCTCGATTTCCCGCAGGTTGAGCAGGTCGCCGTTTTTGCCGGGGAAGGCCATGGCCAACTCGCGCGCCGAGATCTTGCTGTCGGCGGCGCTATTCAAGCCTTCGAGCTTGCCTTCGACCACCAACACTTGCAGATGCCCTTTGGACAAATCCTGCTGCGGCAAGTAGGCACGGCTGGTGACCATGCCCTTGTCGATGTAGTGATCGGTGACGGCCTTGAGCAGTTGATTGAGCTGGGCCACGCCCAGGCACTGGTCGATGTAAGGCTTGATCAAGCGCTCACGCTCGGGGGCGGACAGGCTGTCGGCGCCTTTGAGTTCAATGGTCTTGATCGCGAAGCAACGGGTATCTACCGGGGCGGTGGGCGTTGCGGGTTTGACTTCCTTGCCGGGCAATTCCTTGAGCTCTTCGAGGCGCCGGCGCTGCTCTTCAAGCAAGCGGTTTTGCCGCTCGCGGATCAGGTCCTGATCGCCAGGCGAAGTCGCGGCCACTGCGCTGTTTGACCCACAGAGGGCGAACAGGGCAATACACAGGGAATACCGAATCCGTGGCAATAACGAAGGCATGTTCGATCCATCGAATAACAAGGGGCGGCAAACTAACATCGAACTTCTACACAGCCTAAATTCCCGGCTAGTTGAAGCTAAAAATTAAATCACCAATAAGTTGCTGATTAATAACGATAAAAACTATCAGCAACAATTAAATGCTTGTATTCGGAATTTTTATTCCGACAAGCGGTATCAGTTTTGATACAGCTTTCGGCGCAACTTGAAAGTTGCCACTAGTTAGCCATCAATGTTGTGCCGAGATGGTTTAGTAGCCAAATAAGCGGAAAAGTTCGCGGTTATTTTGTGAATTGGATCCCATTTCTGACGATAGGTACCGCAGATCCCTCCCTGTAAGAGCTGGCTTGCCAGCGATGACGGCCGCGAGACCGCCGCAGAGTGTCAGATACCCAACGTCATCGTTGACGACCATCGCCGGCAAGCCGGCTCCTACCCAACGCGTTCCGCCACCAGCTTCAGCTCCCGCCGTTGTGCCGTCACCGCCTGCACCCCGCCCTCCTGGTCGTTATGAATCACCAACACCCCCGGCCGGCGCAGTTGTTCAAGCTCCCCCGCCGCCAACCGGAAGCTCTCGCTCAGGCCGTGATCACTCAAGGCCTTGCCCGCCGCCCGGCGCTGGGCGAAGCGCTTGCCGCGCCGCTGCTGGTAGCGCGCCCAACTGATCAGCAGTACCGCGTTGAACAGGGCAATCCACAGGTAGATCTGCAAGGTGTTCAGCGCAGCAAAGATCGGGGCGTCGATGCGTGGGCCGCCGTGGCTGTCGAGCATCGGCACCAGGCCGCGCACCAGCAGGATCACCAGCCCGGCCCAGGCCAGCAGGGTCAGGAAAATATCGATGGCCTGCATCACAGGCCGCTGTGGGGTACGGATCAGGTTCATGGCTTCACTTCCTTGGCAGGTGCCTTGATGCCGCGATCCGGGCTGACCCAGCGCGCGCGTTTTTGATGTTGGCGGAACAGGACTTTGGGAAAGCTGACCAGGGTGGTGAACAGGCTCACCAGCCAGAACACCAGCGGGTACCAGACGGTCCAGAACAGGGTTTTCCACAGGCCGCGCTCGTAGCGCCGGTCAATCATGATGCTCACGGCGAACTGCACCAGGCACACCACCGCCAGCAGCAAGCCGGTGAAGGCCGGTGGCATCAGCGAGCTGACGGCAATCGCCTCAGGCAACGGCACCACTTTGCCCACGCCCCAGAAAATCACCGACAGCAGGAAGGTGAAGGCCCAGCCGGTGGACAGGCAGTATTCGAACAACAACGGCCACAGGTAGCGGTGGCGCCATTGCCAGATCCCGCGAATGTTCTTGAACAGCACCTCGGCACCACCCTGGGCCCAGCGCAGGCGCTGCTTCCACAGGCCGCCGAGGGTTTCGGGCATGAGGATCCAGCACAGCGCGCGCGGCTCGTAGAAGATGCTCCAGTGGTCCAGTTGCAGCTTCCAGCTCACGTCGATGTCTTCGGTGATCATGTCGGTGCTCCAGTAGTCGACCCGGTCCAGGGCCGCCCGCCGAAACGCCACCACTACGCCGGACACGGTGAAAATCCGCCCGAAGACCCGCTGGGTGCGCTTGATCAGACCAATGATCGAAGAGAACTCGCCCACCTGTACCCGGCCGATCAAGGTCGAGCGCGTGCGGATGCGCGGGTTGCCGGTGACCGCGCCAAGCCGTGGGTTGTCGAGCATCGGCGCCACCAGGTAGGCGGCGGCATTGCGGTCGAGCAAGGCGTCGCCGTCGATGCACACCAGGTATTCGCTGCGCGCCGCCACGGCGCCCATGCGCAAGGCCACGGCCTTGCCCTGGTTTTGCGCCAGGTGCAACACGCGCAGGCGCGGCTCTTGCAGCGCCAGGGCATCGAGTACTTCGGCGGTGTTGTCGCTGGAGCCGTCGTTGATCGCAATCACTTCCAGGTTGCGATAACGCTGGGCCAACGCCGCGCCGATGGTCTCGGCGGCGTTGTCGCCTTCGTTGTAGCAAGGGATCAGGATCGAGATCAGCGGCTCGCCCTTGAGCGCCGGCGCCGGGGTGTCATCGGACCACGGCCAGTGGCGCTCCCAGTGCAGCCAGAAATACACGCCACCGGCGATCCACAGCCCGGACATGAACAACGGGTAGAAAAACACGAACTCCATCAGGAACTGCCCGGTGACCAGGAACATCAGGCCCAGGGGCACCCCCAACACCAATGCCAACACGAGAAGAGCAAGGATTCTGTCGAACATGAGTCAAGGATTCCATTTGTTGGAAAGGGCCGGACGCACGGTGTTCAGATCCGGCGAATTCTCCAGGAAGTTGTCGGGGTAGTAGCCAAAACTGCTGGCACCCTGGCGCTTGAGCACACCCATCCACTCCGCCATTTGCACGCCGGAAATGTCCGGGGCGGCTGGAGTGCGCCAATCCTTGGCCTGTAGCTCGAAGACCGTGCGTTGCATCGCACCGGGCCGGGCCTTGACCGTGGCCACGAGCTTTTCCAACCAGGCGTTGGAGTTTTTCAGCGACTGGCCTTCCATCAAGGGCATCGCCATCGGCGCGGTCCAGTCGTAGTGCTTGAGGAAGTCGTCGAGGTTCTGCGCAAACCAGGCTTCGCTGGCCGGGTTGAGCATCGGCTCGGCGAAGATATTGCGCGCGGTGAGCACTTCCGGGCCGCGCAGGGTGCGGACCTTGGCGGTCAGTTCATGGGTGAAGTCGATCAGGTAGCGACTCTTGAAACGGGTCCAGCGCTGCATCGCCTCAGGGTCGGCACGCAGCGCCTGGATGCTGCCCGGCAGGCCGTTGGCGGCGTAGGTTTTCAGGGCTTGGGGGCTGGCGTCTTCAAAGTCCGAGAGCACGGCGTCGTCGTGGAACAACACGCCGTGGATAGCGCTGGTACGGGCCAGGTCTTCGTAGATCTCACCGATGACTTTGCGCACTTGGGGATCGAATGGCGACAGGCGCTGGTACTGTTTCGGGTCGACGGCTACCTTGCCGGTGGCCGGGTCCCAACGGCTGACGCGGGGCAGCTTGGGGTCCAGGGCAAAGCTGAGCACGGGCATCCAGGCGTAGACCTTGACCAGGCCGCCACGGGTGTGCAGCTGCCAACTGACGCGGTTGAACAGGTCGGCACGCATCGGCAGATGGCGGTTGGGGAAGTACAGCGAACGCGCCAGGCCATCACCCTTGGGGTCGGCGAAGGCCTGGAGGAACACGGTGTCGACGCCCATGTCCAGCACACGCTGGACCAGCGCATCGAGGTTGCGCGCTTCCTGCGCCTTGTCCGGGTCGTAGACATGATCGAGGTCCACATGCAGCACGCGCATCGGCGCTTTGACCTGCGCCGAGACCATGCTGTTGGCGAAGTCCTCGCCGTACGGGTCGTTGTCCACCAGAAAGCGCGGGCTGCTCATCAAGTTGCCGAGGTTATCGAGGCCGTCCTCCAGGGTCAGGGCCATCTGGTAGCCCTGCTCACCCACCACCGCCAGGGAGGTGCCATCCGCCGCCCCATACGGCCATACCCATACACGCGGGGCCTTGCCGGTAACGGCGCGGATCTTGTTGGAAATCGCCGCGACGTCGGCGCGCATCCGTGCCTGGAACTGCGCTTCGGATTCATAACTGCCGGTGACCGGGTCATAGCGCCGGGTGGCGGCGGCCGGTTGCAGGTTGCCCTGGGGGTTGGCCAGCACGCCCTTGTGGTTGGCGTCGGTGTGGGCAGCGATTTCCACCAGGCCCGATTGCGCCACTTCGCGCACTTGTTGCCAGGTCAGAAACTCCGCGCGGTCACGCGGCACGCCGGCAAAATCCACCGGTTGGTTCAACGGCGTGTCGACCCAACTGCCCACCGGCGCCAGCACGGCCGGCCACTGGTAGGCACGCAGGATCGGCATGACACGGGTGTAGAAGCTCGAATAGCCGTCGTCGAAGCTGAGCATGACGGCTTTGGCCGGCAGCTCTGGCCCACCGGCGCGGGCGGCGAGGACCTGGTCGACGCTGACCGCCTGGTAGCCGTTCTCGCGCAGCCAGGACAACTGTTCGATCAGGCGTTCGGTGCGCACCGCCACCACTCTCTGGTCGGGGTCACGGTCGTTGACATCGTGGTAGGCAATGCCCAGGAAATGGTTTTTCGGCCACGGCGCTTCGTTGACCGGTTTGAGTCGTTCAGCAGGTGGCGTAAAAGGCGCGGGCGACTGGGCACAGGCACTGCTCAGCAGAAAGCCCAGGGCCAGCAGGCAACGGGAAACAAGGGTCATGATCGGACTCTTCTAGAAACGGTAAGTGAGGTCGACGATCAGGCGCACATCGCTTTCGCGCTCACCGTCATAAGGTCGGTTGATCCAGCTCAGGTTGGCGCCGGTCTCCAGTACGTCGTTCCAGCGATAACGCTGGCCGTAACTGAGCAAACCAATGGCGCCGGTGGCGTAATCGCGCTGGCTGTAGGTGCCCGCACCGGCCTGGAACTGCTGACTCCACTGGGTTTCGTAGCGGTGATAAAGCACATGGTTGACGCTCACCGTGGGCAGCACGCTGAAGTCTGAGCGCGGGTTGAAATACGCCGCTTCTTCCTTGCTGTTGCGGCTGGTGGCGACTTCCAGGCCAAGGTCCACTTGCACGCCCGGCGAGCGGTAGACGCCCTCACGGCCGATGAGCGACGCTTCAACACGGTCGTTACCGTCACTGAAGTGGGACGGGCTCAGCGCCAGTTTCCACTCACGGCTCTCGTTGGCGCTCCAGCGGATAAACCCGCTACCGCCGTTGGCGGTGACGTTGGCATTGAGCGCGCGCAACGGCGTGCTGGCGGCCAGGTAGTCAAGGCTGCCCCCGTACTGCCAGTGGTCGTTGATGTCCCGGGCAATCGCCAGGCGTGCACCTTGCTTGGTGCCTTTGCCGTAGGAGTGATTGGAGACTTCGGCCTCCAGGGTCATATCACGGGTACGCCGCTCCACCCCCAGGCGCTGCCAGCGGTGGTGGCCGGTACCTTCTTCAAAGTCGGCGGTGGCGTAGCCGATACCGCCGAATATCCGCCAGTCTTCATCGATGGGCGGGCTGTAGAGCAGGGTTTCGATCCCCCAGTCGCGACTGCCGGAGACCGCCCCGCCGCCATGGCTTTTGCCGGTTTCGGCCTCGATGCGCAGCTCGGCCATCTCATGCACCTTGCGCAGGCGCTGCAGGCGTTGGACCTGGCGATTGTCCGGGGCGCGGGCGACTACGTCATCGGCGAGCACATCGAGCTGGCGCCACTCCTGCAGATCCAGCGCGTTGTAGCCTTGGGAGACTTCCAGGTCGATATGGCGCGGGTTCTGGTTCTCGGCGTTCTTGAGGGCAACTTCGGCACGCCGCGGCCAGGCGCGGGCGCGGAACATGTCCGCCTGGGCCACACGCATGCCGACATTGCCAGGCGAGGTGCGCACCAGGGTTTCCAGGCTTTTTTCACTGGTCGGCAGATCGGCGCCGTAGGTCGCGGCCTGGGCCGCCAGTTGCTGGGCGGCCAACCACGCATCGTTGGGGTTACCGAGGGGCAGGCCCTTGAGTTCAACCCGAGGTTTTTGCGTGCTCGCCAGGTCGTTTGCGACGGCGCGGGCTTCGCGGGTCTGGTCGTTTTCCAGCAAGGAGTAGTACAGCGCGGTGCTGTCGACCACTTGGTTGCTGGGGTCGGCGTCCGGCGCAATCACCGCCTGGCGATACAGCGGCGCAGCCTTTTCCGGCAGGCGTTGATCGAGGTAGGCGGCGGCCACCCAGCGCAGGGCGTAGTTGGGCAACTGCACGCCTTGAGCTTGCAAGGCTTCGTAGTCGTGGAGCACCTCGGCGGTACGTGCGCGGGCCTTGAGCGCGCCCAGGCGGTCGATGCGCCAGCGCACCACATCGTCATGGGCACTGGCGTCCGGGGTCCAGGTGGCGAGCAGTTGGTCGTAATCCTTGAGGGCACGGTCGGCGATCACAAAGCGTTCGCTTTCACTGCGCGTCGGGAATTCAGCCAGGCGCACGCGTTCGGCAGCCAGGTCACCTTCCAGGCGGCGCTGGGTCACCGGGTCCAGCAGGCCGGGGTGGCGGGCGCTCAGGCGCAGGGCCGGTTCCGGCATACGTGCACGTTGCAGGGCGATCAGGTATTCGCGCACCACCTCGGGCTGGTTGCCGGCGCGGATAAACGCCTGGTCGAATTCGAACAGCGAATCATAGGGCTGCCCGGCACGGGACAACGCGTAGCCCAGGGCCATGCGACGCTGGACATCCTCAGGCTTGGCCGCCACCAGGGTGCGCGCACGCTGTACGGCCTCGGCGGTTTTGCCGCCGTCGGCCAGGGTCATGGCCAGGCCCAGTTGCAGGTCCGGGTTGTTCAGTTCGCGCAGCAAGGCCTGGCGATACACCGCCTCGGCGGGCGCCCAACGCTGTTGATTGCGGTAGGTGCGGGCCACGGTGGTCAGCGCTTGGGTGGTCAGTTGGCGCTGGCGCCCCTGGGTCTCATAGACCTTGAGCACTTCGTCATCCTGGCGCGCCCAACTGGCAATCAGCAGGTGATCGCTGACCTGGCCAGAGGTCTGGCGCTCGGCAGGCAATTGGCGCAGCAGGTTGAGCGCCGGCGTGTAGTTGCCGGTACGGGCCTGGCGAATCAGGGAATCATAGGCAGGATCGGCCACGGCCAGGGTCGGCAGCAACAAGGCGGCACCGATCAATAGACGCAGGCGGCCAGGGCCAGAGGGAGAGAAATTACGCAACATGTCGTCAGCTTCCTTACTTGGAAAGCTGTAGCGATAGGTTCGCCTGTACAACACGCATCAGGCCGCCGGTGTCTGATGACCCGGCCAAGCTTTCCTGGGGCGCAATATCCCTGAGAAGGATATGGAATAGGGCAAATCAGGACAATTGTTCAGAATCGTCCTACAAACCGGTGGAGATCAAATGTGGGGCTTGTGTGGGAGCTGGCTTGCCGGCGATGGCATCACCTCAGTGTCACTGATACACCGAGGTGATGCCATCGCCGGCAAGCCAGCTCCTACACAGACCGTATTTCTACAGGGGGCGGGCGGCCTTACTGCGCGCCGCTGACCGCACCCAGTTTGCCCAGTACGCCGCCGATAAACTGCTCGACGGTCATTTTCTGGCCATTGAAGGTCACTTCATTGTTGGCGTAGTGCAGCTTGGCCAGGATGTCGTTGCCTTCCAGGGTCGCCAACTGCGTGCCAACAGCCATGCCGCTGACCATCTCGCTGGCCATCTGCGATTGCTGCTCGATGGCTTTCGGGTCGGTCACGCCACCGATCTGCGCTTGCAGGGCAGCCACATCAGAGATCATCGGCTTGGACAGGGTCAGGTTGGCATCCAGCAGGGTGATCATCTGCTTGGCCAGTTCAACCGGCGGCAGCTCCATGGTGGACGGCTTGGTCAGGTCCACCACCAGGTTGAAGCGGCTTTCGCCATTGGCGGTCTTCAGGGACAGGTTTTCCAGGGCCACTTGCGGCTTGGCGGCCAGCAGCAGGTCAACGTTGGCCTGGGCCAGCACTTGCTCGGCTTCGCTCAGTTGCAGTTCTGGGATCGGTTGGCCGGCAGCCTGGGCAGCCTGCACCGGTTGCATCTTGTCCTGATAGAGCTTGGTCAGCACCATGGTCGATGGCACGTCGATGTTCTTAACGCTCACGGCCATGGCCGCCGAACCCACGGGTTTGCCCTGGTATCCGATCTCGGTGATTTTGTAGTCGACGCGACCGCTGAGGTTGTTGTCCTTGGTATCGCTGCTGTCTTTCTGCTCGAACCCTTTGACGGTCAGCACGGCTTGTTCCGGGCCAAAGGTGAACGTGCTGTTGCTCAACACGACGGTATTCTGGCCGACATAAAAGCCGAAGTTGCTCTTGGTCAAGTTACTGGCGAGGGTCAAGCCATTGAGCTCTGCCTGGAACGGTGCCCCCTTGGGGTCGACCAGGGAGACCTTGAGGGCGTCCATGTAACCGTCGACCTTGATCTCTGTCGCCTTTTCGGTGTTGAAGTAGTCCATGTTCAGGCCGGAGAAGGTGACACTGGTGGTGCCGTCCTTGTACTCCAGGGGCAGCAGCTCCAGGTTGCCGTTGACCGAACGGTTGAAGCCGATGTTGGCCACACCCTTGACCGGCGAAACGTCCTTGGTGGCGGCGAACCATTTTTCGGTGGTCGGGTTCTTCTCAAGCGCCAAATGGCTGGTAGCCAGCACCGGCCACCACTTCAGGGTTACCAGGCGCGAGAAGGGCAGCGGGCCGTGTTCGATACGGTCGACAAACAGCAGTTCGCTGTCTTTGAACTGTTCACCGAATGCCGCACCTTCAGCCTTGAGACGGAAGTGGCCGGTGCTGCTGAACCAGCCGCGGTCCAGGGAGACCATCTCCAGGGTCATGCGGCCATCGACACCGGCCAGGGAGCGTTCCATCTCTTTGTTGGCGTCTTCGATCGTGGTTTTCAGCACCCCTTCCAACTGGCTGCCGGTGTACCAGGCACCGCCAGCACTGACCACGCCGACGGCGGCAACAAAACCCAAGAGTACAACGGCTGATTTATTCATGAAGTGTCCTGATCCAATCCTGTGCGAAGTGGGCTGTCTTCCCTGAACCCCGAAGTGGGGCGTCGGCTCAAGCCCGCCGAAAATCGGGGCAAGGTTAGCACTGGCACGGGGGCTTGTCGCAAGGCCCGCCATACACACGCCCCCGGCTTGCCGGCGATGGCGGCCGAATGGGCGGCGCAGGGCTCAAGGTCGTCTCGCCGGCAAGCCGGCACCTACAGGGGGCGGTGGGGGTCAGGAGTATTCCATCTCGATCTCGTCGAGCTGGTGATCGAAGCTCTTCAGCCGTGCGGTCCAGGTGTACACCAGCACTTCAAACTCGCGATGAATCACCGCATTGCCCGGTGTGTCGGCCTTGGGGTCGTAGAAGTCCAGCTGGTAACGCTCGCGGGCCATGGCGGTGGCAACGTCTGACAGCTCCCGGGCGTTGTTCAGCCAATGCCGTCCTTCAGCCACTTGCCGGTCGAGTACCACGCATTGTTTCTTCAAGGCTTCGAGGCTTTTTTCCAGGGGGGTGCCGGTCAGTTCGCCCATGACTTCCTGGAACGTACGCCCCGGCTGCCAGTAGCTACCCCAGAAATAGCGGTCGAACACGGTTTCGACCCGGCGCAGGGCAACCTTGGTGTCCCAGATCGCCACCCGCGTCTTGCCTTGCTCGAGGATTTTCTTCTGGGTCCGCTGGCCCTGGTACGACGCCCAGGCCACCACGCCCACGGACAATGCGGCGATCAACGCGCAGGCGCTGTCGAGGAACACCATGGCCTTATCCAGTTGATGGGCCAGCATGACACCGTAGAAGTAAGTCGCCGATAACAACACCAGTGCGAAGAGCACGCACCAGAAAGCGGGAGCATAAGGGTTTTTCATTATTGGAATCCCCATGAGCAACGCAGGCAGTGATCAGCGGGCCATCACGCAAGCCCGTCTGATCAAAGCATAGCAACCGCCTCAGGGTTTGCCGGGTTCCGTACCTTGCGTTCGTCCGCTTTCCCAGCCGCCGCCCAGGGCTAGGAACAGGTCGATCTGGCTCATTGCCACCTGGCTATTGGCCTGGGCCAGTTGCGCGCGCATATCGGTGTAGGTGCGCGTGGCCTGCAGGTCGGCGAGAAACGACTCGCGGCCGGCCTGGAAGAAGCGGTGCGTCTGGTCGGCGGCCTGTTGCGCCGACTGCTCGGCCTCGGCCAGGGCATCGCGGCGCTGCAATTGGGCGGTGTATTGCGCAAGCCCGGTCTGGGTCTCGCGGATGGCATTGAGTACCACCCCGTCAAAGTGCGCCAGGGCGCCCTGGGTCGCGGCTTCGGCTTCGTGGATGCGCGCACGCGAGCCGTTGGATGGCACCGTCCAGCTCAACAAGGGGCCGAACCCCCAGCGGTTGGTGGCCGGTTTGCCGAGGTTGTCGATAATGCCCACGGTGCCAATGGAGGCGCCGATGCTGATATCCGGGTACAGCTCGCCGGTGGCCACGCCAATGCCCGCCGTCGCCGCCGCCAACCGGCGTTCGGCCTGGCGCACGTCGGGGCGGCGCTTGAGCAGCGTTGCGCCGTCGCCCACCGGTAGCAGTTGGGCAATCTGCGGCAACTCGGCGCAATCGCGGGTGCCGGTCGGCAATTGGTCCAGGGGCTTGGCCAGGAGCATCGACAGGCGGAACAACCCCGCCTGGCGCGCCGCCTCAAAGCGCGGCAGTTCGGCGCGCAGAGACTTGAATTGGGTTTGCGAGCGGGTGACCTGGGTTTCATCGCCCCGCCCGGCATCGCGCAGGCGCTGGGTCAGGCGCGTGCTCTGGGCTTGCAGGTCGAGGGACTGTTGGGCGATGTGCAGCTCTTCGTTGGCCGCGCACACCTGGGTGTAGGAGCGCACCACGTCAGCAACCAGGGTGATGCGCGCGGTATCGACGGCGGCCTGGGTCGCGTCGGCATTGGCCTGGGCGCCTTCGATGCCGCGCTGCAGGGTGCCGAACAGGTCGAACTGATAGGAGGTGGTGATGCCAATATCACCGACATTCGCCACCGGCACCTTATTGGCCTGCAAAAAGGCCTCGCCGGACTCCTGCAAACGCTGGGCGCCAAGCTTGACCCCGCCGCTCCAGCCGCCCGCCGATTGCGCTTCCTGCACCTGGAAACGCGCCCGTTGCAGGTTGGCTGCCGCCACGCGCAGGTCGGTGTTGGAGGCCATGGCCTGGCGCACCAGTTCATCCAGGCGCGGGTCCTGATACAGCTTCCACCAGTCGGCGGGCACCGGGGCCGAGACCACATGACTGCCCTGCCCGGCCAATTGGCCTTGCAGGTCGCCACGGTTGATCGCCGCTTGGTCCGGCAACTGGTAATCCGGGCCTACCACCTGGCAGGCCGACAGCAGCAGCCCCAGCCCCAGCCCCAGCCCTGCGGTCGCCAGCAGTTGCTTCATGGCTGGTCTCCGGCCTTGGGCTGGTCATCGATGATCGAGACGGTGGCCGTGCGCCCGGCGATCATGCGGAAATCCGCCGGCACATCATCAAAGGCAATACGCACCGGAATCCGCTGGGCCAGGCGCACCCAACTGAACGCCGGGTTGACGTTGGGCAGCAGGTTGGAGCCGCTGGTGCGGTCGCGGTCTTCAATACCGGCGACGATGCTCTGCACATGCCCGCGCAAGCGCGCGTTGTCGCCAATCACGCGGATATCCACGCGTTGGCCGACATGGATGCCGTCCAGCTTGGTCTCTTCAAAGTAGCCGTCGATGTGGAAGGAGTTGCTGTCCACCACCGACAACACCGGGCGCCCGGCGGTCACGAACTCCTGGGCCCGAGGCGCACGGTCGTTGACGTAGCCGTCCACCGGGCTGCGGATCACCGAGCGGTCGAGGTTGAGCTGGGCGCTGTCCACCGTTACCTGCGCTTCGGCCAGGGCCGACTGGGCGCGGGCCACCCGGGACTGGCTTTCTTCCAGTTGCTCGCTGGCCACCAGGTTGCCCAGGCCACGGTTGCGCTTGGCTTCGCGCTGGGCCTGGGCCAGGGTTTCCTGGCGGTCGGCCACGGCCGCCTGGGCCTGGCGCAGGGCGAGCTTGAAGCGGTCCTGGTCCACCGAAAACAGCACCTGGCCACGGGTTACCAACTGGTTGTCGCGCACGTCCACTTGCTGGATCAGCCCGGACACGTCCGGGGCGATCTGCACGATGTCGGCGCGGATATGCCCGTCACGGGTCCAGGGCGCGAACATGTAGTACATCACCATGCGCCAGACCACGACGCAGGCGAAGGTCACTACCAGTAATGTCAGGACCACACGGCCAATCGTCAAAAAAGGTTTTTTCATGTCATCAGGTATCGACTGAGTGAGTCCACAGCGCCCAGCAACAGCGCGTAGAGAGCCACATTGAATAATGCCCGGTGCCAGACCAGGCGATAGAAGTGGACGCGGTTCAACAGCCCGTGCACCACCAGGTAAAAGCCATACGTAATGCCCATCAGCACCAGCAGCGTGGGCAGGAATACCCCGCTGATATCCAGGTCACCGATCATAGAGGCGCTCCATCGGGTAACGGCGCGTCCATCTCGCCTGTGCTGACAAACTCCACGCCGGGCAACAACGCCAGGCGCAGGCCGCTGAGGGCATGCAGCAGGTGCAGGCGGGTTTCGCCCTCGCCTTGCAGGCCCTGGCCATTGAGGGCGCGGCGGGTGCGGTCCAGGGTCATCAGCAGACCGCTGGGAGCCGGCAGGCGTTCACCGGCCTTCAGGCACGCCTTGAAGTACTCGCCAACCTCGGCCACCACCTGGTCGAGCAACACCCGTGGCACGCCGAGGATGCGGGGTGCGTAGGCCAGCAGGTCGAGCAGGTTCAGCGCCACGCGCAGCTCGCGCAGGGCGACGCCGGTGTCCTGGCCGGTCATGGCCAGGCGCGGCAGGTGCTGCATCAGGCGGTCGAGCATTTGCACGCCCAGGCGCCGGTGCTCGGCGAGGGTCGCCGGCTGCGTGAGCCCGACGATATCGCGCCAGCTGAAACGGGTCAGGCGCTTGGCCGCCAGTTCGGCGCCAAAGGGCCGCGCAATCAGAGTCCAGACAAAGGCAAACAGCAAGCCCACGGGGCCGGCGAGGTTGGAGTTGGCGAAGCTCAGAAAATCCGCGTCATAGGCGCCCTGGATGCTGATAAAGGACGAGGTGTTGACGATGGTCAGCAGCATGCCCAGGTAGAAGCGCGGTTGCACCGTCAGGGTGCCGACCCAGATAAAGGGCACCGCGAACGCCAGCACCAGCATCGGGAAATCATGCAGGTTGGGCAGGATCAGAAACAGGTAGAGGCTGGCGAACAGCACCGACATCGCGGTCCAGAAAAAGAACCGGTAGATCTGGGGCGCCGGGTCGTCCATCGAGGCGAAGAAACTGCACGCTACCGCCGCAAGGATCACCGCGCTGCCGCCGTCGGTCCAGCCCAGCAGAATCCACAGCACCGAGGCGACGATGATCGCGCTGACCGTGGAAAACGCCGAGTAGAACATCAGGCCACGGTCAAGAAACGGCGTCAGCCGGCCCAGGCGCCAATGGCGGTAGACCGCGCGCCACGGGGCCTGGCTTTCGCTGTGGATGGCAGCTTGCAGGCTGCGGCAGTCTTGCCACAGGTCGATCCACTCGCCAAGGCGATACAGCGCGTTGGAAAACAGCAACTGATGGCGATCGTCCAGGGCCTCGGCGTCGGGTTGCAGGGCTTCGAGCTGGTCACGCAGGGCGCGCCAGCGTTCCACCGACGCCTCACTGGCGGTGCTTTGCAGCCACTCGGTGGTGGCCGCCAGCAGCGGCGCAAACTTGCTGACCAACTCCGGGGTGCGGCGCTCCAGGGCATACAGCGCGTCATCCAGGGCATCCACCACCGGCAACAGATGGATCATGCGCCCGCGCAGTTCCTTGGTGTTGCGCACCGTTTGCGGCCGCGCGCCTTCGTGGGGCAGTTGGCCGATCATCAATTCCAGGGTGTTGAAGGTCGCGACCATGCCGCCGCGCAGGCTGCTGACTTCTTCGGGCTGCACATTACGCGTGAGGAAGCGCTGGCTGTAGACCGTCGCGTCGGCAAACCATTTGCGCACCGAATCATCGAACACCGGCGCCAGGCGCCGTGGCCAGAACATCGCGCCGACCACCGCCGCCACGGCGATGCCAAGGAAGATCTCTTCGGTGCGCGCCTCGGCCACATCCCACACCGCCAGGGGGTTATCCACCACCGGCAGGGCGATCAACGGCAAGGTGTAACCCGCCAGCATCAACGCGTAGCTGTTGGCGGTGCGCAAATGCAGGGACAGAAACAGCAGAATGCCAGTCCACAGTGCAATCACCACCACCAGCAGGAACGGCGTCTGCACAAACATCGGCACGAAAAACACCGCCGCCATCGCCCCCAGAAAGGTGCCGATCGCACGGTACAAGGCCTTGGAGCTGGTGGGCCCGACAAACGGGCTGGAAACGATATACACCGTGGCCATCGCCCAATACGGACGCGGCATTTGCATGAGCATGGCGATGTACAGGGCAATCATGGAGGCGGCGAAAGTGCGCACGCCGTAGAACCAATCCCGGGCCGGCGGCATGCCGGTAAAAAATCCGTTCAAGAAGCCACGACCACGGGCGGCTGGCTGGCGTCTTCGAAAGCGCGCAGTACCCGCAACGCTGCCTCCAGGTCGGCAGGGGCAATATCTGCCAGCACTTCACGGCGCAGGCGCACCAATTGTGCTTCAACGGCCTGCACCAACTCCCGGCCCCGTTCGGTCAGGCTCAAGGCCTTGGCGCGGCGGTCGTGCAGGTCTTCGGCGCGGCACACATAACCTGCGCTGCACAGTTGGTCCAGCAGGCGCACCAGGGATGGGCTTTCCATCCCCGAGGCCTGGGCCACCTTGACTTGATGCACGCCGTCGCCAAGACGGCCGATCATCAGTAAAGGCACCGCACAGGCTTCGGAAATACCGTAGCTCACCAGCGTGGTCTGGCAGATTTTGCGCCAGTGACGGGCGCCTGCGACCATGCTGCTGCTGAGGCTCATATGTAGGGTTTCGAGGGTTTGGGGCACGAGATCATTCGCATACAGTTAGTTTGCTAACTATCAATATGATCAAGGAATGGAATCTCGTCAAGTTTTGATACAAATTCACAGATAGGCGGTGGGACACCCACATACCGCGTCACCCTGTGGGAGCTGTCGAGCCTTGGCGAGGCTGCGATGGCAGTGGCACTGCGTGCATGGATGGTGGCTCACCCACCGCTATCGCAGCCTCGCTGGGGCTCGACAGCTCCCACATTCGATTGCCGTTGTCTTGCACAGTGCGTTCGCTTAAGCACGACCGCTGCGCAGCAGCACATTCAACTCATCCACCACTTCCGCCCAATCCGCATCCTCCAGGATTTCTTCGCGCAAAAACGCCCTCTGGCTCGGCGTCCAGAAAAACGCATCTTCGAGTTTCAACTCCGGCTTGAGTGGTGAATGCACGGCGACGAAACGCTCAATGCTGATGGCGTCATCGGCCAGTCCGAGCTGTTTGAACAACGACGGCAGGCTGTGAACAGGCGATTCCATGACAACTCCAAGACGAGGTAATTGCCCACAGTCTAGACCGATAAAACCCACAGATTGGCGGCCATACGTGCAACATTTTGCAATGTTCACGTTATCATCTTCACCTTCCGCCCAGCGGCATCCACGGACTCCCGGAATAAGGACAATTCATGCGCATCGGTCTTCTGTCATCCCTGACCCTGGCACTGTGTGCCGGCGTATCCCTGCAGGCCCAGGCCAGTGGCGACGACTCGTGCTACCCCGACTGGCGCGTGTCCCAGGATTCGCTGACCGCTTGCAGCAACATGCCGTTCCTGAGCCCCGGCAACGACAGCCGGACCAACCTGCGCCTGTTGCTCGCGGCAAAAAAGAACGCGCCCCTGACCCCCAATCCGCTGGGTGAAGATGACCTGGCCCAGGGCTTCGGCCCGGTGCCGTTCCCGGTGTATCGCCTGGTGCCCCGCCCGCCCGAGGGGCAGACGCCCGCAGAACAAGGCACGCAGCTTGCGCAGTTGTTGGCCGCGCTGGGCATCCAGCACGAGGTCACGGCGGCGGCGGGCGACCAGTTTTTGTGGGGCGAAGGCAGCCGTTGCCGCAGTAACAATGTGCAGAGCGCCACCGACTTTGTGCGCCAAGTGACCAACGCCGATGTGCCGGCGAATGAGCGTGTACTGCTGGCCAATGCCCGCCTGAAACTGCTCGGCACCTGCGACTGGCAGGGCGAGGTGCTGCTGGAGCCGCAGTTGATCACTTCCACCCAGGGTCGCGAACTGACCACCTACCTGCTCGCCGCCTCCGACTTTTACAGCGGGCGCTTTGTGTATGCCGAGCGTGGATTTGCCGCAGTCACCCTGACCACGTTGCCGTGGCTGAAGGAAACGGCGGTGTACATGATCGCCCGCGCGTCGCTCAACCATGCCCAGGAAAATGCCTTCGATGAATACGGCCTACCCCAGCGCCAGGCTGTGGATAAGTCCGCGCTGGACGAAGCCGAGCACAGTTTCCTCAGCTACCTGAACACTTATCCACAGGGTGAATACGCCCCTTCCGCTCGTGGCCTGCTGCGCCGGGTGCATTGGCTAGCGGGCGATGCGACCAAACTGGCCGATGACTACGCCTGGCAACTGACCGCGGCCAGCGATGCCGAGCGCAATGGCTCCATCGATGAGCTGGTGGAAGAAACCGACAACAAGCTGCTGACCAGCTACGCCGAGACCATCCGCAACCCCTTGTTGCTGGCGATCAACGACCTGATGTGGATGCGCGCCAACAACCCGCCCAAGCTGACCCGCGCCACCCTCGACGGACAAAAGGCCGCGTTTGCCAACGAGCCTGCGCTGTACGACTACTTGCAGGCGGCGTTCGCCCTGTATGTCGAGCACCAGCCAGACCAGGCGTTGAAGCATCTGCCACAGGAGCTGCCAGCGAGCCTGGATTACCTGGCATTCAGCCAGCAAACCCTGCGCGGCCTGGCCCTGCAAGCCAAGCAGGACTGGAAAGGCGCCGAGGCACTGTGGCTGCAACTGCTGCCACTGGCCAAGCAGCCCTTGCAGCGCGATCAAGTGGAGCTGGCCCTGGCGATGAACTACGAACGCAGCGGCCAATTGGCCAAGGTGTTCGCCGTCGACTCGCCGATCCAGACCCAGCAAGTGCGCTATATCCTGTTGCGCAGCGTGGCCGGGCCCGAGTTGCTGCGCCAGCAGATCAGCCAGGCCAGCGACCCGCTGGAGCGCAGTACCGCGCAATTTGTGTTGCTCTACAAAGACCTGCTGCGGGGCCAGTTCGCGACCTTTGCCCAAGACTTGCAGCAACTGCCGACCGCCCCTGCCGCAGACAAGCTCGGCACCAGCCTGGGCTATGTGTACGACGGTGGCCAGGCACTGACCCTGTTCCGTTGGAGCGGCGACAAGGCCGCCTCCGGCTACACCTGCCCGACCATCGCGCAAACCGCCAGCACCTTGCAGGCCGACCCGAAAAACCCACACGGCCTCAACTGCCTGGGTGAGTTCATCCTGCGCAACGGCCTGGACGGCATGCCCCTGGAACAGGCCCGCTCGGCCGGCAGCCTGGGCAGCACTGCATCGGGCTTCACCGGGGAAACCTTCTCGCGGCTCGAGGGCTACCAACAAGTGATCGCCAACCCCAAGGCGCCCCGTGACGACAAGGCCTATGCACTGTTCCGGGCGATCAACTGCTATGCGCCTTCGGGCTATAACAGCTGCGGTGGCGAAGATGTGGACAAGGCCGTGCGCAAGGGCTGGTTCCGCCAGCTGAAAACCGGGTTTGCCGACACCCAGTGGGGCAAATCGCTGCAGTACTACTGGTAAGCCGGTGAAAGGCTTGTGGCTGGCGCTGCTGGTACTGGCGAGCCCGGCCTTCGGCGCAGTCGACGCCCGTGACTATGAAGCCTTCTGGCTGTGGAGCGGCGTCGCGCCACAGCCGGTGCTCAAGCAGGCCAAGACCCTGTACATCCTCCAGGGCCAGATCAACTCGACCCGCCGCCAGCCCGAACGCGGCGTGCAGTTCATCGCCCAGGGCATGAGCGTGCCGCGCATCCGCCAGGGCGAAGTGTGGATCGTCTACCGCGCCCATACCTTGCGCTGGCCAGAACCGGTCTACACAAAAATGCTCGGGCAGGTGCAACGCTGGCGCGCAGCGGGCAACCCGGTGGTCGGGATCCAGATCGACTTCGACGCCCGCACCCAATACCTGCACGAATACGCCACCTTCCTCAAAGACCTGCGCCAGCGCTTGCCGAAGGAGTTGCGCCTGAGCATCACCGGCCTGATGGACTGGAGCAGCAACGCCGACCCGGCCGCCATCGCCCAGCTTAAGGGCGTAGTGGATGAAGTGGTGGTGCAGACCTATCAGGGCCGCCATAGCATCCCCGATTACGCGGCGTACCTGCCCCGGATGAACCGACTGGGAATGCCGTTCAAGATCGGCTTGATCCAGGGCGGGGAATGGCAGGAGCCGGGGTATTTGCAGGGGAGTGAGTGGTTTCGGGGGTATGTGGTGTTTTTGCAGAACCCAGGTTGATCCCTGTAGGAGCCGGCTTGCCGGCTCCTACAGGGGATAGCGTCTTACCAGTCGTAAGTCAGGCTCGACACCACCGTACGCCCTTCGCCGTAGTAGCAATCCAGGTCGCTGGTGCACTGCGATACGTAGGTCTTGTTGGCAAGGTTCTGCACGTTCATCGCCAGCTTCACGCCTTTGAGTTTCAGGGGCGAGGCGCCCAGGTCGTAGCTCAGGCTGGCATCGTAGACGGTGTAGGACGGCACGGTGAACGCGCCGGCAAAGTAGTCACCCATGCTGCTGCGCGAGTAGCGGGCGCCCAGGCCTGCGCCGAGGCCGGCCAGGGGGGTGTCGCCGATCACGGTGTAGTTGACCCACAGCGCCGCCGTCAGGGGTGAGATACCGGCCGGGTGGCGGCCTTCGCGACCTTCGTTGTCCTTGGTGTACTTGATGTCGTTGCGCGCCGCTGAAGCGACCACATCCCAGGAATCGTTCAACACGGCCTTGGCTTCGAACTCGACGCCGCGCGAGCGCATGGCGCCGCTCTGGCTACTGAAGTTGCTCGGCGGATTGGCCGTCAGGATGTTTTCCTGGTCCAGTTGATAGACCGAGACCTGCACAAAACTTTCCTGGCCCGGGGGCTGGTACTTCACGCCGACTTCGTACTGGTTGCCGGTGGACGGGTCGAAGGGTTTCTGGTTGGCATCGGTGCCGGACAGCGGCAGGAAGGACTCCGAGTAGCTGATAAACGGCGCCAGGCCGTTATCGAACAGGTACACCAGGCCCGCGCGGCCGGTGAAGGCCTGGTCCTTGCTGCTGGTGCGGTCGTCGCTCAGCGGCGCCTTGTTGACCACATTGGCCCAGTCATAGCGCCCACCCAGCACCAGTGCCCATTTGTCCCACTTGATCTGGTCCTGCACGTACAGGCCGGTCTGGGTGATGGTGTTGTCCCAGCGATAGGGCTGGCCGAAGTTCAGCGGCTGGCCATACACCGGGTTGAACAGATCGATGATCGGCGGGTTGCGGTCATAAAGGCCGAGGAACCTGGAGTTGGAGTGGTAGTAATCCAGGCCCACGATCAGGGTGTGGGAGAACTCGCCAGTGGTGAATTCGGCCTGGGCGATGTTATCCACGCCAATCACTTTGTTGTTCTGCCTCCAGTCCACGCCGAACCGTTGCAGGTAGCGTTGATCCATCGCTCCAGTGGCCGGGTTGGCGACAAAACGGTAGCCGTGCAACGGCGCCCTATAGCGGTCGTCCACTTCGGCATAGCGCGCGTTTTGCTTGAGGGTCCAGGTGTCGTTCAGCCGATGGGACAACTCGTAGCCGAAGGCGAATTGTTCGCGGTTGTACTTGTTGACGCCCGGCTCGCCGATAAACACATCGCGGTCGATCTTGCCGTTGGGGTTGCGCCATATCGTGCCGGACGCCGGCAGGCCCTGGGCCTCGGGCACGCCCTTGTCTTTCTGGTACTGGGCGAACAGGGTCAGGCTGGTGTCGTCGTTGGGCCGCCAGGTCAGGCTCGGCGCAATGAATTGGCGGCGGTTTTCGAAGTAGTCGATCTCGCCCTGCTCGTCCTTGAGGCGCCCGGTGAGGCGATAGAAGAATTGCCCTTGATCATCCAGCGGGCCGCTAAGGTCAATGGCCGCGCTTTTGTGTTCGTAGGTGCCGGTTTCGAGCACAACCTGGCGCACCGGGGTCTCGCTGGGGCGCTTGCTGACCATATTGACGATGCCGCCCGGCTGGTTGTGCCCGTACAGCACCGATGCCGGGCCCTTGAGCACTTCGATGCGCTCCAGGGAATAGGGCTCGATCTGCAACGCACCGCCGGTACTGCCGCCGCCGTAAGGCAGGTGCAGGCCGTCGAGGTACAAAGGGGTGGGCGAGAAGCCACGGGATGTCGGCTCGTCGAACAGCTTGACCCGGTCGGAGAACCCCCCGGCGCTCATGCCGGGGGTGTACAGCAGCGCCTGGGTCACGCTTTGCGCGCCGCGCGCCTTGATTTCGGCAGCGGTGATCACGTTGATGGTCTGGGGGATTTCCACCAGCGCGGCATCGGTCTTGCTGCCCGTGGCGCTGCGGGTGGCGACGATGCCGTCGACCGGGCCCCAGGCGTTTTCCTGGGCCTGCTGGGCGCTGATCTGGGTTGCGCCCAACTGCACCGAACCGTCTCCCGACAGCGCCTGCACCGACCAGCCGCCGCCCGACTGCAGCGCCACCAGGCCGCTGCCGGCCAACAAGCGCTCCAAGCCCGGCCCGGTGGCATAGCGGCCCTGCAAGCCAGGGCTGCGTTTGCCGGCAGTCAGTGATGCATCCACCGAGAGCAAAATCCCCGAAGCGCTGGCGAAACGGTTCAACGCCTGGTCCAGGCTGCCAGCAGGGATGTTGTATTGGCGCAAGGCTTCGCCAGCGCTCTCCTGGGCCTCGACCAGGGTCGGGACGAGCGGCACAGTCGCCAGCACACTGACAAACAGGCCACGGCGCAGGGCGCGGGCCAGGGGTTGGATTGGGTGGTGCGGCATTGCAGGACTCCCCGTGAGAACGCTTCTTGATTGGCTTTCAAGAGGTATCCCGGACGGGATTGAAAAACCGACAAAAGAAAATCAAAAAAAATGCGGCCACTGACTTTCCACACCAAAACACCATCAATGTGGGAGCTGGCTTGCCTGCGATAGAGGTGGGTCAGTTGGCCCATCTGTCACTGATACACCGCTATCGCAGGCAAGCCAGCTCCTACAGTTGATCGAGTCAGACCCTGGGTTTGATGGTGACCCAGTAACGCGTCACCGCATGCACCCGTACCGGCAATGAGCGCTCAAGGGCGGTGAGGATCGCATCGGTGTCATTGAGCGGAAACACACCGGTCAGCAACAGCCCGGACACGGCCTCGTCACAGCGCAACACCCCCGGCCGATAACGGCTCAGTTCAGCCACAAAACGCCCCAGCGGCTGGCGCTCGGCAATCAGGCGGTGCTGGGCCCAACTGCTGGCGTTGGCATCCAGCGCAGTCACTGCCGAGGTCTGCGTTGCACTGAACCACAGGCTGTCACCCGCGTTCATCAGCACCGGCACACCCTGTACCGGGCGGACCTGCAGGCGCCCTTCATACAGGTCGACGCGGCTGCCGTCGTCCAGTTCGCGCACGGCAAAGCGGGTGCCCAGGGCCTGGATATCGCCCGCAGCGGTTTCGACGATCAGCGGGCGGGACGGGTCGTGGCCGCTGGTCAGCAGGATCTCGCCACGAATCAGGCGGATGCGCCGCTCAGTGGCACTGAAGCGCAGGTCGATGGCACTGTCGCTGTTGAGGTCCAGGTGGGTGCCGTCGCTCAAGGTCAGGTGGCGAATTTCGCCCGTGGCGGTGCGGTGCTCGGCAAACGCCGCCCGCCACGGCTGGCTGCCCTGCACCAGGTAGCCGCTGCCACCGGCTACCAGCAACAGCCCGAGCAGTTTCAACGCAGCCCGACGCTGTGGGTCCGGCGCGTCGCGCAACACCGCGCGGGCGCTGTCTGCGGGTACGCCGCCCAAGGTCTGCTGCAACTGCTGCAACCGCTGCCAGGCGCGACGATGCTCCGGGTCAGCGGCCTGCCAATGGGCAAAGGCCTGGCGCTGGGCCCCGTCGAATTCGCCACCCCATTGCAGCATCAACCATTCGCTGGCCTGTTCGACCACGGCCTGGGCAATCGGCGCGTCATGGCGGGCTCTCATTCTTCGTAAGCCACCTGGTAGCAGGCGATGATCGCGCGGGTCATGTACTTCTGCACCGAGCTGATCGTTACCCCCAGGCGCTCGGCGATCTGCGCGTACGTCAGACCTTCGAACTGCGACAACAGGAACGCCCGGCGCACGTTCTCGGGCATGCGGTCGAGCATGGCATCGATCTGCATCAGGGTTTCGAGGATCAATGCGCGGGTTTCCAGGGACGGCGACTCGGGCTCCGGCAGGTGGGCAATGCTTTGCAGATAGGCGCGCTCGATGCGCAGGCGCCGCCATTGATCGATCACCAGGTTGCGCGCGATCTGCGTCAGGTAGCTGCGGCTCTCCTTGGCCCCGGGAAAACGCCCCGACACCAGCAGGCGCAGGAAGGTGTCCTGCGCCACGTCGGCGGCGTGCTCACGGTCGCCCAGGCGCTTGCGCAGCCAGCCTTGCAGCCAGCCATGATGGTCGCGGTACAGGAGATGAAGCTGTTGCTGGCCGTCAGTCGCGGTGTCCATGAATCGCCCGGATGCACTATTGAGAGCAATTATCATTACAGCTTGTATCGCGACTGGCAAAAAACTTTATCAGTTACCGCCCGGCGGTCTGCAACGGATACACCGACTCCCAGCCCCCGCCCAATGCCTTGTACAAGCCGACCATGGCCAGGGACACGCCGGTGGAGCTTTCCACCCATTGCTCCTGGGTCGCCAGCAAGGCGCTCTGCACCGTGAGCACGTTGACGAAATCCACCACCCCTTCGACGTACTGGTGCTGGGCGGTGTCCAGGGCAATCTGGTTCTGGCGCACGGCTTCGGCGAGGCTGTCGCGGCGCAGTTGGCTGGCGTTGTAGCGGGTCAACTGGTCGTCGATTTCATGCCAGGCGCGCAACACGGTCTGCTGGTACGCCAGGGCCGCTTCCTGCTGCTGGGCTTCGCGCAGATCGAGCATGCCTTGCAGGCGGCCGCCGTTGAACAGCGGCAGGCTCAGCGATGGGCCGAAAGCAAAGGTGCGTGAGCCCCAGGAGCCCAGATCCGACAATTGCATGGCCTGGGAACCGAGGCTGCCCGACAGGGTGATCCGTGGGTAGAAGTCGCCCTTGGCCACGCCGATGCTCGCGGTCGCCGCATGCAGGCGCGCCTCGGCCTGGCGGATATCCGGGCGGCGCTGTGCCAGTTGCGACGGCAGGCCAATCGCAACCTGGCGCTGGGTCTGGGGCACCGCCGCGTCCGGCGACAGTTGTGCATGCAAGGCTTGCGGGGCCTGGCCCATCAGCAGGCTCAGGGCGTTGATCAACTGGTCCTGGCGCTGCTGCAAATCCGGCAGGCGCGCTTCGATGGCGGCCACTTGCGCCGCAGCTTCAGCGACATCCAGGTGGGTGGCCACGCCATCGGCCAAGCGCAGTTGCGAGAGCTTCAGGCTGCGCCGTGCGACGTCGAGGTTTTGCTCGGTGACCGCACGGGTACTTTGCACGCCGCGTAGCTGGATGTAGTCCTGGGCAGTCTCGGCCAAGACCGACAGCAGCACACTGCGGCGGTCGTTTTCGGCCACTTGCAGGGTGGCGTCGGCGGCTTCGGTTTCGCGCCGTACCCGGCCCCAGAAGTCCAGTTCCCAGGAGGCCGCAAAGCCCGCGTCCCACAGGTTGAAGGCCGAACGGCCGTTATTGCCGGAGGGATCGCTCAGGCCGTTGGCGCTATTGCGTTTGCGGCCATAGTTGCCGTCGGCGCTGACCTGCGGGTAGCGCTCGGCAGTCGTCACCTGGCGCACCGCGCGGCTCTGTTGCAGGCGGCTGCTGGCCATTTTCAGGTCGAGGTTGTCGTTCAATGCCCGGCGCACCAGGGCCGACAGTTGCGGGTCGTGGAACACGTCCCACCACTGCTCTTCCAATGGGTCGCTGACCGCACGGCTGGCGGCCTGGCGCCCCTGGGGCTCGGCCCAGTGCGCCGCTGGCTGCGCGTCGGGGCGCTTAAAATCCGGGCCGACGGTGCAAGCGCCCAGGCTGATCAGGCTGAGAGTAAGCAGCGCGAGTTTTCTCATTGCTGCGCCACCTCACGTTGCTGCGCACTGGGCTGTGTGTTGACGCTGGCCTCCACCGACATCCCGACCCGCAGGCGATGAACCTGCGCCTGGCCCGGCTCCAGGATGATTTTCACCGGGATGCGCTGCACCACCTTGGTGAAATTGCCGGTGGCGTTGTCGGGTTTGACCGAAGCGAAGGTCACGCCCGTGGCCGGTGCCAGGCTTTCCAGGTGGCCGTTGAGGACTTCACCGTCGAGGCTGTCGACCCGCACTTCAACCGCCTGGCCGGCGTGCATGTGGGACAGTTGGTTTTCCTGGAAATTGGCCACCACATACGCGTCGGCCAACGGCACCACGGCGAGGATCTTGCTACCCGGGGTGACAAAGGCACCGACCCGCACCGCCCGCTCGCCGACCATGCCATCCACCGGCGCGACAATGCGCGTGTACGACAGTTGATAGCTGGCCATTTCCAGCGCGGCCTGGGCACGCTTCAAGCCACCTTCGGCGGCATCGCGCTGGGCGCTGAGGATTTCCACCTGCTTGCGCTCGGCGGCCAGTACCGCCGTGGCGTTGGCCAGCCGCGCGGTGGCCTGGTCGATGCGGGTCCTGGCTTGCTGGGCGTTCTGCACGGTACCTGCGCCAACTCCGGCAAGGTGGTTGTAGCGGTTCAATTCGTGCTCGGCAAAGGCCACTTCGGCGCGGTCGGCGGCCACCGTGGCCTGGGCCTGGGCGATCACCGAGCTTTGCCGCTCAAGGGTGGCCACTGCGTTTTTCAGCTGGGCCTGGGCCATCAGGGTTTCGGCATCGGCGGCCTGGGCGGCGGCGCGCAAGTCGCGGTCATCGATCAGCGCCAGCAACTGCCCGGCCTTGACCTGCTGGTTGTCCTCCACCAACACCTCTTTGATAAACCCGGCGACCCGTGGTGCCACCAAGGTGTAGTCGGCGGCGACGAAGGCGTCGTTGGTGGTCTGGCGCTTGCTGCCAAACACACCCGGCGCCAGCAGGTACACCAGCGCGCCCACGGCGAATACGCTGATAACAGTCACGGCAATCTGGTCTTTGCGTTTCATAAAAATCCTTTGTTTCAGTCAACAATCAAGCGGGTGCGCGCGGCGGGAAAATCCGCGTCGGCATCCAGAAAATCAGGAGGATCAACGCCACCGCGACACCGGCCATGACGTAATAAAGATCCGCAGAAGTCAGCACCACGGCCTGCTGGTGCAGGCGGTGGGCAAGGCCCGCGGCATCGCTGTCAGCCAGGGGTGAGTTACCCAGGGCGTCCACCAGCATGGTCGAGTGGAAATGCAGGCGGTGGGTGGTCAGCACCTCGATCACCCCGGTGGCGACCACCGCCGCCAGGCCCTTGACCGTGTTGAACCAGGCCGAGGCAAACGGCCCGTCGGTGGGCACGATGCTGCCGGTGGACAGCATCAACAGCGGCAACACCGCCATCGGCTGCCCGAAGATTTGCAGCAGTTGCAGCACGTAGAACTCATCCCGGATCCACGCCGAGGTCAGTTGCGCGCCGCCAAGGCAGGACAAGGTCAGCATGCCCAGGCCAATCCCCAGCACCCAGCGGCAATCCACCCAGCGCAGGTTGCACAGGGCGGCCACCAGGGGCAGCGCGATCAGCTGCGGCAGGGCCATGATCAGCATCACCGGTGCGGTTTGCAGCGGCCGGTAGCCCTGCACCTGCGCCAGGTAGCTGGACGGCAGGATGATCACCGCCTGCAACACCACCAGCACCCCGGCCAACACGATCAGGGCGAAGGCCAGGTTGCGCAGGCCGAGCATCTGCAACTTGAAGAACGGCATCGGGTGTGACCATTCATTGAGCATGAACAGCACCAGCAACAGCACCCCGCCAATCAGCAGCGTGGTGATCAGCGGCGACTCGAACCAGTCCAGGCGGTTGCCCTGCAAGATGCCGATCACCAGCATGCAGATCGCCGGGAAGCCCAGCAGCAGGCCGCGCCAGTTGAACTGCTTGAGGCGCTCCAGGCGCAGCGGGTCCTGGGGCAAGCCGTAGGCCACGGCGGCCATGGCCAGCAGGCACGGTGCGACGATCTGCCAGAACGCCCACTGCCAGCCGACGTATTCGGTCCAGAGTGCCGCCAACGGTGTGCCGAGGCTGGGGCCGAAAGTGGCGGTCAGGGCATAGCCGGCCAGGCCGTAGAGCTTGACGTGGGCCGGCAAGAAACGCAGGGCCACGGTCATCAGCATCGGCGGCAAGGCTCCACCGGCCAGGCCTTGCAGGGTGCGCAGTACCAGCAGGCTTTCATAATTCGGCGCCAGCGGGCAAAGCACCCCCAGCAGGGTAAACAGGCCGATGGCCCACAGGGTGAAGCGGCGCAGCGAAAACGTCACCGAACACCACGGCGCAAAGGCCATGGCCGAGACGGAAGTGGCGGTGTAGGCAGCAACCAGCCAGGTACCTTCGTCAAACCCGATGTACAGCGCACCGCGGATATCGGCGAGGGCGACCTTGGTCACCATTTCGTTCAGGCCCGAGACCAGTACCGCCAGCAGCACGCCAACCAGGCCGATGATGATCCGTGGGCCGAACACAGGGGGGCTGACGGCGGCGGGTTTGGCGGCGGCCAAGGGCGCGGGGGCAGCGAGGGAAGTCATGAAGGTACAACTCGGCAATAGAATACCCGAGCAGTTTAATAAGGCTTAGACATGACGAAAACTGACTTGTGGGAAGGTTATAACTGCATCAGACGCAATGATTGAACGTAGGAGCTGGCTTGCCTGCGATAGCGGTGTATCAGTTACAGATGCGTTAGCTGACACACCGCTATCGCAGGCAAGCCAGCTCCTACATTTGATCGGGGTCATCAGACCGGCTGGGCTTCGCGCCAGGTCGCCGCGCAGCTTTCGCGCATGGTTTCGCGCAGCCATCGGTGCGCCGGGTCTTTGTCGAAGCGCGGGTGCCAGGCCTGGGTCAGGACCAGGGTCGGCAGGGAAATCGGCAGGGTGAATGCGCGCAGTGGCAGTTTCAGGCGATTGGCGCTGTACAGCGCTTCCTTGGGCACCGGCAGGATCAGGTCGGAGTCGGGCAGCATGAACATCGCACCGTGAAACCCCGGCGCGATCATCGCCACCCGGCGCTCCAGGCCCTGGGCACTGAGGGCAGTGTCGATCGGCCCACGGGCGATACCGCGCCGGGAGATGCTGATATGGGAGTAGCTGGCAAAGCGCGCCGCAGTGATTTCTTCGTCGAACAGCGGGTGGCCTTCACGGGCCAGGCCGACGAAGGTGGTGGAGAACAGGTTCTGCACCTTCACTTCCGGGGTGATCGGCATGGTGTTGCCGACGCGCAGGTCCAGGCGCCCTTCGCGCAAGGCTTCATCGTCACTGTCGCCTTCCGGCACAAAACGCAGCTCGCAGTGGGGCGCCACCCGTTCCATGGCATCGAACAAACGACCGCCATACACGCCGACAAAAAAGTCATTGGCACGCACGCTGAACCGCCGGCGCAAAGTGCTCAGGTCGACCTCGTCCGCCGAGCGGAACAGCAACGCCGCCTGCTCCACCACGTTGCGCACCTGGCCTTGCAACTCCAGGGCCTTGGGCGTGGGCACCAGGCCGCGCCCGGCGCGCACCAGGATCGGATCGCCGACAGCCTCGCGGATGCGCGTCAGGGTGCGGCTCATGGCCGCCGGGCTGAGGTTCATCCGCCGTGCGGCGCCCACCACACTGCCCTCGTCGAGCAAGGCGTCGAGGGCCACCAGCAGGTTCATGTCCGGTAATTGCATGCCAAGCACTCGTGATGAATGTGGAGTACAGCGCACGCAATCGTAGCAGGCTTTATCGGTACTGTTTCAGGCTATGCGGCAGGTAATCGGCGTAGGTGGCGGTGGGATTGGCCTGACACTGGCGGACGATTTCCGGCAATAAGTTTTCCAGCTGATCGGCCAGGACCAGGCCGTCGGCATAGGTAGTTTTGCCACTGAACGCCGGCAGCATCACCGCAACGCGGGTGATGGCGAAGCTCTTCATGGCACTCAAAGGGCGGGTGGGATGCTCGCGGCGGAACTGGCTGACCTCCTCGCTCAAGTCACGGCAGGATTGAAACTTCACCTCGGTAAAGTTCAGTTGCACCCCTTCACGGCTGATGGGCTCGGGCGAAAACAGCATATCGTTGCGCGCCTCGACCACCGCAGGCCGCTCGGCGCTCACTGTCCACGGCTTGAAGCGCCATTGCTTGGCCGCACCGACAGCCGCTTCGCCAAAGGCGGGCTTGGTGGCATTGAGCGCTTTTACATCGCTGACCGATCCGTCGTTGTGGATCTTGAGGCTGATCCGCGCATGCCCCTGGGTGGTTGTCAGGGTCTTGGGGTACACCGGCTTGACCGTGAACACCACTTCAGGCTCAAACCCGGCAAAAACCGCTGTCGACGCGAGTAAGGCTGCAGCCAAGACAAGAAACCGCATGTTCGTAAATCCTTTTACCGGCCAGGCCTGACGCCAGGGCGGCGTCAGGTTCGGGCGGCATTATCGGACTCATAGCGGCCAAAGAGCAATAATTCCTATTTAGCGCTGCATGCCCCAGCGCTTCACGGTGACGCGCTCGAGGGTGTCGAACACCAGGTTTTCCACGAGCAGGCCGATCAGGATCACTACCGCCAGCCCGGCGAATACCTTGTCGGTGTACAACTCGTTGCGGTTCTGGAAGATGTACCAGCCCAGGCCGCCCTTGCCGCTGGTGGCGCCGAACACCAGTTCGGCGGCGATCAGCGTGCGCCAGGCAAAGGCCCAGCCGATTTTCAGGCCGGCGAGGATCGATGGCAGCGCCGCCGGGATCAGGATAAACAGCACAAAGCGCATGCCCTTGAGGCCGTAGTTGCGCCCGGCCATGCGCAGGGTTTCCGACACCCCCATAAACCCCGAGTAGGTGTTGAGCGCCAAGGCCCACAGCACCGAGTGCACCAGCACAAAAATCAGGCTGTTCTGCCCCAGGCCAAACCACAACAGCGCCAGGGGCAGCAGGGCAATCGCCGGCAGCGGGTTGAACATCGAGGTCAGGGTGCTCAGCAGGTCGCGGCCAATCTGGGTCGAGACCGCCAGGGTGGTCAGGGCAAATGCCAGGACGATGCCGATCAGGTAGCCCTTGAGCAGCACCACCAGCGAGATGCTGACCTTGCCCAGCAACTCGCCACTGGCAATGCCGTCGTAGAAGGCGTGGAAGGTCTGCAAGAAGCTGGGCAGCAGCAGGTCGTTGTTCTGATAGCGCGCCGCCGCCTCCCAGAGGATCGCCAGCACGATCAGGATCAGGCCCTTGCGCAGCCAGCCTTGTTGCCACAGGCGTTGGCGCAGGGGTAAGGCGCGTTCCACGGGCACGCCGGGCAGCGGTTGCAGGGTGATTTCATATTCCTGGCGCATGGGCACAGTCCTTCAATAAGCGATGCGGATGTCGGCGAAATCCAGTTCGGTTTCTGCCTCGGGCGACTCATCGAACAACAGGCGATGAATACGCCGCGCCGACGCCTGGAACGCCACACCGCCGAGGCTGTGCAGGTCGTATTGATGGCTGTGGATTTCGGCGCGCACCCGCCCTGGATGGGGCGACAGCAACAGGATGCGATTGCCCACCACCAGGGCTTCTTCGATGGAGTGGGTGACAAACAGCAGGGTGAAGCGCACCTCTTCCCACAGCAGCAGCAACTCCTCCTGCATCTTGCGCCGGGTCAGGGCATCGAGGGCGGCGAAGGGCTCGTCCATCAACAGGATTTTCGGCTGCATGGCCAACGCCCGGGCAATCGCCACCCGCGCCTTCATGCCACCGGACAGAGTGTGCGGATAGGCGTCGGCAAAGGCGCTCAAACCGACCTTGTCGAGGTAGTACAACGCCCGCTCCTCAGCTTCGCGGCGCTTGAGGGTCCGGGACGCCAGCAACGGGAACATCACGTTCTGCTTCACGGTTTTCCAGGGCGGCAGTTGGTCGAACTCCTGGAACACTACGATGCGATCCGGGCCCGGTTGCTCGACCTTTTGCCCCAGCAGGCGGATCTCGCCTTCGCAGGGTTTGATAAAGCCGGCCACCGCCTTGAGCAGCGTGGATTTGCCGCAGCCCGAAGGCCCCAGCAGTACAAAGCGATCAGCCGGATCGATCTCGAAGCTGACCTGGTGAGTGGCCCGCACCACCCGTTCGGGGGTGCGGTATTCCAGGCTGACTTGATCCACCGCGAGCAAGGCTTGGGCGGGACTCAGGTTGCTGGCCGTGTGGCCTTGCAAAGGCGCGTTCATCTCAGCTCCCTTGCAGCGGCTTGGCATCCTGGAAGAAGTAATCCTTCCACGACTCGGGTTTGTTCTTGATCGCGCCCACGCGGTAGAGGAATTCAGCCAGTGGGTAGGTGTTTTTCGGCGTGACGCTGAACTCAAATTGCGGGTTGTCGATGATTTTCAGCAACTCGGCCCGGTCGATCTTGGCCTTGGTCACCCGGATATAGGTGTCGGCGGCAGCGCCCTTGTCGTTCTGGGCGAACTGCGCGGCCTCGGTCAGGGCATCGATGAAGGCCTTGTAGGTTTTCGGGTTGTCGTTGCGAAACTTCTCGGTGGCGAACAACACGGTCGGCGAGTTCGGCCCCAGCAGGTCATAGGTGTTGAGCACCACATGCACGTTCGGGTTGGCCAGGGCCTGATCCTGGAACGGCGGGTTGGAGAAGTGCCCGGTCAGCTCGGTGCCGCCGGCGATCAGCGCGGCCGTGGCGTCGGGGTGCGGCACGGCGATGGTGTATTTATCCAGGCGATTGAATTCCTTGTCGCCCCATTGCTTGGCCGCAGCGTATTGCAAGAACCGCGACTGCACGGAAACCCCCACGGCCGGCACGGCGATGCGGTCTTTCTCGGTGAAGTCTGCAATGGTCTTGACCTTGGGATTGTTGCTGACCAGGTAGTACGGGAAGTTGCCCAGGGAGGCCACGGCTTTGACATTCTGCTTGCCGTGGGTGCGGTCCCAGATGGTCAGCAGCGGGCCGACACCGGCGCCGGCAATGTCGATGGAGCCGGAAAGCAACGCGTCATTGACCGCCGCGCCGCCGGACAACTGGGTCCAGTCGACCTTGATGTCGATACCTTCCTGCTTGCCGTATTTCTCGATCAGGTTCTGGTCGCGCACCACGTTGAGCAGCAGGTAAACGATGCCGAACTGCTCGGCAATGCGAATCTGGCCTTCAGCCTGGGCGACAGTCGGGGCAACCAGACTGCCGGCCAACAGGCTGATGCCAAGGCCCACGGTCGCGGCCAATCGTGCAAAGGGGGTTTTGCTGGACATGGTCATGCTCCGAATCAGAAGGGGGCGTCGCCCTGGATGGTGGTGCGAAACAGCTTGCGGCGCAGGTGGCTGGGGCAACCGGCGGCCAGGTGGATCAGCGAGCGGTTATCCCAGAACACCAGGTCGTGGGGCTGCCAGCTATGGCGGTAGATGTTGTGCGGGTGGACGCTGTGGGCGTAGAGCTGGGCCAGCAGGTCGCGGCTTTCGTCTTCGGGCAGGCCGACGATACGGGTGGTGAATCCTTCACTGACGAACAGTGCCTTGCGCCCGTTTTCCGGGTGGGTGCGCACCACCGGGTGCACCACCTCGGCGACCTGGGCCAGTTGTTCGGGGGTCAGGGTCGGGCGCCAGTTGCCTTCGAATTTGGTTTCGCTGTAGCGCGCGGTGTAGGAGTGCGCGGCGCTGCGGCCCTCCACGGCTTTGCGCAGATGCTCGGGCAGTTGGTCCCAGGCTTTGTGCATGTCGGCAAACAGCGTGTCGCCGCCTTCGGACGGCAACTCCTGGGCGTGGAGCATCGAACCCAGGCTCGGCAGTTCCTTGTACGACAGGTCCGAGTGCCAGAACTTGCCAGCGTCGCCCAGGCCGACGGATTGACCGTTTTCGATGATGTTGGAGACGATGAGGATTTCCGGGTGGTTGGCCAGCAGGAACTGTTTGAGCACATGGATCTGCAACACGCCGAAACGGCGGCTGAAGGCGATCTGTTGCTCGGGGGTGATGCGCTGGTTGCGGAACACCACCACATGGTGGTCCAGGTGCGCGCGGTGGATGCGGGCGAAATCCTGGTCGTTGACCGGACGCGACAGATCCAGGCCGATGATCTCGGCGCCTACGCTGCCGGGGAATGGGCGGATGTCGAAGGTTTGGGCGGTGGGCAAGGCGGCTGTGGCGGTGGACATGAGATCACTCCCTGGCAGTCAGGAGAGTGACTTTATAGATATAAGAACTGGAATTTAAATACCGTTAGAGAATAACTATATGGCCTTTTAAGGGGTTGAGGCCGGAAAGTGTGGTGGAGTTGAGGGCCCTATCGCAGGCAAGCCAGCTCCCACATTTTGACCGTGTAAACCGATCCAATGTGGGAGCTGGCTTGCCTGCGATGAGGCCAGGCCAGGCAATCGAGATCAACGCTCCTGCAACGACTCCGCCCGGGCCTTGATGATGGGCTTGAGCAGGTAGCTGAGGATGGTTTTCTTGCCGGTGATGATATCGACCGAGGCGACCATGCCGGGGATGATGATCAACGGCTTCTCATCGGTGCCCAGGTGGCTGCGATCGGTGCGCAAGGTGATCATGTAGTAGGTGGTTTTTTTGTCTTCGTCGGTGATGGTATCGGCACCGATGCGCTCCAGCTTGGCCTTGAGGCCGCCGTAGATGGTGTAGTCATAGGCGGTGAACTTGACCACGGCCTCTTGCCCCGGGTGCAGGAAAGCAATGTCTTGCGGGCGGATCTTGGCTTCCACCAGCAGGGTGTCGTCCAACGGCACGATTTCCACCATGTCGCTGCCCGGCTGGATCACCCCGCCGATGGTGTTGACCAGCAGTTGCTTGACGATCCCGCGCACCGGCGAGGTGACCAGGGTCCGGCTCACCCGGTCTTCGAGGGCTTTGCCGGTGGCCTGGGCCTTGTTCAAGTCGGTGCGTGCTTCGTTGAGTTCGGTCAGGGCTTCGCTGCGGTATTTACCGCGGGTCTCGTCGATCTTGCGCTGCACTTCCTTGATCGCCGAATCGGCGCGGGGGATGGCCAGGGTGGTGGCGTCCAGCTGGCCACGGGTTTCCATTTCTGCGCGCTTGAGGCGCAGCACTTCCACCGGCGACACCGCCCCCTGGGCGACCAGGGGTTCGGACATGTTGATTTCCTGGCGCTGCAACGACAGCTGGTTACGGTACTGGCCCTGCTTGGAGGTGTATTCGCGCATCTCCTGCTGGCGCTGGGTCAGTTGCTCCTGCAAGCCGCCGATTTCGTCCTTGAACTGCTGGCGCCGGCTTTCGTACAGCGACTGCTCGTTGATCGCCTGGGTGGGCGCAGCAGCCCGCACATCTTCAGGGATATTCAACGGCCGGTCTTCGACCTGGGCGTTCAAGCGTTCGATGCGCAACAGCAGGGACAGGCGCTGGGCCTCGGTTTCCCCGGCGTTGGAGACAAAACGTGTGTCGTCCAGGCGAATCAGCGGCGCGCCGGCTTCGACGATCTGCCCTTCCTTGACGTACAGCTCGGCGACGATGCCGCCTTCCAGGTTCTGGATCTTCTGCAGCTTGGAGGATGGGATGGCCTTGCCATCGCCACGCGTGACTTCGTCGACCTTGGCAAAGCCGGCCCACAGCAGCATGCACAGGAAAAACCCGATGATCCCCCAGATGGTCAGCCGCACGACGCGCGGAGCATCTTCGATCAGGGCCTTCTTGACCTCTGGCAGTGGCTGGCCGTCCAGCGAATCGGAACCAATGAAGTAACGACGGACCGCGTCCTTGAATTTACGCAACACTGATCTGCCCCTTCTTCAACGCTTCCATCACTACGGCTTTCGGGCCATCCGCGAGGATCTGCCCACGGTCGATGACCAGCAAACGGTCCACCAAAGACAGCAACGACGCCCGGTGTGTCACCAGCACCACGGTCTTGTTTGCCACAACGGCTTGCAGGCGCTGTTTGAGGCGTTCCTCACCGGTGTTGTCCATGGCGCTGGTCGGTTCGTCCAGCAGCAGGATAGGCGGGTTGAGCAACAGGGCACGCGCCAGGGCGACGTTTTGTCGCTGGCCGCCAGAAAGGTTCTGGCCCCGCTCGCCTACTTGCAGTTCGTAGCCTTGCGGATGCAGGCGGGCAAATTCGTGGACGCCCGCCAGTTCGGCGGCTTGCAGCACCACTTCGTCTTCAACGTAGCGGGCGCCGGAGACCAGGTTGTCGCGCAGGGTACCGGCCAGCAGTTGGATGTCCTGGGGCACATAGCCGACGTTGTGGCGCAGTTCGCTGACGTCGATCTGGCGAATGTCCACGCCGTCTACCAGCAAGGCGCCAGAGTCGGGCTGATAGAGCCCCACGATCAGTTTGGCCAGGGAACTCTTGCCCGAACCGCTACGCCCGATGATGCCGATCTTCTCGCCGGGCTTGATCACCAGGTTGATGTTCTTGAGCGCCATGTTCTGCTGGTTGGGGTAGGTAAAGTTCAGGCCCCGGCACTCGATGGCGCCTTGCAGGGTGCGGCGGCTCAGGGGGCGCTCTTCGAAGTTGCGCTCCTGGGGCAGCTCCATCATCTGGTCGGTGGAGACCATGGTGACTTTGGCCTGCTGGTAGCGTGTCATCAGGCCCGACAGCGACGCCAGGGGGCTGAGCGCGCGGCCACTGAGCATGTAGCAGGCAATCAGGCCGCCCATGCTGAGGTTGCCGGCGATGATCTGGTAGACCCCGAAGACAATCATGATCACACCCGCCAGTTGCTGGATCAGCAGGGTGATGTTCATCGACAGCCCGGAGAGCATTTTGACCCGCAGCTCAAGGCGGCTGAGGGTGCCAATGGTCTGTTCCCACTGGTACTGGCGCTCGCTTTCGGCGTTGTTGACCTTGACCGCGTCCAGCCCGGCCAGGGTTTCGATCAGGCTCGACTGGCGCTCGGAAGCCAGGGCCATGGTGCGCTCCATGGTGGCCACCAACGGCTTTTGCAGCAGGTAGCCGATGCCCAGGGCAATCGGGAAGGCCAGCATGGGGATCCACACCAGATGCCCGCCGAGGATGGCGATCACCATGAAGATCAGCAGGGTGAACGGCAGGTCGATCAGGCTGGTGAGGGTCAGGGACGCGAGAAAATCGCGCAGGCTCTGAAACTCGTGGATGTTCTGGGCGAAACTGCCGACCCGCGCCGGGCGGTACTTCATTGACATGCCGACGATCCGCTCGAACAGCGTGGCCGAGATGATCAGGTCGGTTTTTTTGCCGGCCAGGTCCAGGCACAGGCTACGCAGGCTCTTGAGGACCAGGTCGAAGACGTAGGCGATGAAAATACCGGTGGCCAGCACCCACAGGGTGGCGGTGGCCTGGTTCGGCACCACGCGGTCGTAGACATTCATCACGAACAGCGGCGCGGCCATGGCAATCAGGTTGATCAGGAAACTGGCGGCGATGGCATCGGCGTAGAGCCAGCGCGAACGCTTGAGGGTATCGCGAAACCACGAGCGGGCCCGAGGGATCAGGGTGCCGTGGCTGACATCGAATTTGTGCTGGGGCTGGGCAAAGAACACTTTACCGATGTAGTCATCGGCCAAGGCTTCACGCTTGACGATGGTTTCACCGCCATCGCTTTCGCTGAGCAGCACCTGGGCTTCGTCTTCACCCTGCCAGCCGAGCAGCACGGCGCTGCGACCGTCCTTGAGCAACAACAACGCCGGCATGGCAATCGCGGGGATCGAATCGAGCTTGCGTTGCAGCAGGCGCCCTTGCAAACCGGCGCGGGCCGCGGCCCGGGCCAGCAAATCGGCAGTCAGTTGCTGTGCCGGCAATGGCAGACCGGTGGTCAGCATCGCCGCACTGGCGGGCTTCTGGTGCAGGGCGCAGAGAGCCAACAACCCGTCGAGTAACGGGTCGTCGTGCAATGTGCGTGGATCATGACTGAGATGGACTCGACTGACTTCTGATTCCACGCGGGCTCTCTCAACTAACAGATGGGACTATAAGGAATAGCTCAATTCATCCCAGGCAGTTGAACTTTCGGCTTCACATCGTTCTGTACGACGGAGGCCATCGGTGCGACCACTCCCTGGCTCTTGAGCAACTCGCCCATGGTCGCCTTGATTCGGTACTGAGTAAATAACTGAACGTTTTTTATCTCTTCCAGACGACGCGAAGCGGTGAACAGTTCGTTCTCGCTGTCGAGCAAGTCGAGCAGGGTCCGCTCGCCCAGGCTGAATTGCTTTTGGTACGCGCCGCGCACCTTGCTGCTGTGGTCGACGTATTGCTGGGCAATCGGCACCTGGGCATTGGCGTTGTTCATGGCGTTCCAGGCCAGGCCCAGTTCTTCGTTCAATTGACGCAGGGCGTTGTTGCGAATATCCAGGGCCTGGTTGGACTGGTAGGACTTGGACTCCAGCTCAGCCTTGTTGCTGCCACCGGCATACAGGTTAAAGCGCATGCGCAGCATGGCTTCCCAGCCATTGTTGTGGCTGGCGTCGCCGTCGATGTTGTTGTCGGCGTTGCGGCCCAACTCGGCGTCGAAGCGTGGGTAGAAGGAAGACTTGGCGGCTTCGTATTGTTTTTCGGCGGCGGCGATGTCGGATTCGGCCGAACGCAGGATCGGGCTGTTATCCAGCATCTGGCGGCGCGCTTCGTTCAGGTCTGCTGGCAGCAGCGCCATGAAGCTTGGCGGACGCTCCAACTGATCGGCTTCCTGGCCAACAGCGCTCAGGTAGTTGGTCTGGGCATCGGCCAGGTTGGTCTGCTCGGTGATCACGTTGTTGCGGGCCTGGGCCAGACGGGCTTCGGCCTGGTCCAGGTCAGCCCCGCTGCCGACGCCGCGCTGGGTGCGCAACTTGATCTGGTCGTAGATGCGCTCGTGATTGCGCAGGTTGTCTTCAGCCAGGCGCACGAACTCACGACGGGTCAGGACGTCCAGGTAAACCTGGGCTACCGTCAATGCTGTGCGCTCGGAAGTGCCAAGCAACGAGAAAGCGCGGGAGTTAACGGTGGCTTGTTGACGCCCAACTTCACTGGAGGTGGCAAAACCGTCAAAAACCATTTGCTGCAGGCGCAGGCTCGATTCACCGCGATTAAGGGTGTCCCAGTGGCCGCCACGTGCCCGGGTGGAAGAACTGTCGGTGCCTTCACGGCCGTAACCGGCGTTCAGGTCGACACGGGGCAGGTAACCGCCCTTGGCCGCACGTAACTGATAGTCGGCAGCAATACGAGCGTTGACACCTGCCTGAATCTCCGGGTGCACATCCAGCGCTTGCTGCATGGCCTGGGGCAGGGTTTGGGCTTGTACAAAACTGGCGGCGAGAACGAACGGTATTGCCTTAAGCAGGTGCAAACGCATTTAAAAATTCCCCAGGACTTCTTGTCTCAAGTCACAGCAACTTGGCGTGCTGCGTTAGAAAATGGCTACCGTAATGACCGTACGTCGGAAAGTTCAAAAGCGGAACTGGTTCACACATGTAGGACGGTTCGCCGCGTGAATATCAATGTGACATTAGCGAGGCGATTGTTTAGGATGGCGCCAATAAGGTCAATAGTTTGGCATAAAGTAAATCGCCAAAAAATATAGCCAATTATTTGACGTCACCCGTTTTATAAACTACGCACTTCCCAGGTTGATGAATCCCATAGGGTCTCAGCCACAGGAACACCCACAGAATGGATCGCCGGAGAAATCTTCAATGAGCAGTGTTGTTGCAATCGTCAAAAGCATTGTTGGCCAAGTTTTCGTCATTTCTCCGGAAGGTGCCCGTCGGGTGCTTGTTGAGGGTGATCGCCTGTTCGCCGGCGACCAGATAGACACCGGCATGTCGGGCGCCGTCAGCCTGGAGCTGGCCGATGGCCGCACCCTGGACCTGGGCCGTGATACCCAGTGGAGCGCCAACGCGCCCGACTCCAGCACCGACCTGAGCCAAGCCACCGCACAGGCCGCGCCTTCGGTTGCCGAACTGCAGCAGGCCATTGCCGCCGGCGCTGACCCGACCACCGACCTGGAAGCCACTGCCGCAGGCGCGACAGCTTCTGGCACGGGCGCTGCCGGTGGCGGCCACAGCTTTGTGATGCTCAATGAGACGGCTGGCTCGGTTGATCCGTCCATTGGTTTCCCGACGGCAGGCCTGGGGTTCGGTACCAATGCGTTGACCAACGAACTCGGCGGGCAGCCGACCGATCCCCTCACGGCAGCACCGTTGCCGTCGACCCTGTCGCTGAGCGCCACCCCGACCATCACCGAAGCCGGCGGCGTGCTGACCTACACCGCCACGGTGACCCAGCCGTCCACCAGCAACCTGACCGTCACCCTGTCCAACGGCGCGGTGATCACCATCCCGGCCGGCCAGGTGACTGGCTCCGTGAATGTGCCCCTGGCGCCCAACGACAGCCCGTACATCGATCCAGGCCAGATCAGCGTCACCGTCACCGGCACCACTGGCGGTAACAACCTGATCGTGACCGTCGACCCGACGCCGGCAGTTACCCAGATCACCGACACCATCGACACCACCACCGTGACCCTGACAGCAGGCGAAACGGTGACCGAAGGCGGTCAGATCACCTACACCGCGACGCTGACCAACCCGGCGCAGACGCCTGTCACCATTACCTTGAGCAACGGCTCGGTGATCACCATCGAGGCGGGTAAGTCCACCGGTACGGTGGTGGTCGACACGCCGGCCAACGATGTCTACACCAATGGCAGTACGGTCAGCACCACCATTACCGGGGCAACCGGTGGCAACTTCGAAAACCTGGTGCCCAACACCACACCAGCCGTCACGACGATTACCGACTCGGTCGACGACACCGGCGTAACCCTGACCGCGACCAACACGGTCACCGAAGGCGGCCAGATCACCTACACCGCGACGCTGACCAACCCGGCGCAAACCCCGGTGACCGTGACCTTGTCCAACGGTTCGGTGATCACCATCAAGGCCGGCGAGTCCGTCGGTACCGTGGTGGTCGACACCCCGGCGAACGACGTCTACGTCAACGGCAGCACCGTCACGACGACCATCACCGGCACAACCGGTGGCAACTTTGAAAACCTGGTGCCCAACACCACGCCAGCCGTCACCACCATCACCGATTCGGTCGACACCACCACGGTGACGCTGACTGCGCCTGGCGATGTCAGCGAAGGCGGCCAGATCACCTACATCGCCACGCTGTCCAATAAAGCGGACACCGACGTTACCCTGAAGCTGGACAACGGTTCGACCATCGTCATCAAGGCAGGTGAAACCGTTGGCTCCGTCACCGTCGATGCTCCGGGCGATGATGTGTTTGTCGACAAAAGCACGCAAACGGTAAAGATCGTCGAGACTAATGGCGGTAACTTCGAAAAACTGGAAGTGGCAGGCGATGGCGCGACCACCACCGTCAACGACACCATCGACAAGGTCGATGTGGTCCTGACCGCCACAACCACCGTGGGCGAAGGCGGTCAGATCGTCTACACCGCATCGCTGGTGGACAAGGCCGGTAACCCGGTCACCAACACCACCAATCCGTTGACCGTGACGCTGGACAATGGCCAGACCATCACCATTGGCGTCGGCCAATCCGCGGGCACTGCCAGCACTGTTGCGCCAAACGATGTGTATGAGGGCAACCAGACCGTCACCACCGCTATCACCAATGTGACCGGCGGCGCGCATTTCGAGAACCTGGTGCCTGGCACCACGCCGGTCAACACCACCGTGACCGACACACCCGGCACCACCGACACCACCACCGTCACCCTGACTGCGCCAGGCGAGGCCGACGAAGGTGGCAACATCACCTACACCGCGACCTTGAGCAACAAGGCCGGCAGCGACCTGACCCTGACCTTGAGCAATGGTGACGTCATCACTATCGCCAAGGGCGAGACGACCGGCCAGGTGACGTCCAAGGCACCGAGCGACGACGTATTCAAAGATGCAGGCCCGATCAACGTCACGATCAATCCGGACGTCGTGGGTGGTGGTTTCGAGAAGCTTGATATCGCACCGGGTGGGGCGACAACGCAGATCAACGACACCATCGACAAGGTTGATGTGGTTCTGACCGCGACCAAAACTGTCGGTGAAGGCGGCGAGATTGTTTACACCGCTACCTTGGTGGATAAGAACGGCGCGCCGGTGACTAACATCACCAGCCCTGTGACTGTGACTCTGGATAACAACCAGGTCATCACCATTGGCGTGAACCAGTCGAGCGGTACCGTTTCGATTGTGGCTCCGGACGACGTCTACAAAGGCGACCAAACCGTTACTACCGGCATTAAAGAAGTCGCCGGTGGCGAGCACTTTGAAAATCTGGTCCCGGGGACTGACAAGGTCACCACGACTGTTACTGATACCCCAGGTACCGATAACACCACGACAGTGACCCTGACTGCTCC